>DAOUJM010000005.1:0-641719 GCA_034422695.1 Anaerolineae bacterium
GCATGGCAGACGGCGGGCACGCACATCGGCGGCAACCTGGGCGGCATCATGTACTCGCCGGCATTCGCGACGGTCTTCGGCCTGCCGGACAGCGTCGACAACGATCCGGACGCGCGCTGGGCCTTCGGCGACATCCCCATGGGGCCGACCGGCATCAAGAAGAAAGCCTGGAGCAATCCGGTGCCGGACACCGTGTACTGTTTCCGCAAGGGCTTCCAGCACGTCGATCTGGTGCTGAAGCAAATCGCCTGGTGGGCGGAGCTGCTGCAGAACCCGGCCAATCGCTACCATGGTTTCGAGGGCACGGACTACTTCTGGCGCAACGAGGCCGGCGAGGTCGATCCGATGGGCACAATACTGGACAAGAATGGCTTCGAGAGCGACAAGCACTGGTGGGGTCCGCCCGGCACCAATGGCGGCAGCCGCACCGATCCCTTCTTCGAGGCCAACTGGATCAAGCATCGCCGCGACGTCTGGACGACTCTGCCGGAAAACGAACGCGATGCGATGATAGATTCCTTCATCGGCGGCGATCCGAATCCGCTTTCGGTGCTGTTTAACGAAGCGAACGTTTTCGCCATCGACCACTGGGAAGCCGACGGCATCAGGAACCACTTCCTCACCTTGCCGACCCCAACAATGGAACGGGCGGGCGCTTCGCTGGAAGGACTGGAACAGGAGACCTTCCTGAATATCATCATCGGGCAGGAACCGCTGGATCGCTTTGACTCATTTGTTGAGGAATGGCACGCCGGCGGTGGCGACCGCATCACGGGTGAAGTCAATGAATGGTGGCACGGGCAAATGTAGCCCGGACCCACTCCCGGTCTCCCCTCACGTGGAGGGGAGACCACCCTTCAGCGCGGTCCCCGGGCAGCATAATCCCCCTTCCCCCTGTCCGGGGGGAGGGGCCCGGGGGCCGGGGGGATAACGGCCCACATGTCCTTCAGGCAATACATAAAGCGCGCCTGGCCATTGTACGCCATGATTGTGCCCGGCATGCTCTTCGTCCTGCTGTTTCGTTACTATCCGATGTATGGCGTCGTCATCGCCTTCCAGGACTACAGCCCGGCAAAGGGATTTGTGGCCTCGCCCTGGGTCGGCTGGGAAAATTTCGAATACTTCTTCTCCCTGCCGGATTTCGGCAGGATTTTGGGAAACACCCTCATTATTTCCATCGCCAGGATCGTTTCCGATCAGGTCGGCGCCGTTATCCTGGCGCTGCTGTTGAACGAAGCCCGTCACTTTCTCTTCCGACGCACCATTCAGACGATGATCTACCTGCCCTACTTCCTCTCCTGGATCGTGCTAGGCGGCATTCTGCTGGACCTCCTGTCCACGCGGGGCATCGTCAACCAGGCGCTGGGCGCGCTTGGCGTTACGCCGCAACTGTTTCTCGGCAGCAACGACTGGTTCCGCGGCACGGTGATCGCCTCCAGCTTCTGGAAGAACGTCGGTTTCTCGACCATTGTTTATCTTGCGGCGCTCACGGCCATCAATCCCGTCCTGCAGGAGGCGGCGGCGATTGACGGCGCAGGACGCTTTCGCCGCATCTGGCACATCACCTTGCCGGGCATCCGCCCAACCATCGTCTTGCTGGCGGCCCTGAGTCTGGGCGACGTGCTGCAGGGGGGCTTCGAGCAGATTCTGACCCTGTACAGCCCGGCGGTCTATCGCACGGGCGATATCATCGATACCTATGTCTTTCGCGTCGGGCTGATCTCGGCGCAATACAGCCTGGCGGGCGCGGTGGGGCTCTTCAAGTCTTTCATCGGCTTTTTCCTGATTGTGACTTCCTGGTGGCTGGCGGACCGCTTCGCCGGCTATCGAATCCTGTAGGGCCGACCGTGGTTGTCGACAAAAGCCGGTTCAGCCGCCTGTTCGATGTTTTCAATTACGTCTTCCTGGCGTCCTTCGCCATTCTGTGCCTCTTGCCGTTGATTCACGTTTTCGCGGTGTCGCTCAGCGGGCGCGCGCCGGCGACGGGCGGCTTCGTCTCCTTCTGGCCGCTGGACTTTACGCTGGAGAACTATCAGGAGGTCATGGGCTCGCGCACCTTCCTGCGTTCATTCTTCATTTCCGTGGCGCGCGTGCTGGGCGGCACAAGCCTGAACATGGTGCTGGTGATTCTGACGGCCTACCCGCTTTCGAAGTCTGCCGTCACTTTCAGGGGGCGCACGTTTTTCGTCTGGTTTTTCGTCTTCGCCATGCTGTTTGAGGGCGGTCTGATCCCGTCTTTTCTGGTCGTCCGCAGCCTGGGCCTGCTGAATACCCTCGGCGCCTTGATCCTGCCCAACGCCGTGCCGATTTTCAGCGTGATCCTGATGATGAATTTCTTCCGCAACGTTCCCGCGGAACTGGAGGAATCGGCGGTGATCGACGGCGCCTCGCACTGGCGCGTCCTGTGGCACATTTACATCCCCCTTTCGCTGCCCGCCATCGCCACGCTGACCCTGTTCTCGGCCGTCGGACACTGGAACGCCTGGTTTGACGGGCTGATTTACATGACCGACAACGCCAACTATCCGATGCAGACCTTTTTGCGCACGGTCGTGGTCCAGTTGGACCTGACCCTGGTGGGCATGGACCCGCGTGACCTGCAGCGTCTGTCCGACCGCGCCATTCGCGGCGCGCAAATCATCGTCGCCACCGTGCCGATCCTGGTTGTTTACCCCTTCCTGCAACGCTACTTTATCTCCGGCATCCGGCTGGGCGCCGTGAAGGAATGAGCGCCGCCGTCTGCGCGATTGAGGGATCACATGACAGTTAAACCGGACTTTGGCGGTCGCTTCCCATTCGGGACGCACGTTTATCGCGAGCCCTGCCTGGACCTGGAGGCGGTGCTGGCAGACCTGCCGCTGCTGAAACGCCTCGGCTTCAACATGATCAAGATCCAGGAACACTGGAGCGTGGACGAACCGGAGGAAGGGCGTTACGAGTTCGGGCGGGTGGACCGGCTGATCGCGCGGGCCGGTGAATTCGGGCTGGGCATCTACCTGGGTCTGACCATGGAGCAGGCGCCCATGTGGCTGTGGCGCAAGTACCCGGATTGCCATCTGGTCGAGGCCGACGGCCACTCACACATGCAGCCGACGCAGTACACCATCCCCATGGATGGCAAGCCAGGGCCCTGCTGGGACCATCCCGGCGCCAGGGCTGCCGCTGAACGCTTCATCGCCGAACTGGCATCCACCCTTGGCCGGCACGACAACATTTGGGCCTGGAACACCTTTCAGGAGATTGGCTTCTGGCCCAACGAGGCCGGCAAGACCGGCTTCTGCTACTGCCCGCACACGCTGGCGCGCTTCCGCGAGTGGCTGCGCGAGCGCTACGGCACGCTGGCTGCGCTCAACGCGGCCTGGCAGCTAAACCACGCCGGCTGGGAAGACGTCGAGCCGCCGCGACGGCAGGAACCGGTGGCGCCCTTCATCGACTGGCGCTATTTCATGGATGACGTCACCCTGACGCGCAACCTGGAATTCAAGACGGCGGCCCTGCGCGCCCATGATCCCCTGCAGCGGCCGGTCTTCAGTCATGCCGATACGCCGCGCATCGGCTCCGGCGCGGAGTGGCGCTGGGCGCGCGCCGCCGACTTCTTCGGCACCAGCAACTACCCGATGTGGAACAACGGTCAACTGTGGGACGACCCGATAGTCGATGAGGCCGGGGCCCGGCGCAACGAACTGTGGGAAGAAATGATGATGTGCACCGACCTGGCGCGCGCCAACAACGGCCGCGACCGCGCGCTGTGGGGCGCGGAGTTTCAGGGCGGGCCCATCGTCACCTCGCTGCACGTCAGCCGCACGCCCACCGCTGCCGATCTGCGCCGCTGGATGCTGGCCGGCCTGGCTTGCGGCATGACCGGCATCAGTTTCTGGAATCACCGGCCGGAGCGCTTCTGGAAGGAAGGCAATGGCTTCAGCCTGCTGGACCATCGTGGCGAGCACACGGAGCGCATGGCCGCCGCCAGCGAGATCGGTCGCGCCATTCAGGGTCACGCCCGCTTCTTCTCGCAAAGCCAGCCGCCGCGGGCGCAGGTCGCCCTGCTGGTCAACGAAGACCTGTATCATTTCTTCCAGGCCTGCAACGACGACGTACATTTTCACTACATGTACAATTTGCGCGGCTGGTACGCGCGCCTGTGGCGCATGGGCATTCCGGCGGATTTCGTGGATGCCGCCGACGTCAGCGCCGGTGAATTGCAGCACTACCGGGCGGCCGTCCTGTGCATGCCGCTGGCGCTGGACAAGGACTGGTTCGCGCATCTGACTGGTTTTGTTAAAGGTGGCGGCACGCTCGTCAGCGAGGCCTGTCCCGGTCGTTACGATCGCCTGGGCTGGACGACGCGCGCGCAGATGGTGGACGGGGCGGAAGCCCTGTTCGGCGCCGTACATGCCGGCTTGACGCTGGTGCATGAGCCGGAGCGGCCAGGTCGCTGGATGCCGCCGGAACGGCGTTTTGGAGAATTTCAGCCCTGCACGATGCTGCAGGGGGCTGGCAAATTTAAGGGTTCAGACGTGCTGGCCAGTTTCTGGTTGCAGACGCTGCGGCCATCGACGGCAGAGCCGATTTTGCTGGCCGGCGAGCGCGTGGCGGCCACACGTCAGCGCCATGGTGAGGGCCAGGCGATGCTGCTGGGCAGCTTTCTCGGGCTCGGCGCCATGGCCTACCGGCGCGCCGACGGCGACACTGACGACTTTCTGCAGCGGCTGCTGGCCGAGGCGAATGTTGAGCAGGACCGCTGCGGCCGCTTGCTGCGGCGTCGGCGTGAACTGAATGACGAGCACGCCTGGTTCTTCGTTAACCCGGGTGCAGAGGCCTGTGAAGCAACTGTCGCGCTGGAAGGTCTGCGCGTCTACGACGACCTGACGGGCGATTCAATTGTGGCGGGCGATGGAGACCGCGTAACCCTGCGCGTCCCGGGTGGCAACGTCAGCTGCCTGTTGCTGCGCCCTCAGGAGTGACGCAGGCGCGGATCGACGACGAAATAGAGCAGGTCGACCAGGGTATTCATGAGCACGTAGGCCAAGGCCACGACGATCACGGCGGCCTGCACGACCGAATAGTCGCGGGACAGAATGCCTTCCAGCAGCAATCTGCCCAGACCTGGCCAGGCGAACACCGCCTCGGTGATGACCGCGCCGCCCAGCAACGCGCCAAACTGCAGGCCCTGCAGGGTGATGACTGGCAGAATGGCATTACGCAGCGCATGGCGAATGGCGACGCTGCGCTCCGTGAGGCCCTTGCCGCGCGCGGTGCGCACGTAGGCGCCGTGCAACTCCTCCAGCATCGCCGCGCGCGTCAGTCGCGTGACAAATCCGGTAGAGGTGATGCCGATGGCGAGGGAAGGCAGGATAAGGTGGTGCAAAAAGCTAAGCAGCGCTTTCCGGTTTCCGGTGATCAGATGGTCGATCAACATAAAGTTGGTGATGACTTCGTAATCCAGACGTGAGTCTATGCGCCCGCTGGTGGGGGCGAGACGCAGGCGCACGGAGAAGACGATCACCAGCATGATGGCCACCCAGAACCAGGGCATGGACATGCCGGTGATGGCCAGCAGACGCAGGGCGTTGTCGACCAGGCGGCGGCGCGTGACTGCCGCCAGCACGCCAATGACGATTCCGGCCACCGTGCTGAACACCATGGCCACCAGCGCCAGCTCGATGGTCGGGGGAACGCGTTCAAACAGCAAACGGTTGATCGGTACGCCGGAACTCATGGAGATGCCGGTGTCTCCGGACAGCACGGCCCTCAGAAAATTCAGGTATTGCACGTGCGGTGGCTTGTCCAGATCCCATTCAGCTTCAATTCGCGCAATGGCCACTGGGTCCACCAGCTGGTTGCTGATGGACTGGATCGGGTTGCCGGGCACGAAACGCAGGGCAAAGAAAGTCAGCGTCGCCACAGTCCACAGAACGACAGGCAACCAGATCAGGCGACGAACCAGCCAGGCGAGCATGGGTCACCCGGACTGGTTGCGCATGTAGGGGTCGAGGCGGTCCCGCAGGCCATCGCCGATAAAATTGACGCTCAGCACGGTCAGGGTCAAACAGAGCCCAGGGAAAAAGGGCACGTGGGGGGCGTCAAACAACAGGGACTGGCCGTCGGCGATCATCATGCCCCAGTCCGGCGTGCCGGTCTCCACGCCGAGGCCAAGAAAGTTCAGGGCGGTGGCGGAGGCGATGGTAACGGCCAGCATGGCGGTGGCATGCACCAGGACCGGCGGCAACATGTTCGGCAGGATGTGATGTTTTACGATGCCGGGGTGTCTGGCGCCAAGGGCGCGGGCGGCGACCACGTATTCCTTGCTCATCAGGAGCAGCACGACGGCTCGTGCAAGCCGGGCGAAAACCGGCACCTGGGCCACGCCAACGGCGATAATCAGGTTGCCGGGTCCGGTACCCAGGGTGGTGACGACGAGTATCGCCAGCAAAATGGATGGAAAGCTGAGCATGATGTCCATGCAGCGCATGAGCAGCACGTCGACCCGGCCACCCAGGTAACCGGCGGGTATGCCGATACCCAGCCCGAAGAAAAAGGAAAGCGCCAGCGCGGAAAAACCTGTGCCCAGAACGCTGCGACCGCCATGAAGCACCCGACTGAAGACGTCCCGTCCGATTTCGTCGGTGCCGAAGGGATACTCCCGGGAAGGCGCTTTCAGGCGATTCTTTATGTCCCGTTGTCCCGGGTCCCGCGGGGCAATCGTCGTCGCCAGCAGACTGGCAAGCAGGATGAAGGCGAAAAACAGGGCGCCGGGTAACGCGATGTCCCAGGTACGCCACAGGCGCAAAAGCAGGCTGTGTGGTGTTCTGGAAGGCGGGGACAGGTTAGTGTTCCCGTCCCCGCCCTGCATTGTCGCCACAGACGACTCCGCAAGTCCTTACTGGTTTAGCCAGACATCGCGGAAGTTAACGCGCCCGGCAGCGGTGCCCTGGGTGTCCACGCCCTGAACGTGCTCGCGCACGAAGATCGGCGGCTGCAGGTAACCGAGGTAGGCCATGATCATCATGTCAAGGGCCAGCGCCTGGATCTCCTGGTAGACCCCGGCTCTGGCAGCCGGGTCGACCACGGCAATACCCATGTCAACCAGTTCGTTCAGATGCGCCGCGGCTTCGAGACCGGCATGGTGCGTCTGCCCGCCGCCGTACACGGTATTCAGGATGATGGCCTTGTCATGCGGATCAGGCAGGAAGGTTGAGCGCTGGGTCATTGAAATCTGCGCCAGACCTTCGTTGACCTTGCCCAGAAAGGAGCCGGTGTCGAGCCGGTCGAGAGTGACATCGAAGCCGACGGCTTCCAGGTCCACCGCGACGAGCTCGGCCAGCAGCGGCCAGAAACGATTGTTCTCGAAGGTCACCTCAACGGGAATCGGCATCTCCAGACCTGCTTCCGCCAGAAGTTCACGGGCCAGATCGGGGTCATAGCGGCTGGTCTCCATGCCGGCGGGATCGAAGCCCAGGTCGTTGGGCCCCAGGATGCTGGCCGGGTGTTGGGCCAGGCCGCTGAGACCGCCCTCAATGATGGCGTCGCGGTCGATGGCGTGGTTGATGGCCCGGCGCACCAGCACGTTGTCCAGTGGCGGCCGGGTCACGTTGAGGGGCATGAAGAGGTTGACCAGCGGCGCACCAACTTCGATGCGCAGGTCATCTCCTTCCTCAGCCGTGATGCGGTCCACCGAGGTGAAGGGGGCGTACAGGGTCAGGTCGACCTCGCCGGCTTCCAGCGCCGCCAGAATGGAGGCTTCGTCCGGCCAGGCGCGGATAATGATTTGATCCAGCCAGGGACGCCCGGCCCAATAGTCTTCGTTGGCCGCCAGCACGGCTTCCTGCCCAGGGATGAAGCGCTCAACGCGGTAGGGGCCGGCCATGGACATGTTCAGGCCGACTTCCTGTCCATACTCGTCCAGCGCCTTCGGGCTGATGATATAGCCGTCGGGACGCGTGAAGACCAGCAACTGGGTGGCGTTGGGCTGTTTCAGGGTCAGTTGCACCGTGAGGTCATCGAGCGCTTCCAGGGACTCCCAGTTTTCGAAGCCCTGGTTGAAGTACATGTACATCCCCTCGATGTAGCCGGGGTCATCCGTGGCGACGGGACGCAACATGCTGCGAACGACGGCCTGGGCCGTCACCGGTTCGCCGTCATGAAAGACCATGTCGGGACGAATGTTGAAGGTGTAGACCAGGCCATCGTCCGAAATCGTCCAGCTTTCGGCCAGCCCGGGCTTGGCGGCGCCGGTTTCAAAGTCAGCCTGGACCAGTCCCTCTCCGATGGAATCGATGACGTGCAGCCCGCCGAAACCATGCCAGAAGCCGATGTCCAGCGAATCGCCCATGATTTCGGCCGCCACGACCAGAGTGCCGCCCTGGCGCGGTTCCTGGGCGCTGACCATGCCCGAAACAAGAACCAGCACGAGCAACAACATCAAGGTAAACAGTTTTCGCATTGTGAATCCTCCGTACTATTGACTATCGAACCGTGAAATTTCACTCTCATTATGGCAGTTGCCGGGCAGAATTGCGACTCCGGCAGCGTTTACCCTGCATCCAGACCATGGTCGTGCCAACCCGCATGGAATTGCCTGAGCCAGGGGCCGAGGCGGTGGGGCGAGGATGGCGCCTGTTGTGCCAGCGCATCTCTCATGGATGCGTGGAGCACTTTTGCGTCCAGTCGGGCGTGCACGCCGTCGCGCAGAACCCACTCGCCATGCACCATCACGTGCCGGACGTGGCTGCTGTTGGCGCGGCGCAGCAGAAATTCCGGCAGGTGACTGTCGGACGGATACTGTGGCGGCGCCCAGTCGCCGCGGATGGCCTGCCAGTCCAGCAGCACCAGGTCCGCCAGCCAGCCTGGCCTGAGTTCTCCCAACAGGACGTTCTGGCCGAAGGTGGCGATGACGCCGCAGCGCGTGCCCATCTGCAAAACATCGACGGGCGGCAACTCGTCCGCGGCTGCTCCAGGTCGATTTCCGAGCGTGAAGGCCAGGCGCATCTCCCGCAGATAGTCCTGGTCGTCGTCCAGCGTGTGCCCGTCCATGCCAACGCCCACGTTTACGCCGGCCCTGCGGTAGCGCGCGATCGGGGCAATGCCGCTGCGCAGGCGCAGGTTGCTGGAGGGGTTGTGCGCCACGCTGACCCCATGTGCGCCCAGTAACCCGGCATCTTCCGGCTCGCTCCATACCATGTGCGCCAGGGTCAGCCAGTCGCCCAACGCGCCCAAATGGTCGAGTTGATTGATGAAACCACGATCCCATTGGCGCCAGGCGTAGTCACGCTGATACGGAGACTCAAGCATGTGCATCTGGACGCGCGTCCGGTTGGCGCGCGCCCAGTCGGTAGCGGCCAGGATGAGCGCATCGCTGGCCCATTGGCCGCCGACCGGGCTGGCCTGAATGTGAACCCGATGCTCCCGGGCGTCATGGTGGCGGTCGTACAGCTTTTGCAGGCCATCCAGCCAGGCGTCCAGGCCGAGGGCCGGCGGCCTTGCCCTGGCTCTTGCCAGTTCATGCATGTCCGCCGGCAGGGAGGCGACGAAACCCTCCTCATCGTGATAGACCAGTGTGTTCTGGTCCAGCAGCGGCGGGAACATGGCGACGCGCAGGCCGGCGTTGCGGTAGCCGGCGAGAGTGTCGGGAATTTCCTCGAACATGGTCTCAAGCGAGGCGGGATTGTGGCTGTGGGCGACCGAGGTGACACCGGAGCGAATGAGTTGCCATCCTTCGTATTCCGCCGCCAGACGCGGCGGGATGCCCGGCAGGCTGCCCAGGCCGGCGAGCCAGACCTCAAGCAGGTCATCCGGCAGGCCCAGCGCGACAGTGCCCAGAGCCCGGCCATGGTCATGGCTGTTGACGAAGCCGGGCAAAAGCAACAGGTCATCGCCGCCCGTGACCGGGACACCGGGATAGCTGCCGATCAACTCCCGGAGCGAGCCGCACTCAAGGATGCGGGAGCCATCAATGACCAGGGCGACGTCGCGCCGCAAGCCGTCCTCGACCAGCCCCAGACCGGCATGCACGATGCTGCGCCTGTCGGTCATGGCGAAAAAAGCCCCGCCTGCTGCCCGCCATCAATGACAAACACTTGTCCGGTGATCATGCGGGCCGCATCCGAGGCCAGCCAGAGCGCCATTTGGGCGACGTCTTCAGGCTGAATCACGCCGGGCAGGGGTTGACTGCGGTCAAGAAATGCATCGCGCTGCTCGCCGTCGAACGAAGCGGTCAACGGCGTATCCACGAAGCCGGGACAAATTGCGTTGCAGCGAATGTTTTCGCGGGCGTAGTCAAGTGCGATGCTGCGCGTCAGGTTGATCACGCCGGCCTTGGCCGTGGCATAGGCCGCCTTGGCCGACGAAGGTCGCAGACCGAACGTGCCCGCCGTGTTGAGAATGACGCCGCCGCGGTCGCGCATGTGCGGAATGACGCGTCGGGCGGCGAGAAAGACGCCCTTGAGATTGACGTCCAGACACTCGTCCCAGTCTTCTACCTCAATGTCCGTGATGCGACCGGACGGGCTAATGCCGGCATTGTTGAAAAGGACGTCAATACGTTCGTAGCGAGTAATGGTCGCGTTGACCAGGCTGCACACGCTGTGGTCGTCGCTGACGTCGGTACGGACGGCAATGGCATCCCCGCCGTCACGGCGAATGGCGGCGGCCGTCTGCCGGGCTGTTTCCAGAGTCCTGCCGGCACAGACCAGCCTGGCGCCGGCGCCGGCAAAGGCGTGACAGCTGGCTGCGCCGATGCCCGAGCCGGCGCCGGTGACGATAACGACCTTGCCCTCCATGGACATGGCCGTCAATCGAGCAACCAGCCGCCGTCAACGGGAATCATGGTCCCGGTCACGTAGCTCGATTCATCGCTGGCCAGGAAGAGCGCCAGGCCGGCCACGTCGTCCGGTGTGCCTGGCCGGCGCAGGGGGATGCGTTCCCGCGCCCAGCGCCGCATGTCTTCCTGACTGGGAAGCATGTCGGTGTTGATGATGCCGGGCGCCATGGCGTTGACGCGGATGCCCTGTGGCCCGTATTGCAGGGCGAGGTGACGGGTCAGGCCGGCGACGGCCGTTTTGGAGGTGCCGTAGGCCGCCGAATGGGTGAAGGCGATGATCGAACCGATGGAGGCAAGATTGACGACAACGCCGGGGACGTTCCCGGCCAGCCAGTGACGGATGACAAGCTGCGACATCAGGTAAACGCCGGTCACATTTACACGCAACATGCGTTCCCATTGCTCGTCGCGCATGTCCTCAAAGACGGCATTGAAGAAGATGCCGGCGTTGTTGACCAGAATGTCCACCTGGCCGAATTCTGCGACGGCTGCATCCACGAAAGGCTGCGCCGATTCCCGTTGCGCGACGTCAGCCACGAGGGCGAGCACCTCTGTACCCTGTTCACGCAACTCGCCGGCGAAATTCTGCAAACCTGCCTCATTGAGGTCACAGAGCGCCAGCGCGCAGCCCTCCGCCGCGAAGCGCCGTGCGATGGCGGCGCCGATGCCACGGGCCGCGCCCGAAATGATGGCACTTTTACCAGAAAGGCGTCCCATGGCCTTACCCCTCCTCAATCCAGGCGACAACCTCGCCGACCGGGACCTCTTCATCCAGCTCGACGCAGAGTTCGGCGAGCGTGCCGGCCGTGGGCGCTTCCAGTTCAACCTCGACTTTCTCGGTAGTGATGACGGCGAAACCATCGCCCGCCGCCAGGACATCACCCGGTTGGGCCAACCATTCAACGATGATGCCTGCTTCCATCGTCATGCCATATCTTGGCATGCGCACGGCCACGCGCGCCATTTCAGGCCGTCTCCGGTTGCAGGCAGCGGTGCACCGCAGCCACGATGCGTTCGGTCGTCGGGACGGCCGCACTCTCGAGCACCGGACTGAAGGGCAGGGGGACGTCCAGGTTGCTCACACGTTGCACTGGCGCGCGCAGATGCTGAAAGGCCTTTTCGGCCACGGTCGCCGCCCATTCGCTGGCCGCGCCGCAGACCGGGAAGCTTTCGTCCACCGCGACGAAGCGGCCGGTCTTGCGCACGCTGCGCAATACGCAGGCTTCGTCCCATGGCTTCAGCGTGCGCAGGTCGATCACCTCGCACTCAATGCCTTCTTTCCCCAACGCTCGAGCGGCCTCCATGCAGCGCCTGGACATGGCGCCGGCCGTACAAATGGTGACGTCATCACCCTCACGACGGATGGCGGCCTCTCCGAGCGGGATGGTGTAGGTTTCGTCGGGCACTTCGCCCCGCTGGTTTCCGAGCGACAGCGGACTAAGGAACAGCACCGGGTTGTCGTCGCGAATGGCGGTGACGAGCAGGCCCTTGGCATCATAGGGCGTGGACGGCAAAACCACCTTGATGAGGGGCATGTTCATGAACAGCGGATGCACAGGCTGGCTGTGGTGGTGGCCGGCGCTGATGCCGGAGCCGTTCACGGCCATGAGCACCAGCGGCAATTTCGTCTGACCGCCGAACATGTAGCGCATGGCGCCGGCCTGGTTGGCGATCTGGTCGAGGGCCAGAAACAGAAAGGTGCCGAACATCAGGTCGATCACCGGTCGTATGCCGGTCGCGGCTGCCCCAATGCCGGCGCCGGCAACCGCCAGTTCCGAGATCGGGGTGTTGATCACGCGCTCATCACCGAATTCGCGATGCAACCAGCGCGTCCCGGCGAAGACAGCCAGTTTCACATCTTCACCAATGACGACAACACTTTCGTCACGCAGCATCTCCGAGCGCAAGGCTTCGCGAATGGCATCAACGGACGCTTTTCGTGGCATGTGGCGGGGCTCCCTTCGTCTTCCCAATCAGGCCCAGGTGTCTTCCAGGACAGTTTCCGCTGCGGGCCAGGCACTTTCGCGCGCAAAATTCACGGCGTCGGCGACTCGCTGGATGGTCTCCTGGTCGATGCTCTCCAGGGCATGGGCATCTGTCACCCCATCGTGCAGGATGCGTTCATGCAGGATGAGCAGCGGGTCGCGTAATTTTGCCAGCTCTTCTTCTTCCGGCAGGCGATATTTCTGTCCGGCAAGGAAAGCCTCCTCGCCTTCGGCATGGCCGCCGCGTCTGTGCGTCTTGGCCTCAATCAGGGTCGGCCCTGCGCCGTTGCGGGCCCGCGTCACCGCCTGATGCACCGCGCTGTAGACCTCCAGCGCATCAGTGCCGTCCACGATGAGACCGGGAATGCCGTAGCCAGCGGCGCGCAGGGCGATATCCTCGATGTTCATGGTATCCTGCGCCGGCGTGAATTCGCCGTACTGATTGTTTTCGCAGACGAAGATGACCGGCAAGGTCATGGCTGACGCGAGGTTGAGCGACTCGTGAAAGCTGCCTTCGTTGGCTGCGCCGTCGCCAAAAAAGGCGACGGACACCTGGTCCGTCTTGCGCAGTTTGATGCTCAGGCCGGCGCCGGTCGCTATGGGGATGCCGCCGCCCACGATGCCGCAGGCGCCCAGCATGCCGATGCTGAAATCGGCGATGTGCTGGCTGCCCCCCTTGCCACGGCAGTAGCCGGTCTCCTTGCCGAAAATCTCGGCCATGGTGCGATTGAGATCGCCCCCCTTGGCCAGAACGTGGCCGTGACCGCGGTGGGTGCTGGTCACGTAATCGTCGCTGCGCAACGCCGCGCACACTCCGGCCGCGACGGCCTCCTCACCGATGTAAAGATGGACGACGCCGGGCAACTCGCCCGAGGTAAAGAGGCGACCGACCTCTTCTTCAAAGCGGCGGATGTTCAGGATGCGACGATAAATGTCCAGCACGACGTTCGGTTCCATATCATTCATGGTGCGTCCTCTCCGTGCAGAGTGTCGCTGCCGTCAACGCAAGTGTACGTGTGGCCGATACGATCTGGTCGATGTCGATGCATTCGTCCACCATGGGCCAGACCGGGATATAGCCTGGCCCGTACTCTACGCAGGTGATGCCGGCGCCCTTGAAGTGACAGGTATCTGCCGTGGCGCCGATGCGATGCCCGGCCCCGATGACCGGTTCCTTGCCGTGAATCTTCGTATGGGCTGATACAAGCGCCTTCACGAGAGGCTCATCAGGCGAAGTTGCCGCGCGCGCCGGCATGCTCTGATGGCGCTCACTCTGCGGGATGACGAGTTCATGGCTGAATTCCGGGTCGTCCCGGCGAATCTGTTCAAGCAGCGCCGTCATGTCTTCCCGCACGCTCGCCTCGTTCATGCCTGGCACGATGCGCAGGTCGAAGGCCAGCGTCGTGACGTCCTGGTGGTGCGCAATATCGCGCACTGCCATGGCGGGGTAGCCAGGCAGCAGCGGGTGGGCGGTGAAACGCAGCCAGCCGCCTTCAGCAACAGGAAGCAGGGGTCGGTAGGATGGGCCAAGGGCATTGATGACTTTCGTGATCTTCTCAATCGGGTTGACGTAGGGCACGCGGTGTTTGAACTCGCCGATGACCCGGACCAGGCCCTGGACGTAACCGACCGAGATGAGGCCGACGTCGAGGTTGCCCGCTTCGGTCACGATGCAGTTGTCCGGCCGCAGGCCACTGGCCAGCAAATGCTGCGCCCCGGCGCCGCCACCGGTCTCCGCCACGACACAGGCGACGATCAGGTCACCGCGCCGGCGCAGGCGGGAACGGCGCAGCGCTTCTGCAGCCATGAGCACAGCCGCCAGACCGGCCTTCATGTTGATGGCGCCCAGGCCGTAGAGCTTGCCCGACTCGATGTCCCCGGCGAAGGGATCATGTTGCCACTGTGAGCGTCGGAAGACCTCACCATTCCAGTCGCTGGTGTCGGTGTGGCCGCAGAGCATCAGGGAAGGCCCGCTGCCGTCGCCATGCAGGGTGCCGATGACCTGATGCGTGCAGCCGCCGCCGGCGAGGGGCACTTCCTGCAGCTCGACGTCGAACTCCCGCTCGCGCAGCCAGTCCGCCAGCCAGAAGCCCAGTTCCGATTCCTGCCACAGGAATGACGGTATCTGAATGAGCTGTTGCGCCAGTCTGACTGGCTCATCCTGGCGAAAACAGGCGAGTACGTTCAGCGCTTCCATCGGTCGGTTTCCTGTTCACGAAACCGTGAGCGTCCAGCAGACAAGGGACAAGGAACGCCATTGACTGTGGCCAGGATTCTACCGACGGGCCGCCGCTGCCGCTACAATGACCGAATCGGCAGCGGGGCAGGGCGGGGCCATGACGGAAGAGATCGTGTATTCACAGAAGGGGCCGCCGGCCCTGCCGGAAATGAGCGGACCGGAGCTTGAGGCCCGCCTGCGAGAGACGCAGGTACTGCTGCTGCCATTCGGGGCCACTGAAGCGCATGGCGCGCACTTGCCGCTGGGGACCGACACCTACGAGGCGCGGGAGAACTGCCGGCGCGCCGCCTTGCGTCTGGAGCAACGCCAATGCCCGGTGGTCATCGGGCCGGAAATTCCCTTTGGCACGTCGAGTTTCCACATGGGCTTCGTCGGCACCATTTCGCTCAGCGCCACGACCTTCATCGCCCTGACGAAGGAGATCTGTCTGAGCCTGTATGGCAGCGGCTTTCGCAAGTTCGCCTTCGTCCACGGCCACGATGGCAACCTGCCCGGCATGATGGTCGCGGCCCAGGAACTGGTGGACGCGACCGACGACGCGGAGGCCATGGTGCTCAACTGGCTGGCGCCATTGAGCAAGGTGTACCACCGGATCCAGACCTCGCAGAAGATGGAAGGGCACGGCGGCGAAGGCGAGACCTCGCGCATCCTGGTGACGCATCCGGGCCTGGTGAAGCTGGACAGGTCCGTGCGGCATCACGTGGTGCCGGAAGCCATGCGCAAGGTGCAGGGGCCGGAACACATCAAGACCGGCGGCGGCATATTCTACGCCACCCGCAGTTACCGGGAACACACCCCGCACGGGCACATCGGTGACCCGGCGCTGGCGCTGGCGAGCACCGGGGAGCGGGGCTATGACGTCGTCGCCGAGTGGATTTGCCGTGTGGTCGCGCGCGATTTCTTCGGCCAGGACGTGGACATGGACGCGCCGCTGATTTGATCGTCCGTCCGGCCGCTACTGCATGAGGGCGCGCATGGCTGCCAGGCAACGCGGCACGGCATGACCCAGGGCCTCTTCATTGCCTTCATATTCCAGTGACAGCCAGCCTGTGTAACCCTGTCGGGACAGTATGCCATGAATGGCCTTCAGGTCGACCAGGCCCTCACCAATGATCGTGCCGGTGTAGCGCCGGCCATCCAGTCCCCGGTACACGTGGCCGGTCTCATCAGGCGCGGCAAAGGTGAAGTCCTTGAGATGCACCAGCGCCACGAGGTCGACGAGAGTTGCAGCGGCCTCAACCGGGTCTTCGCCCACCAGCAGGAAGTTGCCGGTATCGAGGTTGGCGCGCAGGGCCGATGAAGCGACTGACTCAATGATGCTGCGCACCTGGTCGCTGCGCCCGGCGACGTGACCATGGTTCTCCAGCGCGAGGGTAATGCCCTGACGTCCCGCGTATTCAGCGCCGCTCGCCAGACTGTCCGTCACCCAGGCGATTCCCTCTGCAAAGGTGTAGCCAGGCAGCAAGTCGCCGCTGAACACGCGCAGCAGGGGCGCGCCCAGTCGCGCGGCCACGTCGACGCCATGCCGCAGGGATGCCAGCTGCCTGGCGCGTTCCGCCGCCTCCGGCTGGAAGAAGTTGGTGCTGATGGAATAGACCGGGAGCTCCAGACCGAGGTCCGCACACATACGTTTGACTTTCGGGATTTCAGCGTCCTCATCGGCCCAGAACATGTCCAGCAATTCGACACCCCCGAACCCTGTGCGCGCGGCGTATTCGAGGAAGCCAGGGAGATCCAGCCGGCCGGCGCGGACCGCGGTCAGCAGGCTGTACATGCTCACGCCACATTTCATTGATCGCCTCCGCAAGGACTCAGACCTGCCACTCCCTGCGGGCTTCCGCCATCGTCCTGGCGGGCGGTCCCTGTCGGTGCCCCCTGCCGTCCCGCACCCAGCGCTGATCAACCGGGTCGCCGGCCGGCTGAAAGCGGACGTCACAACTGAGACGAAAGCGCCGGGTCAGATTGGTGGTCGAGGCGTGCATCAGGTGCATGCCAAAAATGACGGCGTCACCGGCGCGGAAGTTGGTCGTGCGCCAGCGACCACCATGACGGGCGGACAGTTCAAGCGGGTCGCGCGAGAACCAGCCTTCAACGCCGTCGCGATCGACGTCCATGCGGCCATAGGTGTCGCGGATGCGCGCGTAGCCCTCCAGGCGCTGCGAGCCGGTGCAGACGGCCAGCGTCCCCTGTTCGACCGGGATGTCGCCCAGCGGCAGCCAGACCGTATGCAGTCGTGACGACCCACGCCCCATGTACACGAAGTCCATGTGCGCGCCCGTGCAGGCCTCGTTGCCCACTGCCCGCAACCACTTGTAATGAAAGGTCAGCGCCGGCCCATCAAACCAGGCCGCAAAGAAGCGGTACAAGGCCTCGTGTTCCATCACTTTCAGCACCTGCGGATCGTGGGCAATGCCCCTGTTCCCCATCATGTTCAGGCCACGACCGCCGGCGGGCATGACTCCCTCGGTCACGGGCTCGCCAGGAGTCAGCACCTTGCGTTCGGCCATGTGTTGCAGGATGGTCGCGCGGGCTGACAGCACGTCGGCGCGCGGCAGCAGGCCGCCCAGCCACAGGTAGCCGTCACGCCGGAAACGCGCTCTCAGGCTGTTTACGTCTTCAGCAGGCCCGCTGAGGTGCATCTCGCCGAGTTGTTCCCCCGGAAAGTCTACGTCACGCGGGCCAAGGCGAACGGGCATTCTTCTGCTCCATTTCATTGCAGCAGAGCCTAACCCGCAGGGGACTCCGGCACAAACAGCGCTGGTTGGCGTGAATGGCAGGCGTCGCCACAAGCGCGTTGCTGTTCGGCATTCTGATCCCGACGCGCTTCTATCTGTTGAACGCCCTGCTGATATTGAATCCTGGCGTCACCGCACCTGATGTTCTTCCCCGGCATCGCCATCATGATCACGGTGCCAGGTTTCAACCTGCCGGGAGACGGCATACGGGACGCGCTGGACCCGCGCCTGAACCGCAACCAAACGGGAAACCGGCGGCGTTCGCTCTCAGGCGAGCAGTTCCTTCAGCGTGGCGAGGTCCTGCGCGACGAGCGCATCGGCGTCGCTGCGGTAGTCGTTTTCGCAGATGAGCCAGCCGTCGAAGCCGACGTCCTTCAGCGCCTGCACGAATTCCACAAGGTGACCTTCGCCCTGGCCGATGGGCGCGCTGCCCATCACGTGGTTGAGGCCATCCTTGGCGTGCGCCTGGTTGCAGAGGTAACGGGCGGGCAGTTCGCGCACCAGGGTGGAGGCGAGGTGACCGTAAATGACGGGGTTGTAGCCGTCGACAAGTACCCGCATGGAAGGATGATCGACGAGTTCCATCAAGCGCCGGTTGCCGGCGGCATCCAGGGTGTTCTCGGTGGCGAGCAACACTGGCTGGCCTTCAATGTATTCGCAACCGCTGCGCAGCGCGGCGCCGGCCCGCTCCAGCTGATCGTCCGTCCGAATTTCCGCAGCGAAGAAACTGGGGCAGTACACCAGACCCACGCCCATGGCCAGCGCTGTATCAAGCGCGGAACGCAGAAGGTCCCGGCAGCGACGGCCCTCGTCGCTGTCGGGCGGGCTGTACAGGGGCAGTTCGTTCATGGTGTTGATGCCGAAACCCACGATTTCAACGCCGGTTTCCTGTGAAGCCCGCAAACAGGCCTGTTGCAAGGCAGGTCGACGAATTTCCACGTCGTCTTCCGAGATGCCCAGCTGGATACCTGCAAAGCCCAGTTCGGCGGCGCGCGCCACGGCGTCGACGCCGCTGCGGTCCATGATCCATTGACAAACACCGACCTTGATCATTCTGCCTCCGGCAACGGCGCCGGGCCGGTGACCCGACGCCTTTACTCCATGAAAAGCGAACCAGCCCCGGGTGCCCGCAACAAATGCTTCATGATTTCCTTCGTTGTTTTGTTGACGGGGACAGGCGGACTGACCGTACTTCAGAACGTATTTCCAATACGAAAGTATACAGGCCGCCCCGCAATGTGCCAGATGCTGCATGGTTGCGTTGCCCGTAAACATGGACTACTCTCTTGCCTGCGAATTTCGGGGCAAGTGCATGGAAATAGTGGCGGATTTTGAGTGCGGCAACATCCTGGTTGATGAAGTCCGCGGCCAGTCAGCAATTCTCAGAATTCGGCCTGACAGCAACGCCGGCTTTTATCAGTGGTTCTACTTTCGGGCCGAAGGTGTAGCCGGTGAGCGCCGGCATTTTCGCATCAGCAATGCTGCCGGTGCCAGCTATCCGGGCGGCTGGACGCACTATCGCGTGTTGACATCTGCGGACCACGTAAACTGGCAGCGCCTGCCCACCAGTTACGAGAACGGGGCGCTGTCCTTCACGCACGTGGATGCGCCGGACATCGCCTTTTACGCCTATTTCGTGCCCTATCCCGAAGCGCGGCGGCGCGCCCTGCTCACGGTAGCGACCGGGACTCCGGGCGTCGAGCGGCGCTCGATCGGACGTTCGCTCCAGGATCGCTCGCTGGACATGCTGGTGTTTGGCGAGGAAAGCGGCGGCGAGCGCATCTGGGTGATCGCCAGACAGCACGCCGGCGAAACCATGGCCGAATGGGCCGCCGAAGGGCTGGTGCGCCGACTGCTGGACGAAAACGACGAGGTTGCCACGGAGCTCAAGGCAAAGGCCACCGTCTCCGTGATTCCGAATGCCAATCCGGACGGCAGCGCGCTGGGCAACCTGCGCGCCAACGCGGCAGGTGTTGACCTGAACCGTGACTGGAAGGAAACGGCGAGCGAAAGCCCGGAAGTTGCGGCCATCAAGAGCGCGCTGCAACACGACGGCGTCGACTATTTTGTTGACCTGCACGGCGATGAGACCCGGCCCTATATGTGGATCGTTCCGCCGGGCGTGGTTCTCGACCCGGCTGCCGCGCGCAAGGTGCTGCACTTTGAACTCGAACTGGCGCGCCTCCATCCTGAACTGCAACCTCCGCCGGTGGGCATTGAGGGCGAGGACGCGGCCGAGGCCGGCATGGCGGTCAACTACATAGCCACCACCTACGGTTGCCCCGCCTGGACGCCGGAACTGCCCTTTCCTGAAGTGTCGGGCATGGGAGATTCGCTGCTGGCCGATGGTTGCATGCGTTTCGGGCGCTCCTGTCTGGAAGCCCTCAACGTGGTCATCGGCCAGGGACGATGAAGTTACTGATAGTTGGCGCCGGGGCCATCGGCGGGTGCATTGGCGCCCACCTCGCCAGGGGCGGACACGAGGTCACTTTCGTCGATCGTGACGAGGCGCACGTCCACGCCATGCAGCGCGATGGCCTGGAGATACGCGGGCCGGTGACGGCGTTCCGGACGCCCGTGACCGCCTGTACGCCGGAGCAACTGGAAGGCTGCTTCCCGGTCATTCTGCTGTGCGTCAAATCCCGCGACACGCAGGCAGCCAGTGAGATGCTTCCAGCAGTGCTGGCGCCGGACGGCTTCGTCGTCTCCATGCAAAACGGCCTGAACGAGCCCCTGATCGCCGGCGCCGTCGGTGAAGAGCGCACCATGGGCGCCTTCGTTAATTTCGGCGCCGACTACCTGGAGCCGGGGGTCATTCACTACGGGGCCCGCGGCGCCGTGGTCGTCGGCGAAATTGACGGAGTCGTCTCGCTGCGGGTTCAGGCGTTGCGCGCCGCACTGCTCGCCCTTGACGACGAGGCGCGTATCACCGACAACATCTTTGGCTACCTGTGGAGCAAGCTGGCCTGCGGCGCCATGCTCTTCGTCACGGCGCTGACCAACGACTCCATCGCCGATGCCCTGGCCAATGAGAATCACCGCGACGTGTACACAGGCATCACCCGCGAAGTACTGGCCCTGGCCTGCGCGCAGGATATCAGGCCCGAAGCCTTCGACGGCTTTGATCCGGCGGCCTTCCTGCCCGGCGCCGGCGACGGCCTGGCCGATGCCTCCCTGGCGGCCATGGTGGCGTTCAACCGCCGCTCAGCCAGGACCCACAGCGGCATCTGGCGCGACCTGGCGGTTCGCGAACGGCCCACCGAGGTCAGTATGTACGATCAGGTGCTGGCAGCGGGGGCGGCGCACAATCATCCCATGCCCCTGACGCGACGGATGAAGGCCATGATCCATGAAATCGAAGACGGTCAACGTCTGTTGGCAGGCGCCAATATTGACGAATTGCTCCCGGTGGCTGGCTGAGCAATGCAATTCGATTTCAGCGATCACTGTGTCATCGTTACGGGGGCGGCGCGCGGGTTTGGCCGGGCCATCAGTCTTGCGTTTGCCTCCCGAGGGGCGAGTGTCCGTGGTTGCGACCTGCCCGGCGACGAATTGCATAAAAGCCTGGCGCTCGGGCGCCGGGGTAGTCCGGCCGCTATCGCTCACGCCGTGTTGTTCCTGGCATCGGAGTACGCCGGCTGGATAACGGGCCAGGTGCTGCCGGTCGACGGGGGGCGTTTGCAAGAAATCGGGCAGTTGAAGGCCGGTGCCTGGCACCAGATCGCCTGGCCAGGACACACATCGGAATCGTAAGGGGAGGACCCATGAATCTGGACGGGATGCTGGAATGGCGTTGTATCGGCCCCTTTCGCGGCGGCCGGGTGGTCGCCGTTGCGGGTGACCCGCGGCAGCAGAATGTGTTTTACTTCGGCGCCTGCGCCGGCGGTGTGTGGAAGAGCGACGACGCCGGCACCTACTGGCAGAACGTCAGCGACGGCTGGTTCAACACCGCGTCAGTGGGCGCGCTGGCCGTTGCGGAGGCCGACCCCAACGTCATTTATGCCGGCATGGGCGAGACGACCATTCGTCTTGACGTGACCCATGGCGACGGCGTGTATCGCTCGACCGATGCGGGTCGCAGCTGGACGCATATGGGCCTGCAGGACACGCGCCACATCGCGAAGGTCCGCATCCATCCCGATGACCCGGACGTCGCCTGGGTCGCGGCCCTGGGCCATGCCTTCGGCCCCAACCGCGAACGTGGCGTGTACAAAACGGTCGATGGCGGTCGCAACTGGCGCCAGGTGCTCTTCAAAAGCGAGAAGGCCGGCGCCATCGACCTTTCCATAGACGCGAGCAACCCGCGCATCCTGTACGCCGCCTTCTGGGAGGCCTACCGCAACTTCTGGGATATTTCCAGCGGTGGGCCGGACAGCGGCCTGTGGACGTCCGCGGACGGTGGCGAAAGCTGGCATGACATTTCGCGCAACCCCGGTTTGCCGGATGGCATCCGCGGCAAGATTGGCGTGGCGGCCTCACCGGCACAGCCGGGTCGTGTCTGGGCGCTGATGGAAGCGACCGGCGGTGGCGGCATGTTCCGCTCCGACGATTATGGTGCGACCTGGGAGCACGTGGCGGTCAACGATGAACTGATTTCGCGCGGCTGGTATTACATGCACCTCACGCCGCACCCGCTGGACGGCGACACCGTCTACGTCAACAACCTGAAGCTGTGGAAGTCCGTCGACGGCGGTCGCAACTACAGCCAGATCTCCACGCCGCATGGCGACAATCACGACCTGTGGATCGATCCGAACAATCCGCAGCGCATGATCCAGGGCAACGACGGCGGCGCCTGCGTGTCGCTGAACGGGGGCTCCACCTGGTCCACGCAGTTCAACCAGCCCACTTCACAGTTCTATCACCTGGCGGCTGATACGCGGGAACCCTACGTCGTCTACGGCACGCAGCAGGACAACAGCAGTGTCGCGGTGCCATCGCGCAGCGCGCACACCTCGATCACCTGGGCCGATTGCTGGCCGGCGGGCACGGGTGAAAGCGGCTACATCGCCGTCCGCCCGGACGACCCGGACGTGCTCTACGTCGGCGCTATCGGCAGTTCGCCCGGTGGAGGAAATTCGTTGCAGCGCTACGACCATCGCTCGCGCCAGATACGCCTGATCACCACCTGGCCGGAGTCAATGCGGGGCGAGGCCCCGGCGGACACCCGCTATCGCTTCGCCTGGACCTATCCCATCGTCATCTCCCCGCATGACCCGGACACGCTTTATCTGGGCGGCAATCAGGTGATGCGCTCCACCAACGAGGGACAGAGCTGGGAGGAAATCAGCCCGGACCTGACGCGGGCGGACCCCGAGACCCTTGAGCCCAGCGGCGGGCCAGTCAACCGCGAGGCGGTTGGCGCCGAGACCTACGCCACCGTGTTCGCGCTGGCGGAATCGCCGCTGCAGCAGGGGCTGCTCTGGGCGGGCTCGGACGATGGCCTCGTGCACATTTCGCGCGATGGTGGCGCGAGCTGGACGGAAATCACGCCGGAAGGACTGCCGGAGCGGACGCTGGTATCGATGATCGAACCCTCGCCGCATTACGCCGGCACGGCCTGGATGGCGGCGACGCGCTACAAGCTGGACGATACGCGCCCGATGCTGTGGCGCACGCGAGACTTCGGCGCCAGCTGGGAAGCCATCAACCATGGCATCCGTGAGGGGGACTTCACGCGTGCCATTCGCGAAGACCCGGAACGGCCAGGACTGCTCTACGCCGGCAGCGAGACCGGCGTCTACGTCTCCTTCGACGGTGGCGATCAGTGGCAGGCCCTGCAGTTGAATCTGCCGGTGGCGCCAATACACGACCTGCTGGTCAAGGGCAGTGACCTCATCGCGGCGACGCATGGCCGCTCCTTCTGGATCCTTGATGACCTGACGGCCCTGCGCCAACTCGACGGGGCGCCTGGCGGCACGACATTGCTCAGGCCACGCCCGGCCCTGCGCCTGGTATCAGTGGTCTTCGAGCGCGCCTTCGGCGACGTTCCCGGCAAGGCCTACATGGGCACTCTGGGGGTCCTTGCGCCCTACACCGAGATCAGGTCGGAAGAGAACCAGATCAGCCGCACGTTCCTCGATTCGGGCTGCAACCCGCCGAAGGGCGCCGTCTTCACCTGGTGGCTGGATGAAACGCCGGAAGAAGCCATTCGAATCGAGGTGCTGGACGCTGACGGCGTCGTCATACGTTGCTTCAGCAGCCTGGATGAAGCGACGCGGGCGGCGCAGAAAGCCCTGCCGCCTGAAGCGCCGAGCGAGGTCTTTTTGACGGCCGGTGCAGGCTGGAACCGCTTTGTCTGGGACCTGCGCCATGAAGAAGCGACGCGTCTGGCAGCCCATGACGTGCACTCCGGCGCGGTGAACGGACCGGTTGCGCTGCCTGGCAGCTACTCAGTGCGGCTGCAGGTCGGCGACGTGACCCTGAGCCAGGATTTCGAGGTGGTGCAGGACCCGCAGTCCGACACGTCGCAGGAAGACCTGCAGGAACAATTTGACCTGCTGCTGAAGATTCGCGACCTGCTTTCGGAGACACATGCGGCCGTGAACCGCATGCGACAATTGCGGGCCAGTCTCGGGGCACTGGCGACCCGCCAGGACATCGACGGCGACCTTGCCACCCGGGCGCTGGAGCTGCAGCAGCGCGTGCTGGACATTGAGAAGAAGCTGATGCTGCCTGACCTGAAAGCCGGCTGGCCGGACTACCTGAACCATGGCGTCCAACTGGCGGGCAAGCTGGCCACCCTGACCGCCGACGTGGCCGCCGGCGACTACCGACCGACAGATCAGGCCTGGCAAGTGTTCGCGATGTACGACGGGCAAATCCGCGCCGTGCTGGACCGCCTGGCGGACCTGGAAGCCGCTGATCTGGCGGCGTTTAACGACGATCTGCTGCAAATGCGGGTCTCGCCCGTCGGCGCATGAAACTGCCGCGAGACTTTCTGCGGCTGACCGCGGCGGACTTCATCGTGCGCAGCGGCTACCAGATGGGCAAGACACCACTTTTGCCCATTTTCGCCGCCTCGCTGGGGGCCACGGACCTCTTTCTGGGAGTTGTGGTGTCGGTCTCCACGTTGACCGGTCTGCTGTTCAAGCCACTGATCGGCATGCTTTCAGATCGTCAGGGACGACGGCTCTGGCTGCTCATCGGCACCGCCTTCTTTGTGCTGATGCCCCTTGTCTACCGCTTCGTGGGCAGCCCGGAGCAACTGTTGCTGGTGCGTGTGATTCACGGGCTGGCTACCGCGATCTACGGCCCGGTGACCCTGGCCAGCGTCGCCGGGTTGCGCGCCGGCGGCGTGGCGGAACGGTTGGGCTGGTTCGGCATCGCGCGCAGCGGGGGCTACATTGTCGGCCCGGCCCTGGCGGGCTGGCTGCTGCACAGCCATGATCCTGTCTCGGTGATGACCCTGGTCGGTCTCGTCAGCGCCCTTGCGCTGGTGCCGGTGCTGCAACTCGGCGAGGAGCGTCTGCCGGCCCGGGCGCGGCGCAAGCCCCTGCTTCTCCAGTTGCGGGAAGCCACAGGGGCGGCCAGCCGCAGGTCGGGCATCTGGCTGGCGGGCGCGCTGGAGATGGCCCTGTTCATCGCGCTCTACGCCGTCAAGACTTTCCTGCCCGTGCATGCCCTGTTGGCGGGGACGAACGTGGCGCTGGTCGGCCTGTTTTTTTCGTTGCAGGAGGCAGCGCATTTGCTGGCGCGCCCCCTGGGCGGGCGCCTGGCAGACCGTCTGGGGTACCTGCCGGCCATCGCCGCCGGCATGTTGCTGATGGCGGCTGGTCTGGCGCTGCTGCCGCTGGTGGGTGGCGTGTCGCTGTTGCTGCCGGCCCTGCTGACGGGCGTCGCCCAGGCGCTGATCTTCCCGGCAACCCTCGGACTCGTCACGCGGCAGATACCGGCCGGGAATCTTGGCGCTGCGATGGGCCTGGTCGGCATGCTGCAGAACCTGGGCAAGGTGCTGGGACCGCTGGCCGGAGGTCTGATGATCAGCCTGACCGGCTATGAGGCGCTGATATGGCTGCTGGCCGCCCTGCTGGCGGCAGGAGTCCTCACGCCCCTGTTATCCCGCAGGATCTGGCAATTCGCCCGGGCCAGGGCCGGTGGGAGGAATGTGAAAGGCAGACCTGATGAAGCTGAAGCGCGAACAGTTGCAGAGGGACATTCACGCGCTGTACCGACGCGAACATGAAGAACTGGGCAGGGCCGGCACGCTGGCCATGCTGGAGCGCGCTGCCGCTTTCCCGCTGGCGGACATTCTGAAGGCCGGCGGGGTGCTGGTCTTCCCACATGCCGGAGTCCGGGACTGCGGACACCAGATAGCGGCCTGTGTGCGCGCCTGCCTGGACAGCGAGGCGGACCGTGTGCTGGTTATCAGCGTGCTGCACGCCTTCAGCGACGCCATGGAGGACGCGCGCAGCAGGGTTTCAGACGGTGGTGATCCGCGCAACGAGGAGCTTTGGGGGATTCAGGGGCCGGGACTGGCGGGTCGCGCAGAGTGGCGCGGCGATCACGCGCTGTACAGCTGGCGCCATTTCTGGCGGGCCGAACTGAAGCGCAGGGGTATATCTGGTGCACAGGCGCCGCAGGTCATCGAGCGCTATCCCTACCTTGCCGGCGGCAAACCAGGGGAGATGCCAGGCATTGGGGAAGTGGCTGAAATTGCCCGCGACGCCGTGATCGTGTCGACCGCCGACGCCTTCCACCACGGCATCGGCTACGGCGACGCGGCCGAAGACGCCCTGTGGCCGGATGAACGGGGCCTGGCGCGGGCCCGGCAGGTGCTGGAAGAAGGGATGGCCATTCTGGGCAGCGGCGACTATTGGGGTTACGATCAGCACTGCGTGACAGCCAAAAGCGACGCGCGTGACGCGGGACAGGTTTTTCGCTGGCTGCGCGGGCCGATGCGCGGCCGCATTGTGGACCTCGCTTTCAGCGACTCAAGCGAACTCTATCAACAACCGGCGCCAACCTGGGTGGCGGCGGCGCTAATGGCCTGGACGCCGGCATAGCGGCGCAGGCAGGTCTCAGGTTGCG
Organism: Anaerolineae bacterium; assembly: GCA_034422695.1. GTDB lineage: Bacteria > Chloroflexota > Anaerolineae > Aggregatilineales > Phototrophicaceae > JAGWBD01. Next base: position 26,809 of record DAOUJM010000005.1, read on the forward strand.
CCTCTGCTGACTGTGGCTATACTTTGGGTGGGCGTGGAGCGCTCAACAGAAAACCGGAAACAAACAGGAGACTGCATAATGCTTACATCACGAACTGGAGTGGCAGCCCTGCTGCTCGTGTTGCTGACCGGGGTGCTCGCTCCGGTGAGCGCGCAGATGGATGACGAACTCACGCTGCTGTACTGGCAGTCAGCCTCCATTCTGAACCCCTATCTCTCCGGCGGCACCAAGGACCTGCATGCTGCCTCCGTCATTCTTGAGCCGCTGGCGCGTTATGATGAGAGCGGCGCGCTGGTGCCCTACCTGGCGGAGGAGATCCCGACGGTCGCCAACGGCGGCATCGCGGAGGACCTGACCAGCATCACCTGGACGCTGAGCGAGGGCATCCTCTGGTCGGACGGGACGCCGCTGACCTCGGCGGACGTCGTCTTCACCTGGGAATACTGCACGCATCCCGAGATGGGATGCAGCGGACTGTCCCATTTTGCGGACGTGGAAAGCGTCGAGGCGGTGGATGAGCGCACGGTCACGGTGCAGTTCGGCGTCGCCAAACCCTTCCCCTACGGCCCCTTCGTCGCCCAGGTGTCGCCGATCATCCAGGCGGCGCAGTTCGCCGATTGCATTGGCGCCAATGCGCCCAACTGCACGGAGCAAAACTTTGGCCCGATCGGCACAGGGCCTTATGTGGTGGAGGAATTCCGCGCCAACGACGTCATCGTCTATACGGCCAACCCGAACTATCGCGAAGAGGGCAAGCCATATTTCCAGCGGGTCGTGCTGAAGGGCGGCGGCGACGCTGAATCCGCCGCGCGCGCGGTGCTGGAAACGGGCGAGGCCGATTACGCCTGGAACCTGCAGATTGAGCCGGCCGTGCAGGGCAACATGGAAGCCGCGGGCCTCGGCAAGGTGGTCTCTGCCTTTGACCCTGGCGTGGAACGGCTGATACTCAACCAGACCAACCCTGACCCGGACCTGGGCGACATGCGCTCGGTTTACATGGACGGGGACAATGCCCATCCCTTCCTGACCCACGATGCCGTCTGGATGGCGCTGTCGATGGCCATTGACCGCGAACTCATTACCCTGGCGCTTTACGGCTCGGGCGGCGTGGCCACCTGCAACATTCTGGCGCGGCCGCCGATCTACGCCTCCACGGCCAATGACGATTGCCTGGGGCAGGACATCGCCGGCGCCAACGCCCTGCTGGACGAGGCCGGCATCGTGGATACCGATGGTGACGGCGTGCGCGAACTGGACGGCGTCCCGCTGCGCGTTCTTTATCAGACCTCCACCAACGCCGTGCGCCAGAGCACCCAGGCGCTCATCAAGCACTGGTGGTCCAGGATTGGCGTTGAGACCGAGTTGCGCAACATCGAAGCCGCCGTCTTCTTCGGCGGTGACCCGGGCAGCCCGGACACCTACGGGAAGTTTTACGCTGACATCCAGATGTACACCAACTCCTTCTCGGGCACGGACCCTGAGTCCTATATGGGCAGTTGGGTCTGCAGCGAAATCAACGGCCCCGACAACAACTGGCTGGGCAACAACGTCCCGCGCTGGTGCGACGCCGACTACGAGGCGCTGGTGGCGCAGATGGCGCAAACCTCTGACACAGGGGAGCGCATTGACCTGGCGATGCGCATGAACGACATGCTGGTCAATTCCGGCATCTTCATCCCGCTGGTGGACCGCGCCAAGGTATCCGCGCACGCCAACTCACTCGAGGGAGTCCTGATAAACGCCTGGGACACCGAACTCTGGAACATCGCGGACTGGACCCGGGCGAGTTAGTCGCCGGCTGTTCAGTATCAGGGCAGGGCGGGTCAGAGACCCGTCCTGCCTGCATGTAAATTGCGTGAGAGCCCGCCTTGGGCAATTATCTGATTCGCCGCCTGCTGGTTTCCATTCCCACGCTGCTGGTCATCAGCCTCGTGGTGTTTGCCATTCTGGAGTTGTCGCCGGCAGATCCGGTCGGCAACCTGCCGTTGACGATTCCACCCGAAGTGCGCGAGCAGATTCGTGAGGCGATGGGCGTCAATGACCCCTTCATTGTCAAGTTTGTCAAGTGGCTGCAGCAGTTCATGGTGAATGAGCCGCTGAATATTTTTGAAGAGCTGACCGGACTGAACCTTGCGCCGCCCCTGTCCCTGACTGCCGGGGATCTGGTCAGTCCAGGCGCAGCAGGCTACGAAGCGCTTGCGTCCTCTCTTGCCGACGAGGTTGACAGCACGGGTCGCAGCATCATCCTGGAAGGGCAGGCGCAGGAGCTGTTCAGGAGCGACCGGCAATATTTCCTGATTGACGGCAGCGACTCGCCCCGGTTTCTGAACGAACTTGCCAACAGCACGGTGGGGCGGGAGCTTAGCAAAGACAACGTTGAGGTGCTTGAGGACGAGCTCCTGCCTCTGCGCCAGTCACGTTTGCGTTATCTGTCCTGGCAAACCCGCAGCCCGATCATCGACCTGGTTATCGAGCGCACACCCCAGACGCTCTGGGTCGTCGGGATATCCTATCTTGCCGCCATCTTTATTGCCGTGCCGATCGGCGTCATTCAGGCCTACCGCCAGTATTCCAACTTTGATCGCTTCAGCACGATATTTGCGACGATTGGTTTTTCCGTCCCCACTTTCTTTATCGGCCTGTTGTTCATCTATTTGTTCAGCGTGCAACTGGGCTGGTTCCCGTCGATTTATGACACAACGCACGTCGTGACGGATTTCGAGAGTTTCCTGTTCCAGTTCCGGCAGTCGATCATGCCCGTGACCGTGCTGGCCCTTTTTTACATGGCCCTGCTCAGCCGTCATACGCGCTCATCCATGCTGGAAAACCTGAAACTGGACTATGTGCGCACGGCGCGCGCCAAGGGCATTGCGGAACGCCGCGTCGTCGGCCACCATGCGCTGCGCAACAGCCTGATCCCGGTCGTCACCCTGATCGCGCTGGGCATCCCGGGCGTCTTTCAGGGCGCGATCATTACCGAACAGATTTTCCGCGTCAACGGGCTGGGCCAACTGTTGATCATCGCCATTCAGGGTGGCGATTTGCCGACTGTACAGACCCTGACCTTCATCTTTGCCGTGCTGAACGTCTTCTTCAACATCGTGGCGGACCTGCTCTATGCCGTGCTGGATCCGCGCATTCGTTACACCTAGAGCCATGCCGGACGTAGCCCGATGAAACCGCTCTTCAGAACAACGAGGTCACTGACCAGGCCGGACGAAAACGGCGAGTTCAGTTCATCGCCACGTACGCTGAGTGGAGACGCCTGGCGGCAGTTTCGCAAGCACAAGTTGGCCATGGCGTCACTGGGCGTACTTCTGCTGGTCGTCCTGCTGGTGCTGGCCGGACCGCTGGTCTGGCATACCGACCCGGAACACATCGACATCATCGCCGCCTACAGCGGCATGACGCCGGAGCACCCCTTCGGCACGGACAACCTGGGTCGGGACACCCTGGCCCGGACCATCCAGGGCGGGCGCGTCTCGCTGGCCATCGGCCTGACGGCCATGGTCATCGCCATGAGCGTCGGCACCCTGGTCGGCTGTGTGGCCGGTTACTTCCGCCGGCTGGATGGCCTGCTCATGCGCATGACGGACATGTTCCTGTCCCTGCCGACCCTGCCCCTGCTGCTGGTCATCACCCTGCTGTTCCGCGAGCCGCTGCGCAAGGCCTTTGGGCCGGAGGTCGGCATTTTCGTGCTGATCGTGGTGGTCATCGGCATGCTGGGCTGGATGCCGACCGCGCGTCTGGTGCGGGGCGAGGTGCTGTCCATCAAGGAGCGGGAGTTTGTCTCCGCCGCGCTCAGTATCGGCTCGGACGACGCCATCATCCTGCGCAGCCACATCCTGCCCAACGTACTCAGCCCGGTCATCGTGGCGGCGTCCTTCAGCATGGCCGGCGCCATCATCACCGAGTCGGCGCTGTCCTTCCTGGGCCTGGGCTTCCCGCCCGACTTTCCCACCTGGGGCCGTCTGCTCTTCGACGGCAAGGACTATCTGACGCTGACGCCGGCGCTGGTGTTCTGGCCGGGGTTGATGATCTCGCTCACCGTGCTCTGTATCAACTTCATCGGAGACGGCCTGCGCGACGCGCTCGACCCGCAGTTGCGCAAATAGCGTACTGAAATGACAACCCGGCAAAGACCAATAGTTGCCAGGGAGGACAGAAATGGCAGAAATCAGATCTGAAAGGGGTGGCCTTGCCGACGGCATGCCGCGCGACGAACGCGGATACTGGCGGCCGGACAAGAACTTCGAGCCCAACCCGATTTTCTCGTGGCCACCCAGGCCTCTTGCGGTCGCGCAATGGGTGAAAGAGTACATGTGGCCCTACAATCTCCTGTTCATGATTGTGGGGGTATTGACCTGGGCGTATCTCACACCAGAGCAGTCGCGGATGACCGAATTCCGGGCCGACTGGATTCTGGAAATCTACGCCCGCAACCAGGTCATGATGATTTTCTGGGCGTCATTGCTGCATGTCACCATGTGGACGCTGAAGACGCAGGGATTTCGCTACAAGCTGTCGCTGAACTGGATGGGCAAAAATCGAAAATTCTTGTGGAACGACCAGGTGCGCGACAACATGTTCTGGAGTATCGCCAGCGCGGGCACGATCTGGACGGCGTTTGAAGTGGTGATGCACTGGGTGTACGCCAACGGCTATGTCTCCTTTTTCAACCCGCGCGAGCATCCGGTCACATTCGTGCTGGTCCTCTTCCTTTCCCAGCTCTGGTACAATTTCTACTTCTACTGGGGACATCGCCTGCTGCACGTCAAATTCCTGTACAAACACGTGCATCACGTTCATCACAGAAACATCGAAGTCGGACCCTGGTCCGGCCTGGCCCAGCACCCGATTGAACACGTCGCCATGTACGGGAGCATGCTGATCCACTTTGTCATCGGCGCGCACCCTGCCAACATGATCTTTCAGGGGCAGCTGGTGTCCTTCTACTCCATTTTGGGTCACGGAGGCTTCGAGGAAATCGTCGTAAAGGACGACCTGAAGATCTCCTACGGCAACTACTGGCACTCGCTGCATCATCGCTTCTTCGAGTGCAACTACGGCGAACCCACCATTCCGCTCGATCATTTGTTCGGCACCAACTGCGACGGCTCGCCGGAGGCGCGCGAGAAGATGCTGGCCAGGATGCGCGCGATGCACGGCAGTTGAGTCATGCGGCCGGCGCCTGGTTGCGTTCACCGCGACCGTGCGAAAAGCATGAAGTGAACATTTAGGGTTGAAGTTTTGAGGTGACTTGAGATGGCACAAACAAGCGCAGAACGAGACGGGCTGGTCGACGGCATGCCGCGCGACGAGCGCGGTTACTGGAGGCCGGACGGCGAAATCGGCGTCCCCAACCCGGTGTTTTCCTGGCCGCCGAGGCCAATTGAGGTCGCGAAGTGGGTGAAGAATTACCTTTTGCCCTTCAACATTCCTTTCATGATTGTGGCGCTATTGACCTGGGCTTACCTCACGCCGGAGACGTCGCGGATGACAGAGTTCCGCGCCGGCTGGATTCTGGAGATTTTCGCTCGCAACCAGTTGATGTTGATTGCCTGGGCGTCAGTGCTTCATGTAAGCATGTGGACCTTGAAGACCCAGGGATATCAATACAAGCTGTCGCTCAACTGGATGGGCAAAAGTCGCAAATTTCTCTGGAATGATCAGGTGCGCGACAACATGTTCTGGAGTATCGGCAGCGCGGGCACGATATGGACGGCATTTGAAGTGCTGATGCACTGGGCCTATGCCAACGGCCACATCCTGTTTTTCGATCCACGCGAGCATCCGATTACCTTCGCCCTGATCCTTTTCCTGTCGCCACTTTGGTACAACTTTTACTTCTATTGGGGACACCGCGTGCTGCACACAAGGTTTCTGTACAAAACCGTGCATCACGTGCATCACAGGAATATCGAGGTAGGACCCTGGTCTGGCGTGTCGCAACACCCGATTGAACATGTCGTGATGTACTCGAGCATGCTGATCCACTGGGTCATCGGCGCGCATCCTGCCAACATGATGTTCCAGGGGCTGCAGGTGACTCTCGGCTCCATATCGGGTCATGGAGGCTTCGAGGAAATCGTCGTCAAGGACGATTTGAAAATCTCTTACGGCAACTACTGGCACTCGCTGCATCATCGCTTCTTCGAGTGCAACTACGGCGAACCCACCATGCCGCTCGATCACCTCTTCGGTACCAACTGCGATGGTTCACCGGAGGCGCGCGAAAAGATGCTGGCCAGGATGCGCGCGATGCACGGCGGCTCACCCTGACGGAGGCCGCCGAACGCGCCCGGCTCATGCGTACGATTTGCCCAGGGCAAATGAGTTTCTTGAGGATGATTTGAAATGGCACAAAAAAGCGCAGAACGAGAGGGCCTTGCCGACGGCATGCCGCGTGACGAGCGCGGTTACTGGCAGCCGGACAAGGATATCGGCGCGCCCAACCCGATGTTCGCCTGGCCGCCCCGTCCCATGGACGTCGTGAAGTGGATCTACCATCATCTCTGGCCCTGGAACATCTTTTACATGGTCGTCGCGGCCCTGACCTGGCTGTACCTGACGCCGGAACTCTCGCGCACCGCCGAGTTTCGCGCCGACTGGATGCTGGAGATTTTCGCCCGCAACCTAGTCATGATGACGGTCTTCGCCAGCGCCCTGCACATCTGGTTCTGGTCGCGCAAGGTGCAGGGGTTCCAGTACAAGTACACGCCGGACTGGATGGGGAAGGGAAAGCGGCAGTTCCTTTGGAACGACCAGGTGCGCGACAACGTCTTCTGGAGCCTGGCCAGCGGCGTGACCATCTGGACGCTGTTCGAGGCCTTCATGCTCTGGGGCTACGCCAACAGTCACTTCCCCAGGATCGACCCGCGCGAGCAGCCGGTCTATTTTCTCGTCATTCTCGGCCTGATCCCGATGTGGCGCGTGTTCCACTTCTACTGGACGCATCGGCTGCTGCACGTGAAGCCGCTCTACAAGGCCGCGCATTACCTGCATCACAAGAACATCAACATCGGCCCCTGGTCCGGGCTGTCGATGCACCCGATCGAGCATTTGCTGTACTTCACCGGGCCGCTGATCTTCTGGATCGTGCCCTCGCATCCGATCCACGCCATCCTCATCGGGCATCACGCCGCGCTCTCCGCCGCCCAGGGTCACGTCGGCTTCGAGGAAGCGGTGGTCAGGGACGACGTGAAGCTGCCGGTCGCCTCGTACTTCCATCAGTTGCACCATCGTTACTTTGAATGCAACTATGGCGAACCGGAGTTCCCCTTTGACCACTGGTTCGGCACCAGTCATGACGGAACGCCGGAAATGCGGGAGAAGATGCTGGAGAGGACGCGCCGGATGCACGCTTCCCATTGATGGGTTGTGGGCGTCTTCGTGACGGGAAATCCTGTTGGCGTAACCCGCAGCGAAGCCTACAAGCAGTAGATAAACGAAACCTGCTCACGTGTTGCGGGCGGGCTAAAGGTTGCTGTCTTCCTGCAAAGACCGAAATCAATTTTCAATCGAACATTTGCTCCAATAGAGAAGGTGTCAGAATATTTATTTCATCCAAGATTTGGAGTTGGAGCCCTTTGAATTCGTGGATGGAAGCCATCTGACCTGCAATTCGCTGTTGGTCTTCCAATGAATTTGGAACTTTAATGGACTGCTCCAGCCATTTGTCGCGTTTAAAAACCATCTTCTCTACAATTACTCCAACAGCGCTTTTCCGAACCGTTTGCAGGAAATCCTGAGTTTGAGACAGCCACCAAAAAAAATTCGAATCTATGACTGGCAGAATTTCAAACTGATCATAGTTGCTGCTGGCGATCATATTGCAAGGAATATCCTGTGGGACAATTGCAAATGCCTGATGCCAGCACTGCACTCTGGAAATTATGAATGCTCCGGGATTCAGTCTGAATTGCTTCTTTGTCTTTATTTCACTACCACGAAGAGTCTCTCTTTCTACCAATCCCCCATGCCTTCGCTTTACGGTGATAGTCTTGTACTCCTCGCCATCGATTAGCTGGACCCGTTCGTCAAGGTATTTCAGCAACTCTCCCATGCAAACAGTTTTCCACGCAGAATTCGTCAACGGGCCTGTATCATTCTGACTCTTCCGCAAATGGCTGACTATCTTGAGAGCTTTTAGTTCTTTATCATGGATACTGTCAAGCAATTCGACTGGATTTCCATCATGTTTCTTTTCGACGCTGTGGGGATTGCGAAAATCTAAATCGTAGTTTCGCTTTTCTATTTCAGACCGATCCACACGCCATGCAACTGAGCTTTCCTGCCTGTTTCCCCACCAGTCAAGAATAGCGTCGAATTCCTCAAATCGCATTGGACGGAATCTGGAATATCCCTTTTTGCCTTTAGGCAGATAAATCTGGTAGTACCAGATTCCTTTTGTAGCCCCCTCGCTATCAAAGAACAATATATTTGTAGGAATTCCCGCATACGGGGAAAACACGCCATTAGGAAGCCGTACAATGGTGTGGACGTTGAATCTCTTAATCAAATCCTCTCTAATTCTTATAGCAACTCCGTCGGCAAACAAAGTGCCATTTGGTACGATCACGGCGGCTCGTCCGCTCTTGCGCCTGAGCTTGTGCATAATTAACTGTAAGAACAGCAACGCCGTTTCCGCTGTCTGTTTGTTCGTGGGGAAGTTACTGAGGATTCCTCGTTCTTCCTCTCCTCCAAATGGTGGATTAGTCAGTATGACATCGACTCTTTGATCATCCCGAATGTCCCGCAATGGGGTGCCAAGACTGTTGCCAAAGTCGATCTGTGGATTTTCCATTCCATGTAGCAGGAGGTTCATTTGCGCTAGCAAAAACGGCAAGGGCTTGGCTTCTCCGCCAAATATGGATTTATCTTGCAACGTCTCGCGATCCTCAATTGTTTCAGCCTGTTCTGTCAAGTGCCTGTAGCACTCAACCAAGAACCCGGCCGTGCCACAAGCGGGGTCCAGTATTTTCTCGCCCAATCTGGGGTTGGTTGCTGCCACCATGAATCTGACGACCGGGCGCGGCGTATAAAATTCTCCACTATCTCCCGCCGCATCACGCATTTCTCTCAGCATGACTTCGTATAGTCGGCTAAAAGTGTGCAACTCGTCGCTGATCGCGAAGTGGATCTCGTTGACCTTATTCAAGACGTCGCGTAGTAGATAACCGCTGATCATACGATTGAGCACGCCGTCGAACACTCTGGCGATGACATCTCGGCGGTCTCGCCCATTTGCGCTACGGAGGCCCCGAAGGTAGGCAAACAAACCAGCACCGCGAGATCCGTCCGGCCGCACTGCTTCATCATTATTAATGAAAGAGATCAGTTCATCTCCTGTGATGCCAGCATTATCTGCCGCCCAGTCGCGCCAGCGGTACGGTGCCTCCAGTGTAGGGCGAAATACGTCACCAGCAAGTGCCGCTCGATCTTCGTCAATCCTTTCTTTGTCATCGAGAAATTTGAGAAACATGATCCAAGTAAGCATCGGCAACCGATCCAGGTCGCCATTCAGTCCTTTGTCTTTTCTCATGATGGCACGGCAAGATTCGATGATTCCGTCGAGCCGGGCCGCTGTATTTTCCGATGTTTTTCCGTTACTGAATTGTTCCGTCACTGACTGGCTCCTTAAGCTGCGTATAGCAGAGTTTGCAGCCGTTCTACTGCGTGCCTAAGAATGATTGCACCTCCAAAAATATCAGCAATTTCGCTGGCATTGCCGTAGTTTGATATAGGGGGCAGTTCAAGAACGCTTGGCAAAACGAACTGATTTACTCCATGTGCTGCATACTTTTCCAGCAGGTGCTGCAATATTTCACGGGCTGCCGGGGAATATCTCTCAAAGAACTGTTGTTCTTCTTTTGCGACGCGCGTCGCCCGTTCACGTCGCGAGCGAATGGGAGCACTAAAAGCGATGTGGCATAACAGGTCAAAGGGGTCGGCGTCAAGTTGATTAGTCACGGTCGCGAGATGCTCGAATGAAATGCCGAGATCTTCAAGTGCCCCAACAATTTCGTTGCGCTTCTTCGGATTCCTCCAGTCCATTCGCAATTCCGCAGAATTGGGATACAGGGTCCGGATTTTTTCAGCGGTGTAATCTGTAAATTTCATGGTGCGCTGTTTGCCATTTGCATCGAGAAAAAAGACCATTTCAGCAGCGATCTCTACCTGGTCCTCGTCAACATAGAATTTCCTTCTTTGCAGAACTGGATCGCTTGGGTCTACTGGCGGATACTCGGGAATGTCAGGTGCATCAGGATCAATCTCCGCAAGAGTCTCTTCGGATACAGTTTCGCCATCTTTGTCGATCTGAATCTCGATCACCTGGGCCGGAAAACCATCGAACTCAGGATCCGCAAAGTGTTGAGTTGCGCTGCCAGTGTAGTCCAGAATGTTGAAAAACAGCTTGCCATAGTCATCGCGTACCCGCGTTCCACGCCCGATAACTTGCTTGAATTCGGTCATGGATCCTATGACACGGGCAATGACGATGTTTTTGCAGGTCGGCACATCCACCCCTGTCGTAAGTAGCCTGGACGTAGTTACTACAATGGGCGAGTCAGTATCTGGTTCCTGAAATTGAGATAACAGCCCCCTGCCGATTTGGCCTTCGGCAGCCGTTACCCGAACTACATAATCTGGAATGTCACGAACCAGATCAGCATTCAAATTGTTTAGAACCTGCTTCATTTCCTGAGCATGCTCCTGGTCAACACAAAAGACTATCGTCTTTGCAAACCTGTCGTTTTCTTGCATGAAACGAGTCAAGTGCAGAGCAATTGCCTGGGTGCGCTCCCTCAGCACCAATTCTCTTTCGAAATCCTGTGTCCGATATTCCCTGTCCGGAATTACCCGCCCATAGCGGTCCAACTGCCCGTACCTTGGGCGCCAGCCGGTAGCGTCGACATTGGTTACGACGCGACGAACAATGTAGGGGGATAGAAAACCGTCCTCGATCCCCTGACGCAAACTGTATTGGAACACGGGGCTTCCGAAATATTCATAGGTGTTGCGGTTCTCTTCCTGCAGCGGCGTGGCGGTTAACCCAAGCTGGTAAGCCGGTGAAAAGTATTCAAGGATATTGCGCCAGTTGCTTTCCTCATGTGCGCTTCCGCGATGCGCTTCATCGACGATGATGAGGTCAAAGAAATCAGGGGCATATTCCTTGTACAGCCCAGGACGTCGCTCATCTTCGGCAATTGCCTGATAAGTGGCAAAGTACATTTCTCTGCTCTTGTTGACTTCCCCGCCTTCTATTCTGTGCCGTGCATCGCCAAACGGTGAAAAGGTCTTGTCCTTTGGATCATCCACGAGAACGCTGCGATCCGCGAGGAAGAGAATTCTTGGCCTGCGAAAACTTCCTGATCTGTTCCAGCGTGTGCGCCATAACTTCCAGCAAATCTGAAACGCTACAAACGTTTTCCCAGTGCCCGTGGCCATCGTCAGCAGAAGGCGACGCCTTCCTTGGGAAATTGCTTGAACCACGCGGTTTACTGCGATTTCCTGATAGTAACGTGGCCTTGTGGCCCCTTCAAAACGAGAAGGTTCCAGCAAATGCCTTTCGACAGTGTCATCGATGTCTTCATGAGCCTTGAGGCGTTGCCACAGTTCCTCAGGCGTGGGGAAATCATGTAGCTCGGTTTGCATTCCAGTCAAGAAGTCAAACTCAATTATGCCTCGCCCATTGGAAGAATAAGCAAACTTGACATCAAGGATTTCCGCGTAGTCCTTGGATTGCTGCAAACCATCAGCCTTATGCCTGCTGTATTTCTTGGCTTCAACGACAGCCACAGACAAGTCAGATCGATAACGCAAGATATAGTCTGGCTTCTTGGGCTTTCTGCGATGCGCAAGGCCTTCAATGACGACAATACGTCCATCGGTGATTGTCCTCTCCTCGGCGATGGAATAAGGAGAGGTATCCCAGCCAGATTGGCGCAATCGTGGAAATATGAACTTCGACTTTGTCTCTTGCTCAGTAAGGTCAAACTCTGTCACTCAGCAGCTTCCCTTGCCGATAATTGTGAATATGAGTGTTTGGATGGAGTGTAGATGAATCATCGACAAACAAATGACCCAGTATCCTACCATTATCTTTTAACTGGGCTAATTCATCAATACAAGAAGACTGGGGTCAGGGGCGAGCAAAAGCCAATTGATAACAATACGGTCACATTCTGCGGGCGCGTTTTTTTCGGAGAAAAACGTTTGGCTAACCCCGCAGGGAGCCCGTGGTCAAACCGGCGACGATGTGCCGCTGCATGAAGAGGTAGAAGATGATCATGGGCGTGACCGCCAGCACCAACACGGGCATCATGATTGACCAGTCAGTGAAGTACAGGCCAACGCCGTTATAGACCTGCATGATCAGGGTCGACTTGTCATTCGAACTCAGGAACAAATAGCTCAGGAGAAAGTCGTTCCAGATCCAGATCGTGTTGAAAATGACAAGCGTGGCAGTGACCGGTCTCAGCAATGGAAACACGATTCGCCAGAAAGTGCGAAACACGCCGGCGCCATCGACAAATGCCGCCTCTTCCAGATCGCGTGGCATGGCCCGGATAAACCCCGTGTACAGGAAGAGCGCAAAGACAGCGCCGTTGCTATGGAGGAAGATCAATCCCTGATAGGTATTGATCAGGCCAAGGTGCTTCATGATCAGAAACAGGGGCAGCATGGTCGTTTGCAGCGGGACCATGAACCCGATCAGAAAGTAGGAACGCAGGAATCTCGTGAGTCGGTTGGGGCGCCGCGCAATGGTGTAGGCCGCCATCGAACCCATCACGACGATCAGTAATACGGACAGCGATGTGATGAGCAGCGAGTTAAAGAAGTGCCTGAAGAAATCCATGGTCTCCAGCGCACGCATGTAGTTTACAAGGTTGAGGCTGCCCGGCAAGGCCAGCGGCGCCTCGATGATTTCCTGCCGCGTCTTGAAGGTGCTGACGAAGAGATAATAAATCGGGACCATGAATACGATGCAGAAGGCGAGCATGATGAATTCGGTGACCAGCGTGGTCCCTGTGTATCTCTTCCTCATGCCAGCTTCTCTTCACGTTTACTCATGACGCCGACCTGGAAAAAGGTCACCAGAGCGATCAGCGCCAGAAACATCATCGACATGGCCGAGGCGAAGCCGATACGGTTGGAATTGACACCTTCGGTGATGATTGACTGGGTGACCATGGTTGTCGCGTAGCCTGGGCCACCTTCGGTCAAGGAAAAGGGCAGGTCAAAGACCTTCAGGCTGTTCAACAGCAGAAAAAGTACGCTGATCGTCATGGCCGGCGCCAAATTCGGGAAGGTGATGTAGCGGAATTTCTGCAGGGCACCGGCCCCGTCGATATCGGCAGCCTCGAAAAGCGCCTGGTCAATCACCTGGAGGTTGGCAAGGTAGATGCACGCGTGCCACCCGGTACTCGTCCATACGGTCACGAGAATCAGCAGGACCATCGCTGCCTTCGGGTCTGCCAGCAGAAGCAACTTCCTTTGGCCGAAAGACAGCAGCAGGCTGTTGACCAACCCCTGGGATGAAGGTGACAGGACGAAGTTCCAGATATAGCCCAGAAACAGGGCGCTGATGACGGAGGGGAAGAAGAATATGGCGCGCTGCAGGTTGCGCGTGCGCATCTGTGAATCCAGCAGCAGGGACAGCGGGATCGCCAGCAGCGTGATGATGAGCGGCACGGCGATCGCGTAAACGATGCTGTTCGAAAAGGAAGTGGAGACTGCTCTGGTAGAAAAAACCCGCAGGTAGTTGTCAAGGCCCACGAAATCCGGGTTGGGCACCAGACCGTTGAAGTTGGTGAAAGAATAGAAAAAGGTGTGAAACAGGGGAATGATGGTCAGGACGGTGTAGATGAGGAAGGCCGGTGCGACCAGCAGCAGCCAGGGAAGCTCGTTTCTGAACGACTGAGCCAGCGTCTTGTTCGGCATTTCCCGCATCATCCGGCTACCGGATGCTCGCCATGAGAGCCGGGCATGCTTCTGTCAGCGACGGCGCCTGGCGTGCAAACGACATGATAATGTCGAATTGCAGGGTATCAGAAAACATGGCAGGCCTGCACAAGTCAGACCTGCCGTGATCATGACGTTGTTTGCGGAAATCCTTGCCTCAGCCTCCGCCTTCCATCAACTCCGCCTGTTTGGCATCGAGTTCAGCGACGAGTTCTTCCGGCGTCAACACGCCCAGGAGGATCTCCTGGGAGCCCTTGACAAACATCGGAAACAGTGTGCCGAGATTGGTCCAGAAGACGGGCGGAAAGGCAAAATTGCCGCTCGCCCCGATGGCTCTCATCGGCTCCATGACAGGATGGACCTCATAGTCGATGCCCTCGACGCCAAGGAAATTTCCGGTGATGGACTGATAGATGCCCAGTCCTTCGTCCGAACCGAGGAAGTTGAGAAACGCTTCCGCAGTCGCCTGATTTTGCGCATTGGCAGAGATTGCCAAACCGACGTTCACGGCGCCGATCGTGTACACCCTGTCCGCGGTCGTCCCGACGTAGGGAAAGATGCCCAGATCAAGCTCCGGATTGGTTTCAAGCATGCCCCCGATAGCCCAGGGACCCGAGATGGTCATCGCGGCTTCCCCGACAGCAAATTCGTCAAAGCGCTGGGGATCCGTAATGGCGGCCATGTCCTGGCTGACGTAGCCCGTGTCGACCCAATCCGTCTTCCAGGTGTTGAAGGCATCCAGATAGCCCTCGGTAAAGGTGGCCTCGCCGGCATCAATCCTGGAATTGAAGCCGGGGTCTTGCGACAGGACTTCTGTGTTATGCCCGTAGAAGACCATATCCACCAGATTATCAGCGCTGAAGCTTATCGGCTTGATGCCCATCTCATGAAACACCGCGGCGGCCGCCAGGAGATCAGCAAGGGTCTCGGGCACGGTGATATCGTTCCCGGCAAACAGGGCCTTGTTGTAGAAAACGCCGCCTATCCAGGCATCGGGCGCATAGGCATAGGTGCTTCCCTCATGGGTGTACAGTGCTGTGAACCCCTCAGGCAAAGCCTGGACAACTTCCAGGTCGCTGAGATCGGCCAGGTGACCGTTTTGCGCCATTAGCGTGGTGGGCGGCTGAACGTAAAACAGATCGGGCAACTCGCCAGAACTCGCCAATAACTGCAAGCGCTGACCGTATTGTCCGCCCGCCGGCGGCACATTCTGATAGTCGATCTCCACATCGGGATAGAGTTCCAGGAAGGCGTCCAGAAGCGGCTGATACAAATCTTGCGGATACCAGCTCAAGAAGCTCATGGTCCCGGAAACGTCCTGGGCGGTGGTGACGCCAGGCGTCAGCGCAAGAACCAGTACTGCCAGCAACAGCAGGAATCTTGAGGATTTCATCTTTGCCTCCATCTATAAATGGAAAAACGGAAGAAATATCGTAAGTGACGTGAATTGTAGCGACGTGGGGGGGAGTGCAAATTTTTGTCAGACTTCAATTTCAGTGCACAGCTATGGCGCCGGAGGATTGTGCATGATTCTCGTTCCCCGGAACGGTAGAAACGAAACACGCCCACCGACTGGTGGGCGTGTTCTGTTTATCTTTCCAATTGAAGAGCAGGGCGTACTGGCCAGTGCCCAGGGCTCCCCGCCCGCCTGACGTTTCACGCTCCTTATCCAGGCAAGTCGCAATCGCCTTCGCCATCCGCAAGCCAGGCTGCGCTCCAGCCTTCCTGTCCCTGATAGCTCACACTGTACCAGGACGGCGTGCGAGCATTCGCCGAAACGGCGGTGCCGCCGGGAATCATGGCAAGGACCTCGCCCCAGGGCGCGCTACGCAGGCGCAAGGCGGATTGTGAGGTCACCTGGCAATCCCCAAGTGCAACGGCCAGGGCGACCGAATCGCCGGCGCCCGGTCTGTCGGCGCGGTCCTCGCGTCGCGGATCCGGCGCCAGCGCCAGCGCCGGCGCGCGCTCGGGCGCGCTGCCATCCATCAAGGTCAGGAAGTAGTCGTAGAGGCGATCGCCGAAGGCATGGCAGACCGCCGCGCTGGCATCGATGGCCGCCTGGAAATGGGTCCCGCCCAGGACGCGACTGCGTCCGCATTCCTCTTCGAATTCCGTCCAGGTGGCGAAGTGCAGCGTCACGTCCTCGGCCGGCGTGATGCCCGGCTCGATGCGCGACGAGCCCGCGGCGTACGTGACCGACAAGCCCAGCTCGTCCGTGCCAAAGTAGCGCCGGGCTGCCTGCCCCTGCGCCTGACAGGCGCACATTGAGGCGGAGGGATATTCGGGATGGTCGGCGACGTTGATGTAGCTTCGCCATTGACTGGCGGGGATTTCCACCGTGCCCCTGCCGGGGCCGCCCCAGGCGGTGACGGGTTCATCGCCGTATACGTGGGCAACGGCGCTGAAGGGGCGCACCGCGTCGTAACGGGCCTTTTCCTGCCAGGTGAAAATCATGGCATCGAAGGCGGCCGCCTGCGTCAGCCAATCGACTTGTACGAATTCCATCGGGGAAAGGCGATGCTGTACCACGGCCTGGACCAGGGACCATCCGAAGGACACGATCTTGTTGTCGAAGAACTCGGCCATCATCTTCTCTTCGTCAGTCAGGTTGGCCGAAACCTCCAGCACGTGATCGACCTGCGCCTTGTAGGCATCCCAATTCTCCGGATTGCTCGCTGAAGGAACGGGGAGGCGGTAATCGCGCGGATCGAAGTCGGCAAAGGGTTCCGTGTTCGCCATCTGCGGCGTGACAAACTGCTGCACGGTATGCAAGCCCATGCCCTGTCGCCTGATCGCCGGCTGCCAGCGCGAGGCATCCACCAAATCATAGGCGCTGTTGACCGGCACGTAGCCGGTGTTGTTCGCGTAGCCGGCCACCTGATTCATGCCGTCGTGCAAGCGGGCCGCGATGGCGCCCTTGCCCGCCGCCGTGCCAATACCGGCCGGCGTCGTCAGGTCCATGCCGTCTTCAGGGTCGAGCCCAAAGTCGGTCAACATGGCGCGCCAGACGGCCTCGCGGTGGGGGAACAGCCCTCTGGCCGCGTGATAGAAGGCATAGAGTGTGGCGATGTTCATGTTGCGCAGCGTCCACTCTTCCGGCGGCCTGCGCTCAATGCGCGTGTAGATGCCGACAGCCGTCGGGTGATAGGGCGCCAGGGCATCAAAAAGGCCGGTAATGGCGACTGCCCCGATCCGAAATATCAGAGTCACGTCGCTGAAAGCGGGCGAAGCATCCTGCGCCAGAATGGGCAGGGAACGCGGGATAAGCACCTGCGCCAGGGGAACGCCCGTATCCAGCTCAAAGGGCGGCAGCGGCGGAATGGGCGGCGGCGGTATTCCGGGCGGAAACTGCGCCTGCGCTACCCCGCCAAACACCAGGGACCCGATCACAACAACAATCAGAATTGCCTGAATTGCGCGACTCATCTTTTCATCTTCCTCCTCGCTGCAAACGTCCCGGGTGAAAATAGGGGGGCGCCACGCCATTTTCAAATGATTTTCACGTTGTGGCCTGAGGGCGGGGAAATTGCGCCATTTCGTCGCCTCGGTTGGTTGCAAACAAGGCAAGTCACGACGACGGCGCCGGCGGGCGGATGTGATCTGGCCGTCTCTGGATGTGACGCGGGGCGCATTCGCCGCCACGCGCAATTTGGCCAAAATGCTCAAACGAGGCTGTTAAAGCGGCAAGTTTTTCTGAAACGGTGAGAGGCGTCGTTCAACCCAAAAGCTGGTGACGCTTCCGCATCCAGTCGTCACGCAGATTGAGCGCTGTATGCTCAAGCGCTTCGGTGAGGATATCCTTGTGGATGGCCGCCGCCTGTTCGGGACTGCAATCATCAATGTTTTCAAGGTACCAGGCAACAATGTGGTTGGTGACGCTAATGAGTTGAGCGATCGATAAATCAAGCGGCGCGCTGGTCGTGGTTTTCTGCGTGTAGCGGCCGTACATGATTTTAGCCGCCTCGCGCATGATGGCTTGCCGCGCCGGATGATCCTGCGGCAGGTTGACGTAGACGCGCAAGACATCCGGATGGTCCTTGATGAAGCAATAAAACGCCAGGATTTCATCCTGGGGCGTCGTCGCCAGGAGGGCCCTCTCCTTGAGTTCCTGCAAGGCGGTCTTCAGGATCTGTTGCAGCAGGTCGTCCAGGCTGAGGAAATGACGGTAAAAGGTGCGGTTGCCGACGCCGGCATGCTCGGTCACCATTCTGATTGTGAGGTTTTCGTAGCCTCGCTCCAGGGCAAGCGCGACCAGCGAATCAGCCAGCGCCCGGCGAGTACGCACGATGCGGCTGTCCAGTTTTTTCATGTCGTGACGAGTTCTCCAATGCTGGCGACTGCGTCAAGTTGTCCAGAATGAAAGACGGCCATGCCATTCGGACGTGCACCGATCTTCCAGAGGCTTTCCCGATTACCGGAGAGAATTCTTGCGCTTGCCGCGCAGGGATCCCGTCGCCATGCCGGCAACAGAGAAGTTGTTTCACGTTCACCCTGGACTCATGCTCCGCAAAACACCCACCTATTGTAATGTATCATTGGGATAACTTGCTACAAACTGATGGTTGCCTATCTTTCCTCACCTTTAGTTACATTTTGTTGGTAGATCGATGTGTTTCAGTATTCCCTGAAGTGATTTTGGCAGCGTGCTCAGGTTGTTCCTGCTGAGGGCTTTACTCATCGTGTTCAGCACTGAAGATTACCGGGGCTGATTCCTGAATGCGACAGGGCTGAATTCATACGGTCCCTGACAGGTCTCTCCTGCAAGGCTGCCCACCACCGGGACGCAGCATGACCTTGACAGGCCGGGGACCCGAAACAGGCAGGGCGGCTTCGATGAGTCCGTGGTCAGGGACCGGGTGAAGGTCCCGTCCCGTCCGTCCTGTCGAGCGCCGCGGTTTCGGTCGCCTTGAGGATGAGTTCGGCTGACATGGTAGCCATCTGCTCCACGCTGTAAGCCTGGCCCTCGGTAATCCACCAGTTGACCATTCTCATAAATGAATTCACCAGGTGATTTGCCGATACTTCCAGGGGGATGACGGTCTCGCTTCGCGCCTTGAAACGAGAGTCTACGATTCGTATTGTTGCTTCCAGGATTGGCTTCATCGCTGGATGATCCTGTGGCAGGATCGTTCCCAAAAGGCAGGCGTCCCGATACTTGTCGATGACAGTGAACACCAAAAGCGACACTTCGTAATGTGTCTTTTGCGGGTCTATGCCGCGCTCGATTTCCTGCTGGATTTCGCGCAGATGACAGGTCAGCAGATCGTTTTTGCTTTTGTAATGGCGGTAAAACGTTGCGTAACCAACGTTGGCACGCTCAGTAATATCCCTGATCTTTATACTATCAAGTCCTCGTTCCAGGGCCAGCTCGACGAGAGCGTCGCCCAGCGCTTTTCGCGAGCGGGCTATACGGCGATCCAGCTTTTTCATGGCGTAGTCGGTCTCCGAACGCGTTTTTGTCATTCAGACCTTTGGAAAACAGGGCGTCGAACTGCCAAAAAAGGCGTCGATGGCGCAACAGTCTCTACAGGAATTTAGCAGCAAATGAGGGTCGGCCGCAAGAAATCAGGCGGCAAAATCCCAATGTCACGTCAGGACGCGGATTTATGAAACATAATATTGTATTGTGTTACGCATTATTGTTAATTAATGGCGCTGCTCTATCGAGCAGGGAAACAAAACAGCCCATATTGCCGGGTTGGAAGCTGCCACGGACGTCCTGCGCCTTCAGCCGGCATCCGGGATACCAGGGCAATCGCTTCGAAAGCGACATCCGCCGCGCTGACAAAATACAAGGTGAACAGGGCTGGGTCAGCGCCGCGTACGCCAGCCGCAGGGGACTTGCGGCTGGCGTAGCGCCTCTACCCTTTCTGCGTTTTGCGGGCGGGCAGGTTGCCCGCCCCTACCTTTTCTGCGTAACAATTGCAGGGGCGATCAACCTGATCGCCCGAATGCGGAACGACGACGGCGGGGGCGACCCGGTTGGTCGCCCCTGCATTTTCCGGGCATTGCGGGCGACCGGGTCGGTCGCCCCTACGCGCGACCAGGTGGGTCGTGTCATGCAGCCGGAATCTGCCACGCCAATCCGCCAAATCACTTGACAAGGCCCATAAATGATATTCAAATACAATAAGTGATCAATAAGACTGGTGTTACAACAATGCGTCTCATAACAACGGGCGGTAAACTCTCGCGGGCATTGAATCAAGGAAAGACGAATTTCGTAACACCCCCCCCCATTTTCTTAACAATCTCTTAACCTCCGCATTACCAGATTTTCGCTCCCCGCTTCTACTCAAATCCATTCTCATCGCGCTGGGCATTCTGCTGCTGCCGGCGCTGCCGGCCCTCGCCGCTGACATCGAGGTCAACGCCGACGGCGCCAGCGACACCGCCACCACCTGCACACTCGCGGAAGCCTGGAATTCAGCCAAAGGCAACGCCGACCAGGGCGGCTGCGTCGCCAGCGGGACCTACGGCGACGACACCATCTTCCTCAACGTTGACGCGACCGGCGGCGACTTGTCGATGACCGGCGTCGTCGGCGGCATCACCATTGAAGGCCGGGGCCGCACCTTCACCATGACTGTGAACCATGGCCAACACTTTAACGCGGGTGCCGGGCATCTCGTCATCAACAACCTGGTCATGACGCGAGGCCCCAATACGGGCCGCGCCAGCGGGGGCGGCGCGATTTTCGTAGGGAGCGCTACTGTCACCGTCAACGACAGCGTCTTTCACGGCAACCTCGCCTGGGACGACGGCGGCGCGGTCATCATCAGCAATGGCACTGCCACCATCAACCGCAGCGTCTTCTACAACAATTCGGTGGATGGCAATGGCCAGGGCAGCGCGATTGCCGTTTCCCGCGGCAATCTCAACGTCAACAGCAGCGTCTTTTACAACAACAGCGGATACGGCGTGATCGCTTCGCATGGCGCCCGCACCGGTCATCTGCACCTGCGACACCTGACCATCTTCAACAACAAGGGCACTAACGGCGCGCTGGCATTCACCGGCTCAGTCATCAACAACAAAATTGGCGGCAATTTCTCCCTGCAAAACAGCATCCTCTACGGCAATCAGGACGGCGTTTGTCGATTGACCTTCAGCTTTACGACCACCAGCAGGACGATCACGAACAACATCTTCGACAGCGGCGCAACCTTGGGATGCAATCAGGCCGCGCAGCTGAAAGTCGATCCGGGGCTTACGGATCCGGGCAACGTTTTGAGCTACCTGCCGCTGCCGGCCGGCAGCCCGGCCATCAACAAGGCGCCCTGCATCACCGGCGTAGCGGCGCTGGCGACGGACGTCCGCGGCGTGAGACGGCCGGTCGGCGGCCTCTGCGATATCGGCGCCTATGAATTCGTGCCGCCGTCGTCAGGCGGAGCCGGCGGGTCAGGCGGGTCAGGCGGGCCGGTCGTCCGGGTGTCCCCGGCCGAGACCTGCGAGAGCCTGGCGCCGGCCATCGCCGTCAGCAACGCCAACGCCGGCACGGCCTGCCAGCTGGTGTCGGCGGCCGGCTACGGCCATCCCGCCCTGGTGGCGGCCATGCCGGCCAGGGTGGTCGATCTGTGGGGGCGGGTGACGCCGAACACGCAGGTCTGCTTCCTGGCCGCTTCCGGCGGGCTGCGCTACGTCGACACGACCGCGATGCAGCGGACGGTGGCCAGTCTGGAGACCTTCAGCCAGGACGGCATGATCTGCGGGACGATTGATCGCGCGGGCCAGGTGGCGCTGGTGGCGGACGGGAGCGCGCCGGCGGTTGCGCAGCAACAGGCGCAAGCGGAGGCGGCGCCACCGGTCGCGGCGCAGGGCCTGGACGGCTGCATGGTGCGGACGCAGTTCAATCTGAACTTCCGCCAAAGTCCTGGCGGTGAGCTGCTGGAGTTCACGAATCCCTGGGGCGCGCGCATCGCGGGCTGGCTGCCGGCCGGCGTGACGCTGACGGCGCTGGAGCGGACGGCTGACTGGTTCAGGGTGGACTATCACGGGACGCGGGGCTGGATCAGCGCCGCGTACGTCGAGCCGCAGGGGACTTGCGGCTAGCGTTGCGGTATTATTTATTTGCAGGGGCGACCGGATTGGTCGCCCCTGCATTTTCTGTAATTTGCGCGGGCGGCCAGATTGGCCGCCCCTACCATTTCTGCGTTTGGTCGCCCCTACTCGCCGCCGGGACGCAGCATGACCTCAACCGGTTCCCACATGTCGCCGGTCACGTCGGTGTCGGGCATGCTCATGCCCAGCGCCTCCAGCGCCGCCATGGCCAGGTCCGTGCGCCAGGCGCCTTCCGACGGCTCCTCGCTGATGACTTCGCCTTCAATGGCGACCGCCACGGTCTGGGCCCAGAGGTCCTCGTCCATGATGCCGATGCCGTCCGGCGAGGGCCAGATCAGCTTGCTGATTTCGTTCAACTGCCAGGTCTGATGGCTCTCACCGAGGGTGGAGCCGTTCTCCAGCACGATTTCGACGCACTCGTCCGGGTTGTCGCGGCAGAAGATCCAGCCGCGGAAGCTGGCCTTGAGGAAGGAGACCGCGATGTCCTCGTTGCCCTCTTCCGCCAGCCAGTCGGCGTTGACGAAGACGTGGTCCTGCAGCATCGCCGTGCCGACGTCATTGAAGTCGATAACGTTCAACTCTTCCGGCTGGTAGAGTTCGCCGGTGTCGGGATTCTCGGCTTCCAGCACCTGGGCGTACTCGTTGTAGGTCATGGCCTGTCCGACGTCAAGCTCGCCATTGAGCAGCAGGGACATGTCAAAGGGCTGCTGCACGACGGTGACGTCTTCGGGGTTGTTGGGGTCGATATCGACGGCGCGCATGGACGCAAACAACTCATGCTCGTTGCCGAAACCCCATGTGCCAACACGCATGCCCTCAAAGTCTTCAACCGATTCGATGCCGGTATCGACGAAGGAGACCATCAGGGTGCCGCTGCGCTGGAAGACCTGCGCGATGTTGACGAGGTCCGCGCCGGCCTCACGCGATTCGAGCACCTTGGGCACCCAGGCGAGGCCGAACTCGGCGCCGCCGGAGGTCACGACCTGCTGCGGCACGATCTCCACAGCGCCCTCAAGAATGGTCACGTCAAGGCCTTCTTCCTCGTAAAAGCCCTGATCGACGGCGGCGAAATAGCCGGCGAACTGTGACTGGGCGACCCACTGCAACTGCAGTTTGATCGGCGTCAGGTGACCATCGGCCGAGACGAAAGTGCCTCCCAACAGCAATACGACGAGAACAAGAAGAGTTGTCAGTTTCCGCATTGGGTTATCCTCCCATCGATGAAATGAACGGGAAACCAGCAAGCCGATAAGTATAGCGTGAATGGGCGTAAATTGGCACAAGATTGAGACCGGCAGCGAGGCGGCGCCTGGCCATGCTTCAGACCCTGGATCCTGTAAGAGCCGACGGCGCTGTCCGGCCCGCAATCAGACCGCCCAGTCCCAGATCTGGTCCCAGGCCTCCATCCAGGTTTCGGCGCGGCTGCTGACCTTCAATGAGCCATAATCCAGCTCCAGCCCCGGCCGGCCGCGGAAATCTTCCATCATCTCCGCCATGGTGATCTGGGCCGTGATGGTGACTGGCGATGCCGGCACAAAGGGAGCGACAGCCTTTAGGTCCTGCAGCGCCTGATACGCTCCCGCTTCAATCATTTCGCGGGCGCGCACCGGGGGGATCTGGCGGGCGGAATAGCGCGACAGCCCCTTCTTGACGGCGACGGTCGTCAGTCCGTCGCCGACCAGTTCCGTCGCCTCGCGACAGGCGGCTACATCTCCGGTGACCAGCAGCACGGGGCAGCCGTAGTGCCCGCAAAGCGCCGCGTTCACCCCGATTTCGCCGACCAACTCGCCGTTGAACCACAGGTTGCGCCACTTGACGCTGGTGATGGTGTGGCTCAGGACGCCATCCGGCGTGTGGGCGCGCGCGTGGTAGCCAACCATCAGGCAGGCATCGGCGCCTTGCTCAAGCAGTTCCGTATAGCGCGTCCAGGGATGATGCGCCACCCACTCGCAGGCCGGGTCAATCAGTTCCGGCACGAGGGAATTGCCCTTGTTGTCGCCGCCGGCGTTGTGGCTATCCACGACGACGATTTCGGTCGCGCCGGCCCGGCTGGCGCCGCGCACGGCCGCATTGACCTCTTCCGTGTACAGCCGACGGCCTTCGTTGTACATCGGCTTGCCGCTGCCCACCCGTCCCCAGGTGACGATGCCGCTGACGCCTTCCATGTCGGTCATGATCAGGATTTTCATAATGTAGTCCCCTGTTTCGGTTTGGCGCGGAGAGGAATTTCCCACACGGCGATAGTAACCAGCGAGCGCGTCAGCAGGCAAGGCATCAGCAGAGGGCCAGGAGCATGTGCCTTGTACCCGGCAAAGGGGCCATGCTCATCGCCAGTGCGACCCGCATGACAAGGTCGTCTACCGTCCACGCCCCCGATCAGACGGACCAGGGCCAGAACTGGTCCCAGGCCTCCATCCAGCTGTCGGCGCGGCTCGTGACCTTCAGCGTGGCATAGTCAAGTTCCAGCCCCGGCCGGCCGCGAAAATCTTCCATCATCTCCGCCATGGTGATTTGGGCCGTAATGGTCACGGGAGACGATGGCACGAAGGGCGGGACGGCCTTGAGATCCTGCAGCGCCTGGTATGCCCCCGCTTCAATCATTTCACGGGCGCGGACAGGAGGGATCTGGCGGGCGGAATAGCGGCTCAGACCCCGCTTGACGGCGACCGTCGTCAGTCCATCGCCGAGCAGCGCCGTCGCTTCGCGGCAGGCGGCGACGTCGCCCGTAACCAGCAACACCGGGCAGCCAAAATGCCCGCAAAGCGCCGCGTTGATCCCGATCTCGCCGACCAACAGGTCATTGAACCAGAAGTTTTGCCATTTCACGCTGGTGACGGTGTGGCTCAATACGCCATCCGGCGTGTGAGCTCGCGCGTGGTAACCAACCATCAGACAGGCGTCGGCGCCCTGCTCAAGCAACTCCGTGTATCGCGTTCCCGGATGATGCGCCACCCACTCGCAGGCGGGGTCGAGCATCTCCGGGATGAGGGAATTGCCCCTGTTGTCACCACCAGCGCCGTGAACATCCACCACGACGATTTCCTTCGCACCGGCCCGACTGGCGCCGCGGACAGCCGCATTGACCTCTGCAGTGTATAGCCGGCGCCCTTCTTCATACATCGGTTTGCCACTGCCAACGCGCCCCCAGGTCACGATGCCGCTGACGCCTTCCATATCTGCCATGACAAGGATTTTCATAGTCTTGTCCCTTGATTCGGTTTGGCGCGGAAAGGATTTCCCGCACAGGGATAGTAACTATCGAGAGCGTCAGCGGGCAAGGCGTTCAGAGGATGGCTGAAACCGCTGCTTTTGCTGTATGGGTTGAACTCACCTGCCCTCTGGAGTGGAGGGAGGAAGGAATCGCAAGCAATTCACAGGATGTGGGCCCGTCGCCAGGACACTGCTGACGCTTCCAGCCAGATCAGACATTGCCTGTCATGTACGTCCTGAACACTCGCGCATTTGGGTGCGAAGGGTAAAGCAACAGCATCACGATTTTCGAAAGAAAAGCGGTAACCATGGACAATGCCAGTTGAATTGGGGGCACAAGCAGCACATTGTGGTCGTCCAGTTTCGGCGGGCAATCAAAACGGTTATCGAATTGAATCTTTCCGGGCTCTCTTCCGAAGAGATTGTGTCCGAATCCGTTTCTCAACAGATTGAACATGGCATCCGCCACGTCGGACTCCAGACCTGGGAACATCTCTTTTAGCCCGGACTTGTAGCGTAATTCAGGGTTGCGAGCTTCAGGATTGCCCAGACGGTAGTATGTTTCGGGGGCGGGATTGATGTCCATTATGATGGCAAAATCATTGTCTTTTCTGTTCGCATTAATTCTGTCAATCAGAGGGATTTCCCACCAACTGCTCAGGGTATAGATGAAATAACAGACCAGATCATGATCGTCGAGTTGGCTCAATACCGGGTCACCGTGTACAGGCAAGTACGACCTGCCAACAGTGTTCAGCGTGATGTTCAGGAGCTTCTCTGAAACTACCTGCCCCTGCGTCCATTGGCTGTCAAAGTTTGTTTGAATGATGTATTCGCTTGCCATTTCAGCTTGCTGTTGCGGTAACGCGGGTCATTATCGTTTTGGAGAGTTGATCGGGGACTTCCATATCCCGCAGCATGGCCCTGACGGTGTCGCTGGAGATATCGTGATACCTGAACCGTAGTTGGAGTTCCGGATATCGGGTCAATACATCCAACGTTGAGGAAGGCGAGCGCCGCCACCTGACAGTGATGTATTCGTCGTCAATGTCTACATCGAAGTTGAATGCTTCAGGGTTCATGGGTCGCCACTCCGATCATAGCGGTCAACAGAATTGAGAGTTGCACAAATCATAGCATTGCTCCAGGCGCAGAATCTACTGATTCCGGCTCACTTCCCTGCCCGCCTGTGGTTTCAGCGCCATATTCCCTGTGGCGTTCTCCCTGACAGCCAGTAGCGCAACCTCCGGCAGCAAGTAGCGCGACGGCAATGGAGGGGCGGCAGGGGACCGGAGTGTGGCGAGCGCTTCAGCCCCCGTCGCGCAGTGACGCCTGCCAGGGCATCAGCCAGCGCTCCAGCAGGAGCACCACGACATAGAAGGAAATGCCGATAAGCGAGGCCATCAGGATGGCCGCCCAGGCGCTGGCAAAGTTGAAGCCGGAGGCCTCCTGGGTGATGTAGACGCCCAGGGTGGCGCGTGGGCCGCCGAAAAATTCCGAGACCACGGCGCCAATCACACTGAGCGAACTGGCCACGCGCAGGGCGCTGAAAATGAAGGGCAGGGCGTTGGGAATGCGCAGCGAGCGCAGCACGCGCGCCGGGCTGGCGGCCCAGGAAGCCATCAATTCCAGCTGACCCTGGTCAACCAGGGTCAGGCCGCGCACCGTGTTGATCATGGCCGGGAAGAAGACAATCACCGCCACGATCGCCATCTTGGATGCCGGGTTGGTGATGCCGAACCAGTTGTTCATGATGGGCGCGAAGGCGATGATCGGCACGGAGTTGGCGGCGATGGCGAAGGGCATGGTCGCCTCGCTGATGATGGTCCAGCGGGAGGTGACCAGCGCCGTCAGAATGCCGGCGCCACAGCCGATGACGAAGCCACCGACCGCTGACCACAGTGTGGCGCGGGCGGCGCTGAAGAGGATCGATTCACCACTGGCGCCGAGAAAGATCTGCAGTTCCTCGCCGAACTCGGCCAGGATGCTGCTGGGCGGCGGCAGAATGAACTCGCGAATGCCGAGGGCGTGTACGCCCAGTTCCCAGCCACCGATAAAGACGACGGCGACCAGCAGGGCCGGCGCCAGCCCGCGAATGCGCGCCCGGATGCCCTTTTGCCTCACCGCCTATTCCACGTGGGCATCGCGCAGCAATTCGCGCACTTCGGCCACCTGCTCGTGAAAGCGGGGCCAGGAGCGGGTCTCGAACTTGCGCGGCCGGGGCAGGTCCACGTCGACGAGGGCCGTAATGCGTCCGGGCCGGGGCGACATGACGACGACGCGGCTGGACAGGAAAATCGCCTCCGGGATACTGTGCGTGACAAAGAGGACCGTGGTCTCCGTCTCGCGCCAGATGCGTAACAGTTCCATATTCATGCGCTCGCGGGTGAATTCGTCGAGCGCGCCAAAGGGTTCGTCCATCAGCAGCAGTGAGGGCTGGAAAACCAGCGCCCGGGCGATGGCCACGCGCTGCTGCATACCGCCCGAGAGCTGCCAGGGCCAGTGATCGCCAAAACTGCCCAGTTCCACCAGTTCCAGCGCCGCCTGCGCCTTGTCGCGTCGCTCCCGCCGGCGAATGCCGTGGATCTCAAGCGGCAGCTCGATGTTCTTGCGCACGCTGCGCCACTCCAGCAGGGTCGCCGCCTGGAAGACCATGCCGTAGTCCCGGTCAATGCGCGCCTGGTGCGGCGTCTTGCCGTTGACCTGCAGTTCGCCAGTGCTGGGCTCAATCAGGTCGGCGATGAGGCGCAGCAGGGTGGACTTGCCGCAACCGGAGGGGCCGATCAGCGAAATGAATTCGCCAGGCTGTACCTCAAGGTTGATGTCCTGCAGCGCAACGACCCGCTCCTCGCTGGCAGGATTAAAGACCTTGTTGATCTGGCCGGCAGCGATCACTGCGCTGGTCATCAGCCCCTCCCGCCCGTGTGACGCAGGACCAGCCACTCAACGAAGCTGACGATGAGGAAGGAGAGCATGCCCACGGACGCTGCGACCAGGATGGCCCCCCAGAGCTTGGGCGTGGAGATGGCGCTGTAGTCCGAGCTGAAATCCAGAATGGCGCGGCCCAGGCCGCTGCGAATGCTGGAGGGCAATTCACCGATGATGGCGCCCACCACGCTGGCGGTCGCCGAGACCTTCAGGGCAGTAAAGAGGTAGGGCAGCGCGGCGCGAAAGCGCAGTTTCCACATGGTCTGCCAGCGGCTGGCCGCCCATGAGTTCATGAGTTCAAAGGCGTTGGGATGGGGCGAGCGCAGGCCACGCAGGGTGTTAATCGTTACCGGAAAGAAGGTCAGGTAGGCGGAGATAACGGCGACAGAAACCGGGCCGGCGCCCAGCCAGATCACCACCATGGGGGCGATCGCCAGAATTGGCACGGTCTGGGAAGCGACGACGTAGGGCAGCAGTCCGCGCTCCAGGGCCTGAAAATGGGCAAAGACAGTTCCCAGTATGAAGCCCAGACTGGCGCCAAAGAAAAAGCCAAAGATGGCTTCGCTCCAGGTGTGTCCCGCAGCCTCGGCGAGGATGCGCAACAGCAGGAGCGGGCCGTTGCGTCGGGCGGGTTGCAGCAGGGCTTCGGTGATTTGTTGCAGATGCGGCAGGTTGACGTCGTTGAGGATTTTCATGTCCAGCAGGACCAGTTGCCTGTCCTGCGCAAGGTATCTGGTTTCGGCAAAGTGGCCCGCCACAACGCCGGTACGCAGGTCATGCAATTGCCGCAAGGACGTCAGGTCCCCGTCGGCGCGTGTGGCCAGAGCCAGGCGGCCGGGAAAGCGGGGCATCACCGGCAGAACGCCAAACAGCGCGTCATTGCTGTCCAGCCGGGTCAGGTAACGCAGGTCCGGCCAGTCTGTCGCGTCAGGTTCCACCTCCGGGTCCGGGGGCGAAGGAGCCATGATATCGCGCAGGTCCCTGCGGTCCGCCACAACGACGTCCAGCTCCCCGGTGGCGAGCGCCTCGAGGGCAGTATCCAGGTCTGGCCGCGAAACATAGTTCCAGGCAGGCACCGGAGTAGTGATGCGGAAGT
Organism: Anaerolineae bacterium; assembly: GCA_034422695.1. Lineage (GTDB taxonomy): Bacteria > Chloroflexota > Anaerolineae > Aggregatilineales > Phototrophicaceae > JAGWBD01. Next base: position 56,072 of record DAOUJM010000005.1, read on the forward strand.
TGCGGGAAGTGGCGAATTCCTTGAGGACCTGCACCCCCAGTACAAGCATGGAAATGATCAGGACAAAGCCCAGAGTTTTCGTCGCCCTGCCGGGGAGCAGCATCAGGGCGACGAGCAGGGCCAGGCCGTTCGGCAACACCAGCGCATGGATCTCGCGCTCTTCACCGGGTGGCAACAGGAAGAGCCAGGCCATGGTCAGCAGCAGGGAGGCAATCAGGGCCGAGCGGCACCATTCGGCCCGGGTGACGAGGCCAACGATGGCCAGCAGGCCGCAGGCGACCTGTGCCAGGGACAGGGCCAGCAGGGCAAGGCGCGCCCATACCAGTGTCCGTTCCCCGGGAAGACTGTTCAATCCTTCGTCCCTGGCCTGCCGGCGGGCCAGTTGACCCAGCAGGGAACGGGGCGCCTCTTCTTCGGACTGGTCGGCGACCCACAGGGCCAACTCTCCCGGCGTGCTGTCCTGCAGCAGCCCGGAAGCGGGGCCCAGCGACGCAATCCGCAGCAGCAGGGAAACAGCCAGCAGCAGCGCTGCCAGGGTCACAGACAGGACCGGCAGACGGCGAAGGTGAGCGTTCGCTGTCCCTGCCGGCGGACTGGTCAGCGCTGTTTCGGTCACATCAGGCCCGGTCAGCCGACAGCCGCAGTCACTGCCCTGGCCAGCAGGTCGCAGCCTTCCTGCACCGAGTCCTCGTCCACGTTGAGCATGGGAGCCATACGAATGACGTTGCCAAGCAGGCCGCCCTTGCCGATCAGCAGACCCTGCTCGCGCGCTTCCGCCATGATGGCGCCGGCCAGTTCGGCGTCCGGTACGCGATCCGGCCCGGGCTGGACGATTTCCATGGCCTGCATCAGTCCCATACCCCGGACCTCGCCGATGAAGTCGAACTCGGCCTCAAGCTCTTCCAGCCTGTTTCGAAGTACGCTGCCCTGAACCGTTGCGTTGTTCCGGACCTGGTTGCGTTCCATGTACTCAATGGTCGCCAGCGCCGTCGCCATTGACACCGGGTTGCCACCGAAGGTCGAGAAGGTCATGCCTGGCAAGGCATCGGCGATCTCCGCTGACGCCGTGGTGCAACCAATGGGCGAGCCGTTGGCCATGCCCTTGGCGAAGGTCATGATGTCCGGTTCCACGCCCCAGTGCTCAATGCCCCACCAGTGCTCGCCCGTGCGGCCCCAGCCGGTCTGCACCTCGTCGCTGATGAAGACGCCGCCGGCAGCGCGGATGATGGGCGCCACGCGGCCGAAATAGTCCGCCGGCGGCACGATGTAGCCGCCCACGCCCTGGATTGGTTCGGCGATAAACGCTGCAATGCGCCCCTGGGTGCAGGTGGCGATCAACTCCTCCAGATCGGCGATGCACAGGTCGACCACTTCCTCCGGCGAAAGGTCCACTGGCGCGCGATAGGTGTAGGGGGAGCGCACATGCTTGACATAGGGATCTATCACGTTGCCCAGACGCCAGTTGCCGTGGGCGGTCAGGCTCATCGCCTGCAGGGTGCGGCCGGAATAGGCGTGGCGCAGGGCGATGACGTCGTTGTTGCCCGTGTAGCAGCGCGCGGCCAGAATGGCCGTCTCATCCGCCTCGCTGCCACTGTTGGTGAAGAAAGACTTTTGCAGCGCACCCGGGGTCAACGAGGCAACTTTTTCTGCGAACTCCACCATGATCTCATTGACGAAGAGCGTTGAGGTGTGTTGCACGCGTTGCAACTGCTCAATGGTGCGTGCGGTGATTTCCTCATTGCAATGGCCGACCGACACGGTCAGCACGCCGCCGAAGAAATCGAGGTAGCGCTTGCCCTCTACGTCCCACAACTCCTGGCCCTGCGCGCGATCGACAACCAGCGGCTGGTCGGGATAGTAGGGAGTGACTGCGGGGAAGATATGCTGCCGGTAGCGTTCCATCAGGGAAGCATTGGCGTTGTTTTGCTGTGCCATGAATTCAACTCCAAGACTGGTTGATTGTCGGCGCATCGCCACCAGGGACGTCTGACGCCAGAATATCAGGTCAATTCGCCCACCGCCACCGGGTGAAAGCAGAATCTGTGGTAGACTCTCTCACTCATGATTGATGCAGGCCGGCCTGTACGGGAAACCCTGGGTCGGCAGGACGGGAGTGTCATGGTCGAGCGACTGAAAAACTACATCGGGGGTGAATGGGTGGAGGCGGGCACCTCACAGTGGACGCCCGTGCACAACCCGGCCACCTGCGAGCTGTTGGCCGAGTGTCCGGAATCTGACGCGCAGGACGTCGACCGCGCGGTAGCGGCGGCCAGGGCGGCCTTCGACGAATGGCGCAGCACGCCGGTGCTGGAACGCGCCCAGTTCATGCACCACTTCAAGAACCTGGTGGAAGATCGCTTTGACGATCTTTCCGAAGTCGTGGTGCGGGAAAATGGCAAGACCCTTGACGAGGCGCGCGGCGAAGTCAGGCGCGGCATCGAAAGCATCGATTTCGGCATCGGCGTCCCCTTTCTGATGCGCAATGATGGGGTGGAGGACATCAGCAGCGGTATCGACGAGACGACGGTTCGTCAGCCAGTCGGGGTGTTCGCCGCCATCACGCCCTTCAACTTCCCCTTCATGGTGCCCATCTGGTTCCTGCCCACCGCCATCACCTGTGGCAACACCTTCATCCTGAAGCCATCGCCGCAGACCCCGCTGAGCATGCAGCTCACCTGTGAATTGATTGATGAACTGGACATCCCGGAAGGGGTGGTCAATCTGGTGCATGGCGGCGTGACTTCGGCCCATGCGATTATGGAACACCCCGGCGTGTCCGGCGTGTCCTTCGTCGGTTCCAGCCCGGTGGCGAAAATCATTTATGAGACCTGCACGCGCAACGGCAAGCGGGTCCAGGCCCAGGGCGGTGCCAAGAATTACATCGCCGTGATGCCGGATGCGGACATGGAGGCCAGCGTCAAGAACGTTCTGGGCGCGGCCTATGGCTGCGCCGGGCAGCGTTGCCTGGCGGCGGCCGTCGCCGTCGGTGTTGGCGATGCCTACGACCAGTTGCGTGACGAACTGGTGAAGCAGGTGGCCGGTCTGCGCGTTGGCTATGGGCTCGACGAAACGACGCAGATGGGCACGGTGGTCAGCGCCCAGGCGCGCGAACGCATCGTCAACATGATCGGCGAAGGTGAGCGCGAAGGCGCGCGCATCTCGCTGGACGGCCGCGAACTGCTGGTCGAGGGCTATGAAGACGGCATGTTCGTCGGCCCGACGATACTGGAAGACGTCACGCCGGACATGAGCGTGGCGCAGGAAGAGATATTCGGACCGGTGCTCTCCCTGATGCGCGCCGACAGCTTCGACGAGGCGGTCGACCTCATCAACCGCTCAAACTATGGCAACGCCGCCAGCATCTTTACCAGCAGTGGCGCCCATGCGCGCGAGTTCAAGTATCGGGTAAACGCCGGCAACATCGGCGTCAACATCGGCGTCGCGGCGCCGTCGGCGTCCTTCCCCTTTGGCGGGCAGAAGGACTCCTTCTTCGGCGACCTGCACGGGCAGGGCATGGACTCGATCGATTTCTTCACCGATCGCAAGGTCGTCATTGAACGGTGGTTCGCGGGATGACAGCGCTCAATACCTTCGGCGCCATCATGACTCACGCCATTGAGCTGGAGACGGCGCTGGCCGCCTTCCATGAGCGCGCCGGCAACAGCGCCCAGGCGGTTGCCTGTGACAAGCGCCGCAGGAAAATGATGCGCATCCGTCGGGAAGCCGTGCTGGAAATCACGCTGGAGGCCATTGAGGGCCTCGATTCAGACGATTATGTTCTCGAGTTGGGCGATACCAGCGAGGCCGGGCAACAACGGGCCGCCGCCACAGCCGCCAGGTTTTACCGCGAGGTGGCGCCGGGCATCAACGTCCGCCAGGCGCGGCGCGCGCTGGAACGGGCCGCCAGGGAACATGCCAGTCAACTGGAGGGAGTGGGACGATGACGCGGACGGTACGCGGCGCGCTGATACAGGCCAGCTGGACCGGCGACAAGGACACGATGATCGAGAAGCACGTGAAATACGCGCACGAGGCCGCCGGCCAGGGCGCGCAGGTCATGTGCTTTCAGGAACTGTTTTACGGCCCCTATTTCTGTCAGGTGCAGGACACGAAGTACTACAGCTATACGGAAGCCATACCGGACGGGCCTACCACGCGCATGATGCAGGACCTCGCCAAAGAGACCGGCATGGTGCTCATCGTGCCCATGTATGAAGAGGAACAGACGGGCGTCTATTACAACACGGCCGCCGTCATTGACGCGGACGGCCGTTACCTGGGCAAGTACCGCAAGACGCACATCCCGCAGGTCGCCGGCTTCTGGGAGAAGTTTTACTTCCGTCCCGGCAATGTCGGCTATCCGGTGTTCGACACAGCCGTTGGCAAGGTCGGCGTCTACATCTGCTACGACCGTCACTTCCCCGAAGGCGCGCGGGCGCTGGGCCTGAATGGCGCCGAGATCGTGTTCATCCCCTCGGCCACCAGCCGCGGTCTCTCGCAGCATTTGTGGCGCATCGAACAGACCAGCCACGCCATCGCCAACGGTTACTTCGTCGGCACCATCAATAGGGTGGGGACCGAGCCGCTGGGCGACAACGACTTCTACGGCCAGAGCTACTTTTGCACACCGCGCGGGGAATTCGTCGGTGACGTCGGCGACCCCTGGGATGAAGAACTGCTGGTGCGGGACCTGGACATGAGCCAGGTGGAAGAGGTGCGGCAGGTCTGGCAGTTTTACCGCGACCGGCGGCCGGACGCCTACGAAGGTCTGGTCAGTCCCTGAGCAGGGAGGGCGAGATGGAGTTCGCGATCACCTTCAAGGGGGACATCAGTCCGCAGCGCACCGTGGCCCTGTGCCGTCAGGCCGAACTGGCCGGTTTCAGCCATGCCTGGTTTTACGACTCGCACATTCTGTGGCGCGATCCCTGGGTCACGATGGCAATGTGCATGGAGCACACCGACACCATCCGCTTCGGCCCCTGCGTGACCAACCCGGGCGTGCGCGACTGGTCCGTGGCGGCCAGCATGTACGCCACCCTGGCCATGCAAAGTGGCGGACGCCTGGATATCGGCCTCGGACGGGGCGACAGTTCCATGCGCGTCATGGGCAAGACGCCGAAGACCATCGCGCGCATGTGCGAATTCGTGCACGCCGTCAAGGGCCTGGTGCGCGGCGACAGCGTGCGTTATGAAGAAATCCCGGAGCCGGTGCAGCTTCCCTGGGCGGAAGGCTACGAACTGCCAGTCTGGATCGCCGCCTATGGCCCGCGCGCGCTCAGGGCCGCCGGCGAACATGGCGACGGCCTGGTCATTCAACTGGCCGAACCGCTGCTGTGCCGCTGGTTCCTGGGCCAGGCGCTGGAGGCCGGTGCAGCCGCCGGACGCGACATGTCCGGCTACCGCGTGATGGCGGCCGCGCCGGTGTGGGTGGGCGACGTCGCAAGGGGCCGGGAACAGACACGCTGGTTCCCGGCGATGGTGGGTAACCACGTGGCGGATATCGTCGAAAAGTACGGCAGCGAGACCACCGAGGTGCCGGAGAGTTTTACGCGCTACATCGAAGGGCGGCGCGGCTACGACTATCACGAACACGCCAGCAAGGACGCCGGTCACCTGGGCTTCATTGCCGACGACGTGATCGAAAGCTTCAGCATTCTGGGCCCCGCCGGGGCGCACGTTGAGAAGCTGGCAGCGCTGCAGGATGCCGGCGTGACGCAATTCAACATTTACCTGATGTGCGGCGAGGAAGAGCGCATCGTCGCCGAATACGGCGAACACGTCATCCCGCACTTTCAGTAAGGAGGCAGCCATGGGGACCCTGTTTCGCAACGGCACGGTCATCACTGCCGGCGAGATGCTGCGCGCGGACGTGCTGGTCGAGGGCGAGATCGTCACGCTCATCGGGCTGGAGCTGGAAACAGACGGCCACGAGGTGGTCGATTGCGAGGGCATGTACCTGATGCCGGGCGGCATCGACGTACACACGCACCTCGAACTTCCCTTCGGCGGCACGGTCAGCAACGACGACTTTGACACCGGTCACCGGGCGCTGGCCTTTGGCGGTTCCACCACGCACATTGATTTCGTCGTTCAGCCCATTGGCGGCAGTCTGCACGATGGCCTGGAGACCTGGCGCGCCAAGTCAACGCATCTGGCGCAGGTTGACTACGGCTTTCACATGGCGATCACCGACCTGCGCGACGAGGTGATGGAGGAAATCCCCAGCCTGCTGGACGAGGGCATCACCAGTCTCAAGCTCTTCATGGCCTACAAGAACGTGTTCCAGATCGACGACACGACGCTGTTCCGCGCCATGCAGGTGGCGGCGCAGCACGGCATGATCGTCATGGTACACGCCGAAAATGGCGACGTGGAAGCCGAGTTGACGCCGCGTCTGCTGGCGGAAGGCAAGGTTGAGCCGAAATACCATGCCAGTTCACGCCCGCCGGAAATCGAGGGGGAGGCCACCAACCGCGCGGTGGTGATGGCCGGCCTGGCGGGTTGTCCGCTCTACGTGGTGCACGTGACGACGCGCGCCGCCGTTGAGGCCATCCAGCGGGGTCGCGCGCTGGGCTACCCGGTCATGGGCGAGAGTTGCACGCAGTACTTCTTCCTGACGGTGGACGATCATCTGGCAGCGCCGGGCTTCCAGGGCTCGAAATACGTATGCTCACCCCCGATTCGCAGCGAAGCCGATCACGGGGTGTTGTGGCAGGCCATCCGCGACGGCTCGCTGCAGCACGTCAGCACGGACCACTGCAACTTCTGGTACAACGGCGGTGTGGGCCCCTGGCAGGAGTGGGCGGCGGCGCATGACAACGGCGAATGGGTCGCCTATGAGGCCCAGGACCCCTCATTCCGGCGGCCAGGCAAGGAACTGGGCCTGGGCAACTTCGCCAAAATCCCCAACGGCATGCCCGGCCTGGAAGAACGCATGATGGTGATGTGGGAGCATGGCGTCAACAGCGGCCGCATCTCGCCCATACGCTTCGTTGAACTGATGTGCAGCAACCCGGCCAAAATATTCGGCATGTACCCGCGGAAGGGCACGATCGCCGTGGGTTCAGACGCCGACATCGCTGTCTGGGACCCTAACGAGGAGCACGTGCTCAGCGTGGAGACCACGCACATGCGCACGGACTACATCGTCTACGAGGGGATGCCCGTTCGCGGCCGGCCGAAACAGGTCTGGTTGCGCGGGCGCAAGATCGTGGATGGCGAGGACTGGCTGGGCAGCAATGGTGACGGCCGCTACATCGCGCGCCGTCCCAACGCCCAGGTGCTCTGACTGGCACAACGGCCCGTTCGACGGCCGGCGAAGGGAGCGGACCATGCCCGACACCGTGGAGTTGTGGGACTCACCACAGGCTGAACGCATGGTCATGCTCGCCGGCTGGCGCCAGTGGGCGGATGCCGGCTCCCTTTCCTCGGGACTGCCGAAGTACCTGGTACAGCGCAACAATGCCCGGCGCATCGGTCGCTTCAGGAGTGACGGCTTTTATCTGTTTCAGATACCCGGGACGCACGACCTGGTGCGGCCGGTAGTCCGCTTTGAGGATGGCTATCCGCGCTCGCTGGAGACCCGCCGCAACGAATTGTTTTTCACCCGCAGCGGCGAGTGCGGTGTGGTCATTTTCATCGGGGATGAACCGCACCTGGACATGGACCGCTACGGCAACGCGCTCTTCGACGTCGCCGCGGAATTAAAGGTGGAGCGCATCGTCGGTCTGGGTGGCGTCTATGGCGAGTTGCCCTTTGACCGGGAACGCATCGTTTCCTGCAATTTCAGTTTGCGACGCATGGCCGGCGAGTTTGCCCGGCTGGCAGTGAACCTTTCGGACTATCACGGCGGCGCCAGCATCGGTTCCTGGCTCTGCAGTCGGGCCGGTGAACGGGAAATGGAATACGCCGGCATGCATGCCCTGGTGCCCACCTACGATTTCAGCAACGTGGGCAAGCTGTCCAACACCATTCGCATCGAGAACGACTTTACGGCCTGGCTGGGCGTGATGCGGCGGGTGAACTTCATGCTGCGCACGGAATTCGCGCTCGATGACCTGGAAGAGAAAAGCCGGCGGCTGGTGGAAGTGGTCGAATCGAGGGTGGATGAACTCGAAAAGATGGCGCCCGAGGCCGGCGTCCGCGACTATCTGAAACGGCTTTCAGACGAATTCGAGGAGCCGGTTTTCAACCCGCTGGACGACGTCTGGGAAGACGCCCTGCGCGGCCTGCTGGACGACAGGGACAATCCCGCCTGACCCCATGGCCCGGCGATCCAGTACCCCGGAGTTGACATGAGCGAGCATTTCATTGGCCTGGACGTCAGCACCACGGCGTCCAAGGCGGTCGTGATTGACGACAGCGGTGCAGTCATCACCACGGCCAGCCATGATCACGCGCTGGCTACGCCACGGCCCCTGTGGTCGGAGCAGGACCCGGCGGAATGGTGGCGCGCCAGTTGCGCCTCGCTGCGCCAGGTCATGCAGGAGATTCCGTCGGACTCAGTGGCTGCCCTGGGACTGACCGGGCAGATGCACGGGCTGACGGCCCTTGACGGGCGGGACGAGCCGCTGCGGCCGGCCATCCTGTGGAACGACCAGCGCAGCTCGGCCGAATGTGAGGCCATCACAGAGGCCGTCGGCGCGGAACGGCTGTATCGTCTCATCGGCAGCAGCATGTTGCCCGGCTTCACCGCGCCCAAGCTGGCCTGGATGCGCGTTCACGAGCCGGAGGTTTTCGAACGCATCGCCCACGTGTTGCTGCCCAAGGACTACGTGCGTTTCCTGCTTTGCGGCGAACGCATCACTGACGTCGCCGACGGCTCGGGCATGGCGCTGATGGACGTCGGCGCGCGCGACTGGTCGCCGGACATGCTGGACGCGCTGGCGCTCCCGCGTCACTGGTTGCCGGCACTGGCTGAATCGCAGCAGGTCTGCGCAGAGGTGAGCCGGAGCGGCGCAGAAGCCAGCGGCCTTCCCGCAGGAACCAGGATTGTGGGCGGCGCCGGCGACCAGCCGGCGGGCGGTGTGGGCAGCGGCGTGGTGGCCGCCGGGCAATTGAGTCTGGCGATGGGGACTTCCGGCGTGGCCTACGCCATCAACGATCGTTACGAGCCGGAGCCCCAGGGCCGGCTGCACACGTTTTGCGGCCCGATGCCGGGCACCTGGCTCAGCATGGGCGTGATGCTCAGCGCCGCCGGCGGGTTGCGCTGGCTGCGTGACGCGCTGGCGCCGGACAGGGGCTTCGACGAACTGGGCGCCATGGCCGCGGAGGTTCCCGCCGGTTCCGAAGGGTTGCTGTTCGCGCCCTGGCTGAGCGGTGAACGTCATCCGCATCCGGACCCGCTGGCGCGCGGCGCATTCGTCGGACTGACCTTGCGCCACGGCCTGGGGCACATGGTGCGGGCTGTGATGGAGGGCGTGGCCTTCGGCATGCGCGACAATCTGGAGTTACTGCGCGCCCAGGGGCTAAATCCGCGCGACGCCGTGATTCAGGGCGGCGCCGCCAACAGCGCCCTGTGGCGTCAGTTGACCACCGACATCATGGGCATCCCGCTCTACCGCGTGAACACCAGCGAGGGAGCGGCCTTCGGTGCGGCGATTCTGGCGGCTGTCGGCGCCGGCGCCTGCCCGGACGTGCCTTCGGCCTGCGCCGCCATGGTGCAGCGGGAAGACGAAAGCGAGCCGCAGCCCGCTCTCGTGTCGCATTACGACGATGTCTATGAAGCCTACAGCGACCTGTATCCCTCGCTGTCAGCGCAGTTCAGCCGTCTCGCCCGGCTGGACGCCTGACGCAGGCACCTAAGCGTAATTTCGGTACCATTCCGGGCCACTTTCCGGCATGGCGTAAAACTCGGTCCAGGGACGGCCGTGCTTCAGCGTGTGGCCGTTGAGGCTGTCGATGCGTTCCGTGGCCGTGCCCAGCAGGAATTCGTGACGTTCGCCCGGTGACATGGCGGCGCACTCCTTCCAGATGGCGCGTCCGCCCAGATAGCCGCTGGCGCCGCCCTGGCAGGCCACCCGTACCTGACGATCGAAGATGTCGAAGTCCACCCCGGCGCTGAGCAGCACCCAGGGCGCGCTGCTGGCGGCGCTGACTGCCTCGCAGGCCTGCAGCCACGCATTTTCATCGTCGTGGTACTTCGCATTCATCGGGAATTCCATCTTGAGCACGTCCACGCCCAGCGCGCTGATGCGTCGTGCCGTCTCAATGACGACTTCCGGTTTGCCGGCCGCGAATTCAGCGGAATCGGTGGGGACCTCCGGGTCCAGGCTGTAGGACATGGGCTCGACGAAGAGCGGCAGGTCCTGGGCGTGGCAATCAGTCACAATGTTGCTGATGGTGCCCTCAATCTCGTCAGCGAGGGCGCCAGAACCAGGGTGGTAGTAGATGAGCAGCTTGACCGCCGCGGCGCCGGCCCGGCGCATCTTCGCCACGGTCCAGTCTGGATCGAAATCCGCCCGGCGCATGGTGCTGTCACCGGTATAACCGGATTTCTCCAAAGCCATCAGCAGGCCACTGTTGCGATGCAGTTGCAGGGCGGGCCGCAGACCGTAAGTGGGGTCCAGCAGCACGGCGCTGGTGAAGGGCGAAAGCCGGCCAACCACTTCTGACTTGATGGCGACGGCATCGTCGAAGCTGCTGCCCTCCGGCAACATACCGACGTAACTGCCGCGCTGGTCGAAGGCCATGATGGTGAAGACGTGCTCGCTGGTGCTGGTGGCTTTCAGTCCACGCCACCTGCCTGGCGTAAGGGTCGCGTTCACGAGTCGCTCCTTTGCTTCCGGGCTACGGGCGGGGGAAGTATAGCAGAAGGGGCCGGCCAGGCCGTCAGATCAGGCGCGGGCGCCGCCCAGCCAGGCCTTGACCGAAGTACTTACGATGCTTTCAAAGGTCGTCACAAGGTAACGGGCGCCGCGCGCGCGCCAGTAGCGGGCATCCCCGGCGCTCTGTGCCAGAACGCCCAGGGCGACCTCTGATGCTGTGATACGCGCCACGGCGCGGTCGACCACGGCTTCGACCTCGGGGCGGGTCGTCTGACCGGGGAAGCCCAGGGAATGGGACAGGTCCGTGCGGCCCAGGAAGATGACGTCGACGTCCGGTACGGCGAGGATGGCATCGAGGTTGTCGACGGCTTCGCCACTTTCCAGTTGCAGGACCGTCAGCGTCTCCCCGTTGGCGCTGACAACGTAGTCCGCCAGGCTCATCTGCTGGGCGAAAGTGGAGGGGCGAACGCCGGCAAGCCCGCGCATCCCGCGCGGCTGGTACTTGATGGCCTGCAGGGCGCGCTCGGCTTCGGCGGCGGTGTTGACCCAGGGGACGTGTACGCCCTGGGCGCCGGCGTCCAGAAAGCGCAGCAGGACGTGGGGTTGGTTGGTGGTGACCCGCACCAGTGGCGTGACTCCTCGCAATTCAAGCGCGCGCACCATGTCTTCGGCGCGATTGGGATCGAGGGAGCCGTGCTCGGCGTCGAAGATCAGGAAATCCCAGCCGAGATAACCCATAAATTCCGCCAGCGTCGGATCCGGGGGGCGGAAGAAGCAGCCATAGACGCACTCTCCGTTTCGGAGTTTCGCTTTGGTCGCATTCGTCAACATGGCAGCCTTCCTTAAGATTGGCGGAAACGCAGCGTTCGCTCATTCGTCAGACGCATGATGCTACAATTCACGATGTCGTGGAAGGGAGGAAAGCATGAAGATCACCGCAATTGATGTGTGGCCGGTCTGGAACGGCAGGCGCAACTGTCTGTTCGTCACGGTCGACACAGATGAGGGCATCTCGGGCGTTGGTGAGGCGGGCATTACCTGGCGCGAACATGCGGTCATCGGCGCGATCGAACACATGCGACCGCTGCTGCTTGACATGGATCCATTCCGTACGGAGTACATCTGGCAATTGCTGTTCCGCAGCGGCTTCTTCCCGGCGCAGCGCATTCAGACTGCGGCTATTTCGGCGATTGACATTGCACTGTGGGACATCAAGGGCAAGGCGCTAAACGTGCCGGTCTATGAACTGCTGGGCGGGTTGGCGCGCGACCGGGTTGTATGCTATCCGCACAATTACGGGCGCGGGCTGGAAGTCGAGCCGCTGGTGGAGGCCTGCCTTGAATCGAAAGAGGCGGGCTGGAAGTTCGTGCGCTGGGACTTGCCGCAGGACGGCACGACGCTGGAGCCGCGGCAGTCGGTGCAGGCGGCCATCCGCCAGGCGCAGGCCGTGCGCGAGGCGGTAGGGGAAGAGATCGAGATTGCCTTCGACGTGCACACCCGACTTGATCTGGCAGACACCCTGTGGCTGTGTCAGGAATTCGAACAATTCCGCCCCTTCTTCATCGAGGACCCGCTGCGCAGCGAGAATCCGGATTCATTCAAGACCCTGCGGCCGCGGACGACCGTGCCGCTGGCTGTGGGCGAGCAGTTCAGTTCGAAGTGGGAATTCAGGCAGCTGCTCGAGGAAGAACTGATTGATTACGCCCGCATCGATCTGTGTATCGTCGGCGGCCTGACGGAGGCGCGCAAGATTGCAGGCTGGTGCGAAACGCATTACATCAAGCTGGCCACGCACAATCCGCTGGGGCCGGTTTCATCAGCGGCCTGCCTGCAGCTGAACCTGGCGTCGCCCCTGGTTGGCGTGCAGGAGCAGCCACAGGTTCCCGGCAGCATGTTGCCAGACGTCTTTCCGGAGCAGGTAGAGTGGCAGGATGGCTGGTTGCTGCCGCCGACGCGGCCGGGGCTGGGCATCACCTTCGACCGCGAGGCCGCACGACGGCATCCCATGCGTGAAAGTCACGGCTTTCTGCTGCACAGAGCAGACGGGTCGCTGACGAACTGGTAAGTGGCAGGCGAGAAAATCGGTAAACTGGACGGCGTGAATTAATCAACCAGAGTGCTTCTTCCCAAATGGGATCAAGGATCAGCCTGTGAAATGAAATCCAGTAATTTGCCTGCGCTCTTGCTGTCGCCTCCTCATGTCCACCCATTGGCGACCTGCGACTGCGCAGACAACGGGTCAGGTTCAGACCGAACCAGCCCGGAGACAGCATGGATTGCCACCCCCTTGATGCGATGTTCCCGATCGCTCCACGACCCCTGAATGAAGATACACTTCCTCCCATCGTGGAAGGGAGGAAGGCATGAAAATTACCGCAATTGACGTTTGGCCGGTTTGGAACGGCAACCGCAACAGCCTGTTCGTCACGGTTGACACCGATGAGGGCATTTCCGGCGTTGGGGAATCAGGCCTGAGCGGCAGGGAACTGGCGGTCATCGGCGCGATCGACCACTTTCGGCCGATGCTGCTGGGCATGGACCCCTTTCGCAGCGAATACATCTGGCAACTGCTGTTTCGCGGCGGCTTCTTTCCGGCGCAGCGCATCCAGACCGCGGCGATATCGGCCATCGACATCGCCCTGTGGGACATCAAGGGCAAGGCGCTCAACGTGCCGGTCTACGACCTGCTGGGCGGACTGGCGCGGGAGCGGGTGGTCTGTTACCCGCACAACGTCGGCCATTCGATGCAGGTCGAAGCCCTGGTTGAGTCCTGCCTGGAGACGGTGGAGGCCGGCTGGAAATTCGTGCGCTGGGGCCTGCCCCTTGACAGTGAAGTGCTGGAACCGCGGCCAGTCATTCAGGCGGCCATTCGGCAGGTGCAGGCGGTGCGCGAAGCGGTGGGGGACGACATCGAGATCGCCTTTGACGTGCATACAAGGCTGGATTTGCCCGATACCCTGTGGCTTTGCAAGGAGCTGGAGCCTTACCACCCGTTCTTTGTCGAAGACCCGCTGCGTTGCGAAAACCCGGCTTCCTTCAGGACGCTGAGGCCGCGAACGACGGTGCCGCTGGCCGCCGGCGAGCAATTCAGCTCCAAGTGGGAGTTTCGCCAGCTGGTCGAAGAGGACCTGATCGATTACGCGCGCATTGATCTATGCATCGTCGGCGGGTTGACGGAGGCGCGCAAGATCGCCGGCTGGTGCGAGACCCACTACATCAAACTGGCCACCCACAACCCGCTGGGACCGGTCTCGTCAGCGGCCTGCCTGCACCTGAACCTCGCGTCGCCGCTGGTGGGCGTGCAGGAGCAGCCGCACATTCCCGGCGATTTGATGCCGGACGTGTTTCCGCAGCAAATCGAGTGGGAAGAGGGCTGGTTGCTGCCGCCAGAGCGCTCGGGGCTGGGCGTGACCTTCGACCGCGATGCCGCCCGCGCCCGTCCGATGCGCGAGAACTCGCGCATGTTCCTGCACCGGGCGGATGGTTCCCTGACGAACTGGTAAGGGTGGGTTGACGCCGGCCCTTGCTGCTGGAAGCGCTACAGCAGCCAGAGGGCCTCTTCCCAGATGGGGTCGAGGACGACCTGGCGACTGGTCTCCTCCAGTTCGGTGCGCACCCAGTGCCAGGCCTCGTCCGGATCGTGGTCGTTGCGGATTTCAACCAGGGCCCGGTTGTTCTGCGGTTTGGAAACTGAAGCGACGCAGCCCATCCTGAGAATCGCGCGAAAATAGCGTTCCTCGCTGCAGGTCAGCCAGCAGGCGAAGCGCGTGTTGATGCCGATGGGCTGTGGCTCGCTCAGGTCGAAGTCCCGGGATTCATCAGCGCTCATGATGGCGCCTCCTGTTTTCTGGCGGCAGCCGGATAGCGGGCGCGCAGGTAGCGGCTGAAGTTGACGCCCAGCCAGCCGGCGGCGATCAACACGAGGCCGCCACCGCCGGCCATCAGGGCGACGTTTTGCTGGTTCAACAGGTCCCGGCGGGCCATGTCCGAACCAACCAGACCCTGCGCTTCACTGATGGTCCCCGGGCTGACGTCCAGTTCCACGCCGGCCAAGGCATGCGCCAGGTTGCCCTGCAGTTCCCGCGCTGCACTGCTGTAACGCCAGGCGGCAAAGGCAAGCAGAAGCGCCCCCGTCACCACGAGCGCCAGAAACACGGCGCGCAGCCAGTCCGCTTCCAGCAGTTCCCGCATTTCCGACCCGATCTCCTGTGTTGGCTCCGGCGATTGTTGCCGGCGCTGCCGACAGTTACACTTCCTGGAGCCTGCAATTCTAGTGGAGAGCAGTCGGCATGACAAGCAGGGTAGGGGTGGGCGTCATCGGGACCAGCTGGTGGGCGGATGCCATGTTTCTGCCGGCGCTGGCAGCGCATCCTGGCGCAGAGGTGCTGGCCGTTTGTGGCCGGAATGCGGAACGCGCCCGGGCCTTTGCCAGGCGCTGGTCCGTCCCCGCTGCCTACACAGACACCGATGCCTTGCTGGATCACAGGGGTCTGGATGCGGTGCTCATTCTCACTCCCAACCGGCTGCATCACCCGCTGACCATGGCGGCGCTGGAAAGGGGACTGCACGTGCTTTGTGAAAAGCCCCTGGCGCTGGACGTGCAGCAGGCGCAGGAAATGCTTGCGGCAGCCGAAACTGCCGGTGTCCGTCATATGGTGCCCTTCACCTACAGTTTCATGCCGACTACGCGCTATCTGCGGGAACTGGTCGCTCAGGGTTATATTGGCCGGCCCTACCACCTGAACATGCGCTATTACACCGGCGGCGCGCGGACTGAAGAGTACCGCTGGCGCTTTGACCGCGGCGAGGCCGGCAGCGGTACCCTGGGTGACCTCGGGTCACATTTTCTCTACATCGCGATGCAGCTGTTCGGCGAGGTCGACTCCGTGCAGTGCCTGCTCGGGCAATACGGGGAACGTGGCCCCCGGCCCGATGGCCGGCCCTACGAGCGGGTCGATGAGACGGCCGCCATGTCGCTGGAATTTGCCAACGGGGCGCAGGGGCAGATCCACGTCAGCAAAATGTGCTATGAAGACACGCCCTTTGGTCAGACGCATTACATGGAGTTCCACGGCTCCGAAGGCACGCTCTACAGCCATACCGACTGGGACCGCGTGCAGCAGGTATCCGGCGCGCGCGTCGGCGAGGGGCCGGTGCGGGCGCTGGAGATCCCGGAGCATATCTGGCAGGGTGCGCGCCGGGACACCGTTCACAACACCTACCGCGACGTATTCCGGCAACGTGACTTTATGGCGCGCGGCTTCATCACGGCGATTCTGGAAGGCCGTCCTGCCAGCCCGGACTTTGCGGACGGACTTCGCGTCCAGCGGGTGCTGGCGGCGGCGGAGTTGGGCGCCGGCGAGGGCAGACGGGTACGCCTGGCGGAAATCGACTGAACTGAACATGGGAGTGGCGAGTTTGGCGGGTTTGAGAAATTGCGGCAAAGCAAGGGGATGAACCAGTGTCCTCACTGTCAAGCGACAGAAAACCGGATCAAGGCAGGGCCGGCAGTCAGCGTTTCCGCTGCAAGCGCTGTCAACGGCGTTATACGCCCGGCCCAGGGCGCGCAGGATGCTTGTAAATGCAACAATACTGGTTATAATTGTGTCGGAAGTTGTGGATCTCCCCCAATAACACATCATTTTCATTATGAATGAGTTCACACATGAAGACAAAGACAAGCTGTTCAGGGCCCGTTTTGCCCCCCCCCTCATCGTTAACGATCCATAATCATTCCCCGCCTGCTTCAGCATCGTCTTTCTCTGTCCTTAATCCTAAAGCAGCGCGCCGCCTCAGGATCGCTCTCCTGGCGCTGCTCAGCCTGGCTATCCTGCTGCCGGCCATCCCGGTCTCGGCCGCCACCATCACCGTCAACAGCAATTGCAGCCTGGCCGACGCCATCACCGCCGCCAACAGCGACAGCGCCACCGGCGGCTGCCCGGCCGGCAGCGGCCAAGACACCATCAACCTGCCCAGCGGCGGCAGGACCACCCTGACCGCCGATCTGCCCGACATCACCTCGGAACTCACCATCAACGGCAACGGCCACGTCATCAGCGGGAACGACCAGCGCCGGATTTTCAAGATAGCGATCGGCGGTTTTAAGACAGTCGGTATCATCGGTCTGACCATGACGGACGGGAACGCCGGCAATGGCGCGGGTGGCGCCATCCTGCTTGAGTCGGGGATGCTGGAACTGAACGGGGTGACCATACGCGGCAGCCGCGCCGCGCGGGGTGGGGGAATCGGCAACGACGCGACGGTCAACGGGTCGAGCGTCACGATCGAAAACAGCACCATCAGCGGCAACACTGCCAGCGAACATGGCGGGGGCATTTACGCCGTCGGAATTGCCCAGAGCAGCATCACGTACAGCGCCGTTTTCAACAACCGGGTCACCGGCGCGGGCGGCAAGGGCGGCGGCCTCTACTACACCGGCATCGGTTTTACCATCCAAAACAGCACATTTTACGGCAACCGCGCCTCCCAGGGCGGCGCTGTCTTTTTCAGGGGATCCGAGGGGTTCAGCCTGGTGCAAGCGACCTTCACCCGCAATACCGCCACCGCGACCGATGGCGGCGGCGGCCTGCGGCATGAAAGCACGGGCGACGTCATCATCGAGCACGTCTTGCTGGCCGGCAACACAAATGGCGACTGCACGCAGAGCGCAAACGCCAACTACGCATCGGGCCGCTTCAAGGAGAGCCTCGTTCGCACGGGCAACTGCAACAGCAACGGGATCAACATCATCACCGGCGACCCGAGGCTGGAAGCCAGCCCGCGCGGGAGGCCCCCTTATTTCCGGCTCCTGGCCGGCAGCGCCGCCCTGGACGTCGGCCCCTGCCCGACCGCCTATGGCGATACTGACGACCAGCGCGGCGTCCAGCGGCCCGTCGGCGGGGCCTGCGATTACGGCGCCTGGGAAGGCCGAGGGGTCGAGTCGGGGAGCGGCAACGGCAGCAGCAGCAGCGGCAAGGCCAGGGTTGTGCCCAGGGTGCCCATGGCCCGGACCTGCATGGATTTGATGCTGACCGGCATTGTCGTCATGAACCGCAGCGCCGGCACCGCCTGCCAGCGCGTTGACGCGGCCGGCATCGGCATCGCCTCTGTCGTGGAGGCCGGCTTCATTGACGCGGTCGACGTCTGGGGCTGGATAACGCCGAACACGCAGGTCTGCTTCACCCGCTCCGGCGGCGCATTTCGCTTTCTGGACGCGGCGACGTCTCCGCGAGCAGTTTCGAGCCTGGCGGCATTCAGCAACGGCGGCATGGTCTGCACGACGATTGACAGCGCCGGCACCGTCGTGCTGGTCTCGCCCGGCGCGCCGGCGATGGAGACAGCGCCGGAGACCGAGGCAGAGCCGGAGGCGGCGATGGCGCAGGAGGCGGAGCCGGCGGTGGCGCCGGCGAGCGCTGCCGAAGAGGCGGCGCGCAGCCTGGAGGGCTGCATGGTGACAACGAACTACAATCTCAACTTCCGCGCGACGCCGGGCGGCGAGATACTGGACAAGGTACCCTACTACACCATGCTGCCGGCGAGGGAGCGCACGGGGCAGTGGTTCCTGGTGTTCTGGGCCGGCCGCTGGGGCTGGGTCAGCGCCGGTCACGTCGTCGCGCACGACCATTGCGGTTGAGGCCTGTGGCGCCGCGCCGGCGCGCACCGGGTGACATGGTGTGCCTGCGGGCGACATGATATGTCGCCCCTACGGGATGCTGCGGGCTTGCGCCCTTGCTAAATGGCACCGCTGGTGTGCTGCGGGCTTGCGCCCTTGCTAAATGGCACCACTGGTGTGCTGCGGGCTTGCGCCCTTGCTACCCCCTACAGCATCCGTGGCAGGGACGATTTACCAAATCGCCCGCCCCGGCTTTAAAACAATTTCTGAAATCCACCCAAACTCCCCACTCCCCAAACATTAAAACTTTGCATTGCCAGGTACAAGCGTGTAGAATTTGCCACGCACAGGCAGGTTTTCTGTGCCATTCGCAAGTGACAAGGGAGAAAAGTCATGAGAAGGATCTTTAATATCGTTCCCGTGCTGCTGATGGTGCTGGGCGTCACCGTATTTGCCATTGGCGCGGCGGGCGCACAGGACGATCAGCCGGTCTTCCGTATCGTTTCCCATGGTGGCGCCGGCAATCCCTTCTGGATCGTCGTCATCAAGGGCATGGAAGATGCCTGCGCCCTGCTCAACGCGGACTGTGCCTGGCTGGCGCACCCGGTTGACAGCGTGGATGACATGGCCGGTTACTGGGATGATGCGTTGGCTGCCAACCCCGATGGTATTGGCACGACTGTCCCGAACCCCGAGGTGATTCGCGACGCCGTCGGTCGCGCCAACGAGGCCGGCATCCCGGTGATCGTGCTCAACACGGCCGACCCGAACTCCGGCACGCCGGATGCGCTGGGCACGCTCTTCTACATCGGCGCCAGTGAGTTCACCGGTGGCGTGAGCAACGCCAACCGTGTGCTGGATGCCGCGGATGCGGCCGGCGTGATGATTGCTCGCGGCGTGTGCCCGATTCAGGAAGTCGGCCACAGTGGCCTTGAGGCGCGTTGCGCCGGCGTGCGCAGCGTCTTCGAGGAAGCCGGTATTCCGCTGGACGAGCTGACCATCAACAACGACACGACCGCTTCTGCGGGTACGCTGGCGGACTACTTCACGGCCAACCCGGACACGAACGCTGCGTTCTTCCTGGGCCCGAACCCCTCCACCAGCTTCAACCTCTACCTGCAGGAAGCCGGCCGTATGCCGGGTGAGATCTTCGCCACCACGCACGATACCAGCGCCGAGATCTACCAGATGATCAAGGACGGCTATCTGTTGCAGGCGATCGATCAGCAGCCCTATCTGCAGGGTTTCGAGACCATCATGTGGCTGTATCTGAACAGCCGTTACGAGCTGGCGCCCGGTAACGACATCTTTACCGGCCCCGGCGTCATCGACGGCAATAACGTCGACGCCATTATCGAACTGACTGCAGCCGGCTATCGCTAGACTTCGGACAGTTCGGACATCCGGGACAGGTTGGGACAACCCTGACCTGTCCCGTACTTTATCAGGCAGGATGAGAAGATCGAACCATGCTCGCTTATTTTGAAGAGAACGCCGAACCATCAACGGGCGTGCAGTTGACCAGGATTTACATGGTCCTGCTGGGTCTGGGCGCCTTGCTGATGGCCGAGCAGGTGCTGACGGGGTGGATCGCCCTGGGCGAACGCATTGACGTCCTCCGCAGCGATATCAACTTTATTGAATGGGTGGTGATCGTAGCCTTCCTGTTGCTGGCTCTGTCAGCCCTGCGGACCGCCTGGAGTTTGTGGGGCCGGGATCGCGCCGGCTGGCCATGGTCGCAATGGGTGTCGTTCTTTACGATATTCCTTGGCGCCGCCTTCCTGATGAAGGCCCTGCTACCTGGCGCCATCGCCCAAATCAGCAACCTCGTGGCGCCGCCGCTTGATGCACTGCTGCTCGCAATCGGGCTGTTGCTGTTTGTCAGCGGCTTTTTGTGTTATCGCTTTGTAACGCGAGGCGTACAGGTCTTCGATGAAAAGGTGGACAAGGCCCAGGGGGGCCTGAGCACGGCCGCCAGCGACATGACGCCTGGGCAGTTTGTCAGCATCCAGCTGGCCCAGTCACCCAGCGCCGGCGCCATCATCGGTTTCGTCTTTATCTTCCTGATTTTCAGCTTCGTGACGGACCTGTTTCTTCAGCCCACGTCAGTGGGCTCGGTGCTGACCAACGTTTCGACCAAGGGCATCGTCGCGATCGGGGTCACCATCCTGATGATCTCGGGTGAATTTGACCTGTCCGTCGGTTCGATGCTGGGTGCGGTCTCGGTCTTTTACATGTTTTTCCTGACCGAGGGGATACCCCAGATCGGACTGGGGCCGATGCCCATGTTGCTGGCCATGCCGGCCGCGCTGGTCGTGGCCATGTTTCTCGGTTTCATCAATGGCTTCATCCTGGTGCGCACCGGGATTCCCTCGTTTATCGTCACGCTCGGGACCTTGCTGATCTATCGCACCATTCCCCTGGTCGCCATCCCTGGCGGCCGCATCCTGCGCTACCGCGACTACTACGAGGAATTCCCCCAGGTATGGATCAGTCCATGGGTGCTTACCTTGCTGGCGCTGGCCGGCCTGCTCGCCACGCTCTACGTCGCCTGGCGCTTGCTGCCGGGCCTGTGGCGCGGGCTTCAGTTCCGTATCGGCGAAATCGGCAACGCCGCCAATGACGGCCACTTCAAGACCACCCAGGCCCTGCTGGCCGGCATCGTGCTGCTTGTCACGCTGCTGGCGTTGCTGGTCGTGGCATTGTGGCTGCTGATGGTCGTCGGCTTTCACGTCGGCGCCGGCGGCGAGCTGGTTCAGGTCGGCTTCTTTGACCTGGTGAATGGTCGCTGGGGCTTCAGCTTCGAAGAGGTCACTGGCGGCCTCTTCAGCATACTCATTCCGCCGGGCGCCAATTTCCGCAACTCCATCATCTGGTGGCTGCTGCTGGTGCTCCTCTTCCAGGTGGTCCTGACCCAGTCCCGTTATGGCAATGCCGTGTTCGCTGTGGGCGGCAACCCCGGCGCTGCGCGCGCGCAGGGCGTCAACGTCAACCGCGTCAAGGTGCTGAACTTCATGCTGGTCGCCCTGATGGTGGGCGTAACCAGTATTCTTGAAGTCACCCGCAACCCTGGCGTGGACCCCCTGAAAGGGGACGGCTGGGAGCTGGAGGTCATTGCCATGACGGTGATTGGCGGCGCCCTGTTGAGCGGTGGTTACGGCAGCGTCATCGGAACGCTGCTGGGCGCGCTCATCGTGGGCATGCTGGCAACCGGCCTGGTCATCATCGGCATGAACGCCCGTCTCTTCCGCGGCGTCGTCGGTGCCATTCTGATTCTTGCGGTGGTGCTGAACACCCTCGTGCGACGACAATCCACCTGAGGTAGCAGACATGAACGACATGCAGAACAACAATGGAACGCTGCTGGAGATGCGTGACATCCACAAGTATTTTGGCAGTGTGCGCGCCCTGCGCGGTATCGATTTCCACGTGGACCGCCAGGAGATTGTCGGCTTGCTGGGGGACAATGGCGCCGGGAAGTCCACGCTCATCAAGGTGCTGACCGGCTTCCATACGCCAACCAGTGGCGAAATCGTGTTTGAGGGCGATTCCGTATACATCGATTCGCCGCATCGCGCCCGTGAACTGGGTATCGAGACGGTGTATCAGGACCTGGCGCTGGTGCCACTGATGAGCATTGCCAGGAACTTCTGGCTGGGCCAGGAGCCGACGCGCAGCTTCGGCCCGGTGAAACTGATGGACCAGGAGCGCATGGCCGCCGAGGCCGCCGCGGCGCTGGAAGACGTCGGGATCCACATTCGTGACGCCAATGAAGTGGTGGGCAGCATGTCCGGCGGTGAACGCCAGTCGATTGCCATCGGGCGGGCCGTCTACTTTGGCAAGAAACTGCTCATTCTGGATGAGCCGACCTCGGCGCTGTCGGTGGGCGAGACGCGCAAGGTGCTGGAATACACTTACGCGGCCAAGGAACGCGGCATGAGCGTGATTTTCATCACGCATAACATCAGCCAGGTACATGCCGTGGCCGATCGCTTCACGATCATCAGTCGCGGGCGCAAGCTGGGCGACTTCACCAAGGAAGAAGTCAGCGAGGAAGAAGTGGCCACGATGGTCATGTCCGGCGTGGTGCCGGAACGACTGCGGCTCTTCGACCCTGAAACTGCGGACGACTAGCCATGCACACATTTCCCCGTCCCTTGCAGCTGGTAGCGCTGCTGGCGCTGCTGCTGGCGGCCTGCGCGCCGGAAGACCTGGACGTCACGCCGACGGCGACGCCTACACCCGTGCCTACCGCAACCCCGACTCTTGAAGCCACGCCCACCACTGTGGCGACGCCGGTGCCCACCGAAGTGCCGGAGACGCCGCTGGTTGACGTGTTTCTCGAGAATGTGCCGGAGCCCGTCGCGGCGGGCGGGATTCAGTGGCGTCGTGACCCCGAACGCGGGGTGAGCAAGGTCCGCAACGTCCAGAACGGCATCGCCAAACGCCTGTATCTGATTGAACGACAGGGCGGCAAGGCCAGCTTTACCTTTGGCGTCTTTGATACACAGGAAGACGCGCTGGTCTACTACGACTTTGTGAAGGACCTGCGCACCGTACTGGAAAATGGCAAATCGAATGAGGACTTCCCGCTGCCGAACCTCTTTGGCACGGGCCTGTATGGCTCGAACGCGATCTTTTCGATCGACAACTACTTCATCGAGGTTGGCATCGAGCAGTTCTCCGGCACAGCCGGCAATCCCCTGCCTTCACTTTCGCGCCAGGCGATTCGGATTGTCGAGGACACGCTGACGAGTGTCGCGGCCGCGGCTGAAGCGGGGGAGGTCGTCGACCTGACCCTGAACCAGTTGCTGGAGGCCATGCCCGACCAGGTGATGGTCGGCGACGTGGCCTGGGAGCGGGGCGCCCGCTCGCTGCTGAACGTGGCCGATGGCACAGCGGTCAGCATGCCCTGGCGCAGCGGCAACTTCAGGGTGACCCTGTATCTGGGGCTTTTTGACAGTGATGGTGCCGCGCACGCCTGGCGGCCCGCCGAAGGGGACAACGGAGTCATTCCCGGCACCGTCACGCTGTCTCTGGGCGAGCAATACGTCACCCTGGTCTGTGACAGCCCGGCAGCCGGCCTGGAGGTGGCCCGAATTCTGGCGGCAGCGCTGGAGGCGCTGGCCGGCGTCTAGTCCCTGTCGCGCAGGCCAAGGATTCCGCTGCGCGCCGTGCGGCTCTGCGGCCAGACCTCGCAGCCGGCGAGGCCCTCAAGACCCTTGAGATAGACCGGATGATCCTGCTCCAGAGGCAAGGGCACGACCCTGCCCGTCGCTCCGGACAGGTAGGCAGCGTGGGCAACTTCCAGCGCGCGTGCGCCGACCTCCCCGCTGGCCAGCAGGGAGTTGCCATTCCGCACGGCATTTGCGAATTCTGACCAGAGTCGGGTGAAAGACCGCGCGATGTTGTCGCCCTGTGTCGGCAGGTTGTCCGCCTGGTGATCGCGACGCTGCCAGTCGCGCACGCTGAAGATTTCGGACGCCTGATTGAAGCCGCTGGTCTGACCCAGTTGGTAACGCATGCGCAGGTAGCCTTCGCTGCCGCTGAGGTCCACGCCGCCCACGCCGGCGCCCCAGCCGTGGTGGAGGGCGGCGTAGCCGCCGGGATAGGCGACCTGCGCCAGGGACAGGTCTTCCACCTGGGGACCGCGGTGCGCGTAGGTTGGCGCATCGACGAAGGCCATGACCTGTTCCGCCGGCGCGCCGTGGAACCACTCCGCCAGATAGACGGCGTGAATCATGTCCATCAGGATGCCGCCGCCGGCCGCGAGCGTATGGCGCCAGTCGCCCTGATACTCAGCCGCGCCCGGTTTGTCGATGACGCCCAGATAGTGCATGGTCAGCACGCGCAGGTCGCCGATGAGTCCCTCTTCCACCAACTCGTGCAGCTTGCTGTATTCCGGCAGGTAGTGATAGTTGTGCACCATTCCCAGTGTCAGACCGGCGGCTTTGGCCGCCGCGACCAGTTCATGCGCCACGGCCGGTATGGTGGCAAGGGGTTTCTCGCTCAACACGTGGACGCCGCGTTCGAGGGCGTCCAGCACGATCCGGCGCCGGAACTGCTGGGGGACGGTGATGGCGATGGCGTCAATGTCATCGCGGGCGAGCACGTCCCGATAGTCCGCATACAGGGCCGGGTCATGCCGGCTGAACCACTCGCGCGCGACGTCGCGGCGGGCGGGCGTGATGTCCGCCACCGCCACCAGTTCAACCTCGCCCCGCGCCTTCAATGCGTTGAGGGCCGGACGGTGGCCGTATTCCACCACGTTGCCACAGCCGATCAGTCCTGCCCGCAGCGGCCCGCTCATGCCTGCCTCCCGCCCGAATATGCGCGGCAATCCTGCCAGGCGGCGGAGCGCATGTCAACTGCCGCGCCGCGCCAGCCGCAGATCGAGTGAATCGACAATGCCGGCGAGCGCTGTCAGTTGCTCCCTACTGACCGGAACGCTCGGCCGCCGCACCATGCTGTGTTCGATGAATCCGGCGCGCTGCATCAGATACTTGCGCGCGTGGAGGGAGAATTCGTGGCCGGGTCCTGAAACGGCGGTTACCAACGGCTGAACCTGTGCCAGCACCTGCTGCGCCTCCGCCTCACGTCCGGCGCGCCAGAGCGGCCAGGCGCGACAGAAGTACTCGTTGAAACCAACGCCTGGAATTAACCCGGACGACCCGGCGCGCAGTTCATCGGGCAGGGTGATGCCACCCCCGCCGCCGAACAGGCGGACCTGGGCGACGTCGACCCGGGCACGCAGGGCGGCGATGCGCGCGGCAGCACCTGGGCCCTCGATCTTGAAGTAGCGAACATTGGGAGCGCGATCGGCGATTTCCGCCAGGTGCGCGGTCTCCAGACCTGTCCCGCTGTAGCCCTGGATCTGCGGCGCTTGCTGCACCATTACCGGCACGTCGACGGCATGGGCCAGTTCAACATAGTGTTGCACCAGCGCTGCCGCCGGCAATTCCATGGTGGCCGGCGGCAGGGTCATCAGGGCGGCCGGTTGCAGCCGCGCGAATTCCTGCGCCTGGCGAATGGCCGCCGCCGTGCTGCCCGGCGCGATGCCGATGACCAAAGGCACGGCGCCGGCCACTTCACCGGCGACGATTTCCGCGGTCCGGCGCCGTTCATCATCGGTCAATTTGTAGGCCTCGCTGGCGAAGCCGTTGATGCCAATGCCCTGAACGGCGCCATCCAGTTCAAAGCGGACGATGCGTTTCAGGCCTTCCCCGTCGACCTCGCCCTGGCCATCGAATGGCACGAACACTATCGGGATGATGCCTTCCAGCATGCTATACTCCGTAATCGCAATCGGCCCGGGAGCGTGGAGTGAGACTTTACCTGACCGGTGGTACCGGCCTGGTGGGCAGCAACATCATTCGGCAGGCGCGGGCGCAGAATAGCGTTGAAATCATCGCCTCGCAATATGGTCCCGAGCCGGTCTGGACAGTGGATTACACCCTTGACCCACTGGACATAGGCGATGCTGAAGCCATTCGTCAATCCGTTCTGAAATATCGTCCTGATGTCGTCATTCACAGCGCCGCCTCGGTCGACCAGGTCTGGATGCTGAACAATCGTGAAGCCGCCTGGAGCGTCATGGTCGAGGCAACCCTTGCGCTGGCGCGGGCCTGCCGTGAAGTGGCTGCGCGTTTCGTCTTTGTTTCGACGGACTGGGTCTTTGACGGCATGGTGCCGCTGGTCACGGAATTCTCGCCACCACGGCCGGTCAATTTCTACGGCATCATGAAGGCGGTCTGCGAGCAGGCGCTCGGCGCCATGGACGACCTCGATTACGGCGTCGGTCGTCTGGCCGGCATGTACGGCCTGAATTATGCGGTGCCCGCCATGCAGCGCAAGGAACAGGGGTTGGGCTTCGAAATGGGCATGTACGTGGCGGACCGGGTGACGCGCGACAGGGTGGCCGAAATATGGACCGGGCCCAACACCAACGTGCAGGCCCATCCGACGCTGGCTTCGGACTGCGCGGACATGCTGCTGCGTCTGGCCCGCAGCGATGCCGGCGGCATATTCCATTGTTTCGGCAGCGAATCGATTGGACGACTGGATTTCGCCAGGGCGGTGGCACAAGCCTTTGAGGTGGACATGGGTCTGGTCACTGCCGTGCCGACGGACCCCCGGACGCTGGCAGAGCATGCCGGCATCCAGATTCCCTTGCGCAGCTGCGCCAGCGTCGAGCATTCCAGCGCGGTGCTTGGCAGGCGCGCGCTGAACGTGGCGGAGGGGACGGCGGCATTTCGCCAGGAATGGGATGAATTCCATGACGGCAAGCGAGACTGAGCCATGCAGGCACTGACCCTGTACGCGGACTGGGCGCCGCGTCCGGAATACACATTAACTGCGCGCGAAGTGGAAACGCGACACATCCGCAATGCCCACATGGTCTGGCAGAATCCGCGCATCGATCTGGTCCGGTCGCCGGAACCGTCACTGAAGCCCGACCAGGTGCGTCTGCAGGTGGCCGCGGTCGGCATCTGCGGTTCGGACATGCACATGTACGAAGCCGGGGGCGATGGCTACATGCTTTATCCGGGCTACGCGACGGCGCCCAACATTCTGGGCCATGAATTCGCCGGCCGCGTGGTTGAGGCCGGCAGGGACGTCCGTGAGCTACGCGTCGGGGACCTGGTCGCTGTTGAGGAAATCCAGTGGTGCGGCGAGTGCATCGCCTGTCGCAAGGGTTTTGTCAACCACTGCGAAAACGTGGGTGAGATCGGATTCACCATGCCTGGCGCCATGGCCGACTACATCGCCGTGAGAGAAAGGTATTGCTGGAAGCTGGACGAACTGGCGGAGTCGCTGGGCAGTGAGGAAGAAGCGCTGGTGATGGGCGCCATGGTGGAGCCCACCGGCGTATCCTACCAGGGGATGTTCAATCGCACGGGAACCTGGCTGCCGGGCCATCACGTGGCTGTCTTTGGCGCCGGGCCCATTGGCCTGGCGGCCGGGGCGCTGGCCATCGCCGCCGGCGCCGGCCAGGTGATCGTGATCGATCCCTCGGCGAGTCGCCGGGCCATTGCCTCGCGCATGGGCGCCTCCCAGGTGCTGGACCCGAACGAGGTTGAACTGAACGAGGCCCTGCTCGAATTGACGCTGGGGCGGGGCATCGACTACGTCGTCGAGTGCGCCGGTTTTGCGGACAAGACCCTGCAGCCGCTGGATGCCTGTCTGGCGGTCAACGCCACCCTGATCGACATCGGCCTGGGTGGGGCACGACCGACGCTGCCCGTAGTGACCTACAAGCAGCGGGGCGTACAACTGGCGGGCTCGCTGGGTCACGCCGGCAAGGGCGTATTCCAGAACGTCATACGCCTGATGGCCGCCGGGCGCATCGACATGCGCAAGATGGTCAGCGAACGCATGCCGCTGGACGACGCCGTGGCGGCCTTCAAACGACTGGAAAGCCGGGAGGATGCCAAGATCATCCTCATGCCGGGCAACTGATGACGCCTGATCCGATTCTGTTCATTGGCGGTTGCCTGTTTCTGGGCATCGCCTGGCTCGGCCGCTTTGATCCGCCGCGCCTGTGGCGCCTGCTCAGCCTTGAACGTGGCTGGCGCCGCCGCAATCCCGAGCAGCCGGCCGACTGGGAGCGGATCGCCCGGCGCTACGCCCTGGGCTGTTCCGCGATGGGCACGCTTTCACTGGTGGCCAGCGTGGTCCTGACTGGCCAGGGATAATGTCGTTTCGCCTTGAGGCAGTTGCAAAGGATGGCGTTCATGGTGATTAAACTTGGAATGCTCGGCGCCGGCCGGATTGCGCAGACCCATCTGAAGACCCTGACCACGCGCATTGCTGAAGCAGAGGTCGCCGTCATCGCCGACCCCTTCGGCAACGTTGCGGAGGAGACAGCGGCCAGGTTTGGCATCGCAGGCCATGAAAGGGACCATCGTCGGGTGCTGGAAGACGATTCGGTTGATGCCGTCATCATCTGCACCACGACCAACACCCATGCCCAACTCATTGAGGAGGCAGCGCGGGCCGGCAAGCACATCTTTTGCGAAAAACCGATCGACCTGGAAATCTCGCGGATTGATCAGGCCCTGAAGGTCGTTGCGGACTCCGGGGTGAAGTTGCAAATCGGCTTCAACCGGCGCTTCGACCCCAATCACCGGCGCGTGCGTCAGGCGATCACCAGTGGTGAAATCGGCGATCCGCACATCCTGCACATTATCAGTCGCGACCCTTTTCCGGCGCCGATGTCCTATACGATCAATTCCGGCGGCATCTTTGTGGACATGACAGTGCATGATTTTGACATTGCGCGCTATCTGATCGGCTCGGAGATCGAGGAGATCTACGCGACCGGCAATATCAACATCGTGCCGGAACTGGCGGCGCTGGGCGATCTCGATACCACCTTGCTGATCATGCGCTTTCAGAACGGCGTGCTGGGAATGATCGACAACAGCCGCAAGGCCGTCTTCGGCTATGACCAGCGCGTCGAGATCTTCGGCAGCGGCGGTTCGGCGAAGACGGACAATCGCTATGACAACGCGGTGACCATCAGTGACGGGGCCAGCATCCGGCGCGACCCGCCCTATGAGTTCTTCATGGAGCGTTACACCGAAAGTTTCGCGCGGGAAATGGAATCCTTCGTCAGGGCCCTGATCGACGACGGCCCGGTCGAGGTAGACGGCTTTGATGGTCGGATGCCGGTGGTGATGGGCAAGGCGGCCTTTCTGTCACACGAAAAAGGGCGCCCGGTGCGCATGGATGAGATCGAAAACGCCTTCCATAATCCCCTGGCATAGATGAAAGCAGGCGCACAGGCGGCGTTCCTGCGTCCATAATTTCTGTAAACCGGTCGCCCGGCAATCGGTCAGCAGAGTCGTTGACCCAGGCGCGGCAGCAGGGCCGGAAAAGCCGGCGTGCCGGTCTGCAGGCAGGTTCCGGTGCCGGCGGTCTCATGTCAACCTGCGCCATTCCCGGCGGGTACATGGAACTGTTCGTATGGAAGTGAAGGGGATCGCGTTCTATAATCCACCCGGGAATGCGCTGACAGTGGAGATCGCATGGCGAAAACCTGGGAAACGCTGCACATGGGTCGCAGTTCGATCGACCTGTATTCCAACGACGTCGGCGCGCCCTTCGTCGATATCACCAGCTTCGCGGCCTATGTCGGCGGGTCGCCCACCAACATCAGCGTCGGGGCGACGCGCCTGGGCGCGAAGGCCGCGTTGCTGACGGCCGTCGGAGAAGACCCGGTAGGGGACTTCCTGCTTAACTTTCTGCGCAGGGAAGGCGTGACGACGGCGTACATCCCGCGCAAGGCGGGTATGCGCAGCAGTTGCGTCCTGCTGGGCATCGAACCACCGGACCGCTTTCCATTGCAGTACTATCGCGATAACTGCGCCGATATCAACCTGACTATCGACGACGTGCTGGCGGCGCCGGTGACGGACTGCCAGGTCTTCCAGTTCGCCGGCACCAATCTCAGCCTCGAACCGAGTCGCAGTGCCACCATGTTTGCCGCCGAACTGGCGCGGCAATCCGGCGCGCAGGTGGTCTTCGACGTCGACTTTCGGCCCGACCAGTGGTTCGACATCCGCGCCTTCGGCGTTGTGGCGCGCTCGGTGCTGCCATTCGTCGACGTGGTCATTGGCACCGAGGACGAGCTCAACGCGGCCACGCTCTCCAGCGCGGAACAGATGGAACTCACGCATTCGCAGGTCTCGGATGCGAAGGTGACCGGCGATACGCTCGCCGCCATCACCCGTATTCTGGAATCCGGACCGGTGGCGGTGGTCGAGAAGGTGGGGTCGCAAGGGGCCCGCATCCATCTGCGCGGGGGAGAAATCATTGAAGCGCCGGGATTTCCGGTCGAGATTTACAATATTCTGGGCGCCGGGGACGCCTTTGGCGCCGGTTTCCTGTATGGCTTCGTGCGCGACTGGGGCTGGTACCGGTCGGCGCGGCTGGGAAACGCCTGTGGCGCCATTGTCGTGACGCAACACGGCTGTGCCAACTTTATGCCCACCATGCCGGAGGTCGAGGCTTTTGTGGCCGGCTATGGTGGCCTGGACTGAACAGGAGAAGTGACAGTGCGATACACGGCGGAGACGATGCTGCTGCGGTCGGCGGACCGGGGGGAAACGGGTGAGTTCGCCCGGGTGACGCCGGAGCAGGCCGGGTGGGAATACCTAAGCATGTACGCCCTGCGCCTGAACAGCGGCGAGAAGTACGCCGCCGCGACCGGCGGCAATGAACTGGCCCTGGTGATCCTTGGTGGTTGCTGCAGCGTCCGGTCAAACCGCGGTGACTTTGAAAACATCGGTCGTCGCCCCAACGTATTCAGTGGCATGCCCTGGGCCGTGTATTTGCCGCGCAACACTTCCTGGGAGCTTGAGGCCCTGAGCGACGGCTTTGAAGTGGCGGCCTGTGAAGTTCCCGCCGAACGTGACTATCCGGCGCAACTGGTCACGCCGCGGGACAGCGAGATCGAAATCCGGGGCGGCACCAACGCCACGCGGCAGATCAATGGAATCCTGCCGCCAGGATTCAACTGTCAGCGAATCGTCGCCGTCGAAGTCTATACGCCCTCCGGCAACTGGTCCAGCTATCCGGGGCACAAGCACGACGTCCACCGCGAGGACGCGGACGGCAACCTGCTGGAGGCTGACCTGGAAGAGATCTACTTCTACAAGTTTGACCGGCCCGGAGGCTACGCCTACCAGCGGGTCTACAATGACGACCGCAGCATTGACGCCGTCATGATGGCGCAGGAGCACGACACCGTGCTGGTGCCGGAAGGGTACCATCCGGTCGTCAGCGCGCACGGGTACACGACCTGGTATCTCAACTTCCTGGCCGGCTCCGCCCAGTCGCTGGCCAACAGCGACGACCCGGACTACGAATGGGTGAAGGACAGCTGGACCTGGAAGGACCCGCGTCTGCCAATTGTGGATATGGGCATGGAGCCTGACCGCAGGCGACGATGAGTTTAAGGAGCACAGGGATGAACACGAAACGACTCACGATGTCGCAGGCGCTGGTCCTGTTTCTGGCCAATCAGTACAGTGAACGGGACGGTCAACAGCAACGAATCTTCGCCGGCGCCTGGGGCATTTTCGGCCATGGCAACGTGGCCGGCCTGGGCCAGGCCCTGCAGCAGTATTCGCATTTGCTGCGCTTTTATCAATCGCGCAACGAGCAGGCCCAGGTGCTGGCCGGCATCGCCTACGCCAGGGCGAAGAACCGCCTGCAGACTTTCGCCTGTACGTCGTCGATCGGCCCGGGCGCGAGCAACATGATCACCGGCGCGGCGGTTGCCACGGTCAACCGTTTGCCGGTGCTCCTGCTGCCCGGCGATATCTTTGCCGAACGCATTCAGGCTCCCGTGCTGCAACAGATTGAATCGGCGCAATCACAGGATTTCTCGGTGAACGATGCCTTCCGCCCGCTGTCGCGCTACTGGGATCGCATCAACCGCCCGGAGCAGTTGATCACCGCCTTGCCGGATGCCATGCGCACCCTGATGTCCCCTGCCGACACGGGCGCCGTCACCCTGTGTCTGCCGCAGGACGTACAGTCCGAGGCCTTTGACTATCCGTCGGCCATGTTTGAGAAGCGGGTCTGGCAGGTGCCGCGCAACCGGCCGGACGCAGCGGCCTTGCGCAGGGCGGCGGAATGGATTCGCAGCAGTCGACGGCCGCTAATCGTATCCGGCGGTGGCACGCTGTACAGCGCGGCGGCCGGCACGCTGCTTGATTTTGTCGAGCAGACCGGTATCCCCTCTACCGAGACCTTCTCCGGCAAGGGCGCCTTGCCCTACGACCATCCACTCAACCTTGGCGCGGTGGGCGTCACCGGCACGGAAGGCGCCAACCTGGTCGCGCGCGAGGCGGACCTGGTCATCGGCGTGGGCACGCGCTTCAGCGACTTCACAGCGGCCTCAAAGACCGCCTTCCAGCATGAAAACGTGCGTTTCATCAACATCAACGTCTGCGAATTCGATGCCTTCAAACACCTGGCGCTGCCGCTGACCGGCGATGCCAGGGCCACGCTGGAGGAACTGGCGCCGATGCTGGCCGGCTGGCAGGTTGATACGGAGTATCGCAATCGGGCCGCGCAACTGAACGCCGGCTGGGACGCCGAGGTCGAGCGGGTTTACAACCTGGAACACGGGCCGGTCATCAGTCAGGGCGAAGTGATCGGTGTGGTGAATACGCTCTCACAGCCGGAGGACGTGGTGATGTGCGCAGCCGGCAGCGTCCCCGGCGACCTGCACAAGCTGTGGCGCACCCGTCAACCCGGCGGCTTTCACACCGAATACGGCTACTCCTGCATGGGCTACGAGATCGCCGGCGGTATGGGGCAGCGCATGGCCGATCCCGATCGTGAAGTCTACGTCTTTGTCGGCGACGGCTCGTATCTGATGATGAACAGCGAAATCGTGACCATGGTGCAGGAAGGCATCAAGGTCGTTTTCATCGTGATGGACAATCATGGTTTTGCCAGCATCGGCGGCCTTTCGAACGCGGTCGGCAGCGATGGCTTTGGCACCAAGTACCGCTATCGCACGGAATCCGGTCAACTGGATGGCGACACGCTGCCGATTGATCTGGCAGCCAACTGCGCCAGCCTCGGCGCCCACGTCATTGAGGCCGGCAACCGGGACGAGTTGGCCGACGCCGTCCGCGAGGCCCGGACCATAGAGGACCGCCCCGTCTGCATTGTGGTCGAGGTTGACCGGCACCAGCGCGTGGGCAACTACGAATCCTGGTGGGACGTGGCCGTGGCCGAGGTCTCGGACAGCGAGGCCGTTCAGGCGGCGCGGGCAGCCTATGAACAGGACCGCCTGAAGGAGCGTTACTACCTGTAGCCACGGGCCATGTTTAACCGGCGCCGGCCCCTGATAGCCGCAGCGCTGTTGCTGCTGTGGCTGGCTTTCGGCCAGGGGCTGGTGCGGCAACTGGGCCTGGCGCTGATGCGGCTGGACGAACTGCCGCCTGTGCCGGGCCTGGGCGGTCAGATATTCTACGCCCAGGGTTTCGACGGTCTGTGGCGTTACGATCTGAACTCCGGCGAAAACGGGCGCTGGTGGTCGCCGCCATCAGGCAGCCTGGTCAGTGGCGTGGCGGTAGCGCCGGATGCCGGACAGCTGGCCATCGCCTGGGCGCCGCCGGCCGGGCAGGGTTTTCAGCAGGGAACGACGGACCTGTGGCTGACGGCGCTGCCAGAGCCTGACCCTGTTCCCTTGCTCACCCGATCGGACATACTGGAATCCTGGCGGGACCCGTTCTGGTCGCGCGATGGACTCTGGTTGCTGGTGACGCATCAGCAGGCCCTGCGTGACGCAGGGGGAGAGCCACAGTCCATTTCCATCACTGTCAAACGGGTAGCGCTGGATGGATCGCAGGAGACCTTGCTTGCGGACGCCGAACAGGCGGCGCTGTCGCCGGATGGAAGCCAACTGACCTGGCTACGGCTTAATCCGGAGACCTGGGGGCAGGCCCTGATGCACGCCTGGGCTGATGGCAGCGCTGCAGGCGAACTCGTCGCCGAAGGGACCTTTGCCGCCCTGGCCTCGCCCCGCTTTACCAAAGACGGCAACTTCATCGTGTTCAGCGCGTCAGGAGCGAGACAGATGCCGGCGGCGTCCACCCGGGCCAACCCCGGGAAGGTAAGGGCTCATGGCGACCCCTGGCATATCTGGCAGGTTGATCTGGCGAGCGGGGAACTGACCCGCCTCACGGAGCAGTCACTGGACGGGCCCATGCTGGCCTGGTCCCCAACGCACGATGAAGTGCTGGCCGTCCTGGCTGCAGAAGGCGTTTTCCTGCGCGCGCAGGGGCGGATGTGGCGCGTGGCTGCATCGAGCGCGGAAGGCGGGCTGACCTGGGCTCCCTCGCCCTGAAGTCCTTTTGACCGCCTAGAGGTTGATGAATACGTCCGTCAGGCCGGCGATGGGCATGTCGTCGCGGTCTACCAGACCAAAGCCGTTGTCCATGCCCGATCCCCAGGCGTACCAGATGGCGTTCACCGCACGCCCGTCGTAGCGTTGCTTCAGGTAGCTGATGAAGTCGTTGGCGTACTTGCTGATGTCCTCCACCGGTTCGTCTTCGGCGTTCAGGACTCCAAACTCGGTGATCCAGAGGGGTTTGCCGGGCAAGACCTGGGCCCATGCATCCATGGACTCGTCGATCAGGCCAAAGTGGCGATACTTGCCGGCGGAAAACGCCGGCCCGCGGCCATAGGGATGAAAGGCTATGCCATCCGGCCGCAGGTCTCTGGACATCGCTTGCAGCGTCTGCCGGGCATAATCGGGTCCGGAGTGCGGCCCGCTGCAGTGACCTCCGGTAATCACCAGCGCTTCCGGGTCTGCCTCGCGAATGGCAAGGATGCACTTCTCCAGCATCTGCCCGTAGTCGGATGCGGGCAGGGGCACTGACGCGCGCGCACCGGTGTGCGCATCCATTTCGTTCCATATTTGCCAGATAATTCCCCTGCCGCGGTACTGGCCGGCGATCTGGCCCGCCATTTCAGCCAGGCGGTCGCTGAGCAGGCTCCAGCGTCGGCTGTCCATACGATGCCAGATGAATCCGGTTCCCTCACCGTAGGTCTGGTGGGCCAGCACAACGACAACCTTGAGACCGGCATCAACGTAGGCATTGATGACCGGCCCGTAGCGTTGGTAAGCCCGGTCGAGATCCCGGTTGCCGTAGCGTTCGGGATTGCCGGGGGGCAAGGCGGGATTGAGGGAGACGTTGTAGTTAAAGCGTACCCAGCCAACATTGCCCAGTCTGTTCGGGTTTGGCATTCCCAGACGGTGATAGCGATCCAGATTGACGCCGGTCATGTTGCTGCCAATGATGGGCTCAGGTTTGTCAACAGCGATGAAAAGTTCGCCGTTTGCATAACCCTCGACCTCATCGCGCGTGCGTACGTAGAGCCATTCGCCTTCGCGGCCAACCCGTGTCAGCGCTTCCTCATAGGGGTCCAGCACCATCAACACATCGCCCGGACGCACGACGGCAACCGGGTCGCCGTCCAGCGGTTCGGAACGGATAGCGGTTCGATGGCGCGCCGGGGTGATGAACAGGCGCGGAATCTCGGGTGGCTCCGCCACGGTATACAACCAGGCGGGGCTGTAGCCTTCGACACCTGACGGTATGCGGATATTCAGCCATTCATCCTGCACACCGACCTTTTCCAGGGCGATGGCGCGGGCCTCGGTCACCTCGACCACGTCGCCACGGGAAAGCGTTCCCAGGACCTCGCCATCGACCGGCTCCTGACGCACCGGTACGCCATCTTCCGTTGGCGTCACGTATACCGGCGCATCGTGGGGAAAGGTGTCGTCGCCTTCGGTAGAGAGTGGCGGGGCAGGGCGACTGCCATCATAAACAACCAGAAACTCTGCCGCACAATACCCTTCCACGCCGTCAGGCGTCCGCACCAGCAACCATTCGCCGGTTTGCCCGACCCTGGCCAGCGCCGCTTCCGGATCTTCAATGACCAGCGCAACCTCGTCCTGCGAAAGTACGGCTATCTGCTCCCCGTCCAGTGGATGGGAACGGACCCGTATCTGCCCGGTCGTCGGGGTCACGAAGAGTTGGACCTCCGGCGTGCTCTCCGTCGGGCCAATGGTTCCGGGGTCCGCGCCAGGGTCGGTTTCGCTGCCGCCTGGATCCTGAAGCTGGTCGTTTTCGTACACTTCCAGGAACCATGCGGCGGAGTATCCTTCCGTACCGCCGGGTGAGCGCAGGTGCAGCCATTCGTCCTGAACGCCGATTTTGCGCAGGGCGCCGGAACGCTCCTCCAGAACATGGGCCACGTCACCGCGGGACATGAAATCCAGCATGTCGCCATCCACCGGTTGCGCGCGCACACGAATACGGTCCTCAACCGGTGTGACCAGCAGACTTTCGGTCGTCGCAGCGGTGTAGAGTCTGTCGATGCCGGGTGTGATTGGCTGTGGCGGGGCGGGAGGAAGCATGTCCTGTGGTTCAGGGTCCTGATGGACCGCAAGAAACATACAGGAAACGAATCCTTCAGTTCCATCCAGGCTACGTATACGCAACCAGGCGTGTTCACTGCCGATTTTGGCGCGGGTGGCGTCGTGGGGTTCCAGTGATTCAAGCAGGTCGCCAAAGCCGGTCATCGCCAGGGTTATGCCGGTCTCCGGCTGTTCGCGGATGCGCACACGGTATTCCGTCGGGGCGACGTAGAATTTTTCGGGGTCGAGACCGTGCAGGGCATCGCCGGCGCTCAGGTCCGGGGCGCGAACCTGGAGCGCACGGTTCTTGATGACGATTTCGCCCTTTTCATCGCCGTGCAGTTGCCAGTCACCGGCGCGCACGAGATTCAGCCAGAAGTCACCCCGTACCCGCAGGCCATGCAGATTGTCACGCGCGGCCTGGCGATCATGGGACAGCTTGCGCAATTCGGCAACCCTGGTGATCAGTTGCGATTCCCCCAGGCCGTTCTGGTCCACGCGCGAGCGCTCCGGGACGTCAAACTCGCGCTCGGCGATGCGCAGGAAGCCGTCGCCCATGCCAAAATTAATGCTGATATCAAACAACATGGCATGGGCCAGCGGTGATTTCAGATTGCGCGGCAGGATGGCCAGTTGCCGGGTTGGTTCCCAGTAATTCCTGCGGGCTTCATCGTCCTGAACCTGTCGCATTTCGGGTTCACGCCCGGCAGCCACCAGCAGGTCGTGCAGGCGCGCCTCATGTCTCAGGCGCGCATCCCGGCTTTCCATGCGGGCCAGATACGCTTTCAGGGAAGCGGCGATCTGGCTGCCGGAACTCTCGACGTACTGACCGACGACGCGAGCCAGAACGCCTGATGACAGCGTGAACTGGAATCTCCCGTAACTGAGGATGCCTGCATCATCCGTCTGGCAGGCATGGTAACTGCCGCCTTCAAAGCGGGACGTAATGTTGAAGGCAACGGCGCGGACGCGAAGGTCCTCTTTCACCCGATACTCCCTTGCCAAAGGCCCGGCTTAACTATAGCGAACATCCGGTCATGCCTCATCATGAAGCCTGACGCCTGGCGCTCCGGTGGCAAGTTGCAGTACCTGGCCACCGGCTGCTGTGATCTGCGCCGCTACCCTGGCACGAGCGCTGCCTGCCACCAGCGCAAACATGCAGTCACCGCCACCGGCACCGGACAGTTTGGCGCCCCAGGCGCCGGCATTGCGGGCCGCATAAATGAGGCGCGCCTGGTCGACTGTGCCAACACCCAGCGCCTCCAGCAGACCCTGATACAGGTTGGTCATCGTTCCCAGATCCTGCCAGCGCCCGTCCTCAAGGCAGGAGCGGGCGCGAATGGCGATTCTGCCGGCAATGGCGAACAGCGCTTCCACCAGGTCAGGTTGACGCGCGCGCAGTGAAGCCACCTGTTTGATCAGGCCGGTCGTCCCGACTTTCGTACCGCTGTAAGCGATGACCAGCGGCAAGGCGTCAGTCGCGACGGAGGCCGGAACAGCGCCGGCCCTTTCAAGGTACAGCGTGCCGCCATAGGTGGAAGCGGCGACGTCCAGGCCGGAGCCCGTCCCCTGTACTTCCAGAACAGCTGCCTTGGCCATACGGTACAGCCGATCGCGCGACAGGACCGCCTCGCACAGGGCCGCCGTTGCCGCCAGGGTGGCGACGGTGACGGCCGATGAACTGCCCAGACCGTAGCTTTGGGCAGGGCCATCGGTGACAATGCGGAAGCCGCCACCCAGCGAAAGTTCCTGCTGCAAGTGTTTGACGGCGGCTTCGACAAAGGCGGTCTGCGCTGAAAAGGTCCAGCCGGCCTCGCCAAGGCGGACAGTTCGCTCCGGCGCCGTGGCGGTCTTGATGCGCAGCAGCGGTTCCCCAAGTCTGGTGGCCGTTACCCGGTATCGATGGTCGACGGCAGTGACGATGCCTGGCTGACCATGGACGACGGCATGATCGCCATAGAGAACCAGTTTTCCGGGCGCGCTGGCCGTCACCTGCATAGACGTTTTCCTGTGGTCAACGGTGCCTATGGTATCCTAATCTTAAGCGGAATTAATGAGAGGTGTCCCGACGTGGCGGCAGCGACGGCTCGCGCCTGCGCCAATCTGGCCTTCGTGAAATACTGGGGCAAGCGCGACGCCTCCCTGAACCTGCCGCTTAACAATTCCATCTCGATGACGCTGGACGGGGCACACAGCACCACCACAGTCGCATTCAGCGCCGGGCCAGGGGAAGACAGGGTCGTGCTGGCCGGTCAGCCCGCCCCGGCAGCCTTTGCGACACGGGTGTCAAGACACCTGGACCGCATCCGCGCGCGGGCTGGTGTGACGGCCGCGGCGCGCGTTGAAACGGTCAACAATTTCCCGGCCGGCACGGGCCTTGCCTCTTCGGCCTCCGGCTTTGCCGCCCTTACGCTGGCGGCGACGGCGGCGCTGGAGTTGCAACTGACGAAACGTGAACTGTCGGTGCTGGCGCGGCTGGGTTCCGGATCCGCCTGTCGTTCCATTCACGATGGCTTTGTTGAATGGCATGCGGGCGATGACAGCGACAGTTCCTGCGCCACCCGCCTGGCCGACGCCCGACACTGGGACCTGGTCGACGTGGCGGTGCTGGTGACGCACCAGGCGAAGGCGATTCCCTCCAGTGACGGGCACAGACTGGTGACGAGCAGCCCCTTCTGGCGGGCGCGCGGCAAGGGCTTGCCGGCCCGCCTTGCATCTCTGCGCCAGGCGCTGCTGACGCGGGACTTCCGGCGCTTCTGCCGCGACGTGGAGGCCGAGGCGCTGGAGATGCACGCGATCATGCTAACCTCCGGCCATGAATCCAGGGGCAGCTGGCAATCCGGCATCTTTTACTGGACAGAAGACACGTTGCGCCTGCTC
Organism: Anaerolineae bacterium; assembly: GCA_034422695.1. GTDB lineage: Bacteria > Chloroflexota > Anaerolineae > Aggregatilineales > Phototrophicaceae > JAGWBD01. The sequence goes on from DAOUJM010000005.1 coordinate 95,286, forward strand.
ATTGCCGTACAGGAGTGGCGGCGGGAAGGAATGGACGTCTGCTTCACGCTCGACGCCGGCCCGACCGTTCACCTTCTGTGTCTGGAACGCCAGCTGCCGGACCTGCTGGGCGCCCTGGCCAGGCTGGATGGCTACGACGACTGGCAATTGCTGCAAAGTCGCCCGGGCCCGGGCGCGCAACTGCTGTCTTCCGGCTGAGTCTGGTGGATGCTGCCGTCAGACGGGCCTTGTAAACTGCCGGAACAGGTCGGCCACGCCGTCCATGTCGACCCGCGTAAGCGTCTCAACGTTTGTCGTGGCATTGCTCCAGAAGCGATGCTCGGCGACCGTCTGGCCCCGCGTGTGTGTGCCGCGCAGTTCGACGGCAACCAGTTTACGTTCACTGGCCAGCAGCAATTCAGGCTTCAGGGTGACCGCCATGGTCAGGGTGTCCGGAATCAGCACAGAGGCATCAAGACCTGCCTCTTTCAGGCGCTGCAGCATCCCTTCGCAGCTGGCGCGATAGAAGGCCGCGCGCGGCCCGGACTGACTGATCAGTTCTTCAAAGACCGGCGTGGGCAGGGGATTGGCCAGCGTGGCTTCCCAGGTGACCAGCAGGATGTCGGAAAAGGCCTCAAACACGATATGGGCGGCTTCGGGATCGCAGTAAATGTTGAACTCGGCAGGCAGCGAATCAGTGTTGCCGTGGGCGTTTAGCGAGCCGCCCATGACGACCAGTCGCTTCAGACGCTGCGGCAAACCGGGATCCAGGCGCAGCGCCAGCGCCACGTTGGTCAGGGGGCCGATGGCCACCAGGGTAATTTCGCCGGGTGCGGCGGCGCTGCGCGCAAGGATTTCATGCACGGCGTGCCCTTGCGCCGGAAAGTGCCGCGCAGGCGGGCGATGTTGCAGATCGCCGAGACCATCGGCGCCATGGACGAACTCGGTCTCGAACTTCCAGGGCGCAACCAGGGGTGAGGATGCTCCCCGATAGAAGGGGATGTCCATATCCATCACGTCCAGCACTGTGCCCACGTTGCGAACTACGCTCTCCAGATCGATGTTGCCGACCACGGTGGTAATGCAGTCGACCGTCACATCCGGGCAGGCCAGCGCCATCATCAGGGCATGGGCGTCATCGACGCCGACGTCGGTATCGATGATCAATCGCATTCGGGATCTTCTCCGGCGATCAGTTCCATCAGTCTCTCGCGCCACTGCGTCTCGCTGCCCGGCAGCTTCGGGGCGACCCGGGCGCCTTCCTCCAGAAAATGCTGCATGCCACGCCCAAGTTGCTGGCCGCGCCTGGTGTGTATATCCAACGCGTAATCCGGTATTTCCGGCCGCAGGCCTCGCTCAACAGCCCGGTCCAGCCAGTTGAGCAGTTCATCGCTGGAGCGGTCCTTGTGACACTGGCAGAGGAAGCGCACGGCATGGATGGCGAAGAGGTAACGATCGCCGCGCGGGCGTGGCAGCCGGCGGTGCATGCGATACAGGGTATCAATCAGCAGCGGCGCCTGGATGTCGCCAAAGCCGACGTCTTCAACCGAGATGACCTGCAGGCGGCTCCACAGCACTTCCTCAAGCTCGGCGCTGGTGTTCAACATTTCCCAGGCGAGCAGGGCGGCGTTTTCGGTATGGCCGCGGCGCACTTCCTTCTGCAGCGCGGAGATCACCTCGTCGGCGGGGAAGTCATGGCAGGTGCGTACCCGCGTCCAGGGGTCCTGTTGCCAGGGAGGCACGCTCATCAGGCTTCTGCCTTTCCTGGTCGCACAATATCTTTCAGGTCGCTGACTTCCTGTCCAAAGCGCGCGGCAAAATCACGGCGTTTCATCAATTCGGAGGCGCGAACGCGCAGGGCGACCATCACCAGGGCGGCAATGGTGGCCAACTGGGGCAGGGCCAATACCAGATCGGCCGGGATATTGAGATGGGGCTGCGCCTGGATGAAGAAGGACAGGGCTTCGGCGAAACCGAAGAACAATGAAGTAAAGAAAGCAGCTACCGGTCGCTGCAAGGCGAAAAGGGACACCGTCAGCGCGATCCAGCCACGGGCGGCCGTCATGTTCTCAAGAAACTGGCTGAGAACGCCCAGCGACAGAAAGGAGCCGGCTAGGCCGGCCAGCATACCGCTGAGGGTCAGCGCGAAGATTTGCACGCGGGTCACGTTGATACCCACTGACTCCGCGGCTTCCTGATTTTCGCCAACGGCGCGGATGTGTCGGCCGAAACGCGTGCGGAAAAGCATCACCCAAACGACCACGACCATGACCCAGCCGACGTATACGATGGCGTTGTAGCCACTCAACAGGGGACCCAAAACGGGCAGGTCTTCCAGCAAGGGAATCCGCAAGGTAGGCAGGGAACGAATGCTGGGATCTGCCAGGGTGCCATAAACGCCGAAACTGGCGCGCATGAAGAACACGGTGCCGTTGGCGACCAGCAGATTGACGGCCAGGGCGAGGATAATCAGATTAATGCGAATGCGCAGGTAGAGAATGGCGAAAACCAGGCCGAGGATCCCTCCCGACACAGTCGCGGCGATTACGCCCACCAGCGGATCGTGGCCGGTCTGAAACAGGACAGCGACGCCAATGAAGGCGCCCAGCAACATCTTCCCTTCGATGGCCAGGTTGAGCACGCCGGCGCGGCTGGCCAGCAGCGCGCCGAGTGACCCCAGTACAAAGGGCGTGGCCAGGCGGATGCTGCTCTGTACCAGGGTGGCGGGCAAGCCAAAGAGAAACAGAATCGCCGCCGCGACGCCACAGACCATCAGCACCAGCCTGAGTTCGCGCTGGCGGGCGTTTAGCAGTTCAATCATGCCTGACTGTCCCCGCCTGCCGGCGCCATGGCGACGGACGCGGGAAACAGGCGCATGCGCAGACGCCTGATGTTTTCGCGGAAGAAATCTTCCATGGAGGCAAACAGAATCATGAAGGCGATGATCATGCCGCCCAGTTGTCGCGGCAGGTTTTCAAACTGCAAATTGATCGCGCCTTGCTCAAGCCCCGCAAAGAAGCTGGCCACGAGCAGAATGCCGACGACCGACTCGCGCGCAAGGATGGCGACCAGCACGCCGTCAAAGCCTGTGCCGCCAAGGGCAAAGCCATCCACGATGCGCCGTTCCACGCCCAGAATCATCAGGGCGCCGGCCAGTCCGCTTAGCGCGCCGCTGATGAGCATGGCGCGCAGGGTGGCGCGCGCAGAGGGAATGCCGCCATAACGCGCGAACAGGCGCGAGCCTTCGGTCATGCGCTGTTCATAACCGGCGGTGGTGCGATGCAGGAAGAACCAGATAATCAGTGCCGCCAGCAGGACCAGCAGCAGCCCGATGCCCAGGCGCGAACCGCGAAACCACTGGACGTCGCGCAGCAGCGCGCGGGTGAAGGGCATCAGCCAGGCGGTGTCGTCGATGGTGCGCGTGCGGGCGATGTTGTTGAAATCCGCCCGCAGCGGGAAATTGACCATGAATGTCACAAACTGGACGGCGATGGCGTTGAGGATGATGGTGCTGATGAGTTCATTGACGTTGAGGCGCACCTTGAGAATCCCGGCGATCCAGGACCAGGCGGCGCCGACCAGCATGGCGGCCGCCATGGCCACGGGTGGAATCGTCAGGCGCATCAGGGTGAGTTGCCAGCCAGGCGCTGCGTCAGGGCTGGTGCCGCTGAGCAGATAGATCTGGTCCGGCAACCAGTAACCGAGAAATACCGCCGCCACAGCGCCAAGGATCAGTTGACCGTCCTGGCCGATACTGAACATGCCGGCGCGAAAGGCCACCGTGGCCGACAGGGCGGTCAGGATCAGCGGCGTGGCCCGCTCCAGCACGATGGCCAGTTTGTGCCCCTTCGTGCCCAGCGTGGGCGCGAAGTGGTTGCTTACGCTGCCATCCTCTTCCTCGACCGGTACAAAAAGCAGATGGCCGAAGTTTTCGCAGCCGCGGGCGCCAAAGCCCTCGCAGAACATGAAGGAGTAGGTAGGCAGCGGTTGCTTGCCGGCGATGACGACGAAGGCGCTGCTGACCAGCAGACCCAGCAACACCGCCGCCACGGGAATGGCGGCGCCTTCCAGGACATGACGCAAACGGCTCATCAGGGCTCCGGCTCCATGTGACCGGCCATCAGCAGCCCGATGCTTTCCTCATCGAGGTCGGCGACGTCATGCACGGCCATGATGCGCCCTTCGAACATGACGGCCACGCGGTCGCTGAGCGCGAAGATTTCGTCCAGTTCCACTGAAACGAGGAGGATGGCCGCGCCGTTGTCGCGCGCCTCAATGAGGGTCTGATGGACAAATTCGATGCTGCCGATATCGAGGCCGCGCGTGGGCTGGTTGGCAACAATCAGGCGGGGATGACCGTCCAGCTCGCGGCCCAGCACCAGTTTCTGCAGATTGCCGCCGGAAAGCGTGTGAATCTCCTCTCCCAGGCGCGCGGAACGTACGTTGAAGCTGCGCACAATGCGCTGCGCGAACTCACGCACGGCGTCGAAGCGAAAGATGCCGCGTTCGGACCAGGGACTGCGCTGGTACACCGTGACAATGACGTTTTCGTCCAGGGTGGTCTGCAGGTTGAGACCCATGTGCATGCGATCTTCCGGAACGTGCGCCATGCCCAGTTCGCGGCGGTCGCGCACGGCGCTGAAAGTGACGTCTTCACCGTCCAGGCTGACGCTGCCGCCATCGACCGGCCGCAAACCGCTCAGGGCCTCGACCAGTTCGGTCTGGCCGTTGCCACTGACGCCGGCGATGCCCAGAATCTCGCCGGCGCGCAACTCCAGACTGATGCCGAAGACCGCCGGTATGCCGCCCGCGCCCGCAACCAGCAGGTTCTCAACCTCCAGCACGGGGTCCCCGGGCACGCCGGCTTCCTTGTCGACGCGCAACACGACTTCCCGGCCGACCATGAGATTGGCCATGTCGCGCACAGTGACGTCCGCAACATCTTCCGTAGCGACCATGCGTCCGCGCCGCATCACACTGACGCGGTCCGCCACTTCCTTGACTTCCAGCAGCTTGTGCGTGATCAGGACGATCGTGCGCCCGTCCGCGGCCAGCTGGCGAATGACGTTGTAGAGTTCGCGCACTTCCTGGGGAGTGAGCACAGCCGTGGGTTCATCCAGCACGAGGATGCGGGCATCGCGTTGCAGGGTCTTGAGGATTTCGACGCGCTGCTGCATGCCGACCGAAATGTCGGCGACGACGGCCTGCGGGTCCACGGGGAGGCCGAAGTCTTCCGCGAGTTGTCGCACTGATTCAGATTCATCTTCGGCATCAACAAAGCCGAGTTGACCCGGCTCGATGCCCAGCATGACATTCTCGGCGATGGTGAAAGACGGGATGAGCTTGAAATGCTGGTGCACCATGCCGATGCCGGCGCGGATGGCATCGTTGGGATGATGGATGTGGGCGTGATCACCATTGACGCGTATTTCACCGCTGTCAGGATGGACCAGACCGTAGAGGATGCTCATCAGCGTGGTCTTTCCGGCGCCGTTTTCCCCTACCAGCGCATGTATTTCGCCCTGACGCACGGAAAAGTCCACGTCGTCCGCGGCAAGCACATCCGACGAGGGGAAGTACTTGCGCATCTTGCGCATGTCGATTGCGAGTGGCGGGTTCACGGGGAAACCGGTGTAGCGGGAGAGGCAGCCGCAACTGCCTCTCCGTTAATGTTCAGTGGCTTGCTAGCCAACCATTTCCAGAGCGTTGGTGACTTCCAGCTCTCCGGCCAGAATTGCCTCACGCGCTTCCGCGATGGCCGCGCGAACATCGGCCAGCTGCTCCACCAGGTCTTCAGGGCCGTGCTCGTCAAAGGTGCGCGAGCAGATGCCGACGTCCCAACTCAGGCCGGCGAAACCTTCCGCCAGGCCGACCGTGGTGGTCCCCGAGGCGTAGGTGTCATTCACGACACTTTCCACAAAGGTGAAGACGGCGTTGTCCACCCGTTTCATGGCGGAGACCAGGATGGTGCCTGGATAGAGGTCATCCTGGTTGCTGTCTACGCCGATGGCAAAGTTGCCGGTCTCGGAAGCCGCCTGCAATACGCCCTCGCCGCTGCGGCCGGCGACCTGATACAGGATGTCCGCTCCCTGGTCAAAGAGAGTCAGCGCCTGTTCCTTGGCAGTCACCGGGTCCGAAAAGTCGCCCACGTAGCTGCGCACCAGCTGGCAGTCCTCGCAGACCGACAATACGCCTTCCTCGAAGCCGACGATGAACAGGTTGATACCGGGGGCGTCAATGCCGCCGACGGCGCCAACCGTGCCGGTGCGCGTCAACATGCCGGCAGCGATGCCCGCCAGGTAACTGTTCTCGTGGGTGAGGATGTTGAAGAGCGCCAGGTTGTCCAGGTCCGGCGGTTCGGGGAAGAAGAAGGTCTCCTGGGCGCCAAACTTCTGCTCCGGGAACTCGGTGGCGACTTCCTCGATCGTCACCGCGTCCACGGCGATGGTGATCACGATGTCGGGCTCGTCCTGGATGGCGCGGCGCACGGCGGCGTCATGTTCCTGCACGCCCTGGGTCTCGATAATGACGCCCTCGACACCCAGTTCGGCAATCGCCCGTTCAGCGCCGGCGGCAGCCGAGTCAATGAAGGAACGGTCGCCGCGCGGGTTCGGGAGGATGATCTCGAAACTGATGTGGCTGTTGTCCGGCGCCTCCATCATTTCGCCGTCGTCGTCCATGGGCGTCAGGCAGGGATCTTCCATCGTGTCGTCATGGGCAAGCACAGCCGCCGGCCCAACCAGTCCGAACAAAATGGAGAAGAGCACAAGTAGACGAAGTTTCATGGTATCTTTCCCCTTCAATTCTTGACCGGGTCGCAACCAACGGCGCACCCTTCTGAAAGAGTGTAGCGCGCCTTCCGGTCGCTGCCAAAGAACAGACAGCATTCATGACGACCATACTGCTTGAAAATGCCCTGGTGCTTGCTCTGGGCAGCACGGACCGCATCCATGAACCCGGCTTTGTGCTGATCGAAGACGGGCGCATCGCTTCACTGGGGCCGCAGTTGCGCGCGCCTGGCCTTCAGGTCGATGAGCGCATTGACTGTGCCGGGGCGCTGGTCATGCCCGGCCTCGTGAACGCCCATACCCATACACCCATGACCCTCTTTCGCGGCATGGCGGAAGGCGTGTCGCTCTTCACCATGGAAGGCTGGTACGAAACGATCCGGCGCCTTGAACTGGTCATGACGCCTGACATGGTGCCGGCGGCGGTAGAGCTGGCCTGTGCCGAGATGATTCGTAGCGGCACGACGACTTTTGCCGACCAGTACTTCCACATGGACAGGATAGTGCCGGTCGTGCAGCGCAGCGGGATGCGCGCGGCGCTGGCCTACGGCGTGGTTGAGTTGGGCGACCCGGATGCGCGCGAACAGGAGCTTGTCAGGCTGGAGGCTTTTCTGGCATCGCTTCGCAATGACCCCTCCGGTCGATTGCAGGGCTGGGTTGGGCCACATGCCTTCTTCGTCGACAATTCACCTGAGTTGATGGCCGCCGAGCGAGACCTGGCGCGCCGCTTCGGCACAGGTCTGCACGTGCATCTGTCCACCAGCGGCGAGGAAGACCAATATTGCCGACGCGAATATGGGATGAGCGCCGTGCAACAGCTGGAGGCATTGGGCATGCTCGAAGGGCCGCTGCTGGCCGCGCACAGCATCTGCATCCCGACGGAAGACTGGCCCACGCTGTCCCGTCGGCCCTTCACGGCGGTGATAGCCGCCAGCGCCTGCATGCGCGCCGGCGCGGCGGCGGCGCCCCTGGTCGCCATGCGCTCGGCCGGCATCAACACGGCCATCGGCACGGACAACGTCTGCAACAACAACGACTACGATTTGTTTGCCGAAATGCGCACTCTGGGCAAACTGACGAGCTATCGCGAACAGCGGCCAGGCGCCATCAGCGCGCGTGAGTTGCTGGACATGGCGACCCGTGGCGGGGCGCTGGGCCTGGGTCTCGGTGACGAAATCGGCGAACTGGCGCCAGGTCGGCGGGCCGATCTGATCGTGATTGACCGTCAGGGAACGGGCTGGGCGCCGCTGGCCGGCAACGATCCCTTCACCGCGCTGGTCTACAGCGTAAACGGGCAGCAGGTGCGCGACGTCATGGTGGACGGGCGCTGGCTAATGCGCGACCGTCGCCTCCTGACGCTGGATGATGGCGTCGCCGCAGATCGCCTGAATGCGGACGCACAGCGTCTGCTGACCCTGCGGCAAGCTGGTGTCAGTCATCATCCGCCGTGATGCAGACCATGACGTCGGCAAGCGCTTTCTTCGTGATGCGCGGGACGCGCGCATCAGCGGCCGGGTAGCCAACCGGTATCATGACGAAGGCGCGTTCATTGGCCGGTCTGCCCAGCAGGTCGGCCAGAAACTTCATCGGGCTGGGCGTGTGCGTCACCGTCGCCAGGCCGGCCAGATGAAGGCTGGCCAGTAACATGCCGACCGCGATGCCGACTGACTCTTCGCTGTAGTAATGCTTGAAGCGTTGCTCTTCACCAGTCTCCGGGTCAATCCGGAGGCCAAAGGCCTGGCGAAAGACCACAATGATCCAGGGAACGACTTCCAGGAAAGGCTTGCGCCAGGTGGTGCCGAGGGGCTCCAGCGCCGCCAGCCATTCGTCGCTCATGCGACTTTCGTAGCTGATGCGCTCTTCGGCTTCGGCGGCGATGCGAATACGACGTTTGGTCTCCGGGTCGTTGATGGCGACAAAGGTCCAGGGCTGCTGGTTGGCGCCGGACGGGGCGCTGCCCGCGACGTGGATCGCGTTTTCGATCAGTTCGAAGGGCACGGGTCGGGGTGAAAAGTCCCGGACGGTTCGACGGCTCTTCATGCGCAGCAGGAATTCACGCGAGCGGCGCAACTGTTCCTGTGGCTCCAGCGAGTCGAATTCGAGGGGGTGTGTCGGCGCGTTTCCGCTCATAAGCGTTGGGCCTGCAGCAAGCGTCCACCAAAGCATAACGCACAGGACAGCATAACTGTCTGGATTTGATGCCGGCAGTTTCCTGGGCGAGAGGCCCGGTCATCACGACATTTCAGCGACGCATTGCAGCGGCCGGAGTCAATGCAAGGGACACCGGTTATTCGGCCAGGGTGCAAGCCAGGCCGAACGAACCCATGCTCCTAATCTTCGGGAAACCAGATATGGATGCTGTCCACATCCGGCGTGCGCGGAATCTCCCCCCGGACGTTGCGATAGGACTTGCAGACCACGCCGTTACGGCCATCCAGCACAATCAATTTGGATTCGTGCGTTCCAATGCCGGTTTCAATGACGCTCTCGACCAACGTGCCGCCTTCGTTGAAGTAAACGCGCTGGGAAGGAGGGTGGCGGTCCCTGGCGTTGGGATCACCCAGTTCGCCCACGAACAGGTCCGGTCGGCCATTGCCACTGAAATCGGCGACGACCAGCGAATGCGGGTCAGCCAGTTGTTCATGCATGATCTCGACGTTCCAGGGGACGGTCGGGTCGCTGTCAAACCAGCAACGGGCGACGCGACCGTAGTAGCGCTCGGTCAGATAGCTGGCATCGCCCTCGGCGAGGACAACCTCGGTTTTGCCATCGCCGCTGAAGTCGGCGGCCGCCACCCGCGGCGAGACGAAATCTTCCGCGATCACGTGACGTTGCCATTCTCCGTGAACATGGTCTGGTGGCCGGAACCATGATTGACCGGCGATGAGTTCCAGCCGCCCGTCGCCATCGACGTCCGCCAGGGCAAAGCCTTCCTGACGCACGTTGGAAACCACCGTGTGTACACCCGGCCAGGGTGAAATGGTCGGGTCATCCGGCACGGGCACGACAAACAGCGACTGTGAACGCTGGTTCCAGAAGTAGACTTCCAGGCGACCGTCTCCGTCCAGGTCCGCGACGAACTGGTCATGGGACTGGTTGGCGGGCATCTGCACGATTTCATGCAGGGGCCACAGGGCGCCCACTTCACCCGGGTTTTCAAACCAGAAAATGCGGTCTCCGGTGGCATCGCTGCCGGCCACAAAGTCCAGCCGTCCGTTCCGGTTGATGTCGGCGAGGAAACCACCGGCCTCCAGCTGGCCACAATCGAAATTCATGTCGTGGCGCTGCCAGCTGCCACTGGCGTCACGCCTGAGATAGTAGAGCTCGGGTACCGGTCTGCGGCTGGCCAGAACGATTTCCGGCGTTCCGTCACCATCCACGTCCCCGACGACACACAGGGTGCGTTCACTCGGTTCCCCGCGCCAGATTGTTTCCCGCCGAAAGCTTTTGGCTATGTTGCCCATCACACATTCCTTTCACGGCACAGACGTCGCAAATTGGCGAGACTGATAGCGATACTTTCCATGGGTGGCACGGTGAAGGCTTCCTGCTCCACGACGTACCACTGCACTGCCGAGTCACTGGCTGCAGCGAGGATACCGGCGACGTCAATGATGCCGGCGCCGATCTCTGTGTCGTGCCAGTCCACCCGGTCGATGGCATCCTTGAAATGGATAAAGGTGCAGCGTTGTGCGTGTTCACGAAACAGGGTCAGGGCGTCAACGCCGGCCTTCTCGACCCAGTAGGTATCCAGTTCAAAGCTGACCAGGGAAGGGTCTGTGGCGTCAAACAGGATGTCCATCCCGCTACGGCCATCCAGATCGATAAACTCATGGCCATGAATGTGGTAGGCGAAATCCAGACCGGCATCCTTGCAGACCTGCGCCGTTTCATTGAAAAAAGCGGCCATGCGCTCAAAAAAGGCAACGCTGCGTTCCTCAACGCGGAAGGTGGGGCAGAGAATGGTGGGGCAGTCGATGGCCAGGCTGTATTCGATCTGCGCCGCAAGGTCGGAGCGCAACACCGGGACGGGCAAGTGGGTGCCGGCAGCGCGCAGGCCACTCTCTGCCAGGGTCTGTTTCAGGTCGCTGGCGGAAGAACCAAAATAACCGGCGAACTCCACGCCGTCATAGCCCATGGCCCCCACGCGACGGATGGTGCCGTGAAAATCGCGCCGTGTCTCTTCACCGATGGTATACAGTTGCAATCCGATCGGGGTCTTGATCATGGAGAAGATGCTCCTGAAATCTGTCGGGGCGACTTGCCACAGGATGACAACAGGGCAAGAATTGTCCGGTATTGTATAGTCGCAATGCATACATGGCAAATCGGGGAGGTGAGCGATGAAGATTGGCGTGTTTACGGCGCTGTGGGCCAACTATTCCTTTGAAGAAGCGCTGGACAGGGCGCAGGCGGCCGGAGTCGCGGCGGTCGAGATTGGCGTGGGAGGCTATCCCGGCAGCGAACATTGTCCAGTAGCGGAGTTGCTGGAGAGCGCGGAACGACGTTCGGAGTGGCTGGGAGCGATTGAGGAACGCGGTCTGATGTTGAGCGCGATCAGCGTGCACAACAACCCGATTCACCCGGATCGCGACATTGCCGAAAGATCGAGACAGGAGATCCACAATGCCGTGAAGCTGGCGCAGTTGCTGGGCGTGCCGGTCGTCAACGGGTTTTCCGGTTTGCCGGCCGGCGCGCAGGGAGACATGCGACCCAACTGGGTCACCTGCCCCTGGCCACCGCATTTTCTGGAGATGCTGGATTACCAGTGGAATGAGGTCGCGATTCCCTTCTGGAGTGAGGCGATGAAATTCGTCGCCGATCATGGCGTGCGCTTCGCCCTGGAAATGCACCCCGGCATGCTGGTTTACAACGTACACAGCATGCTGCGTCTGCGGGAAGCGGCCGGGCCGACGCTGGGCTGCAACTTCGATCCCAGTCACCTGTGGTGGAACGGCGCGGACCCGGTAGCGGCCATCCGACGCCTGGGCGACGCCATCTTCCACGTGCATGGCAAGGACGTCATGGTGGACATGATGAACGTCCAGTTCAACGGTTGCAACGATATCCAGAGTTATGAATTGATTCCCGAACGATCCTGGACCTTCCGCTCAATCGGCTATGGCCATGACCTCAAGGCGTGGAGGGACATCGTCAGCGCCTTGCGCATGATGGACTACGACTACGTCATCTCCATTGAACACGAAGATGCGTTGATGTCGCCGGAAGAAGGCCTGGCCAAGGCAATCGAAACGCTCGGGGCGGCGACCATCGTGCAGGAACCCGGTGAAATGTTCTGGCTGGCGCCCATGGAGGGGGATGACTAGTGCAGGATACTGATGTCCTGATCGGTGAATAACAGGGCCGCGCCGGTCACGGGAGCCTGTTCGCCGAAACGGGAGAACAACACCCGTACCCTGAGGGCGGGGCCCAGTTTGCGGACCCGGTCGGCCAGGTTGGCGCGAATCCAGGCGTTGTTGTAGCCAATGCCGCCACTGACGCAGAGCGCTTCCACGCGCGTGATGCGGACGAGGTTGACAATGGCGACGGCAAGCGTCTCCGTGACTTCACGCCAGACGGCCTCATCCCGGATCTCGCTGGCCGGCATTCCGAAACGCCGCAGAAACTGCTGGCCGCCGGTGACGGTCTGTACGCAACCTCGCTGTCCGCAGGAACACTCCGGACCATGCATGTTGACGATGTGGTGGCCCACCTGGGCCAGCCAGGCGACTGATCGCACGCCGGCGTCAAGATATATGCCGGCGCCGGTACCGGTTGAGACGGTCAGATAGGCAGTGCGACGCCAGGGTTTGAGCACGCCCAGCAACGATTCGGCCAGTACGCCGCAAACATTGTCGTTGGCGGCGCGCACCGGAAGCCCGGTGGCCGTGGCGATTTCGGTGACGATGGGGCGTCCGCTGTAGTCCGGCATCGTCCAGCTTTCATCGACGGCCAGGCCATCCGGCGTCAACTGCACGCCAATGGCCAGCGCAATGGCTGCGGGACGGGGACGGATCCCGAGCAGGGAATCCAGCATCTGCTCCAGTTGCCGGGCATAGTTTTGGTCGGTGGGAAAGGCGCTGACAGTTGTAAACTCCGGCGCCCGGGTTGATTCACAGGTGACGATGCTGGTGCTGGTCCCGCCGAGATCGATGACGGCGTACATCGTTTCAGCTGCGGGGCTCAAAGGCGATCACGGACAGTGGCGAGGCATCGCTGCGATGCAGGCGCAGCGGGACGGCCACGACGAAGATGCGCTCGCTGGTGATGCTGTCCATGTTGGCGAGGTGCTCGATCAGCGGGATACCGCGATCAAAGAGTATTTTGTGGTTCGGTTGTCCCGCCTGGCTGCGGTCCTCGGTCCCCGAGCAGTCCACGCCCAGGCAGGCGATTTGCATGTCCTCGGCCAGCCAGCGTATGGCCTCCGCTTCAAACCAGGGTCGATCGTGTGAACGTTCCGTGCGGTACAGATGTCCGTAACCGGTATTGATGAAGACGATATCGCCCTTCCTGATATGCGCGCCCCGCCGTTGCAGGTCTTCCCGGCTGATTGGCTCGCCGACGGCCTTGCCACGCATATCGACGCAGGCGCATGCGCCCACTGTCCTTTCAAGGGGGATGCCGGCGATGTCGCCGCCATCGCGAATGTAATGCCAGGGCGCTTCCATGTGCGTGCCGGTATGGCTCCAGAGCTGGAGTTTGCTAAGGATGTACCACTGGTCTGGCGGCACCTTGCCGCGATAGTGGGGTATCAGCTCCTCAACGGCGCCGTTTTCCACTTCATAGGGGTATTCTTCCTCGCCGGGAAACAGCGGGTGTGAGAGCTCGATTACCCGGCATTCGGCAAGATTCATGATCGCCCTTCAGATGGAATGACCGCCATCCTGCGGCAGGATGACACCGGTGATGTAGCGCGACGTCGGCAGGCAGAGAAAGACCACCGTTTCCGCCAGATCGGCAGGGTCCCCCAGGGTCTTCATGGGAATGTTGTCCATAATGAGCTGCTGCTCTTGCGGCGAATCGTAGGCACGACGGGGCGTGTTGTGAACGCCTGGCGAGATGCAGTTGACAGTAATGGCGTGGGGGGCCAGCTCAATCGCCAGTGACTTTGTGAGCGCGATAACGCCGCCCTTGGCAGCGGCATAGGCGCTCTTGCCCAGAACCCGTCCGCCGGAAGTGGCCGCGAGAGAAGCGATGTTGATGATGCGCCCTGGCTCGCCGCGTTCCAGCATCCGTGGCACAAGGGCATGGCACAGGTTAAAGGTACTGGTGAGATTCACGGCCAGCATGTAATCCCACACCTCCCGGGTAAGTTGGGTGAATGGTTCACGCTGCCCCTTGCCGGCGTTGTTGACCAGGACGTCAACCGGGCCACATTCATTGTAGACCTGCCGGACGGCGGCGTGCACTGCCTCATGGTCGCGCACATCAACCGGAAGACCCCGCGCCCGGTAGCCACTGCTGCACAATGCCTCTGTGGTGGATTGCAGCAGGTCAGGTCGGATCTCAAAGCCGATGACCTCACAGCCTTCGCGCGCCAGGGCGTGGGCCATGTGTTGGCCCAGACCCTGACCGAAACCAGTCACCAGGGCGCGTTTTCCCTTCAGACGCATGGGCCGGGAATCATTCCGCCAGGTCGAAGCTGAGGGCCAGCCACTGACTTTCTTCCGAACTGCCATTCAGGGAGAGGCGTATTTCGGTCTCCGCGCCGCGTTGGGCCGAGAAGCTGATGCGGACACGGTCGCCGCGGTAAATCACCTTGCTGGAACGCACCGGCACGCCGTTGGCGTCATACAACACACCGCGCCCGAGGAAAACCGGCGCACCCGGACGGACTGACAGCAGCTCCGCTTCCGCATCCCTGGCGAGGGTCGCCTCAAGCCAGTCATCGGCGCGCACAATCGATACGCCGACTGCCCGTTCCATCACCTGGGATATGGGCTCACTGGTCAGATCGGCCTGCTGCAGCGCGGCATGGCAATTCGCCGGCATCCAGGAGGACATGATGGCAATCGCCTCGCCGTTGATGTAACGGACCCTTTGCAGGAAAACTGCCTGAGCGGCCGGGGGCAGGCGCAGTTCCCGGACGACCTGTGCGGGAGGCGTCGCCATGTTCAGGGCAATGACGCGCGATGAGACGGCCAGCCCAAGGCCGCGCATGACTCCGCTGAAACTTGACAGGGTGCTGGCCAGGAAGGGAACCTTGCCGCCGGATACGAAAGTTCCCTTGCCAGGCCGCCGCACAAGAATGCCTTCTTCGGCAAGGGCGTTGATCGCCCTGCGCACTGTCATGCGGCTGATTCCATGCTGTTCTGCCAGGGAGTTTTCCGGCGGCAGGCGGTCACCTGCCTGCAGGTTGCCCGAACCAATGTGGTCGCGCAGCATGGCTTCCAGTTGCAGATAAAGCGGGCGTACTGATTCTCGTTCCAGGATCATAAGCTGGCGTTCACGTCCAAATCACCGGCATACAGAATTGACAACATGGCGGAGGCTAGCGAAAAACATCACAGACTGCAAGACAATCGCATATACATTTTTTGACAAGCTGTGTACCATGGGGTACAGTCCGGTTCCTAATGTATACAAAGTCCTTTGAAAATGCAAAGCGAAACTCTGGAATTGCAGTCCCTTCATTACGCGCTTGAACATCTGGGGGCCGCGGGGCTGAAGGACTCCCTGCGGCGCATGATGCTCATACGCAGGTTTGAAGAGCAGGTCGACCAGCTTTTCCTGATGGGCCGGACGCGCGGCACGCTGCACCTGTCCATCGGGCAGGAGGCGACCAACGTCGGCGCGCTGAAGGCGCTGCGGCAGGGCGACCGCTTCTTCAGTCACCACCGCGGCCATGGTCATGCCCTCGCCTGGACGGACGACCCCGCGCGCGTTCTGGCGGACATTCTGGGCAAGGCCAACGGGTTTTGCGGTGGCTTTGGCGGCACGATGCACATGGCAGACCCACGCTCGGGTTTCCTCGGTGGCAATGGCATTGTGGCAGGCGGTTTGCCGCTGTCCGTGGGAGTCGGACTGGCCATCCAGTTGCGGGGCGAGGATGCCGTTTGCCTGGTGTTTTTTGGCGATGGCGCCGTCAACGAGGGCGCCTTTCATGAAGCGCTGAACATGGCTTCCATCTGGCGTTTGCCGCTCGTCTTCGTGTGTGAGAACAATCGCTACGCCATGTCGACTCCGGTGGCCGCTGCCATCAATGTTGAAGCCATCAGTACACGCGCAGTGGCCTACGGCATTCCCGGTCAAGGCGTCGATGGCAATGACTTTTGTGAAGTCTACAGCGCTGTCCACACGGCAGTTGAGAGGGCACGCGCCGGCGCCGGGCCAACGCTAATCGAAGCGTTGACATACCGCATCAAGGGGCACTCCCGCAGCGACCGTCAGGCCTATCGCAGCCGCGAGGAGGTGCGTCGCTGGCAGCAACCGGACCACGACCCGCTGAGTCGATTTGCAGCCACCCTGGTTGACGCGGGTTTTATAACTGAAGAAGGGTTGACCTCGCTGCAGGACGAGACAGCAGTTCGCGTGGAGGCGGCAGTGGCAGCCGCCGAAGCCGGCGCGGAGCCGGACCCTGCAAGGCTTCTGGATCATGTCTATGCGTGAACTCAGCTACCGTGAGGCACTGAACGAGGCCCTTGCTCAGGCGATGGAAGCCGATCCGGACGTCATCCTCATCGGCGAGGACATCGGGGTCTACGGCGGCGCCTTCGGAGTCACGGCGGGGCTGCTGGAGCGTTTCGGCGACAAACGCGTCATCGACACTCCCGTTTCCGAGGCCGGCATTACCGGCGCCTGCGTCGGTGCAGCGATCAGCGGCTTGCGGCCGGTGGGGGACATGCAGTTCAGCGATTTCATGACCCTCGGCATGGAACAGCTGGTTTTGCAGGCGGCGCGCATGCGCAGCATGTTCGCCGGACAGGTGTGCGTGCCGCTGGTCATGCGTTTGCCCGGTGGCGCCGGCACGGGCGCCGCCGCGCAGCACAGTGGCAGCTATGAAAACTGGTTTGTTCACGTGCCCGGCCTGAAGGTGGTCATGCCTTCCTGCGCCCGCGACGCCAAGGGCTTGCTGCTCGCTGCCATTGATGACGACAACCCCGTGGTTTTCTGTGAACACAAGCTGCTTTACAACACACGTGGCCCGGTACCGGAAGCTTCTTTCCGCGAGCCGCTGGGCGTGTCGAGCGTATTGCGCGAAGGCAGGGACCTGACGCTGGTTGCCACTTCCATGATGGTCAGACTGGCGCTGGAAGCAGCGGACATTCTGGCCGGCGAAGGGATAGAGGTTGAAGTCATCGACCCGCGCACCTTGCGACCTCTGGATGACGGCCCAATTGTTGACTCAGTCATAAAAACCGGGCGACTGCTGGTTGTCCACGAAGCGGTTAAAACGGGTGGCTTCGGTGGCGAGGTTGTGGCCCGCGTGGTGGCCAGCGACGCCTTTGACTATCTGGATGCGCCGCCCCGTCGCCTGGGCGGCAGGGACGTGCCCATGCCTCAAAGCCAGGTGCTGGAGGCTGCGGCCATTCCGGACACTGGCGACATCGTCCGGGAAGCCCGCAACCTGGCCTTGCTGCGGGAGTAGATATGCCTCTGCCTGTGTGGTTGCCCAGGTTTGGCCCGGCGAACGAAGAGTCGCGTCTCTTGCGCTGGCTGGTGGCTGAAGGCGAGGCAGTGCTGGCCGGCGACCCCGTCTGTGAGGTGGAGACCGACAAGGTCAACATGGAGATTGAGGCCCCGGCGGATGGATGGATGGGCCCGCAACGCTTTGCGGCAGACACCGTTGTGCCCGCGGCGACGGTGGTCGCCTGGGTGCTGCGGGAAGATGAGAAGGGGCAGGAACTGCCTGACTGGCCGGAAGCCAGGGAAGGCAATGCTGCCCGGTTACCCGTTGCTCCTGCGCCGGCACAGAATGCCGTCAGTCATGAGAGGGAACGGGCTGAAGTTGGTCTGAACACAACCCCTGTCTCCAGGCGCGTCCGGGCCACACCTGCGGCGCGGCATCAGGCGCGCATCCGAAAGATAGATCTGGCCGGTCTGACGGGCAGCGGCCCGCGGGGTCGGGTACAGGCTGACGACCTGCGCCAGGCAGGCCAACAGACCATGGCGGCATCGTCTGTCAGGCTGGAAGTTCTGGTGGACATGACGGCGCTGCTTGAACTGCGACGGATGTGGCCCGTTGCTGCGGGCGCGCCGTCACACTTCACCCTGCTGCTGCGGGCATGCGTGCTGGCGCTGCGTGAACATCCTGCATTGAAGGCCACGCTGCGCGGCGGTCGCCATGAACGGCTTGAGTCAGCCCGGGCGGGAGTGGTCATTCCCGGGCACGATGATGAAATTCTGGCGGTGCTGGAGGATGTTGAAGACCTCGACATGCCGGCCTTTCTGCAGCGTTACGACGATCTTGTCCGACGGGCGCAGGGCCGGGGTCTGGCGGCCAGGGAGCGGTCAGGGGCGAGCATCCGCATCTGTGATTTGGGTGCATTTGGCATTCATCATGTCAGTCCCCGCGTCGTCCCGCCCGCCGTTGCCAGCCTGGGGGTTGGCGTGATCGAGCAACGCCTGTTGCCTGACGAGACGGGTTCGGCGGCTGCGCGTCCCGTCGCGACGCTGGTACTGGCGCTGGCAGATGGCCCGGGCGCACCTTCGGAGATTGAAGGCGCGCGCTTCCTGCGGGACCTGTGCGCCAGGCTGGAACGACCATTGGGTTTGCTGCTGCAGGGAGGGACTGATGCAGATCGCCATCGGAAGTGACGATGCCGGCGCGCCGCTGCTGGAGGTGCTCAGGGGTTTCCTGCAGGCGCAGGGGGGCATTGCCCTTGAAGATCTCAGCGCGTCGGCGAGCGAGCGGGAGGAGTATTACCCGGACGTTGCCGAGCGCGTTGCCAGGGCCGTGGCCGATGGACATTGCGAACGCGGCATCCTCGTCTGCGGCACGGGCATCGGCATGTCAATCACGGCCAACAAGGTGCCCGGCGTTCGCGCGGCGCTGTGTCACGACACCTATTCCGCCGAACGCGCCCGCAAGAGCAATGACGCGCAGATTCTGACCATGGGCGCGCGGGTCATTGGGCCGGAACTGGGAAAGGCAATTGTTGATATCTGGCTGAAATCCGGCTTTGACGAACAGAGTCCTTCCGGGCCGAAGGTGCAGCGAATGAGGGAGATCGATCAGCAATACATGCGGAATTCAGAAGCAAAAGTCTGTTGGCAGGCCGGGCATGACAAATGACGACACGAAGGTCAAAGGAGGCGAAAAATCAAACATTTCGAATCACGAATGCATGACTCACATGCATGGTTGGCCAAATGTGTTGAAAGGAAACGTGACATGTTACATGCAAGGAGTTTGAGACCAACGCTGTTGCTTGTGCTTCTGTTGACGTTTGCGTTCAGTGGACTGTCGGCGCAGGACATGATGTACAGCGAGGCGCCGCTGCTGGCGGAGCAGGTTGCCGCCGGTGAGTTGCCGCCGCTGGAAGAGCGCTTGCCCGACAACCCGCTGGTCCTGCAACCGCTGGAGGAAATCGGGCACTATGGCGGTACCCTGAGGCGCGGTTCGGCCAATCTTGGCACCTACCTCACACACAACTTCACCCGTGAACCGTTGACGATGTGGCACTTGCCCGTCACCGGCGACGGGCCCATTCGCGCCAATCTGGCGGAAAGCTGGGAATCCAGCGATGACTTCACCGTCTGGACGGTGCAGTTGCGCTCGGGCGTCAAGTGGTCCGATGGCACCCCGTTGACAACGTCGGACGTCGAATTCTTCTGGAACGATGCCGTGCAGGATGAAAATGTCACCGGCGTTTCCGGGCCCGGGCCAATCACCCAGGGCGGTGAGTTGCCGGCGATGGAAGTGCTGGACGACCTGACGTTGCGCTTCACCTACCCGTCGCCCTTCCCGGCCTTTGCCGAGGGTCTGGCGACCATGCGCGAGTTCGCCTGGCCGCGTCACCATCTGGAGCAGTTCCATCCCGCCTACAACGCCGAGGCTACCTACGAGATCTTCAACAGTGAAAACCTGCTGCAGAACGGGCGCGGACGGGTGACGCTGCAGGCATGGATGCTGGACGAGTTCATTCCAGGGGAGATCTACAAGCTGAAACGCAACCCCTACTACTGGAAGGTCGATCCGGACGGGCAGCAGTTGCCCTACATGGACTACGCCAGTGTTGAGCTGGTCGAAGACCGCCAGGCCGTAGCGCTGGGCAACGTCACCGGCCAGTTCGATCTGGACGCGATGTGGGTCGGCGTGCAGCACATTCAACTCTTCACCGAAGCCATTCAGGAAGGTCGCGACATCAGCCTGACCTTCGCGGACTTCGATGGCGTCGCTTTCTACTTCAACCTGGACATTGAAGACCCCGTCAAGAAGGCCGCTTTCCGCGATGCCAACTTCAGGCGCGCCTTCTCCATGGCGATCAATCGTCAGGAAATCGGCGATCTCTACTACGCCGGGCTCTTCAACCCGGCCGGGTCGGTGTTTGCCCCTGAATCCGGCTTCTTCGATGCCGATGACGCCATGCTCTGGTCAGGCTTCGACCCGGAGGGGGCGGCCGCCCTGCTGGAGGAGGCCGGATACGTCGACGTTGACGGCGACGGTCTGCGCGAAGCGCCGGGTGGCGAAGCCTTGCAGATCGTCATCGAGGTGGGCGTGCACGATCTTTACACACCCATCGTCGAACTGGTCACGGAATACATGACCAACGTGGGTATCAACGCCCTGATGGATGCGGACGACCAGTCGCTGGTACGTGAGCGTTACGTGGCCGGTGACTTTGAGATCCACACCTGGGACCGTGACGGCGGTAGCGACCCCTTCAGCGCAGAAGGGCCGGGTGTTGCCTCGGTGCGTGAGGGTACGCCCTGGTGGCATCCGAACTGGCAGGAAGATCCCGTCGATGACGACTTCCTGCAGATGAACGATCTCTATCAGCAGGCATTGGGTGTCGTGCCGGCGGAACGCGGCGACATCGGCCGGGAGATCTCGCGCCTGCATGCCGACAACGTGTGGGTGGTGGCGACCGGCTTCTGGCGTCGGCCCTTCATCAAGAGCGGGCGCCTGGGCAACACGCCGGACGTCATGTCGCGCAACGGCCAGGTCAACGACATGCCGCCGTGGCAGCCCATGCTGCTCTTTGAGAAGTACGCTCCGGGTGAAGGTCCCTGACCTGAATTGACCCGGCAAGTGTAACTGGCGGTCGCCGGTATTCCGGTACCGGCGACCGCAACCGACTGGGACAAAATGGCCACTTATATCGTTAGACGGCTCATTTCCGCGGTCATCACCTTTTTTCTGGTCACCCTGGTCAGTTTTCTGGTGATTCAACTGCCGCCAGGTGACATCGTCTCCAATTGGGTACGACAGCAGGAGGCAGCCTCGGGGCAGCCCCTGCCGCCCGAGACGATCGAAAGGTTGAGACGCATTTATGGTTTTGACGAACCCGTGCTGGTGCAATACATCAAGTGGATCGATGGCTTCCCGCAGGGAGACTTCGGCTTTTCCATACAACACAGCAACGCTGAAGTCGCTGATATCATCAACCGGCGTCTGGGCCTGACCCTGTTTCTCGGATTCGCATCGCTGTTCCTCTCCTGGAGTCTGGCCATACCTTTCGGCATTTACGCCGCCACACGCAAGAATTCCCGTTCGGACTATGTGTTGTCCACGCTGTCATTTATTGGCATTTCCGTACCGGATTTTCTGGTTGCCGTCATCTATTTGTTTCTGGCGGTGTTCGTCTTCAAGACGGACTATGCCGGCGGCCTGTTCTCGATGGAATACAAGAATGCGCCCTGGAGCTGGGAACGCTTCCTCGACTTTCTGGCGCATCTGCCCGTGCCTTTCCTCATCCTTGGCCTTGGAGGCATGGCCGGCACCTTCCGCCTGATGCGCGCCAATTTGCTGGACGTGATGGACCAGCAATACATCGAGGCAGCCCGCGCCAAGGGGCTGCGGGAGATGGTCGTGATCTACAAGCACGCGGCCCGCATCGCGATCAATCCCCTGATCAGCCGTCTGGGCCTGCAACTGCCGGCGCTGTTTAGCGGCACGGTAATCATTTCCATTGTCCTTGATCTGCCCACGCTGGGCCCACCCTTTATACGGGCGTTGCAGCGCCAGGACATGTTTCTGGCAGGCACCGTCCTGATGCTGCTGGCCGTCACCCTGTTAATCGGGAATTTCCTGGCGGATCTGTTGCTGGCCATAAGTGACCCGAGGATCCAGATTGAGTAGTCTGACCGCAGACACAAAAGACAAGGCTTCCCGCTGGAACCTGTTGCGCTTCGGCACCTCACGACGCGCGATTACGGAAGACGAGTACCGCTTGCTCTCCGTCCGGGAATTGATGCTGCGCAAGTTTCTGCGCAATCGCATGGCGACCTGGTGCGCCGTGCTGCTCGCGCTGGTGTACCTGATGACCCTGTTTGCCGGCTTCTTCGCTCCCTATTCCGCCCGCGACGCCGATTCAAAGCTGACTTTTTCACCACCGGTCGTCGTTAGATTTGTTGATCCGGAAACGGGCGTGTTTCACCTGCAGCCCTTCTTTTATCCCCTGCGCGGCCAGCGCGACCCCGGGACATTCCAGCTGGAATACGAGGAAGATCGCAGCCAGCGCATCCCCATAGATTTTTTCATACGAGGTGAATCATGGACGGCACTGGGGTTCATCAAGGGTGACGTCCACCTCTTCGGGCCGCGAGGCTACAGCGAGCGCCTGCATGTGTTGGGTTCCGACCAACGGGGACGCGATTTGCTCTCGCGCATCATCTTCGGCGGTCAGGTGTCGTTGTCGGTGGGTATTTTCGGCGTACTGATCACCATTGTGCTGGGGTCAGTGCTGGGCACCCTGTCCGGCTATTACGGCGGCGCCTTCGACCATGTGATGCAGCGCGCCATTGAGGCCATCCGCTCCTTTCCGCAGTTGCCGCTATGGATGGCGCTGGCGGCTGCCATTCCGCCGCAGTGGCCGCCGGAGTGGGTCTACGCCGGCATCGTGGTCGTGCTGGCCTTCATCAACTGGACCGGACTGGCCAGGGAAGTCCGCGGTATGGTCCTGTCCCTGAAGGAACGCGACTTTGTCCACGCGGCTGAAGCCACCGGCTCATCGACCGCCCGCATCGTGCGGCGCCACATGATCCCCAACATGGCCAGTCACATCATTGTCACGGCCACCCTGGCGATTCC
The DNA here is from genome assembly GCA_034422695.1 of Anaerolineae bacterium. GTDB lineage: Bacteria > Chloroflexota > Anaerolineae > Aggregatilineales > Phototrophicaceae > JAGWBD01. The sequence continues at coordinate 118,248 of DAOUJM010000005.1, forward strand.
GGTGACCATTCTGGGAGAGAGCGCGCTCAGCTTTCTGGGCATCGGCGTGCGACCGCCGATGGTGAGTTGGGGGTTGCTGCTCAACGACGCCATACGCATCCAGAATATCGTGCTGTATCCCTGGACCCTGTTCCCCGGCATCTTCATTCTGGTCACCGTGATTGCCTACAATTTCCTTGGTGACGGCCTGCGCGACATGGCCGACCCTTTCGCTCGCTGACGTGGAGAGTGACGTGGATCCGGGAATCCTGCTGGACGTAAGGGACCTGAAGACCTGGTTTTACCTTGAGCAGGGCGTGATCCGGGCTGTAGATGGCGTCAGCTTCAGGCTGCGTCGCGGCGAGACTCTCGGCATTGTGGGAGAGAGCGGCTGTGGCAAGAGCGTTACCGCGCGCTCCATCATGCGGCTGCTGCCCCTGGATACGGCGCGCATCACCGGCGGGGAAATCATCTGGCATCCTGCGGGAAGCCGGCACCTGGATCTGACGCAACTCGACCCCCATGGCGCAGAAATTCGTTCCATACGCGGAAACGAGATCGCCATGATTTTCCAGGAACCGATGACTTCACTCAATCCGGTCTATTCCATCGGCCATCAGATAATGGAAGCGATCCGGCTGCATCAGCAGGTCGGTGTGGACGAGGCGCGGGCACGCGCCGTGGACATGCTCAGTCTGGTCGGGATTCCGGAGGCAGAACAAAGGGTCGATCAGTACCAGCATCAGTATTCCGGCGGTATGCGCCAGCGCGCGATGATTGCCATGGCGCTGAGCTGCAACCCGCAACTGCTTATCGCCGACGAGCCCACCACAGCGCTGGACGTCACCATCGAAGCGCAGATTCTGGATTTGATCAGCCAGATCCAGCAGGAACGCGACATGGCGCTCATCATGATCACCCATGACCTGAATGTCATTGGCGAGGTCGCCGACCAGGTCATCGTGATGTATCTGGGCAGGGTGGTTGAGGCAGCGGCGGTCGACAGCATCTTCGAAGCGCCGAAGCACCCCTACACGCAGGGACTGTTGCAATCACTGCCGCAGATCGGCCGGCGTGAACGTCTTTCATCCATCGCCGGCTCGGTGCCCGGCCCGCACGAGCGCCCGACGGGATGCTCCTTCGCGCCCCGCTGCCCCCACGTGATGGAACACTGTCTGGCGCAGGAGCCGCCGGTTTTCCAAATTGATGAGACGACCAGTGCTGCCTGCTGGCTCTATGAGGATGCGGAGTAGCCGCATGGACAGGCGCATTTTGCTGGAGGTGGAAGGCCTGAAGCAGTACTTCCCGATCCGCCGCGGCCTGATGAAACGCGTCGTTGGGCACGTCAAGGCGGTCGATGACGTGTCCTTCAGCGTCATGCGCGGTGAAACCGTCGGACTGGTTGGTGAGAGCGGTTCCGGCAAAACGACCACCGGTCGTTGCATCGTGCGCCTGTATGACCCGACCGCCGGCAGCATTCACTTCAACCGCGATGAGGGAGTTGTGGACATCGCGCAACTGGACAAACGTGAACTGCGTCCCGTCCGCCGCGATATCCAGATGCTCTTTCAGGACCCGAATTCTTCGCTGAACGCGCGTATGCGCATCGGCGAAATCGTGGCCGAGCCCCTGGAAATCCACAACATCGGCAACCGCCGCTCGCGCGCCGAACGGGTGGAGCAATTGCTGGCCCAGGTCGGCCTGGGGGAAGAGATGATCAACCGCTATCCGCACCAGCTGTCCGGCGGGCAGCGGCAGCGGGTTGGCGTGGCGCGGGCCCTGAGTCTGGAGCCGCGCCTGGTGATTTGTGACGAACCGGTATCCGCGCTGGATGTCTCGGTTCAGGCCCAGGTGCTCAATTTGCTGTCGGACCTGCAGCAGGACCTGGGACTGACCTACATCTTCATCGCCCATGACCTGGGGGTCGTGGAGTACATCAGCAGTCGCATCATGGTGATGTACCTGGGCAAGATCATGGAAAGCGCCTCACGCGACAAGATCTTCGCCCGACCTGTGCACCCCTATACCGAAGCCCTGCTTTACGCCATCCCGCGGCGGGTCGCCGGCGGCCATCGCCGCCGCCGTATTCTGGAGGGCGATATTCCGAGTCCGGTGAATCCGCCCTCCGGCTGTGTCTTTCATACCCGTTGCAAATATGCCGTCGACCGTTGCCGGACGGAGATTCCGCCCCTGAGGCCGCTTGCTGCCGACCCGGGAACGAGCGTGGCCTGTCACCTTGCGGAGGAACTGGAACTGCAGCCCTGGCATGCGACGGGCGACGGCGCATGACCCGCTGGCTGGATGACACGCGACCATTGCGCTGCCGGATTGCAGTGGTGGGTGGCCCCCATGGCCAGGGCGAACGCGCGGCAGCGCTGAAACTGCCCGTCCCGGTGTTCGACCCGGTCCTGATCGAGGTTGACTCCGGTGGCAAAACGCTGGACCCGGACGTCTGTCTGCAGTCCGACGGGGATCAGTTCCTGTTTCACCTCAGCGGGTGTACGCCGGCGGGATCAAGCCGTCACTACCAGTTGTATTTCGACGAGCGGGACAAGGGCGACGGCGGGCGAACCCATGCCTCCGGGCCGGTATCCCTGACAGCGGGGCTGGAGCACGAAGGTTTCGCCGCCCTGCGCGTTGAGACGCCGGGCTGCGTCTGGCTCTACCATCTGCATGGCGGTGGATTCGCCGGCCTGCTGGATGAAGATGGCGCGGACTGGATCAGTTACCACCCCTGGGGCGGGTCAGACGGCAATTATCGCGGCATCCCGAATCTGGTTCATCCGGAAAGTTACTTTCACCCCGGGCGCGAGAGTTGCAGCAGCGAAGTTGTCAGCGCCGGGCCGCTGCGCGTCACGATTCGCTCGCGCTCAAATGACGGCAGGTGGGCATGTGAATGGCGGATTGAACCCGACTGCGCCCATCTGACGGTGCTCAGGGCGGCAAGGCCCTACTGGCTGCTGTATGAAGGCACGCCTGGTGGCTGTCTGGATGAGCAGGGGGACTTCATGCTGCTCTCTGACGGGCGGCGCATGGCCGCGTCGGAGCGTTGGGAGCTGGAGCGCCTGCCCGAGCCTGGCTGGATTGCCTTCGGCGCCGAAGGCAATCGTCACGCGCTCTGGTTGCTGCGTCATGAGCCGGATGGTGACGCAGATTCCTACTGGCCGATGGAAGGCAACATGACCGTATTCGGTTTTGGCCGCAGTGGACTGAAGAAGTCCCTGACACAGGTTCCGGCTCACTTCAGCGTCGGCCTGGCAGGGTGCAATGACTACGGCACGCTGGCGAGGACCATTGCCGCGAGCCGCATCACGCCTGAAGTTTTGCCAAGCCCGGTGGAACGGCGCTGAAGGCCTGGGCCGGGTTGCAAGAAATGATGCAGGGAACCGGGGGGCCAACATGCCGTTGAGAAACTCATGGGAAGTGCTGGTGCTGGATGGCGATCCGCCGGTGCAACAGCTGGGAGCCCTTGCCGCCGGCGACGTGGACGGCGACGGGCACGTCGAGTTGCTGGTGGGGGGCAGGGGCGGTCTGCTCTGGTACCGGCCGGATACGCTCGAGCGGGGCGTTGTCGCCGGGGGCCACGTCCACGTCGGTCTGGTGCTGGAAGACATCGCCGGCGATGGCGTTCTGGAAGCGGTCTGCGGCCTTGAAGACCCGAAGCAGGAAGGGCGCTGGATGATCGTTCGCTTCCGGCCCGGTGACTCGCTCGATCAGCCCTGGACCATGCACGTGATCGATCCGCACTGCAATGGCGGCGCGCACGACGTCTGTTTCGCCGATATTGATGGCGACGGTCGCAATGAACTGATAGCCAACGCCGCCTACTGTCCTGTGCCGGGCATCTTCGTTTACAAGCCCGGCGCTGATGTTGATGCCGCCTGGGTCAAACACGAAGCCATGAGCGGCATATTCACCGAGGGCATCGCCGTATCGGACCTGGACGGTGACGGACGTCCCGAGATCGTCGCCGGGCCAACCTGGCTCGGCATGCCGGCGGATGGCCCCTGGTCCGGCCTCTGGGAAATGCGCATTTTTGCGCCCTCCTTTCGCGAAATGTGTCGGGTCGCCGCCATCGACATCACCGGCAATGGCCATGATGATCTGGTGATTACGGATTCCGAATACATGGATGGTCGCCTGTCCTGGTTTGAGAATCGCCTGGCTGTTGACCCGCAAAATCCCTGGCTGGAACATCCGCTGGAAGAGACGCCCCTGCTGTATTCCCATTCCCTGACGGCCTGGCATGAGGGGGATGCTGCGAAGCTCTTCGTGGGTGAGATGGCCCAGGGAGGCTGGAATCCGCCCTACAACCATGATGCGCGTCTGATTCAGTACACCAGCCACGATCGTGGCCGCAACTGGGAAAGGGAAATACTTTCACAGGGAGCGGGCACGCACGAAGGCATGGCGACGGACATTGACGGCGATGGCGTCGTGGAGGTGGTGGGCAAGGAATGCTGGCGCCCCAGGGTCACGATCTGGAAGCCGAAAAACACTGTCAGAAACGCGCTTGACGACTGGCAGCATATTTTCATCGATCGCGACAAGCCGGCCACCGGCACCGACATTCTCGCTGCTGACGTGGATGGCGATGGTCGCGAAGACGTGATTTGCGCCCGCTGGTGGTATCGCAATCCTGACTGGCAGCGTTTCGCCATCCCGGGAATCTCACAGGTCATCGCGGCGTATGACCTCGATGGCGATGGTCGCAACGAACTCATCGCCACGAAGCCTCCGCCGGCAGGTATGGACGCCACCGAACCCGGGCTGTCCAGCGAACTGGTGTGGCTGAAGTCTGACGATCCCCTGCGCGGGACATGGCAGGAATTCCCGATCGGTAGCGGGAACGGGGACTGGCCTCACGGAAATGCCATGGCGCCGCTCCTGCCCGGCGGACGGCTGGCGCTCGTCGCCTCCTGGCACAGCGCCAACCAGGGCAGGGAACATTTCCCGCAGTTGTTTGAAGTGCCGGATGACCCGACCTCCGGCCCCTGGCCGAAGCGCACGCTGGCGGAAATCGTGTATGGCGAAGAAATGGTCCCGGTAGATCTAACGGGCAATGGCCTGCTCGACGTCGTCGCCGGACCATACTGGCTGGAGAACAGCGGAAGCGGAGAGTTTCGGGCCCATCGCTTCGTCGGCGACAGTGACTTTTACAGCGCGCGCCTGCGCGTGCGGGATATCAACGGCAATGGTCGGCAGGACGTCATCCTGGGTGAAGAGGTGCTGGACTTCAAAAACCGGATCGCGCCTTTCTCCAAACTGGCCTGGTTCGAATGCCCGCAAGACCCGCGCGACGTGCCCTGGCCGATGCACGTCATAGACATCATGCGCTGTCCGCATTCTGTTGAGGTTGCCGACCTCGATGGCGACGGAGAGGTAGAAATCATCGCGGGCGAGCACGATCCCTTCTGGCCCTACCGCAACCAGTGCAAGCTTTACGTTTACCGCAAGGCCGACAGGCAGGGCAGGGCCTGGACGCGACATGAACTGGACAACCGCTTTGAACATCACGATGGCACCCGCCTGATTTCGCTGGCACCTGGCAAGGCGGGCATCGTGAGTCATGGCTGGCGCGACAGCCGCTACGTGCATCTCTGGACTTCCCGTCAACGGACAGATGTATGAAGCGACCGAACATCCTGCTCATTCATTCGCACGACACCGGCCGCTGCATTCAGCCGTCGGGCCATGCCGTGGCGACGCCGGCCCTGCAGCGACTGGCGGCCGGGGGAGTGAACTTTCGCAAGGCATTCTGTGTGGCGCCGATGTGTTCTCCCGCCCGCGCCGGGCTCTTCACCGGCCAGTATCCGCACAGTTGCGGCATGACGGGTCTGGCCCACCGCGGCTTCGCCCTGAACGAACGCCGGCAGCATCTTTGCTTCACGCTGAAAGCGGCCGGCTACTGCACTGCGCTGGCTGGTGTGCAACACCTTGCCGCTGATGCCGCTGCCCTCGGTTACGACCATCTGGCAGCCCTGGGAAAACCGGCGCCAGGTCACGCCCCCGGCACCGTGCTTGACGCCCCGGATGCAGCCGAAGTCGTGGCAGCCGCACAAGCCTTTTTGCAGTCTCCTCCGGGCCGGCCCCTTTTTCTCTCCGTCGGTTTCTTCGAGACGCACCGTCCCTTTCCGCCGCCGGACGCAGCAACGCTCAATTGCCTGCCGCTGCAGCCCGTGCCGGACTGTGCCGGGACGCGCAGCGACATGGCCGGCTTCCTGACAAGCGTCCGGTTGCTTGATGAAAGCATCGGAGCGATTCTTGGCACGCTTGAGGAAGTTGGACTTGCCGACGACACCCTGGTCATCTACACCAGCGACCACGGGCCGCCATTTCCCGGTATGAAGTGCACATTGGGGGACCCGGGTCTGGGCGTGGCGTTGATAATGCGGGGGCCGGGAGGCTTTTACGGAGGTCGCCATTTCGACGCCATGGTGTCCCAGCTGGACCTGTATCCCACGCTATGCGAACTGCTGGACATCCCGTCACCTGCATGGTTGCAGGGCAGGTCCCTGCTGCCGCTGTTGCGAGGTGAGCGCGCCGGCCTGCATGACGAACTCCATGCCGAAATCAACTGTCATGGCGCGTGGGAGCCACAACGTTCTGTCCGGACGGAGCGCTGGAAGTACATTCGGCGCTTTGGTTCGCGCGATGCGCCGGTGATCTGCAACATTGAGGACGGGCCGGCGAAGGACGTGTGGCTGCGCGCCGGCTGGCCCTCACTTTATCTGGCCGGGGAACGCTTGCATGACCTGTGGCTGGACCCTGGCGAGGGGGCCAACCTTGTGTCCGACCTCCGTTTTGCTCCGGCGCTGTCCGACATGCGCCAGCGTCTGGAGCGCTGGATGAAGGCGACAGACGACCCCTTGCTCCACGGCCATATCCCGGCGCCCGCCGGCGCACTGATGAACGATCCGGACAGTGTGTCTCCCGGAGAACCCTTGCTGGAGGTAACTGACTGGAAACACCGGCATGAATGAGTTTCCGCGCTGGCGGCGACACAGCATCTACAGCGGCCCACCGGCCGAGCGAACGATTTGCGTTGTCGGGGACGTAAGCGGCAACAGTGTGCCGGACATTGTGATCGCCAGTCGCGGGCCGGAGCCGGAGTTGTTCTGGCTGGGGCGCCGGGCGGATGGCAGCTGGCAGCGTCATCTCATCGCGCAAGGGCAACCCCTGGCGGCCGGGGGCTACCTGGCGGACATCACTGGCAACGGGCGCCCTGACTTTGTCGCCGGCACGCCGGCAAGCGACAACCGCGTTTTCTGGTGGGAGAACCCGGCAGAAGTGACCCGTCCCTGGACAGGTCGCGAAATCCATCGTTTGCCCGGTCCCATGTCCCATGACCAGCTGGTGGCCGACCTCGACGGCGATGGCAGACTTGAAGTGTGTTTCTGGAATCAGCTGGGCAATTGCCTGCTCTGTGCCCCGGTGCCGCCCGATCCAACCGTATCTCCGTGGCCGGAGCTGCAGGTCATTGTCAGTGGGTTGAGCGAGGAAGGACTGGCGGCGGCGGACCTCGATGGCGACGGTCGTCTGGAACTCATTGCCGGCCAGTCATGGTACCGCCCGCCGGCGCGGCCGGGCGATCGCTGGCAACGCCATCCCTTTGCCGAGGGCTTTCTGTCGCCGCGCGTGGCCGTCGCCGATTTCAACGGGGATGGACGCCTGGAGATCATCCTGGCGGAAGGCGATGCAACCATCCATGGCCCGCGGCAGGGACGCAGTCGTTACGGACGGGTCGCCCGTTTGCGGCCAGGCAGGGACATTGAGTCACTTTGGCAGGTGGAAGTGTTGCGCGATGACCTGCTTGATCCGCATTCCCTGATCGTGGCCGATTTCGATGGTGACGGTATGCCGGACCTGTTTGTGGGTGAGCTTGGCGACCCCCAGGGACTGGACCAGCATCCACCAGCGCAACGCATCTGGTACAACCGCAAGGGCAGACTGGAGGAACAGGTGATCGACCGGGGCCTCGGTACCCATGAATCGAAGGCGATCACGCTGGACGGGGTCACGGGCATTGTCGGCAAGCCCTTTCGCACGCTTGCCGGCGCCGCGCCGCGCCCGCCGGAAATCGACAGCATTCATCTCTGGCTGCCGGACTTTGGCTGAGTGCAGGGCGATGAAATGACCAGGTTTCGCTTCAGACAGCGCATCATCGACACTTCACTACCCGGAGGATTTTACGCACAGACGGCTCTGGCTGATTTTGACCGCGACGGCGTTCCCGAATTCGTCACCGGGCAACAATTCGGCACGATTTTTCGCTACCGCCGTCGAGCGGAGGGAAGCTGGTCCCGCCACGTGCTGGGGGAAGACTCACCTTCCGACGTCGGCGCCTGTGTGCTGGACGTCGATGGGGACGGCTGGCCGGATCTGGTGACGGGTGGCGCCTGGTACCGCAATTCGCGCCATCCGGAGCGACCCTTTCAGCGTATTGTCTTCGACGCCGCCCTGACGGGCGTCCACGACGTGCTTGCCGCCGACCTGGACGGCGATGGCAGGGCGGAAGTGATCACCATGTCGGACCGCAACGACCTGCGCTGGTACAGGATTCCGGATGACCCGCGGCAACCCTGGAGCCAAACCATCATTGGGCCGGCGGTGCATGCCGGCGTGGCTGTTGGCGACCTGAACGGCAACGGCGCGCTCGACGTCGTGCGCAGCAACGTCTGGTTCGAGAACCTGCGTGGCGACGGCAGTGTCTGGCAGGTGCGACCCATAGGACCAACAACGTATCCTCCCCCGGATTTCCAGCCGTACTTTGCCTTCGACGCCACGCGCGCCGTTGTCTGCGACATGAATCGCAACGGGCGCAATGACGTCGTTTTTTGTGACGCGGAGATCCCCGGCGGCAAGCTCTGGTGGATGGAGAACCTGGACGGCAGGGGCAACCACTGGCGCCGGCACGAGCTGCCAAACGGCGATCAGGCCAGGCGCGGGGCGTACCACAGCCTCTACGTTGGCGACCTGGACGGGGATGGCGACCTCGACATTTTCACCTGCGAAATGGAGCACGTCCACGGAGCGGGCCGGCCGCGCTGGTACATCCAGGAAAACCTTGACGGCGTCGGTGGCGCATGGCGGGAGCACGTCATCCTGGATGCCGGTCTGGGAGGACACGAGGCCGTCGTTGGCGACGTGACGGGAAACGGACTGCCGGATATCATCGCCAAACCCTGGGCGCCGGCTGAAAGCAACGCTTTGGGTGGCGACATGTTCGTTCTGTTGCTGGAAAACCTCGGCCCGGGGCAGGAGTGAAGCGTATTCCGGCGGTTCGTGGCCGCTACAGCCCGCAGTTCAGGTAGACATGGCGCGCAGGATGCCCGGGGCGATGTCCGCCAGAGTCAGATTGTCCGCATCGAAGATCCGGCGCTTTTCACCAATCACAACGGTCGGCACGTCGTTACAGGTGTGACGCCGGTCGCCGATGCGTTCCATGTTGCCATGGTCGCTGCAAATGATGACCAGGCCTTCGTGGTCGTCCCAGGCGTCCAGCACGCCGGCCATCACCGCGTCGAATGTTTCAAGCAGGGCGACGCCCTCGGCCAGCGTGCCACGGTGGCCGATGACGTCGCTGGGCCAGTGCGCAAGGAGCGAGAAGTCGTAACGACGCGCCAGTTGGACCAGGTGCGCGCCGGCGTCGCGCGGCCTGCGTTGGGTTAGCCTGTCCCGGCCCGCCGGACGGGGCCAGTGTTCGCCCGTCCAGTCAACCGGCAGCGCATCGCCACGTAACAGGTCTTCCTGGTCCATCATTCGCACACCTGCTGCATGCGCGGCCTGCTGATAGCTGGAGCGCAGGCGACGGCCGCTGTCGATGGCGCGGTGCCAGGAAGGTGGATAGGCCTCCAGCAGCGCCGCGGTCCTGCCTCCTGCGACGAGCTGTTTGAAGAGGTTGTCACCGGCCAACAGTGTCCGCGTGGCCGCATCCGGCTTTGGGCCATAGTGTACGCCAGTCAGTTGCGGAACGTTGCGGCCGGAGAAGATGGTTGCCTGCCCCGTGCCGCTTTGGGGACGACCGGCGACGCCCAGCCGGGGATCGGTGGGCAGGAAGAGAGAACGCTCACCCTGTTGTCTGCCGGTGCTCGCCAGCCAGCGTTTGCCGCCGGCCAGGCTGCATAGCACTGGCGTACGGGCGACGGCGAAGGGATTGCTGCCCGGGTCGTCCGGGCCAAGCCCAATGCCGTCCAGGAAAATCATCAGGACACGCATGGTTGCGGGTCAGCGCCGGCCTACAGGGTTTCGCCCGCCAGGGCACGACGCAGATTTTCATCAAGGGGCGGCCTGACGACGCCCTGTTCGGTGATGATGCCACTAAGATAGCGATGCGGCGTCACGTCAAAGGCCGGGTTGCGGGCTCGATAATGCGGCGGCGCCAGTTCCTGGCCGTAGGGGGCGAGTACCTCACTGCGGTCTCGCTGTTCGATGGGGATTTCCGCGCCGCTGCCCAGAGTCGGATCGATGGTGGAGGTTGGCGCGACGCAATAGAAGGGAATGTCGTTCTCCTTCGCCAGCACGGCAACCTGATAGGTGCCAATCTTGTTGGCGACGTCGCCGTTGGCGGCGATGCGGTCGGCGCCAACCAGCACCAGATCGATTTCACCCTGCTGCATGTAGTAGCCGGCAGCGGTATCCGGGATGATGTCGTAGCTGACGCCCAGTCGTTCAAGTTCCCAGGCGCTGAGACGCAGGCCCTGCAGGCGAGGGCGGGTTTCGTCCAGCAAGACGTGCAGCTTCCGCTGCTGTTCATGCGCACTGCGAATGACGCCCAGCGCCGTGCCGTGATCTACCGTGGCCAGGGCACCGGTGTTGCAATGATGCAGCACCGTTGCGCCTTCCGGCACGAGCGCTGCTCCGTGCCGACCCATACGACGGTTGACAAGGACATCCTCGTCCGCAATCTCCTGCGCCCGCCTGAGAAGCGCCGTGCGCAGGGCGGCGACGTCAGTGAAGTTCCCGTTCTGCGCCAGCGACAGCAGGTCATCCACCGCCCAGGCAAGGTTTACCGCTGTGGGGCGTGCAGCTTTCAGCCGCCTTGCCGCCTGCTCCAGCGCCGGCAGCAATTCAGGCAGGGCTGCAGCCTTTGTTTCCTGCGCAGCCAGCGCCACGCCGAAGGCGGCGGCCGCCCCGATCGCCGGCGCACCGCGCACAACCATGTCCGTGATGGCCTGCGCCACGGCTTCACAGGAATCGAGTTCGACGTGGGTTAACTCCCAGGGGAGCAGACGCTGGTCGATCAGGCGCAGTTTGCCCTTGTGCCATGCTACCGTGCGCACGGTGTCTCCAGACGATGCCCGGGTCCTGTCGTGAGGGACGGCCAGTGTAGCCGGCACAGGTTGGCGGGTCAAACGACAGTCGCCGGCGCTGGCGGCCTTCGCTACAATGCAGCGGGTTTGCATGATGAGGGCAGTCGTCCATGAAGCTTGAGATCAGTGTCGGCGAACGACAGGATCGCTGCGACCGGTTGCTGGAACACTTGCAGGATCGCGGGTTGAACGGCGTCATCCTGTTTGACCGCGACTATATTCTGTATTACGCCGGCTTCGACTTCATCCCCACCGAAAGACCGATAGGCCTGGTCATCAACAGTGGCGGCGACCGCGCCCTGTTTGTGCCGCGCCTCGAACTGGAACACGCCCGCGCCAACTCGGTGGTGGAGCGGGTGGCGCATTACGACGAGTATCCCGACAAGGTACATCCCCTGCAGCAAATGGCCGCCCTGCTGGCGGATATGGGTGTGCAGGGCCAGATTGGCGGTGATGGCGATGGCTACCCATGGATCTTCGGCTATCGCGGCCCGGCCCTGTCTGAAGTGGCGAAAGTCACCGTGCGCGACGTCCGGCCTTTCATTGAGGACTCCATGGCGGTCAAGAGCCAGGCGGAACTGAACTGCATCCGTGAAAGTTGCCGCTGGGGCAATCTCGCGCACCAGCTGCTGCAGGACTACACCTGTGTCGGCGCTTCCGAAACCGGGGTTGAGATTCGCGCCAGTACCGAGGCGACCCTGGCGATGTATGCGGCCATCGGGCCGGTCTACCGCGCCCAGGGCGGCATGTCAGGGTCGGGGGCCCACGCCGGCTATCGCGGTCAGATCGGTCGCAACGCGTCCATCCCGCACGCTATCGCCAACAACATTCGCTTTCAGGCCGGCGACGTGCTGGTTACCGGCGCCGGGGCGGCGGTCTGGGGCTACCACTCAGAGCTGGAACGCACCATGTTTCTGGGCGAGCCGAATGACGCCTGCCAGCGTCTGTTCGACCACATGGTCGCCCTGCAGGATGCGGCCATCGCCGCGATGGAGCCCGGCGCTCCCTGTTCAAGAGTCGATGCCGTCGTTCTCGAATACTTCCGGCAGCATGACCTGATGTCGCACTGGCGGCATCACAGCGGTCACACCATTGGCCTGCGCTACCATGAAGGCCCCTTTCTCGACTTTGGCGATGACACGCCCATGTTGCCGGGCATGGTCTTCACCGTCGAACCCGGCCTCTACGATCCCGCGCTGGGAGGGTTCCGTCATTCGGACACGGTGGCCGTGACCGAAAAGGGCGTGGAAATCATGACCTACTATCCACGCGATCTTGCCAGCCTTACGCTCCCGGTCTGAAGCGGGCATGTCCACAGAAATGGAGTTCCGCTCACGGCGTTCCATGGTGCTGGCGCGGCGGGGGATGGCGGCTGCCAGCAATCCCCTGGCCGCCCAGGCAGGACTCAACATACTGCGGCAAGGTGGCCTGGCGGCCGATGCCGCGGTCGCCATGTCCGCCGTAATGAACGTCACGGAGCCGGGAGCCTGTGGCATTGGCGGCGATTGCTTCGCCCTGCATTATGCGGCAGCGAGGGGCGCGGTCACCGCACTGAATGGCAGCGGGCGGGCCCCGCTGGCGCTGACGGCGGAGGACCTGCGGCGTCAGGGCTGGCGCAGGATGCAGGCGCGGCACGCGCACGCCGTCACTGTGCCGGGCGCCGTTCAGGGCTGGGCCGACTTGCTGGAGCGGCACGGCAGCATGTCGCTGGCGGACGTTCTGGTGGACGCCATTCACTACGCCGAAACCGGCTATCCGCTGGCCCCGGTCTTTGGCGCCGGCTGGGCCGGGCAGGAAGATTTTCTGCGCCAGGCGGCCAATGCGGAAGCATATTTACCCAATGGCAGGGTTCCCGTGCCGGGCCAGGTGATACAGCTGCCGGATCTCGCCCGCACGCTGCGCGGCATCGCCGAGGGCGGGCCGGCGGCCTTTTACGAGGGGCCGGTGGCCAGGGCCATCGCCGGCTCGGTGCAGGAACAGGGCGGACTGCTCAGCGAACAGGACCTGAAAGCGCATCGCTCCACTTTTGATGAACCGCTGCGCAGCGACTATCGCGGGACGACCATCTGTGAGTGCCCGCCCAACGGCCAGGGGTTGACCGCGTTGCTGGCGCTGAACAGCGCTGCGAATTTCGACCTGGGCGCGCTGGCCTGGGACGACCCGGACCGTATGCACCTTGTGGTGGAGTGCATGCGCCTCGCCTGGGCGGACGCGCGCCAGCACATTGCGGACCCGGCGACGAATCCGGCCCCGCTTGATTTCCTGCTCAGCCGCGAATACGCGGCACAGCGGGCCGCGCTCATCGATCCACAGCGCAGCCTGCCGCCGCAGCCTCCCGGGCAGCCACCCGGCGCCTCCGACACGATCTATCTTTGCGTGGTTGACGGTGAGGGCAACGCCTGTTCCTTCATCAAGAGTCTCTTCATGGGTTTCGGCGTGGGCATCGTGGCGCGCGGCACGGGGGTCTGGCTGCATAACCGCGGCCACGGTTTCAGCCTGGAGCCCGGTCATCCCAACGAACTGGCGCCGGGCAAGCGACCCTATCACACGATTATTCCGGGCATGATGCTGCGCGACGGCCAGTTTTGGGGTTGCTTCGGCGTCATGGGCGGCTTCATGCAGCCGCAGGGACATTTTCAGGTCGTCAGTGCCTTGCTGGATGACGGGCTGAACCCGCAGGAAGCGCTGGACCGGCCCCGCTGGATGGTGGCGGACGGCCAGGCAAACGGCGACCTGTTGCTGGAAGAAGGCATACCCGTCAGGACCATGGCGGCCCTTGCCGCAAGGGGGCACAAGGTGCAACCGGTTTCCGGGTGGAACAGGCGCGTTTTCGGGCGCGGCCAGATCATCCTGCGCGATGCGGACAGTGGCGTGCTGTGCGGCGGCAGCGAGCCCCGCGCCGATGGCCTGGTGGCCGCTTTCTGATGGCCGGCGAAGGAATGCGGCTCGTGTTGTGCATGGGCGTCGACTGCAACGACAGTGGTCGTGCCCGACCATTGCAGCAACGGCTCAGGGCATGGCTGGCGGAACACCCGGAATACAACATCCGGCTGGAAACCGCAAGTTGCCTGACACATTGCGCGCAGGGCCCGAACCTGATGCGCTATCCCCAGGCCTGCGTAACCCATCGCCTTGACGCCACCAGGCTGGACGCATTGCTGCAGGAATTCGAGCGGGCTTTCAGAACGACCGGCATGAAGCAGGGTTGCCGGCAGGCTGTTCCACGCCAGGCATATTGACCGAGGAGGAACGGGTTGCAGTACTGGGCCGACCAGATGATCGCCGGGCTCCCGCATGCGGAGTTCGTCCTCAACGATTCCAAGACCTACTCGGGGAGCGCACACGTCGGTTCCCTGCGTGGGCCGGTCATTCATGACCTGCTGTATCGCAGTGCGCTGGATACGGGCCGCAAGGCGCGCTTCTGCTACGGCAACGACGACATGGACGCGCTGGACAATGTGCCGCCGGGTCTGCCGCGGGCGAGGTATGAGCCCTGGCTGGGCAGGCCCCTGTGTGAAGTGCCGGCGCCGGATGGCAGTGAGCGCAGCTACGCCCGCTTCTACTTTGACGAGTTCATGCAGGCGCAGCGTCTGCTGGGTATAGAGCCCGAACCCTATCACATGAGCGAGTTGTATCGATCAGGTCGCATGAACGGTGTCATTCGTACGTTACTGGAAGCGGCGGATGAACTGCGCGCGATTTATCTGGAGGTCAGCCAGTCTGAACGCAGCGAGGACTGGGTGCCCTTCAGCCCGATATGTGAGGTCTGTGGCCGCATCGCCATGACGCGCGTGCACCGCTTTGATGGCGAGCTTGTGCATTATCGCTGTGAACCGGACGCCATGAACTATGCCAGGGGTTGCGGCCACAGTGGCGCGCTGCCCCCGTGGAATGGCGCGGGCAAGCTGCCGTGGAAGCTGGAGTGGGCGGCCCGCTGGCAGGTGCTGGGCGTCAACGTCGAGGGCGCGGGGATCGATCACTCGATCGCCGGCGGCGCGCGGGACGTCGCCGAGGCCATCGCCCGCCGCGTATTCGGCGTGGAACCGCCGGCCAACCTGCCTTACGAATTCCTGCTGCTGGAAGGTGGCAAGATGAGTTCGTCGAAGGGGATCGGGCTCAGCGCCAGGGAGGCGACGGAATTATTGCCGGCGCAGCAATTGCGCTGGCTGCAGGTGCGCACGCGCCCGCGCACAGCCATCAATTTCAATCCGGGCGGCGACGCCATCCCGCGCCTGTTCGACGACTTTGACGTGGCGGCGGAACGGTATCGCGACGGCAGCGCCGAGGGTTGGCAACGACGCCTGTTCGAACTGGGTCAGATCGCCCACGGCGGGGAAGTCTTCACGGGTTACCGGCCGCGTTTTGCGCACGTGGTGACGATTTCACAGATCCCCGGCGTGGACGTGGCAGGGCACTTCACGCAGCACAAGGGCGCACCGCTGCTGCCCGAGGAGCGTCAGGAGCTAACGAGACGCAGCGACTACGCCCGGATCTGGCTGGAGCGCCTTGCACCCGGGCAGGCGCGTTTCGAGGTCCAGGCAGTGCTGCCACCGCTAGCAGCTGAACTGGATGCCGACCAGCAACGCTTCCTGGATGCCTTCCTGCAGTGGCACAAGACAAGCTCAGCGCCGGACGGCGTTGCCATCCATGAAGCAATCATGGAGCTTGCCAGACGCCGGCAGGGTAGCGCCGGCTTTGCCTTCAGGGCCCTGTACCGCATCTTTCTCGGCCGCAGCAGCGGGCCGCGCGCCGGCGATTTTCTGGCTGCTCTCGGACAGGACTTCGTGCGCGCGCGGCTGCAGGAGGCCGTAGACGCCCTGGCTCAGGAATCGACGAGCTGACGCGCCGCCAGCGCTGCGCCGACGATGCCCGCCTCGTTGCGTAGCGCCGCCGGAACAACCTGCGTCTGCAGGGACAGGAAAGGGGCAAAGCGCTCGAAGCGGCGGCTCACGCCACCTCCCAGGATGATCAGGTCCGGCGAAAAAATGAACTCCAGGTGGGCGAGGTAGTCGTTCAGGCGCGACCCCCACTGCTTCCACTTGAGCCCCTTGCGCTTGCGCACCACGCTGGCGGTCCACTTCTCGGCTTCATGCCCGTTGATTTCCAGATGGCCCAGTTCGCTGTTGGGCACCAGGACGCCGCGGTAGAAAAAGGCGCTGCCGATGCCGGTGCCCAGGGTGATAATGAGCACCAGACCCGAATGTCCCTTGCCGGCGCCAAAGGTCATTTCGGCGATCCCGGCGGCGTCAGCGTCATTGCTGAGCAGCAGTGGGCAGGCCGTCCCCCTGCGCAGGTTTTCTTCTGCCGGAAAGTTTATCCAGCCATCGTCGACGTTGGCGGCGCTGAGCGTCGTCCCCGCCTTGACTATCGCCGGGAAGGCGCAGCCAACCGGACCCTTCCATTCAAAGTGACGCACCAGGCTGCCGACAACGTCGATGACGGCGTCGGGGGTGGAGGGCTGTGGCGTGTCAAAACGCATACGCCCGGCCAGCAACTCTCCGCTTCGCAGGTCAACGGGAGCACCCTTGATGCCTGAGCCGCCGATATCGATGCCAAGGACTTCCATGCGCCTTCCTGAATGCCGTGGCCGACGGGCACCAGTATAGCAGGACAGGGTGATCAGGCCGGTTGCGGGATGCCGGCGCGTGAAATGCGATTGAACAGTAGCAGGCTGAGCAAGGCGGACAGGGCCAGAAAGGGGCCCAGTATCTCAAGCGTCGAAACTCCGGCAACAACCCCGACCAGGGCCGGCAGGACGGAGAAGCCCAGTCCCGTGGCGCTCATCTGAAAGCCGATGGCGTTGGTCGCGTGGCCGGCGCCCAGACGGACCGGGGTCGTGGAAAAGAGCAGGGGCGTCACGGGCGCCTGGGCAAGTCCGACCAGCATCAGGCCGGCCACGCTGACGACGACGTGCTCACGCAGGCTGAACATCAACCCGCCAAGAACAATCAACAACAACAGAATGCGAATGCCGGGATCTTGCCGGAGCCGGTCCGCGATGAAGCCATACAGGAATCGTCCCAGGGCAAAACTGCCCCAGTAAAATCCCACCCAGGACGCGGCGGCCGCCCGGTCCGTGCCCCGGGATTCACTGAAGAGGGTGAAGCTCCAGTTGCCCGCGGCGGATTCTATTCCGGTGAAGATGAAAAACAGGGTCATGGCCTGCAGCACCGCCGGCGCGCGCAGCGTTTCCCGCATGGTGGGGACTGCTCCTGCTGCAGGGCCCTGTTGTTCCTGCATCGTTGTCCAGTCCCTGCGGGTGAGCAGGAAGGCCGCGCTGACAAGCAGCTGGATTGTCGCGAAGACCAGCCAGGTGAAGCGCCAGCCGTAGCCGGATGAAACAGTCCATTGCACGATGAAAGGCCCCAGCATGGCGCCCAGGGCGAAGCCGGCATGCAGCCAGTTCATCAGGCGCGCGTTGAAGTGGTTGGCAAAATAGAGATTTAGGCTGGCGCCGAAGATCCCCTTGCCCAGGCCGGAGAAGATGACAATGACAATCAGGGGAGTCCAGCCAGGGGCCAGGCTGAACAACAACAGTCCGAGTATGGTGACTGCACTGCTGTAAAACAGGGTGTTGCCCATACCCAGACGGGTGACGACGCGCCCGCTGATGAAACAACCTGTGAGGAAACCCGAGGTCATCGCCAGCAACAGCACGCCCAGGAATGACGTGGGCAGGCTCCAGGTATCGCGAATCGAAAGCCAGGCGACGCCAATGGCGCCTCCCGCCATCCCGCCCGCGGCAAATGAAAAGAGGGCCAGTACGATGCGAAACTGACGTTTCGCGATCACTGGCTCACCGGGAACAATCCGGCAACCTGCCGCTCCGGCCCGTCATGGCTGCAACCTCTTGTATGGCGTCATGCAGGTGTCGTTTGTGTATGCAACGATGCGATAGATTGACCTGTTTCGAAGCTTGTTTCAAGCGACTCCCTGCGTTGCCTCAGGCGTACTGCTGCGTGAGTGGCTCCGGAGCGGGAGAAGGCAGCAGGATTCAGGTGGCGACCACATTGGGCCGGCGCGAGATTGCGCCAAACAGGACCAGGCTGAGCAGGGCGGAGAGGGCGAGAAAGGGCCCCAGTATCTCGAGACTGTCGAAGCTGGCCAGATAGCCCACCAGCGCCGGCAAGGCGGCGATGCCCAGGCCGGCGGCGCTGATCTGAAACCCTATGGCATTGGTCGCGTGCCCGGCGCCAAGGCGCTGCGGCGTCGCCGTTATGAGCAGGGGGAAGACCGGCGCCTGGGCGAAGCCGATGAGTAACAGTCCGGCCACACTGACTGCTTCAGCGTCTCGCTGGCCGAGCATCAGCGCGCCAAGCAGGACAGCCAAAAGAAGAATGAAAATGCCCGACGACGCCTTGATCCTTTCAGCAACGAAACCGTAAAAGACCCGCCCAAGGGCAAACGATCCCCAATAGAGCCCTACCCAGGTTGCGGCGAGCGAGGCCTGGACGTTGCGGGTTTCGCTGAACAGGGTAAAGCTCCAGCTTCCGGCTGAAGCCTCTATGCCAACGAAGACAAGGAACAGCAACATCCCGGCCAGCACGCCCGGGCGCTTCAGGGTCGCGAGCGTGGAAGGCGTGGATGCCGCAACACCGCGTACGGGGACCCTGAAGGTATGCCAGCTGCTGCGGGTCAGGGCGAAGGCGATGGTCAGCAGCAGTTGACCCAGGGCAATGACGAACCAGACCAGGCGCCATGCCTCGCCCGTCGTGCCGGCGAGTTGCATCAGAAAGGGGCCCAGCGTGGTGCCGACGCTGAAACTGGCATGCAGCCAGTTCATCATTCTGGCATTGAAGTGGTTGGCGAAGTAGAGATTGATCGCTGCGTCAATGATTCCCTGACCGACGCCCAGGACGACACTCGCGGCGATGAGAATCAGCCAGGCGGGCGCCAGGGCGAAGCCCGCCAGCCCGAGAAAGATGATCCCGCTGGCAAGCACCAGTGTGTTGCCCATGCCAGACCGGACAATCAGGCGTCCGCTCACGAAGGCGCCGGAGAGGTAACCGCCCGTCAGGGCCAGCAACAGGATGCCCAGCCAGGCCGTGGGCAACTGCCAGGTGTCCCTGATCGCGGGCCAGGCGACGCCGAAAGCGCCACCCGGTATCCCGATGCCAATAAAGGTAAGCCAGGCAAGCGCGATACGCAGGTTGCGGCCGTCGCCGGGCCGGCCCGGTTGCGCGTATGGTTCGGATGTTTCGGGTTCCGGTTGCCGGCCCTGGTTTGTGGCTTCCTGCTGCGACATGGGCTGCTATCCCGCTGCGAACCGGACCGGTGGTAGCCTGACCGTTTTCAGCGCCGCTTTCAAGCCGCGGCGTCGGCGATCATGGACTGGAGTTGCCCAATCGCTGCCTGCAGTTGCAGGTCTTCAGAAAAAGCGGGCACGTCCCCGGACTGCTCGACGGTGAGATCGGGCGTTACGCCGCTCTCATGAATCCAGCGGCCGGCCGGGGTCAGCCAGCGGGCGATTGTGAGTTGCAGGCCGCCGCCATTGTTTAGCGGAAACAGGTTTTGCATGGTGCCCTTGCCGTAGGTCGCCGCGCCAACGATGGTGGCGCGATCCCGGTCCTGCAACGCGCCGGCCACCAGTTCCGATGCGCTGGCGCTGCGTTCATTCACGAGCACGACCAGGGGAATGTCAGGCATGACATGGCTGCCATCCGCGACCAGTTCCTGCCGGCGCTCGCCGTCGTCCTGAAGCAGCAGCGGCCCATCTTCAATGAAGGCGCTGGCAACGGCGATGGCGCTGTCCAGCAGGCCGCCGGGGTTGTTCCTGAGGTCCAGCACCAGCCCGGGCAGGCTGGCGGCGTTCATGGAGCCCAGCGCCTCGTCCAGCTGGGCCCGGGCGTTCTCGTTGAAGTGTTGCAGTTCGATGTAGCCGAAGCCCGGCTCACCCACCAGTTGCCACTCGACATTGGGCACCTCAATGCGGGCACGTGTAATCGTGAAATGATGTGTTTCTTCGCCGCGCAGCATGGTCAGTTCGACCGTACTGCCAACGGGCCCGCGCACGATGGCGGCAAGTTCCAGCTGGCTGGCTGCCAGCACGTCTTCACCATTGACGGCGCTGAACACGTCGCCGGACTGCAGACCCGCGGCTTCCGCCGGCGAGCCTGGCAGGACCCATGCGATCTTCAGGTGGCCGCTGCTGTCATCAGTCTCGACGACCGCGCCAATGCCCTCAATGGTGCCGGACCAATCGTCTTTCATCATCTGATATTCGCTGGCGCCCAGGTATCCGCTGTGTTCATCCTGGAGCGAAGCGACCAGGCCACGCATGGCCCCTTCCACCAGGGTTGCCGGGTCCAGGTCCACTCCTGCAGGGTCCACAAAATCATTCCTGACATGTTCCCAGACCTGCCAGAAGGCATCAAACAGCGTTTCGTCCGGGACCGCCTGCGCTGAAACAACGCCGGGCTTCAGTGCGTGTTGGCTGCTGCCCAGGGCGTAGCCGGCCAGCAGCGCCAGCAGCAGGGGGATGGACCAGTGAAGTCTGCGTCTGTTTGGGGTCATCATGTGCAACTCCGGCTATTCCGTCGCGAGTATAGCGGCCCCGGGTGAGCGGCAGATGAAGATGTTGTCGCTGCGTCCGTCTCCGGTAGAATGGCGGGCGGCATCGCGTCATGTCCGCCGGCGGCAGTCTGCGGCCGCTGCCCGGCAACATGAACGCGCCGACGGCCGGCGCAATCCGAAAGAGATCGGCGATTTCCCGATTTTGCACCCTTGCTGAAGCGGCGACGCTTGTGTCTGACGGCCACACGCTGGCCCTGGGGGGCATGACTCTCTACCGACGCCCGCTGGCCTACGTCCGCGCCCTGCTGCAACGTGAACCTCTCCCGCGCGAACTGACGCTGCTTTGCTTCACGGCCGGGCTCGAATCGGACCTGCTGGTTGGCGCCGGCTGCGTAGAAACCGTACGCAGCGTTTACTTTGGCCTCGAATCATTCGGTCTGGCCCCCATGTTTTCGCTGGCCGCCCGCCAGGGCAGCCTGAACATCATGGAGGAGACGGAGCTCAGCATTGTCTGCGGCATGCGCGCGACGATGGCGGGAACCGGCTTCATGCCGTCGCGCGCCTGGCGCGGCACCGACCTGCCGCAATTGCGCCCTGACGTGCAGCCGCTTGAGGACGTCTACCGCCAACAGACCCTGATGGCCTTTCCGGCAATCCGGCTGGACGTCGCGGTCCTGCATGGCCTGGCGGCGGATGGGCAGGGCAACGTCCTGCTCAACCGCAATCTGGGCATAGACATGGAACTGGTCTACATCGCTGACACCGTTATTGTGACGGTCGAACGCCTGGTTGACGACGTGCGCCAGGCCGGTGAGGGCCATATCTTGCCGGCGCCCGGCGCCGACATCATCGTGGAAGCCGGGTGGGGGGCCTGGCCCACCAGTTGCTATCCCCTGTATCCGCTGGATGGCGCTGCCTTGCTGGACTACGTGGAGCAATGCAACGCCGGTCAATTCGATCGCTGGCTCAACGCCTTTCTGCAGGACGACTGAACAGAAAACCCCGGTTTGACGAAGGGCGGAGCACAGGGTAGAGTAGGGGAAATCGAGCCACCAGGGGAGTCCGCGCGAGCGGGCTGAGAGGATGCGTAGCGTCGCATCGACCCTCGAACCTGATCCGGATCATGCCGGCGCAGGAAGTGTAGCGAGGCGCTCATGGCAACCACCCTGGCAGGCGAGGGTGGTTTTTCCATTTATGGAGAGGAGCCGGAAATGCGTGCGTTTTCCATGCTGGTGTTGCTCCTGGGGCTGGCCGTGTCAGGCAGCGCCCAGGACAGCGTCGTGACCCTGGTCACTCACGACAGCTTCGCCATTGGCGAGGAGGTACTGGCTGAATTCACTGCCGAGACAGGAATTCAGGTCGAGATTCTGCAGAGCGGCGATGCCGGCGAGATGCTCAACAAGTCCATCCTCTCGCGCGGCAACCCGCTGGGCGACGTGCTCTTCGGGGTGGACAACAGCTTCCTCAGCAGGGCCCTGGACAACGACATCTTTCTGCCCTATGAATCGCCCGGGCTGGAGCAGGTGCCGGAGCAATTTCAGCTGGATGACCAGCACCGGGTGACGCCAATCGACTATGGCGACGTTTGCCTGAACTACGACGTCGCCTGGTTCGAGGTGAACGAAGTGCCTCTGCCGGAAAGTCTGGCGGATCTGACGGACCCGCAATATCGCGGTCTGCTGGTCGTCGAGAACCCGGCGACCTCCTCGCCCGGCCTGGCCTTCATGCTGGCGACGATCGGGGAGTTTGGCACCGAAGGCGACGAGACCTGGCTGGACTTCTGGCGCCGGCTGGTCGACAACGAGGTGCGCGTGGTCAGTGGCTGGGAAGCGGCCTACTGGGGAGAGTTCAGCATCAGTGGCGGCGAATATCCCCTGGTTGTCAGTTACGCCAGCAGCCCGCCCGCCGAGGTCTTCTTCAGGGAAGAACCGCCCGAGACGGCGCCGACCGGCGCCATCGTCGCTGACGGTACCTGCTTCCGCCAAATCGAGTTTGCCGGTGTGCTGGACGGCAGCGACCAGGTGGAGGCGGCGCAGCAGCTGATCGACTTCATGCTGGGCACGCGCTTCCAGGAGGACATCCCGCTGCAGATGTTCGTCTTCCCGGTCAACGAGGAAGCGACGCTGCCCGAGGTGTTCGTCGAGTATGCGCAGGTGGCGGAAGTGCCGTCTGAAGTTTCGCCCGAAGATATCGATGCGATGCGTGAGGAATGGATACAGGCCTGGACCGAGACGGTGCTGCGCGGCGAATAGCGGGACGGGCTGCGGGCCTCGCGCTGCTGCTGCCGCTGCTGTTCCTGGCGCTGTTCTTCATCTGGCCGCTGCTGTCCATACTGGCGCTGGGCCTGGCGCCGGAAGGCGCGCCCGATCTTGCCCGGTTGGGACAGATCGTTTCGCCGTATTACCTGAACACGCTGGTCTTCACCTGTGTTCAGGCGCTGCTGTCAACGGTGCTGACCATCGCCCTGGCGCTGCCGGCCGCGTGGGTTTGCGTGCGCTGGTCGTTCCCGGGGCGGTCATTACTGCTGTCGCTGTCCACGCTGGCATTCGTGCTGCCGACGGTCGTCGTGGCGGCAGCCTTTTCCGCACTGATCGGCTCGCGCGGCCTGGTCAATGGCCTGTTGCAGCAGTGGCTGGGTCTCGCCTCTCCACCCCTGCGGCTGGAGGGCACGCTGGCCGTTATCCTGCTGGCCCATATCTTTTACAACGTTGCCGTGGCGCTGCGCATCATCACGGGTTACTGGGCCAACCGCAATCGTGAAACAGAGGAGGCGGCGCGTGTACTGGGCGCGCAGGGCTGGCGCCTGTGGTGGGAACTGCGCCTGCCCCTGCTGCGGCCGGCCCTGCTGGCTTCCGCTGTGTTGATTTTCATTTTCACCTTCACCAGCTTCGGTGTGATCATCATTCTGGGCGAACTGCGCTTTGCCACGCTTGAGGTCGAGATCTATCTGCAGGCGGTCAATCTTTTCAACCTGCCGGTGGCCGCCGGCCTGTCCCTGCTGCAAATCGGGCTGATGTTCGCCATGATGCTGGTCTACACCCGCCTGCGGCGGCAACTGCCGCTGAACCTGCGTCCGGCCATGGCGCAGCGTCCGCGTGGTATGCAGCAGTGGCTGCTGGTGACGGTCGTTGCCGGGGGGCTGCTACTTTTCCTTGCTGCTCCGATTCTGGCGCTGGTATGGCGTTCGCTGGGTGGAACTGAAGGCCTGACGGGCGCCTGGTATGCAGCGCTGTCACAGAATTTGCGCGGGTCCGTGCTCTACGTGCCGCCCTTGCGGGCAGTGGGCAACTCCCTGTTCTTTGCCATTCTGACGACGCTGCTGGCGCTGGCGCTCGGCCTGCTAACGGCAACCATGCTGCAACGCCGCTCGCGGCGCTGGCTCGACCCGCTGTTCATGTTGCCGCTGGCGACCAGCGCCGTGACGCTCGGCTTTGGTTTCATTGTGGCACTGGACGAGCCTCCGCTGGACCTGCGCGCCTCACCGGTGCTCATCCCGATCGCCCATACGCTGGTGGCCCTGCCTTTCGTGGTGCGCAGCGTGTTGCCCACGCTGGATAGCGTCGCCCCGGCCCTGCGGGAATCCGCGCGGGTGCTGGGCGCGACTCCCTGGCAAGTGTGGCGGCGGATCGATTTACCCCTGATCAGTAGGGGACTGCTGGTGGGGGCGACCTTCGCTTTCACCATCAGCATGGGTGAGTTCGGGGCCTCGCTCTTTATCGCGCGCCCGGCCAACGCGACGATTCCGGTCGTCATCTATCGCCTGCTGGGCCAGCCGGGGACAGTGAACAGCGGGCAGGCGATGGCCATGAGCGTCATTCTGTTGCTGACCTGCGGTCTGGGTTTTGTCCTGATTGCCCGGGTGCAACGGGCCGGCACCGGAGTGTTCTGATGCTGCAGGTGCTGGGCATAGGCAAAAGCTACGGCAGCAATGCCGTACTGCGGAATGTCTCGCTGGACCTGCAGCAAGGTGAAACGCTGTGCCTGCTGGGCCCGAGCGGTTGCGGCAAGACGACCCTGTTACGGATCATTGCCGGCCTGGAGACGCCGGACGCCGGCGAGCTGCTGTTTCAGGGCCAGGACCTGCTCAAGGTTCCGGTGCATGAACGCAACTTCGGCCTGATGTTTCAGGAGTATGCCCTGTTCCCCCACATGAACGTGGCGCAAAACGTGTCCTTCGGTCTGCGCATGCGACATCATGACCGTCCCGCAGCGCGCCTTGCGGAAATCCTTTCACTGGTGGGGCTGGAGGACATGGCGGAGCGGGACGTTCACTCACTCTCGGGCGGTGAACAGCAACGGGTGGCCCTGGCGCGCAGTCTGGCGCCTGGGCCGGCCCTGCTAATGCTGGATGAACCCCTGGCGTCGCTGGACGCCGGCCTGCGCGAACGCCTGCTGCCGGAGTTGCGGCGCATTTTCAGGGACCTGAAGCAATCGGTCATCACGGTCACCCACGATCAGCAGGAGGCCAACGCCATTGCCGATCGCATCGCCGTCATGAACGCCGGCCGTATCGAGCAGATTGACACGCCACAGACGCTGTACGCCAGACCGCGCACAGCCTTTGTCGCGCGTTTCCTGGGGCTGGGCAACCTGGTCAGTGGGGACTGGCTGGAGCAACAAACCGGCGTTCGTCGCGCTGAGAAACTGCTGCTGTTGCATCCGGCCGGTATTCGACTGCTGGATACTGCCGAAGACCATGGCATTACCCTGACGGGAATACTGGAAGAATGCATTTACGAGGGCGAACGCTGGCGCCTGGCCGTCAGGGTTGCTGATCAGCGCCTGGGTTTTCGTCTGCCACTGGGTGAAGGTTCCCCACCGGAACCTGGCGCGAGGGTCAGGCTGGGCGTGGCTCCTCGCTGGGTCCTGCCCATGTCGGACGGGCAGGGAAGCGGTCCCGTTTGACGCTGTTGGCGCCGCCCGCTATGCTTGCGGCTCCGCGGCAAATCAGGGAAGGAACAGAGAGCCAGTGAACGGAAAGCAGTTGAAGCACGCCTTGCACGCCGGCGACCTGGTCTTCGGTACGGCGATCTACGCGCCTTCTCCGGTATGGGCGGGACGGGTCAGGCAACTGGGCATTGACATGGTTTTCATCGATTCCGAGCACACGCCGCATGACCGGGGCATGATTTCCTGGATGTGTCAGATCTACGCTGCGATGGACGTGGCGCCCGTCGTGCGCATTCCGGAGCCCGATCCCTACCTGGCACAAATGATGCTGGATGGTGGCGCGCAGGGCATCATCGCCCCCTACGTTGAAGCGCCGGAGCAGGTCAGGACTCTCGGCGGCGCGGTCAGGTACGGGCCGGTCAAGGGCGACAAACTGCGCGGCATGGTCAACGGCAACGCTCCCGAGGCTGAACTGGATACCTATCTGGCCGAGCGCAACGCGCAGAACAATCTCTTCATCAATATTGAAAGCGTTCCCGCGCTGGAAGCGCTGGATGACATTCTGGCCGTCCCCTACATCGATGCAGTGCTGGTCGGTCCGCACGACCTCTCATGCAGCCTGGGGTTGCCGGAGCGCTATGAGCATCCGGTTTTTGAGGAAGCCATTCAGGCCATCATTGCCAAATCGCGCGCCGCCGGCGTGGGCGTGGGAATCCACCACAACTTCATGGAGCAACAGATCGGCTGGGTGAAATCAGGCGCCAACCTGGTCATGCACAGCTCGGACATTTCCTCGTTCGTGCGCATGTTGACGGCCGAGTTTCAGCAGATCCGCGCGGCAGTCGGCGCGGACGCCGGACGGGTGCGCGAACAGAGCGTCAATTTGTAGTCCCGCGCTTGTTGCCGGCGTTTAGACCGAGCGCATCTGGCCGCCATCGACGCGCAACGAGGCGCCGGTGATGTATGAGGCTGCCGGGGACAGCAGGAAGGCTCCCGCGGCGCCAAAGTCTTCAATGCTGCCGAGGCGGCCCAGAGGAATGTTCGCCAGCGACTGTTCGCGCGCCGCTTCCGGTGAGATGCCGAGGCGTTTGGCGCTGATCGCATCCAGTTGACGAACGCGGTCCGTATCAATGCGCCCCGGAATCAGATTGTTGACGCGGATGCCATCGCCGGCCAGTTCATCAGCCAGGGTCTTGACCAGACCCATGACGCCGGAGCGCATCACGGTCGACAGGGCAAGTCGCTGAATGGGCTCGCGGATGGAGGAAGAGGTCACCGTCAGAATGGCGCTGCCAGGGCCCATGTGCGGCAGGGCGGCGCTGATCATGCGAATGGAACTCATCAGGGTCAGTTGAAAGGCGGCCTCCCACTGCGCTTCACCGAGTTCGCGGAACTCACCGGCCGGCGGGCCGCCGGCGTTCACCAGCAAGGCATCGACCCGACCCCACTCACTGACCGTCGCCGAAACCCAGTTTGTGATGTCTTCCGCTTTGGTGACGTCACAGGCGGTGGCGAGAACTTCCGCGCCGGTTTCACCTTGCAGGCGGGCGGCAGCGGCAGTGATGTCATCTGCCGAGCGGCTGCATATTGAAACGCGGGCGCCTTCCGCTGCCAGGGCCTGCGCCACGCCGTAGCCCAGTCCCTTGCTGGCCGCAGCGACCAGTGCCACCCTGTTTTCCAGTCCAAGATTCATACCGGTTCTCCTGTCAGGTTCAGTACGAGTTTGCGGGTTGGATCTGAAACGCCAACCCGCGCGAAAACCCAGTCAATTTCATCGTGCGTGCCTTCATCGATCGGCGCGCTGGGAGGACGTGGCCGGCCGCATTCGATCGCGCCACGGCGACGCAACAATTCCTTGCGAATGCCCAGATTCACGACCGGCTGGTTTTCGAAGCGAATCAGCGGCAGATATCTGTCAAAGATGCATTCGGCGTGCTCGCGTTGACCGCTGCTCCAGGCCTGGTAGACGGCGACCAGTATTTCCGTGAAGGCGAAACCGGTCATCGTGCCGGACGCGCCGCGGCCAAGTTCTTCCAGCAGAAACATGCCGCCCAGTCCACCGAAAATCTCCAGGCCATCCACTTCATCACGGATGGCGCTGATCTTTTGCATGAGCGGTGGGTCTTCCAGCTTGAGATAACGGGCGGATGGAATATCGCGCGCAATCGTGGCGATCAGCGCCGGCGACATGATGATGTCATTGACCGGAGGGAAGTCCTGCACCACGATGGCCAGGTCGCAGGCCTCCGCAATGTCGCTGTAGATCCTGAACACGGCTTCATCGGTTGGAGCGTCCATGCGCGGCGGGGCCACCATCACGCCGGCGGCGCCGGCCCCGGCCGCTGCGCGACACAGGGAGAGACGCGTCGCATCGTCCTGGTGGCTGGCACCCACGACCACCGGCACCCGCCCGTCGACGGTCGCCATGACCGTGTCCATTACCTCCTGGCGTTCGTCCACACTGAGCTTCGCTGCCTCGCCCAGGACTCCCAGGATGGTCAGTCCGTATGAGCCAAGGTCGAGCTGGAAATTCACCAGGCTGCGCAGGCTTTCCAGATCAAGCGAGTCATCCTGCCGGAACGGCGTTGCCAGGATATTGAATATGCCGCTTATTTCAGAGGTCATGCCCTTTACCATCGCTCTCTTCGACTGCCGGAAACTATATCATGGCAGACCGGGGTGGCCACTGTAGCCTGTCCCCGGCAGGGTCTTGATGGTCTCCTCGTCCGCCAGGCATTCGGCAGCGCTGCCGGAAAAACTCAACTTGCCCTCTCGCAGAATGTGGACGTGGTCTCAGTGGCGCAAGATACTGCGGGCGTTCTGCTCCACGACCACCAGGGTCATCCCGTGGTCACGCAGGAGCAGCAAGGTACGAAACACCTCGTTGACCAGGTTGGGCGCGAGCCCGGCGCCGGGTTCATCCAGCAGCATGCGAGCCAAAAGCGAGACTTTCAGTGTATGCAGCCCTGCGCCACTACCTGGCGCGCCTGCAGCGGCGTTCACGTTGCTTCTCGCGCTGTGTGCAGGCCTTGCGGGGAGAGGTGAAGTTGTTCGTCCACGCCTGGAATCAGCGACAGCTGTACCGGCACCAATATCCACAATATGACGCTCACCTCATCGAATTCCTCTATCCAGCAATTTAGACACTCCCCGACAGCTTGCGTCCACCCAGGGGATGAAAGACAAGGAGATGCGACAGCAGGGCCACCAGCGCGCCTGCCAGCGTTGCCAGACCCGGAATGACAACCGGGGCCTGCGAGACCAACATGGAAACGACCAGCGCTGTGAAGGCGCCGGTGGTGACGAATTCGGCGTGGGCGAAGTTGGGCAGGCGAATCACGCGCATGGTCAGCGTGATGCCAGGGGCCATCAGCGCGTACAGGCTGCCGACCTGAACGGACTGCACCAGGGAGGTAACCAGCAGGGCTGGTGGCATGGGCGGGCCGGCAGCCTTCTGGCTACAGACCCGCGGGCCGGCTAGTTCAGTTCCAGCGAGTCGGCGGAACCGTTGTAGAGACCGACCGCTTCAAAGTCCGTGCCTGCGGCGTTGACCTGATAGATGCTGTACCAGGCGATCGCCTGGTCACCATTGTCATCCAGCAGGCCCTGAACCGTCGTGCCTATGTAGTGGCCGGAGATAAAGGGCAGCATGGACTTGATCGCCGCACCGTCGTTGCCCGCGGCCAGCATGCTCAGCATGGCGATGTTGGCCGCATCGAAGGCGTAGTTGGTGAATGGTCCTGGAGGGTTCTCAAAGTGCTCGGTGAAGCTGGCTGCAAAACGACTGGCCAGCGGCGTTTCGGTAGTGTAGGCGCCGACGGTGACGAAGTTCGCGTCTTGCAGAAAGGTCGCCACACTGCTGTCTTCCAGCAATTCGGGCGTGGTCACGGCCTCGTTTCCAATCCAGTCTACCGAGCCCAGTACGGGATCGACCAGCGCGAGCTGCAGCGCCTTCTGCGCATCGCCCAGGAAGCAGACGCACAACACGGCGGTCTCGCCGCCTGCGGACAGGGCGGCCACGTCAGCGCTCAGGCGGGCCACTTCACTGCCCAGATCCGGCGGGTCCGGCGTATAGGTGATGCGCGTGGTCTCGCCACCGCCGGCAGCGGCGAATTCAATCTGGAAATGATCGGCCAGGCCGTTGCCGTAAGGGTCATCGCGATTGAGTATGGCTACGTTTTGGTAGCCACGCGTTACGGCGATGCGCGCGTAGGCCTTTGCAGAAAACGTGTCGGAAGGATGCATGACGCGGAAGATATTGTCTCCCGGAATAGCGCCGGCCGGCGCACTGGATGCCGGCGCTACCAGTACGACGCCGTTCTCATCGGCGTACTGCTTGGCCCCGAGGACTTCGGCAGTTGTCAGCGGGCCGACGATGACGTTGGCGCCCGTGGTCTGCACCACGGTTTGCACCGCCCTGGCGGCACCATCCGGGGTGCCTTCCGTATCAGCGGATGCCGTTACGAAGCGAACGTCGGAACCGGCGGCTTCAAGTTCGTCGTTCATTTGCATCACGGCCAGTTTCACGCCGCGCACGAAGTCCGAGCCGAACGAACCGAGGGCGCCGGTAAATGGCATGGCCACGCCCAGCGTCCAGGTATCCTGCGCCGTCACGCTGATGATGGGGGACAGACACAAAACCAGTGCGATAACCAGAATC
This sequence comes from Anaerolineae bacterium, assembly GCA_034422695.1. GTDB lineage: Bacteria > Chloroflexota > Anaerolineae > Aggregatilineales > Phototrophicaceae > JAGWBD01. The sequence goes on from DAOUJM010000005.1 coordinate 148,602, forward strand.
GAGCGAATTTTCATGATCTCTTCCCTGCCCAGGCGAAACAGCAGTCGGGTTGTGAAATGACAGTAGCAGGCAGAAGCCAGGGCTTGCAACCAGTCGGCGGCGCCTGTCAGGTACAAACAGGGAAGAGTTGCATCCTTGTCAGGTCCGTGAACTCTCCGCCTGCGCTGGTCCGGTAGAGCCCGAAATCCAGCCTGGCGACCAGGGCAGGATCGACCGCAATCGGGTAAAAGTCGCGCAATTCTTCATGCGGCAGCCAGCCACTGGTGGGCCGCAGACCATAGACCGGCGCAAACTGGTCGCCCTGGGCGAGCAGGCTGCCATCGGCCGCAATGGCCTTGACAAAGACGCTGAGATCTTCCTGCGGCGAGGCGTCGCCGGCATTCCAGACCACTTCCAGCAGCAGCCCGTCACTTTCGCAGTGAAGCTCCGCATCGGTCACGTGCGGACTGGATCTGACGCCGGGCCGGATCGACGGTTCCGGCCGTATTCGCACCAGCCTGGGTCCGGCGGCCTCCAGCCAGACAGGTTGACCCAGTTTGTGTTCCCACCACTCCTGCGGCTGGTTGAAAAAGGTGTAGTCGATGCTGACGAGCTCGCCCGCCAGGAAGGCCTGACGCATGTCCGCCTTGTCATCCACCAGGTCCACGTGGGACAGACGTTGCAGATAAAGCTGTGACGCCGCGGCGGCGAAATAGCGGGGCCCCCATGCCAGCATGACGGTTGATCCCTGCGGCGCCTCTTCCAACGTCCGAACGGTTTCCAGGCCGCTCCGGTCAGAGGTCAGACCCACGATGAAGGGCAGGTTGTGGTTGAGCAGCAACAGGGCCGCTGTGATTATGGTCACGCCCAGGGCCAGCCAGGCACCGCGATACTGACCGAGGCGGTCAATGACTGCCTCGGCTGCCAGCAACCAGCCAAGGGTCAGGGACAGGGTGACCGGCAGGATCAGCGCCGAGAGGACGTCGCTGTAAAACAGCATGTGAAAAAGCCAGGCCGTCAGCCCCATGATGAGCAGCATGGGGGCCGGTCGCCGCCGTTTCCTCAGCGCCGGAACGTAACCGGCCAGACCAATCAGGATTCCCGGCAGGGAAAGTTCGTTGATGAGGACGTCGTTGACCATGCGAATGTTGTGCAGCAGGTCGGAAAACGACCCGGTTGAAGCAATGAAGCGCGTGTATTCTGTGGCGAAAATGACGTCCAGCAGGGCCGGCAGGCTTGCGGGCTGACCATAGACCCAGGCAGCCTCGGCCCCGGCTCGCAGCAGGGGCCACAGATAAGGGATGAATCCGGCTGCAGCGAGGAGCAGACAAAGGGCCGGCAAGGATGGCGATTGTTTGCCATGCTTGCGCAGGGATGGCCAGACGCCGTAGAGCAGGGCGGGGACGAGCGTAATGAAGGCGCGATGGTGCGCCAGGGCGACGCCGCCGATGAAGGACAGCCAGTACAACCTCTTCCGGGATGTACTGCGCCAGAACACCAGGTTGAGCAGGGTCAGCAACAGGACAAGGTTCAGTGAATAGACTTCCGCGATGACGTTGTGAATCCAGACCGTGCGGGTCAGGCCGAACAGCAGGGTTGTGCCGGCAACCAGCCAGGGAGGCATGCCCAGGCGGAGGCCAAGTCGGAAGAACAGCAGCAGCGCCAGCACACCCCAAAACAGCGATACCAGCGCCGGCGCGGCAATCGGGCCGATGCCGGCCAGGCGCAACAGGTGGACCAGTGCATTGCCGCTGATCACGTAGTGGGGATAGCCGGTCGGATGCAGGCTGCCCCATTCGTTCAGGACAATTTGCGTCTCGCCAACGTCGATCATGAAGTAATGGCTTGATCCGTTGGGGACTGTCTGCAGGGTCGTCAGACAGAGGGCCAGCAGGGGCGCCAGTGCAACAACCAGAGGCAGCCATTTGGAGCGGTGGAGCGCCGGTTTCATGCCGCGAGCATAGCGTCTGAACCCAGGCCATCCAATGCAGGTTGCTTGCCACAATGGTGACGCGGGATAAAATGCGGCTGTCCGGGAGCGGGGGGTATCGACGATGTTGCGTCAGGAACAGATCGACTTCTATCACGACAGGGGCTGGCTGGGCGTCGAAAACGTGCTGTCGGCGGAAGACGTGGCCGATCTGCGGCGGGTGACCGATGAATTTGTAGAGAAGTCCCGTCGGGTCAGCGTCAGCGACTCAGTGTTCGATCTGGAGCCGGGCCACAGTGCAGACGAACCGCGCCTGCGGCGCCTCAAGGAACCTGTTGCGCAGCACCCCGTGTACGACCGGATCCTGCGCCACGACAACATCGTGAAGGTTGTGTCGCAATTGATCGGCCCCGACCTGAGGCAAAACGGCACCAAGCTGAACATGAAGTCGCCCGGCTTCGGCAGCCCGGTGGAGTGGCATCAGGACTGGGCCTTTTACCCGCATACCAACGACGACCTGCTGGCGGTCGGCGTGTGTATTGATGACATGACCCTGGCCAATGGGTGCCTGCTGGTTGTGCCCGGCTCACATCGCGGCCCGGTCTACGATCATCATCACCAGGGCGCATTTGCCGGCGCCGTGACAGACCCGGACTTTGAACCGGAAAAAACAGACTCCATCGAAGTTCCGGCAGGCGGCGTCTCGATTCATCACGTGCGGGCCCTGCACGCGTCGGCGCACAACACCTCGTCCTTTCCGCGGCGCTTCCTGCTCTTTCAGTTCTGCGCGGCGGATGCCTGGCCCTTGCTGGGGCCGGGAGACCTGGAAACGTTCAACTCGAAGATGGTGGCCGGCGAAACGTCCATCGTGCCGCGTCTGGCGGACGTGCCGGTGCGGATGCCCCTGCCGCCGGCAGAGCGTCAGGGTTCGATTTACGAGAACCAGACGATTCTGGAACGCTCCAGCTTCGCGATGGGCTGAGGTCAGGGCGTCTCGAAGTAACTGTCGCCGTTCCAGAGCAGCGAACGGGCGGCATCGTCGTTCAACTCGACGCCGATGCCGGGCCTGTTTGATACCTGCATGTGGCCTTCACGAATGAAGGGCTTGTCGCCGTCGCAGAGATCTTCCCACCAGGCGATCTCGCGCCCGTGAAACTCCAGCAACAGGAAGTTGGGGATGGCGGCGAGGCAGTGACAGGCAGCCATCATCCCCAGCGGTGACGACACGTTGTGCGGCGCGACCGGGACATAAAAGGTCTCGGCCAGTTCAGCTATGCGTTTGCCTTCCAGCAATCCACCGGCCTTGGCCAGGTCGGGCATGATGATGTCGGTCGCCTGCTGCTGCAGCAGGGCGAGAAACTCGTAGCGGGTGTACTGGTTTTCGCCGGTACAAATCGGGGTGCTGCTGCCGGCGCGCACCTGTGACATAGCAGCGATGTTTTCGGCGGGCACCGGCTCTTCCAGCCAGAGCAGGCGCAGGTCCTCCAGCGCATGGGCCAGGGTGATGGCCGAGGGCAGGTCGAACTGGCCATGGCAGTCAATGGCGAGATCAATCGCGGGGCCGATTGCCGCGCGCACGCCCTCCACGAGGCTGATGACATGCGTCATTTCCCGCGCCCCGACGGTCAGGTTCCAGGCGTCAAGCCGGCCCACGCCGGTGCCATCCACGTCGAACTTGATGGCGCTGTAGCCTTCCTCGATGACTTCCTGGGCCTTTTCGCCCCAGGTCTGCGGGTCATTGCTGTCACCGAAGTGGCAGTCCGCATAGAGCCGAATGCTGTCCCTGAAGCGGCCTCCCAGCAACTGCCAGGCCGGCAGCCCCAGCGCCTTGCCGGCCAGATCGAACAGGGCGTTTTCGATGCCGGTGATGGCGAAAATCAGCGGTGGTTGGGAGGTGCCGCCATAACGACCGCTGCGCCGCAGCATTTCGTAGAGTGGCGCAATGTTGAGCGGGTCTTTACCGAGCAGGCGCGGTTTCAGGTGCAGGATGGCCTGCTTTACTGCAAAGCCGGATGCCATGGCCGCGGCCGAGTTGCATTCGCCCGTGCCATGGAGCCCTTCATCGGTGTAGATGCGGACAAAGGTCCAGACGCTGCCACCGCTGTGAGGTTCCGGACGCCCGATGACACAGGCCTGTACATCGGTGATTTTCACGGCGCGCTCCTCTGCATTTGATGCACGGCAAGCGGGAATGTACTACACTCCGGCGCGCTGCGCATGTGCAACGACACAGGATGATCGATGTTCAGAATATGGTTTGAAGCCCCGCCCCGGCCGGCATACGATGGATTGATTGGCGATGACGTCGAGCGCCTGGCGGCCTCCCCTGGAGCGGACGACCGCTTCGAGGGCATCGACCGCGCCCAGGCGGCCATTGCGGGCGGACTGGTTTACGACGAAGCCCTGATGCAGCGCGCGCCGGACCTGCTGGTCATCGCCCGCACCGGCGTTGGCTTCGACAAGGTCAACCTGGAAGACGCGACCCGCTTCGGGATCGCTGCCATTTTCACGCCGGACGGACCTACCATCTCGACCGCTGAATTCGCCATCACCCTGCTAATGGGCGTGGCGAAGAGCCTGCCGGCCATCCAGGCGGACATGCGCCGAAATCTGCTGCAGGGAGAGCCGCGCCCGCCTTACCGGGCGATCGAACTGGCCGGGCGTCAGCTGGGTCTCGTCGGACTGGGACGTATCGGCGGCCACGTCGCCAAAATCGCCCTTGGGATGGCCATGGAGGTGCAGGCATACGACCCCTGGCTGCCGCCGGAGCGCATCCATGCACTGGGAGTCACGCCGGCGGAGTCGCTGGAATCGCTGCTGGCCACGTCAGACGCGGTGTCCCTGCATTTGCCCCTGAACGAACAGACGCGCCACGTCATGAATGCCGAACGTTTTGCCCAAATGAAGACGGGGGCCATCTTCGTCAACGTAGCGCGGGGCGGCCACGTCGATGAGACAGCGTTGCTGGACGCCCTCGACAGTGGCAAACTCTTTGGCGCCGGCCTTGACGTCTGCGATCCCGAGCCGCCCAGGCCGGACAATCCCTTGCTTGTTCACGAGCGCGTCATTCTGACGCCCCACATCGCCGCCTCCACGCCGCGTGCCGGCCACAAAATGATCAAGGCGGCAATTGCCCAGACGAAACAGGTGCTCCGCGGCGAACGCCCGCCGCATCTGCTGAACCCGGAGGTGTGGCCCCGGGTAAAGGAACGACTGGAGGCGTGCCAGCCATGAAGCCGGCGAACCTGCTTTTCATCTTCTCGGACCAGCACAACGTCAATGTCCTGGGCTGCCATGGCAACCGGGCCGCCCGCACGCCGCACCTGGACGCGCTGGCGGCGCGCGGGACGCGCTTCACCAACGCGTACACCAATAGCCCGATCTGCGTGCCGGCGCGGGCATCCCTGGCGACCGGTCAGTACGTGCACCGGATTCGTCACTGGGACAACGCCTCCCCCTGGAACGGGACGCCGCGCGGCTGGGGACACGAACTGGTGGAGCAGGGCTATCACGTGGCGTCGATTGGCAAGCTGCACTATCGCAGCGCGGACGATGACAACGGCTTCAGTGAGATGATCGACCCGCTGAATGTGGTGGAAGGGCAGGGCGATTTGCTTTCCTGCATTCGCGACGACCCGCCAACGCGTAACAGCCGGCACGGCATTGACGAAGCCGGCCCTGGCGATTCAACCTATTTGCGTTATGACGCGAGCAACACGGCCCATGCGCTGGACTGGCTGGAGCGGCATGCCGGTGACGAGAGACCCTGGGTACTGTTTCTCTCCCTCGTTTGTCCGCATCCGCCCTTCATCGCCCCGCCAGAACTGTATGCCCGGCAGGACGCGGCCGCCATACCCCTGCCGCCGCAATGGCACCAGGCGGACTGGCCGCGGCATCCCGTGCTGGATAACTTGCGACGTTTCTTCCACTACGACGAACCCTTTGAAGTAGCGACCATCCGGCGCCTGCTGGCGACCTATTATGCTGTCTGTGAATTTGTGGATGCCAACGTCGGCAAGGTGCTGGCCAGGCTTGAAGCGCTGGGATTGGGCGGCAACACAAGGGTCATTTACAGCACGGATCACGGAGAAAGCCTGGGCGCGCGTGGCCTGATTGGCAAACTCACCATGTACGAGGAGTCCGCAGCGGTTCCGCTCATCATGGCCGGCCCGGAAGTCCCGTCGGCACAGGTCGTGCAGACGCCGGTCTCCCTGCTCGACGTGGCGCCCACGATTCTGGAAGGCGTGGGCGCCGGCCCGAGTGACTGGTCCGCGCAGTTGCCTGGTGAGTCGCTGTGGACGATCATGCAGCAGCCGGACCATGAACGTAGCGTGCTGTCCGAGTATCACGCGGTCGGGACGCGCCATGGCTACTACATGCTGCGTGACCTGCGTTACAAGTACGTGCATTATGTCAACGCGCCGCCGCAACTGTTTGATCTGATTGAGGACCCGCAGGAGTTGCGGGACCTGGCGTCACTGCCGGAGTTTCAGTCTGTTCTGGCCGGGATGGAGCGTCGCCTCAGGGACATGCTGGACCCTGAGGCAGTCGACGGGCAGGCAAGGGCGGACCAACGGGCAAGGGTGGCAGCCTACGGTGGTGAGGCTGCCGTCCGGGCGCGCGGCGCCTTTACCAACTCACCGGCGCCTGGCGAAGCGCCGGCCTTCAGACACAGGTCCTGACGCCTTCAGATTTCATTAACCGGCGTGGCAGGCCGTTCGCCACGCAAGACAAGCGCGACGTTCTCGAAGCACTGCCGGCGCGAATGATAGCGCGCCTCCTGCGTGCCCCCGCCGACGTGCGGCGCCAGCACCACGTTGTCCATGTCGAGCAGGGCAGGGTGGACTTCCGGTTCACGTTCAAAGACGTCGAGCGCCGCGCCCGCCAGATGACCATCCTGCAGGACCTGCACCAGCGCGCTCTCATCCACGACCGGGCCGCGCGCCATGTTTATCAGCCAGGCACCCGGCTTCATGCGCGCCAGACGCCCGGCATCCACCAGATGCTGCGTCTCATCGGTGAGTGGGGTGTGCAGTGAAACGAAGTCCGCTTCGGCCAGCAGGGCATCCAGCGAACGGTATTCCGGGTCGTCCTGCACGCTGCGGCGCGTGTAAATGATGCGCATGCCAAAGGCCCGCGCCCGTTGGGCGACGGCCACCCCGGTCCGGCCATGGCCGACGATGCCCAGAGTTTTGTCGCGCAGCAGGCTGCCATCCCAGACGCCTGGCTCGAAACGCTTCCATTTGCCGGCGCGAACGTAGCGGTCACCGAGGGCCAGCATCCGCGCCACGGCGAGAATCATCGCCAGCGTGAAATCCGCCGTTGATTCGTAAAAGGAATCCGGCGTATTGCAGCCCCAGACGCCGCACGCAGTCATCAGGTCAAGGTCCATGTTGTTGTAACCGGCCGCCACGTTGGCGATGATGCGCAACTGTGGCGCGGCATCCAGCAACTCCTGGTCAATCACCAGCTCGCCCTGGTTAACGATCGCGCTCAGTTGTGGCGCCAGTTCAAGAACGTCGGCGCGCGGCGTGGTAAAGCCTCCGCCAGGGCCCTGAATGACCCTGGCCAGGTCGCTGACCGGTTCGAGTACGTTGTCGGGGACGCTGTTGGTGCTCAGGACGACCGGAAGTGTCATCGCTGTTCCTTTCAATGCTGTTTGCTACCAGCAACAATAGCCGCCATCGACGACCATGTCGTTGCCGGTCATGAAGTCGGAAACGGAGGAGGCGAGGTACACGATGGCGCCCTGCAGATCCGGCACCTCACACATGCGTCCCATCGGCGTTAGATCGATCCACTTCGGCGCGTACTCCGCCCCGACGGGCGTGTGCAGGAAGTCTTCAACCAGTTGCGTGCGGGTGTAGCCCGGGCTGATGCTGTTGACACGAATTCCGCGCGGCGCCCATTCGGCAGCCAGCGAGCGGGTCATGTGCAGGACGGCGGCCTTGGTCGTGTTGTAGACGACCTGGTTCTGTGGCGTGTTGACGATGCTGGCGGACATTGAAGCGGTGTTGATGATCTTGCCGTAACCGGCCTCAAACATAACCCTGGCCTCGGCCTGGGCGCAACGAAATACGCCTTTCAGGTTCAGGTCGTTGATCATGTCCCAGTTGGCTTCGCTGACGTCCTCGGCTGCCATCCAGTCCGCCATGCCGGCGTTGTTGACCCCGATAGTCAGACGTCCCCAGCGCTCAAGGACGGCGTCGATCATCCGGCGGATATCGCTTTCGCTCGTCACGTCCGCGGCAATGCCCAGCGCGTCAATGCCCTTGTCGTGCAGCTCTCCGGCGACCTGCTCTGCCTTCTCCTGTACGAGGTCGGCCACGGCGACGGCAGCCCCGGCCTCGCCCAGGGCGTGCGCATAGCCACGCCCAATGCCCTGGCCGGCGCCGGTGATGAGAGCCACCCGTCCGTCAAGGCGGAAGCGCTCCAGAATCGGGGCCGCTGACAGGATATCGTCATTCATGGTCTGTTCCCGACAGGCGCTCAAGGCCATAAAGTATAGCGAGGCTGCAAGCCCGAAGCATCCCGCAGGGATAGCCCGCCGACGCGCGCAAGTGGCGCAAGTCACGGCGCCGGTTGACCGGCAGGCAGGGCTATGCTAGCATGTCGCGCCGTCGGGGGTGACACTGCAGATGAAGAAAACCGTCGCGTTTCAGGGTATCGAAGGGGCGAATTCCGACCTCGCCATCCGCCAGCACTTCGGTGATGAGGCCGTTGTGTTTCCCTGCCGCACGCTGGAAGAAGTGTTTGCTGCCATGCGCCGCAATCACGACGTGGTGTACGGGTTGCTGCCGGTCGAAAACGTGCAGGCCGGTGCCGTAAACCAGGCCTACGAACTGCTCATGGATTCGGATTTCCGCATTCAGGCGGACGTCGTGCTGCACGTGCACCATGCCCTGCTCGCCGCGCCTGGCAGCACTTTGGCGGACTTGCGTCGTGTCCGGTCGCATCCGCATGCCCTGGCGCAGTGCGAGCGCTTTCTGCGGCGCAACAACCTGACGCCCGTCCCCTGGTACGATACGGCCGGTTCGGCGAAAGACCTTGCGGGGGAACCGGAGGCAGGGACCGGCGCCATCGCCTCTGAACTGGCGGGTGAGCTTTACGGTCTGGAGCTGCTTGAGAGCCGCATTGAAGACGTGGAATACAACTTCACCCGCTTCTTCCTGCTGGGTCATGACGACCCGCCCATGGCGGAGTACAACAAGACCTCGATCGTGTTTGCCACCCGACAACGCCCGGCAGCCCTCTACGACTGCCTGGGAGAATTCGCCAGCCGCAATATTAATCTGACCAAGCTTGAAGCCCGGCCCCGACGCAATCGTCCCTGGGAGCCGGTGTTTTACCTCGACTTTGAAGGCCACTGGCAGCAACCGCACGTACAGGAGATGATGGCCCGTTTGCTGCAACGGGCGTCTTTCGTCAAGTCGCTTGGCTCGTATCCGGCGGTCCGCACCGAGCAGCAACTGGTCGGGATGTGAGGGCAGCCGGCATGAAGAAACTTGCTGTCGCGGTGCTTGGCGCCACCGGCGCCGTGGGTCAGCGTTTCATTCAGTTGCTCCAGAATCATCCCTGGTTCGAGGTCAGTGAATTGACTGGCGCTGCCAGCGCCGGTCAGCTCTATGGCGACGCTGTGCGCTGGCATCTCGGCGGACGGCCGCCGGAAGAGGTCGCCGCCATTCGCGTCAGGCGGATGGATGAGCCCCTGGAATCCACGTTGCTGTTTTCCGCCCTGCCGACAGCGGCCGCGCGGGAACTGGAGTTTGAGCTGGCGGCCGCCGGCCACGTGGTTTGCAGCAATGCTTCCGCCCACCGCATGGAGCCCGACGTGCCCCTGCTGTTGCCGGAGGTCAACGCGGACCACGTTCGACTGGTCGACGTACAGCGCGCCCGTCGCGGCTTGCGCGATGGCGCGGTCATCGCCAATTCGAACTGCACCAGCATGCCGGTGGTCATGTCGCTGGCCCCGTTGCGTCAGTTTGGCATTCGCAAGATTCACATGGTCAGCGAACAGGCCATCAGCGGCGCCGGCTATCCGGGCGTGGCTTCCCTGGATATCGTCGACAACGTCATTCCCTGGGTCAGCGGTGACGAAGGCAAGATGGAAAGCGAACCGCGCAAGATGCTCGGAGAGTTGTGCGGCGCTGAAGTAGAATGGCTGCCGGCAGTTGCTGCGGCGACCTGTACCCGCGTGCCGGTCATCGACGGACACCTCGTTAATATCTCGCTGGAGCTGGACGCGATGCCCGCGCTGGACGATATTCACGCCGCCTGGAATGATTTCCGCGGGCCGCAACCCGTGCCGCAGCTGCCTTCCGCGCCGGAACGTCCGCTGGAGGTCTTCACAGAGGTGGACCGTCCCCAGATTCGTCTGGACCGGATGGCGGGCAAGGGCATGGCCACGGCGGTCGGCCGCCTGCGTGAGTGTCCGGTGCTTGGCTACCGCTTTGCCGCCCTGACGCACAACACCATTCGCGGCGCCGCCGGATGCAGCATCCTGAATGCGGAATTGCTGGCTGTGCAGGGCTATCTGGGGACCTTCCAGCCAGAGCCTGCGCTGGCGCATGCCTGAGTGCAGAGTCTTCATTGCCGGTCATGACGGGTATCTGGGCTGGCCGCTGACCCAGCACCTGCTGCAGTGCGGCCACGTGGTTGCCGGTCTGGATGCCCTGTTGCGACGGGAGCAGGTGGCCGCGCTGGGTGGCTGTAGCGCCATTCCCGTCCATTCACCGGAAGAGCGCCTGGCAGCACTGGAAGAACACAGCGGTCAGCGACCTGACCTGCGCCGCGGCAACATGCTGGATTATCCGGCCCTGCGCGAATTTCTCGATGACTTTCAGCCAGATGCAATTGTTCATCTGGCGGAAATCCCGTCGGCGGCCTGGTCCATGATTGATCAGGCGCACAGCACCTTTACGCAGTACAACAACGTGATTGGCACCCTGAACCTGCTGTGGGCCATGCACGAGGTTTGCCCGGATGCCCATCTCGTCAAGCTGGGCACAATGGGCGAATACGGCACGCCCTCCATGGATATTCCCGAGGGCTTCTTTGAGCCCGAGTTCCGCGGCCGGCGAGATCGCCTGCCCTTTCCACGCCAGGCGGGCAGCTTTTATCACTGGAGCAAGGTCCACGATTCCAGCAACACGATGTTTGCCTGTCGTGTATGGGGCTTGCGGGCGACGGACGTCATGCAGGGCGTGGTTTACGGCATGGAGACAGACGGCCAGGCGGATGACCCGCGCCTGCGAACCCGTCTGGACTTTGACCAGTGCTTCGGCACAGTGATCAACCGCTTTTGTTGCCAGGCCGTCATCGGTCATCCGCTGACACCCTATGGCGAAGGTGGGCAAAAGCGCGGCTTTCTGCCGCTGCGGGACGTGATGCAATGCCTGACCCTGGTCATCGACAATCCACCACAGCCCGGCGAATACCGGGTCATAAACCAGTTTGACGATTGCCATACCGTCATTGAAGTGGCGCTAATGGTGCAGGAGGCCGCGCGCGACTTGGGGCTGGCAGTGGAGATAGCGCCCGTCAGGAATCCCCGCCTGGAAGCCGAATGGCATGATTACCGGCCGGACAGGGAGCAGCTTGTGGCACTGGGCTATCGTCCTTCAGGCGCGCCGCGCCAGGAAATCGTGAGTATGCTGGATGTTCTGTTGCCACAGCGGGAGCGGATTGCAGCCAGGGCGCATGTGCTGCTGCCCGACATTTTCTGGGATGCTGCGCACAGTCGCCCCAGGGCAGGGCTGAGGGAGGCGGCGCGATGATTCGCATGCGGGAACTGGCACGATTGTCCGGCGCCGAGCTGGATGAACTGATGCGACGGGCGGAAGCTGACATCCGCTCCCTGTTGCCCCAGGTGCAGGAAGTCGTCGACAGGGTGCGCGCGGAAGGTGACGCCGCGCTGGTGGAATACACACGGCGTTGGGATTGCAGCGACTTCGATGCGTCCCGACTGCGCGCAAGGGCACAGGACTTCGCCGCCGCGCGCAAGTCAGTCAGTCCAGAGGTCATTGCGGCCATTGAGGCGGCCCACGACAACATTCGTCGCTTTCACCAGCAGCAGATGCCGGAAGCAATGTGGTTCAGCGAAGTGCAGCCCGGCATCATGGCCGGCGAAAAGGTGACGCCGGTCGCCGGCGTCGGCCTCTACGTGCCGCGCGGCAAGGGCGCCTTTCCCTCGGTCATGTTGATGCTGGCGACGCCGGCCCGCGTGGCGGGTGTGCCGCGCGTGGTGGTGGTGACGCCGCCCGCACCGGATGGCCGGGCGGACGCCGGCACCCTGGTGGCGGCCGAAATCTGCGGTATCGAAGAGGTCTACGTGGTTGGTGGCAGCCAGGCGGTCGCCGCCCTGTCCTGTGGCACGGAAACAGTGCCCCGCATGGACAAGGTCATTGGGCCTGGCAACCAGTACGTCTCCGCCGCCAAACGCCTGCTCTATGGCGAGCTTGACGTCGGCCTGCCGGCCGGCCCCAGTGAGGCCGTCATCCTCTGTGACGAGCATGCCGATGCCCGCTTTGCGGCCCTTGATTTGCTGGTAGAAGCGGAACATGGCCCGGACTCCGCGGCCCTGCTGGTGACGCACAGCCGCGCGCTGGCCGAAGAGGTGCTGCAGCTGCTGCCCGACCTGGTCAGTCAACTGCCGCAATGGCGGCGGGAATTCGTTAACCGGGTTCTGGGCGGCTACGGCGGCATCCTGCTGACCGACTCCCTGGGCGAATCCATTGATTTTGTCAATGATTACGCGCCGGAGCATCTGGAACTGCTGACGGACGAGCCCTTTGTGACACTCAACCGAATCCGCAATGCGGGCGAGATTTTGCTGGGCCCGCTGACGCCCATTCCACTGGCGAACTATTGCCTGGGCCTGAACGCCATCCTGCCGACAGGCGGTTTCGCGCGCAGTTTCTCCTCCGTAAGCGTGCAGGACTTCCTCAAGCGCAGCGGCATCGGCTATCTCTCGCGTGAGGGCTATGAACGCCTGCAGAATGTCGCCATCACGCTGGCGGATTACGAGGACTTTCCGGCGCACGCTCTGGCCCTGCGCCGGCGCAACGAGATTCTGCAGCGTGAGCGATGAGGCCCTGCAGCGCATCCAGCGCCTGCAATTCAGTCGCCCGGACGAGGCGGCCACGCTCATGCTGCCCCTGTTGCAAGACATTCTTGCGCTGGACGTTCGCGCGGTCAGGATAAGGCCGCTGGCGGTCTCGCTCAATTCCATCAACGGGACGCTGACCCTGGGCAGCGGTGAGCGGCTGTTCTTCAAGACGCACGTCGAACCGGACAGCGCGATAAGCGAGTACTATCAGGCGGAAGCGCTGGCGCAGGCCGGCTGGCCGGTGATTCAGCCGCTACACAGTTCCACGGCATGGGGCCGCCAGTTGCTGGTCTATGAACAGGTTGACGACCCCACCGTCTTCGATCTGGCATGGCAGATTGAGAACGGCCAGGCAGAGCGCTATGCCGAACTGGAAATTGCCCAGCATGCCGGCGATGAAGAACTGCTGACGCATTATCTTCGTTCACTGGCGTGGCAGCCGGCGGCGGACGCCGGCGCCGCCGCCATTCATCAGCTGTTCTGGCACCGCCTGACCGGCCCACGTATGGCTAATTTTTATGGCCCTGGCACGCGTTTCAGCTTGCCGCACGGAGAGTTTCCGCGTGAGCAGGTGATGAAGGCCCACTGGACGATCAACGGTCAGCGCTACACAGCCAGTCTGGCAGAACTGATAGCGCAGGCAACTTCATTGATCCGGCCAGGTCAGGCAGGGCCGTCGATCGTCGGCCATGGCGACGCACACAATGGCAATGTCTTTCTGCGTGAAGCGGGTCGACGAATGGTCTACTTTGACCCGGCCTTTGCCGGTCGACATCATCCGCTGCTGGACCTCGCCAAACCCCTGTTTCACAACGTGTTCGCCATGTGGATGTACTTTCCCCGTGAGAAGGCTGCCGCCATCAGGGCCACGGTGAAGCTTGACGGGGACGGCCGCTGGCGGGTGGAGCACAATTACAGTCTGCTGCCAGTTCGCGAGATGTTTTTCAGCAGCAAGTTGCAACGCGTGCTGTTGCCGCTTCTCCATGAACTCGGCCGGCGGGGCTGGCTGCGCACGGACTGGCGCCGGTACCTGAAGCTGGCCCTCTTTTGCTGCCCCCTGCTGACGATGAATCTCGCCGACAGCGATCGCTTCCCGCCGGCGATCAGCCTGTTGGGTCTGTGCCAGTGCGTGGAAACAGGCGCCGACAGCCTTGACGTACGCAGTTGGCTGGACGCCTCGCTGGACGAGATTGAGGCTCAACTGTGATTGCCGCTGTCCAGCAGGTTGTTCAGTCGTAGCCAGGTTGGCGATTCCTCCAGGAAAACGTGGCGCAGGGGACGGGCGCTGGCCTGACGCCCGCCAATGGAACGCAGGTATTCAACGGCCGGCAGCAGCTGGTCGGCGGAAATGACGAGCGTAAGGGCGTAGCCCTGCGTGCCGGCGGCGTTCCAGGTTGGCGCCAGAGTCGGGCCCTCCAGCCCGCGCGTCACGGGGTTATCCATGATCTGGCGCGCCAGCAGTGCCGGGTCATCGCCGGCCAGGTTGGCGCTGAGCAGATAACGTTCGCGTCCCTGCAACGCGGCGTCGATCAGTTCAAGCAGGGTGCGCAGCCGTTCGCGCTGCACATGATCAAGAGCCGCCAGCCGCTTCCGGTTGCCGATCAACGTCGCCTGGGACTCGAGCAGAGTGCCGTCAGGCAGGGGGCGGAGGTGGTTTTCCCGCAACGTGGTGCCGGTCTGACTCAGATCGATCACACAGTCCGCATAGCCGAGGGTCGGCGCCGCCTCTATCGCGCCCTCTGCCTGAACCAGGGAGTAGTGGTGCAGGCCGTGGGCGCTGAAAAACTGCCGCGTCAGATGCGTAAAATTGGTGGCGACACGCAGGTTGCGATGCTGAAACTGGCGAAAGTCCTGTGAAACGTCGACCAGATCCGCCGTCAACTGCACGTCAACCCAGGTGGTCGGTACAGCCAGCTGCAGGCGGCAGTGACCATAACCCAGCTGTTCGTTGAGGAGCAGCAGGTCCTCGCGCTGCATTTCCCGCACGAGGTCAAGTCCGGCGATGCCCAGTTCGACGCTGCCATCCGCCACCTTGTTCACAACGTCCCTGACGCGCTGGAAGAGCACGTCGACGCCGGCCAGGGTGTTGATGCTGCCGGTGTATTGGCGTGGATTGGGTTTGTGGACGCCAAGGCCGCAGTTTTGCAGGAAGTCCAGCGTCGGCGCGGCCAGCACGCCCTTGCTCGGCAGCGCCAGGGTGATGCGCTCAGCCATTGCGCAGGGCCTCCAGCAGGCGATCGGGCTCGGCCAGACTGAATTTCTGACCGCGCCAGGTAACATTGCCATCGTCGTCCGGGTGCAGGGCTTCGTTGTTTGCCTGACTGACCAGCTCGGCGTTCAGGCCCTCACTGCGCAGCATGCGAACCAGACCTGTTGCAGCGCGGCCATTGCCTCCATAGAGCAATACTGCGACAGTCCGGGAAGCATGGCTGTCTTCCGAACCGGCGTCCTGCCCCTCCAGCCAGCACGCAAAACCGACCGCCGGCACCGGTTCGGCAGCGCCCAGGAAGCTGAGCAATTCGTCATAACGTCCGCCGCCGCCAAGGTGTAGCCCTGCCGGCGTGTGCAACTCAAAGACGAGGCCGCTGTAGTAATCCCAGGTGCGCGCGAGATCCGGCTGGATGGTGATCTGCCCGGTTGGCAGACCGTAACACGCGAGCAGTTCAACACTTTCCTGCCACTCCTGCAGCAGTGGCAGCGCTGCCCGGGGCGTTAAATCGGCCAGCGTCCTGAAGGCCAGGTCGGCGTGTTGCCGCACCCTGCTCCAGCGTTCCAGCGCCTGCAGCGCCTGCAGGACCTGCTCACGTTCACCAAGATGTTGACGCTTGCGCAGCAAACGGTGGGCGATATCCTGATGACTGCGACCTCCCATGGCCGCGCCATGTCGCGTGGCATCCAGCAATCTGGCCAGCAGGGCGCCCGTGTCCACGGCATCCGCTTCCCGGGAGCCAAAAGCCTCGGGTGCCGCGCCTGTCCCGTTACCCTTGCCCGCCAACATGACCTCAAACTTGCGCAGGACGTGGTCAACACCATGCTGACGAAGCGCGCGCAGGTTGTTGATGAGGAAGCGCTCCGTGCGCTCATCCAGTTGAAAGCGGGCCAGCATCTGGCGCATCAGTCCGATGTGACCAACCACCAGTTGCCAGTCTTCCACGCCCCTGCGCTGCAATACGGTCAGGGCCAGGGCCATGATTTCCGCATCGGCCGCCGGGCCGGTCAGGCCGAAGAGTTCGGCGCCAACGCTGTGGCGTTGAAACTCACTCTTGTTGTCCGGGTCGTCCTCGAACACCGGTCCGGCGAATTGCCAGCGCTGCACACCCTCAAGGCCGTTGCGCAGATAATGGTGAGCGGCCTGGGAGGTAAATTCCGGGCGGAGGGCCAGTTCCACACCGTTTCTGCGGAAGGTGAAGAGGCGGGAAGCAATGCGGTCCCCGGCGCGCGTGAGAAACAGCGCGGCTTCGTCGATGACCGGCGTTTCCAGCGGCCGGTAACCGAAACTCTCCATCAGTTGAGTGATCGTTGTCGAGGGACGCAACGGATCCAACGCCTGGCCGTCCACGATTGTTCTCCCGGGGCGTGCAACTTCATCATATCTGCAAAGGCCACCCGTGCAAGTGCGGCCCACGATTGCCCGTCGCCACGCGGCCGCCTATACTTTTGCCCTGGTGCCAGAAAGGTATGCGATGCGAGATTTCGCCCAACGCCTGATGATGCAGGGACAGATGGCCGCGCCCAGCGTGGCGACTGCGATCTTCGGCACGGCAGGAAGTGAAGGACGGGCCCTGTATGCCGGGCAGCCGCCGCTACGTATCGGGCTGTGGCCGCTTCGCTGTGACGATCGGCCGCTGCTGGCGATGGGTCTGTTTACGCTGCTGGGCTTTCTGCTGGAGCGCTGGCGGGGCGTGCGCGTTTATCGCCTGGCGGCGCGGTTGCCAGACGACGCAACCGGCTGGCAATGGGAAGCGTCGGCGTCGCAATTTTCGGTGGATGACTGGCAACTGGAAGAACTGGACGACAACGTCGGCATCTGGGGCGAACTGGAAGCCCTGGCCGACGGGTGGCGACTGAGCCTGTCCGTCGAAGACGACCGGCAGGCAGAGGAAGCGCCGCCGGCAAGTTTTGTGCAGGATGCCGCTTCCCTGCCGGCCCTGGCGGCGGCCTTGCCGGACGTCGTCACCCGCATCATGGAGTTGTTGGGTGCAGCGGCGCCGCGCAGGAACGCCCCCCTGTACTCCGGCCCGATCCCGGACGAAAGCGCCCTGGATCAGGCACTGCAGCTGGCGTTCCGGCTCGAATTGCAGCTTTACCTGCAACTTTGGGGGCAGACGGGACAGGAGAGCGGGGTGCAGGATTTCCTGCAGCAACTGGAGCGTCAGGCGGGTTTGCTGAACGAATTCGGCCCCTGGCTGTACGCCGGCTGCGTGGCGCGGCGGCTGCACTTTGGCGAAGACCCTGCGCCGTTGCAGATTCCTGACCTCATGGGCGATCAAGGGGCGGCAGGGGAAGCTGCAGCGATCATACTGGCGGAGGCCCTGTTTTCCGCGGGTGATATCGCCCGGGCTTTCAACCTGCTGGAATCGTATGAAGGAGCAGGCGGGGCGCACGCCCTGACCCTGGCGGACCTGTATCGACGCAGCGGACGTGTTGTGGAAGCGGTAGACGTCCTGCAGGACGCGATCGAAGCCGGGGAGACCAGTAGTGAACTGCTGGTCTACTACGGAGACCTGCTGCAGGCCATGGACCTGGGCGGCCTTGTCTGCGAATCCACCCTGTTTGTAGATCCTGATCAGGATGAGCCGGAGCTTCAGTTGCGTGAAGCGTTGGCAGCCTGGGAGGCAGCGGAGCAGTTTACGCCGGAGGACCCGCAATTGCTGCAGCGCTTCCTGGTGACGTTGGCCGAACTGGAGAGCGACGACCCACGCTTCTGGCCGGCGTTTGGTCGCCTGGTGCAGCTTGAAGACAATGGCGAGGCCTTGCGTCAGGTCATTGACGCCAGTCACGGCATTGAGTCGCTGGAACCTGCACAGCGCCTGCTGCAGGCCGCCTTTGAACAGTCTCCCGGAAACCTGGATCTGGGCCTCTGTCTGGCCGAGGTCCTGCTGCTGGAGCAGGAGGGTGAGGCCCTGGAGCTCCTGCTGGGTCAACTTGCTGCGCTGGCGCAGGATGAAGGTGATCGCGCGGAACTGGCCCGTTTGCGTCTGATGGCCGACGAGCCGGAGTTTGAAATGCGTCTGGGTGAAATCGATGGCGTATTGAGCGCCGGCAACGTGCTGGACAGCGAGGCGGCGGAATGGCTGGAAGCAATCATGCAGCGGGCCCCCGGCCTGGGGGGACTGCACGCCATACTCGCCCGGGCCTACCTGGGTTGGGGAGAGACGGCGACTGCGGTTGAGACCCTGCTTGATGGCTACCGCCGCTTTCCCGCTGACGCCGAGCTGGCGGCCTTGCTGGGTGAACAGTTCTGGCTGGCCGGTGAAGGCGAGCTGGCATTTGAATACCTGGGTCAGGGGCTGGCCAACAACCCCGAGGACGTGACCTTGCTGGCATTGACTGGCCAGTACCTGCTTGAGGATGGACAGGTTGACGCAGCCCGTGCCTGTCTGGCGCGGGCGGAAGCCATCGCGCCCCGGCATCCGGCCCTTGCACAGGCCCGCGCACAGATTGCCTCGCTGCTGGGCAGGTGATCGTGCTGTTATCAGTCCAGGACAATGATTTCGCTGCGACCGGCGCTGAGTTCACGCAATTCCCCTGCGAACTCATCAAGCGCCTCGCATGGCATGGCGGCGTATATCGTCACAATGTCTGTGAATTCCGTCCCGCTGATTTCGCCACCACAGTTTTCGACCAGCGACTTCGCGCGGTTGTAGAGCGAATATGCAATTTCGATGCCAATCGACTGTCTGGCTATTCTGAGTTCTGTCTCAAGGCGGGCAAGGCCGTGACGGGCCGCGTCGCTGTAGGCCCGCACCAGCCCGCCGGTGCCCAGTTTGGTTCCACCGAAATAGCGGGTGACGACGATCAGCACGTCGCCGATATCCGTACCACGCAACACAGCCAAAACAGGCGGCCCGGCCGTACCGGTCGGTTCGCCGTCGTCACTCATGCCTTCGGTCACGCTGTTGCCATGTCCGATGCGGAAGGCATAGACGTGATGCGAGGCATCGGGAAACTCCGCACGTACCTCCCGCAACAACTCGCGCGCCATGGCGACGCTGTCCGCCCTCAGTATCGTGGTGACAAAGCGGGAATTGACAACGGTTGTCGTCTCGCGCAGCCTGTGTCGCGGAATAGGGAAGGACCCGGATTTCCTTCGTGTAGTCAAGTTATCAAGACACCCCACAGCCACCACCAAATTTTGGCTTCCCCTTGAAGACACAACGTTCGGACCCGATTGTGCCAATGCCGCGCCGGCGACTCCTGATTGGCCTCGGGCTGGCTTTCAGCATCTACCTGATTTTGTTACTCCTTGTCAACACAGGCGAGCTACTCGCGCAGTTGCGACAATTTTCATTGTATTACCTCGTGCCGCTCCTGCTGCTAAAACCGCTTTCATGGCTTTGTCGCTTTCGGGTGTGGCACTATTTTCTGAATGTGGTGGGCGTTAGCCACACAATCGGCGCGGCCAGAAGCGCCGTTCTTTACCTCGCAGGTTTTACCATGGCGGTCAGCCCCGGCAAATCTGCCGAATTCGTCAAGGCGCTGGTCTTGCGTCGCTGGACAGGCCTGCCCCTGCAACGCGGGGTGCCGGTTGTGCTTGCCGAGCGGGTGGTAGAGACCTCTTCCGTTCTGATGCTTGTCGCCCTTTGCCTGCTCGCGGGCGTTGTATCCCTTGACTCAGCCGGGGAGCGCAGTCTGGTGGCGTTGGCGTTCCTGACACTAATGGCAGGGTTGCTGTTCCTGCACAGCAAGGCGGCACAGCGTCAGGCGCTGCAATTCATGGCCCGTATACCATTGCTCAGGCGGACCGTGAACTGGCTCGAGGGCTTTTTCGGCGGCAGCAGCGAGTTGTTGCGAGTAAGGCATCTCCGGCGAGTCCTGCTCCCGGGGCTGCTGGCCACCGTCGGCGATGCGATTGTGTTATTGGTCATCCTGCATGGCTTTGGGCTGACCATGAACGCTGAACTGTGGTGGCAATCCCTGCTCATCGTTGCCCTGACGCCGCTGGTGGGCGCGCTGAGCGGCCTGCCCAACGGCGCCGGCATCACCGAACTGACAGTCGCCGCCATGCTGCTTGCGCTGGTCGCGCCACAGCAGCCGGCGCTGACAGCGGCCACGGCCGGCGCCGTCGCGCTGATCGAAAGCTTCTTCCACAAATGGCTGCGCGTACTGGTTGGCCTGCTGGTTGCGCTGCAATTTCGAAGATGGTTGTTTGAAGACCCGTTGCCGGCGGCAGTCTCGCGATCTCCGGGGTCACCGGTCTCGATGCCGGCGGAAGCGTATGAACTGGAGAGTTGAAACGCACTCCCATACCTGGTGGTCAGGCGATTCGCTGACGAGCCCTGAAGCCATCCTGCGCCTGTGCCGGCGCAGAAACATCGACCGCATCGCCATCACCGACCACAACACGGCTGAAGGGGCGCTGGCCCTGAAGCGGCTGGCCCCGGAACTGGTCATCGTTGGCGAAGAGATCATGACCACAGAAGGGGAACTGCTCGCCTGGTTTGTGCGCGAGACGGTGCCACCAGGCCATTCTCCCATGGAAACGATTCGGCGCCTGCGGGATCAGAGCGCCGTCATCAGTGTGTCCCATCCCTTCGATCGCCTGCGGCGCGGCGCCTGGGGTGAGGAGCAACTGGAACGCATCGTCGCCCATATTGATGCGATTGAGGTCTTCAACGCCCGTTGCATCTATCAGGATGACAACCGGCGGGCGCGGCAATTCGCCAGGGACCGTGGTCTGACGGGCAGCGTTGGCTCGGATGCGCATTATGGCCCGGAATATGGCCGTTCGCTTCAACTTATGCGTCCTTTCGCGGATGATCCGCAAGATTTCCTGGCAGCGCTGCGCACTGCCGATCAATTGTGCCGCCCGAGTTCAGCGCTGGTGCACTTCAGCAGTACCCTGGCCAAATGGGTGAAAAGGGCGGGATTGCGGAAACCCGGCCAGTCAGGACGTGTCGGCCGGAACTGACGTGACGGTGGCGACGGGGAGCGCAGGGGCGGGGTAGTCGATTCGTTTGAGAAGACCGGCCTGCCCCTGCATGACCCACCAGACCGTGGCCAAGGCAACGGCGGCGTAAGCCAGCAGCAGGATGAGTGCCACAATGCGCAGGTCTTTGGCACTCATGCGTTTGCAGACCCCGCTTCGTGTGAGAGGCGGATCAGCATTGTTGCGGCAAGGAGACTGGTGAGCAGGGCGCTGCCCCCGTACCCCAGGAAGGGGAGGGTGACGCCGGTCAGTGGCAGCAGCCTCAGCACACCGGCGCTGATCGTCAGGCCCTGCACCGCCAGCAACAGGGTCATGCCGGCTGCCAGCAAGCCATGAAAACGACTCTTGCGCAATCGATACGCGATACCCAGGCCGCGCGCGCACAGAGTCGCCATGCAAGCCAGCAGCGTCAGGACTCCCAGCAGGCCCCATTCCCCGGCCAGGGCTGCCAGCACAAAATCGCTGTGCGCAACCGGGACCAGCAGGGGAGTGCCCTGTCCCACGCCGGCGCCCGGGAGCCCGCCCTCTGCGATAGTCAGCATTCCCTGGATCAACTGGTAACCGCTGCCGGCGGCATCCGTCCATGGATCTATCCAGATGGCAATGCGTTGGCGAGCGACGTCAAGAAAGAGCCATGCCAGCAGGGCGCTGGCTACCGTCAGGAGCAATACGGGAAGGAGGATTCTCCTGAAGCCGACGGCGACGACAAACAGGAAAACGAACACGATTCCGGTAAGCAGGGCAGTGCCCGGATCGCGCTGCCACACCAGGACCAGCAAGGGGACAAGCCACAGCAGGGCTTGCCAGCGCCGTTCCCCAATCCACTGCAGCACGTCCACACCAGGCGGACAGCGGGAAAGCCAGGCGCAGAAATGCACAATCAGGCCAAGTTTCAGCAGTTCGCCGGGCAGGCCGGCGTTCTCTCCTTCCAGCACTGTGGCTGCGACCAGCAGTATGGCAAGCAGGAGCGTCAGGCTGCGTTCGGAGTCACGCAGCTTCTGCAGCAGCGGCGGCCAGGAAGAGACGGCGAGGGCCACCACCAACCCCGCGAATAACCAGAGCGTTTGTCTGTCGGCGAATTCCGGGATAAGTCTGTCGATCAGCAGCAGCCCCCAGCCGGCAGGTAGCATGACCAGCGGGAACAGCAGGCTGTCGCATTGTGGCATGCGCCGTTTGAGCCACCGCCAGGCGCCGGCGGCACAAAACGCCCAGACAAGCAGATGATTCCAGTGAAGCGGATCTGTGGCGCTGGTCCGCTGCAGACCCAGAGAGAGGAAGTTGACAGCAAGAAAGGCGCCCGTCAGGAACAACAGGTGGCTGTCCCTGGCGAAGGGAAAGGGCATCAGGCAAAGCGGCGGGCGACAACGGGGCCAAGTTTGGCCAGCAGGTCCGGGGGAACCTGGTCCCGCTCAACGAGGATGGCGTCATCCAGCGCCGTGTGAGCCTCGCTGCGCATATCCGGGTCGATTGCACCCACGGCAGCTGCAATGCCACGCTGGATCACGCGCAGGTTTTCCTGCATGACAGCCATTACCCTGTCTACCGTTACCACTTCGTCTTTCCAGACGTCATAGTCCGTGACATGCGCCAGGGAGGCGTAGGCGATCTCGGCTTCGCGCGCGAGCCAGGCCTCCGGGCAGGCCGTCATACCGATGATGCTGCAACCCCACTGGCGGTACACCCGGCTTTCACCCCGGGTGCTGAAGCGCGGCCCTTCGATGATGATGAAGGTGCCTTCCGAATGAACCTTGCCGCCGGCCTGCTCCAGCGCATCCGCCAGGACCTGGCGCAGCCTGGCGCAGAAGGGCTCGGCGACTGAAACATGGGCGACCAGATCACGTTCAAAAAAAGTTGTGGCCGGTCTTCTGCGGGTGTGGTCAAAAAGCTGGTCCGGGATGACAATGTCACCAGGCCGGTAGTCCTCACGCAGCGAACCACAGGCGTTGACAGAAATGATGAAGCGCACGCCCAGGGACTTGAGCGCATGGATGTTGGCCCGGTAGGGGACTGCCGAGGGGCTGAGCCGGTGACCGGCGCCATGCCGGGCCAGAAAGGCTACCCGTTTGCCGCGCACAATGCCCGTCACAATTTCTCCCGAAGGGTCGCCCCAGGGCGTCGTCACCGATTGACTGCTGCGATCAGAGATGCCAGGCATGGCATACAGCCCGGTGCCGCCAATTACCCCGATATCAATGCTTTCCGCCACTTTCACCCTCCCGCGCGCCGGCGATGCACCAGTCCATTGCACGCCATTCGTCAGACCGTGATTTAAGGCAACATCAGCCTGCAACCAGCCGGAATGGCCGCGACCAACAGGACCCTTTGTACCGTAGCGGCCGCAAGTTGCCAGTCCAGGCGTCGCATTGCGAATTCTTCACTGTTTCCGAAAGTAGAGCGACATCGCAGGTCAGCGGGCGGACCCGGGTTCGAATTCGCTGCCATGAAAAGCCTCCGGGCAATGCAACAACGGATAGCTGTCAGGTCACCAGGGAATTTCACGCATGGCCATTCCTGTCGGCTTCCCTTTCCCCTGGCTCCGCGTCATCCGAAAACAGCTTGAGGACGGCCTGCCACAGCCAGGAAACCAGCAACGCGAGAAGCAGCGCCAGCAATATGACGGACAGCAAATGCAACAGGAGCAGGGCTGTCCCGGTGGTCACATTGTTGCGCTAGCCCTGGCCGGTCAGCAAGAGAACGGGTTCGTCAGGTACGTTGTCGGCCCAGACTGGCAGAATTTCGATCGACTCTTCGAGTGCCGTCCGCCGGTCTTCCAGCCAGTACACAAGCGTATTGTTGCGAGCGGTTTCAAGCTGGCTTGCGCCGGCGTTACGTTCTTCACGAGCCCGCAACTGGATGACGTGCCAGCCAAACTCCGATGCAACGGGGCCGACCAGTTCGCCTGGCGCGGCATTCAACATGGCCTCGGCAAAGGGACGCACGTAATTGCTGACTGGCGCCCAGCCAAGCTCCCCGCCGTTGCGGCCGGACGCAGCGTCCAGCGAATTGGCAGCCGCCAGCGCGGCAAAGGACTCACCTTCGCGTAGCGCCGTTAGCAGATCCAACGCCTCAGTTTCTTCGGCCACGAGGATGTGCCGGGCATTGACGAAGGGCAGGGTATCGACGCTGGCAAAGAGCTCTGCCACCAGCGCTTCCCGCAGGGCGAGCGCCTCGAAAAAGGCATGGAGCCGTTCCTCACTGATACGGGCACTGGCGGCCAGATCGCTGAGGATGCTGTCGCGCAGTTCGCCCTGCCGGCTTTCAAGCTCTTCAACCGTGAGGGTCGCTGTGGGTGGAACCGGAGTGAAGGTGGGTGTGGTTTCACCGGTCAGTGTTGCGGTAGCGGTGGGATCGACCACAGTCGCTGTGGCCGCAGCCGCCGGCTGTTCACGCGGTGTGGGGGAGACGAACGGGGTTCTGGTAGCGGTCGGAAGCGTTGTCGGTAGCGGATCTGGCTCAACATCTTCAGCGCCGGGCGGCGTTTCCAGGCCCAGGAAGCGGTTGATCTGTTCGTCAATCTCTTCCTGCCCGACGCCCAGCCCCCTGGCCTCTGCTTCCTGCCGGACCAGGATGTCTTCGATCATGACGTCAAGGACGCCGGACCCCAGCTGGTTGGAATCATTGATCTGCGCCAGCCATCCACGCAACGGCTCCTGTCCGACAAACTGGTTGGCGTCCAGACCGCTTGCGGCAAGCAGGGAAACGTAATTCGAAACACGGGTATTCAAAATTGCGCGTTCCAGACGGACGCGTTCCTGAAAGGCGGCAATGCTGATGGACTCACTGCCGACGTTTGCAGCCACTCTGTTGGGCGTAACAAAAAGCTCCAGGACCACGGCACCGAGTAAAATCAACACCACCAGGGCGATGGTGACGCCGGTGCCAACCAGCACCCAGCGCTGTATCCGCGATTCGCGTTCGGCGCGGGACTCGTATTCACGGCTGCCCGCGTCATCCGAAGTGACGGGCGCTCTGCGCCTTCTGGGTAGACCGGTCGTCTGCCGTCGCCGTTTGGCCATAAACTGCGCTCCTGTAATGCCGGATCAGGTCAAGCCCACCCTGAAGCCTGGCCGGGGCTATCTGAAGTGGTCAGAGCTATCCACGAAAGGCAGCAGCGCCAGATGTCGGGCGCGCTTGATCTCCCGGGCCAGTTGTCGCTGGCAACGCGCGCAGTTACCGGTCTGACGACGAGGGCGGATTTTCCCGGATTCGGTGACGTAGCGCTGCAGGATGTCGACGTCCTTGTAATCAAAGCATTTGCCATCGGGGCAATAGCGCATTACGCGCCGACCGCGCCGGCGCTGACCGGGACGACCGCGCTGCATGCGATGTCGCTGGGAGTCCGGGCGTGAACGCCGTCTTTCGACGGGCGCGGCGCCTGTCGGTTTGTCGCTCATTTGCATCTCCTGTTCTGCAACAGACGGTCCATCAAGTCAGGAGTCCCGGCACAGGGATGACTCAGTTCTCGTCTGCGCGCACGACCAGATAACGAAGGATGCCACCGGACAACTTCAGGTTGCGTTCTATTTCGGGCAGTCCGGCGGGTTCAATGCCGGCTTCCATGATCACGTAGTAGCCATCACGCTGGCGATCGATTTCATAGGCCAGTCGCCTGCGTCCCCAGCGATCGATTTTGGTAACCTGTCCCAGCTCGTCCGCCTCTATCCAGGACTGAATGTCGCTGATTTGCTCGTTAATGCTCTCGTCTCCGCCAGATTCAAGGCGGAGCACCAGGGCGATTTCATATCCGCGTTTCATGGGCCAGGTCTTCTCCTTCCCCCGGGATTGCCTCACTGCTGCAGCGGGCCTGCGCGTGAAGCGGAAAGATGTCTTCGCTGGTTGCGGCGTTGATGCTGCCAGAAAGGTAGCGGGATGTCAACGGCGGCCTTTCGCCAATGAGGAACTGGCCAGCGCAAGACCGACAAAAAGCCAGAACAGGGTGATAGATCCCTGGAAATCAAGCCGGAAAAAGTACAGGTCGGCGACCGAGTTCGCCAGGAGGGTCACCAGGGCGGCATGCAGGCCAAGATGAATGGCATCGTGTTCAGTATCCGCCCGAATCCCGCGCCAGGCCCGCAGTCCCCAAAGAAACAGGCCAGTCATCATGATCAGGAAGAGAGCAACGCCGACCAGCCCGATCTGGTTGGCCATAATGAGATACATGCTGGCCACGTCGGTGTAGAGGTCGATGGAGGGCGAGCCGGTGAAGCCGACCCCGAATAGCGGATACTGACCAATGAGGCGCAGCGAGTCGCCGTACTCCCCGATGCGCATCTGCGTGGCCAGGTCCGCACCGCTGAAGGCCTGCAGCAATCGTTCCAGCCAGGTGCGTGACCAGGGCAGGACCAGCACAGCGACGGCAATGACGGGCAAGGCAGCCAGGAATTTCCGATAGCGCAGCACGCCAATGACCATCAGGCCGGCGCAAAGGCCAAGCAGGGACGCGCGCGAATAGGTCAGAAACAGCGCAAGGGTGGCAAAGGCCAGTACCAGCAGGTTCAGCCAGCGCCAACGCAGTGCAGGGCGCTGCGCCAGCACCTGGGCTGCGACCAGGGTCGCGGTCACCGCCAGGGTGCCCCCAAGGGAATTGGGGTCCACCCAGGTGCCGATCGCGCGTTCGCCCAGCGCCGGGTTGTCCTCAATGTAGCGAATCACGCCACCATCGGGGTAGCCGATGCGCGCCAGGCGTACCAACGCCCGCTCGCTGAACTCATCAGGCAGGATGTACAGGGTGACGCCGAGCAGCGCCTGCAAGCCAACCAGCAGCACAATGATGGCGACAAGACGTTTCAGCAGGGCAGGATTGCGAATCATGTCCACGAGCACGAAGGCCAGACTGATGCTGAGCAAGGTCTCGGCGAACTGGCGCAGGCGATTTGGCATGGGCATGGCAAAGCGCAGGCCCAGGGCAAAGCTGAGCAACAGCCACATGGCATACAGCACAACAAGGAGGTGAACGGGGGACAGTCGCAGTCGACTGCGGCGACCGGTCATCCATTGCATCAGCCAGACCAGCAGGAAGGCAGCCAGCGCCACGTCCAGCAACGTGGGAGTGATGATTAACTTGAAGGGAAGGGTGCCGAAGGGCAGCAGCAGGACCGTTGCCAGCAGGACGTAAAGCGCTGCACGCAGATCTGTCAGGACGTACAGACCAACCAGGGTTCCCAGTATCGCGCCGGTCGCCAGGGTCGGGCCGGCCAGCGTCAGCAGCAGGCCTGTCAGCCCACCACTGATGCCGATCACCAGGCCAATGGTTGCCGCCCGGCGCCATTCCAGGCGAACAGACAGTGGTCCCGCAATCCGGTTCATGCCCGCGCCTGACGCAGCCGCCAGAAAAAGACCAGGCTGGCCAGCAGGGTAAGCGCAGAAATCATGGCTCCGGTTCGCCACGTCACCGGGTTGTACTCCAGTTCAACCAGATGATCGCCGGCCGGCACGGGGACCGCGCTCAGGGCGCCGTAGGCACGCAGCAGATCGCTCTCCACGCCATCGATGCGTACCTGCCAGCCGGGATAATGCGGGTGAGCCAGACTGAGCAGGGAGTCGCCGGCAGCATTGACCCTGATGGCAATGTATTCGGGAGTGAAGCTGGTCACTGAAGCCTCTCCGTCGCCGGGGTCTTGCGGCAGGAGCGCCGGCGACCGATCAAGAACAGCGACCAGTCTTTCGTTGAATGTCGGGTCGGCCAGCCGCTGCCAGGCGGCCTCGTCACTGTCAACCACCTCGAATTGTGTGAGCAGATGCGCCCAGGGTCGGGGGTCTTCCAGGCGGTGCAGATTGATCGGGCCATAGCGGTCTCGCCCCTCCAGAATCGCCCCGGCAGGAATCGGCAACTGATTCCAGTCGCTGTAGACGTAACGGACAGCGAAGAGTTCCCAGGCGAGTGGATTGATGGCCTCCCAACCGATCAGCGCCCATGGGCCGCTCAGAAACAGGGGGCTGATGCCGCGCATGTCCGCGACCTGGTACATGCTGCCATAGTTGTCATGCAGGCCGCGCAGGCCATCTACCCGAAAGGGCAGGTCCCGGTCACCCTGAACCGCTGCCACCAGGGCCGGTGGAGCGCCGGCCACCTGCGCGTCCGCCGGCACACTTTCCCAGGTGCCGGTTGCGTCCATGTTGATCGTGAAGAGGTCGAAGACCAGCAGGGCCGGCAGCAGCCAGCTCCATCCCGGTATGGAGTTGCCCTGGACCAGTCCGCGGAGAATGAACCAGCAGCCGACGACAAGCAGCGCCGTAAACAGCGCGGCGCCCAACATGTCCGGCGTGTCGGGCCCTGGCCAGCCCAGCGGCGCCAAAATCATGACCAGCATGGAAACGCCGGCGATCAATGTGAGCATACGGCGAATGATGGACCACAAGGCGAAACCGCCAGGCACAGTGTTCAGCCGGGCAAGGCAAAGACCGGCGACGATGGCCAGACTCTGGCTGACCAGGAAGGCGGCCCGTTCCTGGCCGCGAAACCAGCGAAGCCCCGGTAACACATTGTAGAGCAGGGGAAAGAGAGCGGCGTTGCTGCCCAGGCTCAGGGCCAGGGCGAAGAGTGCAGTCAGCAACCAGAAGCGCGCCGCCATTAGCCGCTGCTGGATGGCGATCAGCACGAGGAGCAGGCCGGCGATACCGACGTACAGGGGCGAAAACAGGCTGAGCTGCGCCGGAAACAGAAACTGAAGCAGGTCTCGCACCGGGAAGCCGTTGCCCTTGGCATCGTAACCCAGACCGGCGCGGCCGGTGTGCTGCAGGTATTCGATTCCTGGCAACAACTGCACGGCCGCCAGTCCGAAAGCCAACATCACCACAACCAGCAGCATGTACGCAAACAGGCGCCGCCCACTGCGCTGTTCCCAGGCGCGCCAGCCCAGCCAGGCGACTGCCAGCATGCTGAGTTGCCAACTGGTCTGGGAGTGCCCGGCGAGCCAGGAAACGCCGAGCGCGAGACCGGACAGCATCAACCAGCGCCAGTTCACAACCTTCTGTCTGGTGGCTTCATATATGCCCAGTACGACCAGGGGCAACCAGATGGCGGATTCGAGAATCGCCAGCTGCAGAAGTGGATAACCCGTGGTCCAGCCGCCGTAGCCGGAAATGATCGCGGCAACTGCTGCCCCGGGCACGCTGCCATTCAGGTGACCGGTCATGCGGCGCAACAGCAGGTACATCAGCAACGAAAAGGCCAACACGTGGACGGCCATCTCGAGTTCAAGCAGGAAGTAACTCCATCCGCCAGTCAGGGTTCCGGCAGCAATGGTCAGCAGGCGCGGCGGGTAGAAGACGGCGGTCTGCGGGTCTGCGAGAAATGGCATGCCGCCGTTGTTCCAGGGATTCCATAGCGGTATCTGGCCCTGGCTCATGCGCTGGTACTGATACGCGCCGAAGGCAAGGAACTGGCCGGAAAAGTCGCCCTTGCGCAGGGAAGCCTGGTCGGCGACCACGGGCGTAAACAGACGCCAGAAGAAGAACAGCCACAGCAGGACCAGTAACACAATGGCTGCAAGGTCCCGGCGCGAGATGCGGGCACTCACCGTTTCTGCTCCAGCACCTGCTCGAAACAGGCGACGTAGTCCCTCGCGATTGCCTGCCAGTCGAAACGGGCGGCGAGGCGCCGGGCCCCTGCGCCGAGTTTTTTCCTCACTGCCGGCGATGAGACAAGGTGTTTCAGTCCATCCTCCAGCGCCACCTCGTCACCGGCGGGTACGAGCCACAGGTTTTCGCCATGGACAAACTCCGGAATCCCGACTCCCGGCGTCGTCGTCAGTATGGCGCAACCGTGACAAATGGCCGCCATGAGGCTGCCGCGACGAAAGGAGGCCCCGTCCAGATAGGGCAATACGACAAGATCGCCGGCGCGCAGCCATGCGCTGACCTGTGCTTCAGGCAGGAAACCGGTGTGCTCTACATGGTCTTTCAGAACAGGCCGGGCGAGCAGTTGCTCCAGTTTGCCCTGAGCCACAACATTGCTGCGGTCGCTGTCACCAGTCTCCCCGCCAATGAGCACCAGACGGACCGCCACGCCTTTGGCGCACATTCCGGCCAGGCTGTTGAGCAGCAACTCCAGCCCCTTGCTGTGATTGACCAGCCCGAACCAGGTGAGCAGGACGTCGTCTTCGTCCAGGCCCGCCTTTTTCCGCCACGAGCCGCGATTGAATCCCTGTGGCTGCGCGTCAGGAATGTTGCTGCCGATGGGGACCATCCTGCAGGACTGAACACGACCTTGCAGACTGGAACAGTCTTCGTGGTTGGTGCAGATGACCGCGGCCGAATGACGCGCCAGCCACCAGACCGCCTGCTGCCGGAGAATGCCGGCCTTTGGAAAAAGCCAGGGGACGCGCAGGTCGTGAAAGGTCGTGACAAGTGGCAGGCTGCCCAGGAACCTGGGCAGGAAGTGGATCCAGGGCGACATGGAAAAAGCCGCCGTCTGAAACTGCAGGTTGACAATGTCCAGTCGCTGCTGCCGGGCCCAGCCGCGAATTGCAGACATTGTCCGCAGATTCCAGGAGCTGGCAGTGCCCGAAAGCGGGATGTCTGCGCTGCGGGCCCGACTGTCGCTGAACAGCTGCAACTCATGGCCGCAATCCTGCAGCCGGCGCGCGAGAATCTGGCTGCAGGCGCCAACACCGCCCACCATGGGCGGGTATTCGCCGCTTACGATGCCGATGCGCATCAACCCGCCTTCAGGCCGGAACGCAGGACCTGCCAGTAGGCGCGCACCCGTTGCTGCCTCAAGGCGCGCTTGTGACCGAGCAGGCTCTTGATCGTTTCCAGCAGCAGTTGATGGGCATACATGAGCAGCAGGAAAAGGCGCAGTGCGCGGGCGCTCCAGGTGCCATGCCAGATGCGAAAGTAGCGCAGCTTGCTCTGGTGAAAGTGAATTTGGCTGCGGGCCGGCGTCTGCTCACTGCTGCGGCCCCCATGGTGGATGATGCGCGCCTCGCCTACGTACCTGACCCGCCAGCCGGCGGCTTTCGCCCGGCGGCACCAGTCCAGCTCTTCGGAATACATGACGTAACCGGGATCAAGGCCCCCGATCGCTTCATACAGGGAGCGGCGCAGCATCAGTGCCGAACCCTGCACCCAGTCCACGTCAAAACAGCCCGCATCATTCTGCTCTTCCACGCGATAATGACGCAACAGGCCTGGCGGCGCCCAGGGCTGCAACCAGGTACTCTCAAAAAAGGCGGTGAGCAAGGTCGGAAAGCGCCGTCGCGTGGATTGCGTCGAGCCGTCGCTGTTGAGGGTGTAAGGCCCGACAATGCCGACCGACGGCATTTCCTCCAGTTCCCGCACGAGGCGATCCAGGGCGTCTGAAATGATCAGGGTGTCCGGGTTCAGCAGCAGGATGTAACGACCGCTTGCCGCTTTCAGGCCAATGTTGTTGCAGCGGACGAACCCCGGGTTGCCCTGCTGGACCAGCAACTGAATATCGGGAAAACGTTCGCGCAGCAGATTCACAGTCTCGTCCGTACTGCCGGAATCCACAACGATGATCTGAAATTTCAGCGCCGAGCCGGCGAGGGAGCGGTAGACAGAATCCAGACACTCCGCCAGCAGGGCGGCGACGTTCCAGCTGACAATGATGAGCGACAGGTCGACCATGGGCCCAGTGTACTCGATACCGACCCGGGGGGTCAGTTCGGCAGGCGGAAAAGGCGCCGGGTGTTTTCGCTGGTGACCTGAGCCATGGCGGCTGAAGTCATTCCATGCAGACCGGCCAGTACATCCACAATGTAAGGAAGATATGCCGGTTCGTTGCGTTTGCCCCGATGCGGCACCGGTGACAGGAACGGGGCATCGGTTTCAACCAGCAGTCGCTCCGGCGGCACGTCGCGGGCGACAGCGCGCAACCCCTCCGCCTTGCGAAAGGTCAACGGCCCGGTGAAGCCAATGTAAAAGCCCAGATCAAGCGCCTGGCGGGCGACCTCGGCGGACGCCGAGAAGGAATGAAGCACGCCGACGTGTTCCCCCATACTGGCCGGCAGGGAGCGGGAATGCCTGGCAAGTTCTGGCAGCAGTTCGTCACTGGCGTCGCGGTTATGAATGATCACGGGCAAGGCGAGTTCGGCCGCCAGCTTCAGTTGCTGCCGCAGGGCAACCATCTGGTCCTGGCGAGGGCAACGCTCGCGGTAAAAGTCGAGCCCGATTTCACCGATGGCCACCACGCCTGGCTGCTGAGCCGGTTCGCTCAATCGCTTCAATGTTTGATCGTTGAAGTCCTGGCAACTGTTGGGATGAACGCCAACTGCAACGTGGACCTGCGGCCAGCGCCGGTTCAGGGCGAGGACGGCTTCACATGAACGCAGGTCAACCGCCGGGTTTATGATGGCAGTCACCCCTGCTTCCTGCGCCCGTTCCATTACCGCCTCGCGGTCGGCGGAAAAGTGATCGAAATCCAGATGGCAATGGCTGTCGATCATGCGAGCAATGCACGCCGGCAGTCCTGCAGAACATCGTACAGGGTCTGTTCAAGCGAAAAGCGTGGTTCCCAGCCGGTGGCGGCGCGCAGGCGGCTGTTGTCTCCCCGTTTCAGCGGAACGTCAAGCGGGACAAAACGGGCCTCGTCCACCTGAATTTCAATGGATTCGCTGCTCCGCTCCAGCAGAATCTGCAGGAGGGAGCGAATGCTGTGCGCCTCTCCCGAAGCGGTGATGTACACCTCGCCCGGTACGCCCTGCACGAGCAACAGCGAAAAGGCCTGGACGACGTCACGGACGTCGCTGAAGTCGCGTCGCGCCGCAAGGTTGCCGACGCGAATGACCGGAGGCTGCTGACCGGCTTCGATGCGGGCCACTTGCCAGGCGAAGTCCGTGGCGACAAAGCCCTCATCCTGGCTAGGGCCGATGAAATTGAAGGGCCGCGCCCGAACCACCGGCAGGGCGCGCGCCAGATGAATCTGCAGGGCGTGCATGTCCTGCGCGATCTTGCTCACGGCATAGGGGCTGGTCGGCAGGAAGGGGCTGTCTTCACTTACGGGATCGTCGACGGCATCGTGTATGTCGGCGGAGGTAACGACCAGCACCCGGGGCTGGCGCGGGAGGGCGCCGCAGGCCTCCAGCAGGTTGATCTGGGCACGCAGATTGTTTTCGATGGTTTGCCAGGGCCGGGCGAAGGAGGCCCTGGGCGATGACATGGCGGCCAGGTGAAAGACATGCGTGGGCCGCAGCCGGTTGACCAGCTCCGTGGTTGCAGCGGCGTTGCAAAGGTCCAGGGGATGCAACTGTACTTGCCCAATCCGGTGTTTACCGGTCAGGGTGGTGCCGTGAAGTTCCGCTGCCGGATACTGCTCGCGCAAGTGGCGCAGCAGATGCCGGCCGGCGAAGCCGGTCGCTCCACTTACCAGAAACCGCATGCCGTCTCCGGACATCGTACAAAGGTCTTTTCGGTCCTGCGGTACCAGAGAATCAGGTGCCCGCTTCCCACTGGTTGAGATACGTTTCCTGTTCCGGCGTCAGTGAATCGATGCAGACTCCCATGCTGTCAAGCTTCAGTCTTGCGATTTCCCTGTCAAGTTCGGCCGGCACGACGTGCACGCCGGTTTGCAATTCTCCGGCGTGCCGCGCCAGATATTCGGCCGCCAGCGCCTGGTTGGCAAAACTCATGTCCATCACACTGGCCGGATGTCCTTCGGCGGAGGCGAGATTAATCAGTCGACCCTCGGCCAGCACGTAGATCGGTCGTCCGCCGATGCGGTACTCCTCGACGTAGGGGCGCAGCAGCACCGGCTCGTCATCCGCCATGGCAGCCAGGCCCGGCAGGTTGATTTCAACGTCGAAGTGGCCGCTGTTGGCCAGCACGGCGCCGGGTTTCATCCGCTCAAGGTGAACGCAATCGATCACGTTGATGTCACCCGTGGCCGTGATGAACAGGTCACCCAGGGGCGCAGCTTCCAGCATGGGCATGACGCGCAGGCCATCCATGACCGCCTCCAGGGCCCGGAGCGCATCCACCTCGGTGACGATGACGTTGGCGCCCAGACCGCGCGCGCGGCTGGCGATACCGCGGCTGCACCAGCCATAGCCGGCGACGACCACCGTCCGGCCGGCCAGCAGGATGTTGGTCGCGCGGATCACGCCGTCCAGCGTGCTTTGTCCCGTGCCATAGCGATTGTCAAACAAATGCTTGGTATCGCTGTCGTTGACGGCGATGACCGGGAAACCCAGGGCCCCGTCCGCGGCCATGGCGCGCAGACGAATCACGCCCGTCGTTGTTTGTTCCGTCCCTCCCGTGATGCCGTCGAGCAGTTCACGGCGGCTGCTGTGCAAGGTGCCCACGAGGTCAGCGCCGTCATCCATGATCATGTGCGGCTGATGGTCGAGTGCCGCGTTCATGTGCCTGTGATAGGTGGTCGCGTCCTCGCCCTTGATGGCGAACACCGGAATTTCGTTTTGGGTGACCAGGGCCGCGGCCACGTCATCCTGGGTAGAAAGGGGATTGGAGGCGCAAAGCACGAGGTCGGCGCCGCCCCCCTGCAGGGTCTCGACCAGGTTCGCCGTCTCGGTTGTCACGTGCATGCAGGCCGTGAGCCGCAAACCCGCCAGCGGTTTCTCGCGTTCGAAGCGTCGGCGGATGGATGCCAGCACCGGCATTTCCTTCTCCGCCCAGTTGATGCGATAGCGCCCACCGGTTGCCTTGTCGAGATCGGCGACGTCGTGTTCGACCGTCATGTCCTGTCCTTCACTCCCTGAACGCGAATCAATCCTGTAAGCGTGGACGCCTGGCCATTGCGCCTGTCAACGAATCCAGTTGACCATGGTCCCCGGCATGGTCACGAAAGCGGCGGATAAACTCCCCAATGGTAAAGCGATGGGCCTGCGTGCCGGTCTGCTCCAGCGAATAACTGGCGCACAGCGCGCCAACCCGGGCGCAAAGATCCAGCGGCCAGCCCATCACCATGCCGCGAATGACGCCGCCGCGAAAGGCGTCGCCGGCGCCCGTGGGATCTGCAATGTGCGAAACCGGAAATGGAGCAATGTGTTGTCTGACGCTGTTTTCGTAAACGTCCACGCCCCCGGAACCGCGCGTGATCAACACGATCGGGTAGTCATTGATCAAATCGTCCAGGCTCAGGCCCGTTTTGCGGCAGATCATGCCGGCCTCATAGGTATTCATGACCAGCACTCTTGCGTCCTGCATCAGTTCGAGCAGTTGCTCCCCGTCAAAGCGCGCCACCTGTTGACTGGGGTCGCAGATGAAGGGGATGTCCCGCTCACGGCATTCGGCGGCGAGCAGCAGCATGGCCTGCGGGTCGTTGGGGGAAATGCAGACCAGCTCCGGTGAGGCAGACTCGAGATCTGCGAGGTGGTATTCACGCGCGCAGGACATGGCGCCGGCATAAAAGGAGGCGATCTGGTTGTTGTCAACGTCGGTGTTGGCGAAAAAGCTGGCGGTAAACAGGGCGTCAATCTGCCGCACGGCGGAAGTGTCCACGCCCGCTGATTCCAGCCAGACGCGGTAGTCGCCGAAGTCGCTGCCGACCGTGCCCATAAGGCGCGGCCTGAGACCCAGAAGTGCGGCGCTGTAGGCGATGTTGGCGGCCGTCCCCCCCCAGTGGCGCGTCATGTCTTCCACGAGAAAACTGACACTCAGGTGGTGCAACTGGCCATCCAGCAGATGGTCTGTAAAGCGGCCAGGAAAACGCATCAGGTAATCGTAGGCGATTGAGCCGGTGATGACGGTTTCCATGGCTGACCCTGTCAGGGTGGATTACCGGGGGCTGCTCCAGCAGGCGGCAGTATACCCCCCGCGCAAAATCAGGGTCAAGTGCCTTGCCGGGCGGGCGATGGCAGGTATTGGAGGCCCTCGCCGGAGAGCAGAAAGTCCTGCATCAGGGAATCGACGATGCGCTCCACCGGCGCGTGATCGTCGCTGAACCAGGTGTCGCCGGCGACGGTGGGAACCAGGCTGGCGGCGCCCAATGCCAGCGCGTCACGTAAAACGGGGCTCGCCGACTGCGGGAGCCTGGCGGCATTGTGCGCAAGTGCGCCGGCCTCGCTGTCCGTCATGGTCGCGACAAGCACGGTGTTGAAGGAATTCGGCACATCCATGGTATGCACGACCGGAAACACCTGCAGCAGCGTCGCGCTCATGGCCTCCACCAGACGCCGGTCTGTGTGGGTGCGCCCGACGTTGACGGCGAGCGCGCCATCAGGCAGCAGACGCTCCCTGGCTTCCAGAAAGAATTCGCGCGTGGTCAGATGCCAGGGGATGTAAGGCGGGCGATAGGCGTCCAGGGCGATCACGGTATAGCGGCGTGGCAGGCGGCGCAGGGCGACCCGTCCATCCGCCGCCCAGGTCTGAAGCCCGGGCAACGCAGCCAGCCCAAACCACTTTTCGCCAACGTCTATTAGTGCAGCATCGATTTCAATTCCATCCACGGGAATGGCCCCGTACACAGCGTGATGCTGACGCGCGATGGTGCCACCCGCGAGGCCGACGATGGCCAGCGACTCGACCTGCGGCCGGTCTTCCTGCATTGGGCCAAACCACGGCGCCGTCAGAAAGAAGCTCCAGGTGCGTCCGAAGTTGATTTGGTCCGGGTGCCACTGACTGTGAATCCCCTGGCCTTCGTTGAGGTACAGGTAGCGATAGCCGGCCCCGTCTTCCTGCACCTGGATGTAGTTGTACGCGCTTTCCATTTCCAGCAGCAGCGTCCTGCCCGGTGGGGCGGCCCGCAGGGGGCTGCCGGACACCAGCAGAAGCGCCAGGCCGATTACCAGCGGCATCCACAGGCTCCCGAGCGGCAAATGCCCTTCCACGCGCCACCAGCCAAAGGCGGCCACCAGGTAGAGCAGGGCGGCGAAGACAAGAAAGGTGTTTTGCGTTCCGATTTCAGGGATGAGCAGCAATACCGGCAGGAAGGTGCCGCAGAGACTGCCCAGGGTGCTGATGGCAAAAATGCGCCCTGAAATCTGCCCGGTCAGGCGCAGGTCCCGGATGGCGAGACGCAGCGCGAGCGGCGGCACACAGCCAAGCAGGGTGACGGGACCGGCGAACAGGACCAGCACCGCCAGAAACGCGCCCGCGATCACCGTGGCATCCAGGTTGGTTACGGCGGACGCGGCGGCCTGCAGCACCGGGCGGGCCAGCAGCGGAATGAGGGCGCCCAGAAAGGCTGCCCAGAGCAGCACACGGAACAGCGTACGCGGGTGGGGATGACGATCGGCGAGGCGCCCGCCAACAAAATACCCTACACTCAGGTAGAGCAGCATCAGGCCGATGACGTTGGCCCAGACGAGGTTGCTGGTGCCGAAGACACTGCCGATCAGGCGCGAGGCGGAAAGTTCAATGGCCAGCGTGCACATGCCGCTGACAAACACGGTCAGATACAGATGCGAAGGTCGCAGGGCAGGGCTCACAGATGGAGGGCCGTTCGTTGCGACAGGGCCGCAGCAATGTCGTCATCCATGCGAATGCTGATGACCGGAATGCGGGCCAGGTGAAGATTGGCCAGCAGGTCCGCTGACGACTGCGGGGCCCCGAAGCTGCCCGGGTCAATCAGCACGCACAGGGGGCGAATACCCCTGCGGGACAGGAGCCGCAGTTCCTGTGCCCAGCGTATATCCAGCGAGGATGTGATGACCACAAGGGACGTCCCGCGGGTCATCTGCGGCGTTTCTACCGCGAGCATTTGCGCCAGGGGAGTTTCTGACAGACTGCGACCGACGGACAGGATTTGCAGAATCTGGTTGAGTTGACGGTCGCCGTTCTCGGGCTGCAGCAATTCACGTTTCGGGCCCCAGGCGACGAAGCCGACGGCCCGGTCCGCTTTTTCAATGAAGTGTCGTGCCAGCGATGCCGCAGCCACCACGGCGTATTCCTCGGTGGAACGCGGCAGGGTGCCGGACGACAGCGCCGGCCCGACGCCATCGATACGCCGCAGCGACTCATGCTCGACCAGCGACTCTGCCGAGAAATCAACCAGCAGCCAGATATCAAGCAGGGGGTCGATTTCGAATTCCTTGACCATCAGGCTGTTGCGGCGGGCGCTGCTGCGCCAGTGAATTCGGTTGAAGCTGTCTCCGGGGACGTAATCCCGCACCCCGGCGGCATTGGTCGTCACGTAGTGGGCGCGGCGACGCAAAATATTGCCGCCAGTTATCTCGCCGGATGGCAACTCAAAGGAGCGGAGTTCCACAGTGGCCGGATACACCAGGATGTTTGAAACCTGGCCCAGCCTCCGCGATGACTGGTGAAAGCCGAAGGGATCGCCGCTGGTCAGCGTCATCGGTCCCAGGCGGAACTCGCCGCGCGCCACGCAGCGCGTATCGACGGACCAGCGCCATGAGCCGCTTCTGCCAAGTGACGGGATCACCTGACTGACCAGATGGCCGGGCAAGTCCGAATGGTCGCGCACTTCCAGCCACAGTCCGGGTATCCATGACTGGTTGTGCAACTCAAGGTGCTCTCCCAGGCTGCTGCCAACCTGCGCCCGCCGCGCCATGGTCTGCCGCATGAGGCTGATATTGCGCAGGGTCAGCCAGGACCAGAGGAGGGAAACAGCCAGCAACCCGGCAAACAGCCATGCCATGCGAAAGACGAAGTCGCGGCCAGTGTAGAGACCGACCGCGAAGCAGAGAATGAGCAGCAACCAGAGTGCATGGCGCCGGTTCTGCAT
Organism: Anaerolineae bacterium; assembly: GCA_034422695.1. Classification (GTDB taxonomy): domain Bacteria; phylum Chloroflexota; class Anaerolineae; order Aggregatilineales; family Phototrophicaceae; genus JAGWBD01. Next base: position 187,372 of record DAOUJM010000005.1, read on the forward strand.
GAGAGATTACTGTACTGAGGCCCCCGGCACGGGGGTGCTGCTGACAATCTCCTGAACGATGCTGCGTGAAGAGACATCGCGTATTCGTGAAGAGGGGCTGACGATGATGCGATGGGCCAGGGTTACTTCCGCCAGCGCCTTGACGTCATCAGGGATGACAAACTCACGGTCAGCCATGGCAGCGCGCGCCTGGGCACAGCGAAACAGCGCCAGAGATCCGCGCGGGCTGCTGCCCAGATACACGTCCGGGTGCCGGCGCGATGCGTTCACCAGTTCAATGATGTAGTGCCTGATCTCATCTGCCACGTAGACCTCGCGCACCGCCCGCTGCGCCGTTTCAAGTTCTTCAACGGTGACCACCTGGCTCATGTTTTCGATGGGATGGCGGTACTGCTGTGCGCCAAGAACGGCGAACTCCTCGTTCGGTGCCGGATAGCCAAGACGAATGCGCATCAGAAAACGATCGATCTGGGCTTCCGGCAAGGGGAAAGTGCCCTCGTATTCAATCGGGTTTTGCGTGGCGAGAATGAGAAAGGGCTGTTCCATTTGCCAGGACACGCCATCGACGGTGACCTGACGCTCTTCCATCGCCTCCAGCAATGCCGCCTGGGTCTTGGGCGTGGCGCGATTGATTTCATCCGCCAGTATGATTTGGGCCATGATGGGGCCCGGACGAAACTCGAACTCCCGGGTCTTCTGGTTGAATATGGAGACGCCCGTGACATCCGAGGGAAGCATGTCCGGGGTGAACTGGATGCGGCTGAAACTGCAGCCGATGGAGCGCGCCAGGGCCCGGGCCAGCATGGTCTTGCCGACGCCAGGGATATCCTCAATGAGGATGTGTCCCTGGCCGAGCAGGCCCAGCACCGTCAGGCTGATTTCATTGCGCTTGCCAATGATGACCTGGCTGACACTGGTGGCGATGTGCCGGGCGACGTGCTGCACCATGTTGCCGCGCGCCCCCTGCCTCTCCTGCACCTCGACACCCTGTGCTCCTGCAACCATTGCGCCCCCGGATTGATGCATGTCCGGTCCAGTATACGTCCGCGTTGCCATGCTGAACAGGCCATGTGAATCCGGCATTGTTGCCCGCAGCAGACCAGGTTATCATGACCTGCCAGCCAAAGACCAAAATCTACCAGTTGCATGGCGGAGGCGGCTCCGCCATTGTTGTGGCGAGGGACAGGCATGCCGGAGCCCAGGTACATCTTTTGCACAGGGGGCGTTGTCAGTTCAGTGGGCAAGGGCGTCACAGCGGCCGCAGTCGGGCGAATACTGAAGGCGCGCGGCCTCAGAATCGCCGTACAGAAACTTGATCCCTATCTGAACGTCGATCCCGGCACGATGAGTCCCTACCAGCACGGTGAGGTCTTCGTCACCGCCGATGGCGCCGAGACCGATCTCGACCTTGGGCACTACGAGCGCTTCATCGACGTGGAATTGAGCCGCCAGTCGAACGTTACGGCGGGTCAGGTCTATACCAGCGTGATCGACAAGGAGCGGCGCGGCGATTATCTGGGCGGCACCATTCAGGTTGTGCCGCACATTACCAGTGAAATCAAACGCCGTATCGTCGAGGTTGGCCGGCAAAACAATGCGGACGTCGTGCTGGTGGAAGTCGGTGGAACGGTCGGCGATATTGAGGGCCTGCCATTTCTGGAAGCCATCCGGCAAATGCGTCTGAGCCTGCCGCGGGAACGCTCACTGTCCATACACGTCACCTGGCTGCCCTGGATCGCGGCGACGGGCGAACTGAAAACCAAGCCGACCCAGCGCAGCGTGCGGGAAATGCGCGGCATCGGTATCCAGCCGCAGGTAATCATCGCCCGGGCGGACCATCCGGTTAATGGCGAGGTCATCGACAAGATCTCACTGTTTTGCGATGTTCCCGAACGGGCCGTTATTCCCCTGAGGACCGTGGACTGGTTGTACGAGATTCCCCTCATCCTCGAAAGGGAGGGCCTGGGCAATTACCTTGTTGACCAGCTGGAGCTGAATACCGGGCCTCCCATGCTGGAGGACTGGGCCGCGATGCTTGATGGAATGAAATCCTCGCTGCGTCCCTTGCGCATCGCGGTGGTAGGCAAATACGTGGAGTTGCATGACGCCTACATGAGCGTGCGCGAAGCCCTGTTCCACGCCTGCAGCGCGGAACGACGCAAACCGGAGGTCCGCTGGCTTTACTCAGGGGACCTGGAGCGGGGCAAGGGGCTGGACGAACTGCAGGACGTGGATGGCATCATTGTGCCTGGCGGCTTCGGCGAGCGCGGTGTGGAAGGGAAAATCCAGGCCGCTGCCCACGCCAGGACGCAGCGGATTCCCTATCTCGGCCTGTGCCTGGGCATGCAGGTCATGTGTATCGAATTCGCCCGCAATGTCATCGGGCTGGAAGACGCCAACAGCACTGAATTCGCTGTCAACACCGCCAATCCGGTCATCGACCTGATGAATGAGCAGCGCAGTGTTGAGGCCATGGGCGGAACGATGCGTCTCGGCCTCTATCCCTGCGAACTGACGCGGGACAGCCATAGCGGCCGCGCCTGGGCACCTGAACGGAACATCCTTGAACGGCACCGGCACCGCTTCGAATTCAACAACCGCTATCGCGAACTCTTTTTGGCGCATGGCATGCAGTTCAGTGGCGTTAGTCCGGATGGACGACTGATAGAAATCGCGGAAATACGGGACCATCCGTTTATGGTGGGCAGCCAGTTTCATCCTGAATTTCTCAGCAGACCCAACCGGCCCCATCCGCTCTTTCTCAATTTCGTGCGGGCGGCCACGGAGCACGAAAGCCGGCGCAGCCTGCCCGCCGCGAACGGGCGCGCGCAACACGACGACGCGGTCAGGGACCGGGGGTGAGAGGAACCGACTGTGCCTGCTGAAAGCTTTATCAGGGCGATGCCCAAGGTTGAGTTGTTCCTTCAACTCGAGGGCGCGTTTTCTGTTAAACGTCTCCTGTTGATTGCGGAGCAGAACGGAGTGCTGGAAGATCCGGAATCGCTGGCTGCCTGGCAACAGAGGCTGGAGCAGCCCGATCCCGCCAATCGCTTCGAACTGATGGCTGAAACGAGTAGCTGGCTGCACTATGAAGATGATATTGCCATCATGGTGTACGAATGCGCGCTTGCGCTTGCGCGGGAAAACGTTGTGTACGCCGAGATTCATTTCAACCCGGCGCACTTCACCGAACAGCACTGGTCCATGGAAGGCTTGCTGGCTGCCCTGAATGATGGCCGTCGCCGCGCGGAGCGGGCATGGAAGATCCAGCTGCGCTGGGTGCCATGCGTGTTTCGCAATCAACCCCGTTATGCGGACGAACTGGTACGTGTGGCCAGCAGCGCCGCGGGGAAAGATGCCGGGATTGTCGGTGTATGCCTGAGCGGGCCGGAAGCTGCCCAGCCACCGGGCCAGTTCGAGCGCGCCTTTCGCATGGCAGAGCGCAAGGACATCCCCATGGCCGTGCATTCCAACGAGGGTGGCGACTCCCGGGGTTCCCTGCGTGAGACGCTGGAACTCCTGCGACCACAACGGCTCACAGGCGCCACGGGCATCCAGCGGGACCCTGAATTGCTGTCTTTCCTGGCCCGGGAAGGGATTGCTGTTGTGGTCACTCCGGGCGAAGCGGTCGCCCTGGGTCTTTCAGATTCACAGGAAACCTGGCCAGTGAAGCAGCTTGCCAGCGAGGGACTCAGGTTGTTACCGGGCAGTGGCATGCCGGCCATTTACAGCCGCACACTGACGCAGGAATACGCCTTGCTGGCGGAGCAACTCGATCATGGCGCCAGTGACCTTCAGGAAATGGTGCTTGATGCCGTGAACGCCAGCTGGCTGGCAGAAGACGAAAAGGCCGACCTTGCAGAAGCTGTCCGGGAACGCCTGGATGCACTGGCCCGCGAAGACACGGGCGCCCGTCATTGAGCCCCCCGGGGCTCGCCCGAACGAAAATCCACAAAACGATAACCGACGCCGCGTTCGGTCAGGATATAGACCGGACTGGACGGGTCCTCCTCAATCTTCTCGCGCAGGTAGTTGACGTAGAGGCGCACGTAATGCGCTTCCTCGCGGTACTCGTAGCCCCATACCCTGGCCAGCAACTGTTCATGCGGCACAGTCCAGCCGGCATTCTGAATCAGATGGTAGAGCAGGCGATATTCGGTTGGGCGAAGCTTGATACGCTCGCCATTGACGATGACCTCACGACGGTTGTAGTCCACGCTGAGACGATCGTCGATTTTCAGAATCGCCTGCTCCGGGGTGCTGGCGGAGCTTGTATAACGGCGCAACACAGCGCGCACACGGCTGGACAGTTCGCGCGGGCCGAAGGGCTTGGTAATGTAGTCATCGGCACCGAGTTCCAGTCCATGGACCCGGTCATCCTCTTCACCCCTGGCGGTCAGCATGATGACCGGCACGTCCGAAACCTCACGGATCAGGCGCAAGGTCTCGAAGCCATCCAGCTCCGGCATCATGACGTCCAGCAACACGATATCGGGCAGGTCCTTGCGCAGGGACTCAAGCGCTTCATAGCCGTTGCCGGCCTCCAGCACCTGATGGCCCTCCAGCTCAAGATTCATGCGGATGAACCCAATCATGCGGCGCTCGTCATCCACCACCAGCACTCTCGCCCGGTTTCGCTGTCCGTTTTCCGTCGTCGCTGTCTTCATCATCAACCTTCAGCATCCTGCGTTATGATAGCCAGCGGGTAAATGCAGTCAAGCGGCCCCTGGAAGGTGGTGGAAGCGACACGTGACCGTACCGGACTCACTGTCCCTGTATCTGCACATTCCATTCTGTCGGTCAAAGTGCACGTACTGCGCCTTCAATACCTACACACGGCTGGAGCATTTGATCGCCCCCCTTGTCCAGGCCCTGCAAACCGAGTTGACCTGTGTTGCCGGTGGAACGGACGATGAGGTCCACAGCATCTTTTTTGGTGGTGGCACGCCAAGCCTGTTGCAGCCGGAGCAGCTGGCGGACATCCTTAATTCAATCCGGGAACTTTTCCGCGTGCACGAGGATGTCGAGATTTCGCTGGAAGCCAACCCGAATGACCTGGACGACGCATGGTTGCGCGCGGTTCACGACGTCGGCGTCAACCGGTTGAGCATCGGCGTTCAGTCCGCCATAGCCCGTGAATTGCGACTGTTCGCACGGCGGCATGACAGCGACCAGATTACGCGGGCGGTCGCGGCCGCCCGCAAGGCCGGCTTCAGCGACATCAACCTTGATCTGATCTACGGAATTCCGGAGCAGGGGCTGGATGACTGGGAGTTTTCGCTGCAACAAATGTTGCTGCTGGGGCCGGAGCATCTGTCGCTCTATGCCCTGAGCCTGGAGTCGGGCACATTTCTTAAGGACTGGGTGGATCGCGGTCAGGTCGCCGCCCCTGACGACGACCTGGCGGCCGAACAGTATGAGATCGCCGGCGACATGCTGGCCGCCGCCGGCTACCGGCAATATGAAATCAGCAACTGGTGTCTGCCCGGACATGCCTGTCGCCACAACCTGCAGTACTGGCGCAATTTCTCCTGGCTGGGTCTTGGCCCGGGCGCCCACGGACACGCAGCCGGCATGCGGACGCGCACCGTCCTGTCTCCCCAACGTTACATCGAACTCTGCCATGCGGAAGCCCCTGCCCGGCGCTACCCCCTGACGCCGGCGACCGAAGAATACAGGACGCTGGCCAGGGGCGACATCATCAGCGAAACCCTGATCATGGGCCTGCGCCTCACGGAAGAAGGCATTGACCGGGCTGACTTTCGCGCACGATTTGATACCGACTTGCTGGACCTGTATGGACAGGTTCTCGCCAGTCATGCGAGAAAAGGCCTTCTGGAAATCGACGAGTGCAAGGTTCGGCTCAGCCCGAAAGGGCGATTGCTGTCGAATGTTGTACTGCGCGATCTCGTCTAGCAGGTCCGCTGCAGCAATTCCGCAACCAGGGCGTGCAGGGAATCACCGGCAGCGCCGGAAGGCCGGGCCGCGATCAGGGCCTCCTCCGCGGCTCTTGCCCAGTGAGTTTCCTGAGCCCGGGCGAACTCCAGTGCGCCCAGGTCTTCCAGCAGGGTCACAAAAGTCTGTACATCTTCCCGTGCGGCAGGCGGCTGGCCGTATACCCTTTTGAATTCCTCACTGCGTTCCAGTCCGTAAAGAACGGGCAGGGTCTTCTTGCGGGATGCCAGGTCGGTCGCCGCTGATTTTCCGGTAGCGCCTTCATCGCCCCAGATGCCCAGGATGTCGTCACGGATCTGAAAGGCCACCCCCAGGTTTCGTCCAAAGCGGGCGTATTGTTTGACAGTGGCCCCGGCGGCGCCGGCCAGCATCGCGCCAATCTGTGCGCAGGTTGCCAGCAGCGCGGCTGATTTGCCATGAATCATGGACAGATAGCTGTCAAGGCTGACGGTCTCACGGCATTCAAAACGCATGTCAAGATGTTGACCGCGAGTGAGTTCAAGACAACTTTCCACCAGGGTTTTCCAGGCGGCGAGACAGACCTCCGGCGGAAATCCTGTTCGGCGTAGGTCCTGCAGGGAGGCAAAGGCCAGGGCAAAGAGCAGATCGCCGACATTAATCGCCTGTGATCGTCCCCAGAGCCGCCAGACGGTGGCCCGGCCGCGCCTGAAGAAGCTGTCGTCCTGGATGTCATCATGGACCAGGGAAAAGTTGTGCAACAGTTCCACGGCAACGGCGGCCGGCAGGGCCTTCTCCCAGCTGCCGCCGGCCGCTGTATTGCATGACAGGAGCAAAACCGGTCGGATGCGTTTCCCGCCGGCGCCGGCAACCGGATCGCCATGCTCGTCCACCAGTCCCAATGGATAGCGCACCATGGTTGACAGTTCCGGCAGGTCCGCCGGCAGTGCGGACAACGCCAGATTTATGCCATCGTCCAGCGCAGCGCCGTATCGCTCCTGCAATTCAGCCAGCGCCATGGTTCTCCCGCCGGGTATCAATCAGGGATGTGGCGCGCAGCTCGTCCAGATTGCGGGCACCACTGCAAAACATGGCAACGCGCAATTGCCTCACCAGAATCTGGATGAGTTCAGCAACCGCTTCCTGTGATTTGTCCGCTGCCTTGAGAAACGGGCTGGCGAAACCGGCGAGACTGGCCCCCAGCGCGACGCACTTGGCGGCATCGATGCCGTCGCGCAGGCCTCCACTGGCAATGACGGGTGTATCCGGCGCTCCCCGACGCACGTTCAGAATGGCGTCCGCGGTTGGGATACCCCAGTCAGCGAAGGCGGCGGCTACCTGGGCGTGAATGCGGTCCGGCGCACGGTGATATTCGACCTCACTCCAGGAGGTGCCACCGGCGCCGGCCACGTCGATCGCCGCGACGCCGGCATTCGCCAGGTCCCGTGCATTGCGGGCGGAGAAGCCCCAGCCGACTTCCTTGGCGATGACAGGGCAGGGCAGGGCACGGCACACCCGCTCAACCTTGTGCAGCAGACCGGAAAAGTTGACGTCGCCCTCCGGCTGGACGGCTTCCTGCAGTGCATTAAAGTGCAGCACCAGAGCGTCAGCCCCGATCATGTCTACAGCCTTCAGACACTGGGTGACGTCGTAACTGTAATTGAGCTGCACTGCGCCCAGGTTCGCGAGGAGCAGGATGTCAGGCGCAACTGACCTGACCTGCAGGCTGTCTGCCAGCGCGGGGTCTTCAATGGCAGCGCGCTGCGAGCCCACGCCCATGGCTATGCCACCTTGCCGGGCCGCCGCCGCCAGGTTCAGATTGATTCTGCGCGCCAGTGAGGTCCCGCCGGTCATCGATGAGATGAGCAGGGGTGCGGCCAGGTCCTTGCCGAGGAAGGGGCAGTGCGTCGTTACTTCGGACAGATCAAGATCGGGCAGGGCCTGGTGCAAAAAACGATAGTGCTCAAGACCGGTGGTCAGATGCGGAAACTGCACATTCTCATCCAGATTGATGCGAATGTGGTCCGCCTTGCGTTGTTCTATATCGGGTGAAACCGGGGAGTCGACCATGGGTGCCGGACCTGCAGGAGGACAAGTGATCCTAACCAGCCAAAAAATGACTGTCAACATTGGCAAGGTGATTTGGACGCGCTATAATGTCATCTTGTCGTGCAAGGCACAGGCCGGTACACCCGCCTGACCAGGAGGAAACGATGGAATCCATCGACGAGCGTGTCAAGAAGATCGTGATAGAACTGCTGGGTGTGGATGAAGACCGGGTCGTGCCTGAAGCCCGTTTCCGCGAAGACCTTGAAGCTGACTCGCTGGACCTGGTGGAACTTATCATGGCGTTTGAAGAAGAATTTGGCGGCGAAATCACGGACGAGGATGCCCAGACGATCACCACTGTTGGCGAAGCCGTCAGTTACATCGAAAAGATGGGAGACGAAAGCTAGCCAGGAGCATCCATCGGATAGTTTCCGGGGCGGCCTGGAAGGGTCGCCCCTGGTGTTTTAACGTCTTGAAGCAGACAGGCCAGCATCGCCAGCGCAAATACGGGAAAACCGGTTCCAGCCGCTACATTCAGGGCGAGGCCGTGCTGCAAATCCAGCGCTGCCGCCAGTGAGAGCCAGGCGGTGGCAATGGCAAGTAGAGGCAGTGTGGTACGCAGCTTTCTGCCGGCGACAGGTCGCCGACCAGTGACCAGACCAACCGGCATGACGACAAGGGCAACAAAGGTCATTTGCCGGTAGTTCGGGTCACCCAGGTCGCCGGCAAGGAATTCAGGTGGCGGGAGCAGGGAAAGCGCCAGCAGCAGGGTGACCAGCATGCGGGCCAGGATCTGTGGCTGAAAATGTAGCAGCCACATGGCCAGCAAATACAGTGGCAGCAATCGCAGTCCCAGGCTGGCCCCCAACGCCAGGTCCGCCTGACGCGAAAGTGGATTGAGGCTGCACCATTCGGCGAGGTCACGGAAGTTAAGGTTCAACGCTGCCGCGCCACCGTGCATCCAGGGAAGAAACAGGGCCGCAAGCCCGACATAAATCGCCCAGGGTTGCCTGGTTAATCCCCGGGCGGTCATGATCCAATCCCCAGTCTGCGGTAAACGTCCAGCAATTCACGCGCCGCCTGACGCCAGGTGAAGCGTTGTGCCCGCTCAAGCCCGTCGCTGACCAGCTGTTGCCGCAGCCGGCTGTCTTCGACAAGCCGGCCAATGGCGTGGCCGATAGCCTCTGTGTCATGGGGATCCACGAGCAAGGCTGCGTTGCCGGCGACTTCGGGCAGGGAAGACAGGTTGGAGGTCACAACCGGCGTGGCACAAGCCATCGCTTCCAGCACGGGCAGACCAAATCCTTCATAAAGTGACGGAAAGGCAAAGACCGTCGCCGCGCTGTACAGGGCCGGCAAGTCCTCATCCGCAACGTAGCCCGGCAAGTGCACGCAGCCCGCAAGGTCGCTGTCTTCCAGTTGTCTGAAGAAGGGCCCGGACAGCCATCCCGCTCCTCCTGCGATGACGAGATGCAGGTCCAGGCCTTCCTGTCTCAGACGGGCAAAGGCTTCCAGCAGACGCAGATGGTTCTTGCGCGGTTGCAGCGTGCCGACAGAGAGCACGAACGGCCAGTCGCCCAGATCATAATGACGGCGCACTGATTTCTGTTCTTCAGCCGGGCGTGGGCGGAAGCGCGCTTCGACGCCACCATGCAATACTGCAATTTCGGACGAACGCGCAACGGCGAACAACTCCGTCAAATCGTCCCTTGTCGCCTGCGAATCTGCCAGCACCAGGTCCGCGCGCCGAATTGAGTCCGGGACAACCCGCTCCAGCCATTGACGCAGGGCAGGTGGCGCCGCCGCCGGCACGCGCATAAAGGAAAGGTCATGCACCTGCACGATGGTCGTCGTGCCGCGGCGCACCGGCGGCAGGACGAAGTCCGTCGCATGGTACAGACCTGCCGGACCCGTAAAGAGTTCTACCGGCACGGGCACATGAAGGCGGAACCAGAGACGCGTCAGCCAGTGCGCCGGCAGTGGCGACGGACGCCAGCAAAAATTCGGACCTGGAACCTCGGGCAACTGCTTTCCGCCCGTTCCGGCAACAAACAGTTTCCATGCCAGGGCCTGGTCTTCCCTGGCAAGCGCCCTGACAAGCTCCCGGACGTAGCGACCGATACCCGCGCCCTGCTGCCAGGCCGGCGTGTAATCAAGGGCGACGCATGGTTGCCTGATCGACATCGCTGTATGTCCAGTAGCGATTCACAAGGAAGTTCCACATCATGACCACAATGACAGCTATCACCCAGGCTGCAAGCGTGCCCAGCTTGGCTTCTGCGGTTGCGGATGGCTCGTAAGTTGGCCGTGCCATCCGGATCAGGGGCAGGGCCAGCGGCATGAGCATTGCCCCAAGGAATGCATAGGTCAGGGAAATCAGTGAAGTTCTCACGACCAGACCGACGGTATTGACCAGGGCGAATTGTGACAACTGGCGGCGAATGCTGCGTGTTCGGGAATCCGGGTAGGTCCAGTAGCGATTCCACGCGAAATTGTGGGCGACAGCGACCAGAAAGCCAGTCCCGGTTGCAAGCTGAACGTGCAAATCGGTCACAGGAGGCAGAAGCGTCGCCTGCAGAATTGTCAGGGTACCGAGGTCCACGACGGCGCCGAGGACTCCAACTACGGAAAAGCGCAGGAAACGCTCAACTTCCTTCGCTCGCGAGCCATGGCGGCTGGCCAGGGTCACGATGGCCCGGTCCAGCGGGTTGTTGCGGACACCCCGGTTCACCGGAACTGCATCCTGGCGGGTGGATCCTGAAAACTCGATGACTGTCGCGCCAGTACAGCCAGGATGCCCAGCATGGTGCCAATGTGCAGGAAAAGATTGTTGACAAACAGATTGTCGAAGAGGCTATGTACCGCAAGACTGGTCCAGGCACCCAGCAAGCCAATGATGACGAGGCGCGTGGTGGGATCCGGGTGTTGTCGGGCGCGCCAGGTGAAGAAAAAAATGCAGCACCACATGGAAACGTAGATCACAAGACCGGGTATTCCGGTCTCCGCCAACTGATTCAACCAGTAATTGTGGGCATGGCCCAGCGCATCCGGCCAGTTGATCAAATTGAAACGGTTATAGACCTGTTCGTAATTGCCAAGGCCGACTCCGGTCCAGGGGTGTTCCGTGGCCATGTTTATGGCCGCCTGCCAGTGGGCCAGACGCTCCACAACGGGATAGTTTGCTGAATCAAGTTTTGCGCCCCGCATGTCCTGCCAGACAAGATAGTCTTCGGTGGAACTCGCCAGGCGCGCAGTGATGGAAGCCGGGAGCAACCCCGCAGTCCAAAGCACTGCCGCAGCAAGAATGGCTCCTCCGGCCAGCAAGAGCCCGCGCGACGGCCGGCGGGGCAGGGCCAGCAAGATCACAATCAGGGCAGCCCCGCAGGCAACCCAGGCGCCCCGACTCCAGGAAGCGATGAGCCCGGCAAACAGCAGCGCTGCCGTTGCCGCCGTGATGCCGCTCGCCACCAGTTCAGGCAGACCACGACGGGAGGCCGTCTGGCGCAGGGCCGCCAGCAGCAAACAGGCAGCGACGGGCAGCAAAACAGCCATGAAACCGCCAAAGGGATTGGGTTGTCCAAAGGTGCCAAAGGCACGGAAAAAGCGGCCGCCGATTAGCAGGTGCAGGGCGCCGCTACCTCCGAAAAACTGGTACAGACCGATCAGGGCGTTGACGACTCCGGCAAGCAGCAATCCCCACAGCGCCCATCGCCAGGCAGTGCCCTGCATGCCGGTGGCTACCAGAACGACGATGACCAGCATACCCAGCCACTTCAGCCATTCGCCCAGCCATGCCATCACTGAAGTCGCGGCACCCAGGGACAGAACGGCAGCAACCAGGTACATGGCAAGCGCTGAAGCGACCGGAGACCAGGTCAACCGAGGTCGATACCGTGCAACCACCAGATGGTGGAACAGCCACGTGCCCCCCCAGATCAACACAAGCAACTGTCCTGTGTCCAGGGGCAGGGGCCACTGGCTTTCGGTTGCCAGCAAGGCTCGAAAGGGCGCGAGGACCAGCAGGAACACGAGAGCTGCCACCGGCGTAAGCGACACAAGCAGAACAAACAGAACGGCGCCGGCAACCGACAGCAGGACAGAGGCCGGAAGGAAGAAAAACGCAAGCCCCGTCAGGGCCGCAACCACCAGGCAAATCAGCGCGTAGGCCTCAGACCCTGACGCCCGCCGAAGCAAGGCATTCACATTACATTCCGAAAGAATTCGATCGTCTCTTGCAAACCCTCGGGCAGTCCGATTTGTGGCTCCCAGCCAAGCAGCGTGCGCGCCCGTGAGATGTCGGGCTGACGGGTCTGCGGATCGCCGGCCATGCGGTTGTCTTCCCTGAAAGTGATGCCGGCCGGATTGTCAGTAAGTTCATTGACCACGCGGGCGAATTCGAGAATGTTCATCTCGCGCGGATTGCCAATGTTTACCGGATCGTGGTAATTCGACTGCAACAGGCGCCAGACGCCTTCAATCAGATCGCTTATGAACTGAAAACTGCGGGTCTGGGTACCGTCGCCATAAATGGTTAGCGGCTCACCGCGCAGGGACTGGGCGATAAAGTTGGGGACGACACGCCCGTCTTCCAGGCGCATGCGCGGCCCGTAGGTGTTGAATATGCGGACGATGCGGGTGTCGATGCCGTGCACTCTGTGAAAGGCCATGGTCAGGGCCTCGGCATAGCGCTTGGCGTTGTCGTACACCCCGCGGGGCCCGAGGGTGTCGACGTGCCCCACGTAGCTTTCATGCTGCGGATGGACCTGTGGGTCACCATAAACTTCCGAGGTTGATGCCAGCACGAAACTGGCTCCCCGGGCCCGGGCCAGACCCAGGGCATTGTGAGTACCCAGGGAACTTGCCTTGAGCGTCTGGATGGGCAACTTCACATAGTCAACCGGACTGGCCGGTGAAGCGAAGTGAAACACGACGTCAAGCGCTTCCTCGAACGTGATGTAACGGGTGACGTCGTGTCTGATGAAGCGGAAGCCAGGATTTCCCTCAAGGTGACTGATGTTGGCGAGGTTGCCAGTGATCAGGCTGTCGATGGCGACGACTTCATGGCCTTCTGCCAGAGCACGGTCGCACAAATGCGAACCGATGAAGCCTGCCCCACCAGTTATCAGAACACGCAAGCTGGGTTCTCCCGCTGTGGTGCACGCCAGGGGAAGTTTACCACAGTACCCGGGTCATGCAGATGGCCTGTTTTCCTGGCTGATATTGACCACAAGGCCCGTCAGGAAGACAAAGACATACACAAGATCATGGACAAAGATGCTGTTGTCGACCAGACCGTGAGCGAGCAAACTGGTCATGCTGCCCATGGCGCCGATCAACAATACCCGTGCTGCATGGTCCCCAATCCGTCGATATGCGGCGAGCGCATGGCGCCAGAACAGCGCCAGCAACATGGCCAGCACCAAAGGCCCGGCGATCCCCAGGCGAATCCAGAAATCCAGCAGGATATTGTGCGGGTGGGAGAGATTGGGTTCGCGCCAGGCGGTGGGCATGATCCACGTGTCGCGATAGGCATAGAGAAACTGGTCAAGGCCAAGCCCGCGCCATGGATTTTCCCGCAGCATGCCCAGGGCGCTGTTCCAGAGCTTTATGCGTATGTGGGCGGTGCCGTCGCTGAAGTCCAGCAGACGTGCAAAACGGGGGCTGTTCATCAGGACCGGGACGCTTGCTGCAGCGGCGGCGGCAAGTCCAAACAGGGGCAACAGGGCCCGGCCGCGCCAACGCAGCAAAACAACGGCAGCGAGGGACAGCGGCAGGCCGAGCAGCAGGGCGCCGGCGCTCTGCGTTAGCACCAGGGCCAGAGAACAGAAAACAAACACCAGGAGTGACAACCAGCGACGCAATCCGCCCGGGCCGCAGATAACCCAGGCGAGGGCAAAGGGAAGGCACCTGCCGAGAAACAGCGCAGCGTTGTTGGGAGAACCATATACACTGACGAGACGTCTGACGCCCTCTTCGGCTGTGATAACGGCTTCACCACGGAGGAAAAGCCACAGGCCGATCAGAGCCACCAGCAGCCCGGCGGCGAGCAGGGCATCGGCGAGCAGGACGACAACCCGCCTGTCCCGCGCCTCGAATCGCATAATCAGGTAAAAGAGCGCCGGCTCCACGAAAAACACCCGCAATTCTGTCAGGGCATGGTCGCGCAAGACAGACCAGCTGAAGGCAAACACCCCCGCCACCAGCCAGGCGAGCATCAGTAAATCCAGGGCGTGCACGCCTGGCGCCTTCTCCATTTCGTCAGCCGAATCACGGATGCCCCGCTGGAGGCGCGCCCACCGCAACAATCGTCGCAGGAACCAGGCGACAGACGTCAGCAGGATCAACACTTCTGACATCGGAAAGGCGTACTGGAACAACTGAATGGGAAACAGGTAAAACGGGGCCCAGAGCAGGGTCAACACCAATCCGAGCGCAGGACGCCTGAAAAAGAAGAAGAAAAGCAGCACAAGGGCCAGGACCGTCAAAATCAGACCCGGCTGCAGAAACACCAGACCGGCGGTGAGCAACGCCGGCAGCGGATGCAGGGCATCCCGTCTGAACAGGGCAGGGATGGAATCACTCCAGGTGAGCAACATCCCGGCCATCAGAATCAGGGAGGCCAGCGAGCCGATGACTGCTTCCTTCCCCAGGGTCATATTTGGCAATCGACTTCTGACCTTGTGCAGGAGGCCACGGCGGCGGAACCCGTGCAGGGAAACAAGCAACGCCAGTGCGGAGACCAGCGTGCCGATGCTGCCGGCGACAATCTGTCGCTCCTGGCGTTCGGCCGGCCCGCCCTGACCAACCGCGAAGCCCGCCAGTGCCCAGAGAGGCTGACGCTCTTCCTTGACCAGGTCAACGCCCCTGATCTCAAGGCGATGCGGGCCCGGACCGAGGTCGCGGGCGACGACCACCAGGCCCGTGGCCGGTTGGTGCAGGGCACTGGTCAACGTCAGATAGGCGTTGCCAAACACATCTTTCGGCAGGGCGTTGGCCGGTTCGCCATCCACAGTGACGTAAAACCAGGCGACGAATTCGCCCTCACGCACCAGCAGGGCGATGTCATCACCCATGAAATCAAACTGTGCCTTGCTATCCCCGGCCCAGCCAAAGTCGGCGCCATCGCTACCAAATGACCACGGGCCAGTGTAACTCACCCAGGGACTGTGAACGGAATGCAGTCCCGGCACGGCCGCTGCAGGTGGAGGCAGGTGCGCAAGCGCGTTGTACAGCGACGTGTCGTCGTTGGCCGCATCGATCAACGCGAATCCCTGCAGCGGATCATCGGCCGGCGCATCCGGCTGCCAGTGCTGCAGTATCATGCCGCCGAGCCAGGGCCATTCGTTCTGCGCCCGCTCCATGGCGGCGAGCGTCCATTCGATGCGTTCCGCCTCCGTCACCTCTTCCCAGATTGACGGCTCGCCGGACCAGTCTTCCGGCAGGCTGTTCCAGCCCCAGGCGCCGGCCCAAAGGGCCTTGCGACCATCGCCATGTCGTTCCATGAGTTCGCGCAGGGCAATGAAGCGGGAGAAGTTCAGGCGATCATTGCTGACAACCCTGTCGTTGGGTGAAGTTTTAAAGCCATAGGGTTTACCGGCGACGGCGTCCATCCAGGGCGAGGCACCAAGCGCATAAAGCGCATTCAGATAATCGACGTCGCTGATGTTGCGCGGTCCCCGCTCTGTTGTCGGCGCCAGCGCGGCCGCAATCACGGTTGCGCCGGGGTCCGCATCATGGATCGCCGGCCAGGCGGCCTTAAGCATGGCCAGGTAATGAACCGGTTCGGGGTCCAGTTGACCCCAGGCATCCTTCAGGTTGGGCTCATCCCATATCTGGTAGTGATCGATGACGTGGCCGTAACGCCTGGCAAAAAGCGCCGCAAACTCACCGAAGTCAGCGGGCAGCCGCGGTGGCGCCGTGGGGTCCTCGCGGCCACTGGCGTGCAGCGGAGCGTTGAGCAGCACGGCGACCGGTCTCAGTTGTTCTCTGGCGATGGCCGCGACTATTCTGTCCCATGGCTCCCAGTTGAAGTCACCCGGGGCCGGTTCAATGTCGTTCCAGCGAAATGGCTGTCTCACCCAGGTAAAGCCGGCCCTGGCAATGCGCTCAAGCTGTGAGGCCAGTTCCCACTCTGTATATTGTTCCAGCGACACGTTGACGCCCATTCGTGGCTGGATGAAGGGCAGGTCTTGCTCCTGCGTGGCGTCGACAGCCCCGCGGAGCAGAAGGTCCCGTTCGTGGACGGTGACGAGCGTGGCCGTGATGCCGGCCAGCAGGGCGACAATTGCCGCAATGAACATTGAGAGCTGTCGCATCAGCTGGACCAGACCACTGAAGTGACCTTGCCGGGGAAGGGAAAGCGTTGCGCCCCCCCGTCTGTGACATCCAGCAGCAGCAATTGTTCTTCATGCACAAGGGCGAGTTGCTGCCCGTCCGGGCTCCAGGTGATCTCCTGCGCGGCAAGACCGGGTTGCCCGGCAGGCGGGAACAGTTGTCTCAGGTTGCTGCCATCCCGGTCCGCGATCATCAGATCATGGCCGGCCCTGGATTGCGGGCGGTCGCTGTAACGCGCCTGCAGAAACGCGAGATAACCGGCAGAACGCTGCGGTGAGTACGCCGCCCGGGAGCACGGCCCTGCATCAGCAAACAGGGTAAGGGTGTAGGCGCCGGTAACCTCCATGGTGACAAGGTCAGACAGACCGGCGACTCCGGGCAGGCGGGCAAGCACGTATCTGGCATCGGGTGACCAGGCGAGCGAGGGATTCATGCAGCCCGCTGCGTTCATGGAAGCATCCGTTTTGCCCGCGAGGACGGTTACCGTTCCGTCTGTAACATTGATGATGCCTGCCGACCCCGCCTGCGTCCAGGCAAGCAGGTTGCCGTCATGCGACCAGGCAATACGGGTCCCGCCATCTGCCCCTGTCGTTACCTGTAGCTCCCGGTAGTCGAGCGTTTCACCACTGGCCGGGTCGACCCGGATCAGCGAGATCCTGTCCTCGGCGCCCGACGAAACGAAGGCAAACTCACTGGAACTGCCTGGCAGCCAGGCGGCAGCCAGCACCTCTTCCGGCTGCAATCTTGTCGCCTGGCCAGCTCTGGCCACATTGGCGATCAGCCACAGCTGATTGCGCCGCTCCCCGCGCCGGTCACCTGCACGCAGGGTATACAGCAGGCTGTTGCCATCGGATGAAAGTGCCAGCACCTCACCATCGAGCCGGCCGTTGCCTGTCAGTTGGCCGGGCCGGCGACCGTCGCGCCGCGCCATCCATGCATTGCCGTCGGCAAGCCACACCAGGGTGCCGGGGAATTCCGGGGCTTCAGTTTCCCCTGACGGAAGCCTTTGCCACACTTCAGCGACGGGCTCACGAATGATAACGCGACTGGTTTCGATGGCGTCCCGCTGGACTCCATCTTCAAGACGGACCCGGAAACAGCGTTCTTCCTCGCCCGGCACGCCGGACTGAACCCGTTGCGCAAGTCCGGTGTTGCCCGCGGTTTCGGGATCGCCAAGTGTCCTGAAAGGTATTTCCTGACGCACACACTCTTCACGCTCGATTACCCTGACAAGCGTGACGCGCATGGCGTCCTGCAGCACGGTGTCCAGGGCCGGCTCAACCCGGTCCAGCGGACCTGGCTCGATCCCGTTGTCCCGCAGCAGGCTTTGAACAGTCACGGCTTCCTGCAACAGGATTGAGCGCTCTGTCCCGTCGGCAATCAGCGTTACCAGAAGTTCCGATTTGTCCCTGCCGGCGCTGCAAGCGGCCAGCAGCAACAGCGCAACCAGGGACAGTTGCAGTTGACGAAGGCCAGTATCTGACAACCTGTTGTGGCATCCCGCAGGATTCACCGGCAATTCGGTAGCCGTCAGCAAGCAAATCTTGCCCAGGCGACCCCTTGTCTGACTTCACGGGCGGATAGTCAACGGGCAAGTATAACAACGGCTGGCACAATGACAGTTTTCTGCCGATAATGGGAGCGGAAATGATCGCCGGGACAAATATGCGGGCACTTGCCACTCTCACAACGCTGATCATCCTGTTTGCCGCTGTGCTGGCGCTTGTCGCGCAGGACGAAGGCACAACTGTTGAAGGCACAACTGTTGCGGAAGCAGCGGAAGCAACGGAAACGCCGGAAGCGGAAGAGGAAATCGTTCTGCCACTGCGCCAGGACCAGCTATCCCTGCTGACCGGCAACGTGCAGCGGCCCAACGCCCTGTACTGGTTCAGGGACTATCTCTATGCAGCCTGCAACGGTGATTCCACCCTGTACGAGATCAACTCGCGGGATGCCAGTACGCGACCCTACATATACGGCGTGCTGAACGCTCACACCCTCCACGTGGAAGTGGCCGACTCCGGCGTGTTGACCATCTGGGTGCCGGATTACGAGCGGGATGCCTTGCTGAGAGTGACCCGCAGCGGCGTTCGGGAAGTCCGCGGTGATCTGGACGGGCCCTGGGGAATAGCGCCGCTGGGGGAACAGGACTTCCTGGTGACCAGCCTGAAGCAGGGATCCACGTTGCTGGTTTACCGCGGAGGCGCTGCCCGTGAAGTGATAAATGGCCTGCGTTCACCAACCGGCATCGCGCTCGACGAAGAGCGCGTCTACGTCGCCAATACCGGCAGCGCCCGCCGCGCCATCGAATGGGCGCCACGGGATGAAGTCCTGTCAGACAGCGGCGTGCCGGCAACCACCCGCCCCCTGGTCTCCGGTTTGCAAAATGCGACCAGTCTGGTGCTGGCCGGGGATGGCTGGCTGTACTTCTCTCATTCGCTGGGGACGCGGGGCGTGGTGGGTCGTGTCAGGCCGGAGATCTGCAGTGAACAGGGGGGGGGCTGCAGCAACGAGGACGTTGAAACCGTGCTCTACACCGATCTGGAGGCGCCGCTCGCCGGCCTGACGATATCGCCGGACATGCGCATCTTCGTGCACAGCCTGTTCAGCCCGGACATCTACTGGGCGCACCTGGCCCCGGTGGAGGAGCCTCAGGAATCCTGACCGGGGTAGTTGCGGTTGTGCCGCTCCACGAAGCTGACGCCCAGCATGCCCACGAAAGTCAACAGCAGGTAGATCATCGCAGCGACCGAGTAGGTCTCCAGATAGCGAAAGGAGGCGCCGGAGGAGAGCTTGGCGATCTGCGTGATGTCACGCACGCCAAGGATGGAGACCAGCGCGGAATCCTTGATCATGGCGACCAGATCGTTGCCCAGCGGCGGCAGGATGCGCCTTGTGGCCTGTGGCAGGACGACGAAGCGCATGGACTGAAACCAGGTCATCCCCAGCGAGCGGGCTGCTTCAGTCTGACCGGTTTCGATGGACTGAATGCCGGCCCTGAAGGTCTCGGAAAGAAAGGCGCCATAGGTGAAGGCCAGCGCAATCACGGCGGATTCCCAGGAACTGCCGCGGAAGGTGAAATCTGCGCCAGTCACTTCGTTGATCCAGTGCCGTACGGCAGGGACGATGACGAAGGCAAAGATTAGCAGCACGATCAGTATTGGCAGACCGCGCATGATGGCCACGTACAAGGAAGCCAGGTTGTACAAAAACAGATGGGCCAGGCTGGCCAGCCGGCCGGCGAGACCCCCGCGCGGGCGCGGCGCGCTGGAACGGATCATGCCCACGATCAGGCCGATCAATATGGCGCTGACGTAGGCCGCACCGGCCACCCGCAGGGACATGGCGATGCCGGCCTGCAGTTTGGTGAAGATGTCGGAATAGATGGCATCGGCGGCGATGCTGATGCCAATCAGGGCGCCGACGACGATCATCGCCAGCGCCCACCATGGAAAGCTGTAGAGCTTGTCAACGGGCCCCACCCTGGCACGCGATTCCTGTGCAGCCATTTGCAAAGGATTCTGTGCCTGACCGTTTCTGCCGGCAGTACCGGGCTTCGTCGTCATGGCGCGGGCATGCCAGGGCAGGGTCCGTGTCAGCGCACAATCAGGCGCCGAGGAACCACCTGTTGTTGATGGCCTCCAGGGTGCCGTCGGCGCGCATGGAATCCAGACCGGCGTTCATCGCGTCGCGCAGCTCCGAGCCCAGCGGGAAAATGTATCCAATTTCCTCCTCTGAGGTCAGCGGCTCGCCGATGATCTGCAACCGGTCGGCATTCACGCCCACGTAACCCTGGCCGGCCACGTCGTCCATCACCACCGCGTCCACGTCGCCCGCGATCAGCGCCTGCACCGCCACCGGGAAGGTCTCATAGGCGACGACGCGCTCCTCGCCCACCAGTCCCAGCGCCACCCAGTAGTTGGTCGTGGCCGGTTGCACGCCAACCAGCAGACTTTCGTCCGCCGCCAGTGACTCGGCGCCGTCAAAACGCGTCTCGCCGATGCGCGACAGCAGCACTTGCACGATGGAGACATAGCCATCTGTGAAGTCGACGATTTCCGCGCGATCCGGCTTGATGGTGATGCCGCCAACGGCCATGTCAAACTCGCCGTTGGAGACGGCCAGGATCATGCCGTCCCAGGCGGTCTCTATGAAATCGGGTACGCAGTTGAGGCGCGCGCAGAGTTCGTCCAGCAGATCGTAATCCAGACCGATGGGCTCATCAGTTTCCAGATCGATGAAACCGAACGGGATGTAGGAACTCTCCACCGCGATGCTGATGGTCGCGCCGCCCAGGTCCGGCAGGTCCTGCGCCGTTGTGAGCAACGCCGGCAACAACAGCAACAAGGCTCCCAACATCAGGGTCAGAAGTTTCTTCATGGATCTGTCCTCATTGTTATTGACTTGCAACGGGATAGTACCACAGGCAGCAGGTCCGCTACAGAACCTGCCGCTCCCCTTCCAGCCAGGATTCTCCGGAGCCAATTCGTTCCAGTTTGGCCGGTCTGGGCAATTTTTTGAAAGCGGCTTCGGCGCGCATGGCCTGTTTTCGTGCGGGATAGCGCCAGCTGGCCAGCACCTGCAGGGGACGGCGGGCCGCTGTATAGGCGGCCCCCTTGCCGGACTCGTGCTGTTTCAGGCGTCGCCGGACGTCAACGCAGATGCCGGTGTAGAGCGTGTCATCGTCACATTGCAGCACGTAGAGGAACCAGGGCTGTGGTGGCTGCAGGACATAGACCGGTCGGCCTTCTACCATGGTAAATCCGGTGGCGTGGTAATCCGCCGCGAAGGCTCCTGCAAGGGCCTCACGCACCGCCAGCCGCCAGTCCAGGGCCAGGGAGGGGTCGCTGCGCTTCAAAGCTGCAAGAGAGTGAGGGATTTCAATTCCCGTCACACTTTTGGCCGCGTTCCAATCCAGGTCGGGACGTCCGTCATCCCGGGAACACAACAGCAATTGTGACGTCCCGGTCAGTTGGCCGGAAGCGGCCGAACGCCTCGCGCGAACCGGCCAGTGTGCCTCAAGGCGATCACTGGGCAGGCCGGCGTTGATGCCATCTTCCATCTCACCGTAGTAGTCCACGTAATAGCGATTTGACCTGACCCCTGGCAGGCGAAAATTGAAGTTGGCGTTGCCCCGTTGCAGGGGATCGAAGGTCCAGCGGACGCTGCGGTAGCCGGCATCCCTGGCCAGTTCCCTTTGTCTGGACTTCAGGGCAGTGCCGATGCCACTGCCTTGCCAGGCCGGATGCACGCCGGCCATGTGGGACAGGAGAAAGCGTTCCCCGTCGCGCCAGGCGGGCATGCCGACCGTCATGCCAACCAGCGCTTCGTTCACAAGCGCCCCCAGCACCTGGCCACCGTTTCTGGATGTGGCCAGCAGGGCATGGACCGGCATCACTTCCACGGGTGGCGATGCCCAGATGGCCGGCTGAATGTCGACCACCAGTTGCATCTCCGCCGGTGTGGACAGAAGACGCAACTGCGCTTCAGGCTTCATGGAGTTTCCACAAGATACTCACTGTAACGGTCAAAGAGACTGGCCGACAGCGAAGCGGTAAGGAACACCCCTTCGACGGTGTGTTCGATTTGTTCCACGCTGGATGACTGATAGAGATCGGAAAGCAGGTCACCGCGTTCCCATGGCAGGTGAAGCCGGACCCTGTGTTCCTGTTGCACCAGCAACGCTTCAATTTGCTCGCGCAGTTCATCAAGGCCGGTGCCGCGCAATGCAGACACTGAAGAAACGCCGGCGTACTCCAGTCCGCCCGTTTCCGGCGGCGCTGGTGGGCTGCCGGCCAGGTCCAGCTTGTTCCAGACCAGCAGGTGCGGCACCTGCGGCATGTCGATGGCAGCAAGGGTGTCTTCGACGGATTCGACGTGCTGGGTGGCGTTGGGATGGGATGCATCCACAACGTGCAGGGCAATGTCGGCTTCCAGGACTTCCTCAAGCGTGGCCTGAAAGGCCTCGATCAGGGTCGTTGGCAGCTTCTGAATGAAGCCGACCGTATCCGTGAGCAAGACCTCGCGCCCGGCCGGCAGGCGGACCTTGCGCGTGGTGGGGTCAAGGGTGGCAAACAACTGGTCCGCAACATAGACCTCCGCTTCGGTCAGCGCGCGGAAGAGGGTCGACTTGCCGGCGTTGGTATAGCCCACCAGGGCAACCACCGGAATGTTGCCCTGGGAGCGACGCGAGCGATAACGACCGCGATGCGCGCGCACCAACGCCAGGTCCTGTTTGAGCTTGCGAATCTTGCGTCCGATTTCGCGGCGGTCGACTTCCAGCTGGGTTTCACCTGGCCCGCGCAAGCCAACACCGCCGGCGCCGCCACGGGCCACGCCTCCGCCGGCCTGGCGCGCCAGATGCGTCCACTGGCGCGTCAGGCGTGGCAGACGATACTCGTACTGGGCCAGTTCGACCTGCAGCGCCCCTTCACGCGTGCTGGCATGCTGGGCGAAGATGTCAAGGATCAATGCCGAACGGTCCAGCAGCTTGATGTCCTCGCCGAAGCGTTTCTCGAGTTCCCGCTGATGTCGTGGTGACAATTCGTCATCAAAGATCACGACCTGGGCGTCACACTCTGCCAACTGGTCTCCAACTTCCTCGACCTTGCCCGCCCCGATCCAGGTTGCCGGGTCGATGCGATCGACCTGCTGCGTGGCGCGGCCGCAAACCTCCATGCCGGCCGTGTCAGCCAGCAACGCCAGTTCATCCAGCGAATCGGACAGTCCCAGCAGAGGGCGGCTGCCCTTGATCACCGCCCCGACCAGAAAGGCCCGCTCACGTTCGGCTACATTGTCGTTTCGGAATTCGCTCACGTTGACTGGTTCAACTCCTTAGCCATCTGGTCGTCTGCCGGCAAAAGCAACGGGTCCGCCAGTTCCTGCAGACTGCCTTCAAGGTCTCGCATCGCCCGCGCCGCATAGGCCTGGTAGCGCTCGCGCTTGCGTCGGATCCGCGTCCGCAGGGGCGGCAACAGGCCAAAGTTGGCCTTCATGGGCTGGAAGTCCCCAGGCTCTGCATGTGAAACATAGTGTAACAGCGCGCCGGTCATGCTGGTGGGTGGCGGCACCCAGGCAGGCTCCCCGCCGGACTGACGTACCAGGTTTATGGCGGCCATCAGCCCGGTGACGACATTGCCCACATACCCCTCGACTCCCGCCAGCTGGCCGGCAATGAAGAGTTCCGGTCGTCGACGCATATTGAGGCCGGGATGCAGCAGGGCAGGAGCGTTGAGAAAGGTGTTGCGGTGCATCTGGCCCATGCGGACGAATTCAGCCCTTTCCAGCCCCGGTATCATGCGCAGGATGTCTTTCTGCGCCCCCCAGCGAATGTTGGTCTGGAAACCAACGATGTTGTACAAGCTGCCGGCGAGGTTGTCCTGACGCAACTGCACCACGGCGTGGGGGCGCCGGCCGTTGCGTGGGTCGCGCAGTCCCACCGGCCGCATCGGTCCGAACGCCAGCGTTTCCGGCCCCCGTTCCGCCAGATGTTCGATCGGGATACAGCGCTCGAAAAACTGCGGGTCTTCGCGCTCGAAGTCGCGCAACTCGATGCGTTCGGCATGCAGCAACGCCTGCACAAAGCGTCTGTATTCATGCTCGTCAAGCGGGCAATTGATATAGTCGCCCGGCGCATCGCCGTCGCGTTGCCTGCGACTGGCGCGAAAGGCGACCTGCATGTCGATGCTGTCCGCCTGCACTATGGGCGCGATGGCATCGTAAAAATAGAGATACTCCTCACCGGCAAGTTCAGCCAGTGACCTGGACAGGGCTGGTGACGTCAGGGGGCCGGTGGCGACAATTGCCGGTCCCTGCGGGACTTCGCGGACTTCCTCACGGACCAGTTGTATACGCGGATGCTGCGTTACGGCTTCAGTGACGAGTTGGGCAAAGCGCTCGCGATCGACCGCCAGCGCGCCGCCCGCGGGGACCGCCGCTTCGGCGGCACAGGACAACAACATGGAACCAAGACGCCTTGTTTCAGCCTGCAAGAGGCCGGAAGCGCGATCAATCAACCGTGAACCCAGTGAATTGCTGCAGACCAGTTCGGCAAGGCGATCGCTGACGTGCGCGCCGGTTTTGCGCGCCGGCCGCATTTCATACAGCACCACGTCCAGCCCACGTTGGGCCAGTTGCCATGCGGCCTCGCTCCCGGCCAGGCCGCCTCCAATGACGGGTATTCGAGTGCTCATTGTGGCTCAGGTCGGTTTCGCAAGATCAGCAAACCAGAGGGCGTCAATCCTGAAAGGTGCGCAGGAACAGGACACGGTGGCGCCGTGTTGCCGCACTTCCGCGTGACACTGCAACACGGAAATCAGAAGCGTGACATCACAATTGAGGCATTCTGGCCGCCCAGGCCAAAGCTGTTTGACATCAGGCAGCGCAACTCCGGCACGTCCCTGGCCTCGTTGGGGACATAGTCGAGATCACATTCCGGATCCGGTGTTCGGTAGTTTATGGTCGGGTGCAGTACCCGTTCGAAGAGCGACATGGCACTGGCAATGGCCTCTATGGCGCCGGAGCCCCCCAGCGCATGGCCCATCATGCTCTTGGTGGAGGACACGGCGAGGCTGGACGCGTGTTCGCGGAAAATCCGTCGGATCGCCAGCGTTTCCATTTTGTCGTTGGCCTGGGTAGACGTGCCATGGGCGTTGATGTACTGAATGTCGGAAGGATCGACGTGGGCATCCTCCAGCGCCCATTTCATCGATCGCATGGCACCGCCACCTTCCGGATCCAGCGCCGCAACGTGATAGGCATCCGATGACGAGGCGTGTCCCAGAATCTCGGCGTAAATTTGCGCGCCGCGACGCAAGGCATGGGCCAGACTTTCCAGAATCAGGACGCCGCAGCCTTCGCTGAACACGAAGCCGGAACGGTTAAGGTCAAAGGGTTGGCTGGCTTCCTCCGGGTTGTCGTTGTAGCCGGCGGCCAGGGCCTGCATGGCCTCAAAGCCGGCCAGTGCATAGTCCTGCAGGACCGATTCGACGCCGCCGGATATCACCAGGTCCGAACGCCCGTTGCGAATAAGTTCACTGGCATCGCCAACGGCCTGGGTTCCGGCTGCACAGGCAGTGGACGGGGCGTTCAATGGGCCCAGCGCGCGAAAGAAGCGACTGACATAGTGCGCCGGCATGTTTGGCAGGGAATTGATGAGTGAAAGCGGGTTGGGCCGGCGAAAGCCGCTGGTCTTGTAGCGCCAGGTGCTGTTCTCCGCCATTTCGTGCGCGCCCAGGGAAGTCCCCATGACGACACCGACGCTTTCGCCCTCCGCCTCAATGTCATCGACGCTGAGCCCGGCGTCCTCAAGCGCCATTTTGGAAGCCGCTACGGCAAACTGCGAGGCTCGCCCCATACGCCTGGCTTCCTTGCGTTCGATGAATTTCGTCGGGTTGAAATCCCGCACTTCTCCGCCGATTTTTACTGGCAGGTGGTCGGTCTTTATGGTTTCCAGGCGACGGATGCCCGAGTGGCCTGCCTTAAGCCCTTCCCACAGTGCCCGTGCGGAGCCCAGCGCAGTCACCGCACCCACACCGGTTACCACAACCCGGGGTCGGCCATTCCGCAACAGATCCATACTTGCCGCGCTCCTGCCTGCTATACAGGCCTTGCCTGTACACCGGTCCGAATTGCTTCAATCACATTGTGTTCAACAGCCCGCGCGGCCTGCTTGATCGCGTTGCAAACTGCGTTGGCGTTGGAACGGCCATGTCCAATTATAACCACCCCATTGACACCGAGCAGTGGAGCCCCGCCAACCTCGAAGGTGTCCGCCCTGCGACGAACCCGTCTGAACGCCGGTTGCAAAATGGCCCCGGCCAGCAATGAAAGGGGATCGGATCGAATCTCCTCATGAATCAGGCGGGTGACGTAACGGGAAGTGGATTCAAAGGTCTTGACCAGCATGTTGCCCAGGAAACCATCGCTGATCACAACATCAACCCGCCCGCGAAAGACGTCTTCCGGTTCAATGTTGCCCACGTAATCGAGACCGCTGCCTCGTAGCAGGGGGTCCGTCTGACGCACCAGCTCGTCACCCTTGCCTTCTTCTTCCCCGTTGGACATCAAGCCGACCTGTGGTTTGGTGACGCTGAGTACTTCCCGGGCGTAAATCTGCCCCATTTGGGCGAATTGCAGCAGCCATTCCGGGCGGGAATTGGTGTTGGCCCCGATATCCAGCAAAATGACCACCTTGTTGCCGATGGGGAATATCCCGCTGACGGCCGGGCGCTTCACACCGGTGATGCGTCGCAAGGTAAAAAGCGTGGCAATGGTCAGCGCCGCGCCGGTGTTGCCCATGCTGACAAAGGCATCGGCCTTGCCATCCCTGACCATTCGCATCCCGACGTGCATGGAGGAATCCGGCTTGCCCTTGCTGGCAATTGCCGGTCGGTCCGTCATGGTGACGGCCTGGGAGCTGTGACAGATTTCAATCGGTAAACCATTGGTGTGGTGTCTGTCCAGCGCGGTATGGATACTGTCGGCATCTCCTACCAGGACGATTCCCAGGTTGGTTTCGCTGGCGGCCATCACGGCGCCCGTTACATCCGGTACCGGGCAGTTGTCACTGCCCATCGCATCAACAGCTATGCGCATGCTCGCTCCTGACTGACGGGGGGAGTTTAGCACATTTTGGCCCGGTCAGTGGCATGGCATTGACAGCCTGGGGGCCAACGATATACTTGGGCGCGTTGCCCCGGTGGCGGAACAGGCAGACGCGCACGGTTGAGGGCTGTGTCCTTTCGGGGGTGGAGGTTCAAATCCTCTCCGGGGCATAAAATCAGCCCGTTTTTCAGCGCGTCACGTTCCGTGCTGAAGGACGGGCAACACAATTCAGGCCTGGGTCGTAAGCCGGACGGGCAGGGGAGGCAGCGATGAGTGGTTCGGGTGTCCAGATACTCGCCCAGGCTCATGCCTGCATCGAAGCCGGCAACCTTGAAGATGCCGAAAACCTGTTGCGCTCCCTGCTTGAACAGGAACCCGACAATACGGATGCCTGGTGGTTGCTGGCCCACTCGGTGCGCGACGCCACCGCTGCCCGGGAAGCTCTTGATCAGGTGCTGCGCCTGGATCCAAACGATCAGCAGGCTCGCTCGTTGTTGTCGGCACTGGATGACCGTTTTCCGTCCGGGGCACCTTCCGGCGGGCGCAGACGTTTCGGGTTCACCAGGCCGCGACTGCCGCGACCGCGGCTGCCATCTTTTGCGCCCGGTGATGGTTTCGGCGGCTATACCAGACCTGTCAGTTTCATCGCGCTTTTGGTCATTCTGGTCGCAGGGGGCTGGTTTCTGCTGCAACAATCCGGCTTCCAGCTGGTTCAGACGCCGACCACACCTGAAGAGGATGCCACCCAGGTCGGACAGACCAACCCGACGCCAACAGCACTTGCTGTAACAGCAACATCTGAAGCAACTGCCGAAGCGTTGACGCCGGTCGGCCAGGGCGTGGCCCCGGAGCAAACCACTGAAGCTGTCACAGAACCTGAAAGTCAGGGCGTACCGGATTCTTCTGCCGACGATGAGCAACAACCCATTGCCCCTGAAGCAACTGAAGTGCCGGAAACAACAGTGCCTGTTGTGGTTGTCTCACCGGCGCCGGCCATAGCAGAAGACACCCCCGCGCCAACTGTGGCCGTCGAACTGATGCCGACCTATCCCTTCCCGACGCAAACTGACGCCGGGGAGTTCGCCAGGGACTATGTCGCAGGCTTTTCACAAACAGGGCTGCGACTGGTCGTGGATACACCCACACTGGAGGGAACCCGCATCGGCAGTGCTGCCCTGGCTGCAGTTTGCCTGGATGGCGTGCGTGGCTTGCGGGAAACAGTGGATGCTTCCATGGAAGTCATGGCAGGTTTCGCAGCACAACTGCTCAACAGTGCGCCGGCGCTGGGCGTAAAGGTGCTGGATTGCGATGACAACAACCTGGTTCAGCGGATCATCGCTGTTCAGCTTGATACTGCCCTGCGGTGGAGCGAAGGTGAGATAGAAACCAGCGCATTTCAGGCCTTGTGGAAAGCGGTTGGCTGAGTGACCTGCTCACAGGGCGAAGAGGCGGCGAGGGGCAATTTGACAACAAAGGTGGATCCCTGACCAGGCGCGCTTTCGACCTCGATGCTGCCGCGGTGCATCTGCACGATGCTGTAACTGATAAACAGCCCCAGGCCACGCCCTTCTTCCCGCGTTGTGAAATAGGGCTCAAAGATTCCTTTCAGGTGCTCAGGGGCTATGCCATGTCCCGTATCCCTGACCAGGACTTCAACGTGATCTGAATGCAGCCTTGCAACAAGGGTTAGCGTGTCTCCGCCGGCCATCGCGGCGCGCGCATTGAGAAACAGATTCATGAAGACCTGTTCCAGTTGATCGCGGTTGCCGCAAATGGCAGGCAGCGAAGGCACATCCATCCTGAGCTGGACGCCTTCCTGTTCAAAGAGCTTGCGGTTCAGTTGCACCACCGCGGCCAGTACTTCAGCCAGGTCAAGTCGGGTAAAGACCGAATCTTCACTGTCGCGTCGTGTGAAACCCAGCACCTGTCCGACAGTTCGTGTGATTCGATCAATGCTTTCCTGTATGCGCACTACATCCTCAGGATCCGGCACTTCTCCGGCCCGCAGGTCTTCCAGCATGTCATCCAGCAGTATTCGAATGGGTTGCAGGGGATTGTTGATTTCGTGGGCCAGACCGGCTGCAAGATGGCCGATTGTCACCAGCTTTTCACTGCGGATCAGCATGTTCCGGGCGGATTCAAGGTCCGCACTGCGTTCCCGCACGGTTTCCTCAAGCTCCCGGTTTTGCCGGGCTATCAGTTCATGCAACTGCGCATCATCCAGTGCCAGCACGGCCTGCTGCCCGATGCCCTCAAGCAACTGCAATTCGTGAGCGTGATAGCGTTCATCTGTGCTGGCGACCAGTGTGTTGGCCTGCACGTCCGCACCGTGATGGACCACGGCAATCATGCATCCGGTCCAGGCATGCGGCAGTTCCGGGACGTCATTCAGCAAACGCGATTGTCTTTCACCTTGCAAGAGTTTCAGGAAAGAGGCTTCGTCAGCTGCCGCCAATGGTTCGTCATCCAGGTTAAAAACGCGATGCGACCGGAGCACGCCGGCTTCATCAAGCCGTCCCAGGGCGACCAGTGAGCCTGGCAGCAGGTCCAGGGTCAGTTGCGGCATCATCTCCAGCAAGTCATTGACCGATTTCACCCGGTTGAGTTGTTCGCTGGCATGCAGCAGGGCCTCAAGCTCCCGCGTGCGTCGCTGCAGTTCGGCGTGCAATTGTCCTGCCTGCAACTTGCTGCGCGTCCGGGCCAGCAACTCCTTCGGGCTGAAGGGTTTGTTTAGCCAGTCGTCTGCGTCCAGGCCCGGTCCCGGATCCATGTCTGCCGGACGTCGAGGCTGTGAACTGGTCACGATGGCGGGGATGTTTGCCAGATCATCTGCCTCGCGCAGCAAGCGCAATACTTCAAGGCCACCGGCCGGTGGCAGATCCGTATTCAGCACGATGACTGCCGGGGACAGACGACGGGCGGCGGCGAGCACGTCGTTGCCATCCGCAACGCAGTGCACGCCAAATCCCTCACGCTCAAATATACGCTTTATCTGGTCCGAGAGCGGTTGATCGCTATCTGCGTACAGAACGAGCGGCACAGACTGTGATGTAGACATCGTAGGCGCCTCTTGTCATTGTCTCCCTATGGTACAATTTGCTACCCGTCAGGGCAATCCTGCCAGACAGGCCGGAAAGCGGAGATGGCCGTCAAGATTATCGCCCGCAATCGCAAGGCAACGCATGACTACTTCCTGGGTGAACGATTTGAGGCAGGACTGGTCCTGTTGGGCTCGGAGATCAAGTCCATTCGGGCCGGTCGTGTCAGTTTGAGAGAAGGGTTCGTTCAGGAACGAAATGGCGAGCTCTGGCTGGTGGGCTGTCACATTGCCGTCTACGAAGAGGCAGGGCGCTTCGGCCACAGTGATCCCTTGCGGCCCCGAAAGCTTTTGCTGCATCGCCGCGAGATTTCGAAAATCACGGCGCAAATGAGGGAACGTGGCCACACGGTGGTTCCGACGGCGCTGTATCTGGCTCAGGGGCGTGCCAAGCTGGAAATCGCCCTGGCACGGGGCAAGCGCCAGTATGACAAGCGCCAGGCCCTGGCGCGCCGCGACAGCGAACGTCAGGTGCAGCGTGAATTACATCAGCGGGCCTGAGGGCGAGGCAATGCACAGGAACGATTCGAGGGTCTTTGTTAGTACCGATAAGGATACTTATCAATTGTTTTGCGGACCTGTATCTGCCTGTTGATGCAGGACAGGCTGTGTTCAGGCGCCTGGCATGGCGGCGGTTGATTGTACACCCCGTCATGGTCCGGGGTCCTGCGCCAGTTCCTGACAGGGGTCACGTCGTGTTTGCTGAGAGAAGCTGTTAATGCGCTACCGGCCGACGAGAAGAGCGCGACGACGACGGCGGTTTATGCTCCTGTTGCTCCTGCTGCTTGCGGCCGCCTTGCTGACGCTGGCAGGAGCGGGCGCCGTCCATGTATTTCGCCATGTCCTGCTTCCTGGCCAGCAGCAACGCATTATCGATCAACTGCCCTTCATGCGCGCCCTGATGGCTCCCACGCCTCCAGGCGGCACGCTGCCAACACCGCTACCGGCGACCGGCGTGCTCTCGGCGGCGGACCTGCTGGCCGAACTACCGGCTTTGTCGGCGACGACTGCAGCGCCGGCCACGGCGACACCCGTGCCAACACCTACCAGGGCGCCAACTTTCACTCCTGTTGTTGCGACGGTCTCTCCTGAGGCAGAGACCGCCACGCCCGACATGACTTCTGCCCAGGCGCCGGCCACAGACCGGACCAGGCGCACGACAGGGCCAGGTCGTCCTGCGGCTGTGAGCCTTTCAGGCTTCACGCACATCATGCAAAGCTGGAACAACTGCGGCCCCGCCAACGTGGGTATGGCCCTCAGTTATTTTGGCAGGGCCAGCGGCCAGATAGTCATTGCCGACAGATTGAAGCCCGGCCGTGAGGACAAGAACGTCAACCCCCGGGAGATGGTCGCCTACGTCAACGAGAGGACCGATCTGAAGTCCATTACGCGCATGGGCGGCAATCTGGAAGTACTGAGACAACTGGTCGCGGCGGAAATGGCCGTGATCGTGGAGACCGGCTTTTTGCCGGAAGGATACGACTGGCTGGGTCACTACCAGACGCTCAGCGGTTACAACGACGTCGCGCAGGAATTTCGCGTGATGGACAGCTTTCTGGGCGCCGGTGAAGATGGCGCGGGCATGACAGAAAGTTACCGGCAACTGGACGGGAACTGGAAGCCCTTCAACCGGACATTTGTCGTCGTGTTCAGGCCGGAACAGGAAGCACAATTGCGCTCGTTGCTGGGAGAACTTGCCACGCCGGCGGGCGCAGCCGAAGCAGCCCTGAAGACGGCCAGGGATGAAGTTCGGGCCGATCGTGAAGATGCCTTCGCCTGGTTCAACATGGGAAGCTCCCTGACCCGCCTCGGTCACCATGCGGAAGCGGCCGCTGCCTTCGACCAGGCACGGCGGGTGGGCACCTTGCCCTGGCGCATGACCTGGTATCAGTTCGGCCCCTTCGAGGCCTATTTTGGAGCGGGCCGGCTGGATGACGTTCTGGCGCTGGTCCAGGTAAACATGTCCAACGGAGCCCGCTTCGTCGAGGAGACCTGGTTCTGGCAAGGCCGTGTGATGCAGGCACGCGGTGACTTGCAGGGCGCGCGCAACTCATTCAACCAGGCGCTGCAGCTAAACCGGTACTATGAAGCTGCCCGTGAAGCGCTCGCGGAACTCTAGCCACGTGGTCGATACCAGTGTCCGGCAGCCCGGGGAAACGACGCTGCAACGGGGACAGAGGCTCGCAAGATCAACCCTGCTGGTCATGTGCGCCTTCGCCGCCGCCAAGCTCATCAGTCTGGTACAGACCGTTGTTATCGCCCAGGCGTTTGGGCTGGGCGCCGACTATGACGCCTACGTCGCTGCCAACGGACTGCCTGAACTGATCTATACCCTGATTGCCGGCGGGGCGATGGCGCACGCCTTCATTCCCGTGTTCAGCGGCTTGCTGGCGCGCGGCAGTCACCACAGGGCCTGGCGCACCGCTGCCCTGGTCATCAACTGCGTCTTTCTGCTGACCCTGGCTCTCAGCGCCCTGACATTTGCCTTTGCCCCCTGGCTGGTCGCCACGCTGGTCGCGCCTGGCTTTGATACCGCTGCCAGGGAACTCACGGTCGTGCTGATGCGCATTCTCCTGCTGACCACGCTGATATTCTCGGTCAGCGGCATTTGCATGGGAATCCTGCAGAGCCACAACCACTTTCTCCTGCCGGCCCTCGCGCCGGTGCTGTACGACGTCGGCATCCTGTTCGGCGTCCTGTTTCTGATCCCTGCCCTGGGTGTGTATGGCATTGTCTGGGGCGCCGTGCTGGGCGCTATCCTGCATCTGGGTATCCAGGTGCCCGGTCTGCTGCGTTACCGCGCGCGATGGTGGCCAATTGTCGATCTGCAGGACCACTACCTGCGGCACATTTTGCGTTTGATGTTGCCACGGATCGCCGGCCTGGGCGTATTCAGCCTGAATTTCCTGATCATGAACAACATCGCTTCACGTCTGGGAGAAGGCTCGGTCAGCGCGCTGAGCTGGGGCTGGCGGGTCATGCAAATTCCCCAGACTCTTGTGGGCACGGCCATGGGCACGGTCATCTTCCCCACCCTGGCCGCCCTGGTTGAACTGGGCGACGACAGTGGCCGGCGCGACGCCCTGTCCGGGGCACTGCGTTTTATCCTGCTGGCCAGCATTCCATCCGCGGTCGGTCTGGTAGTCCTCGGCCACCCTGTGGTGAGTTTGCTGGAACGCGGTGCCTTTGATGCTTCCGCTTCAGTGCTGGTTACGGCGACCTTGCGCATGTTCGCGCTCGGCCTGGTC
Organism: Anaerolineae bacterium; assembly: GCA_034422695.1. Lineage (GTDB taxonomy): Bacteria > Chloroflexota > Anaerolineae > Aggregatilineales > Phototrophicaceae > JAGWBD01. The sequence continues at coordinate 220,618 of DAOUJM010000005.1, forward strand.
GTGCATGCGGTGCTGGAGGTCGTCGCGCGCAGCTTTTATGCCGACAGGGACACGCTGACCCCCCTGTGGGCAGCGCTCGTCGGTGCCGCCATCAACCTGACTGGCGCATTTCTGCTCAGCGGTGTCCTGCTCAATGACGAGGCGACGTTCGCGGGACCGCTTCGTGAAGTATTGGTCGGTCTCAACCTGGGGGTAAGCGGTCTGGCACTGGCAAACTCGCTGGGAACAAGCCTCGAGGTCATCCTGTTGCTCCTGATCCTGCGCAGACGCTGGCGGGGAATCCGGGAAGAAGATCTGGCGCAAACCCTGGTGCGGACGACGGCCGCCAGTCTTCTGATGGCACTGGCCATTGTGCTGGCCGAACCGGCGCTTCAGAATGCCTTGTCTGCCAGGGGAATCGGGGGCTCCATTGCCTATGTTGCGGTTCAGGTACTCCTTGGCGTCATCGTGTTCCTGCTGGGCGCGTTTGCACTGCGCATGCCGGAGTTGCGCATGGTAAAGGTGCTCTGGCGTCAACGGCAAGCTGTGGCGGGAGGGTCGGATGTCGATTGAAGTAAAATGTCTGGCGCCGGGAGCCTTCGCCACAAATTGCTATGTCCTCGGTGATAACCAAAGCTCCGGGGCCATTGTCATCGATCCCGTGGACGAGGCCGCTGAAATTGAACAGGTCGCCCGGCAAGCCGGCTGGACAATTCGCCTCATCCTGGCAACCCATGGCCACCTGGATCACGTGTTGGCGGCGCAGGAGTTGATCGACCGTACCGGGGCCCGGTTCTGCATGCACCGCCGGTCACCGCGATTGCAACCCGAGCCCCTTGCAGATCCCTTCCTGCAGCAATTGTTCCCTGCCCTGCCCCGTCCCGATCATTGTTTTGGCGACGGGACTGAAAGCGTCGGGATTGAAGGAATCACGCTCCGTACGATCTGGTCGCCGGGCCACTCGCCGGACCACGTGGCCTTCTGGCTCCAGGATGCAGACCTTCTCTTTGGCGGAGATTGTCTGTTCGCCGGCAGCATTGGCCGTACGGACTTCCCCAACGCCGATTACGCGACGCTCATGGACTCCATCACCCGGAAGTTGCTGACCCTGCCGGACGAAACACGTGTACTGCCGGGACACATGGAAGCAACCACTATCGGAGTTGAACGCGCTACCAACCCCTTCATTCTGGACTGGTTACGCTCAGGCGCCGCAACTGACGGGTCGCAGGAGTGAAACGGGCGGCGCTCCTGCTCGTTTCCACGGGCATGCCGGTGTTGCTTGTACTGGCGAACACACTGCTCGTCATGACGCCACTCTGGCTGACATTCGCCTATGCCCGCCCGGGATTCCCGCAGGACAGCTACGGTTTCAGCACGGCCCGGCGGACAGAGCTTGCCGTCGCTGTTACCGGTTGGCTGCGCAATGACGCGGGCCTGGACTCGCTGGCAGCCCTGCAATTTGTCGATGGCAGCGACCTCTTCGGCGCCCGTGAGCTTGCGCACATGCATGATGTGAAAGTGCTTGCCGGCAGGACATACCGTCTGGCCGGCCTCCTTCTGCTCCTGTTTCTCGCCGGCGTCTGGAGCGGCAGGCGGGGCGTCGGCCTGCGCCACGCCCTGCAACGCGGCAGCAGGATAACCCTGGCCCTGCTGACAGCAATCGTGGCACTGGCGCTCGCCAGCTGGGACAGCGCCTTCACCGGTTTTCACAGTCTTTTCTTTGCCAGCGGCACCTGGTACTTCGCCTACTCGGACACGCTGATCCGCCTGTTTCCGGAACAGTTCTGGTTTGACGCCGTCCTGCTTGTGGGTGGACTGACGGCCATGCAGGCCCTGCTGGTCCTTTGGCTCACAACCCGCGGCGAGGATGTCTGGCGTTCGCTGAAGCGACTGCTATACTGGCGCCGCGCCCCTGCTGGAGAGCGGACTTCATGAACAAGATGAGCGTCCGGGATGTTTCGCTGACCGGCAAACGCGTTTTGATGCGCGTGGATTTCAACGTCCCCCTCAGGGATGGCGAGGTCAGCAATGAGGCGCGCATCAGGGCTGCCCTGCCCACCCTGCGCCACGTGCTGGCGCAACAGCCACAGGTACTCATCCTGCTTTCACATCTGGGACGGCCAAAGGGGGGTGCGGATCCACGCTGGTCGCTGGCACCGGTGGCCAGGCGACTGGGCGAGTTGCTGGATGATGACGTCCGGTTCGTCGGTGATTGCGGTGGCCCCCGGACGCGCTCCGCGCTGGCCCAGGCGCCGACCGGGAGCATCCTGCTGCTGGAAAACACGCGCTTCGAACCCGGCGAGACCAAAAACGATCCGGAATTCGCCACGTCCCTTGCGAGCCTGGCCGACCTGTTTGTCAATGATGCCTTTGGCGCCGCGCATCGCGCCCACGCCTCCACCGTCGGCGTGGCCAGGCTCCTGCCTTCCGTTGCGGGCCTGCTGCTGGAGCGCGAGCTGGACTACCTGGCGACGGCGCTGGAACAACCGGAGCGCCCCTTCGTCGCCATACTCGGCGGCGCGAAAGTCTCGGACAAGATACGTGTGATTGAAGCGTTGCTGGAAAAGGTGGACCGCCTGCTCATTGGCGGCGGCATGGCCAACACCTTCCTGCGCGCCCGGGGCATGGATACGGGCGACTCCCTGGTGGAGGAAGACGCCGTCGACGTCGCGGCCGGGTTACTTCGAACTGGCGGCGACAGGCTCGTCCTGCCGGTAGATGCCGTTGTCGGGGATTCCTTCTCCGCGGACGCCAGGTGCCGCACGATCAACGTCGGTGATGACGTACCTGCCGGCCGGGCGATTTACGATATCGGGCCGAAGACCCTGGCCAGATTCGAGGAAGCGCTTGAGGGAGCCCGCACCATCGTCTGGAACGGGCCGGTGGGCGTGTTTGAACTGCCGCCCTTTGCGAGGGGCAGCATGGCCGTCGCCGCCCTCCTGGCCAGGGCGACGGAGGCGGGCGCGACAAGCATTATCGGCGGTGGCGACTCGGCAGCAGCGGTGGAAGATGCCGGCCTTGGCCCGGCCATGACGCATATCTCCACCGGAGGCGGTGCCAGCCTGGAAATGCTTGAAGGCCGTACCCTGCCAGGCGTTGCCGCTCTTGACGACCGGGTGTGACAGCGCATTGAAAAGACGGAACTGACCGCGTAACCGCGTAAAGGAGCCAGGCATGCGTGTTCCAGTCATTGCCGGCAACTGGAAAATGAACAAGTCTGTCAGTGAATCCGTCGCATTTGCGCGAACACTGGCGCCGCTGCTGGCCGAATACGAAGGCGTGGAAAGAATTGTGGCGCCGACCTTTCTGGCGCTGCAAGCGGTTGCCGACGCCCTGCGCGGCAGTGGCATCGGCGTCAGCGCCCAGGATGCCCATTACGAAGCCGGGGGGGCGTTCACCGCTCAGGTATCGTCAGCCATGCTCGCCGGGATTGCGCAATATGCGATCATCGGACACTCCGAATGTCGCGCCTGGCTGGGTGAAACTGACGAACGGGTCAATCTCAAGGTAAAGGCAGCCTTGGCAAACGGTCTGATCCCAATCGTCGCGATAGGCGAAGACCTGCAGGAAAACGAAAGCGGTCAGACGCGCTCTGTGGTAAGCGGCCAGGTTCGGGCGGCGCTGGATGGCCTTGCGGCCGACGATATGAGCAAGGTTATCCTGGCCTATGAACCGGTCTGGGCGATTGGAACGGGGCGCAACGCCAGTGCCGCCGTCGCCGGCGATGTCATCGGTGGCTGCGTGCGCGCCACTGTGGCCGAACTTTACGGGACTGAAACGGCAGAGCAGGTTCGAATTCAGTATGGCGGCAGCGTAAAGCCGGAAAACATGGCCGATTTCATGGCAGAGCCGGAAATCGATGGAGCCCTGGTGGGCGGGGCGTCCCTGAACATTGAGGATTTCGCGGCGCTGGTCGCTATCGCCGCACAGGAAAAGGGACGCTGAAGCGCAGAGTTGCGACGGCCCTGTCCACCAGCCCGCCGTTCTCAGGTACCGAATTGACGGTCGCCGGCGTCACCCAGACCAGGCAGGATGAAACCCTGCTCATTGAGGCTCTCGTCAACGGCGGCCACGTGGATCGGTACTTCGGGGTGCGCTGAAGCGAGGCGATGTACGCCTTCGGGCGCGGCAATCAGGCCCATGTACTTGATGCGGCGCACGCCCCAGCGTTTCAGGATGTCGATGGTGGCGACTGCCGAGCCGCCGGTGGCGAGCATGGGATCAAGCACCATACAGACGTTTACCGTGGGTTCAGTGGGCAGCCTGTTGTAGTACTCGACCGGACGCAGCGTCTGCTCGTCCCGGTACAGGCCGATATGCCACACCTGTACGCTGGGCAACAGTTCCATGACGCCGTCGACCAGTCCCAGGCCCGCGCGCAACACCGGCACCAGGCCGATGGTGTCCTCGCAACTTCCGCCACTGGCCGGCCCCATGGGCGTCTCCACGGCCTGCGGCGTGAGGTCAAGATCGTGCGTGGCTTCGTAGCACATCAGCAACGCCAGTTCCCGCACCAGTTCACGGAAAGTGCGATGGTCGGTCTCCACTGAACGGAGCTGTGTCAGCTTGTGGATTGCGAGCGGATGGGTGGAGACGTGCAGTTCGGCCATCGTTCAGCCTCTTCCGTCGTTGGCGCGGATATCTGGCACCAGTATACTTGACTCCGGGTGAGGCAAACGAGAGGAACAATGGCTGGCGGGGAACGCATGGTGGGTGGTGGACGTCGCCAGGGAGAAAGGGAAGCCCGGGTCCTGCGTCCCCAACGCCTGGATGACATCATCGGGCAGCAGCGCGTGCGCGAAAACCTGCGCATCCTTGTCGAGGCGGCCCAGGCGCGCAGCGAACCGGTCGACCACATCCTCTTCTATGGTCCGCCCGGGCTGGGCAAGACGTCTTTCGCCCACATCGTCGCCAACGAAATGCATTGCAACATCCGGATTACCGCCGGCCCGTCTGTGGAACGCGCCGGCGATCTGGCCGCCATTCTTACCCACATGCGCGAGCATGACATCCTGTTTATCGATGAAGTGCATCGTCTGGGACGCGCCGTCGAGGAAGTGCTGTACCCCGCCATGGAGGAATACGCGCTGGATATCGTCATTGGCAAGGGGCCGGCCGCCAAAAACGTGCGCCTCAACCTGCCGCGCTTTACCGTCATCGGGGCGACCACGCGCCTGTCCCTGCTGGCCAGCCCCCTGCGCGACCGCTTCGGCGCGCGTTTCCGTCTGGATTTCTATGACATGGATGCCATGCGCCACATCATCCGGCGCGCCGCCAGGCTGCTGGAGGTGGACATTGAGGAGGCCGGCACGGAGGAGATTGCCGGCCGGGCGCGCGGTACGCCACGCGTGGCATTGCGCCTGCTGCGTCGCGTGCGCGATTACGCCCAGGTCCGCGCCAGTGGCGTGGTCACCGGCCTGGTCGCTGCGGAGGCCCTTGGTCTGATGGAGGTTGATACGCTGGGTCTGGATGACGTGGACCGGCGTATCCTGTCCGCCATCATCGCCAAATACGATGGCGGCCCCGTGGGCCTGGACACCATCGCTGCGTCGATCAGCGAAGACAGCAGCACAATCATGGACGTCTACGAACCCTACCTGCTCCAGCTCGGATTTCTGGAACGCACGCCACGTGGCAGGGTCGCGACGCGCCTCGCCATGGAACACCTTGGGCTTCAGCCGGCCTCACCTGAGCCGCCAATGCAGGAGCGCCTGCCCGGCGTTTGAGCGCCAGACCGCCGGTATGAAGGTCTCGGACTTCGATTATGAGTTGCCGCCGCGGCTGATCGCGCAAAGTCCGGTTGAGCCAAGAGACTCTTCCCGCCTCATGGTGCTGGACAGGAATAGCGGCGCAATCGCCCACCACCGCTTTCACGAACTGGACCAGTTTCTCAACCCCGGCGACGTGCTGGTCCTCAATGACACCCGCGTCATTCCTGCGCGACTGGCAGCCGGCAAGCTGGGCACGGGTGGCGTGGTGGAAATCCTGCTATTGCGCCAACTCGGGGAACTGGACTGGCTGGCTCTGGTCAGGGGCAAGGGGGTGCGTGCGGGCGTCCGGCTGCAACTGTCCGGCGACGCCATGATGGCCGAAGTGCTGGAAGTGAGAACCCGGGGGCAACGTGTGCTGCGCTTCAACCGGCCCGTCGCCACGATTCTGGACTCACTGGGGCAGACTCCCCTGCCCCCCTACATCCATGCCTGTCTGAAGGACGGCGAACGCTACCAGACGGTCTACAGCCGGCATCCAGGCTCGGCAGCCGCGCCGACGGCCGGTCTGCACTTCACCACTGACATGCTAAACAGTCTGCAAGGCAAGGGCGTCAGGCTGGCGAACTGCACCCTGCACATTGGTCTGGATACCTTTCAGCCGGTCCGGGTGGACGACGTGAATGACCACCAGATGCACAGTGAGGAAGCCCGGCTCGGGCGCGACGCCGTCGCAACGATCAACGCCGCCGCCAGGGAAGGCAAACGCGTGGTCGCCGTCGGGACGACCGCGGCCCGCACGTTGGAGAGCGCTGCGACCGGGCGGCGGGATGCAGAACGGGTCGCTGCTTTCGCGGGTGACACTTCCCTCTTCATCACACCGGGCTATCGCTGGCAGGTTGTGGATGCCCTGCTCACCAATTTTCATTTGCCGCGCTCCACCCTGCTGATGATGGTCAGCGCCCTTGCCGGCCGCGAAAGCATTCTCAATGCCTACCGGGTCGCCATGCAGAGTGGCTATCGCTTCTATTCGCTTGGCGATGCGATGTTGATCGGCAGTCAAACTTGATGTTGACCGCGTCTGCCGCCACCGCTATACTGCGCCGCGGCCTCAAACCGGCCCAGATCGACCAGATTTCCCCGTCGGAGCCCGGGCAAACCAGGGGTCATCCGGCGGCGGCAAGTGAAGCCTGGAGAGTCCCATGTATGCAGTCATCCGCTCTGGCGGTCGCCAGTTTCGCGCAGAAGTCGGCAAGACCATTGACGTCGAGCGTCTGCCCCGTGAGGTTGACGAGCACTTTGACATCACCGACGTCCTGCTGGTTGAGGACGGCGAAAACACGGTGATCGGTCAACCGACCGTTGACGGCGCCAGGGTCCGCGTCAGGGTGCAGGAACAGGGCCGCGGCAAAAAGATCATCGTCTACAAGTACCGGCAGAGAACGAATTACCGGCGCAAGTACGGGCACCGGCAGTACTTCACCCGTTTGCTGGTTGAAGATATTTCACTCCAGGTCCAAACGCAGGGAGGCGACAATGGCACATAAAAAGGGCGGCGGTTCAAGCAGCAATGGCCGCGACAGCAATTCCAAGCGCCTGGGTGTGAAACGCTACGGTGGTGAACAGGTCATCCCCGGAAACATCATCGTCAGGCAGCGCGGGACGAAGTTCCACGCCGGCAACGGCGTGGGCATTGGCCGGGACTACACCATTTTTGCAACCACCTCCGGCTATGTCAGCTTTGAAAGGATGCGCGGCAGGAAAGGGCAACAGCGCATCAGTGTCCTGCCTGAAAGGCCCGGAGAGGCAGCCCGTTCATGAAAGAGGCGATCCATCCGCAATGGTACGCCGGGGCGTCCGTAACCTGCGCCTGCGGCAATTCCTGGACGACCGGGGCCACTGTCCCCGAATTGCGCACGGACATTTGCTCACGTTGCCATCCCTTCTACACGGGAGAGCAACGCATTGTCGATACGGAAGGTCAGGTTGACCGCTTCCTGAAGCGCCTGCAAGTCCGCGAAAACATCATCAGGGAAGAGGAAGAGCGCCAGGCTGCGCGCATCTCGCCACAGCGGCCCATGACGGACCTGGGCATTACGCGGCGTCACCTGAACGTTTTCCAGGACCAGGGCATTGAGGTCGTGGGCCAGTTTCTGGAGCGACTCGAACAGGGGGACAGCGCCATCCTCGAAATCCCCGGCATTGGCCGCAAGGCGCTGGCGGACGTCAAACGTGAATTGCGAACCCTGGGCTATGAGTTGCCGGAAGGCGCCTGAAGCAGTTCGCAACCATAATTTCAGGAATTTGCAGGGCAGACACGCTGGCGACGGTGTCTGCCTTTCCCTGTCAGGAAAGGTGAGAGGCTCGTGGCCCCCCACGGCGGTCGTGTAGAAATAATCTGTGGCAGCATGTTTTCCGGCAAGACCGAGGAATTGATCCGTCGCGTGCGCCGCGCGGTGATCGCGCGCCGCAAGGTGCAGGTCTTTAAACACAGCCTGGATGACCGCTACGGCGATCCCGCCAGGGTCAGCAGCCACGATGACCGGCACGTGGAAGCCATGCAGGTTGCCGACACCAGCCAGATGCCGGCCCTGCTGTTGCCAGAGACCTCGGTTGTCGCCATTGACGAGGCGCAGTTCTTCGACGATGGCCTGCTGTCGATGGTCGAGGATTTTGCCGAGCGGGGCCTGAGAGTCATCGTCGCCGGACTGGATACAGATTTCCGCGGCCTGCCCTTCGGCACCATGCCGGTGCTCATGGCCGTCGCGGAAGAAGTGACCAAACTCAACGCCATCTGCACGGTTTGCGGCGAACCGGCGAGCCGCACCCAGCGCCTGGTAAACGGGCATCCCGCGCACATTAATGACCCCGTCATCATGGTTGGCGCCAGGGAGAGCTACGAGGCCCGTTGCCGGCAGCATCACGAATTGCGGCGGGATACCTGACGGGCCGGCGCAAGATACTTTGCATGGCAAACTAAATCTGCTATACTGACCCTGTCAACACTTGGGAGACTGAAATGGCAGTAACCGCCCGGCCCCTGGCCTGGTCGCGACACGAAGACACGGAGCGCCGTCCTGGCCTCTGGCTGAAGGACCGACGCTGGGACATGACCTGGATCATTCTCAGCGTCCTGCTGGTTCCGGTTCCCTATTTGCTCTATCTGTTGGGTGTCAATCAACTGGGTCTGGACCCTGATATCAGCCGCAATACCATCAATGCCTTCGTGGCCGTGGCGGTGGGCGGGCCGCACATGATGTCCACCTTTCTGCGCACCGGGCTGGACAGGGAGTTCGGCAAGCGCTATCCGATGTTGCTGCGCTCCTCGATCATCATTCCCCTGATCGTCGTGTCGCTGGCCTTTCTCAATCTCAATCTCTTGCTGACCATCTTCTTTTTCTGGGCGATGCTGCACGTGTTGCACCAGGCGACCTACGTCACCGAACTGTACAACCACAGGCAACACAAGGTGCTGCAGCGGCCGGCCATCAGCATGGGCGCCCGCCTGGTGGACTATGCCCTCATTTTGACCTGCCTCTTCCCGATGGCAGCCCTGAAGATCAGTGAAGGCACGTTTCGCATCGGCACCAACGACCTGATTACGGTCATCCCGCATCTGTTCCAGGATGCATGGTTCTTTCAGCTGGCTGCCGCTGTTTTTCTGGTCGCGCTCATCGCCTACGTCACCAGGACCGTCCTGGAGATCCGTGCCGGGACCATCAACTGGCCCAAAACCATCTTCATCAGTCTGACGGTGACCGTCTTTTTCCCGCTGGCCAGTTTTGAAAACCTGGACACGGCCTTTCAGGGCGCCAACACCTGGCACTCCTTCCAGTATCTGCCCCTGACCTTCTATATCATCAAGCTAAGGCAACGCAGACTGCCGCAATTCGAACGTCAGGCGCCGCTGGTGGCGCGTTTCAGCCGCAGTGAAAACACACGCGGCCTTTATGTTCTCAGCACCCTGATGCTGGGTGGCTCACTGGCGATTTTCCTGCTGGTCTACGGGGTGGCCGGAACCATCATGCCGGATATCGACCCGAACCGGCACTTTGACATCGCCTACTATACGGCGATCCTGTCGTTTCTATGGATTCATTACTACCACGACCACTTCCTGTTCACGGATTTCGAGGCTCTTGACCAGGCCCGTTACTCCTGAATTGCGCCCAGACCCGTGAAATCTGAATAGAGCCACTGCAGCGGGTTGACGATCGTGCCGTTGACCCACAGTTGCCAGTGCAGATGCGAGCCGGTTGATCGCCCGGTGTTGCCCATCGCTCCAATCACCGTGCCGGCCGTGACGAACTCGCCAACAGCCACGTACATTTCAGACAAATGCCAGTAGCCGGTGTAAACGCCCATCCCGTGATCCAGCATGATGGATTGACCGCGCACGTTGAGGTCCAGGGCCAGCACAACCAGACCGTCCGCGACGGCCCTGATGTCGGTTCCCGTCGGCGCGGCGAAGTCCACGCCTCCGTGTATGCGATCGTAGGGGCCCCGGTTGTAACTGCGCAAGGTGCCGAAACGCGAGACTATCTTGCCGACCGACGGCCTCAGCATGACGCCATGAAACCAGCGACCGGGCCTGAAGCCGGAGGTGATGTGCTGCAACAACGCCCGTTCCGCGTTCTCGGTGTCCCTGTCGAGGGTGTCCAAATCATCCTCTGGCAGCATAATGGCTTCCCTGCCAAACTCGACATCCTGCACTTCCAGAGGCCAGCGGAATGACACGGGTCCATTGACATCCTCAATGTCGATGTCCAGCGTGTAGAAACCCGCTTCCGTATTCAGCGGGATGCCAGCCAGGGCAACGTGCCACAGGCTGGTCTGGTCGGCCACGAAGACGAGCGCCCTGTCGAGGAATCTGCCCCTTACCTGTACCGGCCGTGAGCTTTGCAAGACGAAGCGGGCGCTTTCACCTTCCCGAAAGACGGGCGGCCCGACCTGCAGGGTAACCACCGGTTCCGGCCACGGGGCGTCAATACCGAGTGGCTGCAAGCCGGGGATGCGTATCACCTGCCCGACGTGCAAAAGTGAAGCATCCTCGATCTCGTTTTCTGCTATTAAGTCCTGCAGCGACAAATCATATTCTTCGGCAATCTGTGACAACGTGTCACCTTGCGCCACCCGACGAACCAGACCGGCGTGATTGGACTCGTTCAAAAATGGCGTGACGAAATCCGGCAGTGGCTGCGGCGTAACCTGGACTTCAACCCTGGGGATGCTTAGTTGCTGGCCAACGTAAATCAGGGAAGGGTTGTCAATGTTGTTAAGTTCTGAAAATGCCTGGATCGTGCTGTTGTGCCGGCGGGCAATACCGAGAAGCGTGTCGCCTCTCTGTACGATGTACAGTTCCTCTGTGGCGGTATCCTGCAATTGTGCCGGCAGGGCCGGCCAGATGGCCAGCGCCAGCAACAACAGCAGTATGCGCAAGTCAGGCTTTGGGGAGCTTGAATTCACGGAATGACCAGAATCTGCCCCGCCTCAAGATTGCTGGTAACCGTGATGTCGTTGGCACTGGCCAGTTCCTCAACGGAGATGTTGAATCTCAGCGCTATGTCACCGAGCGTGTCTCCACGGCGCACCGTGTAACTCTGCATGGACGTCGGCGGCGACGGAACGGCCGGGACAACCAGCGCCTGGCCCACAACCAGGAAACTGGTGTTGACATCCTGGTTGAGCGCAGCCAGCTCCGCTACGTCAACGCCGTAAAGTTCGGCGATTCCCGCAAAGGTATCGCCGGCGCGTATGACATACCACGCAGCGTTGGCCTCAATTTCCGGCAGGGGCGTGGCAACAGGCGCCTCCCTGGCGGGTATGTACAACTGGCTGCCTGGATGCACCAGACTGGCGCTGACCAGATTGTTGGCCTTCAGGATGGCATCCACGCTGATTGAGTAGCGACGGGCGATGGCTTCCAGCGACTCCCCTTCTCCCACGATGTGATAGACCGGGACGGCTGTCGGGAAGGGGGTCGGGCCAATGGCCACTGCCAGAGCCTCCACGACCTCCTCGTCAAAGACATCCAGGAACAGCTGCGTTTCATCGATCCAGACATGCGTGTTGCGCACGGGCTGTCCAACCAGCGCCCGCACAAAAACCGAGACCTCTTCACCGGTAGCCTGCGTCACGACGGCATACTCGCGCCAGCCGTCGTAAAGCTCGTAGGAAATCTCTGACCAGACGATTTCCTCACTGTCGGGATCGGTCCCGCCATCGGGGTCGATCCCGACCTGCACAAAGACGTCGCCATCGTCCTCGCTCTGCTCCGGGTCATCAAGAACCGACGACCATACCCAGGCGTTGGCGCTAAAACGCAGCCATGAGTTGACCTCAACGTCGGCGATTTCCTGCAGCAGGCCGGCATCAAAGGTTGCGTAGAAGGAGCGAATGACCTGGGAAGTCTCACCTTCCCGGATATGCGCGTGCTCATCCACGTCCCGGGCAGGACCGTACTCAGGTTGCACGAGTTCCCAGGCAGCTGCGTTATCGCCTTCCGCTGCCCGATACCAGGATGTCCAACCCTCGGCCACCTTCAGCAGGGGATTGTCGTCCTGTTCCTGGAAGTCCTCCTCGAAACCGGGATTGTTCAGGACATTGTCCGCCTGGGCGCGGACACCTGTGGCGACTGGCAACGACAAAATCAGCAGCACAAGGCCGGAATACACTGCTCGGTTCATGTTCACATCCGGTTCACGTTTACGAACTGGCGACAGTCATTCATGGATCGCGGCAAGTATAGCAGGCCACTGCGGGTTTGCGCCATTTTCATGGAATACGCAATTGAGTCAGGCCCTTGCGATGGCTATACTCGGTCAGGAAACCGGCAGGCATGGCGAAGTATCTTGAACCTTCACGAGTATCAATCGAAAGCGCGTTTTGCCAGGTACGGCATCCCGACGCCCGTCGGTGCCATGGCGCACAGTCCTGAAGAGGCCCGGGAAATCGCAGGGCAAGCCGGCGGTCCGGTTGCCATCAAGGCGCAGGTTCTCGTCGGTGGCCGTGGCAAGGCCGGTGGTATTAAAGTGGCGCGTTCGCCGCAGGAAGCCGGCAAGCATGCCCGTGACATACTGGGCATGAGCATCAGGGGTCACACAGTCAGCAAGGTCCTGGTTGATCCGGCCGCTGCAATCGCGAGCGAGATTTACCTCGGAATCGCCAATGACCGGGCTGCCGCCAAACCCGTGCTGATGGCCTCCGCCGAAGGCGGTGTGGAGATTGAGGAAATCAACCGTGTGCGGCCGGAAGCGATCGTCCGCGAGCACGTCGATCCGGTCGCCGGTCTGTTCGCCTTTCAGGCCGTCAGGCTGGCCAGTGGCATCGATTTGCCAAGGCCCCACTGGCGCGCATTCGGCAAGATCGTATCGTCTCTGGTGCGGTGCTTTGTAGAGAGCGACGCCGAGCTGGCGGAGATTAACCCGCTGATCATCACAGAAGATGGAAAACTGCTGGCACTGGACGGCAAGATGGTGATCGATGACAACGCGCTGCCCCGGCAACCCGAACTGGCAGCCATGCGGGACACGGAGGGAGAGAGCGAGGCAGAGATCCTGGCTCGTGACGCCGGCATCAGTTACGTGCGGCTCGATGGCCAGATCGGATGCATGGTCAATGGCGCCGGACTGGCGATGACAACCATGGACATGACCCGTCTCTATGGTGAATCAGCCGGAATTGGCCCGGCCAACTTTCTTGATATCGGTGGCGGCGCCCGTGCCGACACCGTGGCGACGGCCCTGCGCATTATCCTGTCTGACCCCAACGTGCGCGTCGTGCTTTGCAATATCTTCGGCGGCATTACCCGCGGTGATGAGGTGGCACAGGGAATTCTCTCCGCTTTTGAGGAAGTCAGGCCGAATGTTCCGATGGTCATTCGCCTGCAGGGAACCAATGCGGGCGAAGGTCGCGCCATCATTGATGAGGCGGGTATTGCGGGAATCCAGGCGGCCGGCACCCTGACCGATGCGGCGCGCATGGCGGTTGATGCCGTGAAGAAGGCAGTTCAGGCATGAGCATTTTGGTGGACAGGGACAGCGTCGTTATCGTTCAGGGCATAACCGGCCGCGAGGGCGGCTTTCACACGCGCAGGATGATTGAGTACGGCACCCAGGTCGCCGGGGGCGTCACGCCCGGCAAGGGCGGTGAATGGTTCGAGGGCAAGCCGGTCTTTGATACTGTGGAACAGGCCGTGAAGGTCACCGGCGCCGACGTCAGCATGGTCGCTGTGCCCGCGGCCTTTGCGCCGGACGCCATCTGCGAAGCCGCCTGCGCCGGCATTCGCCTCGTCATTTGCCTCACTGAATTCATCCCGGTGCAGGAGATGATGAAGGTCATGCAACACGTGCACCGCAATGGCTGTCGTCTGATTGGCCCCAACTGCCCGGGACTGCTGTCGCCCGGACTGGCAAAAATTGGCATCATGCCCGGTTTTATCGCCACGCCCGGCAATGTTGGCGTCGTTTCCCGCAGTGGCACGCTCACCTACGAAGTCGTCTACGCCCTGTCCCAGGCCGGTATGGGCCAGACAACCTGCATTGGCATCGGCGGCGATCCGGTCATTGGCACCAGTTTTGTGGACGTGTTGCGAATGTTCGAGGATGACCCGCAAACTGAAAAGGTAGCATTTCTGGGTGAGATCGGCGGCCGTGCCGAAATCGACGCCGCAAACTTCATCCATGAATTCATGACCAAGCCGGTGGCCGCCTTCATCGCCGGCGCGAGCGCCCCGGAAGGGACGCGTATGGGTCATGCCGGCGCGATCATCGAGGGCGTTGAAGGCACGGCAGCCAGCAAGATCGCGGCCCTGCGTGAGGCAGGCGCCAGGGTGGCCGAGAACCCGGAACAGATTCCGGAACTGCTGCGCTGACTGGCTGCTCAGCGACCCAGCAAGCTGCAGAAGTTGATCGCCTCCGACGTGCCGCAGGCGGCCAGTCCCTGAACCAGCAACACGGCAATGGCGGCTCCGCCGACGAGGACCAGCAACAGCGCCAGGCAACCGCACCAGGCTACCGGACCGCCCGACAACACTTCCATGAACATGCCGGCAAGGGAATTGATGATTTCCAGCAGGCCGCCGATCGCCTGCAAACCAAGCGACAGCACCAGGCCGACAACGCAGAGCAGGGCACAGGCCACCGCAAGTACAACCGGATTGTTCGGATCCAGCGTCTGTAGCAGATCACTCATCGTCCGCCCCTGCGCCAGTGACGCAGGTTCCAGCCTTTTGTCGCTGGTACTCCACGTCCTGCAAATCGTAGCAACTGCAATAGCTGGTCGCGCTGTCCACTTCATTCCGGGGCCGGCGCCAGAGCAAAAAACCGGCATCGGTCTGTATGCAGCGCTGACCATCGCTTTCGTAGCTGAACGCGCGGGACAGGGCCACGCCGGCCCGCCCGGCGTCCTGCACGAGCCACAGGCGCAGTTCTTCTTCCGGTGCAGGACCCGTGCTGATCCTGAATTCCCCCTGCGACGCCAGCAGTAATGCCAGACAGGGCGTGAAGATCAGAATCAGCCACACCATGACGAAAAGCAGACGCAGCAGCCACCTTGCCCTTGCGCCAGTGCCTCTGCGCCTGGTCACGGTTCCTGGCCGGTACTGCCGTCATCCGGGGCAATACGCAGCACGTGATTGTCGTTGCAGTCGTAACTGACGTGGACGAAGAGCGGCGCCGCGTCGTCCGCCATGTCCAGATAAAGCGGGAGCATCGACGGCAGGTCCTCTACCAGCGGCAGGGACAGCAGGTCTGCCCGCCTTACCCAGCGCAACTCGCCTTCCGCACTCTGTGGCGCCAGTTCCCGGCCGGCGCTGACGCAGGTAAACACGAACAGCATCACACCCCGCGCGCCTCCAGGATCAATGTTGTAGAGCGCGCGCAGCCGCAGTTGCGAGACCTCCAGCCCGGCTTCCTCCAGTATCTCCCGCCGGATGCCGCCGAGAGGGTCTTCGTCGCGCTCCAGGTGGCCGCCCAGGCCATTGTAGCGGCCAGGATGGATGCGACTGTCATCCCGCCGTCTTTGCAGAAGGACGGCATCGCCATTGCAGACAAAGGCAAGGGTGCGGGGGATGGTCTGCCAACGATTGTCCGGGCCACCGGTTCCCTGGTCTGCGGCGCCCATCGCTCTCCTTTGCAAGCGGCTGCGGTCCTGTGCTACGCTTTCATGCCTGTCATTTCAGGAGTCAGGTCGTGCAAGACAGCCTCAGGGCCCCGGTGCCGGAGTTGCGCATTGTGCCGGCTGAAAGCCTCCTTGCGCACGAATCACACGATTCCCAACGGTCACGACCATTGATCGAACGATTCCGCAGCGACGAGTATATCATCAACCCGCCGGTGGTGGCGCCCATGGACGGTGACAACTACGTCATCCTCGATGGCGCCAACCGTTGCCACGCACTGCGCGCGCTCGGCTATCCACACCTCCCGGTTCAGGTCGTCACCTGGGAGAGCGGACAAATCAGACTTGACACATGGAACCACGTGGTCAGCGACTGGACTGCCGCTTCGCTGCTGAACGGCCTTTCCGGTCTGCCGGGGCTGACGGTGACGCAAGCAGCCCCGACCTCGCCCGTCGCCGACCTGTATCTGGCAGATGGCCGGCAGTTTGCGCTATGTGCAGCCGCCGAAGATGCACGAACCCGTAACGATTTGCTCTGCCGCCTTGTCTCGGTGTATCAGCAGGGCGCGACCCTGTATCGCAGTGTCCTTGATGATCCCGTGCAGTTGCAAAATCACTTTCCGGATATGGTCGCCCTGCTCAGATTCCCGCCTGTCAGCGCGTCCGTGATCGAAACCGCAGCCCGGGAGAGAGCCTGGATTCCGCCCGGCGTCAGCCGTCACATAATCAGCGGGCGGGCGCTAAGGATCAACTATCCGGTCTGCCGGCTGGCCGCTGATGGACGTAGCCTGAAGCAAAAGAACGACGAGTTGCAGCGCTGGATGCGGCAAAAGCTTGCGCAGCGCCAGGTGCGTTTCTATGCCGAATCCACGTATCAGTTTGATGAATAGGGACCCGCATGACACAGACCGCTGATGAGGCGCTGGCCGCCGCCAGTTTCGAAAGTGATGGTCAGGAGTACCGCCTTGTGCGCCTGCCGGCCAACGCCACGACGGCGGCGGCCGGCGTCATCGCCCAGGTGTCAGAGCCCTTTTGCGCCATGGTGGTTGACGGCAGGGAAGTGTCGCTCATTCTGCCTGGCGACGCGGTGAAAGACTTTCAGGGCCGATTGCCGGACATGGAACTGGCCGGGGAAATCTGTCGCCTGATCACCGTCAACGTGGAGATGGAGCCGGAAATGACAGGGCTGGTGGCCCGCATCGCTGAAGCGCTGGCCGCAGCCTCCGTGCCGGTATTGCCCTTCGCCTCCTTCAGCCGCGACCACTTTCTCGTGCCGGCGCAGCAACTGGACGCGGCCCTGGCGGCCCTCAACCAAATTGGCGGGCAGCCCGCCGTGGAGGACTGACCTGGACATCCCGATCCTGCCGCAGGATGCGGTGCCCCTGCCAAAAGATGAAGTGCGCATCACGAAGGTCACGGTCACACCATGGCCGGACAGGGTACGCGTACGGGTGAATGTTCGCCTGACTCCCTTCCACGAACGGCCCAACCTCATTCTCGTGGCCCATGATGAGGAAGATCGCATCGTCAGTGAGCTGGACGTCATCGAGACCATGAGCAACGACATGGAGTTCACCCTGCATTTGCGTGACGTGGACGATCCGGCCGGTCTCTACACGCTGACGGTCACCCTGTTTTACGAGACTCGCAATCCACCCCAACACGAATGCATCGAGACCTTCTTCGTCCCGGAGGCAAGCGAGGCGGATGCGCCCTGATGCAACTCTGGCTGGATCCGCATCAGACTTCAACGCTGCTGCGGGAAGCGCGCAAACGCACGCCTGAGGAAGCCTGCGGCCTGCTTGCCGGCAGGGATGGACGAGTACACAGCGTGGTAACCATCGATAACGTCGCTGCCATGCCAACGCAGGAATACCGCATGAATGAGCAGCAACTGGTGCGGTCGATCTTCGATATTGAACGCAAGGGTCTGGAACTGTATGCTATCTGGCACTCGCATCCGCGCGGTGAACCCCTGCCCTCCCCTGCAGACATTCGCGAAGCCGGCTGGCCGGAGGCATGTCAACTAATCATTGGTCTGGGGAAAGCTGAGCCGCAACTGGCGGCATGGAGCATCGTGGGAGAAAGGGTCACACGTGTCCCGCTTCACACAGGCTTCAGTCCTCCGGCCCCGGTGACGCGCGGTGAGAGCCAGGCACAGCGCCTTGCCATATTGCTCAGCGCAGCCATGGCCGTTTTGCTGGGCCTGTGGCTGGCCCTGACCCTCTTGCCACCCGCTCCGGCCCTTCCCTGAAGTCGAGTGCCCGTCTGCCTGTTGTCAGGTTCGGCGGCCGGCCTGGTGGTCGCCGTTCTGGCGCAGGCTCTGCCGGCCACCGGCGCCGACAGTCGGGTCAGTCATTTGCGTCCTGCCGGCCTCAAACAACATGTCCGGCGGCGTCCCGGATGGTTCTTCCTCATCGTCGCTGTCACGGCCATCCTGACCTGTGTGTTTCACGGCGGGGACGCCGGCTCCGGGCAAATGCCGGCTTTGGTCCGCTACGTGCTTGTTGCGCTGTTTGCCCTGGTTGCCATCGTCGATATTGAGCACCGGCGCGTTTTGTCCGTCCCCGTCATTTTTGCTGCCGTGATTGCCCTGGTTTCCGCAATGGCGAACAACGCGCTGGACAGTGCCCTTGCCGGAGGCGCTGTCGGGTTGCTGGCCGGCTACGGGATGTACCTGGGCGGCACACTATACAGGCTGCTGCTCCGCCGCTTCCAGGGTGTTGAGCTGCATGAACTGCCCTTCGGTGGCGGCGATGCGCTGCTTGCGGGCCTGTGCGGCCTGGTCTCTGGCTGGCCGGAAGTGTTCACGGCCCTGCTGGCAGGAATCATCAGCGCCGGCGCGACGTCACTCTTTTTGCTGCTGGCCGGCAGGGTCTCGCGTCGCACTGCCCTGCCCTACGCGCCTCACCTGCTCGGCGGCACCCTGCTGGTCCTGCGCTTCCCCGGTCTCACCGCGTTCCTGCCGGCCCTCTTCAGTTGAGCAAATCACGCCGCCGCCGAGGCATTCCTCGCCATCGTAAAACACGGCCGCCTGGCCGGGCGCCACACCGGTCTGCGGCTCCGCGAAGTTAACGAGGACTTCCCCAACGCCGTCTGGCCTGACAGTTGCCGGCTGCGGTTCGGCGCCATAACGAATGCTGACACTGACGTCCAGTGAGCGCGCCGGGGTCTTTCCGCTGATCCAGTTGACGCGCCTGGCCTTCAG
Organism: Anaerolineae bacterium; assembly: GCA_034422695.1. Taxonomy (GTDB): domain Bacteria; phylum Chloroflexota; class Anaerolineae; order Aggregatilineales; family Phototrophicaceae; genus JAGWBD01. The sequence goes on from DAOUJM010000005.1 coordinate 239,635, forward strand.
GGCAGCCACGCCCTGTTCCGCACGTTCCGCCACAATCAGGGCGTTTTGCTGAACCTGCTTGTCGACTACGTAAAGGGGGACGCTGCTGTGAAGGCCCAGACCGCGTCGCTGGCCGATTGTGTAATTGGCCAGTCCCCTGTGCTCTCCCAGCTGTGTACCGTCCCGCAGCATCACTGGCCCGGTTGACATCAACCCGGGAGCGTGCTCGCGCAAAAAGCGCCGGTAGTCACCATCGCCCAGGAAGCAAAGGTCCTGGCTGTCCTGCTTGCCGGCGGTGGGCAGGCCAAACTCCCGGGCCAGTTCCCGAATCTGTGCCTTGCTGTAATCACCGACAGGGAACAGGGCATGGGCCAGTTGTTTCTGGCCCATCACGCTTAGCACATAGCTTTGGTCCTTGTGCCGGTCGACAGCCCTGAAAAGGCGGTGCTCCCCGTCGGGCCCGCGCCTGATGCGGGCGTGATGCCCGGTGGCCAGGTAACCGGCATCCAGCGCCAGCGCATGTCGCTGCAGCCAGTCAAAGCGGATGTGGCGATTGCATTCCATGCAGGGATTGGGGGTTTCACCCATGCGATGTCGCTCGATGAAAAAGTCAACAATCCTGCGACGAAAGATTTCACGGGTATCCAGCACGTAAAACGGGATGTCCAGCAGGTCGGCAATGCGTCGGGCATCCGTCATCTGGCCGGGTGTGCAGCAGCGATTGTGTACGTTGCCGGTCGTGGATGGCTCGGCCCACAACCTCATCATCATGCCGATGACGTCATAACCCTGCCGTTTGAGCAGCGCCGCCGCGACCGAGCTGTCCACACCGCCGCTCATGGCGACGACGACACGCCGGCTCATGCCGGCACCGCCAGTTGCCGCAGCTTCTCTACCGAGTTCGCAAGCACGTTGACCGCAAAGTCGACGTCGCTTTCAGTGGTGCCGCGCCCGACGCTCAGGCGCAGACCGCCAGTTGCCGACTGCGCGCCGTAACCCATGGCCAGCAAGACTTCCGATGGCTCGGGATTGCCGGTCTTGCAGGCCGCCCCGCCGCTGGCAGCGACGCCGTTGACGTCCAGGTGTATCAGCAACATGCTGCTGTCTATCTCGTCGAAAACAAAACTGGCATGGCCTGGCAGCCGCTCCTGCGGGTGACCAGTCAGGCTGGAGCCCGGCACCAGCCGCAGCACCTGGTCCACCAGCATGTCGCGCATCCGGCAAAACCGGGCAACGTGCAGTTCACGTTCCTCGTCAGCCAGTTCCAGCGCCCTGGCCAGGCCGACGATCAGGGGCGTGTTGTGCGTCCCGGCGCGGCGTCCTTCTTCGTGACTGCCACCGGTCTGACTGGAAAGCAGATCCAGGCCCTGGCGGACGTACAGGGCGCCCACGCCCTTTGGCCCGTAAAACTTGTGGGCCGAGATGTTGAGCAGGTCGACGCCCAGCGCTGTAACGTCCAACGGCACCTGGCCGGCGGCCTGCACCGCATCCGTGTGGAACAGGATGCCGGACGCGCGCGCAGGTTTGGCCAGTTCGGCGACGGGCTGCAGGCTGCCGATCTCGTTGTTGGCGAGCATGACGCTGGCCAGCACAGTATCGGGTCGCATGGCTTGCCGGAAGTCCTTCAGGCAGCAACGACCATGGCGATCGACCGGCAGCATGGAAAGTGAGAAGTCCTGCACCTCCGCCAACTGCGCCAGGGTTTCGGACACAGCGCTGTGCTCGATCGGGTTGCTGATCAAATGCCGGCCACGGCCGGCCCTGAACATGCTCCAGGCAGCGCCGCGAAGCGCATGGTTGTCCCCTTCCGTCCCGCCACTGTTGAACACGATTTCCTGTGGCTGACAGTTCAGTATCCGGGCCACCGTTTCCCGCGCGTCCTCGATCGCCCGCTCCGCCCTGCGGCCCGGCCCGTGTGAAGAGGAAGCGTTACCGAAGTCCCGGGTAAACCAGGGCTGCATGGCGGCCAGCACCCGCTCATCAACCGGCGTGGAGGCCGAGTGATCCAGATAGACATGGCGCCTGTGAGTCATGGGTCCTGCAACCAGCGGGCCTGTTGGCCAATCCGGTACCGATCTCGTCACCATATCACATCTGGAAGGATGCGCAATTCAATGGAGCGTGTATACTGGGCCCCGGTCCACCCACCTGACAGGACGGAGGAACGGCATGCAGGTCGACAGGGTCCATGCGCGTGAAGTTCTGGATTCGCGTGGTAACCCGACCGTCGAGGTTGAAGTTGCGCTTGCAGACGGCTGCTCCGGTCGTGCCATCGTGCCAAGCGGCGCCTCCACCGGGGAGCATGAAGCGCTCGAACTGCGTGACGGAGACAGTAGCCGCTATGGTGGCAAGGGAGTCTTGCAGGCCGTGGCAGCCGTGAATGGACCCCTGGCCGACCTGGTTTGCGGCATGGATGCCAGGGAGCAGAAGGCGGTGGATGAGGCGATGCTGGAACTTGACGGCACCCCCGACAAGTCCCGGCTGGGGGCCAACGCCATCCTTGGCGTCTCACTGGCACTGGCGCACGCCGCCGCAGATTCATGTGGCGTGCCGCTCTACGCCTGGCTGGGCGGTGTGCACGCGCACGTGTTGCCCGTGCCGATGATGAACATCATGAACGGCGGCAAACACGCCAGTAACAGCACTGACTTCCAGGAGTTCATGGTGATGCCGGTCGGCGCGAGCAGCTTTCGCGAGGCATTGCGGACGGGCGTTGAAATCTACGTGACCCTGGGAAAACTGCTGCACGACATGGGGCACAGCACCACTGTCGGCGATGAAGGAGGGTTTGCGCCTTCGCTCGGCTCAAATCAGGCAGCCCTCGACGTGATCATGCAGGCCATTGAGGCGGCCGGCTTCAGGCCAGGAGAAGAGGTCTACATCGCCCTGGACCCCGCGGCCAGCGAACTGTATCGCGACGGCGCCTATCACCTCGATATTGAAGGCAGGACGCTCTCCGGCGCGGAAATGGTTGACTTCTGGGAAGACTGGACCCGACGCTATCCCGTCATTTCGCTGGAGGATGGTCTGGCCGAGAACGACTGGCAGCACTGGTCTATGCTGGTCGACCGCATTGGCGACCGGGTGCAGGTCGTGGGAGATGACCTGCTGGCCACCAACGTGGACCGTGTGCGACGGGCCATCCACGAGCGCGCCGCGAACTCCCTGCTGTGCAAGGTCAACCAGATTGGCAGCCTGAGTGAAGCCATGGCCGCCAGTCAACTGAGTCAGCGACACGGCTGGACCGTGGTCACCAGTCACCGCAGTGGAGAAACAGAAGACAGCACCATTGCGGATCTGGCGGTGGCGATGAACTCCGGGCAAATCAAGACCGGCGCGCCCGCCCGCTCGGACCGCGTGGCCAAGTACAACCAGTTGTTGCGCATCGAGGAACAGCTCGGATCTGCGGCGGTCTATCCGGGACTGCGGGCATTCAGCAACCTCGCGCGATTTAGCTGAGCTCTGGAGGCGGCCCTTGTCCGACACAAGACTGGACAGCAAACGCACCAAGATTGTCGCGACCATTGGCCCCGCTTCCAGCGATGAAAATACCTTGCGCGCCATCATTCGGGGCGGCATGAATGTCGCCCGCATCAACTTTTCGCATGGTGACCACGCCCTGCACGGAGCGACTATCGACCGTATCCGCCGCATTGCCAACGAAGAGAATGTGGTGGTTGCGATTATGTGCGACCTGCAGGGCCCCAAGATCCGCATCGGTCTGATTCCTGATGAGCCCCTGGCACTGCATGCTGGCGCTACCATTCGTCTTTCCCTGGACGCAGCGCTGGCAGCTTCTGACCGAAACACGGTCCTGCTGCCGCACCCGGAATTCACCCGCGACGTGCACGTGGGCATGCCGCTGCTGCTTGATGACGGCAATCTCGAGTTCGTCGTGGCGGAACGGGATGAGAGAACACTGACCTGCCGGGTCGTCATCGCCGGTGAACTCTATTCGCGCAAGGGCGTAACGGCGCCGACGGCCCGCTTAACCCTGTCTGCAATCACGGACAAGGACCGCGAGGACCTGCGTTTTGCGCTGGAGAAGGAAACGGACTTCATCGCGCAGTCCTTTGTCAGAAGCGAACAGGACCTGCGCGAGTTGAGGGAGTTGATTTGCCGCAATGGCGACGAGGTTCGCCCCTGGCTGATCGCCAAGATTGAAAAGCTGGAAGCCCTGCAAAACATCGAAGCCATCGTTGCCGAAGCCGACGGAGTCATGGTGGCCCGCGGCGACCTTGGGGTCGAAACCCCGGCAGAAGAAGTCCCTGGACACCAGAAGCACATCATTCGGCTCTGTAATCTGGCCGGCAAGCCGGTCATCACGGCGACACAGATGCTTAACTCCATGGTGGACAGTCCGCGTCCAACGCGCGCCGAGGCCAGCGACGTATACAACGCGATCATGGATGGCAGTGACGCCGTCATGTTGAGCAACGAAACTGCCGTCGGCCACTACCCGGTGGTATCGGTCGAGACCATGGCCAGTATTGCCGTCATCGCCGAGAAGGCCCTGTTGTCAGGGTGGTCCCCCGGGCATGTCAAGTCTCATCCTGAACATGAGGCGCGCGAACGGATTTCGGACGCCATTGGTGAGGCGACCAGTCAGATCGCCGACGTTCTCGACTGCAGGGCCATCGTGACCTCCACCCACACGGGTTACACCACCCGCCAGATTGCCCGGGAACGCCCCCGCACACCGATCCTCTGTGTAACCCCCAGCGAGTTCACCTTCAGGCGCATGGCCCTGGTTTGGGGTGTGATCCCCATGATGGTGCCCCAGTTCAACACGACCGACGAAATGATTGGCACGGTGGTGCGCGCCGCCAACCGTTCCGGGATGGTTGTGCGCGGCGACAGCCTGGTCATCATCGCCGGCGTTCCCTTCGGCGTTGGCAACCAGACGAATTTCCTCAAGGTGCACGTGGTTGGGGAAGCGGACGAACTCTGAGTTCGCCCGGGACCAGGGTTACTGTCCTTCCGGGTCCAGCCGAACTTCTGCCGGCCTGGCCGCCGTGCCGGGCCGAAAGCGCCTCGGGGCAACCTGCCAGTCATCGTCTTCTGTCAGGGGCTGGCGTGAAGCGCACCAGGGGCAGCGCTCCCATTCGGGCTCAAGCAGGTTGCCACAGCGTGTACATGGTCTTCGCAGGCGAGTGTTGCAGGATGGACATATCTGCCAGTCCGGCCTGGCGCCGGCCTTGCAGGAGGGGCAGGCCGACCGGTCTTCAATGCCCTGCAGCAAGACCTCTTCCTCAAGGGAACGTTCGTAGGCATCCGCCAGGGTCTCGCGCGGTCGCAACATCAGGTAGATGAACAGGCCAGGGATATTGAGCAGCGCGACCAGCAGGGCCGCAAGAAAGCGCAGCGTCGTGCTGCGGGAGCGGCCAGCCATGTCCTGCCAGCTCCACAGCACCAGTGTCGCCCACACAGCCAGGGCCGTCAGGGTGGCGTAGAGGACGATACCGGCCAACACGTTTTCGGATATCAGCCCATCCACAGATGTCACCCGGGACGTTTGTCGAAATCACAACGGGAAGCCTGGCGACTGTAACAGCAGCACCAGGGCAAATCAACAATGGTTTCGCTGCTTCCGGCTAATTCCGTTTCGTGGCAAGCAGGGCGACGTCCCGGATCCATACATCGTACTCGTGCCCCGACGTGTAAACCCACACCGAGACGATTTTTTCCGGCGGCGGATCGGGCGCAAACAGGGTCAGCAGATTGGGACTTTCATACACGTACCAGCTCTTGTCATGAATGAGTTGGTGATCCTGAATGCAGGTATCACAGCGCAGGGGCCAGTCGTCCCGTGAGTGCGTGTAGAACCCGTGGCGCCACTTGATGGCGTCGACACCGGGCGGCACTGCCCTGACCTGTCCGTCACCGACCGGCTGGTCTTCGAGAGTTGAAAGGTATTCCTGATCGAGGTAGTCCATGCGCAGCATGAGCGGGCATTCACTGCCCCGCGATCCACATGAGGCCAGCGAAATCTGATTCACGTAAAAGGAGACCCGCAGTGAAAGATACTCAAGATCAAGCTCGTTGAGATCCAGGCCGTTTTGCCCAAAACTCTGAAAGCAAAAGTTCTCTCCATGGGTGGTTATGCCGCCAAGTCTCAGAAAGCGGAGAAACTGCAAGCCGTCATGTGCCAAAAACTCATGAGACCCGGGAGGATTGTCGGCCGGATCATGGCCACAGGTCCACGCATTTCCAGCGCTGACCGACGCGCCGCCGCGCAGTAAATCAAAGGCTTCGTCCTGCAGCAGATTGGTGTAGCCATTGCGCAGTTCCACGCCAGGATCATCGTAAAGGACCGCTCCCTGCCTCCCCGGCGGCACAAGTCGATTTTGCAAGCCATCGGCAGATTCCAGGCGACCCCGACCACTGTGATTAAAGAGCCGCAACTCTTCGGAAGCGCCCTCAATCGTGTAGGTGCCAGGGCCGGACATTTCCAGCCATGCCCTGCCAGGCGTTATTCCCTGAACCGAAAGTCGAGGCCCGGCCTGCTCTGTGATGGTCAGGTTCATTTCGCCGATAACATCCTGCAAGACGATTTCATGACCGCGCCGGCTCCAGGGGAAGCGCGGCCTCTGTGCGCCGAGCAGGGTAACCCGGGAATTGCGCTGCAGCGTCAGGGTTGCCAACAGGTGTTTTTGCCCTTCCTCGCCATCCACAAAACGAATCGTTCCCTGGGACTGCGGGTCTGTTCGAATGATGGTGCCGTCCTGAAGCGCCGCGCCATTGATGCCGACCTGTTCGACCGGGTTGGCAAGGTCCGCAAGGCTGACTGTACCCCGACCGACGTTGAGGATGGCATCCATGGGCAGGGTCGATTGAAACAGAAAGTGATCTGCAGTAACCAGGGCGGAAACCAGCAGGACACAGAACAGGGCAAAGCAGGCCAGCAGAATACTCCAGGCGAGATGTTGCGGATTGATGCGCCTGGCGGAAGTCTCTGCGCCCCATTCTGCCGTCGACATCTGGTGAAATGCGCTCCTGCCAGTGGCCTGGTCACGGACAATGCAAAGGCGGCGCAAGTATAGCATGGCGCATCTCGACACTGCCGCCGGCATGGGCTAAACTTTTCCCTGAAATGTGTGGAGGCGGAGATGTCCGGACACAGCAAATGGTCAACCATCAAGCGCAAAAAAGGCGCTGAAGACGCCCGGCGCGGCAAGATTTTCACACGTCTGGCGCGCGAGATCACAGTGGCCGCGCGCGAAGGCGGTTCCGACGAAAGCAGCAATCCCCGGCTGAAACTGGCGGTTGCCAAGGCCAGGGCCGCCAACATGCCACGCGAAAACATCGATCGCGCGATCCAGCGTGCAGCCGGAACGCTGGAGGGTGAAGAACTGGTTGAGGTCACTTATGAAGGATACGGGCCGGATGGCGTCGCCTATCTGATTGACACCCTGACGGACAACAGGAATCGTACCCTTGCCGAAATCAGACATGCGCTCAACAAGGCCGGCGGCAGCCTGGCTTCAGCCGGCGCGGTGACCTGGCAGTTTGCCCGCAAGGGATTTGTCGCGCTGGATGGCGAAGTCGACTTCGAGGAAGTCTTCCTTGTTGCCGCCGGGGCGGGCGCAGATGATGTGATAGAGGAAGACGGCAACATCTCTGTCTGGACGCCGTACGAACTGCTGGCCAGCATCGAGCACACCCTGGCGGATGCAGGATACACGATTTCGGAATCCGGCCTGCGCTGGGAGGCGACCAACGAGACCTGGTTGCCGCAGGACAAGGCCCTGCAGCAGCTTCGCCTGCACGAACGGCTGGAAGAACTCGACGACGTGCAAACGGTATTCTCCAACCTGCAGATCACTGAAGAGCTGGCTTCAGTCTTCAGGAGCGACTGATGCTATCGCTGGGCATCGATCCGGGGACAGCCAGTACAGGCTGGGGGCTTGTACGGGAGCGGGGTGACGGTTCCCTTTCAGAAGTCTGCCATGGGGTAATTGCCACCGGCCCCGGCCAGCCGATGCACCGGCGGCTGCAACTTATTCACAGGGAACTGGAAGAGTTGATCGAAACCTGGCGGCCTGACAGGGCTGCCGTGGAAGAAATGTTTTTCGCCCGCAACGTCACCACGGCGCTCAACGTCGCCCAGAGCCGTGGCGTCATCCTGCTGACGCTCGCCGATGCCGGCGTTTCGGTACATGAATACAAGCCCAACATGATCAAGCAGGCGATTGCCGGTTACGGCGGCGCGCGCAAGCCCCAGATGCAGGAAATGGTGCGCATACTGCTCGGCCTTGAAGAACGTCCACGGCCGGATGATGCCGCCGATGCCCTGGCAGTGGCGATCACAGATCTGCACAGTGCCCGCTACCTGCAGTTGCAGGAATGATCGTCAGCCTGCGCGGACGGGTCGCTGCCAACGGCCAGGACCACGTGGTGCTGGAAGTCAATGGAATCGGTTATCAGGTGTTTACACCGGACCCGCATCTGGCGCCCCTGCACAGTGAACTGATGCTTCATACCGTCCAGGTCGTTCGTGATGACGGCATTTCCCTGTACGGCTTTCGGCAGGGCGCGGGCTGCGAACTGTTCCGCAGCCTGATGAAAACGAGCGGCGTCGGGCCCCGTCTGGCGCTGGCGATACTCAGCATTATGAGGCCGGAAGACCTGCGTCAGGCGGTGCAGGCCGAACGCTTCGATCTCATTACACGGGTCCCGGGAGTCGGCCGCAAGACGGCCGAAAAAATCGTGCTTGAACTCCGCGACAAGCTGGGGGAGGACTTGTCCACCCTGCCGGCGCTGTCGTCAGAAGGCGACGCCGAAGTCATGGATGCCCTGACGACATTGGGCTACAGTCTGGTGGAGGCGCAGGCTGCGTTGCAGTCCCTGCCCGAAGACGCGCCGAATGAGGTCGGGGAGCGCCTGCGCCTGGCATTGCATTATTTCGCCTGATCCACGCTGGAGCCTTATGACCACAACCTCGCTGATCGGAAAGCGCGTCAAGGTACTGGACAAGGGCTACGTCGAGCTCGTCGACCTCATGCCGCATCCGGCTACCGGCATTCCTGGCGACCTGGCAATTGTCAATGCCGCCCGTGTGTCGTATCTGGGAGAAAGCAGGGGAGATGAGCGAGACAGGAAGCTGCTCTTCTATCTGATGCGCCACCGTCATACCTCGCCCTTCGAAATGGTCGAGTTCAAGTTTCGCTGCCGCGCGCCCCTGCTGACCTGGTGGCAATGGGTGCGCCACCGCACCTGGAATGCCAATGCCCAGTCCGGTCGCTATACGCCGTTTGGGGAGGATGATTTTTACGTGCCGGAGGTCTGGCGCCTGCAGGCGCGCAGCAATCGCCAGGCGAGCGAGGGGGCGCTCGATGAAGAGCTCGGCAAGCAACTGGGCGACGACCTGATCGAGCACTACGACCGTTCCTACGCCTTGTACGAGAAGGCATTGCAGGCTGGCGTTTCCAGAGAACTGGCGCGGGTTTTCCTGCCCGGCTTCAGCGTCTATTACACCTGGGTGATGAAAGTGGACGCGCACAACCTGATGCACTTCCTGCGCCTGCGTATGGCGGAAGATGCCCAGTACGAGATTCGGGTCTACGCCCAGGCCATTTTTGAGCATTTTTTCCGCCCGGCCCTGCCGTGGACGGCCGAGGCATTCGAGACCATGGCGCTCTAGTCTGACGCCTGGTTCCTGCCGGCGTCAGGCCGGCCACGGTTGACCAGCATCGCCGAGGCCCGTTCGAAGTAGCTGCGCATCACGCCCCGCATCGGCTCTTCGATACCCGTCTCGTCAATGGCCGCCAGCATGTGGCCCAGCCATCGCTCCCGCGCTTCCTCGTCAATGGCCACGTGACTGTGGCGCATGCGCAGACGGGGATGACCGCGCTGCTCGTTATAGCGACCTGGTCCCCCGAAAAACTGGGTAAGAAAGAGGAACTGGCGTTCCCGGTCAACGTTCAGGTCATTGGTGAACAACGGACGCAAGACCTCATCTTTTTCAATTCGTGTGTAAAAGATATCCACCAGTTTGCGGAAGGTATCGTCTCCGCCGACCAGGTTGTACAGACTGAATTCGTCACTCACAGACACCTCCAGAAGCGGGCATGCCGCTGCAACCGGAAGTTCAACTGGAAAATGAGCTTTCCACAAGTACAATCCGGTGCGTTGCGCCATTATCAGTATAGCCGGAGATTCAAGGATGACCCTTTCCCTGCGCCGTGTTGCCCTGTTGTTCGCCCTGTGCAGCAGCCTGGTGAGCGGCCCTGCCCTGCACGCCCAGGACGGCGCAATTCGCATCACGGGGTCGGCGATAATCGAGCCCCTGCTGCAGGCCCTGATCCCGGCTGCCGGCGTGGACGACGCGTTGACTACCGAAACCACCGGTTCCCGCACCGGGCTGGCCCAGCTCTGCGCCGGCGACTCCGGCATGAGCAGTTCCACCCAGGCAATTGGCGATGAACTGGCGCGTGCCTGCGAAGAAAACGATATTTCCCTGGTCGAATTCACACTGGGCCACAACATTCTGGCGGTCATCACGCATCCTGATACTGAAGAATTTGTTCGTTGCCTGAATCAGGAGCAGCTTTCGGACATCTTTGCCCCCAGCGCCTCCGGCAACGTTACGCGCTGGGACCAGGTGCTCGCCGCTGCTCCGGAAGAAATCGGCCTGACAGTCCACGTTCCGCCGGAGATGACCGCCACCCACAGCCTGCTGGATGCACTGGTCAGCGGCGACGGCCTGCGCGATGATGCCCTCGTTACCATGGATGCAAGAGAAGCAGTCAGTGCGACCCCAGGTTCCATCGCCGTCGCGACTCTTGAAGAGGCGCAGGGTCACCACATCCTGGCGCTGGACGCCATGACGGGTGACGGTTGTCAGATCCCGTCGGCAGCTTCAGTCGAGGATGGGCTGTATCCTGCTTCATCGCCACTGCTGTTGTATGCGAATGCCGCCCTGCTGAACGAGCCCGGAGCCAGTGAACTGCTCGCGCTGGCCGGCAGCGAGGAAGCCGCCGAACTCGTCCGCTCGGCAGGTTTCACGCCGGCGACCAAAGCGATCAGGCGCGAAAATCAGGAACGGCTCCAGGCAGCACAGCGAGGCGAGGCGCCTCCGCTGGTGGCCGGTGAATTCAGTTTGCCGGAAAACCCTGGCGGTGCCCTGCGCATTGGCGGCAGCGGCGACAGCTACAGCTTTGTCAACACGACACTGGAAGACCTGCGGGCGGGCAATCCGGGACTTGCAGCCACCATCACCCATCTGGGCGCCTCTCCGGGACTGCGGGAACTCTGCGCGGGTGCCCTGGACCTTGTGTTTGCCGACCGAACGCTGCATGCCGAAGAACAGGAAACCTGCGCCAACAGCAACATTATCAGCGAGTCCCTGGCGCTTGGTAGCCAGGCGCTGGTGCTTCTGGCCAATGAAAATGGCGCTGCTCCCGCCTGCCTGTCCACCGGGCAACTGGGTGAAATCTGGCGCGCAGAAGCCACGGACGTGTTGATGACCTGGAGCGACCTGGACGAAAACCTGGCGGACGAGGACATGGTCCTGTTCGCGCCGGGACCCGGCAACCAGGTGACGGACCAGTTGCTGGCCGCCGCCGCCCCGGGCCTGATCGGCAGAATTGACATCGAGCTTGACGACGACCCGCTTTACCGCGCAGCGGCGACGGCCAACGTTCCCGGTGCGCTGACCTACATGACCTGGACGGAATACGAGCGGGTACTGGCCAACGGGCAGGAGCGCATCCGCCTGGTCACGCTGGATAACGGCAACGACTGCGTGGCGCCTTCACCGGACAGCATACGGGACGGCAGCTGGCCCCTGGCCCGGGAGACCATCCTGACGGCAAACCAGACCCGGCTGAACCTGCCGCAGGTGCAGTCCTTCCTGTGGCATCTCGCCAGTGAAGAAAACCTGCCGACCTGGCATGACGCCGGTTTTGTCGGCATTCGTCCCGGAAACCTGGTCACCCTGCAGGCAAGGTTCATGGCGGCCTTTGAGGCCGCAACCATAGCCGCCATGGAACGCATGAATGAGGCAGCTACGGAAGAAGGGAACGAGGAAACAGCCGACGCCGGCGGCTAGTCGTACCAGCCGGCGGGGAGCACCTCCCGCTCCGCCTCCAGCAGCTCGGCCAGGATGGCGTCCGCATCCGCCATGGACGTCACCAGCGGGTCGGTGAGCATGGCGCGCCGCAGCAGGCTGTGGTCACACTTCACGACCGCTTCAGCGGTCAACTCGTGCGTATCCAGCACGACTTCCTGCATGCCCCGCAGACCCCGCGGCATCTCGCCAACGGGGCGTGGCACCGGGCCGTCCATATCCACGTCGCAGAGCAATTCCAGAAAGGCATCGTCGCTCATGTTGCTTACAGCGCCACGGTTGGGCGTGTTGACGTAAAAGGGCTTGCCGAGGCCGCCGACCATGTTTTCGATAATGTCGGTGGCGTGATCGGGCCCGAAGGTCGGCATGAAGTCAGTGATTGGTGTGGCGCCGCTGACGAAACCGTCCACCTGCTCCCACATGGCGGCGTGCAATTCGTAACGGTCTTCAGTTTCCCAAATTGCCAGCGGCGGAATCTCGTCCGGCAATTCACCCCGGCCCTGCCAGAAGCGCACGTACTCCTTGGTGTGCGAGACGCACACCGGCACTTGACCAAAGGCGTCGTACAGGGCGCAGGCGATCGCATGATTGTGGCGCCGCTTGGCGCCGGCATCAACGCTCTCTTCCCGCGCCAGTTGCTGCAGGCTGTCTCTTATCCGCGGCATCAGGTCCTGGCCCTCATACCCGGCCTGCAACATCCAGGTGAAGTGATTGACGCCGGCAATGCGGAGGTCGAAGGCCTCGTCCTGCTCCTCGCCGAGCGCCTCATCGTCTCCGATAATCCCTGCATAACGGGCCTGCCGGTTCTTGATGTGCGGCATGTGCAGACTGTCGCAGAGGGCAAAACTGCGCAGGTTCGGCGCGTATCGAGTCAACCCCATCCCGTTCACAGTCGAGGGGTTGATGTAATTGATCACCCATGCATCGGGGCAGAGGCGCTCGATATCGCGGGCGCAGTCCATGATCACCGGCAATTCACGCATGGCGCGGAATATGCCGCCGGGCCCGATGGTGTCGCCGGAGCACATGCGGATGCCGTACTTCTCGGAGATCGTACAGTCCACGCCCCGGAAAAAGACCGTGCGTTCGGCAAAGCTCAGTACCACGAAGTCGGCGCCGGGCAACACGTCCTTCCAGTCGGCGGCCGCCTCCAGCTGCAAGGCAACGCCCGTCTCGGCAATCACCATTTCTGCCAGCCGCGCCATGCGCTCCAGTCGCCCTGGATTGGTATCGACCAGCGCCAGCGTCCCCCCGTTCAGATGCGGCGAATGCACCATTTGCCAGATCGACTTGCGACCAAAAAAAAGACTGCCGGCACCGATGACGACCACCTTGGGGTGCTGTACGTCACTCATGTTGAATCTCCCGCTGGCGCTTTCCTCGACATCGGCGGATAATCACGAAAATGACGGCAAATTGCAAACACGGTTCCAGCACCACAGGGTGAACATGCACATCAAACTGGCCTACGGAAAACAGGGGCTGCAGGTGGCGTTGCCGGACGACGCCTGTGTCGAGGTCATCGAGAACCGCTTCGTGCCCGCGCTGGCTGACCCTGTCGCCGCGCTGCGCCATGCCTTGCGCGCGCCCCTGCAGGCGCCGCCGCTGCGGGAGCTGGCGCGCTCGCGGGACCGGGTCGCCATCGTCTTCAGCGACATCACCCGTCCCACACCCAATCACCTCCTGTTGCCGGCCATACTTGAAGAACTGGCCCATGTTCCGGCGGAGAACATCCTGCTTTGCAACGCCCTCGGCACTCACCGTCCCAATACCCGTGCCGAACTGGAGCAGATGCTGGGCGCGGACATCGTGAAGCGCTATCGCATCGTACAGAACGACGCGGCTGACGAGGCGACGCAGAGATGCATCGGGCGCTCCTCCTTTGGCCATGAGATCTGGATCAACCGGGAATATCTTGAAGCCGACGTCAGGATTCTGACCGGCTTCATCGAGCCCCACTTTTTCGCCGGCTTTTCGGGCGGTGGCAAGGCGGTCATGCCCGGTATGGCCGGTCAGCGCACCGTCTTCGGCAACCATGATGCCGGCATGATCGGCGACTATCGCTCGACCTGGGGCATCACGCAGGGCAACCCGATCTGGGAGGAAGCGCGGGAGGCGGCCCTGCTCACCGGGCCGCACTTTCTGCTCAACGTCACGCTCAACAGCGACAAGCAGATCACCGGCGTTTTCGCCGGCGAGCTCAGGGCGGCGCATGATGCCGGCATCGAGCACGTCCGCGAGACCTCGATGGTGGCCGTGGCGGAACCCTTCGACGTCGTCATCACCACCAACTCCGGCTGGCCGCTGGACATGAACCTCTACCAGGCGGTCAAGGGCATGAGCGCCGCCGAGCAAATCGTGCGGCCAGGCGGCAGCATCATCGTCGCCGCCGCCTGCGCAGAAGGCATCCCCGAACACGGCCTGTATGGCCGGCTGCTGGGCGAGGCCTCGAGTCCCGACGACCTGGCGCGCATTATCCTGGCGGCGGAAGAGACGCGCCAGGACCAGTGGCAGGCGCAGATTCAGGCCCGCATTCAGGCGCGCGCGGAGGTGTACGTGTATTCGGATGGCCTCAGCGACGCGCAGATCGAAGCTGCCCTGCTCATGCCCTGCCGTGACATCCCCGGCCTCGTCGATCGACTGCGTCGCCGCCATGGCCCTGACGCGCGCATCGGCGTTCTTCCTGAAGGCCCGCAGACCATTCCCTGGCTGCAAGCCGGCAAACTTCCGGAGCCACAACTGATATGAACAGACCCAACGTCGTTTTTGTCTTCGCCGACCAGTGGCGCGCGCAGGCCACCGGCTATTCCGGCAACGCGCAGGTCGCCACGCCGCATCTGGACCGCCTGGCGCGCGAAAGCGTCAATTTCACGCACGCCGTCGCCGGCTGCCCGGTCTGCTCACCCTGGCGCGGCAGCCTGCTGACCGGGCAGTATCCCCTGACTCACGGCATCTTCGTCAACGACGTGCCGCTGGCGGACAGCGGCACGCGACTGGGAGAGGCCTTCGCCCAGGCCGGCTACGACACGGCCTGGATCGGCAAATGGCACATAGACGGCCATGGGCGCTCGGAATACATTCCGCCGGAAAGACGGCACGGCTTCGGATACTGGAAAGTGCTGGAGTGTACGCACGATTACAACAACTCGGCGTATTACGCGGGCAAGGGCACTGAAAAGCTGCACTGGGAGGGCTATGACGCCATCGCCCAGACGCGGGACGCGCAAGGGTACTTGCGCGAGCATGACGGCAGCAGCCCGTTCCTGCTGGTCCTGTCCTGGGGGCCGCCGCACAATCCCTATGAGACGGCGCCCGGGGAGTATCACCGGCGCTATCGGCCGGAAGACATTGCGTTGCGCCCCAACGTGCCGCCGGAGTGCGCCGCCGCGG
Source organism: Anaerolineae bacterium (assembly GCA_034422695.1). Taxonomy (GTDB): domain Bacteria; phylum Chloroflexota; class Anaerolineae; order Aggregatilineales; family Phototrophicaceae; genus JAGWBD01. The sequence continues at coordinate 255,074 of DAOUJM010000005.1, forward strand.
CGCGCGAGTGGCTGGCCGGCTATTACGCCCACTGCACGGCGCTCGATGACTGCGTCGCTGACCTGCTGGCCACCCTTGAGGAGACCGGCCTGGCGCGCAACACCATCTTCGTTTTCACCTCGGACCATGGCGACATGCTCGGCTCCCAGGGGACGGTGCGCAAGCAGAAGCCCTGGGAAGAATCGATTCGCGTGCCCTTCCTGCTGCGTTGTCCCGGCGTCGCCGCGCGCGACACAGACGCCCTGCTCAACACGCCCGACATCATGCCCACCCTGCTGGGGCTCTGTGACATCCCGGTACCGGAGACCGTGGAAGGTCTGGACTTCAGCGACCACATTCGCAACAGTGCGCCGGACCCCGCCGACGGCACCGCCTTGCTGGCCTGCTACCACCCCTTCGGCGAATGGTCGCGCGACCAGGGCGGTCGTGAATTTCGGGGCCTGCGGACGCAGCGTTACACCTACACGCGAACGCTGGCAGGCCCCTGGCAACTCTTCGACAATGAGTCCGATCCCTGGCAGCAGCACAACCGGGTTGACGACCCGGCCTACCGTGAACTGCGCGATCAGCTCGACCGGCGCCTCACCAGCATGCTGGAAGCCGGCGGCGATGAGTTCCTGCACGGCGATGAATACATTGATCGCTGGGGCTACACGGTCGACGACAGTGGCACTGTCCCCTACACGCTGTAGCCGCACTGGCAATGTCCACATGGCACAAGTAGAGTGACTGCCGCCACGTCTTCACACGCCGGAGCGCAAAGCCCCATGAAACTGGCGGCCTACCCCAAGGCCTTTGAGCAACAAATCGCCGGCGACCGCAGTCTCTCCCTTTTTCGCTGGATCGAGATGGCCCGGGCGCTGGATGCCGACGGGCTCGAGCTGTATGACGGATTCCTGGAGAGCCTTGACACAGCTTATCTGGACGACGTCGGCGAGGCCCTGGGGCGCGCCGGCTTCGCCATGCCCATGATGTGCTGCTCACCAAACTTCACGGTTGCCGACGCGGACGAACGCCGGCGGGCCGTCGAGCGTCACGTCGCCATCATGCGGGTCACGCGCCACCTGGGCGGGCCGGGCGCGGTATGCCGCGTCCTCAGCGGTCAGCGCTATCCCGACGTCGACCTGAGCCAGGGCGTTGAGCGGGTTGCGGAATGCATTCAGTCCCTGCTGCCGGTCGCCGAAGAACTGGACATCGTGCTGGGCCTGGAGAACCACTACAAGGACGGCTTCTGGGAGTATCCGGAATTCGCCCAGAAGATGGACGTCTTCCTCGAGCTGCTGGCCGCCATCCCCGACAGCCCACATTTTGGCGTGCAATACGACCCGTCCAATGCCATCGTCGCCGGCGACGACCCACTTGAATTGCTGCGCGCCGTTGCGCCGCGCGTCGTCAGCATGCACGCCAGCGATCGCTGGCTGGCCGGGGGCACGACGCTGGAAGACCTGCGTCTCGCCGATGGCAGCCTGGGATACTCCCCCAACCTGCGTCACGGCGTCACCGGCAAGGGCATGAACGACTACCCCACCATCATGCAGATTCTGGCTGATCATGCCTACAGCGGCTGGATCAGCATCGAGGATGGCGTGAACGGCCTGGACGAAATGCAGGAGTCCCTGCGTTTCCTGCGGGACCTGTGCCGGCGCTATTTTGGAGAGGAAGAATGATGCAGGCCCTGGTCAAATACGACAGCCGCCCTGGAGCCGTTGAACTACGTGACATCCCGGAGCCGGCGCCGCCCGGGCCCAATGAAGTCGTGCTGGAAGTGCGCGCCGCGGGAGTCTGCGGCAGTGACCTGCACATGTGGCAGGAAAACCACAGTTGGGAGATCAGTTTGCCGCTGGTGCTGGGGCATGAATTTTGCGGCGTGGTGGCCGGGGTCGGCGCCGACGTGACCAATGTCAGGCCTGGCGACCGGGTCGCCTGCGAAACGGCCGCGCAAATCTGCGGACAGTGCAGCTACTGTCTGGGCGGCGCCTACAATCTTTGTCCGAAGCGGCTGGGATACGGCGCGCTGGCGGACGGGGCCTTCACGCATTTAGTCACGGCGAGATCGGAGATTCTGCATCACATCCCGCCAAATGTCCCCTTCGCGCACGCGGCGCTCACCGAGCCCGTCTGCGTGGCCTACAACGCGCTGGTGGAAAAGACGGCCGCCATGAAGCCCGGGGACAGGGTCGTCATTCAGGGCGCGGGCACGATTGGCATCATGGCCCTGCTCGTCACCCGACTGCGCGGCGCCGGCGACATCATCGTGCTGGGCACAAACGTCGACGACCATCGCCTGGGCGTGGCCGCTGAACTGGGCGCCGGCCGCATTATCAACATTCAGCAGGAAGACCCCGTCGACTACGTGATGTCTCTGGGCGATGGCTTTGGCGCGGACCTGGTCGTCGATTGCAGCGGCGTCAGCGCCGCGCTGGAACAGGCGCTGGCCATGGTGCGGCCCAACGGCCTGATCACCAAGATCGGCTGGGGGCCGGAGCCGCTGGGCTTCAATCTGGACCCGCTGGTGGGGAAGGCCGTCACCCTGCAGGGCAGTTTCAGCCATACCTTCAACACCTGGGAACGGGTGCTGGGGCTGATGGGCTCCGGCCAACTCAACCTGGATCCGGTCATCGGCGGCCAGTATCCCCTGGCGGACTGGCACGAGGCTTTCGAGCGCATGGAAGCCGGCGAGAACGTCAAGTCCGTCCTGATACTCTGAAAGGCGCAGACATGGATGCCAAAATCCAGATTTCGCTGGACGTCACCACGATTGACGAGGCCCTTGACCTGGCGCGGGCCGCGGTAGGCGCCGGTGTCGACTGGCTGGAAGCCGGCACGCCGCTGATTCTGGCGGAAGGCCTGCATGGCGTGCGCGCCCTGCACCGGGCGCATCCGCACGTGCCGCTGGTCGTCGACCTGAAGACCATGGACGGCGCGGGGCTGGAGGCGGAAATGATGTTTCAGGCGGGTGGCGACATGGTGGTGGTCATGGGCCAGGCGCATGACGCCAGCATCGTTGAGCAGGTAAAGATGGCCCGTCGCCATGGCGGCAAGGTGATGTGCGACGTCATGCTCTGCCCGGACAAGCCGGGGCGCGCCCGTGAGGCGCAGGACATGGGCGTCGACTACATCATCGTGCACACCGGCTTCGACGAACGCAACATGCTGCCCGGGCTCAGCCCGCTGGATGACCTGCCGGCCGTCCTTGAGGCCGTTGACATTCCGGTGCAGGCCGTCGGTGGCCTGAGCGTGGAGCAGGCGATCCAGACTCTGGCAATGGGCGCGGAAATCGTGGTGTTTGGGGCGCCGCTGGTCATCAGCGGTACAGAGTTCAAGGCGGCCGATCCCAACTTTGAGGCAACGCTGCGAGACATCGTGAAGCAGGTGCGTCAGGCCGGTTAGCCCGCTTCCAGCAGCAGCCGTTCGCCCATCTGGACACGCCACAGGGCCGCATAAAGGCCGTCAAGGGCCAGCAGTTCCTCGTGCGTGCCGGCTTCGACGACACTGCCCTGCTCCAGCACGTAGATGCAGTCGGCGTTGCGCACCGTCGAAAGGCGATGGGCGATGACGATCGTCGTGCGCCCGACGGTGATGCGTTCCATGGAGCGCTGGATGGCGGCCTCGGTCTCGTTATCCACTGACGACGTGGCCTCATCCAGAATCAGCACGGGCGGGTCCTTCAGCACGGCGCGGGCGATGGATATGCGTTGCCGCTGACCGCCCGAGAGTTTTTGACCGCGCTCGCCAACGATCGTCTCGTAGCCCTCCGGAAAGGCCATGATGAAGTCATGCGCCTCGGCGATCCTGGCGGCCGCAACGATTGACTCCATGTCCGCCGCAAAGGTGCCGTAGGCGATGTTTTCGCGCACGGTGCCGTGAAACAGAAACACGTCCTGGCTCACCAGGCCGATGCCCCGGCGCAAGTCCTCTGCGCGTAACTCGCGCAGGTCGTGCCCGTCAAGTGTGATGCTTCCGCCCGATACATCATGAAAGCGCAGCAGCAGGCGGACGACGGTGGATTTGCCGGCGCCGGTCGCCCCCACGATGGCGACGGTCTGCCCGGCAGGCACCTGCAGTGACAGGTCGCTCACCACCGGGATGCCATTGCCATAGGCGAAATCAACGTGCTCAAGGCGAATGTCGCCGCGGATTTCTGACAGTGGCAGATGCCGCGTGCCGTCCAGTATCCGCACCGGCGTGTCCAGCAGATCAAGAATGCGGTCCGTCGAGGCCATCGCACGCTGGTAGAGATCAAAGGTCTCGCCCAGGCGCGTCAGGGGCCAGAGCAGGCGCTGGGTCATGAAGACCAGCACGCTGTAAAGTGCGATGTTGAGCCGCTCTTCCAGCACCAGCAAACCGCCGAAGTACATGATGGCGATGAAACCGGTCACGATGGCCATGCGAATCAGGGGCACGAAGGCGGCGCTCAAGCGGATCGCGCGCTTGTTGAAATCCCGGTACAGGTCGCTTTCGCGGCGCACGCGCTCCACCTCGTGCCGCTCGGCCGTGAAGCTTTTGATGGTGGCGATGCCCCCCAGGTTGTTGGCCAGCAGGCTGCTGATGGCCCCCACCTGGCGCCTGACCGCTGCATAGCGCGGGCCGAGCCGGCCCTGGAACCAGAAGGACCCCCAGGCGACCACCGGCATCGGCAGGAAGGCCATCCAGGCGACCTGCGGCGCGACGGAAATGAACAGGCCACCGACCAGCAGCACGGTCGCGACGATCTGGATCAGGTAGTTGGCGCCGACGTCCAGAAAGCGCTCCAGTTGATTGATGTCATCGTTGAGAATGGCCAGCAGACGGCCGCTGCTGCGATCTTCGAACCAGGCCATCTCCAGCCGCTGGACGTGATCGTAGGCCTCCAGCCGCAGGTCATGCTCGATGGTCTGCGACAGGTTGCGCCAGTAGACGGTCTGAATGTAGTCGAACAACGATTCCAGCACCCAGACGACCAGGGTGATGGCGCAGAGCGCCAGCAATTGCATGGGCATGTCGACAATGCCGAAATCCGCCAGGAAGGACTCGTCTCGCCGCACGACGACGTCCACCGCCGCGCCGATCAACATCGGCGGCATGACATCGAAAAGCTTGTTCAGGATGGAGAAGCTGATTGCCAGGACAACGCGTATGCGGTAACGGCGCGTTTTGGCAAGCAGGCGCAGCAGCGGATGCTGTCGATTCTTCATGGATTTCCGCGATCAGTTGAAATGGCAGGGCAGCAGTGTATCACAGTTGCAGCGGCCTATTTGCGCTGATCGGTGGCCCAGGGGACGTTGTCCGCCGTCTCCACCATGAAGCGCAGGGTGCGCTGCTGCAGTTCCTGCTTCACGGCGGTCAGCGCCGGGTCGTCGATGCGGTTGTGTTGCTCCCCTGGGTCGGCCTGCAGGTCGAAGAGCTGGTCCCTCTCGTAGAGGCGGTAAACGTATTTGTGCTCCCTGGTGCGACACATGACGGCCTTGCCGTGCTCCGGGCCCGCGCTGCGTTGTAGCCTGGTACGCGGCCAGTAGTGGTGGCGGGTGGACTGGTCACTGCCCAGTTCCATGGCCTGCAATTCCCCGTGATTGCGGCCACCTTCACAAAACACGGCGTCACGATGCTCGGTCGCCGTTCCTGCCACCAGCGGCAAGAGCGAGCGGCCAAAATGCGTATGTTGTACGTCGATGCCGGTTATCGCTTCCACCGTGGCGGAGAAGTCGACCAGTTCCACCAGGGCATCGCGTACGCCGGGCTGAACGGGGACACCGGCAGGTGGCTTGATGAGGAAAGGCACGTTCGTCAGACAGTCTTCAAAGGTGTTCTGGGTCTTCTCAACGAGGCCGTAGTCACCCGTGAAATCACCATGATCGGAAAAAAGGAAGATGGCCGTGCCGTCGTAGATGCCCGTATCGCGCAGCGCCTGACAAATCATGCCGAATTGCTCGTCGACCCGCGCGCACATGCCGTAGTAGGTCGCCCGCAGTTCGGTCCAGCGCGCCTCGTCCCAGCCTTTCATGTTCTGCAGGTCGCGAATGCCGGTCAGCAGGGACGGTTCGTCGGCCGGTTCTGCCGGCGCAGGGATGCGCGGGGGCAGGCTGCCCCGGTCTATGGCGCTGAACCAGGGGTCCTCGACGGCGTAGGGCGGATGCGGGTAGGTCAATGGCAGGTAAATGCAGAGCGGCTTGTCCGGCGGTCGATTGCGTATCTGTTCGATGGCGCCTTCCACGAAGGCCCAGTCGCTGTCGTATACGTGATGCTCATCCGGGTCCTTCTCCAGCTTCCCGGCGAGGAAGGAGTAGTAGGTATCGCTGCCGGGCTCCCCGCGCCAGCTGTCGGCGACGTGCGTGTTCGGCCGCAGGGGTCGCTCCGGCGTATCCGGCGGCACATATTTGATATCGCAATAGTCGGCGTAGCCATGTTGGCCGGGCACGACGTCATTCTTGCCGCCCCACCAGACGAACCAGCCCTGATCTTTCAGAGACTTCAGCAGCATCGGTTCATCGGGCTTCAACATGTGAAACATGGTGCGGTGACCGCGGGTGTGGGGGTACCAGCCGGTCATGAAGGAGCAGCGGCTGGGCGTGCAGACCGGGTTCTGGCAGAAGGCGTGGCGGAAGGACACCGTGTCTTCCTGCACGGCCCTGTCCAGGTGCGGCGTAACGGCCGCCGGGTTGCCCAGGTGACCCATGACGTCCGCGCGCCACTGGTCCGGATTAAAAATCACAATGTGCGGCTGTCGTGACATCATTCGACCTCGAAAGTGGTGCCGATGGCGCGCGGTGGGTCCGAACGCAGCAGGGAGCGCATGCGTCGCTGCACCGGGCGCGGCAAGACCAGTAACAGACGCTCGATCGCGCCGCTGCTGACCAGCAGCAGGGTGACGATCAACATCACCCAGGGCAGACCGTTCAACAGCACAAAATTGAACTCGATGGTCTGGCCCAGGACCACCAGTCCATTCTTCTGAATATCGGAGGAAACGGCGCGCAGGGCGGCAAAGAGCCAGGCGCCCATGACGACGCGGAAGGGATGCCAGCCACCGAAAATGACGATGGCCAGGGCGATCCAGCCATCGCCCTGCATGGCCGGCGGGTTGGACAGGCCAGGTTTGAAGTGCAGCGAATACGCCGCGCCGGCAACCCCGACCAGGGCCCCGCCCAGCACGACATAGAGGTAACGCAGGCGATTGACGTTGGTGCCGCGGGCATAAGCCGCCTCCGGCCGTTCGCCGATGGCGCGGTGGGCCATCCCGGGCCGCGTGCGGAAAAGCCAGAACCAGACGCCAACGACCAGGGCATAACTGAAGTAGACCAGTACGTTCTGCTGAAAGAAGACCGGGCCCAGTATTGGCAGATCCTGCAGCAGCGGGAATGACCACTTGGGCACCACCGGGCCGGGAATGCGCGTGTACTCCTGGCTGAGGAACTGGGCCAGGTCCGCCATCAGCAGGGTCAGGATGAACCCTACCGTCACCTGGTCCAGACGCAGTTCAATGCTGGCCAGGGCGATGATCAGGGCGATCAGGGCGCCGACCAGCATGGCAGCCAGCAATCCGGCGGCCAGTCCGGCTTCCGCCGACGCGATCATGTCAATGGCATTGACGTCTCCGCCAAAGCCTGTAACCCGCGCGGTGATGAAGCCCGCCATGGCGCAGGCGATCAGGCTGCCATTGAGGGAAAGGTTGATGACGCCGGCGCGTTCCGTGATGGTCTCGCCAATGCTGGCAATGACCAGCGGCGTGGCGTTGGCGACGACGCTGCCCAGAGTGTTAAGCAGTTCTACGTTCATCAGCCCAGCAACCCGCCCGGCCCTGAAGCGGCGGCCGGGGCGTCTTCCGTGTTCAATTCGCTGCGGCGGGTTTCAAGGCGCTGACGCAAGCCCTGAAACAGGATGAAGACCAGCACCAGCGTCCCCTGTAACACGCCCGCCAGCGAGGAATCCAGTTGCAGGGAGACCCGCAGTCGCGTGCTGCCGGCCAGAATTGCTGAAAATACAAAGGTGATCAGCGGGATCCAGAATGGCCGCATGGTGGAGAGCAGCACGACCAGCAAGCCAAGGAAACCGATGCCCCCCGCCACCAGAGGGCGAAAACTGCCATAGGTGAACATGACGCGATAGGAACCGGCGATACCGGCCAGCGCGCCACAGACCAGAAAGGCGCTCATCGCGACCCTGCCGACAGGGACGCCCAGCAAAAGGGCCGAACGTGGATTGTTGCCGGTCGCCTTCAGTTGCAGCCCCCAGCGCGTGCGCGCCATCAACAACGGGACCAGAATCAGGGCGATGACCGTCATGACAATGGCCAGCATTCCGACTGGAAGATCCCGCGACAGCGCCGGGTACAGCGCCTGATCAAGGAATGGTCGGGACTGTTGTGCGCTGCCGCCTTCCGGATACCAGGGGCCGCTGATCAGGTAAATGCCCCAAACACCCGCCAGCGCATTGAGGGCCATACCACCGAAGATCTCATTGACTCCCAGCCAGATTTTGAGCACGCCGGTAATGCCGCCCCACAACATGCCACCTGCGACACCCAGCAGAATTTGCAACAGCAACTGCAATGGCGCCAACTCTGGCGGAAAGAAGTCAAAGGTCAGGGCGCCCCAGCTGGAAAAGACGGCGCCGGCCAGAATCTGGCCCTCAATGCCGATATTCCACAGCCCGGCGCGAAAGGTCACGTACAGTCCGACGCTGGCCAGGGACAGGGGTATCCAGAAGTTGAGCACCCCGGCAAAGGAGCGCGTGTTGCGGAAGGCGCCCTGCCAGATCTTTTGCAGCACCTCAAGGGGTTCGCGGCCCACTGACAGGACCAGCAGCGCCGCCAGCAATAGCGACAAGAGCACCGGCAACAGAACGAAGGCCAGCCTGGCAGGGCCGGATGAAAGATTGCGCACTACCTACCCCCGACTGAACTCGCCACCGATGAGGTAGCCCAGCTCATCGATCGTCGTCGCCGCGACGTCGGCCACTTCATGCACGCGACCGGCATGGAAGACGAGGATGCGGTCACTGTAGGCGACCAGCTCATCCAGTTCTGCGGAACTGAAGATGATTGCCGTGCCGCTCTCCCGTCGCTCCAGAAGCTGTTGCCAGATCCAGCGCGCCGATTCGACGTCCAGGCCGCGAGTGGGCTGTTCAAGGATTAACACGCGCGGGTTTTCCGGCAAAAGCGCCATCAGGACCCGTTGCTGGTTTCCGCCAGACAATTGCTCAATGCGGTCGCCGGCCTGTCCCCGCACGTCGTAATGCTGCAGACTTTCGCGGGTCATGCCTTCAAGCGCCGCCCAGTCCAGCACGCCGCCATCGCTGCGCACCAGTGCCATGTGTTCGGTGAGAGTGAGCCCGGCGATGAGCCCCTCCTCCAGTCTGCCGGCCGCGCCGAACACGACGCCCCTGTGCAGGAAACGGCGGTAACTGCGGTTGGTCATCTCCTCATCTTCCAGCAGCACCCGCCCGCCGGCGACGGTCTCCAGACCGCAAATGGCGCGCATGGTCAGGCTCTGGCCACTGTTGTCCAGGCCGGCGAGGCCGATGACCTCGCCGCGGCGCAGCGACAAATCAAGGTTGTCAATTTGCAGCCGCCGGTCCCGGACCTGCAGATTTTCCAGTTTCAGCACAACCCTGTCGAGCGCTACCTGCGCCCTGATGTGGGGCCCCAGTTCCTGCCCGAACATGAGGTGCACCAGCTGCGACTTGGTCTCGCTCATCACGGCTTCATCCGCCTCGCCGGGCGGCGGCATTTCCTCCTCGCCGATCAGGCGTCCATCGCGCAGCACGACGACCTTGTCGCAGAGCGTGATGACGTCTTCCAGCTTGTGCGATACCAGCAGGACGATGACGCCATCCTGATGGGCCAGTTGCTGCAGGGCCTCAAACAGGGTTGACTTTTGTTCGGCGGAGATGCCGGTCGTCGGCTCGTCCAGGATCAGCGCCTTCACGCCCAGGGCCAGCAGTCGCACGATCTCCAGTTGCTGCCGCAGGGCGATGCTTAGCCGTTCAACCGGCGCTTCCGCCTCAAGTTCGAATCCCAGATGCGCCGAAGCCCGCTCAAGTTCCGTGCGCGCCGTTTGCCAGTCGGGCAGCACTTTTTCCGGTCGTCCGTAGACGAAGTTCTCCAGCGTACTGAAAGCGCCGATGTCAAGCGGGTCCTGCTGCAACATCCCGATGCCTTCCTGAATGGCATCCTCGGGACTGTCGAACTGCGCCGCCACATTATTGAGCAGGATTTCACCGCTGTCCGCCGGCTGGAAGCCGGAGAGAATCTTCATCAGGGTCGATTTGCCGGCGCCGTTTTCACCCAGGATACCGGTGATGCGGCCGGCGGGAAACGTGACGTTGATGTCGTTGTTGGCGTGTACGCTGCCAAAGCGCTTGTGGATGTTGCGCAGTTCAATGTCCATGCTCAGGCCGTCCCGTAGCGCACGCCCAGTTCGTTCAGCCAGCGGCGATAGGCGATGGCCGTCCGGTCGGAGCGCAAATGCAACTCCGCCTGCAAGTCGAGCGGCAGCATTTCGGGCCGCTGCGATTCCACGATTGGCAGGTCCTGCAGGGCAATTTCATCCTGAAAGGCGCGCAATTCCTCCTCCGGCGTGTCCCAGGAATGATTCATGACCATCCACATCCACATCAGGCTGCTCAGGGGTTCCCGGGGTGTCACCATCAGCAGGATCGCGAAACGCGGACCGAGACTCTCCTTGCGGAAGTAGGCGACCAGCGGCCGGTAGACCTGATAGGTGTAGTTGACGACTTTCGCCTCGCCACTGCCATCCGGGTTGGGCTGGAAGATACGAATGTCGCTGGCCGTAATTCCAGTTTCATCTGTAATGACGTCGTAATCGTCGATGTCGGCGCGTTCGCGTACGCCCAGTATGTTCTCATGCACAAAGGGAAAGTGCGCCACGTCCAGGAAATTCTCGACCATGCGGGGCCCGGCGGCCGCAAAGCGGTAGGGGCCGCAGAGGACTCGCCTGAAGCCGGCATCGCCCCATTCCGGGAAGGGTGGCAACGCATAACGTGGCTCGCCGAGACAGACCCAGACAAAGTCGAAATGGACGCAGGCATGATAACGCCGCACCCTTGCCCGCGGCGATGGCGTCTGATCGGGGTGCGCCGGCATGTGCACGCAGCGCCCTTCGGCGTTGTAGGTCCAGCCATGATAGGGGCACATCAGGCGTTCGCCGTCCTGTACCTCCCCCAGCGACAGACGGGTGCCGCGATGCAGACACAGGTCCTGCCAGGCCAGTACCTGATCGCCGGCGCGCCAGATCACGATGTCTTCACCCAGCAATCTGGCACCGACCACCCCGCTCGCCTCAAGCTCCTGCAGCGGGATCACGGCATGCCAGTCATTCAGCAAGACAGGATCGTCAATCATGGTTGTCCCCTGCCTGACAGCAGAATCCTGCGAGTCATGCGCGCAACTGTAACACAGACGAAGGGCGGACATAAAAAACGGGGTGCCTGAAAGACACCCCGTCCCGTTGCCAGGTTGCGCTTACTCACTGGCGCCGATCATGCCCTCGAGCAGTTGCGGCAGGAACCAGATGTCCAGCAGCGGCACTGCCTCGCCCTCGGCGGCCAGCGCCGTGCCATCCTGCAAATTGAGCGGCCCCTCCCACAGGAAGATCGACTCAACTTCCATTTCCTGGGCGCTCATGTAGTCGGCCAGTTCCGCCTGGAAGGTATCAAGCGTATCGGCGATATCCTCCGGCATCCCGGTTCCGCGACCGTAGCCGCTGGTGGACGTGTCCGGATTGTTGATGTCCATCCAGTCAAGCGCCAGCCAGTCCCAGGACTGCTCCCAGCTACCGTCGGCGACGCTGTTGACGATGTCCAGATAGGCCGGGCCCCAGTTGTAATAGGCGACGCCAAGGCAGGCCTCGGGCGCCTCTTCGCAACCACCGGCGTTACCGTAGGGGATGGCGAAGGTTCGATCGCCCTCGCTGGCACGGCGACCGGCGACCTGGATGGCCTCGGTGGTGTCGATACCAGAGATTACAACGTCCGCGCCGCTGTCAAAGAACTCGTTGGCGACCTCGGTTGGATCCAGCGTAAAGCCGGGGATATGGAACCAGAAGCCGATCCAGGTCACCGTGAACTCCAGGTCCATGCCGCTGTCCATGCGGTATGTATCCCAGCAGTGGCGCGCGCCAAGATAGGACGAAGCGGCCAGACGGCGTGTCTCCGGGTCGATCAGGGCGCCGAGGTAACCAATCTTGCCGGTGTCGGAAGCAAGGGCAGCCGAGCAACCCGCCAGCAGACGCGGCACTTCCATTAACGTGTTGAAGTTGCCCACGTTGGACGGAGCGTCCCCGTGAAGCACGTTGCTGCCGGTGATGTTTATGAATACCACCTCCGGGAAGGCCTCCGCGACCGCGTTCGTATCCTGCTCAAACGATGCCGACGTTGTGAAAATGACCTTCGCACCGCTGTCAACCATTTCTGTGGCCACATCCATCAGCGTGGCTTCTGGCGTATCGGCCTCGTTCAGGCTCTCGAAAAACAGCATGGACGCGTTTTCGTTGTTCGCCTCAACGTACTGCCCCGCCTCAAAGTGAGACTGGCTCCAGCCACGGTCATTCTTCGGTCCAACGAGGATGACACCATAGATGATTTCATCCTGTGCCAGCGTCGGGAGAGCCGGCAGGCTGAAAAGCGTACAAACCATTAATACGATGGCGATTCTGCGGAACATGGGCCCTTCCTCATGTACATGACAACAGCGACAGTTTAGCATGGCAGCGGGATTCATCAACACAGCGATGTATCGATTGCCCGCAGACAGATGGCTGCTGTGTCAGTCAACTGACCAGGTAGCCGCCATCGATGGGCAGGGTGACGCCGTGAACCATGTCGGCAGAGTCGCCGAGCAGCCAGGCGACCACCCCGGCCACTTGCAGGGGACGTGCGAAGCGGCCAAGAGGAATGCGCGCCAGTATGGGCGCGCTCTTCGCCGGGTCGCCCCAGGCCATCTCGCCCATTGGCGTGAGCGTTACCGTGGGATTGACGGCGTTGACGCGAATGTTGTGCGGTCCCAGTTCCAGCGCCATCATGCGAGTTAGTTGGTCCATGGCGCCCTTGGAGGTGCAATAGGACGTATGGTCCGCCAGGGCGCGGGAAGAAGCCACGCTGGACAGGTTGACGATCGCGCCTCCGCTACCGGCAGCGATCATGCCGCGAGCCACGATCTGTGAGACAATCAGGGCAGCGCGCACGTTAACGGCCATGACCTCGTCGAAGGCCGCCACGCTGACATCCAGAAAGGGCTCCAGAATCGAAACGCCGGCGTTGTTGACCAGCAGCTCAACAGTGCCTATACCCTGCAGCGCAGCCCGGGTGGCGCCCACGTCCGCCAGGTCCACGACGATAGTCTCGCAGCCCGTCTCGTCACGCAGGGATTCCAGGTCCGCCGCCGTCCGGCTGAGCGCAATGACTGCCGCGTTGCAGGCAACCAGGTGCCGCGCAATCTCACGTCCGATTCCCTTGCCGGCCCCGGTCACCAGGGCGCGCCTGTCATCGAAATCCGGATTCATGGTATCTTCCCCGCCAGTTCAACCAGAATCAGATTACACCCGTATGCCACTTCATGCCACAGGAGGGACCAATGTTGCTCAACCGCCGGCACGTCACTGACTTTCAGCGCGACGGCTACGTGCTGCTGCAAGCCCTGTTCTCGGCGGACGAAGTCGCCATCATGCTGGACGCGGTGGAAAGTGGTGACCGCGTCGCCGGCAATGTCTCCAGTCCCGGCGATGCCGGCGGTCGCAAGTCCAGCCTGTCTCTCTGGAACGAACTGGGCGACGACGTGTGGGCGGCGGCCTCCACCAGCCCACGTATCGTGAACAACATACGAATCCTGCTTGGCGAGGAGATCAGCTTCTTCCACGGCAAGGTCATGTTTAAGGAAGCGCGCACCGGCGGCCAGTGGGAATGGCATCAGGACTACGGCTACTGGTACGACCAGGGCTTCGTCTTTCCGCATTTGATGAGCGCCTTCGCGGCCCTGGACCCCGCAACCCGTGAAAACGGCTGCCTGCAGGTGTTGCGCGGCTCACATTTGCTCGGGCGCCTGTCTCACGGCAAGGTGGGCGAACAGACCGGCGCTGACGAAGAGCGTATGGCGCTGGTGGAAACGCAGTTTGAACGGGTCTATTGTGAAATGGCGCCCGGCGACGTGCTGTTTTTCCACTGCAACCTGTTGCACGCCTCGTCGCCCAACAACTCGGACAGGCACCGTCGCGCCTTCATCATGTGTTACAACGCGCAGGCCAACCCGCAACTGGGCAACCCCGGTCGTACGGCGCTGCCCCCCTGCCCCGTCAGCGATGATGATGCCATTTTGCGCAGCGTGACGAGTCAGGCGACCCCCTGATTCAGGATCCCTTCGCCAGTTTCGGCGATGAGCTGGTCCACAACCAGTTCAAGCGCCTCCCGGGATTCAGCGCCATTCTTCAGCGCATGGCGCCAGGTCGCGAGTTGACGGTCGGCGCTGGTGCCGTTACCCAGCAGCACCGGCAGGTATTCCACGTCCCCGCGCGTGCCGAGCTCATCAAGCACCGGATCAACCAGTTCCATAATTTCGTTGGCCAGAAAGCGCACCGGCACCTCTTCTTCCTTGCCAAAGTCGATCAGCTTGCCGTCGATGCCGTAGCGACCGGCGCGCCACTTGTTCTCCAGGATGAGCAGGGACTGGTATTCGCGCCAGCTGCAGTTTTGTTCCCGCAACCTGACCAGCAGGGCCACGATGGACTGGATCAGCGCGACCACGCACAGCGCCTCTTCCAGGCGGGTACAGATGTCGCAAACGCGTACCTCCAGCGTGCCCAGCCCGACCTGCGGCCGCACGTCCCACCAGATGCGGGTGGCGTCCACTGCTTCAGAATGCTTGTCCTTGGTCTTGCCCAGCGAGCCAACCTTGCCGAACAAATTGATCATGGCGCTGTATTCACTGAAGGAGCCAAACGCCGGTGGCACACCGGTTCTCGGCAGACTCTTCATGATGATGCTGCGGTAACTCTTCAGGCCGGAATCGAGGCCGGCCCAAAACGGGGAGCTGGTCGTGAAGGCCAGCAAATGCGGCAGGAAATAGCGCAACTGGTTCATCACGTCGATCAGCAACTCGAGCGCTTCCGGCGATTTGCCGAAGCCGATGTGCACGTGCATGCCGAAAACCAGCTGGGTGCGCACCACCGCCTGCAGGTTCATCTGCAGTTCCTGGTACCGCTCTCCCTGGCTGACCAACTGGTCTTCCCAGCGTGAAAAGGGATGGGTGGAAGCGGCCAGAATCTTGTAGCCGTTCTCCTGGGCGAGACCGGCCACCGTTCCCCGCAGGCGCGTCAGTTCCTGACGCACTTCCACGACGTCGCGGCAGATCTCCGTCGCCACCTCAACCTGGGACTGCAGCATTTCAGGTTTCAATTGCTCACCCAACAGGGTACTGCCGGAGGCTTGCAGCGCTTCATAATGAGGAGTTAGTTCGCGGGTCGCCGGATCGATGATCTGATATTCTTCTTCAACGCCCAGCGTAAGGGGTACCCTGATCATGGCTGTTGCTCCTTGCGCCTCTTCCGGCGCAACGCGACCACATCACGAACCCTTGCAGGGGACCCGGAACTACAGGTCCCGGTAGGCAGGTATGGTCAGGAAAGGGATCATGGTGTCAGCACGAATCATTTCGTCAAACAAGTCACGTGCACGCGTGTACACGCCCCCATCGAAGCGCGCCTGACCGACTTCAGCGCGTATGGTCTCCATTTCCTCTGCCAGCAACTGCTGGTAGAGCGTCATGTCCAGCGCTCGGCCATCTTCCAGGTTGACGCCGTGATGCAACCACTGCCAGACCTGCGCCCGGCTGATTTCGGCGGTGGCGGCATCTTCCATCAGTGAATACAGCGGCACACAGCCGTTGCCCCCCAGCCAGGCCTCCAGATACTGGATGCCAACCCGCAGGTTCAGGCGCACGCCGGCCTCGGTGATACTGCCCTCACAGGCGGTCAACAGGTCTGCAGCGGAGACCTCGACGTCCTCCCGCTGCCGGCTGATCTGGTTTTCCGCCGGCATCAACTCGTCAAAGACTTCCTGCGCCACGGCGATCAACCCGGGATGCGCCACCCAGGTGCCGTCGTGGCCATCGCGCACTTCACGCAGCTTGTCCTGACGCACTTTCTCCAGCGCCTGTTCGTTGGCGACCGGATTGTTGCGGATCGGAATCTGTGCCGCCATTCCGCCCATGGCATGAATCCCGCGCCGGTGACATACGCGTATCACGTTCAGCGTGTAGTTGCGCATGAAGGGCACGGTCATGGTCACCTGGGCCCGGTCCGGCAGGATGAAGTCCGCGTTCCTGCTGAAGGTCTTGATGTAGCTGAAAATGTAGTCCCAGCGGCCGCAATTCAGGCCGCCGGAGTGATCGCGCAATTCGTAGAGGATTTCTTCCGTTTCAAAGGTGGCCTGGATGGTCTCGATCAGCACGGTGGCGCGGATGCTGCCCTGCGGGATGCCGAGTTCCTCCTGCGCAAGGACAAACACGTCATTCCAGAGGCGGGCCTCAAGATGGCTTTCCAGTTTGGGCAGGTAAAAGTAGGGGCCACTGCCCCGCTCCAGCAGTTCCCGCGCATTGTGGAAGAAGAACATGCCGAAGTCGAAGAGGCCGCCGGGCACGGGCGCGCCATCCACCAGCATGTTCTTCTCGTCCAGATGCCAGCCGCGCGGACGTACCAGCAAGGTCGCCGTGTCGTCCTTCAGTTCGTAAAAGCGACCATCCGGGTTGGTGAAGGTGATGGTGCGACGCACCGCATCGGCAAGGTTGCGTTGCCCCTCCAGCATGTTGGACCAGGTCGGCGAATTGGCGTCCTCGAAGTCCGCCATGAAGACCCGCGCGCCGCTGTTCAGGGCGTTGATCACCATCTTGCGCTCGGTCGGCCCGGTGATTTCCGTGCGCCGGTCACGCAGGTCCGCCGGGATCGGGGCGACCTGCCAGTCGCTCTCCCGGACGTGGCGTGTCTCCGGTAAAAAATCAAGGCTGCCGCCGGCGTCGATGCGCGCCTGGCGTTCAAGCCGCATTTGCAGCAGTTCATCGCGACGGTCCCGGAAGCGGCGGGCCAGTGAAGCGACAAATGACACGGCTTCCGGCGCAAGCATATGCTCGCACCCTGCGGGACAGGCGGCAGGGAACACTACACCACTGGTGGAATCAGACATGTACTCCTCGATTCAGGCCGGCGTGCGCTACAGCGGGGCCAACACGCCATCATACCATTCCGGGATACGCAGGTCGCCGGCTTCAAGCAACCCGGGTGCATTTTGCACATCCCGCAAGACGCTGGCGGAAACCTGTACCGTTTCAAGATCCAGTGTACTGCCTATGCGCACGATGCGAGCCTGCTCCCGGTCTTCGGGATGGCTGCGAAACACGTGACGCAAGGCCATGTCAATGACCTGCTCATCATCTTCATAGACCAGCGGCAACCGGCCACGAAGCAGACCGCCGCTGGTGAAGATATTCAGGGTGGTCAGGGGCAGGTCAATCTTTTCATACAGGCGACGCGTCATGAAGTCCGCCAGGCCGATGCCAGTCGCGTTGCCATGGGTAGCGGGCGTCAGATCCAGTACGACGATGGCCTTCACGCGCGGCGCCTCGGGCTCCGGTTCGCCCTCCATCATCCAGCGGCCAATAATGTTGGTGTCCATGCCGGCGCCGCTGATGTCCTTGCCCATGCGGTCGATGATGAGCAGGTCGATGTCATCCACCGGCAGGCGCGGCATCAGTGCGCGGGCTCGCTGCAACAAACGCTGCTCGCCGGCGATCAGGTCGTCCGGACCGAAAACCTCAAGCATGACCGGTCGGTGATAGCCATCTTCAACCGTCCCGACCCCTGCCAGGAAATTCACGTGCCGCAGCAGACCGGCGCCAATTTGCGGCATGATGTCGCGCAGGCCACGGGTGCCGTGGCTGTGAATCCAGGCCGCGCCCCGCTCCTTGCCCAGTCCGACGGCCAGCATCTTGAGCAGGCCGCTTTCGTGCGGGCCGTGAAAGTCAGTGTGTACCTTGATGCGATTGGCAATGATCAGGCCGTCGGCCCCGGCGACGTTGCGGTCCAGATGCAGGGGCCATCCCTGTTCAGTGGTGCCGGTTACGACCACGTCCATGGTCGCCCGCAGCGGGCAGTCCATGCTCTCCGGCGTAACGCCAAGGCCGGACAGGACCTGCAGTTGTCCTTCCGCCGTCGCGCCACCGTGGCTGCCCATGGCGGGAACAATGAAAGGCCGGCCACCGGACGCGCGAACCAGCTGCACGAGGCAGCGGGCGATGTCCGCGATGCGCGCAACGCCGCGGCTGCCGACCCCGATGGCGACGTCCTTGCCGGCTACCTGCGCCGCCAGGCCGCGCTGCTCCCAGGCCGCCGTCAACGCGGAGTCAATGTCGACGGGGTCGCCGGCCGGCAACTGTCGTTTGATGGCGCTGAGTGGCGGCAGGACGGATTCGCGGGCTGCAATCATGAGCAGCAGTATAACCGCAACGCCAGAGTTTTCAATTAATTGCGGACAGGGTTGGTCGCCGTTCGCCGCCGGCCCGTTCCTTCGCTACATTCCGGGAGGTTGTGAGAGCGCCGGACGAAGCGGCCGGCAAACAGGGAAAGGTGCAATTCATGGATCTGGAACTCAGGGACAAGGTCGCTGTCATCACTGGCGGCAGTATCGGCATTGGACTGGCCATTGCGAAGGGGCTGGCCGCGGAAGGCGTCCATCTGGCCCTCTGCGCGCGCAACGGCGAACGCCTGGCCGGCGAGGCGCGGGCGATCGCCTCGGATTACGGCGTGCGGGTGTTGGATGTCGCGGTCGACGTCACGAACAGCGACGACCTGGACAGCCTTGTTACGGCAGTCAGGAATGAGTTCGGTGGCGCAGACATCCTGATCAACAACGCCGGCACCGGCAGCGAGGAAAAAATCCTGGAGGCGGACGACGATCGCTGGCAGTACTACTGGGACCTGCACGTGATGGCGGCGGTGCGCCTGTCACGCGCCCTGGCGCCCACCATGATCAAGCGCGGCGGCGGTGTGGTACTGAACAATGCCTCCATTTGCGCGACGCAGCCGCTCTACTACGAACCGATCTACAACACCACCAAGGCCGCCCTCGTCATGTTTTCCAAGTGTCTCGCCAACGAACTCATCCCACACAACATCCGCGTAAACACCGTCAACCCGGGCCTGGTGAGGACGCCGGACTGGTACAAGACAGCCACCATTATCACGCAGGACATGGAGCAGACGGCCGAAGAGTTTCTGCAGGGTATTGCAGACCAGTACGCGCCGATCAAGCGCTTTGCCAGCCCGGAAGAAATCGCCGACTTCTTCGTCTTCCTGTGCTCGGAACGCGCCAGCTACAGCGTAGGCTCAACCTATTACGTGGATGGCGGCTGGCTGAACGTCATCACCTGAGAAATTCGTTCATTCGCGCGCATCGCGCTTGTGCCAGTCCTCGACAAACAGGTTTAAGTGGATCTTTTGCCGGGGATTGGCCGCGATGACCTCTTCGTCAAGCGTCACTCCCAGGCCCGGCCCCTCCGGCAATCCAAAGTATCCATCCACAACTTTCGGCAAACCAGGGGCAGCGTCAAGCACGTAGGGCTCACCGAAGTCATTGAAGTGTTCCTGGATCTTGAAATTGGTGGTGCAGGCGCCCAGATGCAGCGCCGCGGCAGTCGATACCGGACCGCCGACGTTGTGTGGCGCAATCAGCACGTAGCAGGCTTCAGCCCAGGCGGCCAGTTTCTTCGTGTTGAGAATGCCGCCGAAATGCGTGATGTCCGGCTGAATGATATCCGCCGCCTGCATTTCGAAGAGTTCGCGATACTCGTACATCGTGTGCATGCGCTCACCCGTTGCCACCGGCACGCCCAGTGGCGCAATGGCCTCGCTGGCCTTGCGCAGGGCGGCGATGTTTTCCGGTGGCACGGGTTCCTCCACCCAGGAGGGCTTGAAGCGCGCCAGTTCCCGGGTCAACTCGATGGCCGTGACCGGATTGAAGCGGCCATGCATCTCGATCATGATTTCGACGTCCGGCCCCACGGCATCGCGTACGGCTTCAACCAACTCGATGATGCGCAGCTTTTCGGCGCGTTCCAGTTCGTAAAAGCCGGCGCCGAAGGGATCGAACTTGAGGGCACGGTAGCCCTTCTCAAGCACCGTTTTCGCCGCCTCGTGAAATTCCCCGGGCGTTCGCTCCACCGTGTACCAGCCGTTGGCGTAGGCCTTGATGCGTTCGCGTACTTCGCCGCCCAACAGGCGATATACCGGCTGACCCAGCGCCTTGCCGACGATGTCCCAGCAGGCGATCTCGACCAGCGCGGTGGCGGTCATGATGATTTCGCCGGCCCGGCCATAGTCCTCGCGAAACATCCGCTGCACCAGGCGCTCGATCTGAAAGGGATCGCTGCCCAGCATGTAGCGGGGAATGGCCTCCGACAGATAACCCAGGACGGCGTCAGTCCGGTTGAGGACCCGCGCCTCACCCACGCCGGTGAGTCCTTCGTCAGTCTCTACCTTCAGGAAGGTCAAATTGCGCCAGGGCGTTCCCATGACCATGGGCGTCACTTTTGAGATTCGCATAAAGCATCCAGTCCGAATGATTTGCCTTGCCTGGCGGCGATTGTACCCCCTTTGCGGCCCGGCCCGTCATGGTCAGGGGCGAGTCGGCGATGTAGACTACGGGCCAGCATGCGCATTCAGCCTGTCACATTCCGCAATCTGCGCCAGAACTTCACAAACGACCTGCTGGCCGGGGCCAGCGGCGCGGCAGCGGGCGCCCCGCTGGCCATGGGCTTCGCCATCATCGCCGGCGTGAGTCCCGTTTACGGCCTGTATACCGCAGTGGTCGCCACCCTGGTCGGCGCGCTGGCCACCAGTTCGGTGTTGCTTTCCGTCAGCCCGACCAACGCGCTGGTGCTGGTGGTGGGCAGCACCCTGTCCGCCTTCACCAACGACGACCCGCTGGGCCATCTCTTCACCCTGACCCTGCTCGTTGGCATCGTGCAACTCGTCCTGGGCCTGTTGCGCGCCGGACATTTGTTTCGTTTCGTTTCCAACGCGGTGATGACCGGCTTCGTCAGCGGCGCCGGCCTGCTGATCATCATCGGCCAGTTACATGCACTGGCCGGTCTGGCGAGCCCGGCGAACGGGAACGCCGGGGCGCGACTGCTGGACTGGCTGCAGCAGCTGGGGCAGAACCAGCCCCACACATTTTTCATCGGCCTGCTGTCAATCGCGCTGATTGTCAGCCTGAAGCGCACACGGTTCAGACTGCTGGCGATGCTGTCGTCGCTGCTGATCTGCAGCGCCCTGGTGCATCTGGCGGGCTGGCAGGACGTTCAGTTGACCGGCGACCTGATGCCCGTGCCGGCGGGCATGCCGCGCCTGGTGCTGCCGGTGCCCGGCTACGTGCCGGAACTGTCGCTTGCTGCGGTGGCCATCGCCCTGCTGGCTTCGCTGCAAAGCGCGGGGCTGACGCGTATGGTGCCGCAACCCGATGGCTCCGCGGCAGATGTTCATCGAGATCTGTGGGGTCAGGGCCTGGCCAACATCGCCGGCGGCCTGTTTCAGGGCCTGCCCTCGGGAGGCTCCCTTTCCCGCACGGCAATCAACATCAGCGCTGGCGCCCGTTCCCGCATGTCAAATGTGTATTCCGCCATGTTCATCGCGGCCATTCTACTGACCCTGGGGCCCCTGATCGAGCACATCCCGCTGGCGGCGCTCGCCGGCCAGCTCATCGTGGCCGCGCTCAGTCTGCTGCGTCTCGACGCCTTCAAACTGGCCTGGCGAGTCAACGTCGCGGCGCGCAGCGCCATGCTCGCAACACTGGCCGCCACGTTGCTGTTTCCCCTGGAATACAGCGTCTACATTGGCGTGTTTATCTCCCTGTTGATCTATGCCTGGACTTCCGCCGGCAGCCTGCAGGTGCGACGCCTGGTAGACACTGGCGACGGCACGTTCCGCGAGGAAGCTGTGCCGGATGAGTTGCCGCAAAACGAAACGCTGGTGGTCACCGTCGCCGGCAACCTGTATTTCGCGGCTGTTCCCCTGCTGGAGGAAAAATTGCCCCGCCCCTCGCAAGACAGCTCGCGCAGCGTGGTTGTCCTGCGCCTGCGCAACAACCATTACCTGGGCAGTACCGGCATTCGCTTCCTGCGGGACTATGCGCGCAGCCTGGAAGCCGCCGGCGGCAAACTGCTGCTGGCCGGCGTGAGTCCGGCCGTGCGCCGACAGTTGCTGCGCACCGGCGAGGCGGCCAGGCTGGAACCGGTCTTTGACGCCGAGGACATCGTCTTCGCCTCAACCCGACGCGCCCTGGACTGGGCAAGAGACTGGTTGAAGCAACAGGACGAGGATGAACACGACACATGTGCACTGGAAGCTTGAATCATTATTCAGGAGGAACAGCCATGCCCAAAATGGAAATCCGCAGCAATCAGGCCCCGCCGCCCGGAGGTGCCTATTCCCAGGCGCTTCGCGTTGGCGATTTCGTCTATGTGTCCGGGGTTGGCCCCAAACATCCCGTCACCGGCGAGATCCCGGAAACTATCGAGGAGCAAACAGCGCTGGTGCTGGAAAGCATTCGCAACATTCTTGGCGTTGCCGATGCCCGCATGGATGACGTGGTCAAGTCAACCGTGCATTTGAGCGACCTGTCGCTGTTTCAGCGCTTCAATGCCGAATACGCGAAGTGGTTTCCGGAGCCGCGGCCGGTACGCACCACGGTCGGCAGCCAGTTGCCCGGCATCATGGTGGAAATCGACGTCGTGGCATGGACCGGCACGTAAACCGGCCGGCATGACAAAAAAGAGCCCCGGCAACACTGCCGGGGCTCGGGCTGACCAGAGGTCAGACTAGAAGTCGAATTCCTCGACGTTGTCGATGTTGAAGACGAAGGGCGGGCCAAGCAGGACCTCGCTGCCGTTCACGACCTGCAGTTCACCGAGTTTGCCGGCCGAGACGCTGGTGTCGCCCGGTTTCAGTTCGCCGTCGACCACCGCGCGCATCACGTAGACCGAGGCGTAGCCAAGGTCGACCGGGTTCCAGAGCACGACGGACCTGACGCATTCGGACAGGACGTAGGGCCGCATGGCGTTGGGGGTGGCCAGTCCGACCACCGCCACCTCACCACAGAGATCGGCCTGGGTCACGGCCTCGGCCGACTGCGGCGTCGCCACGCTGGTCATGCCGAAGAGCGCATCCAGGTCATCGCCGTACTTGTTGATGAGCGTCGTGGCCTGGTTGAAGGAGAGGATGGCGTCTTCCTGGGCCTCAACGGTCTCCAGCCAGGTCATGTCCGGGTAGCACTCGTTGGTGTAGGCCCACATTTCGGCAATCCAGCGCGCCTGGTTGGGCGTCGTGAAGGTGCTGGTGACGATGCCGAAGGAGGCATCCTCGCCCTTCTCTTCCGCCAGCGCGTCCATCAGGCCCTTGGCGATGCCGTTGAACTCGGCCTGGTTGACGAACCACTCACGCGCGTGCGGTTCGGAGTTGGCATCGTAACCAACCACGTGGATGCCCTCCTCCAGCGCGCGCGTCAGGACCGGCGCAATGGCGACCGGGTCATTGGCGGCGAAGAGAATGCCGTCCACACCACGGGTGATGTAGTTCTCGATAAAGGTGATCTGGTCATCGATGTTGGCCTCGGTGGGCGCGTCGGTCGTCACGCTGACGTTGCCCAGTTCTTCAGCCGCTTCCTGCTGGCCCTTGGTGGTGGCCGCAAAGTAGCCGATGCCGATCAGCTTGGGGATGTCGACCAGGGTGATGTCGGCGCCCATGAGGTCCGGCGCGTCGGTGGGCTGGCCGCCGTCATACTCCGGCATCTCCATCATCTCGCCGTCGTCTTCCATCATCTCCGCGCCCGGGCAGGCCAGCGGATTGACGTCAAGGTCGTCCGCGCCGTCCCAGCGGGCCATCATGTCGTCCTGGGCCAGCGCCGGCGCTGCCAGCGTGGTCACCAGCAGGGCGACAATCAGCAGAATGTTTTTCATCGTCTTTCCCTTTCTCTTCTCTTACGGTCACAGTGACGATTGAGCGGCAATCATTATAGATGTGCGTATCCGAAGTGCAACACTGCAGGCGGCAAATCCGGTTCAGGCCGCGCTGGCCACGCTCTCGCCGGAACGCCGCCGCTGAACGAAATTGTTGATGAGAATGGCACAAATCAGTACCGTGCCGATGACCACGATGGTGGCGTCGCCCGTCACGCCGGTCAGGGCGAGGCCGTTTTTAAGGAGCTGTATCAGGACCACGCCGATCACGGTGCCGGCGATGCTGCCCGTGCCCCCAAAGATGCTCGTGCCTCCCAGCACGACGGCCGCGATCACGTCCAGTTCATGCCCGGTGCCCATGTCCGAGCGGGTGGTGGTCACGCGGGACACAAAAATGTAACCGCTGAGACCAGCCATGAAACCGGAAAAGGTATAGATCAGCAGCTTGTTGCGGCCGACCGGAATCCCGGAAAAGCGGGCGCCCAGCTCGTTGTTGCCGATGGCGTAGAGCGAACGACCGAAGACGGTCCGCGCCAGGATGAAGGCCGAAATGAGCGCGGCGACAACCAGAATCCAGAGTTGCGTGGGGACGCCCAATACTTCGCCGGCGCCCAGTTCCAGAAACCAGTCGGGGTAGCCGCGGGCGGAGCGCCCCTGGCTGATGCCCAGCGCCATGCCGCGGAACAGCGCCAGGCTCGCCAGGGTCATAATCAGTGGCGGCACGCCCACCCGCACGATGAACAGGCCGTTGACAAGGCCACAGATTACGCCGGTCAGCAGGGCGACGACGATGGCAGCTTCCAGCGGCAGGCCCCAGGCCTGCCAGCTGTGGCCCAGCATGATGGCGCTCAGGCCAAAGATCGATCCCACCGACAGGTCGATGCCGCCGGTGATGATGATGTAGGTCATCGGCAGGGCCAGCAAGCCGATTTCGGTCAACAGGCGGCCCTGGTTGAGCAGGTTGTCCACGGTCAGGAACACGTCCGTCTGCGTCGACAGCAGGAGCACGGAGAGCACCAGGATGGCCAGCAACACGCCTTCCTGGCTGTAGAGCAGATCATGCAGCCGGACGCGAATGCCGCTGGTTTGCCCTGAATCCTGCATCGTCTTCTACCTCTGGATCAATTGCCGCCGCCGCCGCAGGATATCCACCAGCACGGTCACCAGGATCAGCACGCCTTGCACGGCCTGCAACCAGAAGGGCGACACGTTGATGAAGACCATGGCCGATCGTATGGTGTTGAGCAGGATGGCCGCCAGGGTGGAGCCAATGACTGTGCCGGTGCCACCGAGGATACTGACGCCCCCGACCACCGAAGCCGTGATGATGACCAGTTCCAGGTTGGGCGGTACCGTGGCCTGGATGACCTGCAACTGGGTGGCGAACATCACGCTGGCGATGCCCACGAAGACCCCGTTGATAATGAACACCGACATGACGATACGGCGTTCGGAGATTCCTGAAAGACGGGCCGCCTCCGCGTTGCCGCCAACGGCGTAGATGGCGCGTCCGGTGGCATTGTTGCGCAACCACCAGGCCGCGACCAGCGTCAACGCCAGCATGATGTAAACGCCCATGGGAATGCCCAGTGGCTTCTGCTGCGACAGACCGTATTCCACCGGCATGCCGGTGATCCATTCGGCGTTGGTGAACAGCAGCAGACCGCCCTTGAGGATGCTGAGCATGCCCAGCGTCACGATAATTGAGGGGATATGCAACCATGCCACCAGAAAGCCAATCAACGCACCGACAAGGGCGCCAAGCACCAGCGGCGTCAGCCAGGAGAGCCAGACCGGATAACCGGCCACCACCATGGCTCCGCTGATGATCCCCAGCACGCCAATCAGCGAGCCGACCGAAATGTCAATATTGCCGGAAATGATGACCATCGACACGCCAATCGCGGCGACGGCGATGTAGGCGTTGCCCTGCAGGATTTCTGAAATGTTGCGGTCGGCCACGTAACGTGGATTGAGCACACCAACCACGATCACCAGCGTCAGGATGCCCAGCGCCAGCACACTCTCCTGGTTGCCAAGCACCTTGCCAATCTCATAGCCGGCAACCACCCGACGCGGCAGGGCGAACTGGAGCATAAGCACCAGGGCGGCTGCCAGGGTCAGCCAGAAAGCGCTGCCCATGGTTGACAGCAGATCTGTGGCGTCACTGGCCGCCAGATCCAGAAAAAAGGTGAGGTGATAGACAAGGCCGAGCAGACCGGCAACCAGCATCACCAGCGACAGGGCGCGCGACAGGCGCGGCGCCAGCATGCCCCACAGGGCGGCTCCCAGGGCGACCACGGCGGCAATCGGTGGCAGGGACAGTCCCTGCCGCTGGATATCCAGTTCGTTGGCGGAGCGCTCCGCGGCAATGACCCGCGCCAGCGTCGCGCCGCGTTCCGGCTGATGTATCCAGGGCAGCCAGATCCAGGCCGCCAGCATCAGCAATCCGACCAGCAACAGGGCCAGGCCGGTTGGCGTGATACGTGCACCGTTGTCAGTCTCGGCGCCGTTTTGTGCGTTCACGCCGGCACTTCGCTCACAGCATCGCTCATCATGGCGGTGGCCACGTCTTCCTGCGTGGCCTCGCCGCGCGCAAATTCAGCCACCAGCCGGCCCTGACGCATAACCAGGATGCGGTCGCTCATGCCCAGCACTTCAGGCAACTCGCTGGAAATCATCAGGATCGCCATGCCCTGCTGCGCCAGTTCGCTCATCAGCCGGTGAATTTCGGCCTTCGCCCCGACGTCAATGCCCCGCGTGGGTTCGTCCATGATCAATACGCGCGGGTTGCTGGCCAGCCACTTGCTGACCACGACCTTCTGCTGGTTGCCGCCCGACAGCTTGTTGACGACCTGTTCCGGACTGTAGGCGCGAATGTTGAACTGCCGGATGCTGCGCCGCGCCAGGTCCCGCTCGGCGCTGCGATTGACGATGCTGCCATTGGCGAGAGTCTTGAGCACGGCCAGCGACACGTTCTCGCGCACGGTCATCTGGCGGACGAGACCCTGGGTGCCGCGGTCCTCCGGGACGTAGGCGATGCCCAGCTCCATGGCGTGGCCGGGGTGACGGATCCTTACCGGCACACCGTCCAGCAGAATCTCGCCGGATTCAGCGGGAGTAAAGCCAAAGACAGCCTGCGCCAGTTCACTGCGGCCGGACCCGACCAGGCCGGCCAACCCGACGATTTCGCCGGCGCGCAGTTGCAGGCTGATCTCGTTGGTCAGCGGACGACGGGTCAGGTTGCGCAATTCCAGTACAACGGCGCCGGTTTGTGTGTCCAGCTTGGGGAAAAGGTCATCGATGGTGCGCCCAACCATCATGCTGATGAGATCGTCTTCGCTGGTGTCTTCAATCAGGCGCGTGCCGACGTACTGCCCGTCGCGCAAAACGGTCACGCGGTCCGCCAGCATGAAGACTTCATCAAGGCGATGACTGATATAGATGATGGCCACGCCCCGCTCACGCAACAGGCGCACCAGGGCAAACAGACGCTGTACGTCGGCCTCGGTCAGGGCGGCGGTGGGCTCATCCATGATCAGCAGGCGCGCGTTCTGCGACAGGGCCTTGGCGATTTCCACGCGCTGGCGGTTGCCCACCGTCAGCGTGCCGACGTTACGTGTCACGTCGATATCATGGATGTCGAGTGATGACAGGATCTCCGCCGCCTGCTGCCGCATTTTGGGCCAGTCGATCATGCCGAAGCGCTTGCGCGGGGCATGACCCATGAAGATGTTTTCGGCGACGCTCAATTCGGGATAGAGCAACAGTTCCTGATAGATGGTGGCGATACCATGCGCCTGGGCCTCACGCGGATTGTCGAACTCGAGTTCCTGCCCGTCAACCTGCAGGCTGCCGGCTTCCGCCTTGTAGACGCCGGAGATGATCTTGATCAGCGTGGACTTGCCGGCCCCGTTTTCGCCCAGCAAGGCATGCACCTCGCCGGGTCGCACGTCGAACTGCACGTCTACCAGCGCCTGCACGCCGGGAAACGACTTGTCGATATGCTCCAGTCGAAGCAGGGGTTCCATCACTGTGGCTGGTCGCTGGATGGTCGTAGCTGTGTTGCACCGGCGGGATTTATAGTCAATCCTGCCAGCGCTGTCAACCGGGGCGCGCGGGCGCCGGTCAGGGACGCGCCGGCGAGCCATCCGGCAGCCGCGTCTGCGTCCAGAACTCCGTGACGTCTTCACAGGGGAAGCGGGCCGCCAACGCCTCGTCGATATCGATGCCCAGACCCGGCGACGTGTTCGGATACAGATAGCCGTTACGCACTTCCGGCAGACCGGGGAAAATGTCGTAGTCCAGGTCGTCCGGTTCGTACCACTCCTGGATGCCGAAGTTGGGCTCCCAGATGTCCAGTTGCAGGTTGGCGGCGTGCCCCACCGGCGAGGTGTCGCCCGGGCCGTGCCAGGCCGTGCGGAGGCCGTACATGTTGGCATACAGGGCGACGTCGCGCGCCGGCGTCAGGCCGCCCATCTGGCTGATGTGCATGCGCAGAAAATCGATGAGGCGTCCCTCGATCAGGGGCTGCCACTCCAGCGGGTTGTTGAAGAGTTCACCCATCGCCAGCGGCACTGCGCTCTGTCCGCGCAGTTGCCGGAACCATTCGATGTCTTCCGGCGCCAGGGCATCCTCCAGAAAGAAGAGGCGGAACGGCTCCACGTCTTTCGCGAACTGGATGGCGTGAATCGGGTGCAGGCGCTCGTGGATGTCGTGCAGCAACTCCACCTCGTCGCCCACCACCTTGCGCACGTGGCCGATCATGTCAAGCATGTCGCGACAGTAGGCGCGCGGGTCGTAATAGCTGCCCTCCGGCGAACCTTCCGGCCTGACGATGTTGCCGCCCCTGCCGCCGTAGCCGCCCATCTGGACGCGGACGTGGCGGTGCCCCTCGTCCATGTAACGCAGGACGTTGTCCGTGACTTCCTCCGGTGTGTCGCCATCGGCGTGCACGTAGACGTTGGCCGCTTCACGCTGGCGTCCACCCAGCAGGTCGTAAACCGGCATGCCGGCCAGCTTGCCGCGGATGTCCCACAGCGCCTGGTCCACGCCGGATATGGCGTTGTTCAGCACGGGGCCATTGCGCCAGTAGCTGTGCACCATGGCCATGCGGAAGAATTCCTCGTTGCGCGTGACGTCCCGCCCCAGGGCAAAGGGCTTAAGGTGTTTGTCGATGGCGGTGACCACAGCATGCCAGCGTTGCGTGAAGGTCGCACAGCCCAGGCCGTAGAGTTCGGGCTCGGAGGTCAACACCTTGACGATGACGAGGTTGGACTTGCCGGGTTTGGTGGTGATGGCCTTAACGTCGCGGATGGTGATGGTCATCCCGGTGCTCCCGTTATCGGCAGTGTTTTCAGGACAGCCTGTTCCCGGGTCGCAGGCGTCTGAGCACAAGCCAGGTCAGGACGACCAGCAGGACAAGCAGGGAGAGCCGGGGCACAATGATCGGCTCGAAGATTTCTCCATGTCTGGCTTCGACTTCGGCGAAGGTCATTTGATTCACCAGCGAATCGTCCACCAGGAAGTTAAACCAAATCAGGATGACGTCATTGTAGGCTTCAACAACAGGCAGCAGCAGCCACAACGCCAGCGCAACGAAAGCGAGCTTCACCAACAGTCTGACCAGCTTCATGAGTGCTCCGCAGCGCCATTGGCGATCATCGCATCGCGCAACACTTCCGCCGGATGCAGGGCCTGGCGGCCACAGCCATGCATGATCTGGTGGCGACAGCTGGTGCCGGCCGCGACGACGATCGTGTCCTCACCGGCTTCGCGGATGGCCGGCAACAGGCGTCGCTCGGCCATCTTCATGGACAATTCGTAGTGTTCGCTTTCGTAGCCGAAGGAGCCGGCCATGCCGCAGCAGCCTGAATCGACTTCCTCAACCTCGTAGTTTGGCGGCAGGCCCAACGCCCTGTGGGATGGGCCCGTGCCCACAAGGGCGCGCTGGTGGCAATGGCCATGCAACAACAACTTGCGCGCCGTTGTCTCGAATTCCAGCTCGAGTTCGCCGTTATCTGCCAGCACGGCGATGAATTCCTCGAACAACAGCGCCCTGTCCGCGACCCGTTGCACGCGTTCGTCATCGGGCAAGAGATAACGGTACTCGTCCCGCAGCATCAGCAGACAGCTCGGCTCCAGACCAACCACCGGGATGCCGGCATCGACAAAGGTTGACAGACGGGATACCACATCCTGCGCCGCCTGCCGCGCATCATCCACCAGGCCTCCGGACATCATTGGCCGGCCGCAACAGCGGTGTCCCGGCAGCAGCACCTCGAAACCCAGCGCTTCCAGCACCTGGGTGGCGGCGATAGCGACGTGCGGATCGTTCCAGGTGTTGAAGCTGTCGTTGAAGAGCACAACCTGTCTGGCGCTGCCCTGCGGCGCTCCCCGATTGCGAAACCAGGTGGTGAAGGGTTCGGCAGCGAATTCGGGCAGGGTCCGTTTCTGACTGACGCCCAGGGTACGTTCCATCAACGCGCGCAACCAGGGATTGCGCGTGGCGGCATTGATCAGCGGGGCCAGGGGGCCGGTACCCAGACGGGAAAGGGGGCCAATATGACCGAACAGACGCGCCCGCAGCGGCGTGCCATGTTCGCGGTAATACTGCGCCAGAAACTCCACCTTGATCTTGCCCATGTCCACCGAGGAAGGGCACTCGGCGGCGCAGGCCTTGCAGCCGATGCACAGGTCCATCACGCCGTACATGCGTTCACTGGTCAGTTCACTGGCAGGCAGCACGCCCGACATGGCCGCCCGCAGCGCGTTGGCGCGGCCGCGGGTACTGTGTTCCTCTTCACGGGTGACCATGAAACTGGGGCACATGGTGCCGGTGGTCTGCTTGCGGCAGACGCCCGCGCCATTGCACATTTCCACGGCGCGATGGAAGCCCTGTTCATCCGCAAAATCCAGCGCCGTCTGGACAGGAATGACGCTGTAGCTGTCGCCATAGCGCAAATTCGAGGACATCGGGCCGGCATCGACGATGTTGCCGGGGTTCAGGATGTTGTCAGGGTCGAAATTGCGTTTGACCTGACGGTACAGTCCGTAAAGCTCCGGGCCAAAGAAGCGCTCGTTCATCCAGCTGCGCGCCCGGCCGTCGCCATGTTCGCTGCTCAGCGCGCCACCGTAGCCGTGCAGCAGATCGACCGAAAACTCCATGATCTGCGACAGTTTGGCGACTTCCTGCGCCTGCTTGGTATTGATGAGCGGGCGGATGTGAAGACATCCGGCGCTGGCGTGTGCGTAATAGGCAACGCTGGTGCCAACGTTGTTGCAAAAATCTTCCAGTTTCGTCACGTACTCCGCCAGGTGATCGGTGGGGACGGCGGCATCTTCGATGAAGGGGATGGGCTTGTGGTCGCCGCGGATGCTCATCATCAGGCCCAGGCCGACCTTGCGCACGGTCCACACGTCTTCCTGGCGCTGCCCGTCAATAACCGGGACGACGACGCCGGCGGCGATGTCCTGGTTGCGCAGATGGCGTTTCAGCCCATCGATTTTGGCATGCAATTCTGCTTCACTGTCGCCGTAAAACTCGGTGATCAGGATGCAGTTGGGCCGTCCCTCCACGAAAGTCTGCAGCAGCCGCGCGTACTCGGGCACGTCGCGGCACAGGGTGAGGCCCAGGTTGTCCAGCAACTCAATGGCCGAGGGCGCGGTCTCCAGCATGGCCGGGACCGCGGACAGCGCGGTGAAGAGATCGTCGAAGTGGACGATGGCCAGGGCCGTCATGCGTGGCAGGGGCACCAGATTGAGTTTCAGTTCCGTGATGACGCCCAGGGTCCCCTCGGCGCCGCAAACCAGTTTCGCCAGATTGAAGTGCTCGTCCTGGGGCCAGTTAAAGCTGACGCCGCCCTCGACGAAGCGGTCCAGGTTGTAGCCGCCACAGCGCCGCCAGTGGCGCGGCGTGCCGGCGCGTATGACGTCGGCGTGCTCGCGAGTCTGGCGTACGGTCTCGCGGTACACATGCCCTTCCAGGCCGGAGCGCATCTGGTACTGCCGCAGGGCTGCGTCATCCAGTGGCCCCATCCGCGTGTGCGTGCCATCCGCCAGAATCACCTCGGCTTCCAGCACGTGATCGGCCGTCATGCCGTACAGGATGGAATGGCTGCCGGTCGAATTGTTGGAGACGATGCCGCCCATTGCCGCCCGGTTGCTGCTGGCCGGGTCCGGGCCAAACTGCAGACCTTGGGGTTTCAACGCCAGATTCAGTTCGTCCAGCACCCGGCCCGGGCCAACCCGGACCCAGCGCTCCTCGCGGTTGACCTCGTGGATGCCATCCAGCCAGCGCGTGGAGTCGATGACCAGCGCCTCGTTGACCGCCTGACCCGCCAGGCTGCTGCCGGAAGCGCGTGGCAGCACCGGAACCCGGTGACGGGCGGCCAGTTCCACGGCGGCCTGCACGTCTTCAACCGTACGCGGGATCAGCACTGCCAGTGGCATCTTCTGGTAAATGCTGGCGTCCGTGCTGTACAGCATCCTGCTGTACTGGTCGCTTCTCAAATCGCCGCTGACCTGCGGGCGCAATTCGTGAAGAAATTCGTCGACGGACTGCTTGTCCGGCATTTCAACTCCCGGATGCTGCGGCGCGCACCCGTTTGCGCGGCAGATTCTTCAGTGTCTCCGGTACCAGAAAGGCGAAGATGCCGGCTGCTGCCAGGCCCATGCCGGAGACGGCAACAGCGGCTGATTGCAGGGCCAGTTGCTGGGCGACAAAGCCGATGACAAAGGGCGCGGCCGTCGCGCCGGAATCGCCAATCAGGCGCCATACTCCCAGAAATTCGCCGCGGGTCCGCACCGGTGCCAGATCCGAGCCGATGGTCATCATTGAGCCGCTGCTGATACCGTTGCCCAGGCCTATCAGGGAGGTCGCCAGCAACAGGCTTTCAAAGCCTTGCGTGAGCGGGATGAGCGCGATGCCCGTTGCCATCAAAAGAAAGCTGGGAACGATGGCATGCTTGCGGCCGCGCTTGTCCATGATCCAGCCGGCCGGCAGGAACATCAGCATGTCGAGCGTCCATGATACGCTGACGATCACGCCGATGGCTTCAGGGCCCAGCCCGAGTACATTCGCGGCATAGAGCGGGACAATAACGCTGCGACCGGCGCGAATGGCCTGGCCAAAAAGCATGCCGGAACCGGCCTTTGCCAGCAGCGGTGTGTTGTCACGCAGCGTCTCGACGAGCGCCAGACCCTCATGCCGGCCACGTGTCTGTTCGCGGCGTCGTGTCTCTTTCAGCAACAGCATGATCAGAATGATGCCGATCAGCGCGATGACGCTTACGAGCAGGAACGGTGCACGCAGCCCCAGACGGGCCGCGATAAATCCCCCGATGATCGGCCCGAATGCAAATCCCATGCGCATCATGCCGCCGAATACGGCGATGGCGCGACCGCGCTGCTCAAGCGCGAATGCCTCGGCCAGAAACATGTGGCGCGAGACATTGAAAAACGCCCGGCCCATGCCAAACATGAAGAGAAAGATGAACGCCAGCCAGACGCCGGGCGCCAGATACAGCATCAGCGCGCCCAGCATGACCAGCCCGAGACCGGCGAGCATCACCTGTTTCTCGGAAAAGCGACGCAGCAAGACGCCCGCCGGAACGTCGGCCAGCATGGCGCCCAGGGCCGCGGCGCCCACCACCACTCCGATCAGGGCATAGTTGATGCCAAAATCTGCCGCGTAGAGCGGCAGGAGGGGCTTGATCATGCCCAGCGCCACGCCAAAAAACAGGGTGGGCAGGTATATCGGTATGACAATCGGGTTGCGCAGCGCCTTGACAGCCTGGGCCGGAAGTGATGTCACAAATTGTTTCCTTTCGGGACCGGCAGTGTAGCGCAAGTTTCCCGTGACTGCCAGACCATTCAGAAATGGACTGCAATTTGGGCGCGCTGATCAGTAAATCCAGGTCCGGGGCAGCGGCCTTTCCATCGTCAACAGACGTTGCAGCAAGAGCCGGCGATGGTCGGCCAAAGCGTCCTGATAGCGGTCGTCACCGGCGACGTCGTGATACTCGCGCGGGTCTTGTTCCAGGTCCCACAGGCTTTCGCGTCCATCCGCGTGAAGCAGATAGCGAAAGCCGGCACTGCGCAGGGTCTTCCAGCCATTGGCTTCCATGACGGCCGTTGCGGACGAATCGACGGGAGCCCCCTGCAACAGCGGCAGCAGCGACGACCCCTGTACGTGTGGCGGAACCTGGATGCCGGCCGCCTCCAGCAAGGCAGGCAATACGTCGACTGCCTCAACGATCTCGCTGACCCGGTGTCCCGTGGCAAGATTGCCCGCCGGCCAGCGGACCAGCAGGGGCACACGACTCACGGCATCGGCACCGGGCCAGCCCTTGCCCCAGCGTAAATGCTCTCCCAGCCACTCCCCGTGATCGGACGTGAACAGGACGATGGTGTTGTCCGCCTGACCGCTATCCTCCAGCGCCTGCAGGATGCGGCCAACGTGCCAGTCGACTTCACTGACCATGGCGTAGTAGCCATGCCGGGCGGTCCGCAACTGCTCATCGTCAAAGCCGGCGGCGGCACGTTTTGCCTCGATTTCCGCCGGGAATTTCGGTAACGCCAGAGGCCCTCTTTCATAGCAGTCCAGCCAGCGTTGCGGCACGATCCAGGGCGCGTGCGGCGAGAAGAAACCGGCGATGCACAGGAAGGGCCCGCCCTGCCGGCGCAGAAAACTGATGGTCCGCTCCGCCACGAACGCCGTATGCGTCACTTCATCGCCGGCCGGAAAGGGAATGGCAGCGCGATAGTCTCGGCGCGGGCCCGACTGCGGGTGCGGCACACCATCATCAATGCCCATGGTGCGCTGCCACACGTCCGTGCCCGGCGGCAACCCGAAGCTGAGTCGATCAAGCTGGCCCGGCGCAGTTGATCGCACCCAGGCGCGGTAGGCGTCCTCATAGGTACCGGGTTCGTCCGATATTTCCAGATGATCGAAGCCGTATGCCGGATGCGGGACGCGGTGATCGCGATTGGCATGTGGCAGAAAATGCAGCTTGCCGATGTTGGCCGAGTGGTAGCCGTAGGGTTTCAGCAAATGCGGCAGCGTGACAATGTCCTCCGGCAGGGGCACGCCCATGTGGGTGATGCCCAGTTGCGACGGGTAACAACCGCTCATGAAGCTGGCACGGCTGGGCATGCACACCGGATTCTGTACGAAGCAGTGATCAAAATTGACGCCCGCTGCGGCCAGCCCGTCCAGGTTGGGAGTCTTGATGTCCGCGTTGCCGTTTGCGCCCAGGGCATCGTGACGCTGCTGATCCGTGTACAGAATCAGAATGTTCGGGCGTTCCATGCTCAGTGGGCTCCGGCCAGTTCCAGCAGGGCATTGGCGAGTACGGCGATGCCATCGGCGATGACCGCCGGCGCGACGTATTCCTCTGGCGTGTGACTGCGTCCGTCGCGGCAGGCGACGAACATCATGCCGGCATTGGTGACGCGGGCCATGTTCATGGCGTCGTGCGCGGCCCAGCTGACCAAAGGCATGCACTCAACATGAACTGCGCCGGCAGCCCGCTCCACGGCCTGACGCAGCGTGGGCCCGGTTTCCACCGGTGGCGCATGATGCAACTGCGTGATGCTGTGTAGCACGCCCTGACTTTCAGCCTCGTGAGCCAGAATATCCCTGATCCGGGCGAGCATGCGGGCATGGGTTTCGGCGTCAGCAGCGCGAAAATCGATGTTGAAAGTGGTCGTGCCGGCGATGACGTTGGTCACGTTGGGTTCGACGTCCAGGGCGCCAACCGTGACGTGACCGCGACCATCAAATTCCTGCACGCCCATCTTGCGCAGCGCCACGATGACCTGCGCCGCCGCCAGCAGTGAATCGCGGCGGTCCGCCCACTCAGTGGCGCCGGCGTGGTCCGCCTGACCCTCCAGTTTCACCCGCAGAAAAGTCGGCCCGGCGATACTGGTCACGACGCCGACCGGGACGTCGGCCGCCTCCAGGCGTTTGCCCTGCTCAATGTGCAGTTCAAGGAAGGCGTGCAGGCTCCTTGTCCAGTCAACGTCAAGCCGTGGCAGCCCGAAATCAGCGGTCTCCAGCGCGTCCAGATAGCGGATGCCGTCCGCATCCCTGATGCCGGCGACCTCGTCCTCCGCCAGTTGACCGGTGGCGAGCGCGCTGCCCAGCAGTCCGTGAAAGCGCGCACCTTCTTCCTCAATGAAGGAAACGAGCCCGAGTGGCCGACTGGTTTGAATCCCGTTCTCGTGGAACAGCGTCAGCGCTTCCAGCGGCGCCAGTACGCCAAGCACGCCATCGAAGTTTCCGCCGTTGGGCACGCTGTCCAGGTGCGATCCGGAAAGTACCATGTCCGCGCCTGGCTCCGGCCCGTCCTGGCGGCCCAGCAGGTTGCCGTACCGGTCGATGGATGGCGACAGCCCAATTTGCGCCATCCAGCCGGCAACAGCCCTGGTGGCCTGAAGATGTTCGGGTGAAAAGGTATGGCGCGTTACACCCCCGGCCGCCGTGGCGCCAATTTCTGCAAGGTGTTCGAGACGGGCCAGCACCCGCTCCAGGTTTACATCTCGCGCAGTAAGGCGCGTTCGCGTCCCCACGCCGGAGTCAGCGCAGCGGCTTCTTGCGCTTTGCCAGTTGCAGCGTCAGGCCCCAGGGGTCGCGCAGGAAGAGCAGCAGGTCGCCGGTGGGCATCACGTGGACATCGCCGTCCAGCGTGGCGCCGGCGGCCAGAAAGCGCTGCTTCACGGCCTCGATGTCATCCACCGCGAAGGCGACGTGCAATTGCTGCGGGTGCAGGTCGTTGTAATACGTTCGCGGTGAATCCGGGTGACAGAAGATCTCCAGCACGACCCTGTCAGCGCCGTCAATGAGGAAATGGATGTTTGCCTCACCGCCCACCTTGCGCAATATACGCAGACCCAGGTGCTCGCCATACCAGGCGGCCATCGCTTCGGGGTCATCCACGTTGAGCGCGATATGCTCGATGTTCACGGCCAGCTCCTCTTTTGGTGGTCAGCCCGCGTCAGCATAGCAGTCCCCCTTCGCCGCTGCCAGTGCATGCGGGAGAGGATTCGCGGCTATACTGCTGCATCCGGTCGGGGTCGTGAGGCGCAATGGAATTCTCACTCGTCATTCTCATTGCCGCCGTTGCCATCGGCCTGGTCAAGGGCGGCATCGGTGGCCCCTTCGCGGGCGCGGTCATCCTGCCCCTGCTCACCCAGCGCATGCCCGTCGCCGGCGCCGTGGGCGTGGCCATGCCCCTGCTCATCATGGGCGACATCTTCGCCATGCGCTGCTACTGGCGCGAATGGGACGTGCGCTTTCTGCGTCTGCTGCTGCCGGGCGCGGTTGTCGGCATCATCGCCGGCACCCTGTTGCTGGTCGCCCTGCCCGACCTGGTGCTGCGCCGGCTGCTGGGAATCACCACCCTGACGGTCGTGCTTTACAAGGTCGCCAGTGATTCGCTGGAGAGCATCGAATACCGACCGCGCGACTGGCACGGACGACTGGCGGGCATGGCTTCCGGCTTCGCCTCCGCGCTGGCCAATCTGGGCGGACCGCCGATCACCGCCTGGCTGCTGTTGCAGGGATCGAAGCCAACGACCTTCATCGGCACCATCACGTTCTTTTTCTTTTTCGTCAACCTGGCCAAACTGCCGGGTTACTTCGCCGCCGGCGTCCTTGATGGGCCGCTGGTGTTCAGCATCGCCTGGGCCCTGCCCTTCATACCGCCCTTTGTCTGGCTGGGGCGGCGAACCATCGGGCTCGTCAACCGGAGACTCTTTGAACTGGGTATGCTGGCGCTGCTGGCAGTCGCCGGCATTTCCCTGCTGGTGAGCGCGCCGGTCGAGTAAGGACTTCAGGCCTGCCAGACGCGGCGAAGGAGCCGCAGCCAGTTGCCATGCATCACCGCAGCGATGTCGGCGGCGCTGTAGCCGCGCCTGTCGAGCAACTCAACGAATTTCTGCAGGTCAGCGATGGTATCGAGGTCCGCCGGTGACTGTTCGCGGCCAAAGCCACCATCCAGGTCCGTGCCCAGCGCCGCGTGTCGACAGTCCCCCGCCAGTTGACAGATATGGTCGACGTGATCGACCACCATGGCAAGCGACGCCTGCCTGTCGTTTCTGACGCCCTTCACCCAGTCAGGTACCAGCATCCAGGCGTCCAGCGCGGCGCCGATCACTCCGTCACGGGCGATGATGGCCCTGACCTGTTCATCACTGAACTGGCGCTGATGTGGCACCAGCGAACGACAATTATTGTGGCTGGCCATGACCGGGCCCTGATAGCGCTCCAGCGCCTGCCAGAATGACGCATCGGAAAGATGGGTCAAATCCAGCAACAGGCCATGTTGCTCCATTACATCCAGCAGTCGGCGTCCCCGCGCTGTCAGGCCATCTTCCACACCCGTGCCGCCGGCGTAGCGGCCGCTGCCGTAATGGGCCGGGCCGATCCAGCGAACGCCCTGCTCCAGCCAGACAGGCAGGTCATCCGCTTCGGTCACGGGATCGGCGCTCTCCATGCCCAGGATGGCAGCGGGCGCCGGCCCCGGGTCGATTGCACCGGCTTCTTCCCAGGCGTTCCACGCCTGCACGCGGTCTTCCAGCTGGTCCACAGAGCGAATGATCGCCAACTCCCCTTCGCGTTCCAGCGCCCGGTACCAGGCGAGTTGACCCTGCGCGGCGGCAAAAGCCTGCGCCTGTGAACGGTAATCCACGTGAGCCACCGGTATGGACGTCGATCGCGCCAGCAGGGTTGCGAAGGACAGGAACACCCGCCCGCGTCGCAGTTCAGGCAGGGCAACCGTGTTCTGGCCACGACCCTTGCCGGTCAACCCCGCTTCCTGCGTGCGGATGGTGTACACCGATTGCTGCAAATCCCGGTTCCATTGCAGGGCGTTCCACGCCAGGTCCAGGTGACCATCAACAATCAGCATGACGCTGCTCCTGCCTGATCAGAAAGTCCAGTGCCGCACGCTGAAAGCGCAGCGGCTGTTCCAGATGAATGCAATGTCCCGCAGCTTCAACCTGCCTCACGGTCAGGCCAGGGTTGGCGGTCTTCATTTTGCGGGCGATGGCACAATACTTGCTGTCGAGTGCACCGGTCAGCAGCAGCGTGGGGACGGTGAGTTGCGCCAGCACGCCCCAGTATGATGGCTGGGAACCGGTCCCGGCAGCGCGCAAACTTCCCGCCAGGCCGGCAGCGCTGTTGCGCAGGCGTTGCTGTCGCAGCGCTGCCCGTTGCCCGCCGGTCAATCCCTGTTGACTGGCGAACAGCGGCAAGCCTTCCCAGTGACGCACAAAGTTGCCAACGCCTTCCGCTTCGATTTGCCGGGCCAGCGCCTCGTCCTGCCGGCGACGTGCCCTGCGCTCCGCGTCTGTCGGCAATCCAGGGGAGGCGCTTTCCAGCACCAGGGCAGAGACCTTGTGCGGATATCCCAGCGCCAGCGCCAGGGCCAGTCGT
Source organism: Anaerolineae bacterium (assembly GCA_034422695.1). Lineage (GTDB taxonomy): Bacteria > Chloroflexota > Anaerolineae > Aggregatilineales > Phototrophicaceae > JAGWBD01. The sequence continues at coordinate 294,499 of DAOUJM010000005.1, forward strand.
CCGCCCATGGAATAGCCAAGGGTCGCGAATTGCTGATACCCGAGATGCTCCATGATCGTCACCAGGTCGGCGCTGACTGCATCATGACCGAAGCGTGACAGGTCGGCGGGTACGTCGCTCCTGCCATGTCCGGGTAAATCGACGGCCACAGTCGCGAAGCGAGTGCCGAAGGCTGTCAGGAAGGGCGTCCAGCTTGCGTGCGAGCCGGTGAAGCCATGCAGCAACAGCAAGGGAGGGCCCACGCCCTCACGCTGCAGGAAATACCTCAATCCGTTAATCGTGTTGAATGGCATTCCGGGTCCGAAACAGACGCGCCAGTTTCCTGCGGCTCGGCTTGCCGGAGTCCGTCCGGGGCAGCCTGTCCACGACCAGCAGCTGCCTGGGAACCTTGAAGCCCGCCAGCCGCCGGCGACAGTGTGCCAGAAGCTCATCCTGCGACACTCTGGCCTCCGGCGCCAGCTGCACGGCAGCAGCCACCCGTTGGCCCCATTCCTCATCAGCAAGTCCCAGCACCACGGCGTCCTGTACTGCAGGATGATCGCGCAGCACCCGTTCTGTCTCCGCCGGATAGACATTCTCGCCACCGCTGATGATCAGGTCACTGCGCCGCTGGACAATGTACAGGTCGCCGTCCCCGTCAAGGTAACCCAGGTCTCCGGTGTGCAGTTCGCCGTCCCGCAGGGCCAGTGCCGTCGCTGCGGCGTTGTTCCAGTATTCCCGCATAATCGTGGGTCCGCGGACTGCAATCTGTCCGGTTTGTCCACTTGCCAGGGTAGTGCCTGACTCACTGACTACACGAAGCCTGTTGAAGAGCAGTGGCTTGCCCACACTGCCCGGCTTTTGTCTGGCATCCTCAGGCAGCATGGTGGCCACCTGCGAACAGCTTTCGGTGAGCCCCCAGGTCGGCGCCAGCGGCAGGCCGGCTTCGGCGCTGCGTTGCAGCAATGCTTCGGACGCCGCCGCGCCACCGAGCAGGATCAGCCTCAGCTTGCCCGACCAGGCATTTTCGTGCCGGCCCGGCAGACGATGCAGCATCGTCGGCACCAGCGAAACCAGCGTGATGTCTTCCCCTTGCAGAGCGTCCATAACAAGATCAGGATCAAATCCCGGCTGCAGCACGACGCAGGTGCCCTGCAACACAGCGCGGGTCAGCAGCGCCAGACCGGCGACGTGCCACAGCGGCATCACGCATAGCCAGCGATCATGTGGCAAATGGCCCAGACGCATGGTCGCGCCCATGGCGCTACTGTAAAAATTGCCAACAGTGAGCACGGCGCCTTTCGGTTCTCCGGTCGTGCCGGAGGTATGCACAATCGCCAGCGGCACATCTGGTCGCCATTGTCCGTCCCGCTCTTGCCCGTTGCGGATGGATACAACACCCGTTCCTGGCGCCACCGGCTCGCGTCGACCATCGGCAGCCAGACGCCACAACGGTTCATTCCCGGACTCAGGCAAAAGCCAGGCGCAGCCGGAATCCCTGATCTGTCCCTCATGCTCCGCCGGGGTCTGGCGCAGGCCCAGGGGCACAATGACCAACCCCATGCGGATACAGGCAAAGAGCCGTACCACGGTCTCACTGCAGCTGTGCATCACCATGGCGACGTGTTGCCCGGGTGTGAAACCGGACGCGCGCCACCCGGCGCACATCAGGGCTACCCGCTCGTTGAGCCCGGCGAAGGTCAGTCGTTCATCGCCGAAGACAAGGGCCTCACGCCGCGGAGTCGCCGCCGCGCGTGCGGCCAGCCAGTCGCGCATCAGGCCCGTCGCGGAAAGCGGCTGAAATCCGGTTCGCGCTTGTCGAGAAAGGCATTCTTGCCCTCACTGCCCTCCTCGGTCATGTAAAAGAGCATGGTCGCGTCACCGGCCAGCACCTGAACACCGGTCTGCCCGTCAAGCTCCGCGTTGAGGCCGGCCTTGATGAAGCGCAGGGCCAGCGGCGACTTTTTCAGGATTTCCTGCGACCAGGCCAGCGCCTCGCGCTCAAGTTCGGGCAAGGGCACGACGCGGTTTACCATGCCCATGGCTTCCGCCTCCGCGGCGCTGTACTGCCGGCACAGGAACCAGATCTCACGCGCTTTCTTCTGACCGACCTGCGCCGCCAGAAACGAGGAGCCAAAGCCGGCGTCAAAACTGCCGACGATCGGGCCGGTCTGGCCAAAGCGGGCGTTGTCACTGGCGATGGTCAGGTCGCAGCAAACGTGCAGCACGTGGCCACCGCCGATCGCGTAACCGGGAACGACGGCGATGACGGGCTTGGGGATGTTGCGGATGTAGCGTTGCAGTTGCAGGACATTCAGCCGGGCCACGCCATCATCGTCGACGTAGCCGGCCGCACCGCGAACTTTCTGGTCGCCACCGGCGCAGAAGGACCACACGCCATCTTTGGGGCTGGGGCCGTTGGCCGTGATCCAGATAACCCCGATGGAGCTGTCGTGCCAGGCATCCAGCAAGGCCTCAGTCATTTCGTCAATGGTCTGCGGACGAAAGGCGTTGCGGATTTCAGGCCGGTTGAAGGCGATGCGCGCGATTCCCCCGGCCTTGTGAAAGGTGATGTCCCCTGGCGCCCTCACCTCTTCCCAGGAGGCGAGGCACATCAGGTCCTCGTTGCGAACGTTTGGGCTTAACTCTCCTGTCATCAGCAGTTACTCCCCGTTTCTTGCGCAAGGGCCATCCCGTCCAGCATTTCGGCCGTAGCGCTGATAATGGCATCGCGCTGACGCAGGTCTTCCCTGGCATCGCCCGGTACCTCAATGATACCTGGCCGGTCAGACGTCATTTGTGCCCGAAAGGCGGTTCGAAACGCGGCACGGTCCCGCGCCAGCCGGTAGTCAGCGCCGTAAAGCCGGGCGGCGTGACGGAAATCCAGATCATGCGGCGTCAGAAACAACTCCGTGAAGTATGGCTCGTGCTCACTTGCAGGAAGGCGATGGAATATCCCGCCGCCACGATTGTTGAGCAGCACGATGGTCGCGTTAAGCCCTAGCCGGCGCAGCGCCAGCAATCCGTTCATATCGTGGTAGAATGTGATGTCGCCCACCACTGCGACCAGTCTCTGGCCGGGCCGCGCCAGGCCGAGCCCCAGGGCAGTGGAAATGTTGCCATCAATGCCGCTGGCCCCACGGTTGGCATGGACCTGCAGTCGACGACCGGTCGGCATGCCGAACTGGTCCTGCAGGCGGACAGGCAGGCTGTTGCCACAGAACAGGATCGCGTCGTCGGGCAGATGCTCAGGAATCTCCGCAATGACCGCCCCGTCGAACCAGTCTCCCGCCAGCGTGCCGGCCTTTAGCAAACTCCGCGTTGCCGCTTCCGCACGCAGCCACCAGGTCGCTGCCGCAGAGGGCGCAACCGGCCTGGAGACAGAAGCGCAAATGGCTTGCAGGACGCCGGCGCCGCCCTGCAGAAAGCCGGTCGTGACATGGCTGTCATCCGCCCAGACGCCGGAGGGGCTCAACTGGATCAGTTGCGGCGGGCGCACATCAGCGAGCCACGTATTCAGTGCCGCGGACGTTGGCAAGGCGCCACAACGCAGGACCAGGTCAGGACGGGGCGCAGCAGCGGGACTTGCGGCGAGGATGGTGTCGGCACTGGCAACCACCGCCGTATTGCCTCCGGCGTAACGCAATCCTGACAGGGGGTCGGCGATCAGCGGCCAGCCGGTCGCACGGGCCAGGTCGATCACAATGGATGGCGGGAATTCACGGGCGCATCCCGGCCCACAGACAATCAGGCCATTGCCGGCCTGCTCTACCATATCGATCAGACCGGTCAGACTGCGCTCATCAAGCGTTGGCGCGACGGATACCGCCGGCACGGACGTGACGACCGGCAGCGTCACGTCGCCGGCAACGCGGTCTTCTGCGTCCGGTTCAAGCGGCTTGCGAAATGGCAGGTTGAGATGGACCACGCCCTTGCGCAAACCGTTGGCCGTCATCATGGCCCGGGCCGCCAGCGTGCAGAGATTGCGCAGGGCCAGTTCTGACGGTTGCTGCTCCGGGGCGGCACAGTCGACACTCCAGAGCGCGTGGTTGCCGTAGAGCCTGATTTGATCGATGGTCTGGTTGGCGCCGCTCTCCCGCAATTCCGGCGGCCGGTCGGCGGTGAGCACCAGCAGTGGCACGCGGGCCAGACTGGCCTCAACAATGGCGGGGAAAAAGTTGGCGGCCGCCGTGCCGGAGGTGCAGAGCAGCGCCACGGGCTCGTCCTGCGCGAGGGCCATGCCCAACGCAAACCAGGCGGCGCTGCGTTCGTCCAGCAGCGAGTGGACCGCAATATCCGGATGGCGGGCAAAGGCCAGCACCAGCGGCGTTGAGCGCGATCCCGGCGCTGCCACGACCGCCCGCAGGCCGGCCTGCGCCAGGGCTGCGACAAGGGTTCGCGCCCACAGCGTGGCCGGATTAGCCATGTTCGGGCTCCGGCAAGCCCAGCGCCGACAGCATGGGCCGGAACTTCAATTCCGACTCATCCCATTCCCGCTGCGCCTCGCTCTCCGCCACCACGCCAACACCGGCATACAGCCACAGGCGTCGTTCCTGGGCGATCGCCGAGCGAATGGCCGCCACGAAAGTCCCGCCCAGGTGCCGGTCGAGGCAGCCAACCGGCGCCGCGTACCAACCACGTGGCACCGGCTCCAGTTGACTGATCAGCTTCAGTCCCTGTTCGCGTGGCACGCCGCCCAGCGCCGGCGTTGGATGCAACTGGTCCAGCAGGGAAAGCAGCAAGCCATCGCTGTGGAGTTCACAGGACAATGGAGTGCAGAGGTGCTGTATGTTCGCCAGTTTCAGGACCTGTGGTTCATCAGCCAGGTCCATGATTCCCTGACACGCCAGGCAATGCTGCAAGGCATCGACCACCAGGGCGTGTTCGTGGCGTTCCTTCGGGTCTGCCAGTAGCCGGCCGGCCAGCGCTTCATCGGACGCCGGCGAAGTCCCGCGCGGCGCCGAGCCGGCCACAGCCATGCTGCGCAGATGTGTTCCCCCCAGTTCGGCCAGCAGTTCCGGCGTCGCTCCAAAAAAGGCGTGCCCGGGACGGGGTTCGAAGAGAAAGCGCCAGCAATCCGGATAGGTCTGTCGCAATCTGTCGAGGGCGAGGCCGACGTCCGGATTTGCGTCAAGGCGAGCCTCGGCGACGCGCGACAGCACGACCTTTTCCAGCGTTCCGGCATTTATCTGCTGTCTGGCTGCTGTGATGATGCCGTCCCAGTGCTTGCGGGACATGGGGAAATCCAGCGACCGCAGCCGGGCCTGTTGACGAACCGGGCCCGGCGCAACAGAAGCAGACAAGGCATCGCAACTGACCTGTAACGCTGCCCGCAGATCGACCAGAGTCCCGGCCCGGTGCTCCCCCCGGGGAATCTGCACGTTCAGGGTCAACCAGGCGCCATCGGCAGTCTGGACGAACTGATAGTGCGGCAAAACGAACCAGGCGGGTGACCAGATCGTCCAGGTGTTGTCCGGCACAAAGTCATGCTGGAAGGCAAAGCCGCCAAACAAGCGTGGCTCAATCCCCACACCGCAACCGTCATCAATCACTGCGTCGTGAAACAGGGACCGGCCCTGTCGCTCAATTGAACGAAAGCGGTCGCTCCAGGCGACCAGTTCGGCGGTTATCCCGGCACCGGCCAGCGCCAGGCCGCTGCTTTCATGCTCGATCGAAAAGCGTGGCCCGCCCTGGGCGAGTTGCAGGAAGTCGCGCAAGCGAACGCCCGGACAAGGCTGACTGACGCTGAACAGCCGGCCGCCGGGGTGAGGTGTAGCCGCTGACTCAGCCTTCCGGCGACGATTCATAGCCAACGCTCTTGAGCAGTACCGGCAACAGGGCCGACATGATGCGTTCAGGCTCGGGTTCGCCGGTGTACACCCAGCGGATCACCACGCCGTAGATCGCGCCCATCCAGGCGCAGGCGACCACGTCGGTATCCACCGGCCTGATGTCTCCCACGGCGACGGCATCATCCAGCCACCCCTGAATCAGTCCGGTGAAGCGATCGTTGACTTCCAGCCGCTTCAGTTCAAAGCTGCTGCCCAGACCCACCGCCTGCACCAGCAGCAGTTTGGCCGGCCGGCGATACTTGCCAAAGGTCTCCAGACAGGCATGCAGGCCGGCCTGAACGCGCCGTATGCCGGCCTCCTCTTCCTCAACGGCGCCCCGCACCCGACGCTCCAGCAGGTCTGCGAACTGGTCCACGAGGGCGAGAAACAGGCGCTCCTTGTTGGGGAAATGAAAGTAGATCGCGCCCTTGGAGGTGCCCGATTCGTCGACAATCTCATCCATGCGGGTGTCGTGGTAGCCCTTGCTGGAAAACTTCTCAAGGGCAGCGTCGAGAATGCGCCCTCTGGTCCCGTCCGGGTCGCGCTGCAGTATTCGTGGTGGCATCCGGCCCCGTCAACACAAACCGACTGGTCAGTCTGATAAATTCTATCACAGAAAGTCAATGTGTGGGAGGCGCGCTGCAGTTACATGGCCGCCAGTACGAAGAGCTCGCCGGCTTCAAGTTCGCTGCGCAGGGCGCCGGCCTCCTGACGATCCAGTGGCAGATGCGGCAGGCGCGGGTCGCCAGGGTTGAAGCCCAGCATATCCAGTACAACGACCTGCGCGCCCATGTAGCCGTAGCGGTGCAGGATGGTCGTGATTTTGTTGGCCCGCAGTTGCAGACAATGAGCCGACGCCACGTCGCCGCTGTGGACCAGCCGGCGAATTTCCCGGTAGACGCCCGGCATGAAATTCAGGGTGGAGCCGATGTTTCCGGCGGCACCGGCCAGCACGCCGTGGATACACATTTCGTCCATCCCGGTAAACATGGACCAGTCCCGGCCGGCGCCCAGCTCGACCATGTGTCCAAATTCGTACATGTCCGGGCCCGTGTACTTGGCGCCGGCGATTTGCGGCAACTGCTGCAATCGTTGCAGCAAACGCGTATTGCCGCGGCTGTCATTCAAAATGTAGGCCAGCAAGGGCAGCGACGGCGCCGCTGCAGCGATGCCGGCGTAATAGCGCCAGAGGCTTTCCTCACTTTCATAGTCCGGAGGCAGGATACTGCTGATGCCGTCGGCCCCCTGCTCTTCCGCATGCCTGGCCAGGGCCACGGCATCAGCCACTGCAAGGGCGCCAACGTGGACGATGACCGGCACCCGACCGCCAACCACTTCCATCGTCGCCCCGGTCAATTGCATGCGTTGGGTCAGCGACTGTGACAGCCCCTCGCCGGTGGAACCTCCGATGTATAGCCCGTCCACCTGCCTCACGAGCAAATGCTCGATCAGATCGCGCAGGCACGTTTCGTTCAGGGAGCCATCTGCGCGGGAAGGTGTGACCAGCGCCGGCCAGATGCCACCAAACCCGGCCATCACCCGGCCCATCCCTCTTCCAGCAGGGCCCGCGTCTCCAGGACTCCCGTTTGCCAGATCTTCAACATGTCTTCATCCGGCTTCCAGTTCATGTCGGCAATGCGCACCCAAACCTCCCTGCAAGCAGCCTGTGCCGGCTCGCGCCACGCCCGATTTGCCGGGGCTTGTCCGCGGGCGACCGGCCCGGGAAAGACATGCCGCAATGTAGCATATCCGCCGGGGAAGCCGCCATCGCGGGACATTGACCCGGAATATATCGGGAATCTGATTTGCAATAATTGATGCGGTCAGTACAATCACCATTGTGAATCTCTGGCTTGTCAAAAGAGTCAGACAGGTGGCTGCTGTGTCGGCAGCGACGCATTTACTGCTAAAGGGGCTAAGGAGGAAAGATGTACCGGGTACTGCTCGTGTTGTTGTTACTGGTAACGATGTTCTCCGTGCAGACAGTTTTCGCTCAGGATGAGTCTGATGGGGAAGCACTGGCGGACGGTGAATACTCGGCCGTCATTACAGCGGGTCCGGCGTTCATCCGTGCCGACGCCAGCCCTGATGGCGACACGCTTGGTCGCTGCCCGACGGGACAGAATCTCACCATATGGCTTCCGGCCGTCGATGAGTGGCTGACATCCAGCTGTCTCGGCGTCAACGGTTACATCCACAACTCCCTGGTTGAAATCGGGGAAATGGTTGTGCCCGAAGAGTCCATGATGGAAGACGAAGAGTCCATGATGGAGGAAGACGACTCCATGATGGAAGAAGAAGCCATGGAAGAAGAGTCCATGATGGAGGAAGATGACTCCATGATGGAAGAAGAGGCCATGGAGGAAGAGCCGGCTGCCGGTGAATATACGGCCGTCATCAGCAAGGGCCCGGCGCGTATTCGCACCGAAGCCAGTCTGGAAGGTGAGATCCTCGGGCTGTGCCCGCGGGGTCAGGGCCTGACTGTGTGGCTCCCCGCCGTCGACGAATGGCTCACGTCCAGCTGCCTCGGCCTCACCGGCTTCATTCACAGTTCCCTGGTCGAGGTCGGTGATGCGGTCGTTCCTGAAGAAGCCATGGAAGAAGAAGCCATGATGGAAGACGATTCCATGATGGAAGAAGAAGCCATGGAAGAGGACGACTCCATGATGGAAGAAGAAGAAGCCATGGAAGAAGAAGCCATGGAAGAAGACGACTCCATGATGGAAGAGGACACCATGATGGGTCCTGGAGCCGGAGCGCATTCGGCAGTTATCAACGCCGGACCGGCGTTTATTCGTGCCGCGGCCAGCATGGACGGTGAAGTCCTTGGTCGTTGCTCGCGCGGTCAGGACCTCACGGTCTGGCTCCCCGCCACGGATGGCTGGCTCCTCTCCAGTTGCCTCAACGTCAATGGTTACATCCATGAATCTCTGGTCGACGTTGGCGACCCCATCATTCCCGAAATTGAGGACCTGGGTGACTCTGATGGTGAGGAAATGGCCATGGAGGAATCCGAAGAGGGCTAGGCAACCCCGGCAACTGAACAGATAACACCAGTGAGGGCAGGTGCGTGCACCTGCCCTCCAGCTTTAAAAAGCGGGTACAATGCAATTGCTGCGGAGATATTTGCATGGCACAGGTCGAGGCAATCGGTCTGAGCAAATTCTACGGCGAGGTTTGTGCCCTGGACGAGGTTCAACTCCGCCTGCGCGATGGCGAGTTGCTCGTACTGGTTGGCCCTTCCGGTTGTGGCAAGACCACCCTGCTTCGCCTGATTGCCGGGCTGGATATACCCGATGCGGGCTGGGTGCAGATTGGCGATGAAGTCGTCAATGGCGTGGCGCCGGACAAGCGCGGGGTCGCCATGGTCTTTCAAAGCTATGCCCTGTATCCCCACATGAGCGTGCGCAGCAACATCGGCTTTCCCTTGCAGAACGAAAGACTGCCTCGTGACGAAATACAGGTCCGCGTGACCGAAGCTGCGCGGCAGCTGGATATTCATGGCTTGCTGGAGCGCTACCCGGCACAGCTGTCAGGTGGTGAACGCCAGCGGGTGGCTCTCGCCCGGGCTATCGTTCGCCACCCCCGTGTCTTTCTGTTCGACGAGCCGCTTTCCAGTCTGGATGCCGGGTTGCGGAGTGTGGCCCGGGCCGAACTGCGTCGCTACCAGCGCCGTCTCGGCGTAACAACATTGCTGGTTACACACGATCAGCAGGACGCGCTCAGCCTTGGCGACCGCATCGCTGTCATGTCCGACGGCCGGATTCGTCAGGTGGGCACGGCGCAGGAGCTTTACCAGCGACCCGCGGACACTTTCGTCGCCACCTTTCTCGGCTCGCCTCCCATGAACCTTGTCGAAAAGGACAGTTGCATAATCGGTTTCCGCCCGGAAGACCTTGCTCCCCTGCAAGGCGGGCAAGACGCGGCCGGAACGCTCGTGTTTCCAGTCTACATCCGGCGCATTGAGTTTCTGGGCGATCACCGCCGCATCTACGGCCGGGTCCGCGAGCTGCGGGGAGAGGTGGACGTGGTCGCCACGCTGCATTCCAGTGACCACGCGAGTCTGTCGGAAGACAGCCTGGCTGATTTTGGCGTGTCTGTTGGCACCCTGCACTGGTTCAACCGGCACACCCGCCTGCGCATGGAAGCCACGGCCTTTACCCATGAAGGCGAAACCGTCCCGTAGCGCAGGGGAATTGTTGTCGTGCGCCTCAGCCTTGCGCTAAACTGTGGCTGCAGGGACAGCCAACGGAACTGTCGATGTCAGGTGAACGGTTGTTGAAAGAGGCGCGCGAGCGAGCCCTTGAGGTCATGGGCCGTTGCACGACCCGTCAGGGGTTTCGCGCTTCCGGCGCAGCCGCGGGCTATCCACAAATCTGGGCGCGAGACAGCATTATCACGTCGCTCGGCGCTCTCGTCAGTGAGGACGCGCAGCTTTGTGCCGCTGCCCGGGCCAGTCTTGAGGTGCTGGGACAGTTTCAGTCCCCTCTTGGCCTCGTTCCGCTAAACGTCAATCCGGACAGCGGCTACATCAGCACCGAGAACGCGGGCGCGCTGGATGCAAACCTGTGGTTCATTCTCGGTCACTGGCTGTATTTCCTCGTCAGTCAGGACACTGACTTTCTTGGGGAACACTGGCAGGAAATAGATCGGGCGCTGCTCTGGCTTGAATACCAGGACATGAATGAGTGTGGCTTGCTGGAAGTGCCGGAAGCCGGCAACTGGATGGACCTCGTTTCCGTCCGCTACAACACGCTTTATGACAACGTGCTCTACTACGCGGCCATGCTTGGCTGGGAGCAGATGCGGGCCGTTACAGGAGCGACCGGACGCTGTCCGGCCATACGCTCGGCGGACATTCACGAACGTTTGAATCTGTTGTTGTGGGTAGACCGCTGCTGGGTTGCCGAGCACTTTGCCGAGCATCTGGAACGGTTGAAGGGCATCCGCCTTGAATGGTTTATGCTCTATCACAACATTGGGACGATTTCCAGCAGGCCCTACTACCTCCCCTGGGTCGCCTTTCGCGAATATGGCACATGGTGCGACAGCCTCGGCAACTGCCTCGCCATCCTGACCGGCATCGCCGATGGGCACCGGCGAGAACACATTCTCCGCTACATGTATCAGGTGGGCATCGCCGAGCCCTACCCGTCCAAAGCCATTTACCCACCGGTACATCCAGGCGAAAGTGACTGGCGCGATTACTATCGCAGCCGTAACCTGAATCTGCCGCACCAGTATCACAATGGCGGCATCTGGCCCATGGTGGGTGGTTTCCATATCGCCGCCCTGGTCAGCCATGGCTGGCAGGACGAGGCCGAACGTTTGCTCTTCGCGCTGGTTGAGGCGCTGGTACAAAGCGCAGATCGCGGCAATTGGGGCTTCAATGAATGGTTGCACGGAGAAAGCGGCCACGCGATGGGCTTTGATGATCAGGCCTGGTCAGCTGCCCTGTTCCTTTACGCGGAAAAATGCGTAAGGGAAGGGAACACGCCGCTTTTCACCGAGTTGCGTCGGGTAAAGCCCGCCGCTGCCGTCGCTTCCGAGAACAACGATTTTGACATTCGGCCAGGCGGCGGACCGGTACCTTCCGACTATTGATGGAGGCGTTTGCGTATTGCTTGAAGTCTGTTACCATCCGGTCGTCATAGTTTGCTTGTAATGCAGGAGGACAATCGTGCAGCAAAAAGTGTTTCGTCTGTTGATCGTTGTCGTGCTGCTCGCCATGTTCAGCAGCCTGGCAGCGGCCCAGGAAAAGGCCACTGTCACCTGGGGCTTCTGGGGCAGCCCTGAAGAAGCCGCCACCCATACCAGCGTCGCCGATGCCTTCATGGAGGCCAACCCCGACATCGAGATTGAGATCTGGCATCAGCCATGGTCGGACTACTTCACGTCGCTCGATACACTGTGGGCCGCCGGTGATGGCGCGCTGATTCCCGATGTCATGTTCCTCTCCCCGCCCATCCGCTATGCGGCGCGTGGCGTCCTTGAGGAACTGACGCCCTACATTGAGGAACATGACTACGACATTTCCGACTTCTGGCCCGGTCTGCTGGAGTATGCCACCACCTACGACGAGGATGGTACCCGTCGCATCTGGGGCTTCCCGCGCGATATCGGCCTTGAGGTGCTCTACTACAACAAGGACATCTTCGATGAGGTAGGCGTTGACTACCCCACCGACGAATGGACCTGGGACGACCTGCTGGCTGCCGCCGAGCAGTTGACGGTTGTCGAGGGCACTGGCCGCGTTTCACGTTACGCGCTGGGCATGGAGGGCGGCAAGTTCGCGCTCTTCGTGCTGCAGAACCATGGCGGTCTGCTGGATGACATGCGCAACCCGACGAAGTGCATCCTCGATTCGCCCGAGTCGATCGAGGCCGTTGAGTTCTTCGCCGGCATGATGGACAACAACCATGCCATGCGCAGCGCCAACCTGGGCCAGGCCGGCGGTGACGCCGCCGTCTTCCAGAGCGGCCAGGTGGCCATGATCATCCAGAATGCCAGCCGTGTGTCGGCCTTCAACGCCGCCGAGATGAACTACGACGTGGCGCCGGTGCCGATCCCTGCGGACGGCCAGCGCGCCGCCGCGGCCGGTGGCGCTGCCTGGACCATGAGCGCGCTCAGCGATGACAAGGAATCCGCCTGGACCTTCCTCAGCTGGCTGCAGAGCACCGAAGGCGGCCAGGGCATCTACACCGCCTCCGGTGAGATTCTGCCCGCGCTGGAATCCACTGCCATGTCCGAGGCCTTCCTCGGCTCCGAGGCGAACCCGGCGGATCCGCCCGCCAACCGCATGGCCTTCATTATTGAGGGCCGCAATGCCAAGCCGGGTGGTCGTGTCGCCTACTTCCCCGAGTATGGCGAGATCAACGGCAACTACATCCGCCCGGTCATGAATCAGATCTGGGCCGGAGAAGCGGTCCCGGCCGAGGTGCTGCCGGGCGTCTGCGACGACGTCGATGCCTACCTCGCCGACATGATGGGCGGCTGAGCAAGGCAGCTGTAATCATCACAACTCAGGTCAGGGAGTCATCTCCCTGACCTGAGCCTGGAGAAAAGAGACGCAATGGATACCGGGATCCGGGTCAGCGCCATGGAGCGTTTCAGGCTGCGGGCCGGCCTCGGTCGCTGGAATCCCCACCAGCAGAGTGAGGCCTGGCTGTTTCTGCTGCCAGGCCTCACCGGCTTTGTTATTTTTGTGCTCATTCCCATCGTCATGTCGATGGGAGTCAGTTTGACCAAATGGGACCTGCTGGGCCCTCCTGAATTCATTGGCCTCGACAACTACGTCGAACTGTTGACACGTGACCGTGTTTTCAGTCGCGTGCTGGTCAACACGCTTTACTATACGATTGTCATTGTTCCCCTGCAGTTGGTCATCGGGCTGGTGCTGGCTGTGGCGCTGAACACGCAACTCCGCGGCATGACCTTTTATCGCCTGATCTATTTCATGCCGGTGGTGACCAACATCGTGGCGGCTGCGCTGGTGTTTCAGTGGTTGCTAAACCGCGATTTCGGCATCATCAGTTCCATCATCTGGGACATCGCGGAACGTTACAACCTGCCCATCCAGCCACCGGACTGGATCAACAGCGCGGTCTGGTCCAAACCGGCCGTCGTCCTGCTGACAATCTGGAAGAACGTCGGCTTCACCATGGTCATCTACCTCGCCGGGCTGCAGGGCGTGCCCGAAGCGCTGTACGATGCCGCCCGCGTCGACGGCGCCAGCAACTGGCAGCGTTTCCGTTACGTGACCATCCCGATGGTCAGCGCGACCACCTTTTTCCTGCTGGTCATTCAGATGATCGGGGCCTTCCAGCTTTTCGCGGAGCCCTTCGTGCTCTTCGGCGGCGAGCCGCCCCAATCGACCCTGTCCATTGTTTACTACATTTGGGAAAACGCTTTCGGCGGCTTTTATCGCATGGGCAAGGCCACGGCCATCGCGTGGATTCTGTTCGCCATCATTTTTGTGGTCACGTTCATTCAATTGCGCCTGCAAAAGCGCTGGGTGCATTATGAAGTCTGAGCGGGGACGCTGACATGGCAACAGCAAGCGGCAGGGCAAGGGCCCGCCCAAATCTGCCACAGGTTGTCCGCGAACCCGTGAATCGCGGCCACGTCGCGCTGCACGTCGTTCTGATCGCCGGCAGCGCAGTCATGTTGCTGCCCTTTTTCTGGATGCTCAGCACGTCGCTCAAGTATCCGCCGGAGATCTTCACCTATCCGCCCACCTGGATCCCCAACAACATCGCCTGGGACAATTACCCCAACGCCCTGACGGCCGTGCCTTTCGACCGTTACTATTTGAACAGTCTGATCATCGCCATCAGCGTCGTGGTGCTGCAACTGACCACGTCCTCGCTCTCGGCCTTCGCTTTCGCCCGTCTGCGCTTCACCGGCCGCGACAAGCTCTTCATGATCTGGCTGGCCACCCTGATGATCCCCTTTCCCGTGCTGCTCATTCCCAACTTCATCATCGTCCGCAATCTTGGCTGGTACGACAGTTATCAGGCGTTGATCATCCCGCCGGCCTTTTCCGCCTTCAGCACGTTTCTTCTGCGTCAGCACTATCGCGGCATCCCGCTGGAGATGGACGATGCCGCCCGCATTGACGGCGCCTCCTCGTTCCGCATCTGGTGGCAAATCGTCCTGCCCATGAGCAAGACCACGCTCGCGGCGGTCGCCATCTTCGTTTTCCTGGGCACCTGGAACGAATTTCTGTGGCCGCTGGTCATCACCAGCCGTGACGAGATGCGCACCATCCCGGTGGGTCTGTCCAAGTTCCAGGGCCAGTTCAACACCCGTTGGGAACTGCTGATGGCCGGCGCGGTGACAGCCATGTTGCCGATCCTGATCGTCTACGTGATGGCGCAGAAGTGGTTCATCCGGGGCATTACCATCACCGGTATGGGCGGTCGCTGACCCTTCCACTTTCGACCAGGGACCTGCCGACGCGAAGCGGTCACCATCTGACAGATGATCCTCGCCGGCCACAGGCCTTCACCGCGGATTGTGGCAAGTCCGGCAGTCCAGGGTAAGTTTGCCGTGGCTACAACCAGTTATTGTGAAAGGCCGGAAAGATGAAGACGATTTTGCTGGCAGGCATCAGCCTGCTGCTGGTGGTTTCACCCACCCTGGCCGAGACCACTGAAGTCAGCGAAACGCCGCTGGCAGTTGCAGCGGCCTGTGAAGATGTTTTCGTTACCCACACCCTGCCCCACACCACCACGGTGCCAGGTGGGGAAGAAGTGCGCATGTTTGAAGCCAACGGCAGCGGCGTCGGTATCAACGACCTCGACAACGACGGCTTGCTGGACATCGTGCTGGCCAACCATGGTGGCGCGAACAGCATCCTCTGGAATCAGGGTTCCCTGGCTTTTGAGCCGGCCCAACTGGGTGACGGGAACACGCGCGCCGTGACGATCGTCGACCTGGACGCCGATGGCTGGCAGGACATCGTGTTCTCGCGAGTGGCCAGCGCCCCCAATTTGTGGGTCAATCAGGGCGGTCGCCAGTTCTCGCAGGAGGTCATGCCCGGCATTGCCGAACCGCTGTATTCGATCAACTGGGCGGACGTCGACCAGGATGGCGACCTCGACCTCGTGGGTGGCACCTACGATGCCGAATTGCTCATCCTGCTCGGCGCCGGCTTCCTGGACAGCCAGATCGCCGGCGTCTACGTCTACGAGAACACCGGATCGGCCTTTGTCACGGAACGTCTGGCCGACGAGGCCCAGGCGCTGGCGCTGTTGCTGAGCGACATCAACGGCGACGGCCGGCCGGAAATCCTGGTTGGCAATGACTTCGCAGTGCCGGACTACTCCTGGACGCGCAGCGACGGCGCCTGGCGTGCGCTGTGGCCCTTTGACAGCATGAGCCACAGCACGATGAGCTTCGACAGCGCCGACCTTGACAATGACAGCCGTCTCGAGCTGTTTTCCACTGACATGAAACCCTACGCCTCCGACGAGACAACCATGGCGGCCTGGGAACCGGTCATGACGTCCATGATGGACATGCCCCATGAAGAAGGTGATCCCCAGATCATGGAGAACGTCCTGCAGGGCTTCGATACCAACGTAGCAGTTGAGGCAGGCATCGATGCCACCGGCTGGAGTTGGTCTGGCAAGTTTGGCGACCTGGACCAGGACGGCTATCTTGACCTCTACGTGGTCAACGGCATGATCGAAAGCACCATCTTCGGTCACCTGCCGGCCGGCGAGTTGATCGAGGAGAATCAGGCGTTTCATAACGACGGTACGGGCGCCTTTGTCAGGATGCCGGACTGGGGTCTGCAGGCCAGCGCCAGCGGTCGCGGACTGAGCATGGCGGACCTCGACAACGACGGTGACCTGGACATGGTCGTCAACAATTTGCGGACGCCGGCCCTGCTGCTGGAAAACCGCCTCTGCGGTGGTGACAGCCTGCAGGTGGACCTGCGGCATTCAGGGAGTGGCAATCCCCAGGCCATCGGCGCGCGGCTGGTGCTGCACAGTTCTGCCGGCAGCCTGTCGCGGGAGATCAAGGCGGCCAGCGGCTATCTGTCGGGCGATCCGGCGCGGGTCCATTTCGGCTTCCCGGCAGAAGCGACGCTGGAGAGCCTGGAAATACACTGGCCGGATGGTACGCTCTCCCGGGTCGTTTCGCCCGCCGGCAACGTGATATTGACCGTTCACAGAAACTGACGGGCAGAGAGTTGCACGCCGGTTCGGAATATCAGGAAAGGCCGCCACAGCACTGTCACAAATCGCTGCTGACCGTACAGGCCTTCCGTGTTTCAGGTGTCGTCCGGATCCGTAGAGGTGAGCAATGTTACTGATACGCGTTTGCGCTGTGATGGCGTTCGTCCTGCTGGCGGGAAGCGTTGTGGCCGGCGAGCCAGTCTGTGAAGATGCGATCGGCTGCGTGATTATCGGGCCGGATGAACCGGTCACCATCGGCTACATGCTGGCCACTTCCGGGGCTGTCACCTTCCTGGGTGAGGATGCCCTCGGAGGCGTTGAACTGGCCATGGCGGCCCGCGATAACCGGCTGCTGGGCCGTGAACTGGAACTGCTCGGTGAAGACAGTCTGTGCACGCCGGAAGGCGGCCAGACCGCTGCCGAAAACCTTGTGGCGGACGGGCAGGTGCTGGGCATCATCGGCACCAGCTGTTCCAGTGCAGCCGTCGCCGCCCTGCCCATCATCAGCCGGGCCGGCTACGTGATGATTTCGCCCTCAAACACGACGCCAGGACTGACGGAAGCTGACCGCGATGCCGGCGGCGTCTGGCAGCCGGGCTACTTCCGTACCTCCCAGAACGATCTCCTGCTGGGTGAGGTGACGGCAGATTTCGCCGTGCAGGAACTTGGCGCCGGCACCGTGGCGACCGTTCATGATGGCAGCGTGTACGCAGAAAACCTGCAACGCGTGATGGCTGAAAGCTTTGTCGAAAATGGCGGCCGCCTGGTGTATGAAGGGTCCATCAACGTTGGCGACACGGACATGACCGCCATCCTTACGGAAATCGCCGCCGACCCGCCGGATATTCTGTACTTCCCCATTTTTGAGCCGGAGGGCAGTTTCATCGCCGCCCAGGTGCGGACGATAACCGGCCTGGAAGGGACGCAGTTAATGAGCGCCGGCGGGTTGATGGTCGCCAGCTTTCCCTACAATTCCGGTGAGGGCGCCATCGGCATGATGCTCTCCGGCCCGGCCGTCGCCGGTGCAGAATATGAAAGTTTCCTGGAGGACTGGGTCGACATGTTCGGCACCACGCCGCCCGGCTCCTACCACGCCCACGCATATGACGCGACCAACATTTTGCTGGATGCCATCGAGGCAGTTGCGCGTGAGACTGACGACGGCGAGGTGATTGTTGGACGGGACGCGCTGCGCGCAGCCATCGCCGCCACCAGCGAATTTGATGGCATCACGGGCTCACTGGCCTGTTCCCCCACCGGCGACTGCGCGACGGGTGAAGCGATCGGCGTCTTCCGCATCGGCGAGGCAGAGGTCTTTGAAGGGAACTGGCCTCCCCTGCTTGTGTGGACGCCGGCAACAGGGTCGCTGGTAGAAGACCTGTAGAACACTTGCCAAAACCTGAAGAAAACGTTAAAGTCCAGGCGCAGTCGATCTCTGAAGCGCTTGGTGATGACGGTTGACCCTGGACACTGTCTGACTTCGCGACCAGCCAATCCACGCAACCTTGATCTGCCGTCAACAGTTTTGCGCTGCGCTCCCGCGTCAGCCAAAAGTGAAGAGGCAAGTGACATGTTCCGCCAGTTATCCTGCGTACTCATGCTGTTGTTTTGTCTGGTCGTTGGGTTTGGCACAGCCACGGCTGAAGGACTGGTCTGTGACGATGAAATTGCTTGCGTGACCATTGGCCCGGACGATCCGGTGACGATCGCCTGGATGCTGGTCGTTTCCGGGGCCAATTCCTTTTTCGGCGAGGACTCGCTGGGCGGCATCGAACTGGCCATCGAGCAACGTGACGGTATGCTGCTGGGCCGCGAAATCGAGTTGGTCGGTGAGGACAGCCAGTGCACGCCCGAGGGAGGTCAGCTGGCGGCGCAACGCCTGGTCGCCAGTGAGCACATTCTGGCCATCATTGGCCCCAACTGCTCCAGCGCCTCGGAGGCGGCTATCCCGATTGTCAGTCGCGCCGGCTTCGTGCTGATGACGCCCACGGCCGTCTCCTCTACCCTGACCAATCCCGACCGGGACAGTGGCGGCACCTGGATGCCGGGCTTTTATCGCACCATTCACACCAATGCCCTGCAGGGCAGGATCGCCGCGCGCTATGCAAGGGAAGTGCTGGACGCGCAGACCGTGGCCACCATTCACGATGGCAGCACCTTCGCCCACGACCTGCAAGACGCCCTGACCGGCACCTTCAGTGAACTGGGCGGTGAAGTCGTCTACCAGGGCGCAGTTAACGTCGGCGACACCGACATGACCGCCGTGCTGACCGAAATCGCCTCCCATGCGCCTGATTTGCTCTTCTTCCCCATCTTCCAGCCTGAAGGGGACTTCCTGGTGGTCCAGGCACAGGACGTGCCCGGACTTGAGAACAGCATTTTGATGGGCTCGGACAACCTGCTTACGCCCGGCTTCGTGGAGGCCACCGGTGAGGCTGCGCTGGGCGTCATCCTGTTTGGACCCAATATCGAAGGCGAGGCCTACACAGAATTACTCAGGCAATGGCAGCTACGCTACGGCACGGAACCGCCTGGCGGCTTTCACGCGCACGCCTACGACACCACCAACCTGTTGCTGGACGCCATTGAGGCGGTTGCGCAGGTCGGCGAGGACGGCACCGTCCTGGTCGGCCGTCAGGCCTTGCGCGATGTCATAACTGCAACCAGTGATTTTGTCGGCATCACCGGCTCACTGGCCTGTTCCCCCACCGGCGACTGCGCGACGGGTGAGGCGATTGGCGTCTTCCGCATCGGTGAGGCAGAGGTCTTTGAAGGGAACTGGCCTCCCCTGCCAGTCTGGACGCCGGCAACAGGATCGCTGGTGGAGGATTCCTGAGAGCAGTTTGCCGTTAAACCAAAGAAAATGTTAAAGTCCGTTGGCAGGCAACACCAGCAGGGGTGGCCGTTGCTGACCGGCGCCGGCCAGAATTGGTAGCCGGCTCCGCTTGCGGAACACGGTCGCCGCCCCGGCAGTTCGTTTCGGCACAGCCCGCTGTCTTCCGACCGAGGAAAAGGAGATTGTCATGTTGCGCCAGTTTCCCAGCACCCTCATTCTTTTGTTGTGTCTGATTGTCATTAGCGGGACTGCCACAGCCCAGGAACCGGTTTGTGAAGATGCCATTGGTTGCGTGACGATCGGCCCGGACGACCCGGTGACGATCGCCTGGATGCTGACGGTATCCGGACCGACCGCCTTTTTTGGTGACGACTCGCTGGGTGGCATCGAGATCGCCGTAGAGCAGCGCGATGGCATGGTGCTGGGACGGGAAATCGAATTGATCGGTGAAGACAGCCTGTGCAACCCGGAAGGCGGTCAGACGGCTGCCCAGCGTCTGGTCTCCGATCCGCAGGTCGTGGCCATCATCGGCCCCAACTGTTCCAGCGCGGGCGTGCCGGCGATCCCGATCGCCAGCAACGCCGGTTTTCTGCTTCTTTCTCCAACCACGACGTCATCGGCACTGACGAACCCGGACCGTGATACCGGCGGCGTCTGGATGCCGGGCTTTTTCCGCACGGTGTACAACAACCTGCTGGAAGGCGCGGTAGCCGCCCGGTTCGCCTGGGAGGAACTGGAAGCCCGCACACTCGCGACCATCCACGATGGCAGCAATTACGCCTTCGACCTGGCGCTGGCCATGGAGAGGAACTTTACGGAGCTTGGCGGCGAGGTGATCTTCAGCGGGGCCGTCAACGTCGGCGATACGGACATGTCCGCCATTTTGACCAATATCGCCGCCAACCCGCCGGACGTGTTGTTCTTCCCGATTTTCCAGCCGGAAGGCGATTACCTGGTTGCCCAGGCGAAATTCATTCCCGGCCTGGAAGAAACCATCATGCTGACCGCCGATGCGTTGCTGGTGGAAGGCTTCCCGATTGACTCGGGCGAGGCCGCTTTGGGCGTGATGTTGACCGGCCCGGCGGTAACCGGCGAGCCCTATGAGGCCTTTCTCGAGTTGTGGTACGCCGAATTTGGCGAAGCGCCACCCAGCGGTTTCCATGCTCACGCCTTTGATGCCACCAACATGCTGCTGGATGCGCTGGAGGAGATAGCCATCACCGGTGAGGACGGCACCACCCTTATCGGCAGACAGGCCCTGCGCGATGTCTTTACCAATTACCGGGACTTCGAGGGCCTGACCGGCTCCCTCAGTTGCAGCCCCACGGGCGACTGTGGCGCCGTTGAATCCATGGTGGTGTTCCAGATCACCGAAGCCGAGGTGTTCGAGGGTCAGTGGCCGCCAACCATTCTCTGGAAACCGGGTGACGGGGAATCCGGCTAACCCTGCCGGTCAACGCTTTTGCCACAATGGAAAAAAGGCGATAGGATCTGGCCAACGCTCCGCTATAGAGGTTGAGTAAGGAGAAAATCATGCACAGGAAGCTATTGTTCATCTTCGTGTTTCTGCTGATGTTCGCCGTCGGAGTCCATGCAGATGGCCATTGCATGGACGAAATTGGCTGTGTCGTGCTGGCCGCGGACGACCCGGTGACGATTGGCGTGATGTCGGCGCTTTCAGGTCCGGTCGCATTCCTCGGCGAGGACTCTGTTGGCGGTGTTGAAATCGCCCTCAACCGGCGCGACCGGACAGCGCTTGGTCGCGAAATCGAACTGGTTACGGAAGACAGCCTCTGCAGTGCTGAAGGTGGTCAGACGGCTGCACAGAAGATCGCCTCTGACGAGCAAATCCTTGGCGTGGTTGGCACGAGTTGCTCCGGTGCGGCTGCATCCGCCCTGCCGGTCATCAGCGCTGCCGGCATGCTGATGATTTCGCCATCCAACACCTCACCGGCCCTGACCAACGCAGACATGGAGGCCGGCGGCCTTTGGCAGCCTGGCTACTACCGCACCGCCCACAACGATGAATTTCAGGGCGCGATGGCTGCGGAGTACGCGCTCAATGAACTTGGCGCCGCCACGGCAGCCACGATTCATGATGGCGATCCCTATACAGACGGGCTGCAGGCGGTTATGGCCCGCACCTTCGCCGAGCAAGGTGGCGAAGTGGTCTTCCAGGGCGCGGTCAACAAGGGTGACACCGACATGACGGCCATCCTGACCGAAATCGCCACCAACCCGCCGGACGTGCTCTACTTCCCGATCTTTGAACCTGAAGGCAACTTCGTGGCAGCCCAGTCGCAAAACATCCCTGGCCTTGAGGACACCATCCTCATGGGCGCGGACGGTCTGCTGGTCAACGGCTTCCCGGAAGCGACCGGTGACGCAGCCATTGGCATGTATCTGTCCGGGCCCTACCTGTCCAGCGAAGTCTATTCGGCATTCCTGGCGGAATGGGACGAGGAATTCGGTGGTGCGCCGCCCAGTGGTTTCCACGCCCATGCCTATGACGCGGCCAACATCCTGCTGAATGCCATTGAGGAAGTGGCTGTCGAACAGGATGACGGGTCGGTGGTAATCGGCCGACAGGCCTTGCGCGATGCCGTCTCGGCGACCGCGGAGCATGAAGGCCTGACCGGCATCCTTACCTGCAACGAGACCGGCGATTGCGCCACCGGCGAGGCCCTCGGCATGTACCTCATCACCGAGGCCGAGGTCAACGAAGGCAACTGGCCGCCGGAAGTCATCTGGTCCAAGGCAGAAGCCATGATGGACGATATGTAGTCCTGGCGGCTAACTGTCCTTTCGCATAACATTGCAGGCCGGCAATCACATGGATTGCCGGCCTGTCCGTAATCAGGAAACTCCGTGACCCGCATTCAGGCCTCTGACAGAAGCAAACGCTTCGGGCTGTCCCTGCCGGATGGCCACCATGGCGTTGACCTGATCATCAGCGCCCTGCGAATAATCATTCTGGCCCTGGTCGTCATCGGCGCCGCCAATACCCTGCTCTCCGGTCGTTTCACCATTGCCCAGTGGGTGGCGCTGTTTATCGCCGGCCTGGCCCAGGGCAGTATCTACGCTCTGATCGCCCTGGGGTACACGCTGGTATACGGCATCCTGCGCATGATCAACTTCGCCCATGGCGATGTCTTCATGGCCGGCGCCTTCACTACTGTCTTCCTGGCGATGGCCTTCCGCCAGTCCGGCTTGCTGGACGGCCATCCACTGCTGGCCATCATCATCATGATGGGCTTTGCCGCCCTGGTCTCCATGACCGTGGCCGTGTTGCTGGAACGCATCGCCTACCGGCCCCTGCGCAATGCGCCCCGGCTGGTTCCGCTTATTACCGCCATCGGCGCTTCCTTTTTCATTCAGTACACCTTTCGCGGCCTGTTCGGCTCGGGCTTCAAGGCCTATCCGGCGGTGGCGATCCTGCGCGGCACCTTTGCGGTTGGCCCGCTCAACATCCCGATCGTGCAGGTATTCGTGTTCGTCGCGGCCATTGCCCTGATGATCAGCCTGTACTGGCTGGTCGAACGCACCCGCATCGGCAAGGCCATGCGCGCCGTCTCGGAAGACAAGGAAGTCGCCACGTTAATGGGCGTCAACATTGATCTCATCATCGTCTTCACCTTCGCCGTCGGCGGCGCGCTGGCCGGCGCGGCGGGCGTGATCAACGGTCTTTTCCGGCCCCAGGGCGTCAATTTCTTTATGGGCTTCTTCCCCGGCATCAAGGCCTTTACCGCGGCCGTGCTGGGCGGCATTGGCAATATCCCGGGCGCCATGCTGGGCGGCCTGTTTCTGGGCGTCATCGAGGCCATCGGCCCCAATCTGGTGCTCAATGGTCTGGGCATCCCCAGCGCCAACCAGTTGAAGGACGTCATCGCCTTCACCATGCTGGTGCTGGTCCTCATCTTCCGCCCGCAGGGCATCCTCGGTGAGCGACTTTCCGCGGAGAAAGCCTGACATGTCCCCCTCCTCCATGAACTGGCGTCCCCTGGTGCGGACCGGCCTGATCGCCGGCGGCGTAACGCTCTACACGTCTCTGATTGGCATGCTGGTGGCCTTTGACGAGCGCGAGGTCGTGCGCAACTCCTTTACGCTGGGTCAGTTGCTGCTGGTCGCGCCGGCAGTCATTGCGGGTTGGCTAAGCGCGCGTAAGGTACAACAGGGCAATTCTGCGCAGTTGCTGTTGCGCGGTCTCGTGCCCGGTCTGGCGGCCAGCCTGCCACTATTGGCCCTGTTGCTGGTCAATTCGCTCTTCAATCTCAGGCCAGTGTTGATCAACGTCGATCGTGACCTGGTGCGCCTGATCAGCTTTGACAGTGAGACCCTGATCGCCGGCGCTCTCATGCTGTTGGTCACGCTCGGAATTGCCGGCGTTGTGGGCGCCGGCATCCTGCTCGTCCCGGACCGCCTGAGACATGCCCTGCTAAGCGCCCTGGCGTGGATGCTGGGCGCGGGGATTCTGGGCGAACTTGTGCGTCAATTGCTGTCGCAGTTTCTGGAGCGCGAGGCGCTCTCCTGGTTCCTGCGGCGGGATACACTGAAGCCGGAACCGGCGGCCCTGCTCTTCGTCGTCGTGTTCGTGTCGGACCTCTTCTGGTCCTGGTACAGGGTGCGAAGGCAGGAGCAGGCGGGTGAGCCTTCACGGGCCCTGCAGTACACCCGTCTGGGTGGTCTGGGCGTTCTTCTGTTGCTGCTGCCCCTGCTGGTCGGCTCGGCGATCAGCGACGTACTCACCAACATCGGCCTCTATATCCTGATGGGACTCGGGCTCAACATTGCCGTTGGCCTGGCCGGCCTGTTTGACCTCGGCTATGTGACCAACTTCGCCGTCGGCGCCTATACCATGGGCGTGTTGACCTCCACCGGAGTTTTGGGCATTGAGAGCAAGCTGGGCGTCACCTTCTTCAATTTCTGGCTGGTGTTGCCCGTCAGCCTGCTGGTCGCCATGTTCACCGGCTTCATCCTGGCCCTGCCCGTCCTGCGCATGCGCGGCGATTACCTGGCCATCGCCACCCTTGGCTTCGGCGAAATCATCCGCCTGCTGGCGCTATCCGACTGGTTGAAGCCAATTATTGGCGGCGCCCAGGGAGTGCTCTTCATCCCGCCGCCAAACTTCTTCGGCGCTGAACTGATCGGCCCGCAACGACTGTATTACATCATTCTGGGAGCCTGCCTGCTGGCGGTGTTCGTCTCCTCACGCCTCAACAACTCGCGCACGGGCCGCCAGTGGATGGCCATCCGTGAAGACGAGGACGTGGCTTCTGCCATGGGCATCAACACGGCGCGCTCCAAGCTGCTGGCCTTCACCATCAGCGCGGCCACCGGTGGCGTGGCGGGCGCGATCTTCGCGGCCAAGCTGGGCACGATTTTCCCCACCAGCTTCAACCTGCTCGTGTCGGTCAATGTGCTCAGCCTGATCATTATCGGTGGCCTCGGCAGTCTGCCCGGCATCATCGTGGGCGCCCTGTTCCTCGTCGGCCTGCCGGAGTTGCTGCGAGAGTTTGACGAGTTCCGCCTCCTGCTCTATGGCACGCTGATGGTCACCATGATGCTGGCCCGGCCGGAGGGACTCTGGCCCTCGGCGGTCTACAAACGGGAGGTGAGACGTGGCAGCGCCGCCGCAACCCTGCCGGTCGGGGAGCGGGCAGCATGAACGACGTCGTCCTGAGCGCGCGCGGCCTGTGCAAGAATTTCGGCGGCCTGGTCGCCGTGGACAGCCTGGATTTTGAAATTCAACACGGCGCCATCGCCAGCATCATCGGCCCCAACGGCGCCGGCAAAACGACCTTCTTCAATTGCGTGACGGGCTTTTACCCCATCGATGACGGCGAATTGCTCTTCGACGGCCGCCGCCTGGACGGGCGCAGCACCGACCAGATCGCCCGCGCCGGCATCGCCCGTACCTACCAGAACATTCGTCTCTTCAATCACATGACCGTCATCGAGAACATCATGGTGGGTCAGGAGGCGCATCTGCGCTCCACCTGGATTGGCGCCATTCTCGGCACAGCGGGCACCAAGCGGGAAAACCGGGATTCCGAGGAAGAGGGTCGCCAACTGCTGCAGTTTGTTGGCCTGCAGGGCAAGGGCGACCTGATCGCCGACAACCTTTCCTACGGCGATCAGCGCCGCCTGGAAATTGCGCGCGCACTGGCCAGCCGACCAAAGTTGCTGTTGCTGGACGAGCCAACCGCCGGCATGAATCCGCGCGAAACTGCCGAGACGACGGCGTTTATTCGCAAGTTGCGCGATGACCTGGACATCACGCTCATGCTGATCGAGCACGACATGCGCGTGGTGATGGGCATCTCCGAGCACATTACGGTCCTCGATCATGGCAGGAAAATCGCCGAGGGGGAGCCGCAGGAAATCCAGAACAACCCGGACGTGATCGAGGCCTATCTGGGCCGCGGTGCTGCGGGGAACGCGACGCAATGAATGAAGCCCCGGCTACACCTCCCCTGCTCTCGCTGGAGGACGTCCACGCCAGCTACGGCAACATTCACGCCCTCAAGGGCGTGTCGCTGCAGGTGGATGAAGGCGAAATTGTCACGCTCATCGGCAGCAACGGCGCCGGCAAGAGCACTACGTTGCGAACGATCAGTGGCCTGATGCGCGCGCGCGCCGGCCACATTCTTTTTCGTGGCGAGGACCTCCAGCGGCGGGCGGCCCATGAACTCGTCGGCCTGGGCGTGGCCATGGTGCCCGAAGGCCGGCGCGTATTCGCCAGGTTGAGTGTGACTGAAAACCTGGAAATGGGCGCCTGGCATCGCAGTGACCGCAGGGAAATCGCCGCAGACATCGACCACGCCTTCAATCTCTTTCCGCGCCTGGGTGAGCGCAGCAATCAACTGGCCGGGACGATGAGTGGCGGGGAACAGCAGATGCTGGCCACGGCGCGGGCGCTGATGTCGCGCCCTTCCCTGCTCCTGATGGACGAACCCTCGATGGGACTGGCGCCGGTTCTGGTCGAGACCATCTTCGACACCATCAAGCGCATCAACAGCGAGGGAACGACCATCCTGCTGGTGGAGCAGAACGCGCAGATGGCGCTGGGGGTCGCCCACCGCGGGTACGTGCTGCAGTCAGGCAACATCGTGCTCAGCGATGACGCCGCCAGTTTGAGAGAGAACCCGGTCGTGCAGAAGGCCTACCTGGGCATGGATTGAGGCTTGACGACCGCCCACGCCACACTATACTGGCGGGCGATTTTGCGCAGAAGGAACGTGGCCATGGCCAGCAGACGCAGCATTTCGACGATCAAGCCCCAGTTTGGCAACAACCGCAGCCACTCGCTCAAGGCCACGCGTCGGCAATTCAGGCCCAATTACCAGAACAAGCGCCTCTGGGTCCCCGAGCTGGAGCGTTTTGTGCGTGTACGCGTGACCGCCAGGGAATTGCGCACCATCGACAAGATCGGTCTGCAGGAATTCATGGCCAGACAGGGACGCAGCGTAAAGGAATTGCTCTGATCGCCCGCGCCCTGTTCCTCAAGAAAAACCCCTGACCAACCCTCCCTCCCTGCTCAACGCTATCCCTGCGGCGTGCGGCGGGCCACGCCCTTGCTATCCCTGCGGGACACGATGTGGCACCGTTGGTGTGCTTCGGACTTGCGTCCTCGCTACCCCACAGGGACACGCAATGGTGCCTCTGGCATGCGGCGGGCTACGCCCTTGCTATCCCATGGGATGCGGCGGGCTACGCCCTTGCTACCCCTCCCGGGATGCTTCGGGCTTGCGCCCTCGCTATACTTCTGGGTGACGAGGGAAGAATATGGCCGCGCCCGTTCAGCCCAGCCAACTCCGGTTTGACGAGTTTCCGCCGGCAACACATACCGACTGGCAGGCAGCCGCGGAGGCGCTGTTGCCGGACGCCGCGTCGCTGGAGTCCCTTGCAACGGAAACGTACGAAGGGTTAAGGCTGCAACCCCTTTACGACGCTGAACACTGCGCAGACCTGCGGTTTCAGCGTCCCCTGCCGCACACAGCGCCCGGCACGGGAAAGGCAGCACCTCAGCCTCGCCCCTGGGAAATCGTTCAGGCCAGCGACAAAGGCGATCCTCACGACGCCAACCGGGATCTGGCTGAAGGAGTCAAACAGGGCGCCACGGCGATAGAAATTACGCCGGATATGGCGACGCTGTTGTGTCAACCCGGTGTTGCGGCGTCGTCCGCGTCCGGCGGACCTGGCGGCACTTCCCTGACGAGCGCCACAGACTGCGCCACGCTGCTGCAAGACATCGCACTGGAGCGTACACCGCTGCTGCTGCACTGCGGCGCCCGCAGTCTGCCACTGCCGGCCCTGCTGCTGGCCGGCCTGAGCGAGCATGACGTTGACTACGGCGCCCTGCGCGGCTCCCTCGGCGCGGACCCGCTCGGCTGGCTGGCGGCCACCGGTTCCCTGCCGGCTTCAGCGGAAGCCCTGTACGACGAACAGGCGCTCTGGCTCGCCTGGTGCATTCAGCACCTGCCAGGGCTCAACGCCATTTTCCTGGACGGCTGCGTATGGCATGAAGCCGGCGCCAACGCCGTGCAGGAGCTGGCCTGCTCACTGGCGAACGCCACGGCCACCCTGCGCGCCATGCACGCCAGGGGCCTCGCCATTGATGACGTCGCGCCCCGCCTGTCACTCTCACTGGCGATCGGCAGCGACTTGCTGATGGAACTGGCCAAATTGCGCGCTGCGCGCTTGCTCTGGTCGCAGGTGACAGAAGCATTTGGCGCTTCGCCGGAAGCAAGAGGACTCACGCTACACGCGAAAACGGGCCGACGCAACAAGTCCGGGCTGGACCCCTGGAGCAACATGCTGCGCAGCACATTTGAAGCCCTGATCGCGATCATCGGTGGCTGCGACAGCTTGCGGGTCGATCCTCACGATACTTCAAACGGGAAAGCGGACGACCGGGCGCGCCGTCTGGCCCGTAACCAGCAACTCATCCTGAAGCACGAGGCCGGACTCGACAGGCTGCAGGACCCGGCCGGCGGTTCCTGGACCCTGGAAGTACTGACCGACTGGCTGGCGCGGGAGGCGTGGCGCGCGTTTCAGGATATTGAGGCGCAGGGAGGGCTGCTCGCTGCCCTGCAGGCAGGCAGCATCCAGCGCGATATCTGCGCCGTTGCGCAGCGCCGTACCCGGCGCCATGCGCGGCGGCAGGATATCCTGACAGGCAGCAACAGATATGCGGCCGGGAATGAATTCACGCCCCAGGCCAGCGTCATGACTCCTGGCAAGGCACAAGCGACCCGACTGCCGCATGAGACGGCGCCGGCCCTGGCCACGCCGGCGCTCCGGACGAGAGGCCTGGGGCAGTTTGACATCCTGCTGGACGCCGCGCAGGATGGGGCCTCGCTGACACAACTGGCCAATGCGCTGCCGGGAAACCAGACCCGCGCCACCACCGTTACGGCGTTACGCAGTCAGCGACTGGCCTCGCCCTGGGAGACCTTGCGTGCCGCTGCCTCGGAACACCGAAGAAAGGGCGGTCAATCCGCGCGCGTCTACCTGGCGCTCTGTGGCGATGCCGCAAGGTTGCATGCCCGGGCCAGCTTCGTCAGCGATTTCTTTCAGGCAGGTGGCTTCGAATGCATTGACGGCGCTGTGCAGGAACAGCCGGAAGTGGCAGCCAAAGACGCCTGCGCCAGCGCAGCGTCACTGGTCGTGCTGTGCGCCCGAGATGCCGAATATGCGGCGTTGGCAGGGCCCTTTTGTCAGCGAATCAGGGCTGAATGCCCGGATACGCTCGTTTACATCGCCGGACGGCCGGAGCCAGGCGCGGAACCTGCGTTGCGCGAGGCCGGCATCGACGACTTTGTGCATCTCGCTTCCGACTGTCTGGCGATGAATCAGGCACTGCAGCGTCACGCAGGGATCACAGCGTGAGCAGCGGCCCGGACTTCACCAGGATTCCCTACCGGGCTGATCGGAAGACAGGACCGGCGGCGGCGGCGGCCGGCACCTCTGTCTGGCACACGCCTGAAGGCATCGACCTGCCGGCGCTTTGCAGCAGCGCCGACATTGAGGACGCGACACACCTGGGTTTCAGCGCAGGGATTCCGCCCTTTCTGCGCGGCCCCTACCCCACGATGTATGCACAGCGGCCCTGGACGATTCGCCAGTATGCGGGCTTTTCCACCGCCGAGGAAAGCAACGCCTTCTACCGCCGCAATCTGGCGGCGGGGCAACGCGGCTTGTCCATCGCCTTTGATCTGGCCACACATCGTGGCTACGATTCGGACCACCCCCGCGTAAGCGGAGACGTCGGCATGGCGGGCGTCGCCATCAGTTCGCTACCGGACATGCAGCGCCTGCTGCAGGGCATCCCGCTGGACCGTTGCTCCGTTTCGATGACCATGAACGGCGCCGTGTTGCCGGTGCTGGCCTTCTTCATCGCCACGGCGGAAGAACAGGGCCTCCCCGCAAAGGCACTGACGGGGACCATCCAGAACGACATCCTCAAGGAATACATGGTGCGCAACACCTACATCTATCCGCCGGCGCCTTCCATGCGCATCATCGCGGATATCTTCGCCTGGTGCGCGCAGCACATGCCCCGCTTCAACAGCATCAGCATCTCCGGCTATCACATGCAGGAGGCCGGCGCGCCCGCCGATCTTGAGCTGGCCTATACCCTCGCCGACGGTCTGGAATACCTGCGGACGGGATTGAGCGCCGGGCTGAAGATCGACGACTTTGCGCCGCGCCTGTCTTTCTTCTGGGGCATCGGCCTCAACTTTTTCATGGAAATCGCCAAACTGCGGGCAGCGCGAGTGCTGTGGGCCAAACTGATCCGTCGCTTCGATCCCGCCAATCCAAGGTCGCTGGCCCTGCGCGCGCACTGTCAGACCTCGGGCTGGAGCCTCACGGCGCAGGACCCCTTCAACAACGTGACGCGCACCTGCATCGAGGCCCTGGCCGCCGTGCTGGGCGGTACCCAGTCGCTGCACACGAATGCGCTTGACGAGGCGATCGCCCTGCCCACGGACTTTTCGGCCCGCATCGCCCGCAACACGCAACTGGTACTGCAACACGAAAGCGGTCTGACGCGGGTGGTCGATCCCCTGGGCGGTTCCTTCACCCTGGAGAAACTGACCGGGGACCTGTTGCAGCGCGCCTGGACGCACATTGAGGAAATCGAGGCCCTGGGCGGGATGGCCGCAGCCATCAGCGAGGGTCTGCCGCGCATGCGCATCGAGGAAGCCGCCGCCCGCCGCCAGGCCCGCATCGATTCCGGGCAGGAGATCATTGTGGGCGTGAACCGCTGGCGCAGGGATCAGGACAGCGACCTGGCGATCCTGGACGTGGACAACAGCGCCGTCCGCGCAGCCCAGGTGGAACGCCTGCGGCAGTTGCGCGCCGGGCGCAACGAAGAACAGGTCAACGCAGCGCTAAACGCCCTGACGCGCTGCGCGGAAGATGGCGCAGGGAATCTGCTGGAACTGGCCGTGGCGGCGGCCAGGGCCCGCGCATCGCTGGGAGAGATTTCGCTGGCGCTGGAAAAAGTGTGGGGGCGGCATGAAGCGCCGGTACAGACGGTGTCCGGGATTTACAGCCTGGCCTGGGGCGAAAGTCAGGACATTGCGCGGACCAGGGAGCTATGCGCCGCCTTTGAACGCGCCGCAGGACGCCGGCCGCGCATCCTGATAGCGAAAATCGGTCAGGACGGCCATGACCGTGGCGCCCGCGTCATCGCCAGCGCCTTTGCCGACCTGGGCTTCGACGTCGACGTCGGGCCCCTGTTTCAGATGCCGCAGGAAGTCGCCCGTCAGGCGGTGGAAAACGACGTGCACATCGTGGGCATCAGTTCCCTGGCCGGCGGACACAGGACATTGCTGCCCCAACTCGTGGAAGAACTGGCTGCCATGGGTCGCCCGGACGTGATGGTGGTCATCGGCGGAGTCATTCCCCGCCAGGACCACAGTCTCCTGCGCGATTCCGGTGCCGCGGCAATCTTTGGCCCCGGCACTGTCATTCCACACGCGGCACAGGAAATCCTGGCGCAGTTGAACGAACGACACCTGCAACATGTCACCCAGGGCAACTGAGCGGGACGGGGACGCAGCCGGCAGTCTCGCCGCCGGCGTGCTCGCCGGCGATCGCGGGTCACTGGCGCGGGCCATCACCCTGGTCGAGAGCAGCGCCGGGGACCATCGGCAGGCTGCCAGCGCCTTGCTGGCCGAACTCCTGCCCCATAGCGGCCAGTCAATCCGCATGGGCATCACAGGTATTCCAGGCGCCGGCAAGAGCACCCTGATCGAGGCGACGGGCATGCATCTGGTTGCCGCGGGCAAACGCGTCGCCGTGCTGGCGATCGATCCTGACAGCAGCAGGAGTGGCGGAAGCATCCTGGGCGACAAGACGCGCATGCCACAGCTGGCGCGCCAACCCCAGGCATTTATCCGCCCTTCCCCGTCGGCCGGAGCGGCCGGCGGGGTGGCGCGCAAGACGCGTGAATGCATTTTGCTTTGCGAGGCCGCCGGTTTCGACGTCATCCTGCTGGAGACGGTGGGGACCGGCCAGGGCGAGACAGCCGCCCGGTCCATGGTTGATTTTTTGCTGCTCCTGCTCATCACGGGCGCCGGAGACGGGCTGCAGGGGATAAAAAAAGGCGTCATGGAGCTGGCGGATGCCATCGTCATCAACAAGGCCGATGGCGACAACCGCGTTGCCGCGCTGGCGGCGCGCAGGGAGACGTCGCGCGCCCTGCGCCTGCTGGCGCCCGGGGATGGAGGCTGGCAGACACAGGTGCTTGTCTGCTCGGCACAGGAAGGCAGGGGCATCGCTGAACTCTGGTCGCTGGTTGAACAGTTCACACGCCTGGAAAAGGCGAGCGGGGCCTGGGAAGCACGACGCCGGGAACAGCGTCGCGCCTGGTTGCATGCCCTGCTGGAAGAAGGATTCCGGGAAGCCTTTTTCAGCCGGAAGCGCATCCAGGCCAGCTTGCCGACGCTGGAAGCAGCGGTGATGGCGGGCGAAATGGATGTCTCGCAAGCAGCCTCGAGACTGCTGGCAGTCCTGCGGCCTGAGGTCTGTGTCACCGGAGAACTGCCATGAAACTGGCAATCATCGGCGGCGGGAGCGTAAGGACGCCCCGTCTGATTCCCTCCCTGGTGCGCCGGGCAGAACGCCTTGACCTGCGCGAACTGTGGCTGATGGACAGCAACCCGGAACGGCTTGAATTGATCGGGGGGATGTGCCGGCGTCAGGCAGAGCGCCTGGGCGCCAGCTTCCGCGTGGTCGCCAGCGATGACGCGCAGGCCGCCATCAGGGAAGCCGGCCACGTCATAACGGCCATCCGGCCCGGCCTGGAGCCCGGACGGGCTGCCGACGAGCGCATCGCCCTTGGCCTGGGGGTGCTGGGCCAGGAGACCACTGGCGCCGCCGGCTTTGCCATGGCCATGCGCAGCGCGCCGGCCATCCTTGGCTATGCGCGCCTGGTAAACGAGCTGGCGGCGCGCGATGCCTGGCTCTTCAATTTCACAAATCCCGCCGGCCTGGTCGCCCAGGTGCTGCACGATGCCGGCGTGGAACGCGTGGTCGGCATCTGTGACAGCGCCAACAAGGCGCGCAACGAGGTCAGCCGTTTCCTGCGCATCCCACAGGCGCATTTGCGGCATGAGATCTATGGACTGAACCATCTTTCCTGGACCCGCAGCGTTCGTATCGATGAAGACGGCAGCGGTAACGGCGAGGAGGTCTTGCCGGCGCTGCTGGAAGATGAACGCTTCATTCAGGCCACGCACATGAAAATGTTCGCGCCTGCCCTGCGAAAGGCGGAAGGAGTCTTTCTCAACGAATACCTGCACTATTACTACCATCGGGATGAAGTGCTGGACCGTCTGCGCCATGAGGCGGAAACCCGTGGCGAGCAGGTACAGCGACTGACGCAGGACCTGCTGGCGCAGTTGAGGGCCTGCCCGGACGTGGACGGGCAACTGGATATCTGGCGCAAGGTGATGGCCGGCCGCAGCAAAAGTTACATGGCGCACGCCCGCGCTGGCGCCGGGCGCGTGCAGCAGGAAGCGGTCGGCGAAGACGAGGAAGGCTACGCCGCCGTGGCCCTGGGCTGCGTGGAGGCAATTGCCCGAGACGAGCCCGTCCTGAGCGGGCTGAACGTCCCCAACGGCGCTGCAATCGCCGGCATGGAGGCCGACGACATCGTCGAGCTTGGCTGCCTGGTCGATGGCAAGGGCCCGCATCCGCTGCCCGTCGGCCGGGTGCCCGGGCGGCATCTGGCCCTGATGCGCAGCGTCAAAATGTACGAACGCCTCGCGTCCCGGGCCATTCTGGAGCGGTCGCGTTCGCTGGCCCTGCAGGCGCTGTGCGCTCACCCGCTGGTCGGCTCGTGGCCGCTGGCAGAAAAGCTCTTTGACAATTTTTACCGGACGCATCGGGACCAGGTTGGCACATGGCGCTGAAGAGCCATGACGTTCTGGTGCCGGGCAGCTACTTTTGCGACGTCATCTTCACCGGTATGCCGGCTCCGCCGTCCCCCGGCGCCGAGGTTTACTGCAGGGACGTGGCCGTCGTTCCGGGCGGCATGCTCAATACCGTTGTTGCCATGAAGCGTCTGGGGCTTAAGGTCGCCTGGGCCGGTGTGCTGGGCAATGACTTTTTCAGTCGCTTC
Source organism: Anaerolineae bacterium (assembly GCA_034422695.1). Lineage (GTDB taxonomy): Bacteria > Chloroflexota > Anaerolineae > Aggregatilineales > Phototrophicaceae > JAGWBD01. The sequence continues at coordinate 328,468 of DAOUJM010000005.1, forward strand.
ATCCGGGAATGGGTGGAACGGGAAGAACTGGACCTGTCACTGGTCGACGTGCAAGACCAGCCATTCAGGAGACTGACGGTTGCCCTGACCTATCAGGGCGACAGGGCCTTTGTGACTTACACGGATCCGCCACCGGACCTCGTCGATCTGGTGCGGCAACATCTGGACGGCGCCACGTATCGTCACCTGCACTTCAGCGGGCTGGTCGTTGACGAGCGCATGCCGGCGCTGTTGCGCGAATGCCGCGCCAGGGGCATGGAAATATCCATGGATTGCCAGCATCGTGAACAGACGCTGGACGACCCCCTGCTGCGGGAAACGCTGGGGCTGCTGGACCTGTTCATGCCCAATGAGGTTGAGGCAAGGCGGCTGACCGGCAGCGCGACCACCGACGAGGCGGCCGCGCTGCTGGGTCAACTGGTGCCACTGCTGGTCATCAAGCAGGGTGCGGCGGGCGCCAGTTGCTGGCAGAACGGGGAATGCCGGCATGCCCCGGCGCCGGCTGTGGCAGCCATCGACACGACGGGCGCCGGCGACGTGTTCAATGCCGCGTTCATCGCCGCCCGTCTGGCCGGCGCACCGTCCGCGGAATGCCTGCGGCATGGCGTCGTGGCGGGCAGCCTGTCAGTGACGGGAGCGGGCGGCGCCAACTCGGCGCCGGACCGTTGTGCCTTGCTGGCCGCGTTGGCGCGTCACGCTGAACAGTGCGGTTGATGCGCAGAAAAAGGAAGTCGCCCGATCAATTTGTTGACAGATGATTTCCGGCACGATACGATTGTGAACATGATCGAGAACAGCTTTGCCGGCGGCGTGCAGACCTGTTGTTGTTGTGCCTGTCAGAAGGGCGCCGGGGAGTCTGTGGGCTGACGGATAGCGTGAACACAGACAGGCAGTTGTGGGTTCCCCGGACAAGGAGTTCGGGGATTTTTTTGCCAGCAAGGGGGTACACGATGTACAGGGACAGAGTGAACGCAGATTACAGTTTCTTGCGCCAGAACTGGATCTGTTGTCCCTGTTGTCGTGTCAAACGCCCTGACGTTATCCGGTGAAACACGCCCGCACACCCGAAGCAGATGCGAGAGCCCCCGGATAACTCCGGGGTCTTCTGTGCACGGCCAGTAATGGAGCGGACATGCAACCGTTGCAGAAACACGTTCATGATGAACTGGATGCCTGGCAGGCGGAGCTTGAGCAGGCGTCGCCGCAGGAAGTCCTGCGCTTCGCCGCCGAACGCTTCGGCGATGGTCTCGCCGTTGTCACCAGTTTCCAGCCGACGGGAATCGTAACCCTGCACATGCTGCGGGAGATCGCCCCGCAGACGAAAGTGATCACGCTGGACACCGGCTTCCTCTTCCCGGAAACGAAGCAACTCATCGACGAGCTTGAAGAGCGCCTGGACCTGGACCTGCAGCGCGCACATCCGCAGTTGACGGCGGCGCAGCAGGCCCTCGCCCACGGGCCGGCGCTTTGGGAACGCAACCCGGATCTGTGCTGCCATTTGCGCAAGGTGCTGCCGCTGCGTCAGGCCCTGCGGGGCTACAGCGCCTGGATCGCAGGCTTGCGGCGGGACCAGTCGGCCAGTCGCGCCGACACGCCGGTCATTGAGTGGGATGACTGCAACCTGCTGGTCAAGCTCTGCCCCTTCGCCAACTGGAGTTCGGCGCAGGTCTGGGACTGGCTGCATCAACACGACCTGCCCTACAACCGTCTGCATGACCAGGGATATCCATCGATCGGCTGCACGCATTGCACCCATCCCGTCCTTTCCGGGGATTCTGCCCGCAGCGGACGCTGGCAGGATTTCAACAAGTCTGAATGCGGTATTCACTACATGCAGGACCAGAAAATCGGCATTGCGGGCGGGTCATGAACTATCCGGTGTCGCTTGACCTTGGCGGCAAGACCTGCGTCGTCATTGGTGGTGGTGCGGTGGCAGCGCGCAAGGTCGCCGGTCTGCTGCAGACGGGCGCCAGGGTAGTGGTCATCGCCCCGGACCTGACTGACAGCCTGCAGGAACACGCCGCCAGCGGCAGGATACACTGGCTGCAGCAGCGCTGGACTGCGGGCACGCTGCGGGCCCACAGGCCGACGCTGGTTTTCGCCGCAACGGACGACACAATAGTGAATCAGGCTGTCGCCGGGGAAGCGCGCCAACTCGCTGCGCTGGTCAACGTGGCCGATGACGGCGAGGCAGGCGATTTCAGCAACATGGCAACCTTGCGCCGGCCACCCCTGATGGTCGCGCTGGACAGCGGCGGCGCTTCCCCTGCGCTGGTCACCTGGCTGCGGGACCTGATCGCCGGCTGCGTGGGCGAGGAACACGCCACGCTGGCGCGCTGGCTGGGCGAAATCCGACCACAGCTTCGGGCGGAAATTCCTGAACAGGAACGTCGCCGCCGCTTTTACCATGACGTGCTGGAGTCCGACGTGCTGGCCCTGCTGGGCTCGAACCAGGTCGACGAGGCGCGTAACCTGCTGCACAGCATGGTGTGCAAGAGCAGATGATCGCGCTACTGCTGGCGGGTCACGGCTCGCATATCAGCCCGCAAACCGCCGGTCTGGTCTGGAGCTATGTCGACCGTCTGCGCGAAACCAGCGCCGCTGACGAAATCACCGCCTGCTTCTGGAAGGAACCGCCGTCTTTCCGCCAGGCGCCGGACATGGTATGCAGCGACACGGTGATCGTGGTGCCCGTCCTGGCCGCCAACGGCTACTTCGCCCGAACTGTCATTCCTGCCGAAATGGGACTGGATGGGCCGCTGACCGAGCGCGACGGGCGGCGCATCCATTACACCCCGCCGCTGGGCCTGCACCCACGTCTGGGAGACCTGCTGTACGCACGGGTGAGGGCAGCCATGCAACAGTATGGTCTGGGCCCGGGCGAACTGGCCGTTGCCGTCATCGGGCACGGCACGCGGCGGGAACCGCGCAGCAGGGGTGCAGCGCGTCAACAGTCCCGTTCCCTGGCGGCGCGCCTGCCAGGCGTTGCAGTACTGGACGCCTTCCTCGATGATGAGCCCTCGATCGCCTCAATTTATGAACGGACTGACAGGCCGGCGATCCTGGCCATCCCATGGTTCGTGGCGCAAGGATCCCACGTCAGCAGCGACGTACCGCGGGAACTTGGGCTGGCAGGGGGGGCGACCGGTGGAATCCGCCACGGGCGTTCGGTATATTACCTGGGCACACCCGGGACGGCGGATGAGATCTGCAACCTGATTCTGGATCTGGCCAGGGACTGCGAACCGTCAGTTGGCACAGGGAAGACGGGTTCTGTCTGGAGCGCTTTCCCGCGGCGCGGGGCGCGTTCGCCCGGGCAAGAGTTGCGCCGGCAGAGGGAACTGACGTTCGGTGAATTGCGCCTCACAGAGACATTGGTCCGTCCGGACAGTGACGACTGTGATGGCGAAACTGTGACCTCCCCAGCGCAGTTGCGCCGACTGGTGCGCGAGAGGCCGTTCCGGCCCTTGCCGGAAGCGCGTGGTCTGCCAGCTGGCTGGCAGGTTGAGGTAGAAACCACTGACCAGCTGGCCGCCGTGGTGGAGACGGTGTATCCGGGCGCGCTGGCGGACCGGGATGCCCTGCAACGGGGCGCGGTACAGACAGAATCGCTGGCAGAACTCGCCAGGCGACAGACGGGGATCTTCCGCAATGCAGACCAATTGCCTGGGGCGGCTGTGAAGCGGGTCATTGAGGAGTTGTGCGACAATTGTGTCCGTCAACCGGTCTGGAATGGCGTCAGCGACAGTTGCGTCGAACTGCCCTGCCGCCGGCCCTGCAACCTGTGGCTGAGCCACGCCATGCGTGAGCCCGCATGAACGGGAAAGTCTGGCTGGTTGGGGCCGGGCCCGGCGATCCGGACCTGATCACCCGCAAGGGCCTGCGCCTGATTCGCAGCGCCGACGTCATTGTATTCGACCGCCTGATCCCGCCCGAGTTGCTGGATGAGGCGCGACCTGACGCGACCTTCATCAACGTCGGCAAGGCGCCGGCCAGGCAGCGCCTCGGTCAGGAACACATCAACGAGACCCTCATCGCGCACGCCCGTCACGGCGCGCGGGTTGTGCGTCTGAAGGGCGGCGACCCGTTCCTGTTCGGTCGCGGCGGCGAGGAAGCCCTGGCCTGCCATGCAGCCGGCGTGCCCTTCGAGGTCGTGCCGGGAGTATCCAGCGCGCTGGCAGCGCCGGCCTGCGCCGGCATTCCGCTGACACAACGCCTGATCAGCAGCGGCGTCAACATCATTACCGGGCACGCGCTGCTGGATGAAGGCCCGGCCCGCATCGACTATGACGCCCTGGTGCAGACCGGGGGCACCCTGGTTATCCTGATGGGCGTACATAACCTGGCCGCGCTGCTGCAGCGCTTGCTGGAGGGCGGGCTCAAGCCGGATACGCCGGCAGCTGCCATTGAATGGGGCAGTGTTGCCGAACAGCGCGTCATTGAAGCGACGGCAGCGACTCTGGCCCCTGAGGCAGCGACGGCCAACCTGCGTCCGCCCGCGACAATTGTCATCGGCGAGGTCGTGCGCCTGCGCGGCCAGGGCCTGCGCTGGTTTGACTTGCCGCAACAGACCGACACCATGCTGGAATATGAGGCTCCTGGCCCAATTCTGGAGGAAATATGAGCGACAGCTGGAAGACCGCATTGCAGGACCGGATGCCACCGGAAATGGCGCACGAAATTGACATCTTTGAAGGCCAGATGCAGTTGCGCCGGCAGGACCGTCTGGACGAAAAGGTCTTCGCCGAGACCCGTCTGCGTCGCGGCGTATACGGGCAGCGCTATGACAACGGCCAGCGTCACGACGGCATCGAGACCCGGCCCCTTGACTTTCCGTCCGGCGAACTCACCAAGGGCCCGGACACCATGTGGGACGCCCCTGGCATGCAACGCATCAAGGTCCCCTACGGCGGACTCAATCGAGCGCAGATGGAGGCTCTGGCCGACCTGGCGGACGAATATTCGGACGCCATTCTGCACGTGACGACCCGTCAGGACTTTCAGTTGCACTACGTGCACATTGACGACACGCCGGACCTGATGCGGCGCCTGGCCGCCGTCGGGCTGACCACCCGCGAGGCCTGCGGCAACTCCGTGCGCAACGTGACCGCCTGCCCGCTGGCCGGCGTCTGCCGCGACCAGACCTTTGACGTCACGCCCTATTCGGCGGCGCTGGCCAACTTCCTGCTGGGCCATGACGACGTGCAGGACTTCGGCCGCAAGTTCAAGGTCGCCTTTTCCGGCTGCGAGCACCACGCCTGCGCCCTGGTGAACATGCATGATCTCGGTTTCCTGGCGCGCACCCGCGTCGTCGACGGCGAAATGGAGCGTGGCTTTACCATCTACGTTGGAGGCGGGCTCGGCACCGTGCCGCACCAGGCCCAGGTGCTGGAAGAATTCGCCCCCGTGGATGAAATAATGCCGATCTCCCAGGCCATTTCGCGCGTGTTTGCCCGGCTGGGTGAGAAGCGCAACCGCAACCGGGCGCGCATCAAGTTCCTGGTCGCCGGTCTGGGCATAGAGGAGTTCCGCCGCCTGGTACGGGAGGAACGGGCGGCGTTGCCCCATGACGAGGCCTGGACGGACTGGATCGATGATGTGCCGGCTGAATGGGAGCGGCCGCTCAAGGCCGGGATGGCGCTCAATGGCGCGGACCGTCCCGAGGGATTCGACGACTGGTTCGTCAGCAACGTCTATCACCAGCGACAGCCGGGGTACTGCGTCGCGACGGTCAACCTGCCTCTCGGTGACATCACCTCCTGGCAGATGCGGCAACTGGCGGACATTGCCGGGCGCTATGTCCGTGACAACGTTCGCACCACCGTCGAGCAAAACATCGTTCTGCGTTGGGTGCCGGCGGCCGATCTGCCCGCGCTCTACCGTGACCTTGGGACCGTCGGCCTTGACGATCCCGGCGCGGGCACGATCGTCGATATCACCGCCTGCCCCGGGACGGACACCTGCAAGCTCGGCATCGCTTCCTCGCGCGGGCTGGCCGCCGAACTGCGGCAGCGCCTGGCCGTGCGCAACGCCACCATGCCGGACGCCGTCAAGGACCTCAAGATCAAGATCAGCGGCTGCTTCAATTCCTGCGGCCAGCACCACGTGGCCGACATCGGCTTCTTCGGCAACAGCCGTCGCTCCGGCAATCACAAGGTGCCGCACTTCCAGGTGGTGCTGGGCGGCCAGTGGGACGAGAACGCCGGCAGTTTCGGCCTGGCCATGACCGCCGTGCCGGCCAAGTCCGTGCCGGACGTGCTGGACGCCCTGACCGAACGCTACGTGGCCGAGCGCGAGCGCGGCGAAAGCTTCCAGAGCTGGGTGCGACGGCTGGGGCGCAAGGAAATCCGCGACATGTTTCGGCAGTGGACCAAGCTGCCAGCCTACGAGGAAAACCCGGACCTGTTCCGTGACTGGGGTGACTCACGCAGCTATTCCATCGGGGACATTGGCGTCGGTGAGTGCGCCGGTGAGGTCGTCTCACTGTTTTCCATCGAGATTTCAAAGGCCGAGTCCGAACACTTTGACGCCCTGCTGGCGCTCGACGAAGGTGACTACCATCAGGCAGAAGGGCGCAGCTATCAGGCCATGCTCATGGCGGCGCGGGCGCTGGTGCGCACACAGTATCTGGACGTCAGCACGGACGCCAATGACATCGTGGGCGAGTTTCGCACCCGCTTCCATGACACCGGGCTGTTCCACGATCGCTTTGCCAGGGGCAAGTTTGCGCGTTACCTCTTCACGCGCCACGACAAGCCGCCCACCATGGCCGATGAACAGGAAGCCCACCGGCGCATCGAGGAAGCGCAACTCTTCATTGAGGCCACCCATGCAGCCGAGGCCCGCATCAACGGCGTCATCGTCAATCCGGCATGACCACAGACCTGCAACGAATTGGCACCAAACTGTTCCTGCAGGACGGGAGCGACGTCGATCCGGCAGCGCTCGTGCCGGTGTTCCAGCGCTGGATTCAGCGACGGCAATTGCCCGGTCTGCTCATCGACGTGGCGGATTACAGCCACGTGCATCACGGACCCGGTATCCTGCTGATCGGCAACGAGGGCGATCTGAGCCTTGATTTCGCTGCAGGACGGCCTGGCGTGCTCTACATGCGCAAACGGGACCATGCCCCGAAGCTGTCCGAAGGCCTGCTGGACTGTGTACGGCACTGTCTGCTGGCGACAGAACTGTTGCAGCGGGAAGCGAGTCTACCGGGACTGCAGGTCAATCTGCGGCAGACCCAGGTGATTCTGGTAGACCGTTTGCGCGCGCCCAACACGGCGGAGTCCCTTGCCGGGATACGGGGTGAACTGGCACTGTTCGCCTACCGTCTCTACGGCGACGCCGGTATGGCGCAGGCAGGCCAGGACCCGCGGGACAACCTGTGCGTCGATATCACAGCCAACGGCGACCACAGCCTGACTGAATTGCTGGGCCGCTGCGCCGCAGCGACTGTGGCCTGAGGAAGCGCCTTGGCCGATCAACCCAACATCATCCTGATCATCACGGACCAGCAACGTTACGACACCATCAACGCGCTCGGCTTCCCCTGGGTGGACACGCCCAATCTCGACCTGCTCGTCGAGAATGGCACCTCCTTTGACAACTGCTTCATCACCGCGCCTTCCTGTGCGCCGGCGCGCGCCAGCCTCTTCACCGGTTACTGGCCGCACGTCAACGGCGTCTTGCAAAATGCCGATGTCTGGCGCCACTCCTGGGTCGAGCGTCTGGCCGACAGCGGCTATCACTGCGTCAACATCGGCAAGATGCACAGCTACCCCTACGAAACGCCGCTCGGCTTTCACGAACGCTACGTGGTGGAAAACAAGGACCGCTATCTGGAAGGACGCCATTACTTCGACGAGTGGGACAAGGCCCTGCGCACCCGGGGCGAAGTCAAGCCAGGACGTGAGCTTTACCGGGAGTTGCCGGACTATCGTGAAAGTCTGGGCGCCTTCGACTGGAAGCTGCCCGCCGAGCTGCATCCGGACGTGTTCGTCGGTGACATGGCCTGCTGGTGGCTGGAAGCCTACCCGCAGACGCAGCCGCTATTCCTGCAGGTCGGCTTCCCCGGGCCGCACCCACCCTACGATCCCCTGCCCTCCTGCGTTGAGCCCTATCTGAAGCGGGACCTGCCCCTGCAGGATGTTCGACAGGACGATCTGGATGGCCAGCCCGGACCCTTCAGGCGGTTGCGCGAGCACAACTTCGGCATTGATCATGACGCCGTCGTGCATCTGCCGGAGCCCACGCCAGAGCAGCGCCGGCGCCAGCGCGCCTACTACCTGGCCAACGTCACCATGATCGACGAAAAGATCGGCCAACTGTTACGCACGCTGGAGGCGCGGGGTTATCTGGAGAACGCCGTGGTGATCTTCACCTCGGACCATGGCGACTGCCTGACCGACCACGGCCACAGCCAGAAGTGGACGATGTACGACACGGTCGTGCGCGTCCCACTCGTTGTCTGCTCGCCCGGCCGCGTCGATGCCGGCCAGCGCATCCTCGGCATGTGCCAGTTGATGGACGTCGGCCGCACCGTGCTTGACCTCGCCGGCGTGGCGCCGCCGCCGGACATGCAGGCCGAGACGCTGCTGCCGGCGCTGACCAGCGAAACCCTGCTTGACTGGAAACCGCGCGAACTGGTCTTCGCCGAGCATCCGGCGGACGGCATCTACGAAGGGCCTTACATGACCATGGTGCGCAGCCGTCACTGGAAGCTGGTGCACTTCCTCGATTCAGACGAAGGTCAACTCTTCGACCTGCGCCAGGACCCGGACGAGTTCCATAACCTCTGGGACGACCCGGACGCAGCGGAGACCAAACGGGAACTGCTGGCCGCCATGCTGGACTGGAGAGTGCGTAGCGGCCTGGAAACGCGTAACCGCTGGCAGGAGTGGCGCTGAATCGCCCGCGGCTAGACCGCCCACTTCAAACAGACGACGGCCGGCAATTCCAGTTCATGGCCACCGGCTTCCAGCGCGCCGGTCTCCCCGTCCACCCGGAAGCTGGTGATGTTGGCTGAATCCTGGTGCGCGGCCAGCAGCCAGGCGCCGTCGGGCGTGAGCGTGAAATCGCGCGGCGTGCGCCCGCCGCTCTTGTGTATCGAACGCTGCTCCAGGGTCTCGCCGGCGGCATCGAACTCGAACACAGCGATACTGTCATGGCCACGGTTGGAGGCGTAGACGTGGCGCCCGTTGGGATGGACGTGAATGGCGGCGCAGGTGTTGAAGCCCATGTAATTCAGGGGCAATGTGGACTTCGTTTGCAGGCGGGTGAGCGCGCCGGCCCCGGCATCGTAACGAAAGACCGTCACGCTGCATGACAACTCGTTGACGACGAAAGCATGTTGCCCCGCGGGGTGAAACACCAGATGGCGCGGTCCCGCGCCCGGCAACGAAGGGGCCTTGTCATGCAGAATCAACTGCCCGTCTTCCAGCCGGTAGATGTAAATCTCGTCACCACCGAGGTCGGCGACGAAAAAGAAGCGGCCGGCAGGATCCGGCAGGATACAGTGGGCATGCGGTACATCCTGTCGCCCAGGGTCGACTCTGGTGGCGCCTTCATGCTGCACCAGGCTGCTGACCGGCTGCAAACGGCCGTCATCAGCAAGCGGCAGGGCGGCCACGCAGCCGCCGGCATAACAGGCGACGAGGGCGCTGGTCCCCGTCGTCCATACATGGCAGGCACCGGTGCTGGCCACAGGCTCGCAGCCCAGCAGGGAGAGCGTTCCATCATCGGGGTTCAGTCCAAGGGCGCAAACAGCGGCATTGTTGGCATCAGGGCTGTCAGCCCGGGCGCCGACAGCGTATACGCGCCGGCGGGGGGCATCGACCGCGAGGTAAGTCGGGTCCGCAATGCCACGCAGGACGTTTGCCAGGCGCAGGGCGCCACTCTCAGGGTCGAACCAGCAGGAATAAATGCCTTCGCCACGACCCTGCGCCTCCGGCATCTGCCGCGTGTAGCTGCCGGCCAGCAACAGCATTTCCGCTCCCCCGTTGTCACTCATGGTGTGGCTCTCCTGTTTCCTGAAGGTCCGTGAGAGAAATCTACCCCCGACTGGAAAGTACTTCAATGCGGGCCTGCCAATGCCGCCGGATTCGTCTATACTGGTGCCGCTCTGCAGCAAGGGAATAAGCTCCATGGACTCAATTTCGGAAGCCATGCGACGCAGCATGCGTCTGTGGGCCTGCGGCGTCACCGTGGTCACCACCGCCCATGGCGGGCGGCGCGCCGGCATGACGGCCAGCTCCTTCACCTCCATCTCGCTCGAACCGCCGCTCATCCTGGTTTGCCTGCACAAGGAGGCCGGCACCAGCCTGCTACTGCAGGAAAGCGGGGGTTTCGGCGTCTCCATCCTGGGTGAAAGGCAGGATGACCTCTCGGCCCTGTTCGCCGGCTATACGGAATTGCCGGCCGGCGTCGAGCGCATTGATACGGTGCCAACTTTTGTGGCCGACACCGGGGCGCCCCTGCTGGAAGAGGCCATCGCATGGATGGACTGCCGCGTCTTTGGCATGCACGACGGCGCCACGCATCACGTCATCATCGGTGAAGTGCTGGCCACCGGCCGGATGGACGATCCGGCCTGGCCGCTCGTTTATCACAATCGCGCCTATCGCCGCTTTGAGCGCGAGCCGCAGTAAGGGCAGCGTATTGACGCTGAGCACCGGGAACACTAGAATGCGCAGGGTTCCGCGCACCAGGATGAAAGACAGGCTACGCGACAGGCATGTTTGAAAGCCTCAGCAAGCGGCTTCAGGCCACGGTAGACCGCCTTGGCAGGTCCGGGCACCTGACCGAGCGTGACGTCCGCGAGGTCATGCGCGAGGTCCGCATGGCCCTGCTCGAAGCCGACGTTTCGCTGCCGGTTGTCAAGGACTTTGTCAAACGGGTGCGCGAACGCGCCGTGGGCACCGAACTGCACCGCAGTCTGAAGCCAGGCCAGCTGGTGCTGCAGATCGTCCATGAAGAACTGATCAGGACGCTGGGCGAGCCCGGCCGTCTTGACTTTCGCGGCAGTACCCGGCCCCACGCCATCATGCTCGTCGGTCTGCAGGGGACCGGCAAAACGACGACCGCAGCCAAGCTGGCAGTGCAGTTGCGCCGTGACGGCCGCTCTCCCATGATGGTCGCCTGCGATACCGTGCGGCCCGCCGCCGTCGAACAGGTGATCACGCTGGCCAGGCAGGTCGACGTGCCCTTTTACGAGGAAGGGGTCCGCTCCGACCCGGCGACAATCGCAGCCCGCAGCCTGAAGGCCGCCGATGATGCCGGCGCCGACGTCGTCATTTTCGACACCGCCGGCCGCCTGCAAATCAACGACAACCTGATGGCCGAACTGCAGGAGATTAAGCGCCGCACCGCACCGGCGGAGATTCTGCTGGTGGCGGATGCGATGACCGGCCAGGAAGCCGTTAACATCGCCCGGGGCTTTGACGACAGCGTGGGCATCACCGGCCTCATCCTCACCAAGGTCGATGGAGACGCCCGCGGTGGCGCCGCCATTTCCATGCGCGCCGTGACCGACGTGCCGGTCAAGTTCCTGTCGACCGGCGAGAAAATCGACGGTTTCGAGGTTTTCCATCCCGACCGGTTGGCCTCGCGCATTCTCGGTATGGGCGACGTCCTGTCGCTGATCGAGCGGGCGCAGGAGGAATTCGACGAGGCCGAGGCCCAACAGCTACAGGAAAAAATGCTGCGGGACGAGTTCACCCTGCAGGAATTCCTGGAGAACCTGCGCCGCGTCCGCAAGATGGGGCCGCTGGGACAACTGCTCAATATGGTGCCGGGCATGGGGCGGCTACAGGAACAGGTCGACCAGGATGAGATGGAGCGCGGGCTGCGCAAGGTAGAGGCCATCATCCTCTCCATGACGCCCGAGGAACGCGCCCGACCCAAAGTGCTGAATGCCAGCCGCCGCAAGCGCATCGCGCGCGGCAGCGGCCTGCAGGTTAGTGACGTCAATCAGGTGATTCGGCAACACCGTGACATGCGCAAGCTGATGCGGCAGATGCGCCGCGGGCGGCTGAAGCTGCCGGGCGCCATGCCGCAGATGATGGGCCAGGGTTGACACCCTCCCCCGACTGTCACCATGTCACGTGACATTTTTGACAGTGGCTCCCCGCCACCAGGGCGCATGGGAGCGCAAACACAAGGAGAAGTCTGATGGTTCGTATCCGTTTGCGCCGGACAGGACTGCGCAAGCAACCCAGTTACCGTATCGTTGTCGCCGACCAGCGCAGCCCGCGCAACGGTCGCTTCATCGAAGTCATCGGCCATTACAACCCGCGCACACGACCCAATACCAACGTGGTCAACGAGGAACGGGCGCTTTACTGGCTGGGTGTAGGCGCCCAGCCCAGCGATCGCGTACGCAAGATATTCACCATCACCGGAACCATGGGGCGCTTCGAACGTCTGCGCAAGGGCGAGGAACTGGAGACCCTGCTGGCTGAAGCGACGGCAGAGCGGGAAGCGGCCGGGCCGGTCAGCCCCAAAACCAGCTTCCCGGCTGGTGAAACGGTCCGGCAGGACGGCTAGCCACATGAATCGCGGCAGAAACTGGCGTCAGCGCCAGCAGCGTTCACGACCTCCTACCAACCTTGAGGAGCTCGTCGGCTATATTGCCAAGAGCCTTGTCAACGACCCTTCCCAGGTCCGGGTCCGTCAGCGCAACACAAACTCGGCCACGGTGATCGAATTGCGCGTGGCCCCGGAAGACATGGGCCGTGTGATCGGGCGTGAGGGCCGGGTCGCCAATGCGATTCGCGCCCTGTTGCGCGTCGCCGACCGTCACCAGCAGGGTGAACGCCAGCGCAAGCACATCATCCTTGAGATCATGTGAGTGATGCAGCATCCATCTTCGTCAGGCCCGGGCAGTGACGCCGGGCCTGCCTTTCTTCAACTGGGCGAAGTCCTGCGCCCGCATGGCTTGCGCGGCGAACTGAGGGTGCGTTTGCTGACGGACTACCCGGAGCGCATCACTGAACTGGAGCAGGTGTATCTGGCAACGACCGTCGCCGCGCAGGATGCAAAAGCCTGGAAGCTGCAATACGTGCGGATGCACCAGCGCTACGGGCTGGTGAAACTCGCCGGGGTGGACGACCGCAATGCGGCGGAACTGTTGCGCGGCCTCAAGGTGATGGTCGCCATTGAGGACGCCGTGCCGCTTGAGGAAGAGGAATTTTACCTGTTTCAATTGATTGGCTTGAACGTGATTACGACCGGGGGTTGCCACCTGGGCCGGATTCGTGACATTATCGAAACGGGAGCCAACGACGTATACATCGTGGATAGTCCTGCCTACGGAGAAATCTTGATACCTGCCAGCGCTGAAACCATCGTTGAGACCAGCATCGCCGCCGGATACCTGCGCGTTCAGTTGCCGGACGGTCTTTTGCCCGCCTGAAGGCGCCCGTCCCGACAATCGTGCAATCCGGAACACAGCCAATGCCACAATCTCCACCAGAACCACGCCTGGCCTGCCTTGGCTTCAGCCTGGTGTCAGGCATCGGGCCGCGACGTCTGGAACGGCTGCAGCAGCATTTTGGCCACCTGGGGGACGCCTGGCTGGCCAGCGACGCACAGCTGAAACAGGCCGGACTGGACCGTATTTTGCGGGAGCGGATGCTGGCACTGCGATCCAAACTGGACCCTGAACGTGAACTGGAGCGCGTGCATCAGAGCGGCGCCTCCCTGCTGACCCTGCTGGATGAGGACTATCCGGAACCGTTGCGTAATCTGCCTGATCCGCCGCTGACCCTCTACGTCAGGGGGAGCCTCTTGCCGGCCGACCGCAATGCCCTGGGGATGGTCGGCACACGCAAGGCCGGCGCCTACGGGCGCGACGTGGCTGACAGGCTGGCCCGGGACCTCGCCCGGCAGAACATCACGGTCATCAGCGGGCTGGCCCATGGCATCGACGCTGCCGCCCATCGGGGAGCGCTCGGGGCCGGCGGTCGTACCATCGCCGTGCTCGGCAACGGCATCGACGTGGTTTACCCGGCCGGCCACCGTGGCCTGGCCGGAGACATCAGCCGACAGGGGGCGCTCGTTAGCGAATATCCCCTGGGCACGCTGCCGGAAGGACGCAACTTTCCGCGTCGAAATCGCATCATCAGCGGCCTGTCGCTGGGCATTCTGGTCGTGCAGGCGCCACTCTCCAGCGGGGCCATCATCACGGCAAACATCGCAGCCGAGCAGGGACGCGATGTGTTCGCGGTGCCAGGCAACATCCACGATCCAGCCAGCGCCGGCTGCCACCGCCTGATTCAGGACGGCGCCAAACTGGTCACCGGCGTTGGCGACATTATGGATGAACTCAACCTCGCCTGGACGCGGGTTGAAACGGCCAGCGTAGCCAAGCAGGTCGTCCCGGCCAACGAAACAGAAGCCGGCCTGCTCGCCCTGCTTGGCGTTGAACCGGCCCACGTCGACGACCTGGCGCGGGAATGCAGATTGCCGGTCGCCAGCGTCAGCAGTACCCTGACGATACTGGAATTGCGCGGGCTTGCGCGAAAGGTCGGCCCCATGCAATATTGCCGAACGCAGCCAGTCTGAGACGGGGACCCGTATGACCGCCCACTTCTACGCGATGATTCTGGCCGGTGGTGGTGGCACCCGCCTGTGGCCCATGAGCCGGCAGGACCGACCCAAGCAACTGCTGCCACTCACCGAGGCGGAGCGCTCCCTGTTTCGCATCAGCGTGGAACGTCTCGCGCCCCTGTTTCCGCCCGAAAACATCTACGTGGTCACCAGCCGGGCCTATTTCGACGAAATGCATGCGGACGTGCCGGACATCCCCTCCGGCAATTACATCGTTGAACCCTACGGGCGTAACACGGCGCCCGCCGCCGGCCTGGGCATGGCCGTCATTCATCGCCGCGATCCGCAGGCGACGGTCGCCATTCTCACCGCCGATCATCACATCCAGCACGTCGACCGCTTTCACAAGGTATTGCTGGCTGCCCGGGAGCTTGCCTGTCAGGGACGCATCGTCACCCTGGGGCTGGCACCTACCCATCCCTCCACCGGATTCGGCTACATTCACCAGGGAGAACCCTGTGGCCAGGTGGGTGGCTTCAATGTCTTTTACTCGCTGGGCTTCATCGAGAAACCGGACCAGGAGACGGCAAGCGGATTCCTGCGCTCGGGCGCCTACAGCTGGAACTCGGGCATGTTCATCTGGACTACAGAACGGGCCCTTGCCGAATACCGGCGTCAGCAGCCGGACATGCACGCGCGGCTGCTGACAATCGGCGCCGCCGTGGACAGCCCGGCATGGGTGGATACCCTGGAGTCGAACTGGGACAACATTCAGAATATCTCGATCGACTTTGCGGTTATGGAACAGGCAACGGACATGGTCGTGATTCCGGTCGACATCGGCTGGAACGACGTTGGCAGCTGGGGTTCGCTGTTCGAGGTGCTGTCACTGGACCGCGCCGGCAATCATTTTCGCGGCAACGCGGCGGCCAACGTGGTGCTGGACACGCACAATACCCTCGTCTACAGTAAGAAACTGACGGTGACCATCGGCGTTGAGGACCTCATCGTCGTGGAAACGCCCGATGCGCTGCTGCTGTGCCACAAGGACCGCAGCCAGGACGTGCGCGAAGTCGTCAACCGACTCCTGACGACCAAGAACTACAAATACCTCTGATACCGGACGACAAACCCATGCAAGAAGCGCTGCAGTCGTATTGTTTCGGGTGCAAGGCGAAACGCGAGATGGCCGACCCGGTGGCCGTTTACACCGCCGGCGGCGCGCCGGCAACACGTGGCCGCTGCGATGTTTGCGGCACCGCCATGTTCAGGATGGGTGCGACGGCAGCCCATGCGGACCTGCCCAAACCGGAAGCCGTGACCAGAGCGAAAGGCGGGGGGCGCAAGTCACGGAAGTCCCGGGCAAGAAAGGCGACGCCCCGGCGACGCAGGGTTGGCAAGCTGGTCATCGTGGAATCGCCGACCAAGGCCCGCACGGTGCGCAACTTTCTCGGCAGCGGCTACACCGTCGAGTCTTCCGTGGGCCACATTCGCGATCTTAAACGCGGACGAAACGCGGTCGACGTCGACAACAACTTTGAACCTTCCTGGAGTATCCCGAAAAAGAAGCGGGACGTTGTGAAAAAGCTGAGCGGCTATGCCGAGGCCGCTGATGAAATCTACCTGGCGACCGACCCGGACCGGGAAGGTGAGGCGATCGCCTGGCATTTGACGGAAGTCGCCGCCATGGACGCGCAGCGGACACATCGTGTCGTCTTCCACGAGATCACGGACCGTGCCGTGCGCGAGGCATTTGCCAATCCCCGCGGTATCAATCAGGAACGGGTGAACGCCTATCTGGCGCGACGGATCCTCGACCGTCTGGTGGGTTACGACGTGGGCTCGGTGCTCAGGAAAAAGGTGAGCAACCAGTTGACGGCCGGCAGGGTGCAGAGCGTGGCAGTGCGCCTGGTGGTCGAGCGCGAGCGGGAGATTCAGGCCTTCGTTCCCCGGGAATACTGGACGATTGATGCCGGCTTCAGCCCGGACAGGGAAAGTGAAGACGCAGGACAGACGTTCCGGGCCCGTCTGATTCGCATCGACGATGAAAGCATTCGGCCGGAGCCGGACTCCAGTCCGGCATCAGGGGAAGACGTTGCCCCGCTGCTGGAATCCCTGGAACGTTGCCAGTTCAGCGTGCAGACCGTCCGGCGTGGCACGTCGCTCAGTCGCCCGGCGCCCCCCTTCACGACCAGCACCCTGCAACAGGGAGCATCCAGCCGACTGGGCATGAACCCGGCCAACACCATGCGCATCGCCCAGCAGCTGTATCAGGGCATCGAACTGGGCGAGCGCGGCACCACCGGACTCATCACCTACATGCGCACGGACAGCGTCAACGTGTCGCGTCAGGCGCAGCGGGAAGCGCGTGATGTCATCAAGGCGCTGTTCGGCGCGGAGTTTCTGCCTGACAAGCCACCGGTCTATCGCACACGCTCGCGCGCAGCCCAGGAGGCCCACGAGGCAATTCGACCCACGCTGCCGCAGTTCCGGCCGGACGACATCAAGGCCTGGCTCGCAGCGGACCAACTGCGCCTGTACCGGTTGATCTGGCAAAGGTTCGTCGCCAGCCAGATGGCCAACGCAGAGTACGACACCTTGCGCGTGGACATCAATGCAGAGGAGTCAAGCGGGGAAACGTCATTTCTGTTTCGTGCCAACAGCCGGACCTTGCGCTTTCCAGGGCATTTGTCCGCTGCCGGTGAGGCGACAGACAGGCGCAGCGGCAGCCAGATACCGCCAGACCTGAGCGCCGGCGATGCCCTTCTGCTGCATGAGTTGCTGCCCGAACAGCACTTCACCCAGGCGCCGGCACGACTGACCGAGGCCAGCCTGGTCCGCGCCCTGGAAGAACGGGGCATCGGCCGCCCGAGCACCTATGCCGGCATCATCACCCGCATCAAGCAGCGACATTACGTATCGCGGGAGGGGCGTCACCTCGTGCCAACGTCCGTTGGCTGCACCGTTGTCGACCTGCTGCTGGAATACTTCCCGGAAATCATGGACTATGAGTTCACCGCCCAGATGGAGGACAAGCTGGACGCCATTGCCGGCGACCGGCTGGCCTGGCGGCCCATGCTGGATGATTTTTACCGCCCCTTCCTGCATCAACTGGAGCATGCGCGCGACTACATGCCGGATACGCCCGTGGAGCAACCCGTCGGTCGCGATTGCCCGCAGTGTGGCGCCAGCCAGTCCCTGGTCAGGCGCCTTGGCCGCTTCGGCATGTTCATAGCCTGCAATCGCTTCCCGGATTGCAGCTACCGGGAATCACTGGGGATGGGCATCCCCTGCCCGCAATGCGGCAGGGAAAGCGGCGGCGAACTTACGGAGCGGCGCACGCGCAACGGTCGCACCTTCTATGGTTGCGTTCGCTATCCGGAATGCGATTTCTCCAGCTGGAAACGGCCCCTGCGTCAGCCCTGCCCTGCATGCGGCCACGTGCTGCTGGAAGACAGGCGCAACACGGCACGCTGCACACAATGTGGCCTGACGATCGAGCAGGACGCCCTGAATCAACCGGACCGGGCAGAAGCCTGAAAAACCTGGCAAGCAGTTTTGCCTGGCAGCGGCATTCGCTACAATAGGGTTGCTGCTTGCTCAACGGGTCATGGGGGGCAAAGGCTGTGCGTCGAATAAGAAACTCCCTGTCCGCGTCGTTCAGCGCATTCAGCAAGTCAAGTGTGGGCAAGGCCCTCCCCCAACGCCGTTCACTGCTACTGATGGTGCTTCCCTTCCTGCTTGGCCTGGGCTGGGCCTACGGCGTCTCCCCGACTGTCTATCGTGACGCTTCACCGGCACAACTTGCCCAGGGCTGGCAAAACATCTGGGCCCAGTTGCTGGTCGAACGCTACCGCCTGGCGGTCAACACAGCGGTGACCAGCCCCGAGTTCAACGAAAACCTGGTGCGGCTGCTCGGCGCCGTTGATGACCCTGTCGCCATTGTGCGTTCCCTCGGGATCAGTGACGCCGGCTTTCTGCCCCTGGTCGAGCGGGCCCAGCTCACCAGCATGGCCGCGCCACCAGAACCCGACCTGCGTGGCGACGTGGAACCCTTCGTGGTCGGCCCGGTGGTGCTGGTACTGGGGTCCATCGCGCTGACGCTGCTCAACCGTCTGGTACTGCAGCCCACGGTGGTGGCGGGCGCCAGGTCCCTGTGGGGCCGGCGGCCAGGAGCCGTGACCATGCCCACGGTCCCGTCACACATCCGGCAACGCACGCCGGAAGCGGTAGAGACCGGCGCTGCGGAAGCCGGCCAGCCGGTTCTGCGCCGCCTGTCCGTTTTTCAGGGCAGTGGCGGCGACTATGACGATTCCTGGGAGATTCAGGCGGGAAATTCCGTCTTTCTGGGCGAATGTGGTCTGACTGCCGCGGACTCCGGCGCGCAGGGAAGCGCTTCCCGGGTTTCGGCGCTGGAAGCCTGGCTCTTTGACAAGGATGACCCGGTCCGTTCGATGACCACGATCTTCGCCACCAGTCTGGTGGTCAATAACCCGACGGCACGGGCGCAGATGGAAACCAGGGGCAACATCGTCCCGCTCGAACCTGGCGCCACCGCCTACCTGGAGACCAACGCATTGCGCCTGCGGGTCCGTGTGATTGACGTGGTCTGGGGAGCAACAGGCGCCGCACCAGGCAACAGCTTCCTGGAAAGCGCCACGTCCGAGATCACGGTGTGGCACAAGACGGCCGCGAACTTCCCGGACCCGGGTGGCGCTGCAATCTTGCCTGATCTCAACCCCTCGCAGCCCACTCGCCCGCGGGCAGCAGGGCCGCAATCAACACAACGGACGCGCCGGTCCACACTCCCGGCTGACGTGACCCGGCCGGTCGTGCCGCCACAGGAAGATTTCCATGACGACGAGGGCGATTTCCGTCCCGTAGGATAAATTGCCCGCAGGCCGCAAATCTACTGACCTGTGCTTTCGGTTCATTCGATGTTGCGAATTCTGACGGTCATTTCGCCGCCAGGGGTTGCCACGCGGACCTTGCTGCCCTTGCGACAACCGAGCAAGGCCCTGCCAATGGGGCTTTCATGCGAAATCTTTCCTTCGCGCGGGTTGGCTTCAGCGGCGCCGACAATGCGATAGGTCTCGTCTTCCCGTTCACCAACTTCACGGATGGTGACGACCGAACCCAGGCGCACCAGACCCCGGTTCTCACTTTCCCTGATGATGCTGGCCGTGCGCAACACGTTTTCGAGATACTGTATGCGCCCTTCCGTGAAAGCCTGTTGTTCGCGGGTGTCATGGTAGTCGGCGTTTTCCTTCAGGTCGCCCTGGGCTACAGCCTCCTTGAGTTTGCGCACCAGTTCCGGACGTCGCACGTCCACCAGCAGCTTAAGTTCCCGCTGCAGTTCTTTCCTGCCTTCTGCTGTCAGCCAGACGGGCTCGGTCATGGTCCCCCACCTGCACTTCCGGATCCTGTGCATTCTCCAGGAAAGAAAAGTATAAATATCCCGCTTCATTGCTTCAAGACCGGTTGCCTTGCAACAAAAATGCAGATGTGCAAAAATTGACGCCGGCAAGGCATCGTGTTACCATGTAAACACTGCCCGAGGCGGGAGAATGAAGATGGCCGATACCATTCAGATTGACGCCCCTGTCCTGAACGTTACGCCGAATGCCGTGACCGTTATCCGCAATTTGCTGACGGAGCGGGACATACCCAACCATGCGCTGCGCGTCTTCGTGAGTGGCGGGGGTTGTTCCGGCATGCAATACGGCATGGCTTTCGAGGAAAGGGCGCGCGAGTACGACCAGGAAGTTGAGGTTGACGGCGTGCGCCTGCTGGTCGATCCCACCAGCCTGATGTACCTGCAGGGCGCCACCATTGATTTCATCGACAGCCTGATGGGCGGCGGGTTCCGCATCGACAACCCGAATGCCCTGTCCAGTTGCGGTTGCGGTCACTCCTTCCGTACCGGCGAGGGCGAAGGCGCGGCCGGTTGCGGCAGTGGAGCTTGCAGTCACTGAGCCTAGCGGCGACGCAACGAAAACAACATCAGCCCCAACAGACCGCCCGCCGCCAGTAAGGCAATTGGCAGCGCGGGCGGGATTCTTTGCGGAGCAACAGGCGCTGTCGCCTGGTTATCTTCACTGGCCGATCCCGGGTTCTCGCCCGGGGTTTCTGTTGGCCCCGTCAGGTCGGGCGGGTAGGTAAATGTCGGCAATCTCGCGCCGGCCCCGTCGTCTCCGGCGGCTGCGTCGGGCAGACTCACTTCCCTGCCAGGAACGGGAAGGATGCGGGCACTGGCGGTCATCGTCAACACGGCACCTGGCGTCAAGGTAAACACGGCCTGTGTCAGCGTAGCGTCAATGAGGGATGTGTCAGGCTCATTGGCGACGACCGGTACCAGGTTGGGAATGCTGCTTTCGTCGCCGGTCACAGTCACCAGTTCTTCAAAGACCCAGGCGCGCCCCTCCGGCGCCGAAAGAAACCTGATTTGCAGCCAGCGAAAGCGGCGCCCCAGCACGGGATAGAGTTCGCCCGCCTGAATCGTGCCCAGGCGATCTGACTCGATGTCCGCGTCTGCGCGAACGTTGACCGGCCCGGCTTGCGGCTTCGCTTCCAGCATGACGATGGAGGGTGTTGGCGTGCGCGTCGCCGTTGGAGACGCCGGCTGCTGCAAGGCCGGCGCCCCACCGGTTGGAATTCGAATCCTTACCGGGGTGGAAGTGGCCCGCTCCTGGGCGGAAGCGGGCAACTGCAGCATGACACACAGCAACATAAGGCCAAAGGCCCCCGGTCTGCCGAAGAACGCAGGCTTCACGGTGCGCCGAAGCTCCAGATTCCCATCCAGCCGGCAGCCAGGGTTGCCGGGCCGTCATCCAGCCTGGCGCTGTCAATCACCTGGATCACAGGGCCATCATCCCGCTGTTCGCCATAGACGAGGAAGCGGCTGTCGGGCGACCAGAGTCGGTGGCTTTGCGCGAACTGGTCAAAGTAACTGATGTAGTAAAGCAGTTCCGGGGTAGGGTAAAAGGACGGGCCGGCATGCATTGCCCCACCGTCCAGTTCAAGCACCCGCCAGCGCAGCCCCGGCAAGGCAGCGCGACGTTGCGCCAGCAGATTGTTGCTCGCCTGGGTGCCTGGATTTCGTCGCGTCACGACAAACTCCAGCCAGGCGATTTTTCTTCCGTCAGGCGCCCAGACGAAGGCCAGTACGCCATCGTTGAGGCTGCCCGTCACCAGGTTGCCTGAAGACGCATCGGCAATTTTCAACACGCCGTAGCCGTTGACCGTCTGTTCACGCCAGGCAACGTGACGTCCATCCGGCGACCAGTTGGAGGCCACGCCGCCCGCCAGGTTGCCGTCCAGTTGCATGCTTTCAGCACCGTCCAGCAACACCAGGGCAGTGCGCCCGTCAACTTGCCGGGTTCCCAGCAACAGCCGGTCATCAACCGGCGACCAGTGGGGCGCCTGGATCAGCCCCGGTCGCTGATCCAGGGTGGCCAGAATCCTGTCTTCATCGGCGTCGTAAACATCGAAGCGACGGTTGTTGCGCTGCAGTAACAGCCGGCCTCCTTCGGGGCTCCAGCTGAAGTAAAATGGCGGCCCGCCCCGCAGGACCGCCCCCGACTGTGTTTCGCCGGCGCCATCCGTAACCAGCTCCACGAACATGCCCCGGGACTGGCCGCTCAGGAGTACGGCCAGATGACGGCATTGAGGCCCATGCCGGCAGTTGCCGGGCGACCAGAAGGCGTAGTTGAAGGCGTCTTCGCCCTCCAGCAGCAGGACGGCGGGGGAACCAGACCTGGCCTGGACCCATGCGCTGGTCACCAGCCCGCCGGTTTCCACGTCATGACTGAACCAGGCCAGACGACCATCCGTCGCCCAGGTTGGCCACAGGTAACGTTTGGTCACGGCGCTGTCACTGGTCAGTTGACTGTGGCTGTCCAGTTCAACGTCATAGCGCCAGACATTGTAGTTTTGGTCCACGTAGGCGATATGCCCGGGAGGAATCTCTTGTGCAGCTACTGTGAAAGCCAGCAGCAGCAGCGTGCACAGGGCGAACGACGTCGTTGAAAATCGCATCGGGCCAGCTCCGCCTGATCACTTGCCTGAGTTGAGTGTATACCAATCGCCGCTTCGGTGATATATTGGCGGCCGGAACTGGCAGGAGGGTTGAATGGCGAGCAAACAGGAAATTGCGCAGATTTTCAGCGATATCGCCGCAAATTTTGATCCGGCGATGGACGATGACCTGAATGCAACCATTCAGTTCGACCTGGCCGGGGACAACGGCGGGCTTTACTGGGTGAAGGTGGGAAACGGTGAGGTTCTTAGCGGAACCGGTGCGGCAGACGACCCCGAAATGACCCTTAAGGCAATGGCTGACGACTGGGCGGCGCTGGTCGCCGGTGAACTCAACCCCATGGAAGCCTTCATGAGCGGCAGGCTGAAAATAGAAGGCAACATGAACCTGGCGCTGAAACTTCAGAGCTTTCTTGGTTCAGCCTGACGGCGTTACCCTTCCCAACCCGGGTCCAGATCGAGTTTCCCCAGGCTGACACTGCCCAGGGCATCTTCAACAGCTTCCAGCAAGGCATCATCCTCGCTTGCCAGAGCCGCTTCAGCAAGTTCCTCCAGGATCTGCTGCGCCCGCTTGCCACCGATTTCCCCAAGCGAATATATGGCTGCCGCCCTGGTCTCGTCATCGTCTTCCTGGAGCAGTTCACACAGTAGCGGCAGGGCTTCCCCGATTTCCAGTTCACCGCTGGCGCGGATCGCTTCATGGCGCAGTGACGGTTCGCTGTCCGCCAGTGCTTCCAGCACCATCTCGTCCCAGCGCCGGTCACAGCTGCGCCCCATGGCGTAAACGGCGCTGGAACGCAGCAGGTCATCGTCACTGTGCCACGCTTCCGCAATGGCCTCGGGAACCATGGCGGCGCCGCAATTCGAGAGGGACTCCAGTGCTCGCCGACGCCACTCAACGTCTCCGCCGCGATTCAGCCAGATGCCGGCCAGAACCTCTTGCAATCTTGCATTGTCTTCGTCTGCCAGCTTGCCAAGTTCGCCAGCCAGGACAAAGCGTCCCAGGGCGCCGGCGGCTGCGGCGCGAACAGTCAGGGAGCTGTCGTGCTGCGCCAGATCAAGCAGCTTGTTGAGCAAGGTCCTTGATTCGTCTTCCCAGAGCAATTCTATGGCTGCCAGCCGGACCATGGCGGACTCATCCTGCAGCGCCAGCCGGGCCGGCGCCCGGTAATCCAGGTCGACGTTGCTGTCCCCGGCGTCAGCAAGATGCCGCAACAGGCTCGCCCGCCGCGCGGCAGGCATGGCATTCCAGACCGTGGCAAATCGCGCAAGGCGGGAATCGCCCAGGTCACTGAGACCGTAGAAGAT
Organism: Anaerolineae bacterium; assembly: GCA_034422695.1. GTDB lineage: Bacteria > Chloroflexota > Anaerolineae > Aggregatilineales > Phototrophicaceae > JAGWBD01. Next base: position 352,360 of record DAOUJM010000005.1, read on the forward strand.
CGTCGGTCCGGGGATGCCGTCCTGCCAGACCCGCAGGGATGCAAGCGTTTCGTCGAAATCCGGGCGGGCAGGAAGCGCAGTATCCTGTTCGTTTTCATGTTCAGCGGCCATCACGCTGTTCCTCATGGCAAAAGCAGGGTAACCGGGTTCATCAGGTCATTGACGAATGTAATGAGCATCAGGGACAGTAGCAACGCCATCCCGAAGAGATGCACCAGGCCCTCCCGTTCCGGCGCCACCGGGCGTCCGCGAACCAGCTCAACCAGGACGAACAGGATGCGTCCGCCATCAAGCGCCGGCAAGGGCAACAGATTGGTGATCCCCAACGCGATGCTGATCAGTGCAATGAAACTCAGGATGACATAAGGCTGGTTATACTGGATGCTGTCCTGCAGGAAGCGACCGCCCACCTGACTGATGGCCAGGGGACTCATTAATCTGGTCTCTTCCGGCCTGAGGGAACCGGCCAGCAATTGCCCCGGCAGGTTCACCAGGGTACGGACGAAGAGCACCAGTTGCTCAATGCTGAAGCGGAGCGCTTCGGGCAGGGCAAGTTGCGTTATGCCTTGCTGCCACCCCCCTTCTGTCAGCACCAGACCGGCTGCCCCCCAGGCCGGCACGACGCCGATACCCATGGCGCCCTCGCCCTCCGGCGGGTTGAGGCGAGGCTTCAGTTCAACCTGGAGTGGCTCCCCCCGTCGCTGCAGCGTCAGGGTCAGCGAAGCGCCTCGCTGCGCGCGGGACATGTCCTGCAGGTCGCTGAAGCGCTCGAAGGGCTGGTCATTCAGGGCCACAATCAGGTCACCAGGGAGAATGCCGGCGCTCTCTGCCGGCGAAGCGCCGGCAACCTGCAGTACGTAGACCTGGCTGGTGACGGACAAGTCAGGGAGGGACCACTCAAGCACTTCAACTACACCGTTCCGCTCACGTTCCAGCGAAACGGTGTTGCCGGACTGCGTCTGCAAAAGCGTCAACAGCGCCTGTACGTCTGCGAAATGCTTCCCGTCCACCGTGGTAATGCGGTCAGATTCCCGCAGGCCGGCCGGCAGTGACTGGCCCTCCCCCGCAACAGCGACGACAGTTGCGCTGCCGCCAACAATGGTCGGCAGACCGGTCAGGCCGATTATCGTAAACAGGATCGTGGCCGTCAGCAGGTTGGCGGCCGAGCCGGCCGCCATGAACATGATTCGTGCCAGGGGCGCGGCCTCGTTGACTGACAGCAGGCGACCAGCGGCAGCGCCGTCCTTGCCCGCGTCACGCAGCAACTGAAGGCGTTCCCCTTCAAGTTCACTGCGGCTCCTGTGGCGCACGAAAGTTTCGCCAAGCGGACGAACAAAACCTCCCACGGGCAGCCAGTTCAGGGTGTATTCGGTCTCACCCCTCCTGCCCAGCGTGAGAGCCCGTGGCGGAAAACCGATGCCGAACTCAAGAATGGCAATGCCGGCCGCTTTCGCCGCAAGAAAATGACCGGCCTCGTGCACGATGATGGCTGGAATCAATACCAGGCCAAAGGCAACGATGGTCGCCAGGGTATTGTTTCCGGCCAGATACTCAAGCATCTACGATTTTCCTGCGCATTTGCGTCACTACATACCTGCATTATACTGGCAATCGCTGCTCCGTTGGCTCGTTCGCCACCGGTCAAGCGGGGGACGCGCCAGAGACCGTACGCCCGCCGCCAGGGGAATCGATGGAGAGACAGATGCGGACTATCGGCGCCCTGTGGCGCGGCATGCGTCCATGGCAATGGAGCAAGAATGGTCTGGTATTCGCGGGGCTCGTTTTTGACGGGCAGCTGTTGCAGGGAGACGTACTGCCCGGCGTGTGCGTTGGCTTTGTCCTGCAGTGTATGGTGTCGAGCAGCATCTATCTGCTGAATGACCTGGCCGACCTGCAATCCGACCGCAAGCATCCGGTGAAACGCCACAGGCCCCTGGCCGCGGGGCATGTGACGCCGACACAATGCCAGTTGACAGCGATGGTGCTCTTGCTGGTTGCCCTGGCGGCCTCGCTGCTGCTGCAACCTCGCCTGACCCTGGTTTTGGGCGCTTACCTTGTTCTGAATCTCTTGTATATCCGCTGGCTGCGTGACGTGGTGATCGTTGACATCCTGGCCATCACGGCCGGCTTTGTGTTGCGCGTGGTCGCCGGGGTCGTGCTTGTGGAAGTAAGCAGCTTCTCGGCCTGGTTGTACATTTGCAGCGCCCTGCTGGCGCTCTTCCTGGCGATTGCCAAGCGGCGCCAGGAACTGCTTCTGCTGGCTACAGATGCTGAAGACCTGCGTGTATCCTTCCGGCACTACAACCTGCCATTGCTGGATGACATGCTGAGGCTGGTTACTGCCAGCACGTTCATCGCCTATCTGCTATACACGGTGGAAGCCGACACCATTCGTGTGGCAAACACGAACAGCGCGTTGATTACCATCCCCTTTGTGCTCTACGGCCTGCTGCGTTACCTGTGGCTAATCCACGTTCGGCAGCACATGGCTTCGCCCGACGAACTCCTTGTTGCCGATCGTCCCCTGCAGCTCGCCATCCTGTTGTGGGGAGCCAGCTTCATCGCGATTCTCTACGTCCCGGGACTGCTGGCGACGTGACAGCGACCAGCGCGCCGGCGAAAATCATCCTGTTTGGCGAGCACGCCGTCGTTCACGGTCAGCCGGCCATCGCCATTCCCCTGAGTTCCCTGCGGGCCCGGGTGGAACGCATTGGAAGGGCTGAAACCCTGGAACTGCGTTCTCCCGCCAGTGACCTGCTTGCCTCGCTGCAATGGCCCGGCAGAAGCGATCCACGCCTGCTCGATTTGCTGCGTGTAATTCTTGAACAGCTGGATTGCGACGCTCCGGCACTGTCCCTGCGACTGGTTTCCGACATACCGCCAGGCAGCGGACTGGGAAGTGGCGCAGCCATTTCGGCGGCGCTGACCCGCAATATCGCCGCAGCCGCCGGTATCCAACTCAATAATGACCGCCTGAACGACATCGTGTTTGAAACGGAAAAGCTCTTTCATGGCACGCCTGGCGGCATCGACAACACGGTTGTCGTCCATGAACAGGCGCTCTGTTTCACCCGTGGCCGGCCGGCCGTGCCGGTCCGCATGGCGCGCCCCCTGCGGCTGCTGGTGGCGGACAGCGGGCTGCGCTGTGCCACGCACGTCCCGGTGAGCGCGGTGCGGGAACAACTGCGGCAAGAGCCTGAACTGACTGGCAGACGACTTGAGGAAATCGGGCGGATAACGCTGAAGGCGCTTGAGGTCCTCTCCGGCATCGGGCCGGAAGCTTTAGGCCCGCTGATGAACCGCAACCATGAATTGTTGCGCGAACTGGACGTGTCCTGCCCTGAACTGGACCGTCTGGTCGCCGCAGCGCAGGCTGCCGGAGCCTGCGGCGCCAAGCTCTCCGGCGCCGGACGGGGAGGCAACGTCATTGCCCTGGTCAACGACGCCGGCGAAGCATCAGTAACCCGGTCGCTACAGGAAGCCGGCGCCGTCAGCATTCTTGCGACTACGTTTCCGGCGACGGTGAAACCCGGGTCAGATTGTTGAGCAAGGGAATCATGCCTGTTGCGTCCCAGACGAGACCGTCCAGCCCGTCGGCAATTGCCACGATGTTCACCTGTTCGCGCAGTGGCAGGATGAGAGCCTGATCCATGATGATCTGCTGCGCCCGGGCGTAAAGACTGTAGCGGGTGCGGTCGTCGGTGACAGACAGGGCGTTGCGCAACATGCTGTCCAGTTCCTCGTTCTGATAGCCGCTCCAGTTCAGACCAGTGCCGATGCCGAACCAGTCATGCAGCCACGCCGGGTCGTAGCCTCTGGCGGCGATGGCGACCAGGTGATAGTCGCCCCGCTGAACGGCTTCACGCAGACCGCTTTCGGTCGGCACCGGGATCAGGCGCGTGCGTATTCCGAGAGAACGCCACTGTTCGCTGACCAGTGATGCCACCTGTGGCAAGGCATCCTGCGGCGGAACCAGCACCTCCAGTTGCAGGGGCGCCCCGGCCAGTTCAAGCCAGCCATCATTGTCGGCATCTTCAAACCCCAGTTCCGCCAGCAGACTGTCCGCCTGCTGCCGGTCCTGCGCGTAAAGCCCACGCAGGGCGTTGTAGGCGTACAGCGTGTTCTCCGCCAGGGGTCCCCAGGCGACGGGCGCCAGCCTTAGTCCACCTGCGTTGGCGATGGCGCTGCGACTGGTCCCGAAAATCAGCGCCTGCCGCAATCCGCGCAAACTGGTCGGTATGCGCCCGGTGTTCATGACGAACTGCAGGGGTTGTCCGGCAACCGGTACGAACTCCAGGCGCAGGTCCGGGACATTGTCGATCACCTGCAGGTCATCAGGATGCAGCCCACCCGCCAGGTGAACGACGCCGGCCTGAAGCGCCTCTTCCCGCGCAGAGGCTTCCGCAATGAAACGGAACTCAACGGTCTCAATCGCGTTGACCGGCGCTGCGCTGTAAAACGTCGGTCCCCAGACGTAGGCCGGATTGCGACGCAAAACCAGGCGTTCACCCGGAATGTACTCCTGAAACAAAAATGGGCCGCTGCCAACCTGATGGAACTGGTAGCGCGCAGTTGGCAGGCTGGTCAGCGCCGTCGGGCTGGCGATGGCGAATCCCGGTTGGGTCAACGCGTCCGGCAAGGGACTCCATGGCTCTTCCAGCACAATGTCCAGGCGATAGTCGTCGATTACGTTGAAGCCGCTCACCTTTTGCCTGAATGCGTTCAACGTGTTGTCACTGCCGGTCGTGGCGCGGATGCGCTCCAGATTGAATGCCACGGCGCTGGCGTTCAGGTCTGTGCCGTCATGAAAGCGGGCATCTTCGCGCAACTTCAGGCTGAGCACGAGGTCATCGCCGGACAGGGCCCAGCTCTCGGCAAGGCCGGGTACCAGTTCCCTGCTGACAGGATGTCGATACAGGAGGGTGTCATAGACCTGGCGCGCAACGATCTCCGAGCTGATGCTGCGATGTCGATGAGGATCGAAGCCGGCCGGTTCATGTGTCAATCCATAGACGATGGCGGAGGCGGGATCGGAGCTGTCGCCCGAATCTGCGGCGACGCAGGCGCCGGCGCTGACGGCCAGCAACAGGCAGGCTGCGGCCAGCCGGCCAACTTCGGGTAAACTGGTCCTGAAAGGCATCATCTGACTATAGTGAGCTGCTACTGTCACGCAAATGGCGTTTCCCGAATCCCGCCCACCCACCGCGACAGTTGCCGGCCTGCAGCAGCGCGTCTGGGAAGCGGTGCTGCTGGAGTGCGGGCTGCTGTTCATGCCGGCCTTCGCCCTGCAGGGTCTGACACTTACCCTGCCGGCTGCCCTGAGAACGCCGGCCAGCCTGTTAATCGCCACGCTGCCCGCCATCATATGGCTGCTCAACAGCTGGTGGCGCGGTGCATACCGCCCTGTCCTGCGGAAGTCCGCCACGGCCTGCGTGCTGGTTGCCGGTCTGCTGTGCAATGCCATTTGTCTGCCATTGATAGAGCAGGTCTTTGAAACATCACGCTGGTTGCCCCTTGAGGGCGCCATCACCCGCATCATTGGCTACAGTCTGACAGTCGGTCTGACCCAAGCCCTGGCCGTCTGGCTCGTCGTCCGCCATGCGGTGCCACGGCAGGATCTGACAGAACGCCTGGACCTGCTGGTGTGTTGCCGTGCCGCAGCGCTTGGTTACATTGTGGTCAGCGGCCTCGACCATGCACTCAGGGCGGGACCAACCATTGCCTCACAGTCCGTCTACGTCTTCAACATGGCGGCCGCGCTGAACTGCGTGGCCATCATCGTGGCCTACGCCCTCGCCGAACTTTATTTCAGGCGCACGGTCTTTCTGCTGCTGCCCATGTTCTTTACAGCCTTTGCCGCCCTGGTCTCCGGCAGTTCCATTCCCCTGGTGGCCGGCTTCAGCAACGCCAGCCTTGGTTCACTTCAGCCAGTATCGGAGACAAGCCCGCTTTTTGGCAGTTTCTATTCCCTGGGCATGTTGCTGACCACCTGGGTAGCGATTCGCTTCCTGTTTATCAACGCCGGCTCCGGGGAACATGCCCTGGTCCGCAGCGATGGCGCTTCCTGATCTTTTCACGCCCGTCAGGCCGCCTGGTCCGCGACAGCGCTGGGCCAGCCTGCTGGTACTGTTTCTGGGTATCGGCGGCTTCGCGCTGGGCATGGTGATGCGTGGGCAGGTACTGTCCGCCACCATCCCCTACAGCAATCTGCAAGCGGGCATCGACGCTGCCTATCCACCTGGCTGGCTGCTGGAGGAGGCAGGCCAGGACCATGTCTTTCGCATTCGCGATCTGTCAGCGCCAGGTTTCGCCACGACCCTGCAGGTGGCCCTGTTCCCGGTCAACGACGAAAGCGCAGCCCGCAACATTTTTGATACGCTCACGCTACGCCGGGCCAGGACCCTTGCCGCCTATTTTGTCGTGGACGAGGAATTGTTTCAGTTGCCGAACGGTCTGCTGACCAACGCGATGCGTTACACCTTCGTCAGTACCGGCGAAAACCCCTTCCTGAGTAGCGCACCGGTCCTTGTCGAGGGACTGGACGTGTTGATATTCGAGCGCGATCAGGCGCTGGTCATCACCTTCCGCGCCAGGGCCGACTCCTTCGAGCGCGACTTTCCCCATCTGCAGCGCTTCCTGCAAAATCTGGAGTTCTGATGCGTCGACTGGTTGTATTGTTGCCTGTTTGCCTGCTGCTGGTTGCGGGCGGCCCGCTCGTCGCCCAGCCAGATGCTGTGACCGAAAGAATCCGGCAGGCGACAGTCTATATCCTGCAGGTACGCCTTGAAGGGAACACGCCCGTCATCACCTGCACCGGTTCCGGCACTGTAGTAGATCGCAGTGGCCTGATCCTGACCAATGCGCACTTCACGCAACCCAACGCCACCTGCCCGGGCGACGCCCTGATCGTTGCCTTTACGATACAGGGTGGACAGGCGCCCGTCCCGCGCTACCGCGCCGAAGTGGCCCAACTGGATGAAGGGCTGGACATCGCCCTGTTGCGGATCACGAGTCAACTTGACGGTCGCCTGCTGGAACCAGGCTCACTGGCCCTGCCTTTCGTCGAACCAGGCGATTCTGACAGCCTGGCGCTGGACGAGACCCTGACGGTCACCGGCTTTCCGGACGTGGCGGATGACCCCGTTGCCTCGCGGCGGGGCACGATCATCGGTTTTTCGCGCGAGCCGGGGGCCACGTCACCTTTCTGGATTCATCTTCAGGCGGATATTCCGGGATCGATGACCGGCGGCGGCGCCTACAACCAGGCCGGCCGGCTGGTGGGCATACCCACCACAGTGCCCCGAATGGCAGACGCGGCGGCAGGTACCTGTACGGCCTTGCAGGACAGCAACCGTGACGGCCTGCTCAATCGTGAGGACCTCTGCCTGCCACGAGGCAGCGCGATCAATCTGCTGCGCCCTGTATCCCACGCCCTGCCCCTGCTGCGGGCCGCATCACTGGGCCTTGGCATCGAACTGCCGGCGCAGACGGAGGCCCCCGGCCTCACGACGGGTGAACCCGGCGTCAGGCGGCTGTTTTTCGCACCGGCCGTGAACGAGGCCGGCATGCCCAACACCGTGGCAGCCCGTCTGCCCGCCGGCAGCAATAGCCTGTACCTGTTCTTCGACTATTACAACATGACGTCGGATACGGTGATGGAGTTGCGGGTTACGCGCGATGGCGTACCGGAACCAGGCTTCAGCCTGTCGCCGGTGCGCTGGCGCGGGGAGCAACGCGGCATGTGGTACGTCGGCAGCAGCGTCCAGCCATGGCCCAACGGCGTGTACGACTTTGCCCTGTCGCTGGATGGTCGTTCAGCCGGCAATGCGCGCATCGTCGTCGGCGGCGGCGCAGATCCCGTGCCGACCTTCAGCGACCTGATATTCGGCATCGTGGATGCACGCGGCACTCCACTGGGCAACGGCTTCGTGCTTCCCGCCGGCAACATCGCCAATGCCCGCTTCATCTACCGCAACATGCGTGAGGGGCTGCCTTGGACAGTGATTTGGTATTACAACGGTATCGAAGTCGCCCGCACCCAGGACCTGTGGTCCCTGCAGGATGGGGAAAGCGGGGCCCGGACCATCCAGATTGAGGAACCGGAGGGATTGCCGCCCGGCGTCTGGCGCCTCGAACTTTACATCGAGGACAAACTGGCAGCGACTTCGGACTTCATCATCGCGGGGACTCAATCCGGTGTCTTCCCGCAGATCTTCACCAACGCACGCTTCACTTCCGGCGTCGTCGCCACAGGAACCGGAAACGCAGCCGACCCTGGTCAGTCAGGGGCAGGAAGCGAAACGCTGGCAGGTCAGTTCGACTGGCAGCAGATTGCCGCAGGGACCCCGTGGCGCCTGCGTTTTCTGGTGGATGACGAAGCGTTCCTTGACCGCAGTTTTCTGTGGTCGGCGGCATCCAGCGGCAGGGACTTCGCCGCCGCCATACGGAGTTCCGCTACCATTCCGGATGGCACCTGGAGCATGCAGTTACTGGTAAACAACGTCTTGCTGGCATCCGCCGAAACCCAGGTCGGCATCGGCAGGCTGTTTGTCGATCGCCTTGCCGGCGCCGGGGGATTGCGTCTGCGCGGCCGCATCATCGACGGACAAAGTGGCGCCGGCCTGCCAGGCGTCACTTTCGTGCTCATTACGGAAGACTGGTCAATAGACGACTTTGAATGGCGCGAGGACCAGATTTTCGCCACTGCCCGCACGGATCGCCATGGCAACTTTGAAGTCCCGCGCCTGCTGCGGCGCAACACGGACTACAGCGTCATCATCAATGCGGCAGGATGGCTGCCGCTTGCGGCCGATGCGTACAACTTCGATGACAACGCACCTGACCCGGTTGATCTGGTGATTCCGCTGACGCGGGACCGCTGATGGCCAGGCGCGAGCGTCTGGACGTCTTGCTGCAGCGGCGGGGACTGGTCCCCAGCCGGGCACGGGCGCGGGCGCTGATCATGGCGGGCGAGGTCCTGGTGGATGGGCGGCGCCTGGACAAGCCCGGGATGCGCATAGACGTCTCCGCAAGGCTCGCGCTTGGGGCGCGGCCCCGCTTCGTCAGCCGCGGCGGCGACAAACTGGCGGCCGCGCTGGACGCCTTTGGGCTGGATGTTTGCGGTCGAACGTGCGCCGACGTCGGCGCCAGCACAGGCGGCTTCACCGACTGTTTGCTGCAAGGCGGCGCGAAACGCGTGTACGCGATTGACGTCGGCTACGGGCAACTGGCGTGGCAGTTGCGCCAGGACGAGCGGGTGGTGGTCATGGAGCGTCAGAATGCGCGCTACATCACGGAGCTGCCGGAACCGGTCAGCCTGGTCGTCATCGACGTCTCCTTCATTTCCCTGCGCCTGCTGCTGCCCGTCATCCACGGCTGGCTGACGCCGGCGGCCGACGTCGTCGTGCTGATCAAGCCCCAGTTTGAGGCCGGCCGGCGCCAGGTCGGCAAGGGTGGCGTGGTGCGCGACCCGGCCATATGGCGCGAGGTCCTGCTGCAGGTGCTCGACTCCGCCTCCAGCCTTGGCCACACCGTCAGGGGGCTGCTGCGTTCACCCTTGCCGGGGCCCGCCGGCAACATCGAGTTTCTTGCCTGGCTGGCCGCCGGCCGGCCCGACGCGCGTCATTCAGCGGCAGATATCGAGTCGCTTGTCCGTGACGTGACGTAGTCGCCATACCGGTCCTGGACCTGGCCGCGTATACTGAATGCGACCCGTTCCCGGGAGAGCGTTGTGGACCCCGAACGTATTCGCAATTTCTCCATCATTGCCCACGTGGACCACGGCAAGAGCACGCTGGCCGATCGCCTGCTGCAACTCACGCACACGGTCGACGAGCGCGACATGCAGGAACAGTTGCTGGACAACATGGAGCTGGAGCGTGAGCGGGGCGTCACCATCAAGGCCTCCGCAGTTCGCATGCGCTACCAGGCGCAAAACGGCCACGAGTACCTGATCAATCTGATCGACACACCAGGGCACGTTGACTTCAGCTACGAGGTCAGCCGCGCGTTGCAGGCCTGCGAAGGCGCCGTGCTGGTCGTGGACGCCAGCCAGGGGATAGAAGCGCAGACCCTGTCCAACGTGTATCTGGCGCTGGAACAGGACCTGGAGATTCTGACTGTCATCAACAAGGTCGATCTGCCGGCGGCGCATCCGGACCAGGTGGCCGGAGAACTGGAAGAACTGCTGGGCACCCCGGCCAGTGACATGCTGCGCATCTCCGCCAAGAGCGGCGCCGGCGTGCAGGACGTGCTGGAAAAGGTCGTGGAGGAAGTTCCCGCGCCGGTCGGCGTTCCGGACGCTCCCCTGCGCGCCCTGGTGTTTGACTCACATTACGATCCCTACAAGGGCGTCGTGGCCTACGTACGGGTGGTGGATGGACAACTTGCCAGGCGTGAGCAGTTGCAGCTTGTGGCGACCGGGTCTCGCTTTGAACCGGTCGAAACCGGGTTCTTCGCCCCGGGCATGCAGGAGACGGACGGGCTGGGCGCCGGCGAGGTCGGCTACGTCGCAACCGGACTGAAAACGCTTCAGGAGTGCCGGGTTGGCGACACGATTACGACGGTGAGGCAGGGAGCGGAAACGGCCCTGCCGGGCTATCAACAGGCCAAACCGATGGTTTTCGCCGGAATCTACCCGGTCAACAACGAGGACTATGCCGACCTGCGGGACGCCCTGGAGAAGCTGCAACTGAATGATGCCTCCCTGAGCTTCGAGCCAGAGACGTCGCAGGCGCTGAATTTTGGCTTTCGCGTCGGCTTCCTGGGCCTGTTCCACATGGAAATCGTGCAGGAACGTCTCGAACGTGAATACGACCTGGACATCCTTGCGACGGCGCCGGGCGTGGAATACGAAGTGCTACTCCTCAACGGCGACATGCTGAAGATAGACAGCCCGGCCCGTCTGCCGGACGAAAGCACGATCGCAGAGATTCGTGAACCCTGGATGAAGATCCAGATCTATACGCCGGATGAACACATCGGCGCCATCATGGACCTCTGCATTCGCAAGCACGCTGAATATGAGACCACCGAATATCTGGACAGCAGCCGCGTTATCCTGCATTTCCGTATACCGCTCAATGAAATCATTATCGACTTTTACGACCGGCTGAAGAGCGTTTCGCGGGGCTACGCCAGCCTGGACTACCAGTTCGACGAATATCGCGCGGGCGACCTGGTGCGGCTGGAGATTCTCGTCAATGGCGAGGCGGTCGACGCCCTGGCGCTCATCGTCCATCGCGAAGACGCGTATCACAAGGGCCGGCAGCTGGTGAGCAGGCTGAAACGCCTCATCCCGCGCCAGCTGTTTACCGTGCCGATTCAGGCGGCGAGTGGCAAACGCATCATTTCCCGCGCCAACGTCAGGGCGCTGCGCAAGGACGTGCTTGCCAAGTGCTACGGCGGTGACGTCACGCGCAAGCGCAAACTGCTGGAACGCCAGAAGAAGGGCAAGAAGCGCATGAAGATGGTCGGTCAGGTGGAACTGCCCCAGGAAGCCTTCATGGCCCTGCTGCGGCTCGACGACGACTGAGCAGCCAACGCCGCACCAGGTTGCCCTGACCTGGTGGCAGGCTACCCTCCGCCACCAGTTGTTCTACCAGTTGTGGAAGACTGGAAAGCGCATTCAACCGGAAATCGCCCGCACAACGGCGACCATCACCCGTCAGTTGCAGGATCATCTGTACATCCAGGCCCACGCGCTGTGCCCGCTTTTCAATAGCCAGCAGCTCTGCATCCGACTCATGACCACAGGCCAGCAACAGTGTCGGATGACCGATGTCGTACGCGCCGACCAGTTCGTTGCCGCGGCAGTAGACCAGCGGGACCCCGCTGTGCAGGGCAAGGGCGCTGCCCCAGGCCAACGCGCCCGGAGCAGCGAGCAAGCGGTCAACGCCGACCACGTATGGCGCGCAACATGCTGCCAGCTGCTGCAACAGGCGCGGGTAAGACGGCAGCATATCGAGATTCACGCGGAGCGGGTCTTCGCCGAAGAGTCCGAATTGCAGCAGGCCGCAGTCCAGCAACGCTTCCGCGCAGGGTTCGGTCATTCGACGTCGCCCAGCAGACGCCAGGCCTGCGCCATGCTCCAGGTTCCGGTCCACAGACGCGCTTCCCGTGAACGCGGCCCAAAGCCGTACACCCGGGAGACAATCCTGCCGTCCACACAGACGGCTACCGCCGTGCCAACATCCCGGTCCGCCTGGTCCTCCAGCCGTTCGGGGTCACTGACGACCGCGATGGCGACGTCCGCGGCATGCTGCCGGGCCAGCGCACCGGCGTACCTGCCGGCCAGCTCACGCAGGTCCTCGTCCTCCAGGCCCAGCGTCGCCGGACTGTCGTGCGCCTCCGCATGACACAGCACCTGGCGATAGTCCGCCACGGCGCCCAGGCGGTCAACCAGCGCGTGCCCGATGCCGGTTTCCCCAAGCGCCAGCGTGCGGCCCCGGGCCATCAGTCGGGCCACCAGGGCAGCCTCGATCGTGTCATCATCGCTGCCGTAGATCCAGGGGCCAACCCGCTGCTGCAGACGGCTCGCCACCGCGCTGATGAGCGCGGCCGCCTCGTCGTCATTTTCCGCCCTGGCGGTTATGCGCATATCCACGACGCCGCTGTGCGCTGCCAGTCCGACGCTTGGATTTTGCGCTTCCAGCAGGTCCACCCCGATGAGGTCGTCAAGCGCGCTTTCGCCGATGCCGGCAGCGCGCAGAATGCGGGCCCGAATGACGCCCAGGTGATAGCGTTCCTGCAACCACGGCAGGACGCGCTGCGCCAGCACAAAGCGCATCTCACGCGGGACGCCGGGCAGGCTGATGACGGCGCTGCCCTCATACTCCACGATGAAGCAGGGCGCCGTACCTACCGGGTTCTCCAGAAGCAGGGCGTTCTGCGGCAGAAAGGCCTGACGCCGGTTGTTCTCCGTCATGTTGGCGCGGAACCCCGCGAAACGCGCGGCAATGTCATCCAGCAGGAACTGGTGGAAAACGAGTTCGCGCCCGGTGGCGGCGGCCACCGCCTGGCGCGTCACGTCATCGACGGTGGGCCCCAGGCCGCCCGTTGTGATGACGACGTCGGCGCGGGCCAGCGCCTGACTCACGGCCCCGGCGATGCGTTCCTCGTTGTCGCCCAGCGAGATCATGCGATAAACGTTGATGCCAGTATCCCGCAGCGCGCGCGCTATGTGCACGGAGTTGGTATCCGTGATTTCGCCGAGCAGGATTTCGGTCCCGATGCTCAGGATTTCAGCGCTGATGTTCTGTACCATGTCCATGCCAATCTGTGACTGCAACGACCGCATTCTAGCGCAGGCCGGGACGCCGGCAGGAAAATGGAGCAAAATTTGCAATGCTGCCAGTGACTGTCTATACTTTCCCCGAAGTCAAAAGGGATTTGCTTTTGGCAACATTTTTGGGCAGATTCCACAAGTGGCACCTAGCAGGAAAGACGCAGAGAGTGTGATGGAGGACCTTCAGTGGCCAGCGTAACTTATCGCAACGTACACAAATCGTTCGGCAATACCGTCGTCATCACCGACATGAACCTCGAAATCGAGGACCAGGAATTCCTGGTGTTCGTCGGCCCTTCAGGCTGCGGCAAGTCTACCAGCCTGCGAATGCTGGCCGGCCTGGAGGAGGTGACGGCCGGGGAAATCCTGATTGGCGACCGCGTGGTCAACAACGTCGCGCCCAAGGACCGGGACGTGGCCATGGTCTTCCAGAGTTACGCGCTTTACCCGCACATGACGGTCTATGACAACATGGCCTTTGGCCTGCGTCTGCGCAAGACCCCCAAGCAGGAAATTGACCGCCGCGTCAACGAGGCGGCGCGCAGCCTCGGCCTGATTGAGGAAGACAAGGGAATCAACCTGCTGGATCGCCGGCCGCGCCAGTTGTCGGGTGGCCAGCGTCAGCGCGTGGCCGTGGGACGCGCCATTGTGCGTGAGCCGGCGGTGTTCCTGCTGGACGAGCCCCTTTCGAACCTGGATGCCAAGCTGCGCGTCCAGTCCCGTGCCGAAATCGCCAAGTTGCACCAGAGGCTGCAGACCACCTTCATCTACGTGACGCACGACCAGGTTGAGGCCATGACGATGGGTACGCGCATTTGCGTGCTCAACGAGGGGATCATCCAGCAGGTCGATACGCCGCAGATGCTCTACACCAACCCAGCCAACATTTTCGTGGCCGGCTTCATCGGCAGCCCGGCCATGAATTTCTTCGATGCCACGCTGCATGCCCAGGGCGATGGCCTGCGCGTTGATGCCGACGCCATTTCCGTCAACATCGACCCCGCACACGCCGAAGCCTTCCGCAGTCACGTCGGCGAGGAAGTGATCCTGGGTATCCGCCCCGAAGACATTCACGACGCCCGTTACCAGCCGGCCGGCATCACCCCTTCGGAGCTGGAAGCCAGCGTTGACGTGGTCGAGCAAATGGGCAACGAGGTCGTCGTTTACCTGACCGAGAAGGGCGCCAGCTTTATCTCGCGCATGGACCCGCGCTGCGATGCCGAAGTCGGCGATCGCCTCCAGATTGCGGTCAACATCGACAACATTCACCTCTTCGACCCCGCCACGCGCGAGTCGCTGGATTACCAGTACCGGCTCGAGCACAAGATGAAGCTGGAAGCCTGATTTGCTTCCGTGAAACGAAAGCCGCCCGGAATTCGGGCGGCTTTTTCGTTAATCTGCATCTACAATGGGAAGCAGGCGACACAGGAAGGAAGCAGACGCCCTTGAAGTACGGGATGCACAGCACAGCGCAGATCTTCACTGACCTGGCGCCGGAATGGAATGCGCTGGTGTGCCGCAGTGCCTCCAACCGTATCTTCAGCACCCTGGAATGGCAGTCCGCCTGGTGGCAGGCCTTCAAACCCGGCCCCCTGCACGTGCTGACCTGGCGGGACGCCTTCGGCCAGTTGCTGGCCATTGCCCCGCTTTTCATTGACAACAAGGGTGACAACGAGCGCGTCCTGTCCCTGGTCGGCTGCAAGGAAGTCACGGACTATCTGGACGTCATCGTCGACCGCGACCATCTGGACGACCTGTTGCCCTGCATCGCGGACCGGCTGCTGGCGCTGCGCGATCACTACGACCGCATTGAGCTTTGCAACCTTCCCGCGTCCTCGCCCGTGCTGGCCGCCCTGCCCCACCTGCTGCACAAGCGCGGATTTGAGGTCGAGGTGCTACGGGAAGACGTCTGTCCCGTCATTCAGTTGCCGGCCACGTGGCCGGAATACGTCTCTTCGCTGGACAAGAAGCAGCGCCATGAACTGCGCCGCAAGCTGCGCCGGGCCCGCGGGCCCGCGTTGCAGGTCGACTGGTATCAGGTGGGGCCGGAACACGATCTGCACGAGGAAGTGTCGCGCTTCATCGATCTGATGGCCGCCAGCGATCCCGCCAAGCGTCGCTTTCTGGAGGACCCGGGCAATCTGTCCTTCTTTCGCAACATCGCCCCGGTGATGCTGGAACGTGGCTGGCTGCGACTGAACTTCCTCACCATCGCCGGAGAGCGGGCCGCCTCCTACCTCAACTTCACCTACAACAACGAAATGCTGGTCTACAACTCGGGTCTGCTACCCGAAGCCTACGGTCGTTTGAGCCCGGGCATCGTGCTGTTGGCATGGAATATCCGCCACGCCATCGAAGAGGGCATAAGCCGCTTCGATTTCCTGCAGGGCGACGAAAGTTACAAGTACCAGATGGGCGGTCGCGACGAGGCCGTCTTCAACCTCTACGCCAGGTTAACCTGACTGCCAGGCCTCAGCCGCCATAGGAATTGGGAACGTCGGCCACGGTCGCCGTGACCCAGGGATCGCGTTCCTGGTGATCCAGTGCGCTCTCTTCCGACAGGCTGGTCTGGCCCTTGTGGTACAGCACGTCGTTGAATGCATCGTACTTGTAGCGTCGGTTGACCCAGCCGTAGAGGTGGTGCTGAAAGACCACGTTGAACTGGACGGCATCGTCTTCCGGAATCATGCGCTGGTCCACCAGCCAGACGGGCGCGTACTGTTCGAGATGCGGCATCGCTTTCGCGTCCCGTCGCTCCAGAATGTGCATGTCGTCCGTCATTGCCCGTCCCCGGCCTGAATTCGTATCTTCATTGTACCTGAACGATGTATCCCTGCAAGCGCCTGGCGCGTGACATACGCACTGCCTGCGGGACACAATCCCGGCTATACTGCGCCCCGGAATGGACGGCGGGAGATTGCCTGTGCCACGTGCCCTGTTGAGCGTTTACGACAAGAGCGGCCTGGTGCCCCTGGCGAGGGCCCTGGTCGCGGCCGGGTTCGAGCTGATCACCAGTGGCGGAACGGCGCGGGCGCTGTCTGCCGCGGGACTGCCGCTTGTCTCCGTTGCCGATTTGACCGGTCAGCCGGAGATGCTGGGCGGGAGGGTCAAGACCCTGCATCCGGCCATTCACGCCGGCATCCTGGCGCGTGATACGGAGGATGACAGGGCACAACTACTGCAGGCCGGCTACGCAGGGATTGACCTGGTCGTGTGCAACCTCTATCCCTTTCAGGAAGTCAGCGCCCGTGGTGACGTTTCCCTGGAAGAGGCCATTGAGCAGATCGACGTCGGCGGGGTGGCATTGCTGCGGGCGGCCGCCAAGAATTTCGCCCGGGTCATCACCCTTTGCGATCCGGCAGACTACGGCATGCTGGAGCGGGCGCTGCGGGACGACCGGGACTTTGGTCTGTCAACCCGACGCGCCCTGGCGACGAAGGTCTTCGCCCTCACCCAGGCTTATGACGCTGCGATTGCTGCCTTTTTGCAGCGGGGAACAGCCTCTGCCGAACCGAACGCAGAGACGCCGGCCACGCTGACGCAAACCCTGTACCGTTCCGCATCCCTGCGCTACGGTGAGAATCCGCACCAGGCCGCCGCCTGGTACAGCGCAGCACCAGGGGTTGGCCCGCTTGGCGGTGAGTTGCTGGGCGGGCAGAAGCAACTGTCCTACAACAACTATCTCGATCTGGACGCCGCCTGGCACGCGGCCGGCAGCCTGCCCGGACCAGGCGTCGCCGTCGTCAAGCACCTCTCTCCAATTGGCCTGGCCAGTGACGACGACCTTGCCCGTGCCTGTGAGCTGGCGCTGGCCGCCGATCCCCTTTCGGCTTTCGGCAGCGTGCTGGCGACAAACCGCGTGGTGGACGAGGCCTTCGTCGCGGCGCTGGGCAAGGTGTTCGTCGAGGCCATTGCCGCGCCAGACTTTGACCCCCCTGCCCTGGAACTGCTGGGCGCAAGGCGCAGGAACTGCCGCCTGCTGCGCCTGCCCCCGGCCACCGGGGTCAGCGCCTGGCAACAGCGCAGCGTCACTGGCGGGCTTCTGCTGCAGCAGTCCGATGCGGGCGATCCTGAGGGCACACAATGGCGCCGGGTGACTGCACGCAAACCGGATGAGCGCGAGCGCATGGCGCTGGAATTCGCCTGGCGGGCGGTGCGCTTCGTGCCCTCGAATGCCATCGTCATCGCCCGGCCCGGCGCCGTGGTCGGCGTGGGCGGCGGCCTTCCCAGCCGGGTGGACGCCGTGGAACTGGCCGTTCGCAAGGCCGGCGAGCGGGCCCGCGGCGCCGCGCTGGCGTCGGATGCCTTCTTCCCCTTCGCCGATGGCATCGAGGCCGCCGGCGCCGCCGGCATCAGCGCCGTGATCCAGCCTGGCGGTTCGGTGCGCGATGCCGAAGTAATCGCGGCAGCCGACCAGGCGGGTATCGCCATGGTCTTCACCGGCGTGCGCCACTTCCGTCACTGATGCTTGTCCGTCATGTCCCGTTTCGCTATACTTTTTGCACGCCACCCTGGCTCAATGGCAGAGCACGCGCTTCGTAAGCGTGAGGTTGAGGGTTCGAATCCCTCGGGTGGCTCAGATGCCCACGGCAGTGGGCATTTCTGTTAGCGGGAGAGGCGCATGGCAGCTGTAACGCCGTACGTCATCGGCATCGCCGGCGGCACCGGCTCGGGCAAGACCACCCTGGCCAACGCCATCGTCGAACGCGTGGGCGCGGAACAGATCGTCTGGCTGGCCCATGACCTTTACTATCGTGACATAAACCATATTCCCCTGCACGAACGCCGTATTCGCAACTTCGATCATCCGGCTTCGCTGGATACCCATTTGCTGGTTGAAAACCTCAGGGACCTGCGGGCCGGCAGGGCGACGGAAATCCCGCAGTACGATTTCAGTGAACACAGGCGGCTACCGGAAAAGAGGCGCATGGAGCCCCGGCCGGTCATCCTGGTCGAAGGCATTCTGATCCTTGCCGAAGCCGACCTGCTTGAATTGCTGGACCTGCGCATCTTTGTCGAGGCTGCGCCGGACGTCCGTTTCATTCGTCGCCTGCGTCGCGACATTGACGAACGCGGCCGCACGATGGACTCGGTCATGGAGCAGTACCTCAAGACCGTGCTGCCCATGCACCTGCAGTACGTGGAGCCCTATCGCAAGCACGCAGACATCATCGTGCCCCATGGTGGGTTGAACGGGGCCGCCGTTGATATTTTGACCGATCACATCCTCGCAAGGCTGGCAGAATCGCGCAACGGTTGACGCTCGCCCCGGGCGCGTGCTAGACTGAGCATCAAAGACGCTGACCGGGAGGGTCAGACAGGCACTTGCGTCAGAGAAGGCGGACCACAGGCTGCGAGTCCGCCCGCAACCCTGAATGACTGTCGCCCGCGAGTCGCCTTGGTGAGGCCTGCAGAAGCGGGAATAGCCTGGGCCGGGTAAGCCCGTTACAGCCTGTGAGCGCCCCGTTTGTGCGGGGAAGCAGGGTGGTACCGCGGAAGGTGATTCCTTTCGTCCTTGTCCGGACGAAAGGAATTTTGTTTAAGGAGCGTAGCCACATGACCATGTCCAGGACCTTCGACTTCGCGGAAGCTGAAAAGCGCCTCTACGACTGGTGGGAACGCAACGGCTGGTTCCGCCCGGAGGTAGCGCCGGCGGATGCCGAGCCCTTTGTCATCAGCATCCCGCCGCCCAACGTGACGGGCGCGCTTCACATCGGCCATGCGCTTTTCGTCAGCATCGAGGACCTGATGATTCGCCACGCGCGCATGCAGGGCAAGGCGGCGCTTTGGTTGCCCGGTTCTGACCATGCGGGTATCGCCACCCAGCTGCAGGTGGAGAAAATGCTGGCCGACGAAGGTCGCAGCCGCGTGGAGGTTGGACGCGAGGAATTCCTGGATCGCACCTGGGCCTGGAAGGAACGTTACGGTGGCGAGATTCTCGATCAGTTGCGGCGGATGGGAGCCAGCTGCGACTGGGAGCGCGAGCGCTTCACGCTTGACGACGGCCTCTCGGCGGCTGTGCGCGACGTGTTCATCGCACTCCACGAACAGGGTCTGATCTACCGCGGGCCGCGCCTGGTCAACTGGAGTCCCGGCCTGCAAACGGCCGTGTCAGACCTTGAGGTGGAGCATGCGGAAGAGTCGGGCACCATGTATCACTTCCGCTATCCGCTGAAGGGCGGCGGACACATCCCGGTGGCGACCACGCGGCCCGAGACCATCCTGGGCGATACGGCCGTTGCCGTGCACCCGGAGGATGAGCGCTATCGCCAACTGGTCGGCCGCACGGCGCTGGTGCCCATGCTGGAACGCGAGATACCGGTCATTGCGGATGAGCAGGTGGAGCGCGACAAGGGCAGCGGCGCGCTGAAGGTCACCCCCGGCCATGACCCCAACGACTATCGCATCGGCGAGCATCAGGGTTTGCCGGTGCTCAACGTCATGAACCGCGACGCCAGCATGAACGAAAACGCCGGCCCCTACGCCGGCATGGACCGTTTTGAGTGCCGCGAACGACTGTGGGCGGATATGAAGGCAGCCGGCCTGGTGATCCGGACGGAAAGCATCCGCCACAGCGTGCCGCGCAGCCAGCGTGGCGGCGAAATCATCGAGCCCCTGGTGAGCGTCCAGTGGTTCCTGCGCGCGCAGCCCCTGGCGCAAAAGGCGATCGAGGCGGTGCGCGACGGGCGCATTCGTATCGTGCCGGAGCGCTTTGCGAAGGTCTACTTCCACTGGCTGGAAAATATTGAGGACTGGTGCCTGAGCCGCCAGTTGTGGTGGGGACATCGCATTCCGGCCTGGTACGGCCCCAATGGCGAGCTTCACGTCGGCCGGGCCGCGCCGGAAGGCGACGGCTGGACGCCGGAAGAAGACGTGCTGGATACCTGGTTCAGCAGCGGTCTGTGGCCCTTCAGCACGCTGGGCTGGCCGCATGACACGCCGGACATGCAGCGCTTCTACCCCACCACAATGATGGAGACGGGCTACGACATCCTGTTTTTCTGGGTGGCGCGCATGATCATGCTGGGCCTTTGGTTCACGGGCGAGGTGCCCTTCCACACCGTCTATCTGCACGGCATGGTGCGCGACGGCCGGGGGCGCAAGATCAGCAAGACTCTGGACAACACCATCGACCCGCTGGAGTACATGGACCGCTTCGGCGCCGATCCCCTGCGCTTCACCCTGGTGACCAGCGGCACGCCTGGCAACGACGTCAACGTCGACGTCAAGCGCATCGAAGGGAACTGGCGCTTCGTCAACAAACTGTGGCAGATGGCAAACTTCATTCAGCTGAACCTGGGCGATGACCATTCCACTTGGGAACCTGATGACTCAGCGCATGACCTGTACTCCCGCTGGATCCTCTCGCGTCTGGGTGACGTGGTGCGTAACACCAACCGCCAGTTCGACACTTACCAGTATGGTGAGGCGGGGAGCCAGATACATAACTTTCTATGGCGTGAATTTGCTGATGTCTATATCGAAATCAGCAAGATTGCTCTCTATGGAAATGATGAGATGGCACGTCAACGTACCCTGCAGACCCTCGTCCACGTGCTGGAGACCGGGATGCGACTGCTGCATCCCTTCATGCCTTTCGTGACCGAAGAAATCTGGCAGCACCTGCCGCACGAGGGTGAAACGATTATGCTGGCCCCCTGGCCTGAGGCAGACAATATGCCCCGGAATCATGAAGCTGAATCTGTGATGACTACCTTGCGGGGACTAATCCGACAGATTCGGCCAATTCGTGTTGAATATGGCCTGGGATTAAGAGAGGAACTGAAAGCATCAGTGTTGCCGGGTTCCCTTGAGTCGCATCAGGCTGAGTTGGGAATTCTCTTGAAGAGATTCTGTCACATTGTGGATTTGGAAGTGCTCTCGCCAGCAGATTCTGTCCCTGTTCAATGTGTGACCGTCGTAGAAAATGACACAAAAGTTCATCTGAAACTTGGAGAGATCATAGACATAGATTCGGAGTGTACGAGACTAAGTGCTGAGCGTGACAAACTGCATCAGCGCTTGCTACGCACCATGAATTTGCTAAACAATGAGCAATTTGTGCTTCGCGCTCCGTCTGAAGTTGTGAACCGTGAACGCAATAACAAAAAAGAGTGTGAAACGAGCATAAGCTTGGTTGAGGCTCACATCCGCAGTTTGGGTTGTTGACTAATGTTATACTGGCGCAAACGCTAGACAATTTGAATTCCAATGCCCGTTCAGGTGCTTGAAGACGAGGTTATCGTGCGCATCGCCGCCGGTGAAGTGGTGGAACGGCCATCATCGGTCGTGCGTGAACTGGTGGACAATGCCCTCGATGCCGAGGCCAGCCGCATCGACCTGCGGGTGGAAGCCGGAGGCCGCAAACTCGTCGAGGTCAGCGACAACGGGCATGGCATCCCCGCTGCGGAGCTTGAACTGGCCCTGCAACGACATGCGACCAGCAAGCTGGTTTCCGCCGGGGACCTTGAATGCATTCGAACCCTGGGCTTCCGCGGTGAGGCGCTGGCGAGCATCGCCGCCGTCAGCCGGATGCACATCAGCAGCCGGACCGCTGACGCGCAGACCGGCGCTGCGATTCTGCTTGAAGCCGGGAAAATCCTGCAGCGGGAACTTACGGGTATCCCGCCTGGCACGACAGTGTCGGTCCAAAACCTGTTTCACAACGTGCCGGCGCGCCTCAAGTTTCTCAAGGCGCCCCTGACGGAAAAGCGGCACATAAGCCGGCTGGTCAGCCGCTATGCGCTGGCCTGGCCCCGGGTTCGCTTCACACTTGAACATGACGGCCGCGAAAGCTTTCGCAGCAACGGCAACGGCAGCCTGGCGGACGTTCTGGTCGCTGCCCTTGGCCGGGACGTGGCGCGCGAAATGGTGCCGCTGAACTCTGGCGCCCTGGCTGAAACGGACATCAGGGTCAGCGGTTACGTGTCCGTACCGGCGCTGCATCGCGGTGACCGGTCGCACATATTTCTGTACGTCAATGGCAGATACATACAGGATTCGAGCCTCGCCTTCGCCGTCATTCAGTCGTATCACACCCTTTTGATGAAGGGGCGCTTCCCGCTGGCCGTCATCAACATTTCGCTGCCACCCGACCAGCTGGACGTCAACGTGCATCCGGCCAAGTCCGAAGTTCGCTTTCAGCGCCCGCGCGCGGTGTTCAGCGCCGTGCAACGCGCCGTTCTCAGCGCGCTGCAGGCGGAAGCCGGCGCACTGACTGGCGCCCGCCCCGACATGACACAGCGCTCATCAATTGATGAGACGCCATATGGTGAGGGTGACAGCTGGCCCGCAGCGTCCCGCTCCACGCTCTTTGCAGAAGACGACACCAGCCTGAACGTCGACGCCCGCCCACCGCGTGCACAGCGACCGCGCAGCTTGCCGATGCTGCGCGTCATCGGGCAGATCGGCGCCAGCTTCATCGTCGCCGAGGGCCCGGCCGGCATGTACCTGATCGATCAGCACGCCGCCCACGAGCGCATCCTGTATGAACAGTTTCTGGAACGGCAACGGGATGACGACGTGATGTCACAGTTTGCCCTGTCGGCCCAGACCCTGGAGCTTTCTGCCAGTGAAGCCGCCTTGATCGAGGCCAGCCTGGAACAGCTTCATGCGCTTGGCTTCGAACTGGAGCCCTTCGGCCCCAACGCTTACGTGATCCGCAGTATCCCTTCCCTGCTGGCCAGGGTGGAACCGCGGGAAGCGCTGCGAAGCGTCATTGAGGAACTGGAGCGCGGCCTGGTTCCCGGCGAGATCACCCTGGAACAACGGCTCATCCGACGCGTTTGCCAGCAGGCCGCGGTCAGGGCAGGTACGGTTCTCAGCCGTGAGGAAATGCAGGGCCTTGTGAGCCAGCTGGAGCGCACCGGGTCGCCCCTGACCTGCCCGCACGGCCGCCCCACCCTGCTGCACATGTCCTCGGGCCAGTTGGCTCGCGAGTTCGGCAGACGCTAGTTTCGCGGCCAGTCCGCTCAACGACTGCCCCAGCGGAAGCGGCGCGGTTGCGGGTACCCGCTGATGATGCGGTAAACGTCGTTTTCGTCCGCCCGGGCGACGCTGACCGTCCAGTTCAGATCGCGCGGGTTGCCATCCGTCGGAATCAGGGACTCTGGCAACACGTGGGTTGTTTCGCGCGTGATGGCGTTGTAGAGCACATTGCTCTCGTCACGGACCTGGACCAGATAGGCCTCATCCGCTTGCAGGGCGCCGACGCTCAGCCATTGCAGCCGCAGGGTTGTGGCGGGCAGGACCGCGTTCTGTGGCGGCGACACGACCCGCGGCGGCTCCCAGGTGGGCGTGGGAGTCGCGGTTTCCTGGCCGGAGAAGGTGGGCGAGAGCGTGGGTGTGGGCGTGGGCGCCGGAACCCGGACTTTCTGGCCGACGGACAGCAGCGGATTGCAGTCCGGCCCGCCACTGCGGAGACCAAAGTCACAACGGGCAAAGGAAATCTCCGGGTTAAGGATGGAAATGATCTCCAGAGTTGTATTGTGTTGCGCGATGAGGTCCACAACTGCCTGACCGGCAACCACTTCGTGTTCGGTGATGGCGGTGTCAAAGTTCAGGCCGGTGGCCGGTGACGTCGGCGCAATCCGCTCCGCCAGAGAAGGCGGAAGTGGCACTGGCGTGAAATCCGGCGGCATTGCTGTGGCGCTGGGTCGCGGGACCAGAATGACGCTGCCTTCGCCCGGCAGCAGATTGGCGTCGGGTACGTTCTCGTTCATACGGACGATCTCGTCAATCACGTCATAGCTGCGATAGCCATAAAGCTGGATGATGTACCCCAGGGTTTCCCCTGCGCGGACCCGGTGACGCCAGGGGCCGGGCGTGGGAGTCGCCTGCATGACCGGCGCGACCGGCGTTTCGGTGACCGTGACGACGTCAACCACCAGCAAGGCTGTGCTGGTGGCTGGAGGTGGAAGGGTTGGGCCAATCTGGCCTGGTGCCGTGGCAGTCGCCCCGGGCGCCTGCTCCTCAACACCCCGGCGAACAAAGTTGCAGGCGGCCAGCAGCAACAACGCGCAGGCGATGCGTATGGTCGCGCTCATGCGGCCGTTTCCCACAGGAACTGACGTGACGCGGAGTCCACCGTCTCGCCATTCCTGCGAACCAGCTGGACGCGCCAGCGATAGCCGTGCCAGCCTGGCTGCGCTTCCTGCCAGGCGGCGGGAACCACAAGGCTCAGACCGGTGGTTGCCTGGGAAAAGACCATTCCACTTGACAGGCTTTCCACGTACACCACCCAGACCTCGCCCGTAGTCAGTGAGCCGGAGGCCACCCAGCGCAGGGTTACCAGTTCATCAGCGGAGTAATTGCGGTTGTCGGGCGGGCTGAAGACAGCCGGGGCGTTGATGACAGGCGTTGCCGTCGCCGTCGCGATGCCGGATGGAGTTGGCGAAAGGGTCGGCGTGGCTGTGGGCGCCGGCACGCGCAGATTCTGGTGTTCATATACGGTAACGACACAACTGGGGCCGCCCGATGCCTGGCCGAAATCGCACTGGGAAAAGGTGACCTCGGGGTTTAGTTCGGACAGTACCTTGAGGTCCGTGCCATAGCGGAAGGCGATACCAACGATCGTTTCGCCGGCCCGCACCTGGTGCCACATGACGCCTGCCTGCAACGTAGGCGTTGAACGCGGCCGGGCACCGGAGATACGGGGGGCTGCAGTGGCGGCCGGCGCTTCCGCCCCGGCAACCTGCCCTGAAACTGCATCCGCTTCTGCAGCAGCCGCAGGAGTTGTCGTCGGCCAGGGAATGACAAGTTGCTGACCAATCTGTATCAGCCCGGCTGCAGCGAGGTTGTTGCTTTCCAGCACCAGCGCCAGCACGTCCAGGTCCTTGTGGCCGCAACGAGCCACCAGCGCGATCAGGGTGTCGCCGCTGCTCACCCGCTGCAAGCAGGGCGCGCGCGTTGGGGTAACGGTGGCCGTGGGTGGCGGCAGCGGCGTCGAGGTCACTGTGGGCAGGTACAAGGTGGGTGGCGCCGTATCAGTTGCCGCCGGGAGTGAAACAACAACAAGGTCTGTTGCTGCGGCGGGCGCCATGCCTCTGCCAACCCCCGTCCAGATCAGGAGCTGCAGCGCGATTCCAGTGCACAGCAAACAGGCAAACGCCAGCAGCAACAGGGTGAGACAGGTCCCGCCGCGCCAGCGCAGGCGGCTCTCTGCCAGATCGGCAAGTTCTGTCTGCTCCGGCGTGTAGGCGCCCACGCCCTCCTGCCATGGCGATACAGTTTGCAGACCGGCGCCACAGTTGGAACAACTGGCCAACCCCGCGTCGTTGTGTGTGTTGCAGATGGGGCAGATCTTGATGGCCAATCAGCAAGCCCCTGACACGCCATCCTGCTCCCGTTGGACGGGTTTCACGGCGCACTATGGATTGTGTCCCGTTGCGGGAAGTCAAGCAATATCTTGAGCGTCCCCCGGCGGGCGGCCAGCTCCATGGCCCGCACGCCATCCTGCAGGGGAAAGCGGCTCTCAATCATGGAGTGAACGTCCACCAACCCCTGCTCCAGCAGCTTCAGCGCCGGCGCAAAAGGGCCGCAGCGACTGCCAATGAGCCTGATCTCCCGCACGGCAACCTGGGTCATGTCCACCTGCGGTTCTCCGTGGTAGGTGCTTTTCAGCACGATGCTGCCGCGTGAACGAACCAGACGCAGCGCCGCTTCCAGGCCACTGGCGGCGCCGGTGACTTCAACCACGAGCGGAACAGATTGCGCCTCGATTTCCTCGACCTTTACTGCCGCAATATGCCAGCGGCGCAGCAGTTCAGCCTGCCTGGCATGACGCACGACAACGGCGACGTCTGCGCCGGCCAGGCGCAGCACCTGGGCTATGAGCAACCCCAGCTTGCCGGCGCCCAGCACCACTGCCTGAACGCCCGGTCTGACGTGGACCGCCTCCGTCACCTGCAGGGCGGCTGCCAGCGGCTCGGTGAACACCGCGGCCTCGTCACTGACCGCATCCGGCACAACATGCAGGTTGGCGAGCGGCAGGCGTAAATACCCGGCGAAGGCACCCGGATACTCGTGAATGCCCAGAGTCTGGCGCGCCAGGCACTGGCTGGTCACTCCCGCCTCGCACAATGAACAGCGACCGCAATATATGGTGATCTCACCGGCCACGCGAACGCCGCGCCAGGCGTCCGGCCCCGAGACGACCTCGCCGCAGAATTCATGGCCCGGAATGCCCCTGAAACCGTACATGCCGCGCATTAGTTCCAGGTCGGTGTTGCAGATACCGGCGCAGCGGGTCCGTATCAGGACCTCGTTCGCCCCGGGCCGAGGCAGTGGCACGCCAGTCCGCAACTGCAAACCGTCATTGATGTAGAGGGCATCCACGTCAGGACGTCGCCCCGTGCCCACCCCGGGAAGGCAGGTCCAGGTCCCGTTTTTCCCAGACGACCAGCAGCGGCACGGCCGTGAAAATCGAGGAGTAGGTCCCGGAAAGCAGGCCGACGAACAGAATGAAGATGAAATGCCTGATCGTTTCCCCGCCGAAGAGCAGAATGGCGGCCATGATGAAAAAGGCGTTCAATTGCGTGCCCAGCGAGCGGTGGATGGACTCCAGGACGCTGCGATTGACGATGGTCTCCCAGGGCTCGCCGAGATATTTGGGCACGTTTTCGCGGATGCGGTCAAAAAGGACGATGGTGTCCTGGATGGAAAACCCGACGATCGTCAGCAGCGCCGTCAGGAACAGCGCATCCGCCTCCCAGCCAAAGAGCAGGCCGGTCAGGGACATGACGCTGGCGACGATGAGTACGTCGTGCAGCATGGCCACCACGGCGCAAACGCCGTAACGGAAGGCGCGCGGCACCTGGCGAAAGGCGATCACGATGAAGCCGATGACCACCAGGGTCGCCACCAGCACGGCCAGCAGCGCCGCCTGGGTGACTTCGCGCCCGATCGACGCCGATACGCTTTCCCGGCGTAGCAGACTCATGTCGAGCCGGCCCAGGCTGTCCAGCTCCGCAATGATGCGGTCCGATGTCGCTGCCTGCTGAATTGTGGAGCGAACGGACCAGCGCCCGGCCGACGGATCACCCAGTCGCTGAACAATGACGTGCTCGTCGCCGAAGTCCGCAAAGACCGAGCGTATCGTTGCCTCATCCAGGTTGTCCCGCGTGAAGGCCAGCTCGTAGATGCTGCCGCCGGCGAAATCGATGCTCAGCCGAAAGGGTGCGCCGGTTGTCAGGGTTGACCAGAGCATGACCAGAATACCGGCGCCGACAAGCGCGGCGGAAATCATGAAAAACAGACGGCGCTTCTGCACCAGGGAGTACATGCCCGGACCTATACTCCCGGCAACCAGCGTCGTTGCTGCCCTGTACCGCGCAGCAACCCGACAAAGAGCTGCAGAAAGGTGCGGGTGACCAGCACCGCCGTGAAGAGATTGAGCACCAGTCCCAGCGCCAGCGTCACGGCGAATCCGCTGACGATGCTGGCGCCCGGCGTCTGGCCAAAGAGAAACAAAATGATGCAAATGATAATTGTGGAGAGGTTCGAATCGCGGATGGAGGTCCAGGCGCGGTCGAAACCGGCTCCCAGCGCCTCGTCGATGCCCTTTCCGCCGCGCAGTTCTTCCTTGATGCGCTCGAAGATCAGAATGTTGCCGTCGACAGCCGTGCCGATGCCGATCAAAAAGCCCGTGATGGCCGGCAGGGTGAGGGTCACCGGGATCAGACGAAAGAGGGCCAGATTGATGAGGATGAAGACCAGCAGCGCCAGATCAGCCGCCAGACCGGGCAGCCGGTAATAGACCAGCATGAAGAGCAGTACCGTGACCACGCCGATGACTCCGGCGCGGATACTGAGTTCGACCGATTCCTGGCCCAGGGTCGCACCAACCTGGGTCGTGCTTTCCACGCTGAGGGGAATCGGCAGGGCGCCGGAACGCAACTGCAGGGCCAGTGTTTGCGCCTCTTCTTCCGTGAAATCCCCGGTGATCACCCCGCCAGTGGTCAACTCCGCCTGAATGACGGGCGCCGACAGCACCACGCCATCGAGCACAATCGCCATGGGTTGGCCGATGCTGTTGGCGGTGAAAGGGCCGAAAACCGCGCCACCCTCTTCATTGAGCTCAAACTGGATGAGCCAGCTGCCCGCGCTCATCTGGTCGAAACCGGCCACGGCGGCCTTCAGACCGGCGCCGGTCATGACGGTATCGAAAGGCTGTCGCGTCAACGGGTTCACGTGCGCGTCGGCGAGTGCGGCGGTCTCTTGCTCATCTGCGGTATCGGCAGCGGCTTGTGAGCGACGCTGCTGAATGTCCAGTTGCGCCGTGGTGAGAATACGCTGACCGGTAAACTCCTGCGCCTGGGCGCCCAGTCCGGTGAAATCGACAAACTCAAGCAGGGCCGTCTGTCTGATGGTCGCTACCGCCTGCCCGGGATCGCTGACGCCCGGCAACTCCACCAGGATGCGGCCACTGCCCGGCAGCACCTGGATCGTCGCCTCGCTGACTCCCAGCGCATCAATGCGCCGTGACACGTTGTTGGCCGTCTGGCCCAGGTCTTCCGCCGTGAACTGATCGGGCGGCAAATCTGCCTTGAGCAACACGCGCAGCCCACCGACCAGGTCCAGCCCCAGACTTTGCTGCACGCTGAGGGTGAACTCGGGCACGCCATCACCGTTGCTGTCGATGACCAGGTCTTCGGCCTGTGGCAGGCCAATCCTCAGGGCAATGAGCGTGACAAGGACGATCAACAGCAGCCAGCGGAATTGCGGACTCATGACTGCCCGGCCGCTTTCTGTTCACGTCCCTTGCGCGACTGACGCGCCAGTTCTTCCGCGTCAAAGGGTGACAGCAGCGAGGAGGCGATCATGCGGACTTCCAGCCCGTCGGCAAGCTCGACCATGGCCACGCCATCATGCAGCGAGGTCACCCGACCGATCAGGCCGCCGGCCGTGATGACCTCGTCGCCCTGCGCGAGACTGCGCACGAAGCGCTGGCGCTTCTGGAAGTCCCGCTGGCGGGGAAAGAGGACCATGGACCACCAGGCGCCCAGCCCCAGCAACAGGATGACAGCTACAAACAGGATTTCCTGCATGATGATACGGTTCCATGTGCTCCAGGCCAGTATACACCTGGCGTTCTGGCGCAAACAGGGGCGCTTGACAGCCTCCGGCAAGCCTTTCAGAATAGGCGCTGCCCCGGCCTGTCCCACAGGCCGCCCGCAGGTAATGCCTGAGAGGCCCGTTCATGCGCATTGAGACCAACCACCGGCTTGTGCGACGCAATCGACGTCTGGCCCAGTACCTCTTCTTTTTCAGCATCGCCGTGCTCATCGGCTCCTTCATATACGTCAACTCCCAGGCCCTGAGCGGCCGCTTGCCGGAACCCGGCTCGCTCGAAGCCACGCTGTCACTGACGCTGCCGGCCCTGGTGCTGCCCTTCGGCGTCATTTCCTCCATGATTTCGGTGCGCATGACCAACAACTGGATTCGCCAGCCACGACCGGAGCATGCCCTGCAGGCCGGGTTGAAGGGCCTGAGCAACAAGAGCGTGCTGTACAACTATCTGCACATGCCGCTGCGTCACCTGCTGATCTGTCCCCAGGGCGTGTTCGCCATCACCACGCGCTTCCAGAATGGCAGCTACCGCGTCGACGGCGAACGCTGGAAGACCGAAGAAGGCGTGTTCAGCACCTTGACCCGCTTCTTCCGGCGCGACGGCATCGGTCAGCCCGCCGCCGAGGCCGGCAACCAGGCCTCCCGCATTCAGGAATTGCTGCCCGAAGGGATCAGGGTTCGGCCGCTCATCGTGTTTGTGGACCCCACTGTCTCGCTGGTCGTGAACGACAGTCCCGTACCGGTGCTCCACGCGGACAGCAAGCGCGAGCCCAACATCCGCGACTACCTGCGCAGCATCCCGCCGGAAGAACGCCAGTCGCTCACGACCGCGCAGATCCGGGACTTTGAAACGGCGACGCTCGCCGGCTGAACATGTCCCGCGCGCAGTCCCTCGCGCTGCTCGTCATCCTGATTCTGGTCGCCTTTGCCCTGCGACTTTATCGCCTGGACGCCTTCTCCTTTCGCGGCGACGAGGCGATCACGGTGCTCAACTGGGTCAGCCGGCCGTTGCAGGAAACGCTGGCCAGTGAAATCCCGCTGAAAGACCCCCAACCGCCACTGGGCTTCGCCCTGTTTCGTGGCTGGGCGCTGCTTTTCGGCAGCGGTGAATTCGCAATGCGCCTGCTTCCCGCCCTGCTCGGCATTCCCGGAATGGCGGCCATGTATGCATTGGCCCTGCGGCATGGCGGACGTCTGGCGGCCCTGACGGCAGCAACCCTGTACGGTCTGCATCCCTTTCTCATCTGGCACGCCCAGGATGCCCGGCCCTATGCCATCTGGGTCTCGCTGAGCACCATCGCCTTCTGGCTGGCGCTACGTGCGCTGCGCAGGAACCGCCGGCTGGACTGGCTGTTGTACGTGGCGGCGGCCGGCATGGCCGCCTACCTGTACTATCTCGAACTCCTGTTCCTGGCGGCGCTGAACCTCTTTGCCTTCACGCGCTATCTGAAACAGCCCCGCATTCTGCGCAACTGGATCGGCGCGCAAGTGGTCATTGCGCTGCTGCTGGCGCCCTGGTACCTGCAGGAACGCCTGCTCTTCGGCAGCGGCTATGGCGGTACGGCCGGTGGGCTGGAACCGCTGCGCCTCTTCACGTGGATACTGCCCGCCCTGCAATTTGGCCGCAGTCTGCCCCGGGAGCTGCTGGAGCGCAGCGCCCTGCTGGTTGGTTTCGCCCTGCTTGCCGGTCTGTGGTTCATGGCGCGGCGTCACGCTGCCAACGCGCTCAATGTCGGACTCCGCGCCTTTCTGCCACCCCTGCTGCTTGCTCTGGTCGCCCTGCGCCTTGACGTCTTTACGCCACGCTATGTACTGGCCGGCATCCCTGCCTTCATTCTGTTGCTGTCTGAACTGTGGCGCGGGCTGTGGCGGCGCGCCTGGCCGGCCCGCGCGCTGGTGCTGCTGAGCGCGATCGCCTGGCTGGCGCTGATGTTGCTCAGTCTGAACAATGCCTGGTTCTCGGCGCGCTTCGCCAAATCACCTGACTGGCGCGGCCTGGTTCGCTATCTGGTCGAGGAAGCGGGCCGCAATGACCTGGTGGTCCAGACCGCCGCCGACGAAGCCTTCACCCTGTATCTTGACGGGCAAATGGCAGCGCTGAAACTGCCGACCAATCCGGCCCAGGCGCCGGCCGAGATACTGGCGACGCTTGAAGCTGCGGTAGCTTCCAGTGACAGCGTCTGGCTGGTCGCGAGAGCGCCACAGGCATGGCCCAATCGCCTGATTGGCGCCGACTGGCTGGACAGGAACATGCAACTGGTGCGCGATACGCAGATTGGCGGGCTGCCGGTCAGACAGTACCGCCCCCGGGAGGTGCAGGACCATGAACTGGCGGCCAGTCCGCTGGCGTCCTTCGCCGGCGTCGCCGATCTGGCCGGAGTCCGCCTGGGACGCACTCCCGACAATCTGGTGGTCGAACTGATCTGGCGCGCCAGGGGCCCGTCACAGCAGCGGCTCAAGGGATTCGTTCACCTGTATGATGCGCGCGGGCCGCAAGGCGGTTCAGCCCTGTGGGCACAGGATGACCGCTTCATCCAGGACGGGCGTGCAGACACCAGGCTCTGGACAGCCGGCACGGTATTGCGCGACGTTTATTCCCTGCCGCTGGCCGGCGTGCCGCCGGGAAGCTATCTGCTGCACGTGGGCCTTTACGACCCGGACAGCGGATCGCGGCTGCTGACAGCAGGAGCGTCAGACAGTGTTCCTGTTGGCGTTATCGAGCTGGCCCTGCCGGCAGACTGACCGGGCTACACGTTCCAGGCCTGGAAAACGATGATGAACAGGGGAATCAGGCCCGCGACGGCGACAATCGCCACGAGGGCCAGTGCGATGGTGACGAGATCCAGTTCTCCCGGGAGTTCACCAGGGTTCTGACCGGGAGCCTGGTCTCGTTCCCCGGTCGCTGGCGGGGCGGCCGGCGCCGGCGCAACGACACCCGGCCTGGCTACCTCCGCTCTCTCACCTGACTGCTGCCCGGCTGACAGGGATGGCGCCGGCACTGACGTACGGGCCGGGCGGCGGGCGGGCGACATTGAGGTCCAGGCGCGGCTGTGATCACGCAGGCTGCCCAGCACCTTGCCCAACTGGTCAGCGGTGCGGAAGCGCGCCTCAGGTTCCTTTTGCATGACCCGGTGGATTATTTTGGAGATATTTTCCGGCACGGCGGGATTGACGTCGATGGCGTGCGGCACGCGCCGGTTGACGTGCGCCTGCGCCAGTTCCTGCGGGTTGTCGCCCTTGTAGGGCAGTTCGCCGGTCAGCATTTCAAAGAGCACCACACCGATCGAATAGACGTCCGCCGCCGGTGTGGGACGCAGGCCCCTGGCCTGCTCCGGCGAATAGTAGTGCGGGCTGCCCCAGACTATCTGCTGCTGACGCGCCGGCAAGGTATCGCTGAGCGCCTGGGCGATGCCGAAGTCCGCCACCTTGACGCTCTGGTCCCGCGTCATCAATATGTTTTGCGACTTGACATCCGCATGAACGAAACCCGAGCGGTGCGCAAACCCGATACCGGCACAAATCTGGACGGCAATTGACAAGGCCTGATCAACCGGCAGGAGGCCCGCGCCGCGGAGGATTTTTTTCAGGTCCTGCCCCTCCACGAATTCCATCACCATAAAGTGGGTTTCGCTGTCGCTGCCCACGTCGTGCACGGTGACGATGTTTGGGTGGGCCAGCCGCGCGACCGAACGCGCCTCGTTGCGAAAGCGCCTGACAAACTCCCGGTCACCGGTCAGGCTGGGGCGCAGCACCTTGATGGCCACAACGCGCGCCAGACGTTGATCAAGCGCCTTGTAGATGACGGCCATACCGCCCGAGCCCAACTGCCCCAGCAGGCGGTAACGCTCGTTGAGCACAGTTTCAGAAGATGACACGTCCCTGCCCACTCCGGGTCATCGCCCGTCACCCTGGGCCTGACAGGCGGCCGGCTGTCAGCAGGGCGCTGCGATCCGTCATGTCGGCGATGAAATCTACCACCACACGGCCACGCTCGCCATCTGCCAGACGGTCGCGCCAGGGCCCGGGCAGTGTTTCCGGCCTCGTCATGTAACGCTCAAATATGACTTCCAGGCAGTCTTCAGCGCGTCGTGCCACAGGAGTCAGGCGCTCGTGCCGGTACAGATGTTGATACAGGAACTCGCCCAGCTCGCGGTCCATGGCCAACATGGCGTCGCTGTGACGGACCACGTTGCCGGCGCGGGCCTGGACCGCCTGGGGCGTGGCCGGAACCAGTGCCCGCAGACCCCTGCCGGTTTCCTGCAACACATCCTCGACCTGGAGTCCGATCAGTTCGCGGACGAGCAGATGTCTGAACAATTCATTCTGATTGCCACCCTGCCAGCCGATACGGTCGCGGAGCAGGCGCCAGATTTCAAGCCCGTCCAGCGCTTCCGTTCGCAGCAGGCCGGATTGCAGGCCATCGTCAAGATCATGGGCGTGATAGGCGAGGTCATCGCTGATGTTGGCGATCTGGGCCTCAAGGCTGCCACGCAATTCCGGCTCAAAACCGGCCAGGGCAGCCAGATTGCGTTCCGTTTCATGGCGCAACATGCCTTCCAGCGTCTCCAGGGTCAGGTTCAGGCCGGGCCAGTCGCGAAAGCGTCGCTCCAGCTGCGTCACCAGGCGCCAGCCCTGCCAGTTGTGGTCGAAGCCGCCGAAGCCGCCTGCGAGTCGGTTCAGCACGGCCTCGCCGACGTGGCCGAAAGGTGGATGGCCCAGATCGTGCGCCAGACAGATGGCCTCAACCAGATCTTCGTTGGCAGCCAGTGAACGCGCCAGCGCCCTGCCGATCTGCGACATTTCCAGCGTATGCGTCAGGCGGGTGCGATAGTAATCGCCGGCGTCGTTGATGAAGACCTGGGTCTTGTACTGGAGGCGACGAAACGCCGCCGAATGAATGATGCGGTCCCGGTCACGCTGGAAGGCCGTGCGATGGGCCGGCGCGCCTTCCGGGTACTGCCGGCCCCTGCTGAAGGCGCTCTGCAGCGCCCAGGGACCAAGCACCGCCGCCTCGTTCTGCTCCAGTTGCCTGCGACCTGAAATCATTTGCGTCCGGAAACCATTTACGAGAATTGTAGAACGGTCTGCGATCAATGCAATGCATGCCACGCATGCTGCCTTGTGCTATACTCTCTACCTTGACCAGACGGCCAGATGTCGGTCAGCGAGGCGGTGCAATGGACATCAATCAGACAGCGCGCATGATTGAATGGCTGGATGAAGAGCGCCGGCGCGACAAGTCCACCATCGCCCTGCTTGAAGAACGCCTCGCCCTCCAGCAGGAACTGCTGGATACCATGCAGACCCGCATGAACGGCATCGAAAGCGAACACTCCACCCTGCGCAATGGCAATATGGGCGCCGGCCAGGACAGGGAATACGTGGAGGCCCTGCGCGCCGAGATGCTGCAGCGCCTGGAAGCCGGGGAAATCAGTCGCCGCAATGCGGAAGCCGACGCCATCCGGCGCGCCGACCTGTTGCGTGAGCAACTGGACCAACCTGTTCGCGAACTGGCCGGCAAGTATGCAGAACTGGAGCGCAAGTACAACAGTTTGCCGGCCATTCAGACAGAAAGCGACCGGGTGACCGGCAGCCTGTATGAACTCGACCAGCGCGTTGAGGACCTGTACCGGCGCCTTGAAGAGCCGGAACGTCGACTGACCATGCTGGAGGAGCAGCGTCGTCAGGACAGCCGCAGCGGCGCTGCCACCGCCGCGGAACTGCCTGAATTGCAGCGCCAGATTGACGCCGGCAGGAGCAAGCTGGAACTGCTGGAAAACCTCGCCCTGCGCACAGAGTCGCAGTTACGCGATATCGAGAGCACAGATCAGGAGCGACGCGAATCCATTCAGGGTTTCATCGATGCCCAAAGCATGCAGACCCGGCAGCGTGAACAACAGATTGCGGCCTACAGTGCCCGTTTCTCCGAGTACGACAACAACATGGAGCGTTTCTCACGACGCTTTGAGACCTGGGCCGAGGCCTTTCGCGAAATGAAAACCCTGGTTGAACGGGCTGAACGCAATCAGGAGCGACTCGAACAACGCTTCAACGAACTTGTGGAAGTGCAGCGCATTGCGGAAGAGCGCCTGCGCCAGGACTGGGAACGCATGAGCAATGAGGACCAGCGGCGGCTCAAGCAGTTTACCCTGGCCAATGATGAAGTCTGGCGCAGCCACGACCGGGAGTTCGAGCGCTTCGTCAAGACGATCGATGAAGTGCGCGAGCGTTTCCCGCCACTGGAAGACGCGCTGGAACGAATCTGGAAGCTGGAACGTGAGCGGGTGCGCCGGCAGCACGAACGTGACCTGTCCCTGCTGAAAGAATATGACCGGGAGCAGGACAGCGACTTTCAGCGTCCCCGGGGCACTGACGCCACAGGTCGCAACGGAATCGACCGCATACCCGACTGACCATGCGCGTCATCGCCACAGCAGGTCACGTCGATCACGGCAAGTCCACCCTGGTCCACAGCCTGACCGGCATCGATCCGGACCGTCTGGCCGAGGAGAAGGCGCGTTCGCTGACCATCGATCTCGGCTACGCCTGGCTGGCGCTGCCGACCGGTGAGCCGCTGGGCATCATCGACGTCCCGGGACATCGCGATTTTATCGAGAACATGCTGGCGGGCGTTGGCGGCATCGATGCAGCCCTGTTGGCGGTGGCTGCGGATGAGGGCGTCATGCCGCAAACGCGGGAGCACCTCGCCATCCTTGACCTGCTGGGCATCGATGCGGGCGTCGTCGCGCTCACCAGGGTCGATCTGGTAGATGACCCGGAATGGCTGGAGCTGGTGCAGGAGGAAGTGCTCGAACTTCTGCAGGGCACAGGCCTGGCCGGCGCAGCGCTGATCCCCGTTTCAGCGACCAGGGGGACCGGGCTTGATATGTTGCTCGGGAGTCTGGCGGAAGTCCTGAACCAGCGTCCGCCGCGACAGGATGAAGGACGGCCACGCCTGCCAGTCGACCGCGTCTTTACCATGAGCGGCTTCGGGACCGTCGTCACCGGCACGCTTGCGGGCGGCGCGCTTCACAGTGGCGACGAGGTGGAACTGCAACCGGGCCGATGGCGCGGTCGCATACGGGGCCTGCAAAGCTATCAACAAAAGGTGTCGACGGCCCTGCCCGGCTGCCGCGTGGCCGTCAACATTGGCGGGCTTGCCAAAACCGACGTTGCGCGCGGTCACATGTTGGGCAAACCGGGCCAGTTGCGCACGACTGCCCTGGTGGATGCCAGTGTACGCTACCTGGCTTCCGCGTCGCATCCCCTGCGCCACAATGCTGAAGTCAAGTTCTTCTGCGGCACGTCGGAAGCTGTCGCCCGCGTCCGTCTGCTGGACAGCGATGAACTGGCGCCAGGTGACAGCGGGTGGCTGCAGCTACGCCTTGCTGACGAGTTGCCGCTTTCCCATGGTGACCGCTACATCCTGCGCCGACCGTCGCCCGCGGAGACTATCGGGGGCGGGGTCATCCTCCATCCCCTGCCCCGTCGCCACTGGAAACGCGGCCAGGCCAGGGTCCTGCAGCGCATGCGCGTACTCGCCGAAGGAAGTCCTGCGCAGCGTCTGGCGCTAGCCGCCGGCGGAAAGTCGCCGAAGTCAAAAACCACATTGCTGCGCGACAGCGGTCTGAAGTTCCAGGAGTTTGATTCCGCCCTGGCGGCGGCCCTGGAGCAGGGAATGATCGTGGCCTTGCCCGGTCCCGGCTGGCTGGCCCGCGATGACTGGGAGGCGCTGGAACAACAGCAACGCCAGCTTCTGGCTGACTTTCACAGCGCCTGGC
Organism: Anaerolineae bacterium; assembly: GCA_034422695.1. Lineage (GTDB taxonomy): Bacteria > Chloroflexota > Anaerolineae > Aggregatilineales > Phototrophicaceae > JAGWBD01. Next base: position 389,494 of record DAOUJM010000005.1, read on the forward strand.
CCCTGCGCCGTGGCATGCCGCGCGAAGCCCTGCGCAGTCAACTCGGCATCGTGGCGGGCACGTTCAACGCCCTGACGGAGCGCGACGGGCAGGTGGCTGTCGAAGGTGACGTCGTACGCCTGCGCCGGCACGAGATCCGCCTGAGCGCCCGTCAAAGGGAACAGGCAGAACACCTGCTGGAACTCCTCCGCAACGCTCCCTATACGCCGCCTTCCTGGTCGGAGGCAGTGGCCATTACCGGAGAGGAACTGCTCGGAAGCCTGCTGGAAAGTGGTGAGATCGTGCGGGTGACGCCGGAAGTCATTTTCGACCGGGGCGCCTGGCGGGAACTGGTGCTGGCCGCGCTGCAAACGATAGCGAGGGAGGGCTCTGTCACGGCCGGAGAGTTGCGCGACCGTTTCGGGACATCGCGCAAGTACAGCATTGCCCTGCTGGAATCGCTTGACGAGGCGCGCATTACCCGGCGCGAGGGAGACGCGCGTGTCCGGGGCCCGGCGCCCCTGCCGCAGGAATTGACGAGCGACCAGGTCAGGTCGTAGCAGCTTCTGCTTCCGTTATACGGGTAACCCTTGCGCCCAGCGCGTTGAGCATCTCGTCAACCCGCTCGTAGCCGCGGTCAATTTGCTGGATGTTGGCGATTCGGGTGACGCCCCTGGCCGCCAGGGCCGCCAGCAGAATCGCCATTCCGGCGCGGATATCCGGGCTGGAAATGTAATCCGCCGCGCGGAAGGTGGCCGGGCCCTGCACCAGCACGCGATGGGGGTCCATCAGCGTAATGCGCGCGCCCATGCGCACCAGGTTGTCCGTGAAGAAAAAGCGGCCCTCGTACATCCAGTCGTGAAACAACACCGTGCCGGCGCTGCAGGTGGCGATGACCAGGGCAATGCTCATCAGGTCCGGCGGAAAGCCCGGCCAGGGCTGCGCCTTGATGACCGGAATGCGTCCGCCCAGATCGGGCAGAATCGAAAGCGACTGCCGTTCCGAAACGAAAATGTCCCTGCCCTGCACTTCCCAATGCACGCCGAGGCGGCGGAATACCATGTCCACCATCGCCAGGTATTCGGGATCAGCATCCTGAATGAGCAGTTCGCCGCCGGTCACGACGGCCGCGCCGATGAAACTGCCCACTTCCATGAAGTCAGCGCCTACTCGCGCGGCGCCACCGCGCAATCGTTTGACTCCCTCAATGGTGAGGCGATTGGAACCGATGCCGCCAATCCTGGCGCCCAGTCCGTTCAGCATGTGACACAGGTCCTGGATGTGCGGCTCCCCGGCGGCGTTGCTGATGACCGTCCTGCCCGAGGCCAGCACGGCGGCCATGATCACGTTTTCGGTCGCCGTCACGCTGGTCTCGGAGAGCAGTACGTCGGCGCCCTGCAGTTCATCCGTCTGCATACGCAGCGTAGAGCCGTCAAAGTGAATGCTGGCGCCAAGCTGTCTCAGGGCCCTCAGATGCGTATCCAGGCGTCGCTCACCGATGATGTCGCCACCGGGCAGTGGCATGACGGCCGTTCCGGTCCGGCCCAGCAGCGCTCCGGCAAAAACGATGCTGGCCCGGATGCGGCCCGCCAGTTCGGGGTCAAGCTCCGACTGCCGGATATCGCGCGCATGTACGCGCAGGGTTGCCGCGCCGGTCCACTCCACCTCCGCGCCCAGCTGGCGCATCAACTCGATCACGACCTGGACGTCCACGATGTCGGGGACGTTTTCCAGCAACACGGGTTCGTCGCAAAGCAGGCAGGCGGGCAGCATTTTGGTGGCGGCATTCTTGTTGCCGCGCGCGCGCATGCTGCCCCTGATCGGGTGACCGCCCTCTATCAGGAATTGCTGCACGACCAGCTCACCCGTACGCGGTCGCCGACCTGAAGGCCGTAACGTTGGGCCGCATTGCCCTGGTTGACGGCCAGTTCCAGAAAGCCGCTGCTGCCGACATAGGCCAGCGTTTCACCGACGGCGACGGCGCTGAAGGTCTTCCTGACGCCAGTGAGCGTGAAGGGCCCGGCGGCGATTTCCAGATGCCTGGCGGGCAGTGTGCCGGCGCTGCTGTTGCCAAATCGTGGCTGCAGCAGAAGCTCGTCGTCGTTGCGCCAGCGACAGGCCCCCAGACTGGTCACCAGGTTGCCGAAGTGATCCAGGTGCAGGACTTCGGCCCTGATGGCGCCATCCTCCACAACCAGCAGGGGGACGGGCAGTCTACGCAGGTCCGTTATCCGGGAGCCCAGTTCCAGCGGCGAACGACCGCCGGCCAGATGCGCGGCCAGTGGCGCGAAGACGTCGCGCCCGTGAAAGGTGTGACTGGCCTCCGCCAGATGCCAGGCGGGGTCTGCGGCGGCGACAACCAGCTCGGGCGGCGCTTCCGCCAGCAGCCACGACAGCAGGCCGTTGTCCGGTGCCACAAAGTGACAGCCACCGGCAGTCACGACCACCGGGCGCCTGTCGCTGCCGACGCCAGGATCGACGACGATGAGGAAGATCGTGCCGGACGGGAACCAGCGCCAGGCGGTCAGCAGCGTGAAGGCCGTCTGTTGCAGGTCCTGCGCCTGAATTTCGTGCGAGACGTCGATGAATTCTGCCGGCGGACAAATGCCTCGCATCACGCCCTTCATCACGGCGACGGAAGGATCGCGCGTGCCAAAGTCCGTCAGGATGGCAATCGTCGGTCTCATGGTTTTCGGCCTCCCGGCAGGCATTGTAACAGCGATGTGCCAATCGGAAGACACTTGACGCGCCGCGGGCCGAAAGTTATGCTTGGGCCGGGCTTCAGGAGTGGACATGACGCAGAACGTGCTCCGGCAACATCATTCGGGTGACGTGGTTTGAACGCCGCCCGGGCGCCCCTGTCCTGATCCCTGCAGGTTGACAGGAACACCAGTCCCGTGCGCGGGACTTTTTTGTTGCACTGATGCGGAAGGGTGGTACATGCTGGCGGTAATCGATTACGGGGCCGGCAACCTGCGCAGCGTGCTGCACGCCCTGCGCACCCTGGGTGTGCAGGACATGCGCATTGTGCAGGCCGGCAAGGATTTGCATGGAGCAACGAGGATCATCCTGCCGGGCGTGGGGGCATTCGGCGCCGGTATGCAGCAACTTCGGGAGAAGGGCTTTGTGGAACCCCTTTGCCAGGCTGTGCAGGATCACATTCCCTGTCTCGGGATCTGTCTTGGTATGCAGTTTCTCTTTGAACACAGTGACGAAATGGGCGAACACGCCGGCCTGGGTCTGCTGCCCGGTCATGTCACACGATTTGCGCCACACGCCACGCTGAAGGTGCCGCACATGGGCTGGAACAGCCTGATTCAGCGGCGACCCTCACCCCTGCTGGCCAACATTGAGGCCGGCAGCCAGGTGTACTTTGTGCACAGCTATTGTTGCGTGCCGGCCTGCCCGGAGGACGTCATCGCCAGCACGGAATACGGGATGCCCTTCGCCTCCGCCATCCAGCGCGGCGCCCTGTTTGGCGTGCAGTTTCACCCGGAGAAAAGCCAGCGCGTTGGCCTGCAGCTGCTGCAGAACTTTCTGGAGTGGTCCTCATGATCATCTATCCGGCGCTGGACCTGCGCGGCGGCGCCGTGGTGCGTTTGCGCGAAGGCGACCCGCGGCAACTGGTGACATTCAACAGCGACCCCCTCGCCGCCGCGAGGCGCTGGATCGATCAGGGCGCGGCCTGGTTGCATGTTGTCAACCTGGACGGCGCCTTTTCGGAAGCAAACGACAACCTGCGGGTCCTGGAACAGGTGGCCCGACTGGGAACGCCAGTGCAATTCGGCGGAGGACTGCGCACGCGGGAGCAAATGCAGCGCGCAATCGACAGTGGCGCCAGCCGTATCGTGCTGGGTACGGTGGCCCTTGCGGAACCCCGCCTTGTAGAAGAGGCCGTTGCCCGGTATGGCGCCGGGGCGGTCTGTGTGGCGCTGGACGCGCGCGATGGACGTGTCACGACCCATGGCTGGCAGCAGGCCAGCGACACCACTCCGGCGGCCCTGGGCACGGCCATGGCGGGGGTCGGCGTGAAGCATGCCCTCTTCACCGACGTCAGCCGCGACGGCCTGCTCGGCGGCGTGAACCTGGCAGCCACGGTGCAACTGGCGCGCGCCACCGGCCTGCAGGTCATCGCCTCCGGCGGCGTCAGCGTGGTGGAAGAAATCAGGGAGTTGCGAGCCAGCGGGCTGGTTGCCGGCGCAGTGATCGGCATGGCCCTGTATCGGGGCGAGATTTCCCTGCGCGAGGCCCTGGCGGCGGCAAGGAGTGACCCGGATGCTAAGTAAACGCATCATCCCCTGCCTTGACGTGCTGGAGGGCCGCGTCGTCAAGGGCGTGAACTTCGTCGACCTGCGCGACGCCGGCGACCCCGTAGAGCAGGCCGTGGTCTATGACCGCGAAGGGGCGGACGAACTGGTTTTCCTGGACATCACGGCCTCGCACGAAGGGCGCAACACAACGCTGGACATGGTGCGCCGCGTCGCGGACAGCGTCTTCATCCCCTATTGCGTCGGCGGCGGCATCCGCAACCTGGAGGATATCCGGGCCACCCTGCTGGCCGGCGCGGACAAGGTCTCCATCAACAGCGCTGCCGTGCGCAACCCCGATCTGATTGACGCCGGCGCCTGGGCTTTCGGCAGCCAGTGCATCGTCGTGGCCATCGATCCACGCCGCATCGATGACGGCAGCGACGAGGTATTCATCAATGGCGGGCGCCTGCCGACCGGGCGCAAGGCCGTCGAGTGGGCGCGTGAGGTAGAATCGCGCGGAGCCGGTGAAATACTGCTCACCAGCATGGACGCCGACGGCACGCTCGACGGGTACAACATCGATCTGACGCGCAGGGTCGCCGATGCAGTCTCAATTCCCGTCATTGCCTCGGGCGGGGCCGGCAGCCGGCAACACTTTTACGAGGCATTGACGGCAGGACGCGCCGACGCCGCGCTGGCGGCCAGCGTCTTTCACTTTGACCAGTTGCGCATCGGCGACCTGAAAGACTGGTTGCAGCAGCGCGGTGTAGCGGTACGCACAGGCGGGTGGGACTATGATCGACTTCAGCTCTCTTAACCGGGATGCGCAGGGCCTCGTCCCGGCCGTGATTCAGGACGCCGACACCCTCCAGGTGCTGATGGTCGCCTGGATGAACGCCGACGCCCTGCGCCGGACGCAGGAACTGGGCGAAACCGTCTTCTGGAGCCGCAGCCGTCAGCAACTGTGGCACAAGGGCGCGACTTCCGGCAACATTCAACGGGTGATCAGCATTGCCGTCGATTGCGACGCGGACACGTTGCTCATCCAGGTCGAACCGGCCGGCCCGGCCTGTCATACGGGGGCGGTCAGCTGTTTCTACCGTGAACTGGTCAGGTCAAGTCCTGACACTGGTTCGCTACCATGACAAAAATGCTGGAACATCTGGAAGCCGTCATTCAGCAGCGCAAGGCCAGTCCGCCTCCTGGTAGCTATACGTCGGCACTCTTTGCCGCCGGGACCAACAGGATTGCGCAAAAGGTCGGTGAGGAAGCGACCGAAGTCATTGTCGCCGCGCTGGGCCAGGACAGGGAAGCCCGCATCAATGAAATCGCTGACCTGCTCTATCACACGCTGGTGCTGATGGCTCAGCTGGACATCAGCCTCGACGACGTCTGCGCCGAGCTGGAACGGCGTCACCGCCCACGATGACTGCCGTCCCGCCAGGTGGAATCTTCGTCGCCGAAAGCGAGGTCGAGGTGCGCTACGCCGAGACCGACGCGATGGGCGTCGTGCATCATGGCAGCTTTGTCATCTATCTTGAACTGGGTCGCACCGGCTACATGCGTCAACGGGGCCATGACTACAGCAGCTTCGAGCGTACCGGTCATCACATGGCCGTCGTCGAACTCAGGGTCAGGTATCACCGGCCGGCCCGCTATGGTCAGCGGCTGCGCATTCTCAGCTGGATCACTGCCATGAGCAGCCGCTCGATAACGTTCGCGTACAGGATTTGCGATGTTGCGGACGGCAACTGTCACGTCACCGGCAGCAGCCGGCACGTTTGCATCGACGGGGACGGCAAGGTGGCCATGATCCCCGAGCCCTGGCGTTCCTGGCGCGAGGCCAGGCCTGCGCCCCCGGAGAGAATCGAACTCCCGACCGACTGTTTAGAAGACAGTTGCTCTGTCCACTGAGCTACGGAGGCGTGGCCGCATTGTAGGCCCCGCCGGCCAGGCCTGTCAAGCAGTCTCGCCGACGCCCCGGGATTTGATTTCAGGCAGAAAATGTGATAAAATGCACATGAAACAGGCGGCCTTTCCCGGCCTGTTTTCCCGGAATGGCAGCGTGCGCCACCCCTCCCCGACCTGTCTACCTGCGACAGGCAATTGTTTGCGGCGAACAGGGAGCCAACATGCCCAACCTGGAAAATGCCCAGGCCTACACCGAAGACAACATCCAGAAGCTGGACCCGATCGAGCACATCCGTTTGCGGCCCGGCATGTACGTAGGGGGCACGGACAGCAATGCCCTGCATCATCTGATTTACGAGGTGGTGGACAATTCCATCGACGAGGCGCTGGCCGAGCGTTGTGACCGCATTGAAGTCACCCTGCACCCCGATAACCAGGTGACGATCGAGGACAACGGCGTCGGCATCCCGGTTGGCCTGCACAAGACTGAAAAGGTCTCCACGCTGGAACTGGTCATGACCCAGGTCGGCGCCGGCGGGAAGTTTGACGACCGGGCCTACAAGGTGAGCGGCGGGCTGCATGGCGTCGGGCTATCGGCAGTCAACGCCCTTTCGGCCGACTTTCTGGCCGAGGTGCGCCGTGATAACTGGCTCTGGAGCCAGAGCTACAAGGCCGGCAAACCGGTCAGCAAGGTCAAGAAAGTGCGCCGCCTGCGCAAGGCCGAGGGCACCGGTACGCGGCAAATCTTCACGCCGGACTTCAGCATCATGGACCGCAACGAGTTTGACTACGACATCCTGGTGCGGCGCTTCCGCGAGATGGCCTTCGTAACGCGCAGCGTTCACATCACGCTGCGCGATGAACGTCAGGAGGGCCTGCCGCAGGAAACCAGTTTCTATTTTGAAGGGGGGCTGCGCTCCTTCGTCCGCTATCTGAACTGGCGCCGCAACGTTCTGCATGAACCGGTCCATACGGAGCGCGATATCGAGATCGCCCCCGAGGGCAAGGAACCCTTCATCATCGGCGTTGAACTGGCCTTTCAGTACACGGACACGCCGACAATTACCGAACTGGCCTTCGCCAACACCATCGCCACGCCGGATGGCGGATCGCACGTCAACGGGATGCGCACAGCCCTGACGCGCGTGATCAACCGCTTCGCGCGCAAGAGCGGCCTGCTGCGCGACAAGGAAGCCAACTTCAGCGGCAGCGACACGCTTGAGGGCCTGACCGCTGTGATCAGCATCAAGCATCCTGACCCGCAGTTCGAAAGCCAGACCAAGGTGAAACTGCTCAATCCGGAAGTTCAGGGCGCCGTCTCCCAGGTGCTGTCCGAAGCCTTCCAGGAGTTTCTCGAAGTCAACCCGCGCGTGGCGCGTCGCATCGTCGACAAGTGCATGACCAGCAAACGCGCGCGTGAAGCGGCGCGCAAGGCCCGCGATCTGGTGCGCAGCGGCCCCAGCCTGCTGGAAAGCAGCACGCTGCCGGGCAAGCTGGCCGACTGCTCGTCTCACGGGCCCGATTCAGAGATCTACATCGTCGAGGGCGACAGCGCCGGCGGCAGCGCCAAGCAGGGTCGGGACCGCCACTTCCAGGCCATCCTGCCCCTGCGCGGCAAAATCCTGAACACCGAACGCGCGCGCATGGACAAGGTGCTGGACAACAATGAAATCAAGGCCATGATTTCAGCGCTGGGCATCGGCATCAGCGACGACATGGACGTCGGCAAGTTGCGCTATGGCCGTGTCATCATCATGACCGACGCGGACGTGGATGGCAGCCACATTCGCACCCTGTTACTCACTTTCTTCTTCCGTCACATGCGCTCACTCATCACCAACGGGCATCTCTATATCGCGCAGCCGCCAATTTACCGTCTGGCCCAGGGCAAGAAGATTGAATACATCTATCCCGCAGCCGGGAAGAACGAGGCGGAACTACTGGCCGGCGCGCTGAAGCGGCGCAAGAATCCGGATGCCGTGCGCATCAGCCGCTACAAGGGTCTGGGCGAAATGAACCCGGACCAGCTCTGGGAAACCACGATGGACCCCTCCGTGCGGACCCTGTTACAGGTCACCATTGAGGACGCTGCCGAAGCGGACCGCGTGTTTGACATGCTGATGGGCAGCAGCGTCCCGCCCCGCAAACGCTTTATCCAGACCTATGCCAGGACCGTGCGCAACCTGGATGTTTGAAACGCTACAATCAGGGCGTGGCTGCATCCATGAAGTCTGACACCCCCGACAGGACTCGAACCTGTGCCTTTGCCTCCGGAGGGCAACGCTCTGTCCTCTGAGCTACGGGGGTTCCGGCAGGATGCTAACACAGTGATGCTCCCGATACAAGCATGCTGCCAATCACACGTGTCTTGACCGCAATTGCATTCGGGCTCTGCGCCTGTCAGTCCCTGGCACCTCCCGACGCCGCTGCGAAGCAGCGCGCCAGGGAACGCCAGATCCTCTCCGAGGCGACGTCTATCGCCCGCGCCATGGCGCGCGACCGGGACCGGGTCATGGCGACAGTCGAACTGCAGCGCACTGAAATTGCCGCCATGCAGCGAGACAACGCAACCCTGCTGGTGACCGTGCGCGCCGGCGACGTCGTTACCCGGCGCCCGGCGGCCGCTGCAGATCAGGGCCCACCAACAACGCCGGGCAAGCGCTGGTTTGCCAAGACCGGCATTTCCCGCTTCATCAGTTTTCAGGATGACTGCGTTGTTTCGCCACAGATCAGCTTCACCAGCGATGCCGACATCCTGTACGTGACGCTGCGCGCCTGGAACGTCAGGGCCGGGCTGCAACTGAGCGTCCAGTGGTGGCACGAAGGTCAACCTGTGCACAGCGAAGCCTGGGTGTTGCCCCGTGACAGCAGCGAGAGTTGTTACTGGTTTTCGCTGACGCCGGCGCTGGCCACATTTTTGCCTGGCAGCTGGAGTGTCCAACTGTACGCCGACGGCGCCGCGCTGGAGACGCCGCAGTCCTTCACGATTCGCGAGCCAGACCTGATGATGGATGACCGCTGACATGCGCCTGACGGTTGTTTTGGCAAGCGTGATACTCGCCTCGAGCGCACTTTCTGCCTGCCAGCGCAGTCCGTCGAGCCTGGCCTACGTCGATCCCCTGGAAGGGGACAGGGCAAGGTCTTCGCCAACCAACACCCTGGTGCCAACGGCCAACCTGGCCACCTGGACGCCAACCATCACAGCGACGGCGACCGCCACGGCCACGGCGACCGCCACGCCCATCGGCACGCCGCTGGCCAGGGGTACCGGCGCAGCCACCTGGACTCCTCCCGCCCGGGCGCCGGCGCGTCTGAATGACCATTACCTGTTTGCCCGGCCCATCGCCCAGGGAGGGGCCAACTGGGTCGACCGCAGCTATCCCTATGGCAGTACCGGCGGCAGACGCCTGCCCCTGCACCATGGCGTTGAGTTCGTCAATCCGCGCCACACGGCGGTGCTGGCGGCAGCTCCGGGCACTGTTTTCCATGCCGGCGATGACTCAGGCGCGCTGTTTGGGCCGGCGCTCAACTACTACGGCAACCTGGTGGTGCTGCGCCATGACCAGGGCACTGCCCGGGGACGGACGCTGTACACCCTGTACGGGCACCTGGAGGCGGTTGCGGTCGACGTCGGGCAGCGCGTCGCTGCGGGCGCTGAACTGGGCCAGGTTGGCAACAGTGGCATCGCCGGCGGGCCTCATCTTCATTTCGAGGTGCGGGTTGACAACCCCTCCGGCTATGGCGCCACGCGCAACCCGGAATTGTGGCTGCGTCCCTTCCGCGGCTTCGGCACCCTGGCCGGCCGCGTCATGGACGCCGGGGGCAATCTGCTGCACGAGGCCACCATCAGCGTGCGCTCCACCGACCTGCTGCGTTACGCCTGGTCCTACGCCGGCGAGGGCGTCAACCGCGATGACGAGTTTGGCGAAAACTACGTACTGGGCGATTTGCCGGCGAATTACTACGAGATCACGGTCGGCGATGCAGGACGCATCCGCTTCCGCCAGACCATCTACGTATGGCCCGGCCGCACCACCTGGCTGGACATACGTCTGGACGGCTGAATGGCCGTGGCGGGCCCTGCCGCAGGTAGCGCAGCCGGTTGCGTCCAGCAGGACACGGGGTTAGACTTCCCGCAGTGTTTTTTCAAACAAGGGCATGGACCATGAGAACAATCCCTGTAGCAAGACTGATGTTGTCGCTGGCGGCGTTGCTGCTCGTCGCCGCGGCCCCACTGGGCGCGCAAGAGGGGGGGGGGGGTGAAAACATCCTGCTCTACGGCGGCAACCAGGACATCGACAACATTGACCCGGCAACCGGCGAGAACTATTCCATCAACGCCGCCCTGCGCAGCCTTTATGACGCGCTCTTCATCAACCGCGGCAGCGACGTTTTGCCGCATCTGGTTAAGGACTGGGAGGTTGACGACGCTGCCACGGTGTGGACCTTCACCCTGCATGACAACGCCGTCTTCCACGACGGCAGTTCGGTCAATGCCGAGGCCGTGGCCTACAGCTTCAACCGCATCCTGGATATCAACGGCCCGCCCAACTTCCGCTGGGGTAACATCGCGGACGAGAACACCGCCGAAGCCGTGGACGAATTCACGGTGCGCTTCACCCTGACCGAGCCCTTCGCGCCATTCATCGGCACCCTGACCCAGCTCTTCGTCGTCAATCCGGCCATCGTCGAGGAAAACCGCGTCAACTCGGCCGGCGTCGACGATTACGGCCAGGAGTGGTTGCAAAGCAACGCGGCCGGCTCCGGCCCCTTCATGCAGGGCCGCTGGGAAATCGGCAACATCTACGAGTTCACCGCCGTGCAGGACTACTGGGCCGGCTGGCCGGAAGAAGGCCACCTGGACGGCTTCTTCTGGATCATCCAGCGCGAAGGCAGTACCCAGCTCAATTCGTTACTGGCCGGGGAGACGCATATCGCGGACACCATCCTCGCCAGCGACAAGGAACAGGCTGCCGAGGCGGAGGGATTCTTCATCACAGAGGACCCGGGCCTGTTCATTAACACCATCAAGATGAACAACCAGGGCGAATACACCAGCGACATCCACGTGCGCAAGGCCATCGCCCACGCCATGAACTATCCGGCCCTGCCGGAAGTGCAGGACGTCAAGGTCACCCTCTTGCCCGGCCCTACGCCCTCCAATTTCCCCGGCTTCGTCCCTGACCTGAACATCGCAACCTACGATCTCGACCTGGCCCGCGAACACCTGGCCCAGTCGCCCTGGCCGGATGGCGGCTTCGAGCTGGATTACGTCTACGTCACCGACTTCGTGCGCGAGGAGATCCCGGGCCTGCTTTTGCTGGAGGCCCTGCGCGAGTTGAACATCACGATGAACATGGTGCCGACGCTGTGGCCGGACATGGTCGCCTCCTGCGGCGACCCCGCCACCGGTCCCGACCTGATCAACATCTACACCCTGCCGCCCTTCGCCGACCCGCACGCCCACCTCTACAACCAGTACCACTCCAGCCAGTGGACCAGCGGCGCCGGCAGCTTCCAGTCCTGCAGCTTCTACCAGAATGAACGCGTGGACGAGCTGCTCGACCAGGCGCGCTCACTGGGCGACCAGGGGCAGCGCATGGAGCTTTACGCCGAGGCCCAGACGCTGATCGCCGGGGACCAGGCATCCATCTGGATGTACACCGAAGACAGCCTCATGGCCTTCAACGACTGCGTCAAGGGCTACGTGTTCTCGCCCTTCTACCCCATCACGGTCCTCTTCCAGGATTTGTGGATGGACAACTGCGGCTGATGCGGCTCCCGCAAGAAATCGGGTTTTCGGGGCGTTCCCGTGAAAAACGCCCCCGCAGAACCCTGTCATGACCCTGCGGCTCTACCTGGCCCGGCGCGCCCTGATGGTGATCCCGCTGCTGCTGGGCCTAAGCCTCCTGACCTTCACCATCTCGCGCCTGGTGCCGGGCGACCCCGTCGGTCTGGCGGCCGGCCCGCAGGCGACGGTCGAGATTCGGGAGGCCCTGCGAAAGCAATTCGGCCTCGACCAGCCCCTGCCCGTCCAGTACGTCTCCTACATCAGGGGCGTTTTGCAGGGCGACTGGGGGCGCTCGCTCTACACGCGACGGGACGTCATCGAAGCCCTCAGGGTCTACTTTCCGGCCACGCTGGAGTTGACCATGGTCGCCGTTATTCTCGCGACGGCCATTGGCGTGCCCGCCGGAGTCATTTCGGCGATGTACCGCGACCAACTGCCGGACCACGTGGCCCGCGTGATTTCACTGTTCTTCGTCAGCTTTCCGGCTTTCTGGCTGGCCATGATCATGCAGACCGTCCTGGGACGGTACATGGGTCTGGTGCCTATCGGGCGCCGCTTCCCGGTCATTATGCCGCCACCGCCGGAAGTGACCGGCCTGTACCTCGTAGACAGTTTGCTGGCGCTGGATTTCGCCTCGCTGGGCACGGCGTTGAACCACATCGTCGTCCCGGCTCTCGTGCTTTCCTTCGGCGCGCTGGCCAGCATCACGCGCATCACCCGCGCCGGCATGATAGAGATCCTCGAACGGGACTTCGTGCGTTCCGCCCGCGCCATCGGCATCCCGGAGCACATCGTCATTGGCAAGTACGTGCTGCGCAACGCCTTCATCGCCACCCTGACGGTCATCTCGCTCAACTTTGGCTGGCTGATGGCCGGCGCCATTCTCATTGAGACGATTTTCGACTGGCCGGGCATCGGGCTTTACGCCGTGCATGCCTCGCTGAGCCTGGACTTCCAGCCCATCATGGGCATCACGATCGTCTATGGCGTCGTGTTCAGCCTCGTCAACATCCTGACCGACCTTGCCTACGGCATTCTGGACCCACGGATCCGCTATGGCTGAGAGCAGCACCAGATCCCTGCGCGAATTGCGCTCGGAAGCGCGCTCGGCGCGTCAGGAAAACCTGCGCCGCAGCCTCTATCGCTTTCGCTCCAACGCCCTGTCGATGATCGGGCTTGCCATTTTGTTGTTCATCATTTTCATCGCCTTCGCCGCGCCTTTCATCGTGCCTTTCCCGGAAGATGCCGGCGGCGCCACCCACTTTCTGGACAAACTGTTGCCACCCAGCCCTGAACATCCCTTTGGCACGGACAAGGTCGGCCGGGACATCTACAGCCGCGTGTTGATGGGCACCGGTCTGGCGCTGCAGGTTGGCATTACCATCATCGTGCTGGCCACCTCCATCGGCGTGACCATTGGCGCCATTGCCGCTTACTTTGGCGGCGCTGTCGACGACCTGCTGATGCGCATCACCGATATCTTCCTGACCGTGCCGGCGCTGGTGCTGGCCATCGCCATTTCAGCGGCGCTGGGAAAAGGCATCATCAACGCCATGATCGGTATCTCCCTGGTCTGGTGGCCCGGTTTCGCGCGGTTGACGCGCAGCCTGGTGCTCTCCCTGCGGGAGGAAGCCTTCGTCGAGGCGGCCTACGGCATCGGCGCCAGCCACATGCGCATCCTCTTTCGCCACATCCTGCCCAACGCCGTCTCGCCCATCATCATCAAGATGACCACGGACTTCGGTTTTGCCGTACTGACCGCGGCGGCGCTGGGCTTCATCGGCATCGGCGCGCAGCCGCCCACGCCGGAATGGGGCGCGATGATCGAGGACGGTCGTCATTACTTCCCGGAAGAATGGTGGGTGGCGACCTTCCCCGGCATGGCCATCTGGCTACTCGTTTTCAGCTGGAACCTGCTGGGTGACGGGCTGCGCGACGTGCTCGATCCCCGCTCAAGGCGCTGACGGGACGCCGAACGCCATGAGCGCAGCCCTGCTGGACATCCAGGACCTGCACCTCGAATTCGACACCTTCGACGGGGTGGCAAAGGTGCTGGCCGGCGTCAATCTGACCATGCAGCGCGGCGACGTGCTGGGCCTGGTGGGTGAAACCGGCTGCGGCAAGTCCATGACCGCCCTGGCCATCCCCCGGCTCATTCGCATGCCGCCGGGGCGCATAACGCAGGGCCGCATCCTGTTCAACGGCGAAGACCTGCTGGAGCGCCCCGACAGCGAGATGCAGGGCTTCCGGGCCCATCACCTCGGCATGATCTTTCAGGACCCGGCCACCAATCTCAATCCATTGTTCACCATCCGCGAGCAACTGGTGGACGCCGTGCTCTATCAGCAGACGGACGCGCAGCAGGTCCCAGGTCGCTGGCGCGGATTCCTGCCCTCGGCCCGGCAACTGCGCCGGGACGCCCATGAACGCGCCCTGGAACTCATGCGCCTGGTGGGCATCCCGGATGGCGACCTGCGCATCAACGACTATCCGCACCAGTTCAGCGGCGGCATGCGCCAGCGGGTGCTCATCGCCATGGCCCTGGCAGGCGAGCCCGATCTGCTCATCGCCGACGAACCGACAACGGCACTGGACGTCACCATCCAGGCACAAATACTGCGTTTGATTCGCTCTCTGGTGCGCCAGCTGGGGCTGTCCGTCCTGCTGATCACGCACAATCTGGGCGTCGTGGCCAGCACCTGCGACAAGGTTGCCGTGATGTACTCCGGACGGGTCATTGAACAGGCGCCGGTGCGCAGGCTGTTCCGTCTGCCGTCGCATCCCTATACGCAGGGACTGATTGCCGCCGTGCCGTCCAGCAATACCGACCGTGGCGCACTGCAGGGTATCCCGGGGCTCATCCCCAACCTGATCGACCCACCGGGGGGTTGTCGCTTTCACCCCCGTTGCCCGCAGGTGCTGGAGCATTGCAGCAGCCAGGTCCCGGGCCCTGGCCGAATCGGCGCGGAGCACCTCGCCTTTTGTCACCTTTATCCGGAGGGTGCGTGAGCGAGACGCTGCTGGAACTGCGCAATCTGCGCAAGGACTTCGTTCAGCGCGGCGGGCTTTTCGGTCGGCAGAGGCACGTCGTGCGCGCCGTCGATGACGTCAGCCTGACGGTGCCGCGTGGCAAGACGCTCGGCCTGGTCGGCGAATCGGGCTCCGGCAAGACGACCATCGGCAAATGCATCCTGCGCCTGATGGAACCCACCAGCGGCGAGATTCTTTACGATGGCGAGGACTTGCGCGCGCTCGATGCGCGTCAGTTGCGCGCCCGCCGCTCCGACATGCAAATGATCTACCAGTCACCGGCCGACTCGCTCAATGGCCGCATGACCGTCGGCCAGATCATAGGCGAACCACTGTGGATACACGAAAGTATCGGTGCCGGCGCGGCCCGGGAGCGGGTGCTGGAGTTGATGCACGTCGTCGGGCTGAAGGAAGAGCATTACTTTCGCTATCCGCACGAATTCAGCGGCGGCCAGCAGCAACGCATCGGTATCGCCCGGGCGCTGGCCGTGCGCCCCGGGCTGATCATTCTTGACGAACCCACCTCCGCCCTGGACGTGTCGGTGCAGGCGCAAATCCTGAATCTGCTGCAACGGCTGCAGGACCAGTTCAGCCTGACCTATCTCTTCATTTCGCATGACCTGAGCGTGGTGCGTTACATGTGCGACGAGGTCGCCCTGCTCTACCTGGGCAAGATCGTGGAACAGGCGCCGGTGCGGACCATCTTCGAGGACTCGCGTCACCCCTATACCCAGGCGCTCATTTCAGCCATTCCCGAACCGGAGCCGGACGCGCAGCGGGAACAGATTGTGCTGCGCGGTGAATTGTCCGCAGGACGCCCCGAGCGGGGCTGCCCCTTCGCGCCACGCTGCCACGCAGAAACGCTGGCACATTGTGAGACGGACGAACCGCCGCTGGTAGCGGTGGATCCGGTCCATCAGGTCGCCTGTCACCTGCACCCGGGGGTGAACTGATGCTGTCGCAGGTGACCGTTGACGATATTCATCCGATTGCCATAGGCGCCGGCATCCTGGGCACCGGCGGCGGTGGCAATCCCTACCTGGGCAGTCTTCACCTGCGCTCGGTGCTGGAGGAATTCGGGCCGCAACCCGTCCTGAATCCCCTGACATTGCCCGATGACGCCTGTCTGGTGGTCTGCGGCAACGTCGGCGCGCCAACGGTCAGCATCGAGAAGCTGCCGCAGGGGCGGGAGATGGCGGAGGCCATCATCCAGTTGCAGAAGCATATCGGCCGCCGCTTTGACGCCGTGGTCATCGCCGAAATCGGGGGCGCCAACTCCATGCAACCACTCATCGCCGGCCGGCAGTTGGGAATTCCCACGGTGGACGGCGATGGAATGGGACGCGCCTTTCCGGAAATGCAGATGTCTTCCTTCGTCTTTGAAAGCGAGGTCAGTGTGGCGCCCTTCGCCATCGTGGACGTCGCCCACCGTTTTGCCCTGGTGCCGCACACCGTCAGTGAAAAGTGGGGCGAACGCGTGGCGCGCAACGTCGCGATCAGCATGGGCGCGCGCGGCGCCCTGGCCGGTTATGTGATGAACGGCGTCCAGCTGCGGGCCACCGCCGTGAAGCATACGCTCAGCCTGGCCCACAGCCTCGGCTGCGCGGTGCTGGCTGCCCAGGGCGATGACGTTCCCGCCGTCGTTGCAGAGCGGCTGCAGGGCAAGATCATCTTTCGCGGCAAAATTAACGACGTCGACCGGCGCATCGTACGCGGTTTTGCCCGCGGCAGCGTGTCCTGCGTCGGTTTCAACGGCCGCGACGAACTGGACATCGCCTTCCAGAACGAATATCTCATCGCCTGGCTCAACGGGGAGGTGGTCGCCACGGTCCCCGATCTGATCTGCATGGTCACCGCCGAGACGGGAGAGCCGGTAACTACCGAGATGCTGCGCTACGGCACGCGGGTGGTGGTCATCGCCGTTCCTTCACCGGCCGAACTGCGCACGGAAGCCGCGCTGCAGGTCGTGGGGCCGCCCGCTTTCGGTTACGATGTGCCCTGGAAGCCGCTGCCAGGGGGAAGCATTGGCCTTCCGCTACCCTGAATTGCCGCTGGCCCACAAGCAACCCTGAACGCAGGAAAGGAGCAAGTGTGCGCATAGGAATTGATGTCGGGGGAACCAACACCGATGCCGTCCTGATGGATGGCCAGAGCGTTCTCGGTTCAGCCAAGACCCCCACCACAGCCAACGTCACCGACGGGATCACCGGCGCGCTCGGCGCGCTGCTGCAGGAAAGCGCGCTGGACGTGGACCAGGTCGACGGCGTCATGATTGGCACGACGCACTTCACCAACGCGGTCGTGGAACGACGGGACATGACCCCCACGGCCTGCATTCGTCTTGGCCTGCCGGCCACGGCCTGTTTACCGCCCATGGTTGACTGGCCCGACGAATTGCGGACGGCCGTTGGCGGCATGGTCTGTATGGTGCATGGCGGGCACGAGTTCGATGGCCGGGAGATTTCGCCCCTGGACCCTGATGAAGTGCGCAGCACAGCCGCGCAGATCCGTGACGCCGGCATCGACGTGATCGCGATCTCTTCCGTCTTTTCACCGGTCAACGCCGGCTTCGAGGAAGAAGCAGCGGCCATCGTCCGCGAGGTCATCCCGGATGCAACCATCACGCTCTCCAGTTCCATCGGTCGCATCGGCCTGCTGGAGCGGGAAAACGCAGCGATCATGAACGGTTGCCTGCGGCGACTGGCCTGGCAGACCATCAACGGCTTCCGCGCGGCTCTTGCCGACATGCACATCACGGCTCCCTTTTACATCAGCCAGAACGATGGCACGCTGATGGCCGCCGATTTCGCCGCCGACTATCCGGTGCTGACCTTTGCGTCGGGCCCGACCAACAGCATGCGCGGCGCGGCCTTTCTCAGCGGTCTGCGCGACGCCATCGTGGTCGACGTTGGCGGCACCACCACCGATATCGGCGTGCTGCGTCACGGCTTCCCGCGGGTGGCGGCGCTGGCGGTGGAAATCGGCGGCGTGCGCACCAACTTCCGCATGCCCGATACCTATTCCATCGGCCTGGGCGGTGGCAGCCTGGTCCAGTCCGACCCGCTGCAGGTGGGCCCGCGCAGCGTGGGTTACGAACTCACCTCGCGCGCCCGCGTCTTTGGCGGCGAAGAACTGACGGCCACCGACATCGTGGTTGCGGCCGGCCACGAGGCAATCGGCGATACCGCCAGAGTCGGTGACCTCGACAATACTTTTGTGACGGCAGTTGAGGAACGCATTGAGGACATGGTTAACGTCGCTGTCGATCGCATGAAGACCAGCGCCACGGAAGTGCCCGTCATCGTCGTCGGCGGCGGCAGCATTCTTGTTCGGCGCAAGATAGCCGGCGCCTCGGAACTGGTACGCCCGGACCATTTCCCGGTCGCCAACGCCATCGGCGCGGCCATCGCCCAGGTCGGCGGCGAGTGTGACCAGATCTTCTCCCTCGCCGAAATGAGTCGCGATCAGGCGCTGGACAGGGCGCGCCAGGAAGCCGGCGACCGGGCCATCGCGGCCGGCGCGGATGCCGACAGCGTGGAAATCGTGGAAGTCGAGGAAGTGCCGCTCGCCTATTTACCCGGCAACGCCACGCGCATCATGGTGAAGGCCGTCGGTGACCTGGTGGAGGGCGGCTGATGCGCATCATCGATGAAGCAGTGCTTGAGGACATTGCCCTTGGCGCCGCCGTGCTGGGCACTGGCGGGGGCGGTGATCCCTATATCGGCAAGCTGATGGCGCGCGAGTCGATCCGCCGTTACGGCCCGGTGGAACTCTACACCCTGGACGAACTTGAGGATGACGACCTGATCGTGCCTACCGCCATGATGGGCGCGCCGACCGTGATGGTCGAGAAGATTCCCAACGGCGACGACATCGTCAACGCCTTTCTCTCCGTCGGCAAGTACATCGGTAAACCGGTGCGGGCCACGATGAGCATAGAGGCCGGCGGCCTGAACTCGGTGGTGCCGATCTACACGGCCGCGCGTCTGCGCCTGCCGATGGTGGACTGCGATGGCATGGGTCGGGCCTTTCCGGAAATCCAGATGGTCACGCACACCATACACGGCATCTCCGCCACGCCCTTCGCCATGTCCGACGAACGCGGCAACACTGTCCTCATGGAAACCATCAACAACCACTGGACGGAGACCTTCGCCCGCAGCGTGACTGTCGACATGGGCGCCATGGCGATGATCGCCCTGTATGCCGCCACCGTCGCCGAACTGCGGGAAGCGGCTGTGCCCGACACCATCAGCCAGGCGCAACGGATCGGCGAGACCATCCGCACAGCCCGGCTGCAGGAAGAGGACCCGGTGCGGACCGTGCGCGAGGCCGTCGGCGGTTTCACCGTCTTTCGCGGCAAGATCAGCGACGTGCAGCGCCGCACCGAGGCCGGCTTCGCCAAAGGCGATGCCTTCATGAGCGGCATCGCGGATTACGAAGGCCAGGAGTTGCAGCTTTCCTTCCAGAACGAGCACCTGGCCGCGCGCATTGATGGCGAGGTCTGCGTGACCGTGCCGGACCTCATCGCCGTGCTGGATATCGACACGGGCGAACCCATCACCACCGAAGGCTTGCGTTACGGCTTTCGGGTTGAGGTCATCGCCTTCCCCTGCACGCCACGCTGGCGGTCGGAGGCCGGTCTGCAACTGGTCGGGCCGCGTGTGTTCGGCTATGACGTCGACTACCTGCCCGTCGAGGAGCGCTACGGCCAGTGATCCACAGCATCGGGCTGGAAGACACCCAGGCCCTGGCCCTGGGGGCCGGGATTCTGGGCACTGGCGGCGGCGGCAACACCTACATTGGCCGTCTGAAGCTTGAACGTCAACTGCGGTTGACGGGTGGCCCCTGCCCCGTTCAGGATGTGGCGGATTTGCCTGACGACGCCCTGGTCGTCGGCGTCGGCATCATGGGCGCGCCCACCGTCGGCATTGAGAAAATCGAGGCCGGCGACGAAGTCGCCAGGACCGTGCAGGCGCTGGCAGCGCATCTGGGACGGGACTTCGATGCCCTGGTCATCAGCGAAATCGGCGGCTCGAACGCGCTGGAGCCACTGGTCAGCGCCCTGCAACTGGGCCTGCCGGTGCTGGACGGAGACGGCATGGGCCGCGCCTTCCCGGAATTGCAGATGGATACCTTTTCTATCGCGGGCATCCCGGCCAGCCCCATGGCGCTGGGCGACTGCCACGGCAACGTCGCCATCTTTGAGCGGCTCGCCAGTCCCCTGCAGGCCGAGGAGTGGGCCCGCAACCTCACCATCGAGATGGGCGGCAGCGCCGCGCTGGTGATGTCCCTGATGACCGGTGAACAGGTCAAGGCCACGCTGGTGCGGGGGACGCTCGCGCTGGCCCTGAAACTGGGACAGGCGGTCCTGCAGGCGCGCAAGGACAAAACAGAAGCGCCCGCCAACGTCATCGCCAGGCTGGGCAATGGCTGCATCCTGTTTGAAGGCAAGATCGTGGACGTCGAGCGACGGACAGTGCAGGGCTTCGCCCGCGGTCGAATGCGCCTGCAGGCCTTCGACGACCCCGGGCGGGAAATGGAAATTGTCTTTCAAAATGAAAACCTGGTCGCCTGGTGCGAAAACGAGGTGCTTTGCAGCGTGCCGGACCTGATCAGCATCGTCACGCTTGAGGATGGAACGCCGCTGGGCACTGAACTGCTGCGCTACGGCCTGCGCGTGGCCGTCATCGGCATGCCGGCAGTGCGCGAACTGAAGACCCCGGCTGCGCTGCGGGTCATCGGGCCGGCCGCCTTTGGCTATGAAGAGGTCAGCTACTGCCCGCTGCCGGGCGACCTGTTGCCGGCCGGCCGCTGAGTCCGGGCGCGCCCCATCCAGAACAACAGGGCGAGCCCGCAGGCGATGATCGCGAACAACAGGAGCAATGAGACGAACTTGAAGGCGCGGCTTTCCAGCAGCAGCGTCAGCGTGCCGAAGCCGGTACAAAACAGATAGTAACCCAATACGATTTGTCGCTGGCTGAAGCCCAGGTCCAGCAGGCGATGATGGGCGTGGCCCCGGTCGCCGCGGAAGGGGCTGCGGCCGGTCATGAGGCGATTGAACATCTGCCAGATGGCATCCAGTATAGGCAGGGCCATGACCATGAGGACAGTGGCCATTTTCGCGCCGCCAATGATGCTCAGGCAGGCAATCAGATAGCCAAGCAGGCAGGCGCCACCGCCGGCGAAGATGCGCGCCGGATAAAAGTTGAAGATCAGAAACCCCAGCGTCGCGCCCATCAGCGCCAGCGGCAACAGGCTGACGCTCAGTTGCGGCGGTTCCAGCACGACGGCGCTGTTCAGAAACAGCACACAGGCGGCGATGAACACCACGCCATGGGACAGGCCATCCAGCCCGTCGAGGAAATTGACAGTGTTGGTCATGCCGACAATCCACAGCAGGGTGAGTCCGGCCGTGACAAGGAAGGGCCATTCCGGAGTCTGGGTGCCGGTCAGGGGATTGTTGAAGCCCTCGATGAAGATGTGATAATGAATGGCAATGCCGGCTGCCAGAAACTGGGCCAGGAACAACCAGTGGGCCCGTAGTTCGTAGCGGTCATCCAGCATGCCGGTAACGAACATCACGACGGCCCCCAGCAGCAACCCGGTCAGACGCAGCGGTTCCTCCGCATCGAAACGGGGTACGTCCAGCAGCTGGGCCAGCAGCACGGTAAGCGTGAAGCTGATGAAGAGCACCCCGCCACCGAGCCGTGACAGTCGCGCCAGGTCACCCGAATGGCTGCGACGGCCGCCAGGCAGTGTGACAATGCCCAGACGTTTCCCCAGGCGGATCATGAGCGGGCTGGTTACGATGGCCAGCGACAGCGACAGGCTGAAGGTGATGATGAAGGCAGCGCTGGTCGTTATGGATTGCATTTGCTGCCTGCGCGCAGCTCAGGCGTCGTAGGAACCGGCGGTCACCGCCCCGCCGGTGCCGGTCCAGTTGGTGTGGAAGAACTCGCCCCGGGGCCTGTCGACCCGTTCGTAGGTATGCGCGCCGAAATAATCGCGCTGTGCCTGCAAGAGATTTGCGGGCAGGCGTTCATGCCGGTAGCCATCGTAAAAGGCCAGCGCACTGGACATGGCCGGGACGGGGATGCCGGCCTGCGCAGCCCAGGCCACGACCCGTCGCCAGCCCGCCTGGGCCTGCTCAATCTGCTGCCGAAAGTAATCATCGAGCAGCAAATTGCCGAGTTTCGGGTTGTTATCCCAGGCCTCGCTGATGCGACCGAGAAAGGCGGAACGGATGATGCAGCCCTCGCGCCACATTTGGGCGATGCCGCCGTAATTGAGGTCCCAGCCCAGTGCCTCGTCCACCGCATGCAGCAGCATGTAGCCCTGGGTGTAGGAAATGATCTTGGAGGCATAGAGCGCCTGCTCCACGTCATCCAGACGCAGGGACGCGCCATTCAACGACCCGGCCGGGCCGGACAACACAGCGGCGGCCCGGCACCGTTCCTCCTTCAGGGAAGACAGGAAACGCGCAAACACGGCCTCACTGATCAGCGTAAGCGGCGCCCCGTGATCAAGCGAGGCCACGGCCGTCCACTTGCCAGTGCCCTTCTGGCCGGCGGTGTCCAGGATCTTGTCGACCAGGGCCTCACCCTGCTCGTCGCGGAATGCCAGGATATCGCCCGTGATCTCAATCAGATAGGAATCCAGCGGCCCCTCGTTCCAGCGGCGGAAGGCTTCACTCATCTGATCGTGATTGAGGCCCAGGCCCGCCTGCAGCAGGTGACTGGCCTCGCAGATGAGTTGCATGTCGCCGTATTCGATGCCGTTATGAACCATCTTGACGAAGTGGCCGGCGCCATCACGCCCGACCCAGTCGCAGCAGGGCGTACCATCTGCCACCTTCGCTGCGATGGCCTGAAAGATCGGCTTCAAATACGGCCAGGCTGCCGCTGAACCGCCAGGCATGATGGACGGGCCGTAGCGCGCGCCTTCTTCTCCGCCAGACACGCCAACGCCGGCGTAGAGAAAGCCCCTGGCCTCGAGTTCCTGCGCCCGCCGGCGCGAATCCTCATAGTTGGAATTGCCGCCGTCAATGATGATATCGCCTGGTTCAAGATGAGGCAGCAATTGCCCGATCACGACGTCCACGGCGCGGCCGGCCTGCACCATCAGCATTACCCGACGCGGCCGCCTGAGGGCAGCGGCGAGTTCTTCCAGGCTGTAGGTGCCGATGATGTCGCGGCCCCTTGCCTCGCCCTCAATGAAACGCGTCACCTTTTCGGTCGTGCGGTTGAAGACCGCCACCGTGAAACCGTGGTCGTTCATGTTAAGGATCAGGTTCTGGCCCATTACAGCCAGCCCGATCAATCCAATATCCGCCCTGGCAGTCATTCCCTCTCCAGCCGTGCTTGCGTCAGACCGGCGAAAGCATAACGCAGCAACCCCCGTTTCAACAGCGCGGGTTTGTCCTTTCAGCGCTTCAGTACGTGGCGCGCCCGCCGGTCAAATCAAAGATGCAGGCGGTATTGAAACTGGCCTCGGGGGAAACGATCCAGCAGGCCAGCGCGGCGACTTCCTCGACCGTCCCAAGACGGCCCATCGGGATTCTGCTCTCCATGTAGGCCAGCATGTCCGGCGTGACATCTGCGACCATGGGGGTGCGGATGACCGCCGGCGCCAGCCCGTTGACCGTAATGCCGCTGTTCGCATATTCCTTGCCCACGCCCTTGATGAGCCCGGTCATGCCGGCCTTGGAGGCCGAATAGCCGACCATGCCCGGATTGCCCTCCTTGCCGGCGATCGAGACGAGGTGCAGGATGCGTCCATAGCCCCGCGGCAACATGGCGGCGACGGCGGCCCTGGTGGTCAGAAAGGCGCCGCGTAGATTGACGGCAAGGACCTGGTCAAACTCCCAGGCGCCGTAGTCCGCAATGTTGACGCTGGTTGGCCCCGGGATGCCGGCGCAGTTGACCAGGATATCCAGTCGCTGAAACCTGTCCAGCACTGTCGCCACCCCCTGCTCCACCGAGGCCTCGTCGCGCACGTCCAGCAGCAGGGCATCCTCGCTTGCGGGCGAACTGGCCGGATTGATATCTCCAACCACCACCCTGCCCCCTTCCCGCGCGATGCGGCGGCCGATGCCGGCGCCGATGCCACTGGCGCCGCCGGTGACCAGCGCGACCTGTCCGGCAAATCGTCCCTCACTCATGATCGCGGCCGTCAAACAGGGGCGGATGCTGACGATGGTGTGCAGTCGTATTCTGAAAAAGGCGGGCGACGCCCAGCAACTCCGCCTCCCGGTTCAGTCCGCCGATGAAGCTGATGGCAGCGGGCGTACCGTTGGCCCGCAAGCCACATGGCAGGCTCACTGCCGGATGTCCCGTCAGGTTGGTGAGCGGCAATACGTTGCCGGCGAAGCAAGGGGTAACCAGCACGTCTACCGTGCTCATCAGCGCATCCAGTTCCCGCATCAGGTGCAGACGATAGCGATTGGCCTGAATGTACTCAACGGCAGGGATGAAACGCGCCGAGCGCAACTGATTGGGCCAGGCGCTCTCGTTCTGGCGACGCAACCGATCGTCCACGTCGTTGCGCGTCATCTCGTCGAAGGCGGCGGCGGCCTCGGCCAGCAGCACCATGTGCATGGAATCCAGGTCATCCGCCGGCAGGGAGACCGGTTGCAGATCGGCGCCTATGGCCTTCAGGGTCGCAAGAACGTTGACGTGCAGTTCCCTGTCCCCGTCGTCACTGTCACTGTTTGCAGCGGCAGCGGGAGCGAAGGCAGTCGGGTCGTAGCCGATGACCAGACCATCCAGACTGCGGGCAGGGTCCCACACAAAGGGATCTGCGGTGACGGTCATGTCCCGACCGTCCGGGCCGAAGATCGCGGTCAGGACCAGGGCGCAGTCTTCCACTGTGCGACAGATTGGGCCCAGCTTGTCCATGGTCCAGCTGAGCGTCATGGCGCCATGGCGGCTGACGCGACCGAAAGTCGGACGCAGGCCGGTCGCGCCACAGCGCGCCGATGGCGACACGATCGACCCCAGGGTCTCGCTGCCAATGGAAAAGCCGACGAGGCCCGCCACGGTCGCGGCGGCCGAGCCGGCCGACGATCCGCTGGAGCCCTCCTCAAGCTTCCAGGGGTTGCGCGTCATGCCACCGAACCAGTGATCGCCGTTGGCGAGTTCCCCCAGAGTCAACTTGGCAACCAGCACCGCGCCGGCTGCTTCAAGCCGCTGCACGACCGTGGCATCGAAATCGAGCAGCTGGTCGCGCCAGGGGGTCGCGCCCCAGGTCGTTGGATAGTCTTTGGTGGCCAGCAGGTCCTTGGCGCCCCAGGGGATCCCGTGCAGCGGGCTGCGCCAGACATTGCGCGCAAGTTCGTCGTCAGCGCGGCGCGCCTGCTCAAGCGCCAGTTCCTCCGTCAGCGTGACGACGCATTCCAGCCTTTCACCATGGCGCCCCAGCCGGGCCAGATACATTTCGGTCAGTTCGAGTGAACTGACCTGTCGGCTTCTGATCAGGCGCGCCAGTTGTGAGACCGGCCAAAAGGCAAGCGCCTCCAGGTCATCCGGTCGCTGCGGCTCGGAAGCGTCGGCGAGCTGATATTTGCGTTCCACGGCAGGTGCCGGCGCGTGACCCGGCAACTGTGGATCAAAATGGAGTGACGGCGGGTCGTGGTTGGCGAGACGGGAGAATGGCCCCTCGCGCAGCGCCGCGAAATGTCCGGCGCGCTCAGCCAGGCGCCGCGCCATTTGCGAACACTCCTCGTCCGTGAAGTCGAGCCCGACAAGCCGGCCGGCAGCCCTGATTTGCTCGCCGGAAGGTTCCTGCAGCGCATCGTGTTCAGAAGCCATCATTGACCCTGCGGCGGCAGCAACAGCGCCGGATCGTCAGCGCAGATGCCGTAGATGCCCAGCTGATGAAGGTCATGGATCACCTCAGGTCGATGTTCGTTCCAGATCATGACCCCCAGGCCGGCAGCGCGTACCGCGTCCAGCCATTGCGGCGTGAGATGGTCCTGCGGCCGTTCCAGGCGCTCCCAGCAGGCGTGCACAAAGTCGGCCCGCAGGGAACGGGCCAGCTGCACTGGTTCCACGTGGACGGAGGCGAACAGGATTGAGGTCAGCGCCTGCGGGAACAGGGCCT
Organism: Anaerolineae bacterium; assembly: GCA_034422695.1. Lineage (GTDB taxonomy): Bacteria > Chloroflexota > Anaerolineae > Aggregatilineales > Phototrophicaceae > JAGWBD01. The sequence goes on from DAOUJM010000005.1 coordinate 415,558, forward strand.
TGAGTTCCGCCATCCAGTCGGCGCGGAAGGAGCCGAACACGGTGACTTCCAGCAAGCCGTGGCGCCGCAGGGTGGCGACTGCCTCGCCGGCGGCGTCCTCGTCAGCGACGTCCTTGACGTCCAGATAAAGCCCCAGCATCAACTCCCGACATGACTGCGCGACCTCTTCCAGCGTGAGCAGGGGCTCGCCTCTGCCCGCGGTCAACTGTTGCAACTCTGCCAGACTGCAGTCCGCGATGTTGCCAGCGACACCATACACGCGACGAAGATCGGCGTCGTGCGCGGCTACCGGCACCTTGTCAGCCGTGAAGCGCAGGTCCACCTCCAGCATGTCCGCGCCCCTTGCGGCGGCGACGCGAAAGGCGCTGAGGGAATTCTCCTGGGCGATGGCGGAAGCCCCGCGATGGGCGATACGCAATACACGGCGTTGCGGCGGCGAAATGTCGGCTTCCAGCCCGGCCAGGACCTGTGTGACGCGTTCCGGTATCCATGCCTCCAGTGCCTCCCAGGGCACTGCAATTCGGTCCCGCAGGTCCACCAGTTGCGTGAAATCCCAGGAGGGCGTGAAGCGCCTGCGTTCCAGCCAGGTCCAGACCAGTTGCTTGTCGAGCACGTTGCGTTCCCGGATGCGACCGGCAAAGAGCGGCGTGACGTGCACGCCGCCGATGCCGGCGCGCGGACCACAGCCCAGGGCAGTTTTTTGTCGGCGTTCGAGCAAGCGCTGCCGGGTTGCCGAGAATGCATGCTTGCCGGGCTCGGAATACAGCGCAACGCGCCCGGCCAGCAGCGACAGCGGAGCATCTGCCGTCTGCATCGCATGCCATTCGCCGTGCCAGCTGGCGTCGGCCGCCATCACCCGGCCGGCAGCGTCCAGGTAAACCCAGATGTGCTCCAGTTCGTAGAGATGTTCGATATCCCAGTCCCACCAGATGGCGTATTCAATCGCGCAGTCGCTGCCGGGAGGCAGGGAAATTCTGCGGGGAAAGGACGGCGAGTCACCGTCCTCGCGGAAGACCGTGTAGCCAAGGGCCAGGGGCAGAAAGGGCTCGCGCGCGTCCATGCGCAGCCAGGGTGCATGTTGCAGGGCGAGCGCGCGCTCGTCATCCGCACGCTGCCCGCCCCGCAAGTCCGCCAGATGGCGGTCGTCTTTCATGTTCAATGCAGACAGACGGCGATCAGGCGCCATTCTGCGAACGCAGCGCCTCCAGCACTCGCGGCGCCGTCATGGGCATATCCGTCAGACGCAGACCGGTGCTGTGGGCGATGGCATTGGCCACGGCCGCCGGCGTCGGAACGATGGGCGGTTCACCCACGCCCCGGGCGCCGAAGGGGCCATGCTCCGATGGCACCTCCACAATGATCGTCTCGACCTCCGGCGCGGTTTGCATCGAATCCGGCATGGTGTAGTCCATCCACGAGCCGGACAGCAACTGGCCGTCCTCGTCGTAGGACATCTCTTCATAGAGCGCCCAGCCCAGGCCCTGGATCGCGCCGCCGATCATTTGTCCCTCGACCGCCAGGGGGTTGATGGCGCGACCGGCGTCCTGGGCGATGACGTGCTTCAATACCTGCACCTCGCCGGTATCCCGGTCAACGTCAACTTCCACCAGCTGGGCACAGAAGGCGGGCGACTGGTCGGTCACGGTCGTGCGACCCTGGCCAAGGATCGGCGCGTGGCGGGCGCCAAAGCCCTGACCTTTCGAAACGACGTCTCCCAGCGAAATGGAACGCGTCGGCGTGCCCTTGACGCGCACCTCGCCATCGACGATTTCGAGATCCTCGGGGGCCGCCTCAAATTCGTCGGCGGCGATGGCGAGGACCTGACGCCGCGCATCTGCGGCGGCTTCCCTGACCGCCAGACCATTGCTGTAAAGCGTTTTGCTGCCCCCTGAACCGGCGGAATAGGGTGAGGTGTCGGTGTCGCCATCAATGACGATCACCTTGTCCGGCGATACGCCGAAGGCTTCGGCGGCGATGAGATTGAAACTGGTCGACACGCCACTGATGTCCATCGCGCCGGCGTTGATCTGCACCATACCGTCGCGGTTGACGCCGCAGATGGCCGCCGCCGCCGATACGCCACCCATCCAGCCGCCCAGGGCCACGCCCACGCCGCGTCCCCCGGCCTGAATTTGCTCGCGTTGCTGCCAGAGCGGATGGGTCTGCACGGCCTCCAGCGTTTCGCGGATGCCCTGGCTCGGCCAGGGGCTGCCGTCCGCCTGCAGATCGCCTTCCTTCGCAGCGTTCATGATCCTTAGATCGATTGAATCCAGTCCCAGCATCCCGGCCAGTTCGTCAAGGGCCGTATCGATGACGAAGAAGGCGGTGGGAGCGCCAGGCGCGCGGTAGGCACCGGCGGAAGGTTTGAAGGTCAATGCTTCCCGCACCCGGAGTTCCAGATTGGGGACCGGGTAATAGTTGCCGACCTGATAACCGACGAAGCCGGCCAGGTTCATGGGATAACAGCCGGCATCCATGGCGACGTCCGCCTGCAGGGCCGTCAGCGTGCCATCCTTGCGGGCGCCCAGCTTCAGCTTGACGCGCAGGGGCGGCGCCGGCGTGGTCGCTGCAATCTCCTCGCTGCGGGTCAGGGCCAGCTTCACCGGCCTGTTTACGGCCCTGGCGGCGAGCACAACCAGTGGTTCGTAGACGGTGAACTTGGCGCCAAAGCCGCCGCCGATGACGGCGCCCTTGACCTTGACCAGTGACTCCGGGACGTCCAGGATCTCCGCGATGGTGCTGCGCCCGCCGAAGGGGTCCTGGGTGCTGGTCCACACGTTCATGCCACCGGTCAGGGGGTCCGGCTGGGCCAGGGTGCCGTGGGTCTCGATCGAACTCTGGTGCACCATGGGCGAGGTGTAGGTGCGCTCAATGATGATGTCCGCCGCGGCGAAACCGGCGGCCAGATCACCTCTGGCGGTCGTGTTGTCCGCGGCGAGGTTGCTCGGCGTGTCGTCCTCTGCCGCATCTTCGCCGCCACCGGCGCCGGCGCCGTGCTCGCCGGCATCATCCGCTCCTTTCGGGATTCCCTCCGGCCAGACGAGGGGCGCATCGTCAGCGACCGCCTCGTCGAAACTCATCGCCGCGGGCAGCGGCTCATAGTCCACGACCACCTGGTCAACGCCGTCGGCAGCAGCGGTTTCACTGTCCGCCAGCACCAAGGCCACCGGCTGCCCGACGAAGATCACGCGGCCGCGGGCCAGCAGCAGCCGGTTACGCGCGGCCGGCGCGATGTCCGGCAAATCCTCGTGGGTTAGCACGGCGGCAACACCGGGCACTTCGAGCGCAGCGCCGGTATCTATTCCGGTGATATTGGCGTGGGCATAGGATGACGGGACAATTCGCGCGTGCAGCGTGCCCGGCAGGTTCAGATCCGGCAGATAGCGCGCACTGCCCGTTACCTTGGCCTTGCCGTCAATAATCGGCTTCGGTTGCCCTATCGCAGCAAACTCGCTCATCTTTTTCTCCAGATAGACCAGCAAGACATGTCACGGAGAAAGTATACCCGCAACCCTGGCTGCTGTCACAATTCAGGTCAATTGCCGGAAAGCAATTCAGGATGGGGTTGACTGCACGCAACTTCATAATTGCATTGGTGGTATTTCTTTGCAGCAGCCTGTAAAGCGGATTATACTTTCGCGCAACTGTCAGTTGTTCAGGCAAATTGCCATGAAGCTGGGCGGCAACTATCGTTTCCGGGAACCACGCGAGCAGGTGTGGCAGACCCTGATGGACCCGGACGCAATCGCCGGCGCCATTCCAGGCGTTGAGGAGTTCCTGCCCCTTGAGGGTGAGGAAAATGCCTGGCAGGCGGTTGCAAAAGTCAGCATGGCCGCCGTCAGCGGGCGTTTTACGGGCAACGTGCGTATGAGCGAAATCGAGGCGCCCGACAGCTTCCGGCTGACGGTAAGCGGCGAGGGACAGGGCAGCATCATCAACGGCAGTGTCCTGATGCGCCTGGAAGACAATGCCGGTGGCGGGGGCACCACCCTGCACTGGGACGCAGACGCCAACATCTCCGGCAAACTGGCGCGGATCGGCCAACGCCTCATCAAGGCTGCAGCCAACATGATGAGCAAGCGCTTCTTCGGCAGCCTTGCCAAAGAGATCCGGAAGGAACCATAAACCTGCACAAGAGGAGTTTTGCCTTTGATGCAAACCTGTCTTTCCTGGTTGGATTGTTCTGTTATTCGGAGGAGCCATGAAGATCAGCGTTAATGTGAACGGCTGCACCCGGGAAAGTGACGTGGAAGCCCGCACCCTGCTCGTCAACTACCTGCGCGACGACCTGGGTCTGACGGGCACCAAGATTGGGTGTGATACCAGCCAGTGCGGCGCCTGCACGGTTCATATGGACGGCAAGTCGCTCAAGGCCTGCACCTCCCTGGCGGTCCAGGCCGACGGCTGCGAAGTCACCACCATCGAGGGCCTGGCGCAGAACGGGGACCTGCATCCCATGCAGCAGAGCTTTTGGGACAACCATGGTCTGCAGTGCGGCTTTTGCACGCCGGGCATGATCATGGCCACGACGGCGCTGCTGGCCGATAACCCCAACCCTTCCGAGGACGAGATTCGCCACGGGCTTGAAGGCAATCTCTGCCGCTGCACCGGCTATCACAACATTGTGAAAGCGGTGGCGGCGGTCGCGCAGGCAGGAGGTGACTAAATGGCTGTGGTGGGCAAGGCCGTAAAACGCAAGGAAGACCCGCGTCTCATCACCGGTGAGGCCCGCTATCTGGAGGACATCAGCCTCCCGGGCATGGCCCACATCGCCATCCTGCGCAGCCCGCATGCCCATGCCAACATCGTCAGCATCAACACCGACAGGGCGGCGGCCGTTCCGGGCGTCGTCGGCGTTTTTACCGGTCAGGACTTCATGGACGTCAATCCCCTGCCCTGCCCCTGGCCGGCCGGCGGCGTGGACAACAACCTCAATACGCCGCGCGCGCTGGAAGTCGAGAAGGTGACCCACGTTGGCGCCGGTGTGGCCGCCGTCGTCGCCGAGGACCGCGCCATTGCCCAGGACGCCGTCGAACTGATCGACGTGGAATGGGAAGTGTTGCCGGCGATCACCGACGCGGAGGAGGCCACCTTCGAGGGCGCGCCGCAGTTGCACGAAAACGCGCCCAACAACATCTGCATGGAATGGGACTGCGGCGACCAGGATGGCACGGATGCCGCGCTTTCCTCCGCCGACGTCGTCGTGAGCCAGCGCCTGCGCAACCAGCGCCTGATCCCGACGCCGATGGAGACCCGCGGCTGCATCGCGCAGCACCAGCCGGCCACCGGTGAGTACACCATCTGGATGACCTCGCAGGCGCCGCACGTGCATCGCCTGCTCTTCACCGCCTTCATCTTCGGCGTGCCGGAGAACAAGGTACGCGTCATTTCGCCGCAGATCGGCGGCGGCTTCGGCGCCAAGATCTTCATGTATCCGGAATACGTGCTCACCACGGCCCTGTCGCAGAAGGTCGGGCGCCCCGTCAAGTGGGTGGAGACCCGCTCCGAAAACTACGTGGCGACCACGCATGGCCGTGATCACGTCACCGATATCGAGGTGGGCGCCAACCGCGATGGCACCATTACGGGGCTGAAGGTCAAGACTTTCGCAAATCTTGGCGGCATCCTCTCGACGGTGGCGCCTGGCATCCCGACGACGCTCTACGGGCGCATGCTTTCGGGCGCCTACACGTTCCCCAACATCTACTGCCACGTGACCGGCGTTTACACCAATACCGGCATGGTCGATGCCTATCGCGGCGCCGGCCGGCCGGAAGCGACCTACGTCGTCGAACGCGCCGTTGATCTGGTGGCCAACGAGTTGGGCATGGACCCCGTCGAGGTGCGGCGCAAGAACTTCGTGCCCGCGGATGCCTTCCCCTACGAACCGCAAGACAACCTGCTCAACGGTCTCAGTTACGACAGCGGCAACTACGAACAGGCGCTGGACCTGGCGCTGGAAATGACGGGCTACGAGGACTTCCGCGCGGAACAGGCCGCCGCCCGCGCCGAGGGACGCTATCTCGGCATTGGCCTCTCGACCTATATCGAGATTTGCGGCATCGCGCCCTCGGCCTGGATGTTCGGTGAAGGCTGGGGCGCCGCCCTCTGGGAGAGCGCCAACGTGCGCATGCACATCACCGGCGACGTCGTGGTGACCACGGGCTCGCAGTCCCACGGCCAGGGTCACGAGACCAGCGTCGCCCAGCTGGTATCGGACGAACTGGGCATCCCGATGGAACAGGTCCACGTTCAGCACAGCGATACCCTTGGCACGCCCTTCGGCTACGGCACCTACGGCAGTCGCAGCACGGCGGTTGGGGCCGTCGCGGTGTGGCGCAGTGTCCAGCGCATCAAGGACAAGGCGCGCGCCATCGCCGCGCACGAATTCGAGGCCGACGTCGAGGACGTCGAGTACGTCGTCGATGACGAGGGCGTTGGCAAGGTGCAGGTGAAGGGCTCGCCCGACCAGTCAAAGGTGGTGGGCGAGTTCATGGGCATCGCCACCTCCGCCGCCGGCGGCTGGAGCCTGCCCGGCGACATGGAGCCCTTCCTCGACGAGACTTCCTACTACGATCCGCCCGACTGCACCTACCCCTTCGGCACCCACATCTGCATCGTGGAAGTGGACGCCGAGACCGGTAACGTGGACATCAAGCGCTACATCGCTGTTGACGACGTGGGCAAGGTCATCAACCCCATGATCGTCGATGGCCAGGTGCACGGCGGCATCGCCCAGGGCGTGGCCCAGGCCCTGTGGGAAGGCGCGCAGTACGACGAGAATGGCCAGTTGGTCAGCGGCACGCTGATGGACTATGCCATTCCGCGCGCGGACCTGCTGCCCTCCTTCGAACTGGACCGCACCGAGACACCCACGCCGAACAACCCGTTGGGCGTCAAGGGCGCCGGCGAGACCGGCACCATCGCCGCCACCCCGGCGGTCGTCAACGCCGTGGTGGACGCACTCGCGCATTTGAACGTGCGCCATATCGACATGCCGCTATCTCCCAGTCGCGTCTGGGAAGCCATCCAGTCCCACAGCAATGGAGGAAACAGCTAATGTGGCCAGGCGAATTTGAATACGCCCGTCCTGCTTCAGTGGCGGAAGCGTTGCAGTTGCTGGCGGACAACGAGGACGCGAAACTGCTGGCCGGTGGCCACAGCCTGCTGCCCGCCATGAAGTTGCGGCTCAATGAGGCCCCGCTGCTGATCGACATCAGTCGCATCGATGGCCTGCGCAGCATCAGCAACAACGGCTCACTGTCCATCGGCGCGCTCTGCACCCATGCCGAGATCGCGGCCTCGGCCGATGTCCAGGCCAGTTGCAAGGCCCTGGCCACGGCCACCGGGATCGTGGGCGATCAGCAGGTGCGCAACTGGGGCACGCTGGGCGGCAACGTGGCGCACGCCGACCCGGCCTCGGACCCGCCGACCGTGCTCGTCGCCTTCAACGCCAACATCAACATTGAGGGCGCCTCGGGCAGCCGCAGCGTGGCTGCAGCAGATTTCTTCGTCGATCTCTTCACGGTCGATCTGGAGCCAGGCGAGATCATCACGAGCGTCGAGATCCCGGCGCACCCGCATGACGGTTCCTCCTACGTCAAAATGTCGCATCCGGCGTCGCGCTATGCGGTGGTCGGCGTCTGCGTCGTGCTCCACAGGGACGGAGATGCCTGCAGCGGCGCGCACGTCGCCGTGGGCGGCGCGACCGTCAAACCCATGCGCTCGCCGGGCGCGGAGGCCGCCTTGCGCGGCTCCATGCTGGACGATGCCGCGCTGGACGCGGCGGCGGCGGCGCTCAAGGATGACATCGCCGACGACCTGATTGGCGACATGAGCTTCCCGGAGGCGTATCGCCAGGAGATGGCGGGCGTCTACCTCAAACGCGCGGTCAAGGCAGCGGGCGGCTAAACGCAGCATTCCCGTTTGCAACGCAACGCGTTACCATACCAGGCAATTCAGGGCGAGGGTTACCCTCGCCCTCTGGTTCATGTCCGGGAGCATGCATGTTCGATTCCGTTAGCACCGTTCAGCAGACCCTGCAGCAGCAGGACTACATCGCCGAACGCGGCCTGGCGACGGCCATCTATCTCGCCCTGCGCCTGGGGCGCCCCCTGTTTCTGGAAGGCGAGGCCGGCGTCGGCAAAACGGAAATCGCACGCGTGCTCTCCGCGGCACTGGGCAGCGATCTGATTCGCCTGCAATGCTATGAGGGGCTGGACGCCAGCAACGCGCTCTACGAGTGGAACTACGCCGCCCAGATGCTGCATCTGCGGCTGCTGGAGGCCAGCGGCGCCAGTCGGGAGGAAATGCAGGCCGGCATCTTCGCACGCGACTTTTTGCAGACGCGTCCCCTGCTGCGCGCCGTTGAAAGCGGCATGGATGGCCGGCGACCCGTGTTGCTCATCGACGAGATCGACCGGGCTGACGAGGAGTTTGAGGCCTTTCTGCTGGAACTGCTCTCCGATTTTCAGGTGACGATCCCTGAACTGGGGACGATCCGGGCGGAGACGCCGCCGGTCGTCGTGGTCACCTCCAACCGCACCCGCGAAGTCCACGACGCGCTCAAGCGTCGCTGTCTGTATTACTGGATTGACTACCCGTCCTTTGAAAAGGAATTGCGCATCGTGCGGACGAAGGCGCCGGACGTTGAACTCCTGCTCGCCCGTCAGATAACGGCCTTCATCCAGGAAATGCGCGAACTGGAACTCTTCAAGTCACCCGGCGTCGCCGAGACCCTGGACTGGACGGCGGCGCTGGTGGCGCTCGACCAGCGCGCCCTGTCCCTGCAAACCGTCGCCGAGACTCTTGGCGTGATTCTCAAGTATCAGGACGACATCGACCTGCTGTCCGGCGACGCCCTGCAGGCCCTGCACGAGCGCGCCATCGTGCAGGCGCAGACCAACGCCGCTCTCGTGCCATGAAGGTTGCGCCCGTGCTGCCTGACGGGAGCCTGCATCAGGGCGGTCAGTTACTGCACAACCTGCTGCTCTTCGGACGCATGTGCCGCGCCCTGGGCATGGCCGCCACCCCCAACCGCATGATCGAGGTCGCCCACGCCCTGGGGCATATCGACCTGGGTCAGCGCCTCGACGTCTACCACACCATGCGCGCCCTGATCGTTTCGCGTCAGCGCGACCTGGAACTCTTTGACCGGGCCTTCGACCTGTTCTGGAGTCGGCCGGTGGACGAGTGGACGCAGCTGGACATGCCGCCTCCCGTCGATAACGAGCCGCGGCGCATGAAATTCCTGCTGCCGCCGGGCGCCAGTCCGGTCGAGGGCGAGGAAGCGCAAAACGGCCTGCCGGACACGAAATTGACCGCCATTGTGCCGACCTGGAGCGCCCACGAGCAGTTGCGCTACAAGGACTTTTCCGAGATGAGCCAGGATGAACTGGCGCTGGCCAAACGGGTGCTGGAGAAGCTGCCCCGCTCGCTGGACTTTCGGCGCACGCGCCGGTTGCGGCCCGGCCGCGGCAAGTCGATAGACCTGCGCCGCGCCCTGCGCCGGAACCTGCGCCACGCCGGCGAGCTGTTTGAGTTGCCGACGCGCGCGCCGAAGCTGAAACCGCGACCGCTGGTGCTCATTTGCGACATCAGCGGCAGTATGGAACGCTATACGCGCATTTTCCTGCACTTTATGCACGTTTTCGCCACCGGGATGCAGCAGGTGGAGTCCTTCGTCTTCAGCGTGCGCCTGACGCGCATCACGCAGCAGATCCGTCACAAGTCAATCGACCATGCCCTGAAGGACGTGGGCAGCAGCGTCAGCGACTGGGGCGGCGGCACCCGCACCGGTGACGCGCTGCGCGACTTCAACTATCGCTGGTCAAGACGAATGCTTGGCCGCGGCGCCATGGTGCTCATCATCACCGACGGCTGGGACCGCGGGGATCCGCTCTCGTTACAGCATGAAATGGAGCGCCTGCAGCGCAGTTGCCATCGTCTGATCTGGCTCAATCCCCTGCTCGATCTGCCGCAGTATGAACCCCTGACGCGCGGCGCCAGGGCCATGCTGCCCTATACGGACGACTTTCTGCCCCTGCGCAACCTGGATAATCTGGAGACCGTGGTGCAGGAGTTGCGGAAACTGGCTGTACGACGCTGAAAGGACGGTCAGCATGCTCGACATTCTTGATACGGTGTCACGCTGGTTGCAACAGGGAGAGCAGGTCTCCCTGGCGACGGTCGTGCAGACATGGGGCTCCGCGCCACGCGCCACGGGTTCAAAAATGGCCGTGACGCAGGATATGGCGCTGGTCGGTTCGGTCAGTGGTGGATGCATTGAAGGCGCCGTCGTCGAAAGCGCTCTGGAAGGACTGGAGGACGGCAGGGCGCGCATGCTGACCTTCGGCGTCAGCGATGACGAGGCCTGGGACGTCGGCCTGACCTGCGGCGGCCGAATCAGCGTTTTCGTCGAGCCGCTGGATTCCGGCTGGTGGTCGCAAGTGATCCCGCACGTTCAGCGGCATCAACCGGCCACGACCATCACCCTGCTGGAGGGTGACGACGCCGGCAGCAAGGTGCTGCTGGGCCCGGACGGGGACCTGCAATATCGTTCGTCATCGCTGGGCGCGGAAGTTGCGCGGAAGCTGTCGCAGGCAGATGGTGAACGCGGCGGGCGCCAGGAAATCGACGGCTACGACGTTCTGGTTGACCGGCATGAGCCCGGCCCGCAACTCATCATCGTGGGCGGCGTACACGTGGCCATGCCCCTGCAGGCCTTTGCCCGCGAACTGGGCTTCCGCGTCGCCCTGATCGACCCGCGCCAGGTCTTCGCGACCACCGAACGCTTTCCGGCCGTGGACCAGATTCTGCACAGTTACCCGGACAAGGCCCTGCAGCAAATCGGCCTCGACGGCAACACCTACCTGGCGGTACTGACCCACGACCCCAAGATCGATGACCCGGCCCTGCTTGCCGCCCTGAACAGCCCGGTACCCTACGTCGGTGTGCTGAGCAGCCCGCGCACCCACAAACAGCGTCTGAAACGTCTGCACGCGGCCGGCCTCAGCACTGCGCAAACCGACCGCATTCGTACACCGATTGGTCTCGAAATCGGATCGCGCTCACCCGAAGAAATCGCCCTCAGCATCATGGCCGAGATCGTGGCCGTACGCAGCGGAGTCGACGCGTGAAGTTTGGCCCTGTGCCGCTGAACGAGGCCGTCGGCAAGATACTGGCGCACAACCTTGTTGACGACCGCGGCCATCGTTTGCTGGGCAAGGGACGCCTCCTGAGCGACGCGGACATCGACAGGATCCGCGGCCTGGGGCTCGAACGCATCGTGGTCGCGGCGCCCGGCCCCAACGACCTGGACGAGAATGAGGCCGCGCGGCGGGTCGGCGCCGCCGTGGCCGGGCCGGGAATTCGTCTGGTGACGCCAGGCGTTGGCCGCGCCAACCTGATCGCCAGGCACCATGGCCCGGTGGCCATCAACGTGCCGGCGCTGGCAGTGCTCAACAACATCGACCCAGGCATCACCCTGGCTACACTGCGCAATCACAGCCTGGCGCATCCCGACGAACTGGTCACGCTGGTCAAGATCGTCCCCTTCGGCATTTCCGCGGCGCGCGTCGTCGACGTCGAGACCACCGCGCGCCGGCTGGCCCCAATCGTCACGCAGCAACCCATGCGTTCCATGGACGTGGGGTTGATCGTCTCCGGACCGGAGCGGGCGCAGGAGAGGCTCCAGCGTGCCCTTGCCTCGCCCACCCAGGCCCGGCTGGAAGGCCTCGGCAGCCGCCTGGTATCTGTGACCCCCGCCAGCCACCGGCCGGAGGGAATAGCCACTGCTATCAGCCAACAACTGGCAGCCGGCGTTCAGTTACTGCTCATCGGCAGTGTCTCGGCCATCATTGACCGCGACGACGTCGTCCCGACCGGGTTGCGCCTGGCCGGCGGTACGGTGACCCACTTCGGCATGCCGGTCGATCCCGGCAGCCTGCTGATGCTGGGCTATGTTGCCGAGGTGCCGGTTATCGGCGCGCCAGGCTGCATCCGCTCGCCGCGCACCAACGTGATCGACCTGCTGTTGCCGCGCCTGCTGGCCGGTCAGCGACTGACGCGCGCCGACCTGGTGGCTATGGGACATGGCGGTTTGCTGGAGGACATCAGCGACCGGCCCATGCCCCGCTCAATGACCCGGAAACAAAACACGAATGACAGCGACTGACCACAGGATTGCCAGCGCCCTCTCCCATCTGGAATGCGGCTGGTGCGCTGCAACATGGCCGGCCGACCGGCTGCTCAACCTCTGCCCGGACTGCGAACGACCGCTGCTGGCGCGCTATGACGCGCAGCAGGCGGCCCGCACCCTGACGCCCGCTGTGTTGCAGCAGCGGCAGCCGAACCTGTGGCGCTATGCCGAGATGTTGCCACTGCGTCAGGCGGAGATGCGCAAGACTCTGGGCGAAGGCTACACCCCCCTGCTGCCCCTGCCGCGCCTGGGAGAAGCCCTGGGCCTGAAGCAGCTCTACGCCAAGGAAGAATCGCTCAATCCAACCAACTCCTTCAAGGCGCGCGGTCTGGTCGTGGCCGTCGATCGCGCCGCCGAGCTGGGCGCGCAGGCCGTCGCCATCCCGACCGCCGGCAACGCCGGCAGCGCCATGGCCGCGGCGGCGGCGCTCCATGACCTGCCGGCCTTCATCTTCACGCCGCGGGACGTGCCGGCGCCCTTTCTGGCAGAGATGAATGCCCTGGGCGCCGACATCACCCTCGTCGATGGACTGATCACAGACTGCGGCGCCCTGGTGCGGGCCGGCGCCGACGAGGGCCGCTGGTTCGATGTGTCGACGCTGAAAGAGCCCTATCGCATCGAGGGCAAGAAAACGATGGGCTATGAGCTTTACGAGCAGTTTGCCGGCGCGCTGCCGGACGTCATCATTTACCCCACCGGCGGCGGCACCGGCCTGATCGGCATGTGGAAAGCCTTCGGGGAAATGGAACAGCTGGGCTGGCCGGGCGTGGAAAGCAGACCGCGCATGATCAGCGTGCAAAGCAGCGGCTGCGCCCCCATTGTGCGCGCCTGGCAGCGAGGGGAAGAGACCGCTCCCCTGTGGGAAGGCGCCGCCACCATCGCCGACGGCCTGCGCGTACCGGCGGCTGTGGGTGACTTTCTGATTCTGCGCGCCGTGCGGGCCAGCGGCGGAGAGGCGATCGCTGTCGATGATGAGGACATCCGCGCCGCGATGCTGGAGCTTGGCCGCAACGAGGGCCTGTTCGTCGCACCGGAGGCAGCCGCGACCCTGGTTGCCCTGCGCCACCTGCTCGCCAGAGGCGCCGTTCAGCCGGATGAGCGCATCGTGCTCTTCATCACCGGTGGCGGGCTGAAATACTACCGGTTGGGGCTGCCGGCGCCCTGAGAGTCAAGTCGCCGGAACGGCGACCCCGTATTCCTTCGCCAGGGAACACAGGTCATCCCAAACGCCCTGGGGCAAGGGGATCCCCGACTGGCTGCGTTGCGCCAGCGAGCGTTGTTCCTGCTCGCCCGGAAGCAGGACCTCGTCGAATCCCTCGGCCGGCGAGACGGCCTTGACACGCGCCAGGAAGTCCCGCGTTTGCTGCTCGAAATGATCCAGGTCGGTGAAGGCCTCGATGGCAAGCGCCAGTATCAGGGTTGGATTGCCGGAGCGAAATTCACGGGACGAAACGGGGCTGAAGCCGCAGAGGATGCCCGGCACCAGTTCCATCATCAGCGAGAGCCCGTGACCCTTGTAGGTGCCGAAGGGCAGCAACATGCCGCCGTCATAAAAGGTGGCCGGGTCCGTCGTCGGGTTGCCATCGCGGTCCAGCAACATGCCTTCGGGGAAGGACTCGCCCTTGCCCAGCGCCACCTGCACCTTGCCGTTGGCCACCACGGCAGTGGCGAAATCCAGCACAAGGGGAGTCTCGCCTGATTGTGTCGGCACGGCCCAGGCCATGGGGTTGGTGGACATCAGGGGTTCGCGTCCACCCCAGGGCGCCACCGACACGCGGACCACCGTCCCGCTGGTAAATACCATGCCGACGTGGCCCGCGCGGGCCAGGGTCTCCGCATATTCCCCGAGCCGACCGATGTGATTGACGTTTTCCAGCGCCACACAGGCGATGCCGTGCTCATGCGCCAGCTCACTCGCAAGCCCGGCCCCGTATTGCGCGCCAATCTGGCCAAAGCCAAAGCCGCATTCCAGGCGCGCGATGGCGCCCGTACGTGCTCCTGTTACAGGCCTTGCGGCAGGAACCAGATCGCCATTGCGGATCATGTCCACATATTGCATCACTCGCATCACGCCATGCGAATCGTGACCGGCAAGGCTGGTCTGCACCAGGGAATCCGCAACGGCGCCGGCGATATCGGCCGGCGCGCCGGTCGCGGCGAAAATGGAAGTGGCGAGTTCCCTGAGCGTATCTGCCGCGACTACGGGCATGTGAGCGATTTCCTGTCAGGCGTGAAAATGCGGATGGAAACTACCCGACGCCGCCGGCCATCAACAGGCCCAGATTGTCTGCGACAGCATCTGCGCGGTCCACGACGTCAACCACGTTGCCTTCGTAAATGACCGCGATACGATCGGCAAGTGCCATGATTTCATCCAGGTCTTCGGAAATGAGCAGTATGGCGACGCCCTCACTGCGTTTCTGCAGCATAAGCTCACGTATGAATTCTGTGGCCCCGACGTCCACTCCATGCGTGGGACGTTCCACCACCATCGCGGTCGGCTCATGCGAAAGTTCACGCGCCAGCATGACCTTCTGTGCATTTCCGCCCGAGAGGTTTTTGACCAGGACTTCCTTGCGCTGCGGGCGGATATTGAATTTGCCCAGAAGCTCCTCGGTAAATTCCGCAATCGCGACGAAATTCATGAAGAGGCCGCTGCGGAAACGGGAAGAGCCGTGCTTTTGCAGAATCACATTTTCAGCCACCGAAAAGGTGCCGATGGTGCCGTGCACGGTTCGCTCTTCCGGGATGTAGGACAGGCCGGCCTGCAGTCGGTCGCCAATGGACAGGTGCAGAATGGAGTCGCCGTCAAGCAGCACTTCTCCGCCGGTGGCCGGGCGCAGGCCGGCGATGCACTCGGCCAGTTCGTTCTGGCCATTGCCGGAAACGGCCGCAATACCAAGTATTTCCCCGGCGCGAACGGCCAGATTGATGCCGCGCAACGCCGGCAGATCATAATCGTTCTGCACGGAAAGGTTGCGCACACGCAACTTTTCCTCGCCGGCAACCTGTTCAGGTTTGTCCAGGCGTAGTCGCAGTTCCCTGCCCACCATCATGTGCGCCAGAGTGCGCTGCTCGACGCCCTCATTGGGGATCGTTTCAATCACCTCACCGTCACGCATCACCGTGATGCGGTCGCTGATAATCTGCACTTCATGCAGCTTGTGGGTGATAAACACCAGCGAATGACCGCGACTTCGCATCAGATTCAGGGTCTGAAACAGGTCTTCCACTTCCCTCGGTGTAAGGACCGCCGTGGGTTCGTCCAGAATGATGATGGAGCCGCCGTGAAACAGCGCCTTGATGATCTCCAGCCGTTTCATCTCCCCCAGCGACATTTGCCACACCGCGGCATCGGGGTTGATGTCCAGATTATAGGTCTCGGAAACCGCCACCAGCTCCTCGCGCACGCTGTCCAGATCCAGCAGGACGCCACCATGACGACTGAGGGCGATGTTCTCCGTAACGGTGAGGGTCGGCACCAGCATAAAATGCTGGTGAATCATGCCGATGCCCAGTTTCAATGCCTCGGCGGGGGTGCGAATTTCCACCCGCCTGCCATCCAGCCTGATCTCCCCCTCATCCGGCACGTAGAGTCCGCCGAGCTGGTGCATGAGCGTACTCTTGCCGGCGCCATTTTCACCCAGCAGGGCGTGAATTTCGCCGGCCTTCACGTCAAAATTGACGTTGTTGTTGGCCACGACGCCGGGAAATCGCCTGGTAATCCCGATCATTTCGGTGAGGTCTATGCGGCGATGCCCGGAAGGTAACAAATCAGTCGAATTCATGGCCCTGATCCATATGCAGTCACGTCCTCACGGCAATCGCTGTATGTGACGATTGGCTGTTCCAGCATCAGGATGAAAGCTCAATGTTGCCCGCAATGATCTCCTCAACAGCATTGCCGGCAGCCACCAGCATGTCGGATGAGATGTCAACCGTGCCGAAGGCGATGCGCAAGCCGTCGTTGGCCAGGGTCAAGCGGTAGGCGATGCCACCGTACTCGCCTTCGCGGTATCTCTCGATCATGTCCCGCAGCATGGGTACCCAGTTGTACACCTGCGAGCTGACCACCGTGCCGGGCCAGACGTCGCCCTGATCGCTCTGGGTGCTGAACCAGAAACCGCCCGCGCTGCGGACCGCCTCAATTGCCCCCACCACCACCTGGGAAGTCCCGGTCAGGACATCCGCACCTGCCGCCAGCAACGTTCTGCCGTTTGTGGTACCCGCGGCAATGTCGCTGAAGGAGCCGACGTACACCACCAGCACTTCAGCATCCGGGTTGCTCGCCTTCACGCCCCGGGTAAAGCCGCTGATGTAAAGGCGCACGTCTCCTGCCGGTATCGGGCCGATGGCGCCAATGACATTGGTCTTCGTCATCAGGCCCGCCAGCACGCCGTTGACGTAGCCGCCTTCCTCCGCCGAGGCCAGATAGGCATAGACGTTGTTTATCCCCTGATCCTCGCCGGTATTCGTGGCAGTGCCCCATGCGAAGGAGGTCTCGGGGAATTCCGGCGCCAGATCGAAGATGGAAGTGCCATACTGGGTGCCATGGGCGATGATCAGATCGTAGCCATCCTCGGCGTAGCCACGGATCGTCTCCGACGCCGCCGACACGCTCGACATCGCCTCGGAATACGCGAACTGAAGGGTGCTTTCGCCGCCAAGTTCCTCCTGCAGTTCCAGCAGGCTGGTGTAAATGGACTGGCTCCAGGCCAGGTCCCTGATGCTGCTGGGCGTGACGAGCGCGATGCGAAGCGGGTCCTGGGCACGAACAACAACGCCGGCCGGCAAGGCGACCAGAAGTATGAGCAGCGCCAACCCGCGCATGCGAGTCACTTTCAGGTCAGGTGCTCTCATCCCAATCGACCCTGTTACCCGGTCCTTGCTTCAGTCTCCACGTCGGAAGGGCTTGTTCATGGCCTGGGGCCTGAAGCGCTGCATGTCCCTGGCGAAGATCAGCACAAAGATGGCAAGGACATAAGGCATCATCAGCAGGATGTTGACCGGGATGGCTTCGCCGAAAATCCTGACATCCAGCACCTGCACCCAGATCTGCAGGTTGTAGGCAGCGCTGAACAACAGGGAACCGAGCATGACCCGCCAGGGCGACCAGCCGCCAAAATAGACCATCGCCACGGCGATGAAACCTACTCCGGCAGTCATGTTCACCTGAAACACATTGGTCAGGGCCAGTGGCATGGAGGCGCCGGCCAGGCCGGCCATCGTGCCGCCCAGTATGACCGCTGAATAGCGCACCCGTACGACGTCGACGCCCATGGCATCCGCGGCGGCCGGATTCTGCCCCACTGCGCGAATCTGCAGGCCCCATGTCGTACGGCGCAGGATCCAGGCCGTAACCGGCACGAGCAGCAGCGCCCCGTAAACCATGATGTTTTGGCGAAACAGGATTTCACCCAGCACAGGGAGTTGGCTCAGCAAGGGGATCGCTATCGGCTGAAAGGATTCGACGAGCAGCACGCCATCGGCCAGCAGGATAAACAGGGTGGTGGACAGGCCACGACCAAGAAGCGTAATGCCGATGCCGCTGATGCCCTGATCCGCATGCATCGTGACGCTGACGAAGGACATGACCAGCCCCAGAAAGGCGCCGACCAGCATTCCCGTCACAACGCCTGCCGCAAGGCCGGCGTTCAGACCCATGTCCGAAGCGACGTAGATCGACGAAAAGGCGCCCATCAGCATGATGCCTTCAACGCCAAGATTGAAGACACCGGAGAGCTGGGAAAACACTTCACCCAGCGCCGAGTACAGAAAAGGCATGGCCGAGGCGAGCGTCAGCGCGGAAGCGGCGACCAGCACGTCCAGCAGGGTCCGTTCATCCATCGCCGCTACACCTCTGCCCGTCGCATTTCATTCGACCCCGGGCCGGTACCGGAGTCTGTCCCGGAGCGACTCATGCTGACGTCGATGGCCAGTCGTTTGGCGGCACGGCGCTGGACCCACATGCTGCTACAGACGGCAAAAAGGACCACTATGCCCTGAATCGCAATGATCGTCTCGTAATGCACCTGCACCGTCCGCTGCATCCGCTCGGCGCCGGTTACCATGGCGCTAAACAGCAGCGCGGAGGGAATGGCTCCCAGGGGATGGAGGCGGCCAAAGATGGCCACCACGATGCCGGAAAAGCCGAAACCGGCGGCGAAACCCGAAACCATTCTGCGGGAAACGCCGGTAAGTTCCACCGCGCCTCCCAGGCCGGCCAGGGCGCCACTCAGCGTCAGGGCCAGAACGATATAGACCGGCACGGAAATGCCGGCGTAGCGCGAGGCTTCCCGATTCTGCCCTACGGCGCGGATGCGATATCCCAGAGGGGTGCGCCACAGGAACAACCAGGTCAGCACCGTTGCCAGCAGGGCGACGAAAATCCCGGTGTGCAGGCGCGTGGGCGGCAGCATGCGCCCCAGCCAGACCGCTTCCGGCAGCCTGGCGGATTGCGTGACCCCGGCGCCCGGATCGCGCAATGGACCGCTGAGCATGATGTTCAGCAGTTGAATGGCGATCTGGTTCATCATGATCGTGCACAGGATTTCGTTGACGCCAAAGCGCGCGCGCAGAAAACCCGGAATGAAGCCCCACAGGGCGCCACCGGCAAAGCCCGCGATCAGGGACAGGGGGACGTACAGCAGGGGCGGGAGAGAATCGCCCACGCCGGCGGAGAGCGCAACCACCGCAAGGGCGCCGACGAACAACTGGCCTTCCGCGCCGATATTGATGACTCCCCCGCGAAAGGCGACGCATATGCCGGTGGCGACCAGCATGAGAGGAATGGAGCGGGTGAAGGTATTGGCAATACTGGTCGGGTTCTCGAAGGGATTGCCAATGGCGCCCTCCCACATGGCGCGATAGGCCTCAACGGGGTCCCGGCCCAGTAGCAAAAGCAGGATTCCACCAAGAGCCAGCGCCAGAGCAATTGCCAGCACCGGTGCCAGAATGATGAGCGGATCAGACCGTTGGACAAACTTCTGCCGAATTTGAATCATGTGAAGCGTGTCTTCACAAAACACTCACTCAGGAATGAAAACTGTTCAGGTGTCGCGCTGGAAACCTTAATAACACACATTGACCGCTTTGCAAAATTGACGGAAGCGACCATGTTACCGGCGTCCCTGTGTAACCCTGTTGGCCGCAAGCGAAAGTTTGCAGGCGAAACTGCGGCTTGTTATACTGTTCGCTACCGTGTGCAGTCGTCGGCGCAAGGTTGTCGGCGGCGCGGTTCCATCAGCCCGCGAAAAGTGCTGCCTGGTAATACATTCTGCAATACCGGGAGAGCGTTCGTGCCGCTTTGGGAACGGTATCACACGCCACATTCCGTCGCTGATGCGCTGGCCCGTCTGGCCGAATACAAGGGCAGGGCCAGACTCATCGCCGGGGGCACCGACCTCCTGATCGACATGCAACACGTTGAGAAGGGCGCCCATACGCTCGCGGCCCTCGTCGACATCACCTCTGTTCCTGAAATGACGCGTATCGAGGTCCTTGACGGCTGGCTGCACGTTGGCGCCGCCGTCACGCACACGTCAATCGTCAACTCTCACCTGCTCGAAAGGGAGGCCACCTGCCTGGTTGAAAGCTGCGGGGTGGTTGGCGGCCTGCAGGTGAGAAACGTCGGCACCCTGGGCGGCAACGTCGCCCATGCCCTGCCCGCCGGAGATGGCACCACCTCGCTGGTCGCCCTGGGTTCCCGGGCCGACGTCGCCTGGCACGATGGTCGCCGGGAGTGGTTGCCAATCACTGAAATTTTTCGCGGCCCGGGCGTTTCGGCCCTCGATTCAACGAAGGACCTGCTGGTCGGGTTCCGTTTTCGCCGTTGCCGCCCCGGAGAGGGCAGCGCTTTCAAACGCATCATGCGTCCCCAGGGCGTGGCCCTGCCCGTGCTGGGCTGTGCGGCCTGGGTGCAGCTGGACGAAAGCCGTCGCAAACTGGCGGACCTGCGGCTTTGCATCAGCCCGGTCGACCGCGTGCCGGTCCGCGCCACGGAAGTGGAGAGTCAACTGCGCGGGAAAGCTATTTCCGACGCCCTCATCCGCCACGTGGCCGCAAGCGCCAGCCAGGTGCTGCATCCGCGCGCCAGTAAATATCGCGCCAGCGCGGAATATCGCTCGCACATGATAGAAACCCTCGTAAACCGGGTCCTGCCACTGGCCATCGACCGCGCCCGCAGCGGAATCGCCAGGGCAGAAGGTGTGGGTCTTGGATAACCCGCAAGGAGAGCCGTCATGACGCTGCTCAAACTCACTGTAAACGGTATCGAACATGAACTGGACGTTCCGGAAGCGCGTACCCTGGCCGGTCTCTTGCGCGATGATCTGGGACTGACCGGCACGAAAATCGGTTGCGACGAGGCGGAATGTGGCATTTGCACCGTTCACGTGGACGGGATTCCGGTCGATTCATGCATCTACCCGGCATTCAAGGCCTGGGGCAGATCCGTCCGCACGGTCGAGGGCCTGGCCTGCCGCGACAGCGGCGGGGGTGAACAGCTACACCCGATTCAACAGGAATTCATCAACCACTGTGCGGTGCAGTGCGGCTTCTGTACGCCCGGCCTGATGATGACGGCGGCGGCCCTGCTGGAGAGCAACCCCAAACCTGCCGACCGCGATATCAAGGTCGCGCTCAAGGATACCTACTGTCGCTGCACCGGCTATTCCAGTGTGCTGCGGGCCATTAATTCAGCCGGCAACATGCTGCGTGGTGAAGATCCGCTCCCCCCGGGCGAGCCCGTCGTGGATGAGCCCCTGAACAGCGTCGGCCGCAGCGAACTGGTGCCCGACATCGTCGACCGGGTCACGGGACGGGCCAGGTACACCGATGACTACACGTTTCCGGGCATGATCTTCGGTCGCACCTTGCGCTCGGCCCATCCTCACGCCGTGGTGCGCCGCATTGACAGCGCCCGGGCGCGGGCCCTGCCGGGCGTGCACTGCGTCCTGACGCAGGCCGACGTTCCCGGAGAAAACGTTCACGGCATCGTGACGCTGGACTGGCCCGTACTGATTGGTGAAAACGAGACCGCACGCTACATGGGCGATGCCATCGCTATCGTGGCTGCTGACACGGCGGAGATTGCCGAACAGGCCCTGCGCCTGATTGAAGTGGACTACGATCCCCTGCCGGTCGTTGCCGATCCGGTGTATGCGCATACGCGGGAAGCGCCGCACGTGCACGTCGGCCGCGAGGATGGCAATTTGCTCAAGCACATCAAGGTGCGCCACGGTGACCTGCAACGCGGCTTCGACGAGGCCGATGTCATTGTCGAACGCACCTATCGAACTCCTATCATTGAGCACGCCTTTCTGGAGCCGGAGTGCGCCATCGGGATTCCGGCGGGCTTCGATGAGGAGCACGCCAAACTGACCATCTACGTCGGTTCCCAGATTCCCTATCAGGACCGCAACCAGGTGGCGCGCGCCATGGACTTGCCGGACGAGATGGTGCGCGTCCGGGGCACGCTGATTGGCGGTGGCTTTGGCGGCAAGGAAGACATCGCCGGCCAGATTCACGCTGCCATGCTGGCTGAAGCGTCGCAGCGACCGGTCAAGCTGCTTTACACCAGACAGGAATCCATGCTCTTTCACCCCAAGCGGCATGCGACCGTCATCCGCATACGCACGGGCGCGCGCCGCGATGGTCGGCTGACCGCCGTGGAGGCAGAACTGTATGGCGACGCCGGCGCCTATGCCAGCCTGAGCGACAAGGTGATGACGCGGGCAACCACGCACGCGACCGGACCCTACGACGTGCCTCACGCCCGCATTGACTGTTACGCCATGTACACCAACAACCCGCCGGCCGGGGCCTTCCGTGGCTTTGGCGTCACGCAAAGCGCCTTCGCCGTCGAACAAAACATGGACCTGATTGCCGAAGAACTGGGCATGGACGCCCTTGAACTGAGGCGCATCAATGCGCAGAAGGTCGGCGTGGTCACAGCCACCGGGCAGAAGCTGCGCGAAAGTATTGGCTTGCTGGAGACCATCCGCATCTGCGACGAGGACCTGCGCGGCCAGGCCAATGGCAACTTCCGCTGGAACTGGCGCGAGGGCAACGTCGCCTGGGGCTGGGGTGCGGCCTGCGCCTACAAGAACACCGGCCTCGGCGGTGGCGCGCCGGACAAGTCGGCTGCCGAGGTGGAGGCCTTTGACGACGGCACGGTGGAGGTGCGCACCTCGTCTGCCGACATGGGCCAGGGACTGGTCGCCGTTCTGGCGCAGTGCGCCGCCGAAGAACTGGGTTTGCCCTACAGGCAGGTGCGCGTACTGCTGTCGGATACCGACCTGACTCCTGACGGCGGCCCCACCACAGCCAGCCGCCAGACCTTCATGAGCGGCAATGCCGTCAGGCATGCAGCCATCGGTCTGCGGGATGCGCTCAGCAGCGTGCTCTCCGAAGAACACGATCACCCGCCGGACCAGTTGCGCTTTGAGGAAGGTCTGGTGCGCGTCAATGGCAGCAACGTGAAGTTCGGCGATGCCGTCCGACTCGCCCGCAGCCAGGGATATCCGACGCGCATCCAGCACGAGTACTGGGGCCCGAAGACCCAGCCACTGGGTACCGGTGGCGACATGCACTTCGCCTTCTCCTACGCCACCCAGATAGCGCTCGTCAGCGTCGATCTGGACACCGGCGTCGTTCACTGCGAAAAGATCATCTCCGCCACCGACGTCGGGCGCGCCATCAATCCCATGCTGCTGCAGGGACAGATAGAGGGCGGCATCGTGATGGCGCTGGGCAATGCCCTGACGGAAAGTTACATCGTGGAAGACGGAGTCCCCTGGTCGACCCTGCTGGCGCGCTACAAGATGCCCAGCATCAAGCATACGCCCGAAATCGTCAGTTACCTGGTCGAGGACCGCGTCCCGGAGGGGCCCTTCGGCGCCAAGGGCGTCGGTGAAATTCCCTCGATCAACACCATGCCGGCCATCACCAACGCCGTTTACAACGCCGTCGGCGTGCGCATCTACAGCCTGCCGGTTGACCAGGATGCGCTGCTGCTGGCCCTGCGACGGGGAGAGACGGAAGTGCACACGGCCTGGCATGACGTGCGGGAGCGCAGACAGTACGCCTGAGCCAGTCCGCGCCGGCGTGGCCGGGCGCATTTATTGCGGCTCACCTGGCGCATGAAACTGCAGCGTGCGGCAGTTGCCGGCCGGTTGATTCCGCTGGCACTTCGTCTGTCTGTGGTGGCCCTTCTGTTTCACCTGCTCCATCCGGCTGAACCGCGCGCCACCCCGCAGGAACAGCAGCGCGTGATCACAACCCGGCCACAGCTTTGCGTTCACACCCGCCTGATAGACGAGGTGTGGGAATGGAAGATTCAGCGCAGCCTGCAAATGGTGCGCGAACTGGGCGCCGGCACCATCGTCGAATTCTTCCCCTGGGCCTATGCCGAGGCGGCGCCCGGACGGTACAACTGGCAACAGATGGACCGCATCCTCAATCATGCCCGCAACCAGGGGCTACAGGTTATCGCCCGCCTGGGGCTGGTGCCGGCCTGGGCGCGGGCGACGGATGGCGACACAGGAGCATCGACCCTCAACAGCCTGCCGCGCGAGGCATGGGATGACTTCGCCAGGTTCGTGGCGGCCTTTGCGCGGCGCTATCATGCCGACGTGCAGCACCTGATCATCTGGAACGAGCCGAACCTCGCCTTCGAATGGGGCTATGACCCGGTGACGCCGGAGGACTACGTCGCCCTGCTGCGCGTTGTGCATGACGCCGTGCGGGCCGCAAGCCCCGCCAGCCTGCTGCTGGCAGCCGGGCCGGCGCCCACGCTGGAACCGGCCGGCAGTCCCCACGCCATCAATGACCTTGACTGGCTCGAGGCCACCTACGCCGCGGGCGCCGCCGACTGGAGCGATGGTATCGCGCTGCACAGCTATGGTTTCAGGGACAGCGCGGACGCAGCGCCGGCCAGGGACCGGCTGAACTTCCGGCGCCTGGAGCTGCATCGTTCAACACTGTTGCAACATGCCGGCCATGAGGCTGCGGTCTTCCTGACCGAAACCGGCTGGAATGACGATCCGCGTCATGATCAGGCGGTCAGCCCCGCCCGCCGCATCCGCTACACCCTGGATGCCCTGGACCATGCCCGTCAACACTGGCCCTGGCTGGAAAGGATGTGCCTGTGGGCCTTGCGTTATCCGGCTCCGGCGTGGAACTGGCGCGATGGCTACACCCTGCTCACGCCGGAATTCACAAGGAAGCCCATCTATCACGCCATCCAGGACCTGGCACTCGGTCGCCGGCAAGGTGAGCCGCTGTGGCTGCCCCCTCCCGCCGCGCCGTCCTGACCGTCCTGGGGTCGGCCATGCTGACAGGTCTGGCGCTTGCGCTGCACGCCAGGCGTGCGGCGCTGCCGGACGTGCACACGCTCTTCCCGACCGGCAAGTTGCGCATCGGCGTGGAAGCGGCCCGCCCCCCCTACGCCAGCGCGCAGGATGGCAAACTGGTCGGCCTGACGATTGACCTGGGGCAGGAACTGGGCAGGGAGCTGGGTCTGACGGCGCGTTTCGTTACGGTCAGTCACGACGGACGCCTTGACGCCCTGCGCCTGGGTCACGTCGATCTGCTGATTGCAATCGACGCCAGTCTGGCCGCCAGGGAAGCCGACGTCCGCGCCACCCGACCCTGGTTCGATGCCGGTCTCGTGCTGGTCAGCAGGGCTTCACAGCCTGTCCACGCGATGGCGGAACTCGCCGGGCGTTCCCTGGCGCTGGCGCTGGGATCGGGCGCGGA
Organism: Anaerolineae bacterium; assembly: GCA_034422695.1. Taxonomy (GTDB): domain Bacteria; phylum Chloroflexota; class Anaerolineae; order Aggregatilineales; family Phototrophicaceae; genus JAGWBD01. The sequence goes on from DAOUJM010000005.1 coordinate 440,516, forward strand.
CCTGGAGGCCCGTCGCTGGCAACGCCGGGTTGAGCCCTTTGAAATCATGGCTTACGAATTGCCGAAGCACGCGCTGGATGCTGTGCGCATGGAAATCGCCCCTGCCGCCCTTGTCGATACGATCGACGCCAGGCTGCATATTCAGCAATTTGACTGGAACGGACAACTGCGACCGGTCAGGGAGCGGCACGTCGCGATGGCCCTGGGGGCCAGGGCGGAGGCCCGCTGGCACGTCGTTGATCGCGCTCTGGGGGATTTGCTTGAGCGGGGAGTGGTGGCGCAGTTGCTGGACGAGTGGCTGTAGCGTCATGGAAGGCCCTCCCCTGTGGGGCTATACTGATTCCCATGCAGCAAATTGGCCTTGATGCCCGCCTGCCCGCCTATCATCAGGGAGGAATCACGACCTGGATACGTGAGGTGTTGCAGTGCTTTCAAACAATGGAGATCGGCCATTCCCTGACCGTTTTTGAAAGCCGCAGGGCGCGAACGTCGATTGCCGGGCGATTTGACCGCGCGACACTTTTGACGCCCTGCCATCACCGGCTGGAATCCCTGGCGCTGAGCGCTGAACTCCTGCCACGCCGGCTGGACCTGCTGCACAGCCCGGATTTCATCCCGCCCCTGCGCGGCGCCAGGCGTCACGTCATCACCATCCATGACCTGCATTTCCTGCACTTTCCGCAGTTCCAGACGCGGGATAGCCAACGCTATTACAATGGCCAGATTCGCCGTGCCGTCCGACAGGCGGACCACATCATCACCGTTTCCTGCGCCGCCCGGCGCGATATCGTCGAGATGCTGAATGTGCCGGCGGACCGAATTACGATACAACGCCATGGAGTAAACCGCTGCTTCAGGCCGTTGCCAAAGCGCGTCCTGCAGGAGCAGCGCAGGAAACTGGATCTTCCGCAAGAGTTCTTCCTTTTTGTTGGCACGTTCGAGCCGCGCAAAAACATCGCCGGTCTGCTTGAAGCCTGGCGACGCCTCAGGGAGCAATTGCCCGACGCCCCGCCGGTTGTACTGGCCGGCCGCAAGGGCTGGCTCTTCGACGAGACCCTGCAACGCATCCGCGACATGCGCCTGGGCGAACAGGTCATCTGGCGGGAAGACGTACCGCAGGAAGCGCTGCCGGCGCTCTACAACCTGGCCAGCGCCCTGATTCTGCCTTCCTTCCATGAAGGCTTTGGCTTCCCTGTGCTGGAGGCCATGGCCTGCGGGACGGTGCCCGTAGTCAGCGACCTGTCCTCCCTGCCGGAGGTGGTGGGGAACACCGGGCTTCGGGTTGACCCCAACGACCCGGACGCGCTGGCCGCGGCCATGCAGCAGGTACTTGTTGATTCCACCTGGCTCGAGGAACAGAAAGCCGCCGTGCTGCAGCGCGCAGCCCTCTTCACCTGGGACAAGAGCGCCCGCACCTTACTTGACACATGGCAGCAGGTGTTGGCGGACAGATGAGAATCCTGATGCTGACGCCGGCCCTGCCCTGGCCGCCACACCAGGGAGGCGCCTTGCGCCATTACGGTCAGTTGCACGGTCTGCGCCATGCCGGCCATCGCATCACCCTGCTGGGTATTGGCGAGACGCCTGAAGCGGATTCGCCACTGCACGACTTGTGCGAGCGGGTGGTCACCGCGCCGCCCCCCCAACGAGGCGCCGGCCAACGACTGCGGGACGCCTTCAGCAGCAGAACACCGGATCTTGCGCTGCGTCTGGACAGCGACCTGCTGCGTCAGCGCCTGGACAAGCTGCTGGATGAACAGGAATTTGACCTGGTTCATTTTGGCGGACTGGAAATATGCGCGCTGCTGCCTGTGGTGCGGCGTGCGCGGCCGGGCCTGCCCTGCTGCTACGACGCGTTGAACGCCGAGTACCGCCTGCAGGAAAGCCTGTATGCGGTGGAGCGACGTTATCCCCGGCGCTGGCCGGCGGCTCTCTGGTCATGGTTTCAGGCGAGACGCATCGCCCGTTACGAAGCCCGCATCTGCCAACTGGCAACCTGTACCCTGGCCGTTTCCGGGGAAGATGCCGAAGCCCTGCAACAGCTTGTGCCCGGTCTTGAGGTCCACGTGGTGCCCAACGGCATCTTCGTGTCCGATTACGACGCGCCGGCAGAGCGACGCAACGACATGCCGACCCTGACCTTCACCGGCAAAATGGACTACCGCCCCAACGTGGACGCCATGCTGTGGTTTTGCGATCGTGTGTTGCCGCAAGTGCAGCAGGACAGGCCCTGTCGGTTGAACATTGTCGGTCAGGCGCCCAGTGCGCGTCTGCTGCAACTCGGCAGCAGGGAGAACGTCCACGTCACCGGACGCGTGGACAGCATCCAGCCCTGGCTGCACAACTGCGACCTTTACGTCGTGCCATTGCGAATGGGCAGCGGCACGCGCCTCAAGATCCTGGAGGCGATGGCCTGCGGCTGTGCCATCGTGGCGACGTCGCTGGCTGCCGCCGGTTTGCCGCCGGCCGTCAGGCAGACGCTCTGCCTGGCTGATGACGAGGAGTCCATGGCCGGCACGATTCTTCAGTTGCTGGATGACCCCGGGCGACGCCGGCAACTGGGCCTGGCCGCGCGGGCGGTCGTGCGCGAAACCAGCGACTGGTCTGCGATCATGCCGCAGTTGCTCTCCGCCTGGGAGCGCTGCGGACTGTGAAACGCGAAGAACTGGTCGCCAGAAACCTGCGCCTCAGCGCCGCCAGGCATGCGCCTTCCACACGACAAAACGCGCGCCGGACACTGTTGCGCGGCCTGGCAGGCTTGCCGCTGCCCGCCGGCCCGCCTGAAGCCCGCCAGCGAATCCTGTTGCTGCGGCCCGATCATCTGGGAGACGCGCTGCTGACGATGCCGGCCGTCGAGGCCCTGCGCAGACAACGCCCCCAGGCGGCGTTGCACGCCCTGGCAAGCCCTCTGGCAGCCAGAGTCCTTGAGAGATTGCCGTCACTGGACAAGGTCGAGGCCTTCGACTTCCCCGGCTTCAGCCGGCGCCGGCGAGGTGGCGGACCTGTGCCCTGGGTACAGGCGCTGCAGACGGCCGGGCAATTGCGCCGACACCGCTTCAGCGCTGCCCTGATGCTGCGACCCGATCACTGGTGGGGCGCCATGGTCGCCTGGATGGCCGGCATCCCGCAGCGGGTCGGCTTTGCCACGCCGGAAACCGCGTCTTTTCTGACACATGCCCTGCCCCTGCAGCGGGAACATGCCCTGAAGCGCAACCTGCGCCTGGTGGCGTGCCTGACTGGCGCCGGACTGGATGAGTGCGTGGAATATCGCTTTCCGCTCACTGCGGCTGACCTGGAAGCAGCCCGGTCAATCCTGCGCCAGGCGGGGGTTGGCGACGGGGCGAACTACGTTGTCATCCATCCCGGTACCGGCGCCAGACTCAAACACTGGGTACCCGAACGCTGGGCCAGGATCGCAGATCATCTGGCAGAAACACAGGGTCCGGGCGTACTGTTCAGCGGCAGCGCCTCCGAGCATGAACTGGTCAGAAGCATCATGCAACACACAAGGGCACCTGCCGCAAGCCTGGTCGGCAAAACCGACATCGGCCAACTGGCGGCCTGCTACGAGCGCGCCTCGCTGGTGCTGGGGCCGGACAGCGGCCCCCTGCATCTGGCAGCGGCGGTGGGCACGGCAACGGTGTCCCTGTACGGACCCGCTGATCCGGTCGAGTTCGGCCCCTGGGGAGCGGAAGAGCGGCACATCACGCTTGCATCCCCGATCGCCTGCCGCCCCTGCCGCGTGCTGGACTGGGGCGGGGATGACGCCGCCTGGCATCCCTGTCTACGCGATATCAGCGTTGAACAGGTGCTGGCTGCCGTTAAGCAAGTGGCAGTTTTGTAGCCCGCCCATCCACAGCGCTGAAGCAGGTGTGCCGGGCGCCACGTCCGACAGGCTGGCAGCCTGGCAGCGGCATGCTAGACTGGGGAAAACCTTTTGGGAGATACAGCGTGTCCAATTCCATAGGAGTTCTTACTGCCGGCGGCGACAGCCCCGGACTCAATGCGGCCATTCGCGCCCTGGGCAAGACCGCCATGAGCAAGTACGGCATGCGGGTTATCGGTTTCCGCCAGGGGTTTCGCGGTCTGATGCAAAACCGTACCGTCGACCTTCATTCCGGCGCGCTCTCCGGGATCCTGACCATGGGCGGCACGATCCTCGGTACCAGTCGGGACAAGCCGCACAAGATGCCTGTCGGCGACAAGGTGATGGACATGACGGATGCCATGCTCGATACCTATCACGAGCATCATCTGGATGCCCTGGTTTGCCTGGGCGGCGGCGGCACGATGAGCAACGCCTGGCGGCTGGCAAGAAAAGGGATGAACATCCTGACCTTGCCCAAGACCATCGACAATGACGTCTTTGGCACAGACGTCACCTTCGGCTTCGACACCGCGCTTTCGATCGCCACGGAGGCCATCGACCGCCTGCACAGCACGGCGCATAGCCATCATCGCATCATCATCGTGGAGGTGATGGGCCACAATACGGGCTGGCTGGCGCTCGGCGCCGGCCTGGCCGGCGGCGCCGACGTCATCCTGATCCCGGAAATACCCTATGACATTGAAATCGTGGCGGATTCAATTCTGCGACGCAGCCAGGGGGGCAAGCACTTCAGTATTGTCGCGCTTTCTGAAGGGGCCTTCTCCGCAGAACTCGGCAACCAGCTCTCACAAATCCGTGAAGAGATGCGCAATGAACCCGACAAGTCCAGACGCAAGCGCCTGCGCAAGAAAATGCGCGCCCTGCGCGCCCTGCACGCCAACATCACCCACGAACTCACGCAACAGCTTGAGGAAATGACGCGCCTTGAAGCCCGCGTGACCACACTCGGCCACGTGCAACGTGGCGGCGCGCCTACGGCAGCCGATCGCCTGCTGGCGACGCAACTGGGCACCGCCTGCGCGCATTACATCCATGCCGGCGAAGCCGGGGTCATGATTGCCGCGCGCAATGGCGGCACCGAGGCCGTGCCCCTCAAGGAGATCGTCGGCAAACGCAAGACCGTCCCGCTGGACCACCGCTGGCTGGAGACGGCCCGGGCGCTGGAGATCTGCCTCGGCGATCAGTGAGAATCCGTCGCTTCAGGGGAACGCGGTTGCACGTTTAGCGTGCGTTCGTTGCGATAGCTGACCATGCCCGGGCCGGCGCCATGGAGGCGCCGCACGTTGCGTCTTTGAGTGACGTCCACCGCTACCCGTCGCTCGTCACGAGCCGGACTGAACCAGGCCGCCAGCGCCGCCGCCTGGTCAAGGACATGGTCCGGCACCGGCCGGCCGTCGTGCCTGATGAGCACGTGCGCGCCCGGCACGCCGCGGGCGTGCAGCCACAGGTCCGTCCCTGATGCGCGCTCAAAGGTCACCTGTTCATTCTGACGGCTGTTGCGACCTACCCGCAGTACGAAGCCGTCCGCAGTGACCACGCGCAGCGGCCCACTGCGCTGTCCGCCTGGCATTCGTTGGCGGGCGCCGCGCCACAGCCCCATGGACTGCAGGGTGGAGCGCACCTCGTCGATGTCCGGCCGGTTGTCCGCCAGCGCCAGGTCACAGGCCAGTTGTTCCAGTGTCCGCAACTGTGCCTTCGTTTGTCTTAGTAGCTGCGGCACTTCCTGCAGCGCGCGTTTGGCCTTTTCGTAACGGGTAAAGTAACGCTGCGCGTTTTCCAGCGGTGACAGTCCGGTATCGAGCCGGATGACGAGTTCCGGCCCGTCAGGCTCGTATTGCGCGCGCAGTTCGCTCTGGCCGGGCGCCAGCGAATACTGGTACGCCAGCAGGAGTTCGCCACTCTGGCGCAGCAACTCCCGCTCGCGGTCGTCGGTCAGTGAACGTTGCAGGGAGGCCCGCCGCGCTTCCAGGCGCGCGCGCGCTTCCTGCAGGGCGCTTGCCACGGGACGCTTCGCTGCCTGGTAGGCGTCGCGTCCCGCTGCTGCGCCATACCAGGCGAGTAGCGCTGCATTTATCGATGCAACAGGTCGCCAGTCCGGCACACATTGCAGGGGATAGACGCTGAAGGCGGAGGGGCCGGCTGCCTCCCCCGCCAGACCCGGTTGCCAGTCGTGCGCTGCCAGGGGCTCAAGGACGGAACACAGGGCCGGCCAAAGGTCTCCGGCGACGGCATTCTTCGCACGCTGGTCGACTGAAGCGCCACTGCGATGGACGGCCTCGCGCGCCAGCAGGGGGCTTACACCCAGCAGACTGGCGCTCAACACCTGTTGCGTGCGCCGCCCGGAAGCGGCGTTGCTGGCCAAAGCAGTGTCAAGCTCTGCTTCACTCATCAGGAGCGGGTCCAGCTTGCCGCGTTGTGGCGGCGGCGGCCGGTAGGGATGCGCCGGCAGGCTGCTGCGCATGCGGTTTTCACGCGGATGCACGCGCCGTATGCAGTCGAGGATGATGCCATCCTTAAGCAGCAGTATGTTGCTGCGTCTTTCCATGGGCTCCACGACGATGCGCACTTCGCCTTCAGGGCCGGCGACGTCAAAATGTACCAGCCGCTCCCAGGGCGGCTGGGAGATTTCCAGCAGCCGGCCGCCCTCGACATGGCGCCGCAGCAGGAGTCCGATGGGCAGGGGCTGATCCAGGCCGCGGCGCAAGCGCTGCGGCACCAGATGCAGGCGCGGCGCCTGTGTGTCGGCGCTCAGGTACAACCAGTGACGATTGGGCCGGGCATAGATTTCCAGGCCGAGGCCTGTTTCATCAACGTCGAGGACATCCTGGATGCGACCGCCGGCCAGGGTCGCCTGAAGTTCATCAACGAGCGCAGCGAGGGTGAAGAAATCGAGATACATGCGCCGCAGGTTGTGAGGTCCTGATCAGCTGGCGTCGGGGTTGGCGGCAGCCCGTTTCACGCCGCGGTGCAGCAGCCAGAAGACGATGCCAAGCGTGATGCCCATGCCCAGCAGGTTTACGACGATGAAACCGACCATGAGCAGCAACTGCTCGGTTTGCCAGGGCGCGGCCGTGAGGATGGATGAATCCGGCGCCGTGGACTGTACGATAAACAGACTGTCCAGCCCGCCGCCGAGCAGGAGTTGCGTGAGGCCGCCTCCGGCCAGCAGCAGAATCACCAGGACGGCCAACAGTGCCAGTCGTTTCACGCCGTTACCCTCACAACTCCCGGGCGATGAACGGGCGCCAGTCTAACGCAGCGGCCAGCGGCTGACAAGCCCGTCACAGGGAGTCATCCAGCTCGATTTGCTGTTCGCGATGCGGCCCGACGCCGACGGTGAGCACCGGTGTGTCACATAGCTCGCCAATGCGTCTGACGTAGCGGCGGGCGGCGGGCGGCAGTTCGTTCTGACGGCGCATGCCGGAGATATCCGCTTCCCAGCCGGGCAGGACTTCATAGACCGGCCTGGCCCGCGCCATGTCCTGCTGGTTGCCAGGCGGCAACTCGTATTGCACGCCTTCAAGCTCCCAGGCGACGGCGATCTTCAGTTCCTCCAGCCCGCCCAGCACGTCCAGTTTGGTGAGAAAGAGCTCGGTGAAGCCGCTGACCTGGGCGGCATGACGCAGAATCACCGCGTCCAGCCAGCCGCAGCGTCGGCTGCGTCCGGTGGTTGTGCCAAATTCATCCCAGAAATTGGCGCCGGTACCGCGCAGTCGCCCGGACAGGGCACCATCCAGCTCGGTCGGCATGGGCCCGGCCCCGACACGGGTGGAGAAGCACTTGGTCACGCCGATCACGCGGTCCACGTGAAGCGGGCCAAAGCCCAGGCCCGCCAGCGCGCCGCCGGCCACCGGCGACGAACTGGTGACGAAGGGGTAATCGCCATGGTCCACGTCCAGCATCGTGCCCTGGGCGCCTTCACAGACGATGCGGGCGCCCTCGCGCAGACGTCGGTTGACGTACTGCGACGTGTCCTGAATGTAAGGCTTGAGGCGCTGCGCCGCGCCGATCCACTCCAGCGCGGTCGCCGTTGCATCCAGCGGGCCGGCGCCGGCGCGACGCAGAGCCTCGTTGGCCCGTTCAATGGCGCTGTGAACGGCGTCGGCGAAGGACTCCTCGTCGTGCATCAGCCCCGCCCGGATGCCGCGCCGCCCGGTCTTGTCCAGATAGGCGGGACCAATGCCACGCAGGGTCGTCCCGATGGCCTGCGCCCCCAATTCCCGTTCACTGGCTCGATCAAGGGCGATATGCGCCGGGGTGATGACGTGCGCGCGGGTGCTGATGAGGAAACGTTCGGGTGAAATCTCAATGCCACGCGCTGACAGCCTGTCCATTTCACCGAGCAGATTGACGGGATTGATGACCATGCCATTGCCGAGAACACAACTGACACCCTCGTGCAACACACCGGATGGCACCAGATGCAGTTTGTAAACTTCGCCAGCGACGGCAACCGTGTGTCCGGCATTGTCGCCACCGGCGTAACGGGCAACCACGTCGGCGCCGGCCCCAAGCACGTCGGCCACGCGTCCCTTGCCTTCATCGCCCCACTGGGCCCCGATGATGAGTGTCACCGGCATTGCTGGTACTCCATTCTGTCAGCCCGCCTGCCAGGCCGGACCCAGCGCAATGCTGACCTGTTGCTCACCCCAGATTTCAAGTTCGCCCTGCGGCCCCAGTGCCAGCGCCGACTGTAGACCGATGCCAATGGCGACGGCCCCGTGTTCCACGCCCAGCAAGGCCCGGGCCAGGGGGTCCGCGGCCACGTCGCAGACTCCCGGCAGGACCAGCGCGCCAGGCACCCATGCCAGACCATCCATACGCTGACCGGCCGCCGGCATGAGCCAGGAACCGGCCTGCATGGCGGATGCTCCTTCCAGCAGGACCAGCGCGCCATGTTGCCAGGCCTGATGAATGCCCTCAACAGGCGCGCCGACCAGGGCATCCTGCGCCCTGACCGGGTCGGCCTCAACGCCCGCCACCACGATCCCGGCCCCACCAAGCCAGGTGCGCAGCGATTCATCGTCCTCAACGTAAACATCCAGCAGGAACCCGCTGCGCGCGCCCAGGGCCTCGAAATCATCCAGCAGCCGGGTTGCCGCCATGCTTTCGCCGGAAGTCGCCAGGACGACCAGCGGCCCGTCGCCGGCGGCAACGGTCAGGGCCTTCGCCCGAACGGCTTCAACGCCGGACTCACTGCCGGCCAGCACCAGCCAGCCGCGCGCGTCCAGCCAGCGTAACGCCGCCCGCGCCGGCATTTACACGCGCAGGGTGACGACAAAGAAGGATTCGACGTAACGCGGTGCACCTTCCGGCGCCGCTGGATCCAGCGAGCGTGAGCGAATGCTGTCCGCCAGACCCTCTCGCAAGCCCATCTGGCTCTTGTGCTCGCGCAGGGAGCGAATCTTGGCATCCACGTATTCCGTGATGTCGACCGTCGTGTTGGGGTTGACGGCGCCGGCGATATACACCTGGCGGGTCTTGTGCGCCGCCAGCCCTTCGTCACGCTCCATCCCGGGGAAGTTAAGACGGTCGCGGGCGGTGGGGAACGCCGCTGCCAGGGCCGCTTCACCAATGGCGCGATGATCAGAGTGATTGATGCGGTTTTCGCTGTACCAGTTCGTCGGGTCACAGGTAACCAGCACATCCGGTTTGAAGCGTCGCACCTCGCGCACAATGTCGCGCCGCAACGCCAGCGAAGGCTCCAGTTCACCGTCCCTGTAACGCAGGAAAACCACGTCCTTCACGCCGAGGGCCGCCGCCGCCCGTCGCTCCTCTTCCTCGCGAATTTCCACCAGGCGTTCGGAGGTCATGTCCGGGTCGGAACTGCCCTTGTCGCCGCTGGTGGCCATGACAAAGACAATTTCCGCGCCTTCCGCGGCCCAGCGGGCAAAGGTCCCACCGGCCCATACTTCCGGATCATCCGGATGGGCAAAGACTCCCAGCACGCGCTGAATGCTGTTTTCTGCCTCGTTACTCATGCGTTCCTGTCCTGTCTGGCGTCACTGCGACGCTCTCCCGGCTTTTTGCCACATTCGCAGGGCTCGTCCCCGTGCCGGTTACAGGGTTCCTTCGCCTTTTGTTGCAGGGCCCGCAACTCGGCCAGTGGCACCAGTTCCTCACGTTGCACCAGCTTGCGTCCCTCGGGGGTCAGCACGGTCACCGCATCCTGCAGGGGGTGTACGTCGATGACCTTTTGCTCTCCCCAGGGCGTGCCAATCGTTCGCCCGCGTCGCGGCAAATGCTTGCGCGCCTCGGCATATTGCTCGTATTCAAAGACCAGGCAACAACGCAGACGGCCGCACATCCCGGTGATTTCCGAGGGGTTGAGCGATATGCCCTGCGCCTTGGCCATTTTGATCGATATCGGGCTGAAATCCGTGAGAAAGGTACTGCAGCAGCGCAACTCGCCACAGGCGCCGTAGCCGCCGAGCAGGCGGGCGACATCGCGCGGGCCAATCTGTCGCATTTCGACCGCGGCCTGGAACTCACGCTGCAAGGCACTCCAGAGCCGTCCCGGATTGACGTTTTCCTCCGCGGCGTACAGGAAGGTCAACAGACTGCCGTCAAAGTTGTATTGCGCAGCGACGAACTTGACCTCGGCGAGATTGTGATAACCGGCGGCCAACTCGCGGCAGCGCGCCAGGGCCTCGTCCTGGCGGCCCTCCCAGTGTTGCCGCAACGCCATGTCACGGGATGTCGCCATGCGCCGGATGGGTGCATTGCGGCGCCTGGTATTGCCTTCTGGCTCCGTGAAGCCCATGACCTGCCCCATCTGGCGGCCACGGACAGTTTCAACGATCACAAAGTCCCCGGCCGCAAGCTGCGGAAAGGCACTGTGATCGAAGTGGTACAGCTTGCCGACCTTCGTGAAGCGTACTCCCGCGACGGTCGGCGTTTCTTCTCCAATGGCCTGCATGGGCACAGCCCCGTCTCCCGTTACCGCATCCATGGTACCCCACAAGCAGGCTGCTCTCAAGCGTCGTTGGGGCGCGCAACACCGCCCGGCGAAACTCCGGCTTTTACGCGCCGGAGCAGCGGCAGATTTCAGGCGTCGTTTTCATTGTCGGGAAGAGGGACGTGACGACCGGCCTTCGTCAGTTGACCCGTCAATAGCGATGAAAGTAACGTTCCATTTCCCAGTCCGTCACCTGGCGGTTGAAGTCCTCAACCTCCTGCCGCCTGGACGCCAGGAAGCTGTTGCTGATGTAGGGACCCAGCGCCGAGAGAATGGTCTCGTCCGCCTCCAGCGCCAGCAGGGCCTCGTCCAGGGTTGCCGGCAGCACCTTCAGGCGACGCAGTCTCGCGCGGTCCTGCCCCAGCAGGTCCTCTTCCAGGGGATCGGGCAAGGGCATTTTCTGGCGAATGCCGTCAAGCCCGGCGACGAGCATGACGGCCGCGGCCAGGTAGGGATTGCTCGATGGATCCGGGCAACGCAGCTCAAGGCGGGTATGGGTGCCATCGTCGGGCATCAGGCCGGGGACGCGAATCAGCGCGGCGCGATTGATGTGCGCCCAGCTGACGTAAACCGGCGCTTCAATACTGGTGCCCAGACGCTTGTAGGAATTAACCAGGGGGGCGAGCACGGCCACCATGGCGCGGGCATGGTGCAACTGCCCGGCGAGGAACCAGCGACCGGTCTCCGAGAGGCCGTATTCATGGTCCGCGTCGCTGAACACGTTCTCGCCGGTGGCGATTGAGTGCAGGCTTTGATGCGTATGCATGCCCGATCCCGGCAGGTCCCGCCGCGGCCGCGGCATAAAGGTGCAATGCAGGTTGTTGTGCTGGGCGACCGACTTCAGCGCCACACGGGCGGTCAACACCTGGTCGGCGGTGGTCAGCGCCTCGTCATAGCCGAAGTTGATCTCGTGCTGGCCGGAGCCGATTTCATGATGCGAGGAGATGACGGACATCCCGAGGCCGGTAAGCGTGGCCACCATCTTGCGCCGAATTGACTGGCGGAAATTGGTCGACAGGTCAAAGTAACTGACCGAGTCGTGCGGCCAGGCGGGAAGCGCGGCGCCGTGTTCGTCAAGCTGAAACAGAAAGAACTCCAGTTCGACGCCGGTGCGGAAGATGTAACCCATGTCGCGCGCCTGCTGCAGCGCTATCTGCAGGGCCCGGCGCGGATCGCCCGGAAAGGGCTCGCCCTGCGGTGTGTGTACCTGGCAGATCAGGCGTCCGACGCGCTCTTCCGGCCGGTCCCAGGGCAGCATGGCGAAGGTATTGCTGTCGGGGATCAGCCGCAACTCACTCTCGACCGAACGTGAACCGCCTTCGAGCGAGGAGCCATCGAAGAGCACGCCTCGCTCAAGCACCTCCTCGATGCGGTCGGCGGGAATGATGATGCTCTTGACGCCGCCCGAAATATCGACGAACCAGAGGTTGATGTACTGCAGGCGCTCCTGACTGAATATGTCGATGACCTGCTTGCTGTCCGGCATGCTTCCTCGACAACTTGCATATGGCGACCGCCCAGTCTAGACGATGGGCCGGCCAGCTTCCTTCGCGCAATGAACAAAATTGATTGCGTATCCCTGGTCAAGGGATACAAGGTCATTCATCCAGCAGGCCCAGGTGACCCAGTATGGCATCGATGCCCAGCAGGTAGCTGCGTTGGCCGAAGCCGCTGATCATGCCCACGCAAACGCCAACCAGCAGCGACTGGTGGCGAAAGGTTTCACGGGCATGGACGTTGGACAGATGGACCTCGACGACCGGCAGTCCGACCGAAGTGATGGCGTCCCGCAGCGCCAGCGAGGTATGCGTGAAGGCGCCGGCATTCAGGACGACGCCATCCACTTCTTCCCGCGCCGCGTGAAGACGGTCGATCAATTCGCCCTCATGATTCGATTGAAAGGTCGCCAGGCCAACTCTTCGTTGTTCGGCATGCCGCCTGGCGGCTTCATTCACCTGGTCGAGGGTGACGTTGCCATAGACATCCGGCTCACGCGTTCCGAGCAGATTCAGGTTCGGCCCGTGCATGAGCAGTATCCGTCGCTTCAGCATGGTTTCGCCTCCCTCACAGTGACGCCCTGCATCCCGTTCAACACCTCCACGACCGCCGGCATGGGGACGTCATCGACCAGGGTGGCGTCGTTGAGGGCCCGCAGCAGCACGAAGCGGACACGGCCGGCGCGGCGCTTCTTGTCAGTCGCCATGGCGGCGCAGATCGCTTCTGCGTCGAGGCCACCCAGGCGCACGGGCAGGCCGGCGCCGGCAACGCTGCGCTCCACCAGGTCGGGCAGCGTGGCAGCGCACATTCCCAGCGCATGGGACAGGCGCGCTGCAGCGACCAGGCCGGCGCCGACGGCCTCTCCGTGAGACCAGCCAAAGCCCGACACAATTTCGATGGCGTGGGCGAAGGTGTGTCCAAGATTGAGATGGGCCCTTACGTTGCGCTCAAGCGGGTCCTGTTCGACCAGATCGACCTTCACCTGCACGGCCCGCTCCACCAGGGCCCCGGCGCGCTCCCGCCCGTGCAGGGCGGGATCAAGCAGGCCCGCGTCCGCCAGAATGCCATGTTTGAGGACCTCGGCCATGCCGTTGCGCCACTCACTCTGTGGCAGGGTAGCGAGCATGGCGGTATCGATCAGCACCGCCGCGGGCCGGGCGAAGGTGCCGACCAGGTTCTTGCCTTCGGCGATGTCCACGCCGGTCTTGCCCCCCACACTGGCGTCGACCATGGCCAGCAGGGACGTGGGCGCCATCACCAGGCGCATGCCGCGCAGGTAGGTCGTGGCGGCGAAGCCGAAGGTATCGCAGGCGACGCCGCCACCCAGTGCAAGCACCGTGCTCTGACGGTCCAGCCCCGCGGCGGCGAAATCGCTGTAAATCTGCGCCACCGTCGCCAGTGACTTGTACGCCTCGCCATCCGGCATGGTGACCAGGGCTGCATCCGGCAAACGTCGCGCGAGTTCCGCGCCGGCCAGGGCGGCGACGTTTTCCGTCGTGCCCACGGCCGCCCGGCCAGCCAGCTGCCACTCACCGGTCAATCGCTCGCGCTGTTGCAGCAGGCCCGCTTCGATGACGACGTCGTAGCCACCGCCGGGACCACTTACTGCGATGCACGCCACAGGGCCACCACTTCCTGCGCCACTTCCTGCGGCGTCTTGCCATCCGTCAGCAGGCCGTTGGGAATGCTGCGATAGGTCGCCTGACGGTTCTCGTACAAAGCTTCCCAGTTGCCATTGAAGAGGGGACGCCCGCTCTCATGAGCGAGACGCCGGCGTATGCTTGGCGGCGATGCCAGCAGACAGACCAGCACTCCCTTGCGGCCCAGCGCGCAACGGTTGTCCGCGTCCAGCAGGGCTCCCCCGCCGGTCGCGATCACCAGGCCATCCTGCCGCGCCAGTTCCCGGCAGACCTCGCGTTCCAGCGCCCGAAACTTCTGTTCCCCCTCGTCGGCAAACACCTGCGCGATCGACTTGCCGGCGCGGTCAACGACCAGATCGTCGCAATCGACGAAGGGTCGCCGTAATTCCCGGGCGACCAGGCGGCCAACCGTCGACTTGCCGCTGCCCATGAAGCCGGTCAGGACGATATTAGTCTTCATAGCCAAAGCGCCACGTTTTGTTGTCCATGGGCAGATCGCCCAGGCGGGCGCGGCGAAGCGCAGCAAGGCGCGGTCTCATTTCCTGAACGCTGTCACCGCCCAGCTTTTCCAGCAAGGCATCCGCGAGCACGTTGGCCAGCACCGCCTCGCCCACCGGCACAGCGCGCGGCAGGGCGCAAAAGTCGCTGCGTTCGTAGGTTGTGGCTTCCGGCTCGCCGGTGGCAAGATTTACCGAGCCCAGCGCGCTGAGGACCGTCGAGATGGGTTTCATGGCGACGCGGGCCACCACCGGTTCGCCCGTCGAGATGCCGCCCTCTATGCCGCCGGCCCGGTTGCTGCGCCGCGCAAGCGTATCTCCGTCGTCCGCCAGCACAATCTCGTCATGCACCTGCGTGCCGCGCTGCGACGAGTTGCTGAACGCCGGGCCAATCTCGGCGCCCTTCATGGCATGGATGCCGACCATGGCGCCCACAATGCGCGCGTCGAGGCGCCGGTCATGCTGCACGTAGCTGCCCAGCCCGGGCGGCACGTTCAGGGCGACCAGTTCCATGACTCCGCCCAGCGTATCCTTGTCGATGATCGCCTGACGGATTTCCTCGTGCATGCGTTCCGCCACAGCCGCGTCCGGGCAACGGACGCTGTTGGCCTCGGCAGCCCTGAAACGGGCCTGGTAGTCGACCGGCCACTCGTCCGCGAACTGCAGCTCAATACTGCCAATGCGCGTGATGTAGCCGCCGATGACGACGCCGAATTCAGCCAGCAGTTTGCGGCAAATGGCGCCGACGGCCACCCGCATGGTGGTTTCGCGCGCGCTGGCGCGTTCCAGCGAAAGACGCAGTTCGCGGTGGCCATACTTGATCGCGCCGGTCAGGTCTGCGTGCCCGGGTCGCGGCGTGGTCATCGGCGCGATGTCCCGTTCACGCCAGTTGCGCCAGTCACGATTGCTGACCGTGAGCGCCACGGGCGCGCCCGTGGTACGACCGTTCATCCAGCCGGCGCTGATCTGCACGCGGTCTTTCTCAATACTCATGCGTCCGCCGGCGCCGTAGCCCTGTTGTCGCCGGAAGAGTTGACCGTTGATGTCCTCCGGCGACAGTTCCAGGCCGGCCGGCAGGCCGTCGACGATGGCAGTGATTTGCGGCCCGTGACTTTCACCGGCAGTAAGGTATCGAATCATGGCTGCTCTCCCTGGCGTCAGACCGGGCTGTCGGCGGGCAAGGCCGCTTCGGCGGCGGCGCGCATCACGTCGACGTCGGCCGCCTGACCCGTCCAGATGGCGAAGGATGCCGCGCCCTGGCGCACCAACATGCCGAGGCCGCCGATGGCGCGGCCGCCCCGGGCCTCGACCAGTTCCATGAAGCGGGTGCGGCGCGGCCGGTAAACCAGATCGTAGGCGGTGGCTCCGGGAGGAAAAGGCAGTTCCTGCGGCCAGGGACAGGTATCCACTTTGGGCCACATGCCCAGCGAGGTGCAGTTCAGCACCAGTTCCGGTTGCTCGCCGGCCGCCTGCTGCAAGGTGAGCAGACGGACGTCGGCGATGCCGGCCGCCCGATGCAGGTCCTGCAGCATGGTCCGGGCGCGCGCCTCCGTGCGGTTCACCACGATGACATCCGCTCCGGCGCGTTTCAGGCCATAGACCGCCGCCCTGGCCGATCCCCCGGCACCCAGCACCAGGGCCCTGGTTCCCGCCAACTCTACCTGATGCGCGCGCAGGTCGTCGATAAGGCCGGTATGGTCGGTGTTGGTGGCGCTGTTGTCGCGAAAGTCGATGGTGTTGGCGGCGCCGAGCGCCAGGGCCACTTCATCGGGTCTCACGTGCGGCAGCACGGCCTGCTTGTGCGGCACCGTCACGTTGAGCCCGGTAAAGCCACCTTCGTCCCGCAGGGTGCGCAAACTGTGGCCCACAATGTCCGGCGGGATGGCGATGCGCTCATAGCTCCAGTCCGTCAGGCCGGCGGCCCGCAGGGCGGCCGTATGCATCTGCGGGCTGATGCTGTGCTCCACCGGCCAACCAATGACTCCAACCTTGTGTTGCAAGACTGGCCTCCCTGACAAGTCAGTACAGCGGCCTGGCCAAATGCGAATCAGGCGCCCTGCTCCACCCGCAGCGCTGCGCCCAGCGAACGCAGCGTCCTTGCGAAGCCCGGGAATGAATCGCCGATGCAGGCGGCGTCATGCACCTTCGTCGTACCGCGCGCCAGCAAGCCGGCGAGGGTCAGACTCATCGCAATGCGATGGTCGTCATGCCCCTCCACCGCCGCTCCCTGCAGTTGCTGCGGGCCCTTGATGATGAAGCCGTCTTCCCGCTCCTCAATGACCGCGCCCAGACGGCGCAATTCGGCCGTCATCACGGCCAGACGGTCGGTCTCCTTCAGGCGCAGTTCGCGGGCGTCCCGCACCGTGGTGCGTCCTTCGGCGCAGAGGGCCGCGATCATCAGCGCCGGGAATTCATCGATCATGCGGACGACCAGATCGCCACCGATTTCGATGCCGCGCAGCCGGCTGTGGCGCGCCGTCAGCGTGCCAACCGGCTCGCCGCCCTCCTCACCGGCTTCACTGACCACTATGTCAGCGCCCATCATGTGCAGGGCATCCAGCAGCCCGGTGCGCGTCGGGTTCAGGTTGACGCCGGTCAGACGCAGCACGCTGCCCGGAGCGGTGACGGCCGCCACCAGCAGAAAGGCCGCCGACGAGAAGTCCCCCGGCACACTGAAGTTCAGGGGTCGCAATTCGGTGGCGGGCTGCAGGGTGATGACCTGTCCTTCATTGCGCACCTCTACCCCTGCCGCGCGCAACATGCGCTCGCTGTGGTCCCGCGTGGGGCCCGGCTCGATGACGACCGTTTCGCCCCGGGCCTGGAAGGCGGCGAACAGCAGGGCGCTCTTGACCTGGGCACTGGCCACCGGCATTTCGTAGTTAATCCCGCGCAGGCTCGCAGGCCGCAACTGCAGTGGCGCCCTGCCGGCTTTACCTGTGATGTCCGCGCCCATCTGGCGCAGGGGCGTGATGATGCGCTTCATCGGTCGACGCCGCAACTGGGCGCTGCCATCCAGCACCGAGGCAAAGGGCTGCCCCGCCATGATGCCTGTCATGAGCCGAATGCCGGTGCCGGCATTGGCGAAGTCCAGCGGCGCCGCCGCAGGGGATAAACTTCCCTCGCCATGCACCTCCAGTACGTCAGGCGCAGGACGTTCGACCTGCACACCCAGCGCCTGCACGCTGCGCAATGTCGCCTCTGTGTCGCCGGCTGCCAACCAGCCCTGAATCGACGAAGTGCCGCGGGCGAGGGAGGCGAGCATCACCGCGCGATGCGAGATGGACTTGTCACCGGGCACGGCGGTCGTTCCCCGCAGACCCTTTCCGGGTTCGACGACCAGGCAGATCGCTTCAGGACTGGACATGGCGCGCTCCATTGCCGGCGATCCACTCTCGCCGCGATTCGCTGATCGGCTGCAAGGTGTCGACCAGGCGCTGGTCGTCGCGCGATATCAGCATAGCTTCCAGCTGGGCCAGTTGCATGCGGAACATCGCCAGAATCGTCGCCACCGCCTGGGTGTTGGTGCTAAGAATGTCGCCCATCATGCGCACGTCGCTGCCGGCCAGGCGCGAGGTATCGCGAAAGCCGCCGGCCGCCAGTTCCCAGATGGCTGCATCGTTCTCCCCCTCGTTTGCCACTGTCGCGACCAGCGCCGTGCTCAGCAGATAAGGCAGATGGCTGATGGCCGCCACCACGCGATCATGTCTTTCGGCGTCCATTTCGATAGGGAATGCGCCCAGCGCCTGCACCAGCGCACGCGCGCGCAGCAGGGCCGAGGGAGTCGTGCGCCGGTTGGGGCACAGGACAAAGGGCCGACCGCGAAACATGGTGGCGTCGCTGGCCTCCAGGCCGCTCAGCTCGCGCCCGGTCATCGGATGGCCGCCGACGGCCAGGATGCCGATGGGCAGATCGCGCATGGCCAGATTGATGCGTTGCTTGGTGCTCCCCAGATCAAGCAGCAGGGTATTGGAACGCAGCCACGCCCCCAGACGCTGCTCCAGCATTTCTATGATGCTGCGCACCGGCGTCGCCAGCACCACCACGTCGGCATCGGCCACGCCTTCGCGCAGGTCCGCCGTCACCTCGGCCGCGATGCCTTTTGCCAGCGCCAGTTCGCGCGCCGCAGCGTTCAGTTCCACGCCGGTGATGCGATCCGCATGGTCCTGCAGCGCCAGGGCCAGTGAACCGCCCATCAGACCGAGGCCCACGACCGTCAACTGCCGGCAATGAAAGCCGCTGACCACCGCACTCTCTGCATCCGGCATTGTCATCTGCATGCTCAAGACATCTCCCTGCCGGACAGATCCGGCCGCAACACTTCCGCCCCGCGCAGAAAACAGTGCTGCAGTTCATCCTGCCGCTTGTGCGTGTTCCAGTGCAGCAACACCCGGATACAACGATCCGGACCATGAGGCACGTCCAGTTCCTGGGCCCCCATCAGCGCCACGGTATGCCAGCCAAGTTCACGGGCGGCACGCGCCGGAAAGGCAGCCGTCAGGTCGGAGGTACTGGAGAAAAAGACACTCGCGACCTCGTGCTCTTCAATGCCGTTCACCTCAATCAGGGATGCCAGCAGTTCACGCGTCGCGGCAAGGATTGCTTCCCCGCTGTTCTCATCCGCCGTGGTGGCGCCACGCACACCCCGCAGCATAAGCGACTACTCCCCCTGTCTGTTCGACATTGTAGTCATCCTGCAACAAAACAAAAAGAGCGCGGAGCCTGTGCCCTGCGCCCGGACGTTCCCTGTCTTGCGGTCCGCCTCACCGGCTGCCGGCGTGCAGCGCTCCTCTCGCACCTGGTGAGGGGTAATAAAATTGCATTTCAGCGCTGCTCACTGCTGTCACTGGACCGGACCCTTCGCCGCAACCCGGCGCATCATAGCGATTCCCCGCTGTGCTGTCAACCTGGCCAGCCAGTTATCCGGTTCCATCCAGCGCGGCGCGCAGCGACGCAGCGAGCGCGACCGGGTCTTGCGCGCCGCTCATGCCGGCTCGCACCAGCGCGCTGGCAACCACGAAGCCGTCCACCAGCCCGTTCATCCTGCGCGCCTGCGCCGGCGTGCTGATGCCGAAGCCCAGCACCAGACGTTGCCGCGTGCCCTTGCGCACACGGGCGATGTATTCGCGCAGGTCGCCGGGCAATTCGTCCCGGGCGCCGGTCACTCCGGTCAGGGAAACGCAATAGATGAAGCCGGTGGAGCATTGCGACACCAGGCGAATACGTGCGTCATCACTGGTGGGAGCCAGGAAGTAGACCAGCGCGATGTCATTGTCCCTGCAGACGTCGCTGATCCGCTGACCTTCCTCCGGCGGAAGGTCCGGAATCAGGAGGCCATCCGCTCCCGCAGCGCGGATGTCGCTGATGAAGCGTTCGACGCCATAGGCCAACAGCGGATTGAGATAACCCATCAGCAGCAGCGGCTGGGAAACGCCGCGTTCACGCAGCTTGCGCACGGCAGTCACACAGTCACTCACGGTCGTCCCCTGTTCCAGAGAGAGTTGCGTCGCCGCCTGCAGCGTGGGCCCGTCGGCAAGGGGATCGCTAAAGGGCATGCCGATTTCGAAACCGTCAACGCCACAGCCGGCCATGGCCACAAAGATATCCAGCGAACTGTCCATGTCCGGATAGCCAAGGGGCCAGTAAGGCAGAAAGGCGGCGCGCCCTGCAGCATCCGCCGCGGCGAACATGGCCTCCAGCGCCTGCAAGCCCCTCACAGCGTGCCCTCCAGTTCCTGGATCACGGTATCCAGGTCCTTGTCACCGCGACCGGAGAGATTGACCAGCATGATGGCATTGGGTGGCATGGTCGGGGCGCGTTTGATGGCCTCGGCAACGGCATGAGCGCTTTCCAGCGCGGGAATGATGCCTTCCAGCCGGCTGAGCATCTGGAAAGCTTCCATGGCTTCCTCATCCGTGGCCAGGGTGTAGTGGGCCCGCTCCTCCGCGCGCAGGAAGGCGTGTTCCGGCCCCACCGAGGCGTAATCCAGGCCGGCGGAGATACTGTGCGTGTTCATGATCTGGCCGTCTTCATTCTGCAGCACGAAAGAGCGCGTGCCGTGCAACACACCGGGCCGGCCCAGCGACGGGTCCGCAAAGCGCGCGGCATGCTCGCCGCCGGCGATGCCATGGCCGCCGGCCTCCACGCCGATGAGATCGACAGCCTCGTCATTGCGGAAGGCATGGAAGAGGCCGATGGCGTTGCTGCCGCCGCCCACGCAGGCCACGCAGACCTCCGGCAGCCGGCCGGTCGCCTCCAGCATCTGGACGCGCGCCTCCAGCCCGATCACGCTCTGGAATTCGCGCACCATGAGTGGATAGGGATGCGGCCCCAGCGCCGAGCCCAGCAAATAGAAGGTGTCGCGGACGTTCGTCACCCAGTCGCGAATGGCTTCGTTGATGGCATCCTTGAGCGTGCGGCTGCCGCTTTCGACCGGGATGACCTCGGCACCCAGCAAGCGCATGCGAAAAACGTTGGGCTGCTGGCGCGCGATGTCGACAGTGCCCATGTAGACGTGGCAGGTCTGGCCCAGCAGCGCGGCGACGGTCGCGCTGGCCACGCCGTGCTGACCCGCGCCCGTCTCGGCCACGATGCGCTGCTTGCCCATGCGCTGCGCCAGCAGGGCCTGACCCAGGGCGTTGTTGATCTTGTGGGCCCCGGTGTGCGCCAGGTCCTCACGTTTGAGCCAGATGCGCGCGCCGCCCAGGTGTTCGCTCAGGCGCCTGGCATAGGTCACGGGCGTGGGCCGCCCGGTGTAGTCGGCCTGCAGTTGCGCCAAACGCTGCAGAAAGCTCTCGTCCCGCATGGCGTCGGCAAAGGCCGCTTCCAGTTCATCCAGGGCCGGAATGAGCGTCTCCGGCACAAAACGCCCGCCATAGTCGCCGTAGTAGCCGCGTTCGTCGGGCAAGGCAGGTGAAAGACCGGCGCTGAAAGTCATCGTTGAATCTCCTGATGTACAACAGGCTTACGCTCACCGTTCAGGACCAGTCGGGCGAGTTGCAGAGCGTTGGCGAACTGCTCCTCGTGATGCGGGACGAAGTCCGCCAGGGTGATAGTGCAGGGGCCCGACGACGCGCGGGCACATATGCTGTCCCGTTCACCGGCAAACAGGGCCAGGCCGGCCTCAACCGGCACGGCCACCAGGTCCGCCACCTCCGGCCGCATCACCGGATACGACACAAGGGGTCGATCGCTGACGTAGACGAAGGTGTCGGCAATTTCCCGGTCAACGAGCTTCTGCCAACGCGCCTCGATGCGGCGCCGGCCACAGGGAATGAGATCGTCAAACTGCACTTCCAGACCGAGTTCCTCGTGAATCTCGCGCAAGCCATCTGTGACGCCTTCGCCGGCGCGGTAGTGCCCGCCCACCGTGACCGCCAGATGCAGGGGAAAGGTGGGCTTGCGCGCGCCGCGCCGCTGAAACAGCAACCAGTCCCGCCCCCGGTCGTCACGCCGCGCGACCCAGCAATGAAACACGCGGTGCCAGTCGCCATCCCGATGGACGGCGGCGCGCTCCCTGACGCCGAGGTGCCGGTCGTCCCTGTCGTAGATATCGAGCATTTCGCCCATCAGCGGCCCTTTGCCGCGGCGATAAAGGCGCGAACCTTGTCCGCGTCCTTGACGCCGGGCGCGCTCTCCACACCGCTGGCGACGTCCACACCCCAGGGACGCAGGGCCCGCACGCGTTCAGCGACGTTTTCCGGGTTGAGGCCGCCGGCCAGCATCAGGCGCGGCACCTCGCCCGCAAGAATGTGCGCGACATCAGAACCAGCCAACTCGCCGCTGCCACCGTAGAGATCGGGATGCCAGGCATCCAGCAGCAAGGAGGGAAGTCGCCCATCGTCAGGTTCAGGCGCGATAAATCGCTGCGCGCTTGCCCTGGCCTCGACAACTGACCGCGGCCGCAAGGACTTGAAGGCGTGCGCTCCCCGGTTTCTGGTAGCGAGCAGGGTATCCGGCGTCTCGTCACCACTGAGTTGGGCGCTGTCCAGACCGGCCCCGGCGCAAATGTCCGCAACGTGCGCCGGTTCCTCGTTGACAAACACGCCGACCAGCAAGGGACGGCTGTCCGACAGTTCCTCGCGCAGTTGCTCGCCGATTTCCCGCGCCTGGGCAATCGTGATACAGCGCGGGCTCGGTGGATAGAAATTCAGCCCCAGCAGGTCGGCGCCGGCGCGGGCGGCCATCAGGGCATCATCCACCGTGGTCACGCCACAGATCTTGACCCTCGTAGCGCCGCTCACAGCGCGGTATTCCCTGCGTCGAGCAATGCGGACCGCATGCTGCCGCCGGCGTAGCGCTGCATGAGTTCGAGCACGTCCTCCAGGGCAGCGGCGACGGTTGCAGCGCCATCCTCATGTTGCGCCTCGCAGGTGATCAGGGCGTCGGTGGTGTCTGCATTGGCGGCGCTTTCGGCGCTCTGGCGCCAACACCAGCGGCGCGCAATCACCAGGGCCGTCGTATCGGCGAAGATGACCTCGCCCGGCGCCGGATTTTGGGCCTCCCGCTCGCCCAGGCCGGTGAAGCGCTCGTCACCGTTCGCAAGGCGCACGGTGACCGGCAGGGTCAGCGCGCGCGTATCGAAGACGGCAACCGGCACCTCGTAACGAATGCTGACCAGGTTGCCGATGTCCACCAGGCGGTTGATGGAAGGGATGTCACCCTGCTTCGTCAGGCGGCGCAGCAGGGCCTCCACGGCGCTGCGGTATTGCGTCGGCTTCACGCCAAAGCCGCTGAAGCAGCGGCGCCAGGCGGCGATGGAAGGCAGGTCGCTCAGGGGACGGTCGCCAATGCGTTCGAGCGTGGCGGCCTGCTCCTGCAGGTACAGTGTCTTCAGCTCCGGGCAACTACTGCCGCCCTGCAGCCCGGTGGCATGAATGATGGCGCCGCGGGTCTGCGGATACCGTTCGAGCAAGGCGGCGTCATAACGAAACAGGGTCATGGCATTCGCTCCCGGCGCACGCCGCTGAGGCTGCGCACACTCCCGGCCACATTTTGCGCCAGCATCAGCGTTTCACCAACCAGCACGGCATGCGCGCCCAGTTCACCCATCCGACGTACGTCCGCCCGGCTGGCGATACCGCTTTCCGCCACCAGCAGGGTTTCTTCCGGCACCTGGCGCGCGAGGCGCGCCGTCGTGTCCAGATCGACGTTGAAGGTCTTCAGGTCCCGGTTGTTGACGCCGATGATCGTCGGTTGCACGGCCAGCGCGCGCTCCATTTCATCTTCATTATGCACTTCAACCAGCGGCGTCATGCCGAGCGACAGAATGCAGGCGTGCAGGGCCGACAGCTGGGCATCACCCAGCGCGGCCACGATCAACAGCACGGCGTCCGCCCCGCCGGCCCGCGCGGCATGCACCTGCCACTCGTCCAGCACGAATTCCTTGCACAGCAGGGGCAGGTCGACGGCGGCGCGCACCGCCGCCAGATGCTGCAGGCTGCCCTGAAAGAAGCGGGCATCCGTCAGGACGGAAATGGCCGCCGCCCCGTGGGCCGCGTAGGTGGAAGCCAGGCGCACCGGATCATAGTCGTCGCTCAGCCGACCCTTGCTGGGCGAGGCCTGCTTGCACTCGGCGATCAGGGCGACCGTATCCCCGTGCAGCGCGCGGGCAAGGTCCAGTGGAGGCGGCTGCGCGTCACTTTCTTCAAGCAGCCGGGACAGAGGGCGGTTGCGTCGGGCGCACTCAACTTCCTCCAGCTTGTGCGCCAGAATGCGGTCCAGCACGCTGCCGGTGCGAACGAAGGTGGCGCTCATGCCGCCGGCGCCTGGCTGGCAGCGATCAGGGCGTCAAGTTTCGTCAGTGCCGCGCCGCTGTCGATGGTCGCGCGCGCCAGTTCAACGCCCTGTCCCAGATCCTCGACGGCGCCGCCAGCCAACAGCGCCGCGCCGGCATTTAGCAGCACGATATCGCGCTTCGGCCCCTGCTCACTGCCATCCAGCACGGCGCGCAGGATGGCCGCGTTTTGGGCAGCATCGCCACCCCTGAGTTGCTCCAGTTCGGCGCGCGGCAGACCGTAGTCGGCGGCATTGACCGTGAAGTTGTGCACGGCGCCGTAGTGCCAGTGACTGACCTGACTGGGCCCGGTCGTGGTCAGCTCGTCCAGACCGCCGGCGCCATTGACCACCAGCGCCGATACAGCGCCCAGATCTCCCAGCACTTCTGCCAGCGTTTCCGTCAACTCTGGCGCAAAGACGCCCATCAGTTGCCGGCGCGCGCCGGCCGGGTTGGTCAGCGGGCCGAGGATATTGAAAATGGTGCGCAGCTTCAGTTCGCGCCGCGGGCCGATGGCGTGTTTCATGGCCGGATGCAGCTGGATGGCAAAGAGAAAGCCGATGCCGATGTCGGCGACGCACTGGCCCACCTGTTCCGCCGACAGGTCCAGATTGACGCCGAGGGCAGCCAGTACGTCGGCGCTGCCGGCGAGGCTGCTGGCGGCGCGGTTGCCATGCTTGGCGACCTTCAGGCCCGCGCCCGCCGCGACAAAGGCGACGGTGGTGCTGATGTTGAAGGTGCCCGAGCCATCGCCGCCGGTGCCACAGGTATCCAGCAGGTCAGCGCCGTCGAGTCCGGTGGGGACCCGCGTGGCATTCTCGCGCATGGCGCGCGCGCTGCCCACGATTTCAGCGCGCGTCTCGCCCTTGATGCGCAGCGCGGTCAGGTACGCCCCGATCTGCGCATCCGTGGCCTCGCCACGCATGATCTGGTCCATCACGGCCTGGGCCTCGTCGGCCGCAAGATCCGCACCGGCGACAAGTCGTTCCAGCGCCTGTTGAATGTCCATCCTGCCTCCTTCCAGCTTACTCCGGCCTGGCCTGTACGCGCATGTCAAGGAAGTTCTGCAACATCTGTGGCCCGGCCGCGGTAAGGATACTTTCGGGATGAAACTGCATACCGATCAATGGACGCCGGCGATGACGCAGGCCCATTATCTCCCCCTGGTCCGTCCAGGCGATGATCTCCAGTGCTTCCGGCAATGACTCGCGTTCCACGATGAGACTATGGTAACGCGTTGCCACGAAAGGGTTGGCCACATTGGCAAACAGTGGATCGCCGTTGTGGTAAATCATGCTGGTCTTGCCATGCATCAGGCGTCCGGCGCGCTTCACCACGCCACCACAGGCCTGGCCGATGCACTGGTTGCCCAGGCACACGCCCAGAATGGGCTTTGTGGGCCCCAGTTCATCAATGACCTGCAGCGAGATGCCGCCGTCGTCGGGGGTGCCGGGCCCTGGCGAAATGACAATCTGCTGCGGGTCCAGCGCGCGGATCTCGTCCAGCGAGATTTTGTCGTTACGCGCGACCTCAATGTCGGCGCCCAGTTCACCCAGGAACTGGACCAGGTTGTAGGTGAAGCTGTCGTAGTTGTCGATCACCAGAATCATGGTCTTCCTCCTGCCCGCCCCGCCGTCGCTAGCCCGTCAGGCCTTCTTCCGCCTGGCGCACGGCGACTGCGACGGCGCGCGCCTTGTTGACCGTTTCCTCGTATTCCGTCGCCGGGTCGCTGTCCGCCACGATGCCGGCGCCCGCCTGCAGATAGAGCTGGTCGTCCAGCATCAGCAGGGAGCGAATGGTGATGCAGGAATCCATCGAGCCATCAAAGCTGAAATAGCCAACGGCACCGCCATAGGGGCCGCGCCGCGAGCCTTCCAGTTCCTCGATGATTTCCATGGCGCGCACCTTGGGCGC
Source organism: Anaerolineae bacterium (assembly GCA_034422695.1). GTDB lineage: Bacteria > Chloroflexota > Anaerolineae > Aggregatilineales > Phototrophicaceae > JAGWBD01. Next base: position 466,683 of record DAOUJM010000005.1, read on the forward strand.
TCCGCTCAGGGTGCCGGCCGGAAAAGTCGCGGCCAGCAGATCGAAGGCGTCCATGTCCGCGCGCAATCGCCCGGTCACCTCGCTGACGATGTGCATCACGTGCGAGTAGCGCTCAATGTACATCATGTCCGGCACGCGCACCGTGCCGTAGTCGCAGACACGTCCCAGATCGTTGCGTCCCAGGTCCACCAGCATCACGTGTTCGGCGCGTTCCTTGGGGTCCTGCAGCAATTCTTCGGCCAGGGCCTCGTCCTCAACGTCCGTGCTGCCGCGTCGGCGCGTCCCGGCGATGGGTCGCACGTAGGCCACGCCATCCTCCTGGCGCACCATCATTTCCGGTGAGGCGCCCATCAGGGTGAGGCCGGCGCCAAAGTGCAGGAAGAACATGTAGGGCGAGGGATTCAACGCCCGCAGTGCGCGGTAGATGGTGAAGGGCTGTGCGTTGCTGCGACGCTGAAAGCGCTGCGACAGCACGATCTGAAAGGCGTCCCCGGCGGCGATGTACTCGCGCGCGGCGCGCACGTTGTCCTCGAAACGCTCGCGGCTCATGTTGGAGGTGAATTCGTCATCCAGCGGCTCCGCGGGCAGGTCCTGGGCCGGCAGGGGTTGCGCCAGGATGGCCGCCAGTTCATCCAGGCGACGGTCGGCGTCCTCCCAGGCGGCAGCCGGATCGCCCAGGTTGTGCGCGTTGGCCAGCAGGATCAGCCGGTGCCGCACGTGGTCAAAGATGACCAGGGTATCCGGCAGCATGAAGGCGGCTTCCGGGACGTCCAGTTCCTGCGTGGCTGTGGCCGGCAACTCCTCGAACCAGCGCACGACGTCGTAACTGACGTAGCCCACCGCCCCGCCGACGAAGCGCGGCAGGCCCTCCAGCCGCACCGGCTGCACGCGCGCGAATTCCTGCTTGATGGCCGCCAGCGGGTGTTCACCCGCCCGCAACGCACGGGTGGTGGTGACGCCATGCAGTTCGCGCGTCACCTGGTTGCCCCGAACGGTGATCAGGCCCTTGGGATTCACGCCGAGGAAGGAATAACGGCCGACCTGTTCGCCACCCTCCACGCTTTCCAGCATGAAGGAGACCACACCGGCGCGGGCCAGCTTGATGTAGACGGAGACCGGCGTCTCCAGGTCGGCCAGCACCGTCCGGTGCACAGGGACCAGATCGCCCTGCCGGAACAGTTCCCGAATGTCCTCGCGTGCGGGAAGGGTTGGCGCCTGTCTGGCTGCCGGTCGCACGGGCGCGCTCATGGTGACCATGGTGACCTCCACAAAAAAGAATCCCCTCGTCAGTCAGGGACGAGAAGGGATTCCCGCGGTGCCACCCGTTTTCCTGCCCTGTGGCAGGCACTCAGGGGTACGGGCCTTGCGGCCGATACCCTGCGCCATGATAACGGTGCGCTCTCCGTCCCCGACTACCGGCCTAAACTTTCGTCGGGGCGACTCCCCGGCCCATTCGGTACCGGCGCCGCTGCCGTCTTTCCAGCTGCCGACGGCTCTCTGAAGCCCGCTACGGTACCTACTCTTCCGGATCGCTGTCTTTATACAGGCTATCCAGTTGCCGCGCATGTTAACCTGGCCCGCCTGGTCTGTCAAGCGCAGCGGGCAATTCATGTATACTGGCGGCAATATGCAGTTGACATTCCGGCCATGGCGCTGACCAACCGCGAGATCGCAGAGACCTTCGAAACCGTCGCCGACATGCTGCAGATTCGCGGCGACGTCATCCATCGCGTCCTCTCCTATCGCCGCGCCGCGGAAACAATCCGCGATCTGCCGCGCGATCTGCGGGCGATCTCCGCTGAAGACGGGCTCACGGACTTGCCGGGCATCGGCAAGACCCTGGCGGACAAGATCGACGAGATGCTGGCCACCGGCGACCTGGAATTCTACAGGCGGCTGGCACAGGAAATCCCGCCCGGGCTGGTGGAGGTCATGCGCGTCAACGGCGTGGGCCCGAAGAAGGCCCGCCTCTTTTGGGACGAACTCAATCTCACGTCGCTGGAAGCCCTGGAGGACGCCGCCGGGGCCGGGTTGCTGCGCCCGCTCAAGGGGATGGGCGCCAAAAGCGAGCAACGCATTCTGGAGGGCATCGCCGCCCTGGCGCGCAAGACCGGGCGCATGCCACTGGGCAAGGCCCTGCCCGCCGCCCAGGAAATTCTTGAGTTGTTGCTGTCCCTGCCCCAGGCAGAAGCCGGCGCCATCGCCGGCAGCATCCGCCGCGGCCGCCCGACGATTGGCGACGTCGACCTGCTGGTCGCCGGCGACGATGCCGCGCCCCTCATGGACGTCTTCGTGCAGATGCCGCAGGTGGCGCGGGTCCTGGGTCATGGCCCGACCAAATCCTCCGTCGAGCTGCACAGCGGGCTGCAGGTGGACCTGCGCGTGCTGGAGGCGGCCCGCATGGGCACGGCCCTGGCATACTTCACCGGCAGCCAGGCGCACAACGTCCGTCTGCGTGAACGCGCGCTGCGCCTCGGCTACAGCCTCAACGAACACGCCCTGCGTCCGGTAGACGGGGAGGGCAACCTGCCGGCCGATGAAGCCGGCCATATTCTATGCGCCGGCGAAGAAGAACTTTACGAGCGACTCGAGTTGCCCTACGTCCCGCCGGAACTGCGGGAAGACGCCGGCGAATTCGAGGCCGCAGAGGCCGGCACCCTGCCTGATCTCGTCCGGCTCGACCAGCTACACGCCGACCTGCACATGCACAGCACCTGGAGCGATGGCCGCGACAGCATCCGCGACATGGTGGCCGCCGCCAGGGAGCGTGGACGAAACACCGTGGTCATCACCGACCATTCGCAGTATTCCGCCATCGCCAACGGCCTCGATGCCGGGCGTCTGCTGCGCCAGCAAGGCGAGGTGCGCGCCGTCGACCGGGAATTCGACGACGTCTGCGTGCTGCATGGCGTGGAGATGGACATTCGCGCCGACGGCTCGCTGGACTACCCGGACGAGGTGCTGCAGCAACTGGATTTCGTGATCGCCTCGCTGCACTACAGTCTGCGGCAGGAGCGCAGCGTCATCACGCAACGCCTGCTCAACGCCATTGAGAATCCACACGTCGATCTGATCGGTCACCCGCACGGACAGCTCATCGAGCAGCGCCCGCCGGCCGACCTGGACATGGACGCCGTTTTCGCCGCCGCGGCCCGCAGCGGTACGGCGCTGGAAATCAACGCCAACCCCATGCGCCTGGACCTTGAGGCGCCCTACGCCCGCCGGGCCGTCGAGCTGGGCATTCCGCTGTCGATCAACAGCGACGCGCACGAGGCCGCAAATATGGACCTGCTGCCCTACGGCATCCTGACGGCGCGCCGGGGCTGGGTACAGGCGCAAGACGTCATCAACTGCTGGCCGCAGGAGCGATTGCTGGCCTGGCTGAAAGCGCGCCGCTGATGGACGTCAGCGCACGCGCTGCGCAACTGCGCGAGGAACTGCAACGCCACAACCATCAGTACTACGTGCGGCACGAGCCGCTGGTCAGCGACGCCGAATACGACCGGCTGTTGCAGGAATTGCAGACGCTGGAAGCGTCCCACCCTGAACTGGTCACGCCGGATTCGCCGACGCAGCGGGCCGGCAGCGACCTGAGCGACGAGTTCGGCAAGGTGACGCACGCCGCGCCGGTGCTCAGCCTGGCCAACGCCTTCGACGAGGACGATCTGCGCGCCTGGGAACAGCGCAATCTCCGTTTTCTGCCGGAAGACGCGCCACTGGCCTATACGCTGGAACCCAAGCTGGACGGACTCAGCATCGTGTTGACCTATGAGGACGGCTTGCTGACCCGGGCCGCCACCCGCGGCAACGGGGAAACCGGCGACGACGTCACGGCCAACGTGCGCACCATTCGCAGCATCCCGCTGCGTATTCCCGTGGCAGCGGATGGCCGGGAAGCGCCGGCCTTGCTGGTGGTCCGAGGGGAGGTGTTTTTCAACAAGGCCGACTTTGCCGAACTGAACCGGCAGCAGGAGGCGCAGGAACTGCCGCGCTACGTCAACGCGCGCAACACCGCGTCCGGCACGCTCAAGCAAAAGGATTCGCGCATCACGGCCTCCCGTCCGCTCAGCGCCAGCGTCTACGACGTGCTGGCCGCCGAAGGCCTGGACGTCGACACGCAGTATCGGCAGCTGGAATCGCTGGATGCCCTCGGTTTCCCGGTGCCGCCGGACGTGCAGCATTGCGCAGATCTCGCTGCGCTGGTCGCATTGCTGCCCGCCTGGGAGACGCGTCGCAACGAACTGCCCTTCCAGATCGACGGCCTGGTCATCAAGGTCGACGACCTGCAGCTGGCGCAGGAACTGGGCGTGGCCGGCAAGGACCCGCGCGGCGCCATCGCCTGGAAGTTTCCCGCCGAAGAGGCTTCCACCCGCTTGCTGAACGTCTCGGTCAACGTCGGCCGCAGCGGCAAGATCACGCCGGCCGCGGCGCTCGAGCCCGTGTTCGTCGGCGGCGTGACGGTCTCCAGCGCCAGCCTGCACAACTACGATCAGGTGGCCAGGCTGGATATCCGCGTCGGCGACACAGTCATTGTCAAACGTTCCGGCGACGTCATCCCCTACGTCGTCGGGCCGCTGGTTGCCGCGCGGGATGGCAGCGAGCAGGTCATCCACCCGCCGCGAACCTGCCCCTTCTGTGAACAGGCAGTTGCCCAGCCGGAGGAGGCCGTTGACTGGTTCTGCGTGAATCCGGTCTGCCCGGAACGCGTCTTTCGCCAGGTCGAGTTCTTCGTCTCACGCGGCGCGATGGACATCGAGGGCATGGGCCCGGAAACCATCCGCACCCTGATCGACGAGACATTCATTCATGATGTCGCCGATATCTTTCTGCTGGAAGCAAGGCGCGAGGACCTGCTGGCCCTGGAAGGCTTCGGCGAGACGAAAGTCGACAATCTGCTGGCTGCCATCGAGGAAGCGAAGTCACGCCCGCTGGAGCGTGTGCTGGCTTCCCAGGGAATCGATGGCGTCGGGGGCACGGTAGCCGCCCTGCTCGCCGGCGAACTGCCCGGCCTCGCCGGCAGCGCCGGTAGCCAGGACAACGCCACGCTGCCGCTGGCGACCCTGGCCAAAGACGTACAGGACGCCAGCGCACGGTTCGCGCTGGAAGCCGGCAAGTTGCTGTCGCATTTCTGCCCGGCCGAGGACGGCGCAAGCCGGGAGCAGCTGCGCGCGCGGACGCTGTTGCTTAACCCGCTGACAGAACTGGCGCCGCGCTATCTGGACGCTGACCCGGATACCGTCGCGACCCGGTTGCAGCGCGCGCTGAAACCGCTCCTGGATGACACGGAGTGCGATCCGGGTGGACTTGCCGGCCCCCTGCAGCAGATGATTCGTGCCGCAGCGCCCCTCCTGAAAATTGAGGGGCTGGGGCCGGTGTTGACGCAGAACATCGTCACCTGGTTCGCCGACGACCACAACCGGCGCCTGCTGCAAAAGTTGGCGGACGCCGGAGTCAGGCTGCAGGTCGAGCCAGCGGCCGCACTAACGGACAGCGCGCTGCAGGGGCTCACCTTCGTGCTCACCGGCACCCTGCCCACGCTGTCCCGTGCGGAGGCGAAGGGCCTGATAGAGGCGCAGGGCGGCAAGGTCACCGGCAGCGTCAGCCGCAAGACAGACTACGTGATCGCGGGCGAAGCGCCGGGCAGCAAGGCGCGCAAGGCGGAGCAGCTGGAAATCCCGATCCTTGACGAGCCCGGCCTTCAGGCCCTGCTCGCCGGCAACTGACCGCCAACGCCGACCGGGGTTTGCTGCAGGAAAGCCAGTTGCTCCAGCTTTTCCCTGGTCTGTTGCCAACTGCTTTCACTGAGGCCCAGCTTGTCGCGCAAGGTCTCCGGCGGCATGCCGGCCTGCCAGTCGCGCAGCGCGCAGGTCCAGCGCAGCATTTCGAAGGACAGTCGCGGCAACCCGGCCTCCCGGGCCAGCCTGGCCAGCACGTACTCAAGGTTCCTGGCGCTGCAGTCAAATATGCTTTCCCCAATTGACGCGGATTGCTCCAGCCAGCAATCCAGCAACTGCAGCAGTTCCTGCGACAGCGGAACACGTCGCTCGCGCCAGGGATTGCGCGCCTGCTGCTCCGGCTTCTGCCCCCGCAATGATGCGCGGGCACGATAGCGCAGCGTCAACATGGGCGGCTCTGTTTCACGATCGAAATCCTCGCGTCGCAGGCGCACCGTCTCGCCCTTCTTGATGCCCGTTTCCAGCAGCAAACGCAGGAGCAACGCGGGCCTCACGTCAGGGCGAGGTCCCTCCCCGGCCAGCCGGGCGGCAGCCAACGCCCGCTCAACCTCATCCCCGTCCAGCACGTCCGCCAGCGGCGCCGGCCCCGAGCGTTGGGCGATGGCGGCAGCCGGGTCCGCGGCGATGGCGTTAATGGCGCGCAACCAGGCGAAAAAGACCTTGAGCGCAGTGACGCGGCGCGCCCAGGACTTGCGACTGCAGGGCACCTCGCGGCCGTGCTCAAGCCAGTCAAGAAAGTCGACCAGCCGTTGCGTCGTGAAGTCGCCGACTGCCAGGTCCTCGTCAGTATGTTCTGCCAGCAAGCGCAGATCGGAGGCGAAGGCGCGCAGGGTGTAGTCTGACTTGCCCTCTTGCCGCAAATGTCTGCGAAACAGCGGCAGCGTCGCCGACAGGGGTGTATGGCGGTTGATCTCCGCTGCACCCTGCGGCGCAAACAGGGGGAGTTGGCGCAACCCGGCCATTGTCCTTCACCTACCCTTCACACGCTCAGCGGCGGCACACCCAGTCCATGTTGCCGTAGCGGCTTGCTTCCAGCGCCCGGGCCTGGGCCCGTTCAGCGCCTGTCAGGCAGGATTCCACCAGACAGACGTCATGCATGCCAGAGAACGCAGCGACGATGGCGGCGACAACCCTGGCGGGATCAATTGTCTCGCCGGCAGCTGCTTCTGTCAGGGTCGTCGCCCGCTTGCGCAGACGCTTCACTGCCTGGCTACGGGCCCTCTCGTCCGGATACACCAGCAGGTCGCAGATTGCCGCCACGTCGCCAGAGAGCGGCAGCGACCCGTGTTGCAATATGGCGTGGCGCCGCTGCACGCGCGCGCTACCCAGCAGCTTGCGTCCACCGGCGACGAGTTCGAACGGCGCCGGTGATTCAAAACAGGCCATGCCACTGCCCCGATGGCCCCCGCGCTGAAGCATTTCCACCGGGACGTCCAGCGACTGCAGGGCTGCATAAAACACCGCGGCGATGCGCCGGTAGCCGGACAGCAAGGACCCGGCCGCCAGCGGATGACTGGCCGGTAGCACCAGACACCAGGTCAGTTCCTGCGCATGCAGGATGGCGCCGCCACCACCTGGACGACGCACCAGCGTATAGCCGCGATTCTGCAGGCGTTCCCGCTCCACGATCCGGCTGCGCTGGCCATAACCCAGTGACAGGCAGCGCGGGCTCCAGCCATAAAATCTGAGTACAGGGCTGTCGGTAACATTGATCAATAGCGACTCATCGATCGCCATGTTGCGCGCGCCACTGGCCGGCCCGCTGTGGATCAGGCGCCATTGACGCATTTACGCGACCGCTCTATACTCACGCGCCCGGAAAAAACGGCCGGCAACTTGCATGAGCGAGCACGGCGCCCTGCGCGAACAAGGTGTTCTGCGAGACCCGCGACGGGCGCGCAGTTCCAGTGCCCGTGAGCGAGCGCGCCGGCGCCGCGTGCATTCCCGACGCAGCTTCGAGTGGGCCTGGGTGGTGGTCTCGGTCGCCCTGCTGGGCACCGTGGTCGTCGTCAGCATGATGGCATCCTTGTTGTTGCGGGTCACGCGCAACCGGCCGGAAGCCTTGCCAACCGCGGCCGCTGTTGCCATGGCCCCGGCCGCGGAAAACTCCGGTTTCGCCACTGGCGACACGGGCAGTGGCGACCAGGTCATTCTGAGTGACGGGCGGGTATTTGAACGCGTTCCCTGGAACGGGGTGTCGCGCTTTACCGTGCTGGTGATGGGCCTTGACAGGCGACCGGAAGAGACAGGCTTGGCCCACCGCACCGACACACTCATGCTGGCCAGCATAGACCCGCAGGGCAACAGCATCGGCATTCTCAGCATACCGCGTGACCTTTACGTGGAAGTGCCCGGCATCCAGTACCGGCAGCGCGTTAACACACCGATGCTGATCGGCGAACTCAGACAACCGGGGCTTGGGCCGCAGTTGGCCATGCAAACCGTTGAATTCAACCTTGGCATGCGCGTTCACGACTACCTCGCCGTCGATTTTAACAGTTTCGTGCGTCTGGTAAATGCCATCGGCGGTATCGAAATTGACGTGCCCGAAAGCATCCGCGACCCCTTTTATCCGGATATGGATTTCGGTTACAACCCCTTTTACATCTCCGCCGGTCTGCAGGTCCTGAATGGCGAAACAGCGCTCAAGTATGCGCGCACGCGCCATGGCGACAACGACTTCGCGCGCGCCGAGCGGCAGCAGGCGGTCATGTACGCCATTCGCGACAAGCTGCTTGATCCGGCCCACTTGCCGGAACTGATCATCCAGTCACCCGGCCTGTGGGCAGCCCTGCAGGACGGCTTCTACACGAACCTGAACCTGGAACAGGCCCTGCAGCTGGCGCTCTATCTGAAAGACATTCCAGGCAGCAACGTCCGCACGGGTGTGATCGATGATCAGTACGCCATGGATTACACCACGCCCGAGGGTGCCCAGGTGCTGATTCCAGACAGCGCGCGCCTGGGAGAATTGATGACCAGGGTCTTTGGGGCCAACTACGGCATCTGAAGCATTCTGCAGCCCGCCGCAGCGAGCGGCGGAACAGGCCCACCCGGCCGTGTGAACGCGCTGCCTTGAACCTGCATTCGCAGGTCGGGCGTTCCGGCCACGACTTGCCCCCGACCTGGGTCAGGGTCTCCCCGTAACCATGCGACGCCCGTTTCGATCTGGTGTTGGCTCAAAACGTCACGGCGTCATCACGCACAGGGCAGGCCTGACGCCTGTATAACACGGGCCGGACATCAGCGCAATTGTTCAGCCTGTTGCTTGACATGACCTGGGCGCCTGCCATAATCGGGCGCGGCAAGCGGAAGCATGGGGGGCATATGTCAGACGATCAGATGCGCGCCAGCCTGGCCGAACTGGTTGGCACTTTCGTTCTTGTTTTCATCGGTTCCGGCGCCGTCGTGGTGGCGCCTCTCTTCGGCGTCGTGGTTCCGGCGCTGGCCCACGGCCTGATCCTGATCGCCCTCATTTACACCTACGGGCATATCTCCGGCGCGCAGGTCAACCCGGCGGTAAGCGTGGGCCTGCTGGTGGGCGGCAAGCAGGATGCCGGCCAGACCTTACGCTTCCTCATCGCGCAGTTCCTCGGCGGCATCCTCGCCGCCTGGGTACTTTCCGTCATCGTGCCCTACAACGATGCGGAGTTCATGGCCGGCTTCCTCGGTGAACAGGGCTTCAATTTCGGCCAGACGACCGGCGCGCTCACGGCCAGCCACCCGGCCGCTGCCCTGCTGCTGGAAGGCATCCTGACCTTCCTGCTGGTCTCCGCCGTGTATCAGGCGGCGGTCTACGGCAAGGCGGGCAACCTGGCCGGCGTGACCATCGGTCTGACCCTGGGCTGCTCCATCCTCGCCGGCGGCGCCCTGACCGGCGCATCGCTCAATCCGGCCCGCACCCTTGGGCCGGCCCTGATTGCCGGTGACCTGAGCTACGTGCCCGCCTATTTAATCGGCATCTTCGGCGGCGGCATCGTGGCCGGTCTGTTTCATACACGGATACTGGCGAGCGACGACAGTTGATTAACTGACCTGTTCATCCGGCAGATCCAACCGGATGTGCAGTTCGGACAACTGTGCTTCAGTCGCTGCTGACGGCGTCTGTGACATGACGTCCATGCCGGTCTGCGTCTTGGGGAAAGCGATGACCTCGCGGATGTTTGGCTCCCCCGCCAGCAGGGCCATGACCCGGTCAATGCCCCAGGCGATCCCGCCGTGCGGCGGCACCCCGTACTCGAAGGCCTCCAGCATGTGCCCGAACTGTTCGATGGCCTCGTCCATGTCCTGGCCGATCAGCGGGAAGATTTTTTCCTGCAGGGCGCGGTCGTGAATGCGGATGCTGCCGCCCGCCACCTCATAGCCGTTGCAGATCATGTCGTACTGCGAGCCACGCGCCGCGCCGGGGTCGCCGTCGAGCAGGTGCAGGTCCTCGGGCATGGGCATGGTGAACAAGTGCTGTGAGGGGTCCCAGCGCTGCTCATCCTCATTCCAGAGAAACTGGGGAAAGTCGATGACCCAGCAAAATGCCAGCACCTGCGGGTCGGCCAGCTTCAACTCGCTCGCCAGGTGCCGCCGCAGCACGTCCGTGATGTTCCAGACCGTCTCGCGCCGGTCCGAGATAAAGAGCAGCAGGTCCCCCGGTTCCGCCCCCGCGCAGTCAAACAGGGCCAGCTGTTGTTCGACCGTGAAGAACTTGCCGATCGGCCCCCTGACCGCTCCCTGCGGGTCACTGTCGAGCGCCATGTAGGCCAGGCCCTTGCCGCCGGCCGCGCGCGCCAGCTCTTCCAGGTCGCGGGCCACTGCCCGCAAGCGCGTGCCGCTCATGTTGGCAGCCATGCCGGGAACGCGCATCACCTTGACCGGCTTGCCGGCCGCCACGTTGTCCACGAACACCTGAAAGGCGCTCACGCCGGCGACGTGACTGACGTCCACGGCGCAGAGGTCATAGCGCAGGTCCGGCTTGTCGCTGCCGAAGCGCTCCATCGCGTCCATGTAATCCAGACGCGGGAAGGGTGTCTGTTGCAGTTGTCGTTGCGGTGCCACTGCCTGCGCCAGTTCGGTCATCAGGCTCTCGTTGAGCGCCATGACGTCCTCACGCTCAACAAAGCTCATCTCCAGGTCCAGCTGGGTGAATTCCGGCTGGCGTTGACCGCGCAGATCCTCATCACGAAAGCAACGGGCAATCTGGAAGTAACGTTCGTAGCCGGCCACCATCAGCATCTGCTTGAGTTGCTGCGGGCTTTGCGGCAGGGCGTAAAACCTGCCCGGTTGCAGGCGACTGGGCACCAGAAAGTCGCGCGCGCCTTCCGGCGTGGTCTTGAACAGGATGGGCGTCTCAATCTCGATGAAGCCGCGTTCGTCCAGCCAGTCGCGTATGAACTTCACGGCCCGGTGCCGCAGCACCATGTTGGCCTGCATCTTTGGCCGCCGCAGGTCCAGGTAACGGTGCTTCATGCGCATCGTCTCGTCGATGCTGTCCTCGCGATTGATGTAGAAGGGAGGCGTTTTGGCGGGATTCAGCACCTTCAGTTCGCTGGCCAGCACTTCCACGTCGCCGGTAGGCAGATCGGGATTGGCCGTACCGGCCGGACGTACGCGCACGCGGCCGCAGACCTGCAGGACGTACTCGTTGCGCGCCTGACTGGCGGCGGCGTGCGCTGCGGGAGCGCTCTCCATTTCGGCCACCACCTGGCAGATACCGGAACGGTCGCGCAGGTCGATGAAGATGACACCGCCCTGATCGCGCCAGCGGTTCACCCAGCCCGCGAGCGTTACCTGCCGGCCATCAAGTTCCGGGCGCAGTTCACCACAATGGACACTCTTGAGCATGAAATCGGCCTTTCCGGCGGGCTTTTCGCAGCGCTCAGGATAGCACGGCGGGGTCTGAAAATACACGGCCCGTCCTGCAGGCCGGCGGCCATCGTAGATTGTCGCCTGCTACCCCTGAGGGGTGCTGCGGGCTTGCGCCCTTGCTATCCCATGGGGATGCTGCGGGCTTGCGCCCTTGCTATCCCACGGGGATGCTGCGGGCTTGCGCCCTTGCTATCCGGGTGCGTCAGGTTTACTGGACACAGGAACTGGATGCGGTGAGGGTCAGCGCGCGGTTGTCTGCGTCGCTACCGTTGTGGCTGGTCCCAGGCGCGGGCAATTTCTGAAATTCACCAAACTCGCCACGCCCGGCGACATGGTGTGCCCGCGGGCGACATGATATGTCGCCCCTACATCATCCGCTGCATGGGCAATTTACCAAATCGTCCGCCCCGACTTTAAAACAATTTCTGAAATCCGCCAAAATCGCCACTCCCCGCTATCCCACGGGGACACGAAATGGCACCTCTGGTGTGCGTCGTCCTTGCGTCCTCGCTATCCCATGGGGATGCGTCGGGCTGGCGCCCTTGCTATCCCGAGGGGATGCTTCGTCCTTGCGTCCTCGCTATACTGCATTGCATGTGGGATCGACCCCTGAGCAAGCGTCAACTGGGACTGCTGCTGGTCATTGGCGGCAGTGCGGGCCTGGTGGCAGCGCTTGCCGTGGACGTGCTGAACGCCGGTCGCGAGTTCATCCTCGGGCCGACGCAGTCTCTGCTGCTCGGCGTGCTTCTGCTGGTCCTGATCACCGGCCTCACCCTCTTGCCCCGCGGTGACCGCCCCGCCTGAGATGCAATTCTCCGGTGGTGAGCCGCATCGTCTTGTTTTGCGACTTCATCGGGGGCTGATGTGGCTGGCGCTGCTGCTGCTGCTGGGCTATCTGCTGGTCTTCCTGACCTATGCCGCCAACCTGATCCGGTTCCCCTTCGACTATGACCAGGGCGAGGGCTTCGAACTCGTCGACACGCTGCTGTTCAGCCAGGGACGCTGGCCCTATCAGGACGTTGAGGTCTATCCCTTCTACGCCAGCAACTATCCGCCGCTGTTTCATCTGCTGGCCGTGCCATTTGCCTGGATCTTCGGCCCAGGCTACGCCTACGGCAGAGTGCTGGGCACCCTGGCTACGCTGGTCACAGCCGCAGCCATCGCCCACGCCGTTCGCCGCGAGACAGGGCCAGGACTGCCGGCCCTCCTGGCAGGCCTGACATTTGTCGCTTCGAACACCATCTATCACATCGGCCCACTTAATCGGCAGCACATGAGCATGGTGATGTTCGAGACCCTGGCCGTCATCACCCTGGCCAACGTGCCTGGCATCGTCAACCCGGATCAACGTCGCCGGCGTCTGTGGCCCGGCCTGGCGCTGATCCTGGCGGCAGGCTACACCAAGCAACTGGCGCTGGCCACGGCGCTGGCCGCCCTGACCTTCCTGTTCATTCGTAACCCCCGGCGTGGCGCGCTGGCCGCCGCCAGTCTGGCGCTGGCTGGTGGCATGCTGTTTCTGTTCCTGAACATCGCCACTGACGGGCAGTGGTGGCTGCACATTATCAGCGCCAACGTCAATCGCTTTGACCCTTACCAGGCTGTGGGTCTGCTGCAGCAATGGTTCGGCCTGCACGGCTTTCTCGTTGTGCCGGCCCTGCTGTACCTGCTGTATGAACTGTATGTCGATCGTCTCTCGATCTACAGTATCTGGTTCGTCGTCGCCGTGTTTGCCGGGCTGCTGTCCGGCAAGTGGGGCGCCGGAGACAGCTATTTCAGCACGGCGATAGCCGCCACCTGCGTACTTTCCGGTCTCGCCGTCAACAAACTTCGCCGGCATCCCGCCTTTCGGAGCGGCAAGCCGGCCCTGGCAGCACTGCTGCTCATCCCGCTGCTGTACCTCGGGTACGGGCGGGCAGTGTTGCATTTGCCAACGACCACCCCACCCTTTCAGTCTGTGGCCGGCCTTTTTGACATCCAGCCAAACGCGCTCAACGGCTTCCATGATTCTGCGCGTACGCCGGAGGGTGACTTTCCGCCCGGATACGCGGACATCGGTCACCTGACCAGCGCTGAAGACGTCGCTGCCGGCGAGGAAATCGTCGGCCTGGTGCGCTCGGTGCCTGGCCCGGTGCTCAGCGAGGACGCCTCCTTTGCGCTGCACGCCGGCAAGGACGTGGTCACCAATCCCACCCAGTTGTTCAACCTTGCCAACAACGGACTCTACGATGGCGGGAACCTGGTCCGCATGATCGACGGGCAGGACTTCGAGCTCATCATTCTGCGCGCCGCCTTTTTCCCGGATGCCGTGGTCGCCGCCATCATTGACAATTATGAAGCGACCCGGGTGTTCACCATGAACGGCTTTGACTACGTCCTCTATCGGCCGGCAAATGAGGCAAGGGAATGACCTGCGCGCTGATCACCCATTCACGCTTCACCGAACATGAGTTGCCCGGTCACCCGGAATCGCCGGAGCGGATGCGCTCAATCTGGGACGCACTGGATGACAGCGGCGTTGCCGGCCGTATGCTGCAACTGACGCCCTCCCCCGCCAGCGACGAGGACATTCTGCTGGCGCACAGTCCGCACTACCTTGAGGCGCTCAAACGACTCTCGCAGCAGTATGCCCAACGTACGGTAATGCTGGACCAGGACACCTGGCTGGCGCCGGGGTCACTGGAAATCGCCCGCCTGGCAGCCGGCGCCGCCCTGCAGGCGGTCGACGTCGTGCTCGCCGGCCAGGTGAGCAGGGCGCTGGTGATCGCGCGGCCGCCAGGTCATCACGCCCGGCCCGGGGCAGCGATGGGCTTTTGTCTGCTGGGCAACGTGGCCATGGCGGCGTTGCATGCCTGTGAGTCCTGCGGTCTGGAGCGAGTGATGATCGTGGACCTCGACGTGCATCACGGCAATGGCAGCCAGGACATTCTCTACCGGGACCAGCGGGTGAGCTTCCTTTCGATCCATCAGTCCCCCCTGTATCCGGGAACCGGCGCCGCCAGCGAGACCGGCGCCGGCACGGGCGCAGGACACACGGTCAACATTCCCCTGCGCGCCGGCCACGGCGACGCCAGTTACCTGGCGCTCTTTCAGGAGACGGTCTGGCCGCTGGCGGATCGCTGGCAACCGCAACTGCTGCTGGTGTCGCTCGGCTTCGACGCGCACCATGCCGACCCGCTGGCCAACATGCGGCTGACGCTGGCCGGTTATGACAGGCTGGCGCGCGAGCTGCTGGCCATGGCGCAGCGGCATTGCCGGGGGCGCATCGTGTTCGTGCTGGAAGGCGGTTACCAGTTACAGGTGCTGGCCCACGGCCTGCTCAATCTGGCGCAGCGCCTGCTGGATGAAGACGGGTTCAGCGATCCCTTTGACAATGACGATCTGCGGACGCGACGGGACATTGCATCAGTGATCGAACGGATCAATCACATTCACGGCATTTGAAGCGCTCACTTCTCTTCGAGTGACTGCCGCAATCGGGCGATGGCATCCAGATGTCCCTGCAGCACGTCACTGCGGTCCTGGTCCCGTTTGCCAAGGGCGTCCAGGCGACTGTAGACCGGCACCAGCACCTGCCGGCCGTATTGCAGCAGCCGGTGGCGCTCTTCGTCCGTAACCCGCCGCATGGCCTCCTGCAGGCCGTCCTGCATTTGCCGCAGTTGATCGTCGAATTCCTGGCGCGCGGCCCGCGACAGCTGACGGTATTTCCTGAGGGCGTAAACCGAGCCCAGCAAGGCCAGGGGTGCGCCGATGATGACGGCCGGCAGAGCCAAAACTGCAGCGCCGGCGCCAACAACGGGACCCGGCGCCGCAACCCCCAGCAAGGTGACCAGCAAGGCGCCGAGGGCAGCGACAGAAGTGCTCGCGAAACTGTTCAGTCTGGTCAGGCTGGCGCTGCGCAGTTGCTCCAGCGCGTCATCACTGACTCCGGCCTGCAATTCGGCGCGCGCCAGGCGCAGGGCTTCCTGCAGCCCTTCCCGCTGGCTGGCATAGACGCCGGCGTCCAGGCCGCCGGCTTCCTGGTCCAGCAAATCGGAGAGTTGCTGCAAGCGTTCGACGACGCCGCGCCAGTAACGACGGCTCTGATCCAGCATGGCAGTCACATAGGCGGAACCAAGCTGGTCCAGTTCCTGCAGGGAGCGGCCAACCACTTCCTGCCTGAATGTCGCCTGCAATGCACTCTTGCGTCGTGCCCGGCCAACATGACGCAAGGTGAGATTGTCATCCAGGAATTGATGTCCGCGCCGGCGCAGGGACGCAAACACCTGTTCAATCTGTTGCTGCGTCTCCTGCAAGCGGGCTTCCAGGCCGAGGGACTGTTGCTCCAGTTCAGCCTGCACCCCGGCGACCCTTGCCCGGTCGGCCTGCAGCCCGGACAGATGTTGCAGCAGCCTGGTTTGCCAGTCCTGCGTGATGCGCTCGGCCAGGTCGAGCTGGGCCAGCAACTTCTGTTGCGCCGGCGGTGACTGCCGGATCAACCCTTGCAGATGCGCGCGCAAGGCCTCCATGCCCGCCTGGTCGCCATGCCCTGTCACGGCCGGTTCCAGCACCTGCCGGGCCGATACCATGAAAATCAATGGTTCCAGACCCAGCAATTCTCGCGCCTGACGCTCGACAAAACGGCGCACCTCGGCCTGTTCGGCCGGCTCCAGCTGGTCAATCTGGTTGATGACGATGATGATTTTCTTGCCGTAGCGCTTTGCCAGCTCCAGATACAGCCGGTCGGTTTCCGCCAGGGCGCGCCGCGCCGAAATGACGAACAGGACCAGATCGCTGCGATGCAGGAAATCCAGGGCGATGCGTTCGTGCGAGGCGAAGACCGATCCCGTGCCCGGCGTATCAACCAGCGCCACACCCGGCGCGCCTGTGCCGGGGTGCGCCCACTCACGCAGGCCGTCCTCCCGCAGCACTGGCTTGCGACGCGCCTGCTCCGCATGCAGGACGATTTCGATGGCGGCCGTCGTCGGCGTGATGCCGACCGGCAGGAGCGCATCTCCCAGCAGGGCATTGATGAAGCTGGACTTGCCGGCGTTGAACTCACCCACGACCGTGACGAGGAAGAAGGAGTCGCGCAGGTCACGCGCCACGTCCTGCAGACGCCGGCGGTCTTCCTCCGCTTCCGGCCCAAGTCCCGCGAGCGTCGCGATGATTTTTTGCAGCAGGGCGATGCCTTCCAGCCGCAGGACGTCCAGCGCACCGGTCGACCTGCGCTCAGGGATTGCCATCGCCGCCCCCGGCAATCTCTCGCGCGCGCGACAGCAGCACACCGGCGCCCAGGGACGCCAACCCCGCCTCAATGTCGTCCAGTTCACGCGCAAATTCCTGCAGCCGCGTGCGTTGCGCCTGTTGCAGTTGCGCCTGGGTCGTGACGAGACGCAGCAGGGGCGCCACGGCATCCCGTCGCATTTGCATGCTGCGTTCCAGTTGCTGCCTGGTGGCTTCCCGCAGCGCGGCACAATAGCGATCGCGCAGCGTCTGCAACCCTGCGTCGATTTCACCGGCGACGCCGCGTCCGCGAACGGGCAGGATGAGCAGACCGGCGAGGGCCAGCAGCGGCGTCAGCACCAACAGGGCCAGGAATTCGGGCTCCGCCTGACGGACCTGACTGAGAAAGATGGCGGCGATCAACAACAGAATCTCGTAGACCACCAGGTAGAGCCCGGCGTTGCGCAGCCGGCGGTCCAGCGCTTCCGTATCCGGCCAGCGCGCTTCAAGGACCAGGTCATCCAGGTTTTGGGGCAGCGCCTCCAGGGAGCGGCGATCATAGCTTTGTGGCAGGCCGGGCGACCCGATCAGCTTGTCCTGAATGACGGGCGGCAACAGTTCCAGTTCACGCGAGGCATAGCTCACCAGGTCCTCCAGGTCCTGCATGTCCTGACCTTCAAGCCGCGGCGCTGCACGCGCGCTGATCGTGGCGAGTTCTGCCAGCGGATCGCCCAGGCCGGACGCGTGAAACTGGCGGTGGGCATAGCTGCGTCCGCCACGGCGCGTCAGGCCGCCCAGTCCGATCAGTTCCAGCAGACCGCGGCGCAGCAGATCCGGCGTCCGGCCCACGCTGAAGAGCCTGCCGGTCTCCGCCTGCACCCTGGCCCCCGTCACATCGAGTTGTTCGTTGACCTCGCCAATGATGCGCTCGACGGCCGCTTCCTGGTCCCGCCGCTGCGCCAGCAATTGCTCCTCAATGTTGGCAGCGATGCCTTCGCAACGCGTCGTCACTTCCTGATTGCGGCGCAAGGTGGCTTCGGCCTGGCGCAGCACGTTGCGCGTGATTTGCAGGGGCGTGCGCAGTTTCTGGCGCAGGCGGTCCCGGTCGGCCAGCTGCCCATCGACATAGTTAACGATGCGTTGCATGCCGCTGGCCCGCCAGGCCGCTTCATCCAGCGTTCCGGCGCGCCATGCTTCCTGCCCCAGTCTGGCGGACAGCAGCCAGACCTCCGGCCCGCTTTCCAGCTGGATGCGGCTTTCCTCGCGCACGAAGTCATGGACGCTCCGCGCTTCCTCTTCGCTGACCAGATCGACCTGGTTCACCAGCACGATGACGCGCGTGCCGAAGCGTTTCAGCTGTTGCAGATGCTCAAGATTTCGCGCCGTCAGCGCCTGGGTGGCCGGCATGACCAGAAAGACGATATCCGCGCGATGCAAAAAGCTGCGGGTGATTTCCTCATGCCCGCGAAAGACGGAATCAAGGCCGGGCGTGTCGACGAAACTGACTTTTTTCAGCAGGGGTGAAGGGAAGAACACGGAGCTAACGCCGGCGTCGGAGGTCAGCGTTTCTTCCTGCTCGCCATGGCGCAGAATACTGATGTGGTCGGTGGTGGGGGTAACGCCGACCGGCAACAGGTCCCCGCGACCCATCAGGGCGTTAATGATGCTGGACTTGCCCGAACTGAAAGGGCCGACAAAGACAATCAGAAAGGGATGGTCGGCGTGCAGCAGGGCATCGCGCAACTGGTCAACCGTTTCAGCCGGCAGGTCGTCAAGGCCGGGCAGATAGTCCAGCATGGCGGCGATCACCACGCCCTGACGCCGCCGCAAAATGTCCCAGGCCGCAATGAGCCCGTTTCCGTCCTGCGCCACTACCCGTCTCCACAATCCGGCGTTTTAATCATAATGCGGCCAGCACAAGGCGGCAATCCTGGCGGCACAGGGCATCCCGGCCCTGGTACGCCGCAGGGTGCCCACCAAACCGGTGGACAGGGGATGGCCGGCCCTGCCATGACATCGCGTCCGACGCGGACACATTGGTCAGGCCGGTCGGAGACAGCGACCGCAGGAGACGGCATGACCTGGCAGGTCACCCGCGAACGCGAGACACGGGAAGATCTCCTGCGTGGCGAGCATCTGTTCTGATGAAGAAAGTCCGAAATGTCGGTAGCGCTGTGGTGATAGGTAGACTCGAACTACCGACCTCGAGATTATGAGTCCCGCGCTCTAACCGGCTGAGCTATATCACCATTTGGAGCAATAGCGGGGGCAGGATTCGAACCTGCGACCTCCGGGTTATGAGCCCGACGAGCTACCTCTGCTCTACCCCGCACTGTGCGCCTAGCATGACAGCGGCGGGCCAATATGTCAAGGCCCTGATACGGTCCCGAACGGCACAGAATCCCGGGGCCATTTTTGCTATAATTGAGGCCGAACAGATGTGCAGAGGCAGCGCATGCCACCCTTCCAGATTGAGTCGGACTTTCAGCCCACCGGTGACCAGCCCGAGGCCATTGAGCAACTTACCGACGGTTTGAACGCCGGCCACGTGCACCAGACCCTGCTGGGCGCTACCGGCACCGGCAAGACCTTCACCATCGCCAACGTCATCGAACGAACGCAGCGCCCCACCCTGGTGATGGCGCACAACAAGACGCTCGCCGCGCAACTCTACGCCGAGTTCCGGGAACTGTTCCCGCGTAACGCCGTCGAGTATTTCGTCAGCTACTACGATTACTATCAGCCGGAAGCCTACGTCCCGCGCCATGACCTCTACATCGAAAAGTCCACCAAGATTAACGATCACATCGAGCGCCTGCGCCTGGCCGCCTGCGCCGCGCTGAACTATCGCCGCGACGTCATCGTGGTCGCTTCCGTCTCCTGCATCTACGGTTTCGGCGACCCAAACGCCTGGCAACGGCTGACCGTTGAGTTGAAGGCCGGTGACGTCATCAGGCGCGACTCCCTGCTGCGCAAGCTGGTCACCATCCAGTACACGCGCAACGATTATGATCTGCGGCGCGGCGCCTTTCGCGCC
Source organism: Anaerolineae bacterium (assembly GCA_034422695.1). Taxonomy (GTDB): domain Bacteria; phylum Chloroflexota; class Anaerolineae; order Aggregatilineales; family Phototrophicaceae; genus JAGWBD01. The sequence goes on from DAOUJM010000005.1 coordinate 486,513, forward strand.
CGCGGCGATACGCTGGAGATCTTTCCCGCCTATGCCGAGACCGCCTTTCGCATCACCCTCTTTGGCGACGAGGTCGAGCGTATTGTCGAGTTCGACCCCCTCACCGGCGAACTCCTCACCACCCATGACAGCCTGCTGGTCTATCCGGCGCGCGAATACGTCACCGATGCCGACAAGCTGCGCCAGGCCGTCCTGGATATTGAGGTCGAGCTGAAGGAGCATCTGGCCTTTCTAAAATCACAGGACAAGCTGGTCGAGGCGCAGCGTCTGGAGCAGCGCGTCAACTACGACATCGAGATGCTGCGTGAGGTCGGCTTCACCAGCGGCGTCGAGAACTACTCGCGTCATCTGGAGCAGCGACCGGCCGGCAGCCCGCCCTACACCCTGATCGACTACTTCCCGGATGACTTCCTGCTGGTCATTGACGAGAGTCACATGACCGTGCCGCAGATCCGCGCCATGTACAACGGGGACCGCAGCCGCAAGACCGTGCTGGTCGATTACGGCTTTCGCCTGCCCAGCGCGCTGGACAACCGGCCGCTCAGGTTCAGGGAGTTTGGGGAACGCATAAAGCAGACCATCTACACCTCGGCCACGCCCGGCCCCTGGGAGCAGGAACAGGGCGAGGCCACCGTGCAGCAGATCATCCGCCCCACCGGCATTCTCGACCCGATCGTGGAAGTGCGGCCGCAGGAGGGACAGATCGACGACCTGCTGCAGGAGGTGGCGCAGCGCATCAACATGGGGCAGCGCGCCCTGATCACCACCCTGACCCAGCGCATGGCCGAGGACCTGGCCGACTATCTGGTAGAGGCCGGCATTCGCGCCCAGTACCTGCATGCCGAGGTGGATACCTTCGATCGCGTCGAAATCCTGCGCGACCTGCGCCAGGGCGTCTACGACGCCGTCGTCGGTATCAACCTGCTGCGCGAGGGCCTGGACCTGCCGGAAGTGTCGCTGGTGGCGATTCTGGATGCTGACAAGGAAGGTTTTCTGCGCTCCGAAAGCGCCCTGATCCAGAACATCGGCCGCGCCGCCCGTCACGTGGACGGCAAGGTCATCCTCTACGCGTCGTACGAAACGCCATCCATGGCCCGCGCCATTGAGGAAACGCGGCGGCGGCGCGAACTGCAACACGCGCACAATCTGGCGCATGGCATTGAGCCGGCGACTATCGTCAAGCAGGTGCGCGACCTGACCGACCGGGTGCGCCTGATGGTGGATGACGACCGCAAGGTCGAAGCCGGACTTGGAGGCGACATCACACCCGCCGCGCTACCGCCCGACGAGAAGCTGCGCCTCATCAGGGAACTGGAGCGGGAGATGAAGTCTGCCGCGCAGATGCTGGAATTCGAGAAGGCCGCCATTCTGCGCGACCAGATCATCGAACTGCGCGCCGCGCACGTCATGGACCAGGCCGGCGGCGATGGCCTGGAGGCCGAACTCGCGCTGGCGGCGCTGGACCCCGACGCTCAGGGCGTCCGGTAACGCCAGACGCCGCCCACCATGGTGCCCAGCACCTGCGTTTCCCGCAGTTCCTCCGGGTCGCAGGCAAGCAGATCGCGGTCCAGCAGCACCAGGTCCGCCAGGTACCCCGGTCCCAGTTGACCGAGCCTGTCCTCCATACCGGTCGCCCAGGCCGGCCCGACGGTGTAGCCGTGCAATGTTTCGGCGGCAGTGAGCCGCAATTCCGGCAGCCAGCCGTCGGGCCCCGGCGAGCCATCCGGCCGACGCCGCGCAATGGCGGCGTACATGCTCTTCAGGGGCGCAATGGGTTCCACCGGCGAATCGCTGCCCAGGGCGATGCGGGCGCCGGCGGCCAGCTGGGCGCGGACGTTGTAGCTCCAGCGCACCCGTTCGCCCCAGGCCAGGTCGGCCGCCGGGTAGTCCGAGGTGGCGTGCAGCGGCTGCATCGAGGCGATGACGTTCAGTTGCGCCAGGCGCGGTACGTCCTGTGGGTGGATGAGTTGAACATGTTCGATCCGGTGCCTTAAATCGTCTGGAGACTGGCCGCGGGCGGCCTCCTCCTGACGCGCGGTCTCGAAGACGTCCAGGACGTCGTGCACGGCCCGGTCGCCGATGGCATGGATGGTGGTGGCCATACCGGCGGCGGCGGCCCGACTGACGAGGGCCTGCATTTCCTCGCGCTCCACCACCGCCACGCCCAGGTTGTCCGGATCGTCGTCGTAGGGAGCCAGCATCAGGGCCGTGCGCGGGCCCAGCGCGCCATCGGCAAAGATCTTCTGCGCGCCGATGCGCAACCAGTCGTCGCCGAAGCCGCTGCGCAAGCCGGTTTCCAGCGCGGCATCGATCCATTCGCAATTGATCTGCTTCGTCACCCGCAGGGCCAGCCGGCCCCGTTCGCGCAGAATCTGCAGGGCCTGCAAACAGTCCGGCCCGTCAAAGTCGTGCAGGCCGGTAAGTCCGGCCGCGTGCGCCTGCTGCTGGGCGGAAACCATCAGTTCCGCCAGTTGCTCCGGTCCCGGCACGGGAATGTGGTCCTCGACCAGATCCATCGCCGTCTCAAGCAGAATTCCCGTGGGACGACCCCGGTCATCCCGTTCAATGCGGCCGCCTGCGGGGTCCGGGCTGTTGGCGTTCAGACCGCAGCGCCGCAGGGCCGCGCTGTTGACCCAGGCGGCGTGGCCGCTTTTGGCGTTCAGATACACAGGATTGCCTGGCGCGACCCGGTCCAGATCTGCCGCCGTCGGGAAGCGCGGCTCGGGCCAGAAGTCCTGCGACCAGCCCTGGCCGGTGATCCAGTCGCCCGCCGGCGTCACCTTCACGCGCTGCGCCACCCGCTGCAAGGCCATTTCCATGGACGGCAACTCGAAGACGTCCACCTGCTGCAGCGAATGCGCCGTCATGGCCCAGTGGACGTGCGCGTCGGTCAGGCCCGGGATGACGTGCCGGCCCTCCAGATCATCGCGTTGGGTGTCCGGGCCGGCCAGGGCCAGCATGTCGTCGTCGCTGCCGACGGCAACGATCCTTTCGCCCACCAGGGCAAGGGCACTGACCAGCGGCTCTTGCGGGAATTGCGTACGAATGTTTCCGTTGTAGAGGACGCGATCGACGATACTCATGACTCCTCCAGCAAGCGCAGGGCGCTGCGGGCTTCCGCAAGCGTCGGGACGCCTTCAATCCAGGGCCTGGTAATGGTCCCTGCCCCCAGCGTGGCAGCGACCCGACATACGCCCGGCATGTCGCGCTCCAGATGGTGGGCACAGGCCAGCACAACTGCCGCGAATACATCGCCGGCGCCAGTGGTGTTGACCGCCGTCAACTGTGGCGTGTCGTACTCGTGGGGGACTCCATGGTGATAGCAGGTGCCGCCCCGTTCGGCCCGCGTGACGAAAAGCCAGGGGACAGCCGCCGCAAATGCCTGTTCGAGCTCCGGTTCGGCAGCGATGTCTTCCTCGCTGAACACGACGACGTCGACGTGGCGCAACACGTCCCTGTCGAACCAGTGACTGAAGCGCACCAGGCCATCTTCGTCGCAATGCCGCAGCCAGCCCTGGGGCGTCAGCAAGACGGTAGATTGCGGGAAGCAGGCGGCCAACGCCGGGTCAACCTCGCCGGTCAGGGGCGCCAGGTGGACCAGGGGCGTCTCCAGCCAGTCGACCGGGACGTCGGCAGGACGCAGCGGCGCCGCGACTTCACGCAGAATCTGTGTGCGCCGGCCCTCCGCATCATACAGGTTTTCAAAGGTGCTGGTTGCATCAGCGGGCACGACGCAAAGCCCCGCCAGACAGGGCCGCAACGCATCAAGCAAGGGTTCCTGCGGCGCAACGCTCGTCAGCAGGCGCACCTGCAGGCCCAGCGCCTGGGCCGTGCGGCTGGCGTAGGATGCCGTGCCGCCCTGTCGGCGATTGCCCTCCGGTGTCAGGTCTGCGGTCATGTGACCGATGACCAGACAGGTAGCAGGCATCAGTCCCGGGTGGGAATGATGTTGACCTTGCGCGCCTCACCTTCGCCACTGCTCTCGGTGACGACATCCTCACGATCGCGCAGGGCAATGTGCACGATGCGCCGCTCGTAGGGCGGCATGGGCTCCAGCGCCACAGGCTGGCCCATACTGATCGCCTGGTCTGCCATGCGCCGGGCCAGGGCATGGAGCCGGTTCATGCGCCGGGCCTTGTAGCCGCCCACGTCCACGATGATATTGGCCCGCCGCTGCAATTCACGGCTGGTGACCAGCCGCGTGATGTACTGCAGCGATGCCAGGGTCTCGCCCTTGCGCCCGATCAATACGCTCAGGTCGCTTTCGCCGGTGATGTCCAGCATCCACGGCGCTTCCTCGTCATCCGAGGCCTCACCGCGACGCACCTGGACTTCGGCGCGCACGGCCATGTTCTCCAGCAACTCGGCCAGCACGACCTTGCCCACCTCGGCGTCTTCTTCAACGTCGCCTTCGTCAAGGGCGTCCGGCGGCGGGTAGTCCCGTGCCAGCGTCTGGTTACCTGCCGGGCCGTTCGCCTGTCCTTCAGCCGGCGCGTCCGCAGCGACGGGCGGATCGTCGTCTTCGTCAAACGTGAACAGGGCCGGCACGTCCTCTTCCTGGTCTGCCGCAGACGTGGCGGACAGCAGGCGCAGGCGCACGCGCGCCGGCCGCGAACCCAGCCCGAACATGCCGCTGGCGGGTTCCTCGAGCACCTCCACCATGACGTCATCCGGCCCAACGCCCAGCTGCTCCAGCCCTTTGGCCAGCGCCTCTTCGACGTCCGCGCCAGTCACTTCAATGGAATGTTCACCGTTCATGGTTCAGACCCTTGTTGCCGTTCTGCCGGAGTTCTGCGTGAAAGCGATATGCCTGCTCAACGCTTGCGCGTCTTGACCTTGCGTTTGCCGCCGGTCTCATCCCTGCGTTTGCGCCGGACCTGCCGGCGTTCCGCGGAGCCCTCGGGGCTCGCTCCGGCGGCTGCGCCTGGGGAGGGCCGGGCCGGCTGCCTGGGGCTGCGCTGCGGTGTGGCGAGCGGCAACCTGCCGGGCAGCAACTTGCGCAGGTCCAGTTTTGATTGACCCATCAGGCTGTACTGGATGATCCCGATGATGTTGGAGATGACGAAATAAATGGAGAGGCCGACTGAAAAGGACAGGGAAAAGAAGCCAAACATCAGCGGCATGACAGTCGTCATTGACTGGGTCATGGCCTGGGCCTGACTGGGGCGGCCGTCCGAACCCGAACTCGGGGTCGGCGTCACCGTCAGTTTGGATTGCGCCCAGGTGGTCACCAGTACCAGCACGGGCAGCAACAGGGCCCAGCTGAGTCCCATTCCGCCGAGGACAACTGTCGGGTCCTGGTTGGTCGGCGGTTGACTCAGGTCCACGCCAAACCACATGTTTTCGAGCGGCACCAGATGATCCAGCCCCGGCAGCAGAAACCGGCCCGACAGATCCAGCAACTGAAAGGGCGTGGCCGCCAGGGTGAAAATAATCGCCTGATAAAGGCCGATCAGGATGGGAAACTGGATGAGCAGCGGGAAGCAGCCGCCGAAGGGATTGACGCCGTGTTCCTTGTACAGCGCCATTTGTTCCTGCGCCAGTTTTTCCCGGTCGTTCTTGTGTTTCTCCTGCAGCTTCTTCAGTTCCGGCTGCAGCTCCTGCATACGCTTTGAGGAGCGCTGCTGCTGGGCCGTCAGGGGCAGAATGGCCAGACGCACCAGCACGGTGAAGACGGCGATCGACAGTACGACGTTGTGACCCAGAAGCGAATAGAGCAGGGTCAACAGGGTGATGAAAGGGTTAAGGATCAGATCCCACATATATTGTGTCCTTGTCCGCCCCTGTACTGTTCCATCATCCTGCGACGGCCCTAACGACTGTAGGTCCAGCGACGGTCGCCATTCTGCACACCGAAGGCAACCAGCGCTTCCTCGTTGGCCAGGGTGCTGACCGCCAGCAAGGGTTCCGCATCCGGCCCCTGATCCAGCAACAACATATCCGAAACGACCTCACCGGCGAGTTCACGGGTAAAGTAAACGCGCCCGTCAGCGCGGTCAAGCCAGTAGAGATTCTGGTCGCGCGCGGCCACGATGACGTAGTCGCCGGCCACGACCGGCGTCGCCCGGATGGCGCGTTCACTGACTTCCGAACGCCACAGCAAACGGAAATTGCTCTCCCCGATCTGCAGGGCGTAGACGTTGCCCGCCAGGTCGGCGGCGTACAACACGCCGTCAACTATCGCCGGCGCGCCCCAGACCCAGTCTTCGGTCGTGAATTCGGCCTGAATGCTACCCCGGGACGTGATGGCGAAAATCCTGCGCGAAAAGCTGCCGGTGTACAGGCGTCCTTCATGGACCACCGGCGCAACCGGCGCGGCGCCATTGAGATTGAGCCGCCAGATCTCGCTGCCGCTGGCGGGATCAAGCGCGTAAAGGTGGTGATCCAGCGACGTAAAGATCAGCTGGCCATCCAGCAACAGGGGTCTGGACCAGATGCTCTGCCCCGTATCGAAGCTCCAGCGCAGTTGATGACTTTGCTTGTCCAGCGCCAGCATGGTCCGCTCGGCCCCGACGTAAACCAGGTCCTCTCCGGCCAGCGGTGACGCCAGCACGCGCCCGGGCAACTCCAGGCCTTCGGGGTTCAGTGCGTCCGCCCGCGCCAGGTTGATTTCGAAGAGTCGCTCGCTGTTGCTCAGGACCAGCAGGTTGTCCGCATTCAGCGCCAGGGGTTTGGCGAAAAACTGGTTGGGCGCGGCCTGTGGCCCGCTGTATTCCCAGATGCGGGCCCTGCCCTCTGCATCCACGCGCACCTCGCCATCCGCGTTGCGCAGACGCGCCGGCTGCCCGCTGTCGGGGTCAATCATCGTGATTTTGTCGTTGAAAGTCAGCAGGATGTTGCCGGAGTAAATGCTGCCCGGAAGGTCCAGGGTGCTCAATGCCGGCCACCCCGCTTCCATTCTGAAGGGGACGCAGGCGGAGATGAACAAAATTGCCGGCAGGAGCAGAAGGAAGGGGTAACGCTGCGGCCTCGCCCGTACTCGCAACAGCTTATTCAAGGTCCGGCACCGGATCATGGCCGCCTTCATTCAGGGGATGACAGCGCGCGATGCGTCTCAGGCCTATCCAGCCACCGCGCAGCAATCCATAGCGCTCGATCGCCTCGTAGGTATACACTGAACAGGTCGGGTGAAAACGGCAACTGGACGGCAACACGCGGGAAATGCTGAGCTGATAAACACGAATTGCCTTCAGAGCCAGCCAATTCATCCCGATCCAGCCCCGCCGGCCAGCATTCCTGCCCTTTGCATCTCTTGCCTCAAGGCCTGGTATACGCAGGCAAGGGGCTTTCCGACGAGCCCCGGCCTGGCCACAATGACCACGTCATGGCCCGGCGCAAGCCCGGGGTGCAGACTGCGAACAGCTTCCCGCAGCAAACGTCGCACCCGGTTGCGTTGCACCGCCCTGCCAATTTGCCTGCCGGTTACCAGTCCATAACGGTTGTGCGCACATCTGCCCGGCGCCACGCCCACTCGCAGCAGCCTGCCGCCAGAATGGCGACCGCCGACCCTCACTCTCTGGAAGTCAGCGCCGGCCCGCAGGCGCAGACGTCTTTGCATGCCCGCGCTCAGGCCTTCCAGTTGACTTTCTTGACGTGATTGGGCGTAACGGCAAGCAGGTGCCGGCCACGGCGACGCCTTGCCTTCAGCACTCGCCGGCCGCTTTTGGTGTGCATCCGCCGGCGAAAACCATGAACCCGCTTGCGCCGGCGGATCTTGGGTTGCCACGTGCGCTTGGTGGACATTGTGTGTTCCCGGCCCCTGCTGTCCCAACGGAGTCGCCGCGTTTGCTGCCGTCGCCGGCAGCGGCGCAGTATACATGACCCCCTGGCGAGGGTCAACCCGACGCTTGTATGTGCCCAGGCGCTTAAGTATACTGCCTGGCGTCCCGCCACAGGCCGTGGGCCAGGAGCCGGGACTTGCCCCGCCGGCCGGAGGGACAATGCCAGCGCTGTCGTATTCACGCACCTTGCAGCCGTTCTCGATCGAGCCGGAAGATATCGAGTTCATCGGCAACCTGTTGCTGGAGCAGGAAAGACCCCTGGCTACAGGGACGATTGCCCGGCTGGTTATCGGCGAAAAGCTGGATGCGGAACGGCGGGCGCTGCAGGAACGCTTTCGCGATGCCCGCTTTTACAACCCGGCCGCCACCTGTGCCACAGGCGACCGCCTCATCTTCCCCGCGCTCGATTTTGCCGCTGGAGTGGTGGTGTCCGAGAGAGCCGGCCATCACCCGGAGCTGGAGCCCTTTGTCGTCGTCTCGGTGTGTTTCGAGGAGGACGGGCTCACCCGTGAATTCGCAACCCGGCTCAGTACCCCGCACGCGCTCAGCCGGGATGAAGAAGAGGATCCGCTTGAATTCATCGGGCCCGGCACCAGTGTCGAAGAGATCATGGAGGGTTCGGAGGAGGAAATCCTGCAGGAACTGCAAGACAAGCTCTTTGCCGCGGGGAACCTGATCCGCCTCAAAAACGAATGGTTCGTCAGGGAACTCATGCTGGAGGTCGGGGAAGCGCATTTGAACCTGGCGGAAGCGGTGCTGGACGTACACGATGGCGGCCCTTTCACCACCATGGAAATCCTGGACCAGATTGGTGGACTGGCCGGACCTCCGACATTGCACGAATTCTCGATGGACCATGCCCTGCTGCATGACGAGCGCTTCGACGAGGTCGGCCCAACCGGCGCTGTACTCTGGTTCCTCAAGCGCATGGAACCCGGGGAAGTCCAGAGCACGCCCCTGCCACTGCGCTACACGCCCGTCGAACATGACCGCCGCCTGCTCGATGACGACATGCTCGACCTTGAAGCCGAAATCGACGACGAGCTGTCTCCCCTGCGCTATGCGGGTGACGAAATCAGCGGCGCCGTCGTCACGCTGATTTATCCTCACAGGCGCCTCGGTACCCTGCCCCTCAATGCGCGACTGCGCACCTTTTTCCCCACCGCGCGGCAAAGCGAGCGGGTGTACGTCACCCTGGTGGATGCGCGGGACGGCGAGCAATACACGGGATGGATCGTGCGTCGGGCCCGTTATGTTTGTGGCCTCGGCGCCTGGTATCGCAAATACGGCCTGCCAGTCGGCGCCTACGTCGAGGTCAGTCGCGACGAGGGGGCCGGACGGATTCTGCTTAACCTGGGAGAATACCGCCCGCGCAGGGAACTCGTCCGGCTGATCTCCCCGAGCGAAAATCGCCTGGCGTTTCGGGAAGCCAGAGGCACCATTGGCGCTCCCTTTGATGACATGATGCTGCTGGGGGCTGAAGAACCTGCCGCCGTCGATGCACTCTTTGAAACCACCGCCAGGCAGAAGAGACCGCTGGTTCACAATATCAACAGCGCCCTGCACGCGCTGGCGCCGCTTTCGCCCCAGGGAGCCGTACACGTCAAGACACTCTACAGCGCCGTCAATGTCATTCGGCGCTGCCCGCCGGGCCCCCTGATGGCGGCGCTGGTTGCCAACCCGAATTTCGAGCACGTAGGCGATCACTACTGGCGAACATCGCGCAGGGGTCGGGAACAATGAGTGGCGGCGCCGGTAACTCCGCTTTCTTTGTCAAGCCCACGCTGCAAACGCAATTCTACGTCGATTACGACTGGTGGCGACGCAGTCAGGAAGATTTGCGCATTTACCTCCTCAGTCACGTTCAGCCCGGACAGCGGGAGCGGCTACGGGAACAGACCGGGGAGCAACTGATCGACTATGTTGATCCGGCGACCGGGGAAGTATTCAGAATGGACGAGCTTTCCCTGGCCATTCGGCAGGCCGCCGCCGCGCCGGACTTCATCAATCCACGCACCTCTCTGGTTGACAGCGTCTTCCGCGTATTTCTGGCGAACAACAACCAGCCCCGAACGCCCCTGCAGCTGGCCGAGGAAACCGGTCGCAACGCCTCCACAATCCTCAAGACCTTCGGCAGCACCCGGATTTACAAGGGGATTCGCCCCTGGCTGCCGGAACTGGACCGTCCTGACCCATGAGCCGCGTTGTCAATGTGGACAGCAGCGCCAAACGGCGCAGCCAGACGCGCAGAACCATCGCGGAGTTGTTGCGCCGGCTGAGCCAGAAACCCGCCCTCGACGAAGAAGCCCGCGACATGCTGGCCATGATTGTCTTTTGCCTGCAGGATATCGACGAGGGGATTGAAGCAAGCGCCAGGGTATGGGAAGGGCGCAACTACTGGGTCAAGGCCGAGCAATTGCGCCAGCGCTGGAGCTGGGCGCGCAAGGCGGCAGCCCAATTGCGAGACATGCTGCTGCAGGACGACCTGGGGCAGGTGCCGGCGGTCATCGCTCCCCTGTTGCCACACTTTGCCGATATTCGCATCAAGCGCCACGTACGCCGCCCGGACCTGTGGCAGGGCTCGCACGAACGCCTGTTGCAGGTTGGCGATCAGCGGGTAAAGAGCTGACTAGCCGAACACGATTCCCAGATCACGCGCCATCCGCACCATTTCACCGTCGGGCTCGACCCGCTTCATGGGCAGGGCATCGCCCAGCGGAATGGTGACGATTTGCGTGCCCTGCAGCGCGACCATGTGGCCCCAGCGTTCCTGCGCCACCAAATGCGTCGCCGCCGAGCCAAAGCGGGTCGCCAGCCAGCGGTCCCTGGGCGTGGGCTGCCCGCCCCGCTGCAAATGACCAAGCACGGTGACCCGTACCTCGGCAGAGACGCGCGTCGCCAGCAAACCGCCAACATGATGACCCATGCCACCCAGGCGGCCCTCTGATCCGTTGCGGCCCTCGATGTAATAGAGTTGTTCGCCACCCAGCGGCGCGGCGCCCTCGGCCACGACCACCAGACTGTAGCGCCGGCCGGAGGCCTGCAACCGGCGAATTTTCTCGCACACCACCTCGATGCAGAACGGTATTTCAGGAATCAGTATGGCGTCAGCGCCACCCGCCACCCCGGCCTTCAGCGCTATCCAGCCGGCGTGCCGACCCATCAGTTCCAGCACCATCACGCGGTGATGACTTTCCGCCGTGGTTCGCAGCTTGTCCAGCGCCTCGGTGGCCGTCTGGATGGCTGTGTTAAAGCCAAAGGTGACGTCGGTCTCGCTCAGGTCGTTGTCAATCGTCTTGGGCACACCCACGACCGGCGCGCCCAGCATGGCCAGGCGATGGGCAATGGCCATCGTGCCGTCGCCACCGGCCACGACAAGCGCATCCAGGCCCCGCTCTGCCATACGGGTGACCGCCGCATGCGATACGTCCCGCACAATCTCGCTGCCATCCGGCAGTTTCACGCGCAGGGCAAAGGGACTGCCACGATTGGCAGCGCCAAGGATGGTACCGCCCCTGGCCAGCAAACCGCGCACGTCTTCCGTGCCCAGCGTAATGGCGGGAGTGCCGGCGTAGAGCCCGTCAAAGCCATTGCGGATGCCGAGAACTTCCCAGCCATAACAACGGGACGCGGTCAGCACCACTGCCCGTATGACAGCGTTGAGTCCTGGCGCATCACCACCGCCGGTGAGGATGCCAATTCGTTTCGTCACACCAGGCTCTCTCCAGGATCGACAGTCGCCGTTCAGTCCGGCCTGAACACAGCATATCCATTCAGCGTCAGGGCTGCATCAGCAACATCCAGGCAGAAGGACAACCCGGATTTCTGTGCAGTTTGCATGGCAAACAGTATACTACCTGCACGTAGCATAATGCTTGCCGGCCGGCGGGAAACCAGCCTCAGCGATGTCCAGAGACATCGAACGAATCAGCATAGAGGACGTGCGCAAGCAGGCCTTGCCGCTGGGCACGCACGTCGTCGCCGGCAACAGTTCACTGGGACGCGCTGTCACCTGGGCCAGTGTCGTCTACCCCGAATATCCACCGGCAGCCAGGATTCCACACCAGGGAGAACTGATCCTGGTGGCAAGCCGGCCCCGCAACAACGAAGCCGTCACCACTGAAAAAGACATCCTGCGGCATGCCTCGCGTACCCAGGCGGCCGCAGTGGTCCTGAGCGATACCCCGTCACCAGCCACCATCGCGGAAGCCAACGGCTACCGCATCCCCCTGCTGGTGCTGCCGGCCAATTCCAGCATCCGCGTGGTGGAACAGGCCGTCGTCAGTTTGCTGGTTGATCGCAAGGGCCAACTGGAACAGCGTGGCGCCCAGATATACCGTCAACTGGCCCGCATCTCCTCAAACAACGGCGGCATGTCCGAACTTGTCAACGCCATGTCGCGCCTCGCGGACAAGTCCGTGGTCATTCAGGACAAGCGCCTGCGGGTTCTGTACAGCGTCAGACAGCCCGGACTGGACGGCAGCTGGCGTGACGTCGAACGTTTTCTGACCCGCCACGACAATTTACCAACCGAGTTTCAGGACCGTTACCGGGTAAGCGAGATTGACAGCGCCGTGCTGATGCAGTCCATCCCGACGCCGGGTCTGGCGCGCCTGGTCTCACCGGTTGTGGCCGGAGACATCGGCCGCGGCTACCTGTCCATCATCGGGGCGGATACGGACCTGGACGACGTCGACACTCTGGTGGCCGAGCATGGAGCCGCCGCCTGCGCGCTCGAAATGGCCAAGGCCAAGGCCGTCAGCGATACCGAAAAGCGTCTGCGCGGCACCTTTCTGGACCGCCTGCTCAGCGGCGACGTCAGTCAACAGGAGGCGGTGAATCAGGGTGAACGTTTCAATCACGACATGAACCTCACCCACACCGCCATCGTGCTCGCCTGGCTGGGAGAGCAGACGCCTTCTGTCCGCCGCCTTGAATCGCTGGTAAAGGGTGTCTTGCTGCAAAGCCGCACCAGGGCGCTGGTCTGGCAACGCGAGCGGGAACAGGAAGTGCTGGTCTTCTTTGCGCCGGATGAGACCAACCCGGTCGACTCAGGTCTGGCGCTGGCGCAGGAATTCCGCAGCCAGGCGAGTCTGCAATACAGTGGCGCCCGCGTAGCCGTCGGCATGGGACAGACTGCCCGCGACGTCAGTTCCTGGCGCAACAGCTATCGCGATGCCCACCAGGCGCTTGACCTTGCCCGACGCCTGCAGACGGACATTCCACTCTACATCGGCGACCTGGGCGTGTTTCAACTCGTTCTCAGCCTGTCCGACCGGGACCGGCTAATTGAATTTTGCGATCGCAATCTCGGACAGTTGCGGGAATACGATCATCGGCAACATGCCGACCTGATCAAGACGCTGGAGGCCTTTTTCCACTGCAATGGCAATCTGAGCCTGACGGCCGTAACCCTGATTGTGCACCGCAACACCCTGCTGTATCGCATGAACCGGATTGAAGAGATCGCCGGTATCGACATGAAGCGGCCGGAAACACGCCTGGCCCTTCATCTGGCGCTGACCATTCGTCGCCTGCTGTCGCTGGCCTGAGGCTTCTGACATCGCTTCAGCCCCGCCCGCGGACTTGCAGCCAATGAAATTTGGCGAATTGCTGTGCACGCCGCACAGTGCGTGGTACACTATGTATATGCAGATTATATCTTCCGTTACGACCACGTTTCGGTCGGCGGCTTTATTCTGGTTTGCTTCGCCCGCCAATGGAGTTTAGGTGAGCCAGCCATGACGAGTGATCTGCCTTCCCAACTGGATCCCGCTCTCGCCCTGCACCCGGTGGACCGCCAGGAGCGCGATGCCTGCGCCCTGATCTGTGCGGTGCGCAAGGGTGCGGAAGCGACACACGGTAACGTCAAGCGCACCATCGAGGCCCTGGCGCGCATGGGGCATCGCACCGGCTACATTGATGGCGAGGGCGATGGCGTCGGCATCCTGACCGACATCCCGCGTCAACTCTGGGCGCACAAGCTGGCCCAGGTCGGCCTGAGGTCCTCGCTGGCCTCCAGTTCACGCTTCTGGGTGGCGCACGTCTTCATTCCCTCCGCCACCCTGAGCCAGGCGGAACAACTGGTTGAGAAAATCATCCTTGAGATCACGGCCGCCGGTCTGGAAGCCTTGCTGGACATGCCGGGTCTGGTCGACCCCAACGTGCTCGGGCGCAACGCAGAAAGAAGCGCGCCGCTGTTCTGGCAGATTGCGGGGGTCAGTGGCAGCGTGCCGCTCGAGCGCCTGGAAGCCACGCTGTTTTCACTGATGACGCGTCTGGAGCGCGATCATGACCTGCACTTCCCCTCCTTTTCATCCCACAGCGTCGTTTACAAGATGCAGGGCACCGTCGAAATCCTGCGCCGCTACTATCCCGAACTGCGCGATCCGGACTATGCGTCCACAGTCACGCTGGGTCACGCGCGTTACAGCACCAACACCAACCCGGTCTTTGAACGCGCCCAGCCTTTCGACTTGCTGGGACACAACGGCGAGTTCAACACCATTTCACGCTTTCGCATGGAAGCCGACATGCTGGGCATCGAGCTGGATGAAGCCAATTCGGATTCCCAGGACGTCGATCGCGCCATTTCGGCGCTGTGCCACGATTTCGGCCTGGACCTGATCGAGGCCATGGAACTGGTGTTCCCACCCTTCGAACATGACCTGATCCGCAACTCGCCCGAAATTCGCACCATGTACGAGCAGATGCGCTACAGCTTCGGCCCCTTTGCGCAGGGACCTTCGGCGGTCGTGGCGCGCATGGGCGATCTGGCCGTTTTCAGCGTGGATGCCCTGGGCCTGCGGCCCCTGTGGTTCGGCGAGACCGAAAAGGAATACTTCGCCAGTTCCGAACGCGGCGTCTACCCGCTGGACATGATGTCTTCCGATGCCCGCCCGCTGGCGCCCGGCGAGAAGGTGGCGCTCAGAATCGAGCAGGGTCGGCGAATCGAGGTGCTTGACTACCCCGCCATTCAGCGACACGTCCTGCAACGTTTCCGCTCGCGTGGCATTCACTTTTCCTGGATGTCAGGTGGCATCCCCGCGCTCATCGGTGACAACGGACACAACGGCCGCTCGGAAAACGGAGCGCGCCAGCCGGCCACCAACGGGGACCTGCCCGTGCCGAACGAGGCAAGCCTCCCGTCTGGCGGCAACCTGGTACCCGTCGGCGCAGGCCCCTTGCCAGGCAGTGGCCAGGCCGGCGCTGCGCAAGTGCAAACGCTGGAGCGCAGGACTGCCCGCGCCACGGCCCTGCCCTGGGCGGAGAATGCCACGCCGGTCAATCTCAAGGTGATGGCGGCCCTCGGTTGGGAGCGCTATCACACCAGTCTGATTGACAGCATGGTTGACAACGAAAAGGAGCAGATCGGCTCGCTGGGCTGGGACGGGCCGCTGGCGGCCATGTCCCGCACGCGGTCGAATCTGACGGACTTCTTCAAGGAAACCGTGGCCGTCGTCACCAACCCGTCCATCGACCGTGAACGGGAAAGATCGCAATTCTCTACCCGCGTGCTGCTGGGTGCGCGGCCGGACATCGGCAACGTCGCCAGGGAAGAGAATCGCCTGCTGCGACTTGAGACCCCGCTGCTCACGGGCGGGCACCCGGGCCTTGCGCCTGAAGAACTGATGCGTGAGGTGGGCGGGCGGCACGGCAGTTGTACGCTGGAAGACCTGTGTGAGTATTTCGGTGAAGAGTTGACGCGTCTGCCACTCGTCACCGGTCCAGGCGAAAGCGTGGAGAGCGCCCTGCGGCGCCTGCAGACCCAGGCGGTCGCCGCCGTTCTCGGCGGGGCCCGCTGCCTGCTGCTGGACGACGAGGAATCGCTGGCCGGAGACGGTCTGTGGGTGGATCCGGCTCTGGCGACCGCCGCTGTGGACCGGGCCCTGCGTGAAGCGCCGGACGTACCCAATCTGCGCCGGCGTACCGGCATCATACTCCGCTCGGGCGCCCTGCGTTGCCTGCATGACCTGGCGCTGTGCATCAGCCTTGGCGCAAACGCCGTCAACCCCTATGTCATTTACGCCGTTGCCCTGAAAAAGGCACCCCGCCCGGCGCGCAAGCCACTCAACCGGGAAGACACGCTGCGCGCGCTGGACGCCAGCGTCCGCATCCTGACGGCCGGCCTGCAGAAGGTGACCTCGACGATTGGCTGCCATGAATTGCGCGGTTACGGGCACTCGTTCAGCACCGTCGGTCTGACGGACGGCGTTGCCGGTCTCTTCGGAACGCCCAACTACTTTGGTTCGGCAGAGCGAGGCCTCACCTGGGAGGCGATTCAGCAGGACGCCGAAGCGCGCGCCAGCGATCTGCGCGGTGATACGCGGGCCAGGCTGGCCAACGCCGACCGCTTTTATCCCAAGATGTGGAAAAAGGCCGAGTCGGTTGCGCACGGGGAACTTTCGCTGGAGGAATACACGGACGTGTTGCTCAATCTGGAGGACACGATTCCCATCGCCGTGCGTCATACGCTGGGCCTGAAGGAAAGCGACAAGCCCCTGAAACCGGAAGACGTGGACATGACCGTCGCCGGCAACGGCCGCCGGCACACCATGCCGGTGCTCATCACCGCCATGTCCTTTGGCTCCCAGGGAGAACTGGCCTACAGGGCCTATGCCGAAGCCGCCAAACGCCTGGACATCATTTGCGTCAATGGCGAGGGCGGCGAACTGCCGGAACTGATGGGCCTGTACCCGCACAACCGCGGCCAGCAGGTGGCTTCTGCCCGCTTTGGCGTCAACGTCTCCTTCCTGAATTCGACCGGGCTGATTGAAATCAAGATTGGCCAGGGAGCCAAGCCAGGTGAAGGCGGGCATTTGCCGGGCTTCAAGGTGACCGAGCAGGTCGCGGCGGCCCGCCAGACCGTTCCCGGCGTGGGGCTGATTTCGCCCAGCAACAACCACGACCTGTATTCGATTGAAGACCTTGCCCAGCTCATCGACGAGCTCAAGACTGCCAACACAAATGCCCGCATCTCCGTGAAGATACCGGTAGTGCCGGGAGTCGGGATCATCGCCGTTGGCATCGCCAAGGCCGGCGCGGACATCATCGCCCTCACCGGCTACGAAGGCGGCACGGGCGCGGCGCGCGCGCACGCCCTGCGCTACGTCGGGTTGCCGGTGGAGATCGGCCTGTGGCTGACCCATCGGGCCCTCATCGAAAGCGGCCTGCGCGACCGCGTGGAGTTGTGGTGCGACGGCGGTATGAAAAGCGGTCGCGACGTGGTCAAGATGATGTGCCTTGGCGCTGACCGCGTCGGGTTTGCGACCCTGGCCATGGTCGCTATCGGCTGCACCATCTGCCGCAAGTGTCAGGAAGGCACCTGCCACGTCGGCATCACCACCCACATCAAGACGAAGGAAGAAGCGAAGGCGATGGGTCTGCCCTCCTTCGAACCGCGTGTATATGAAGCGGCCGTTGAAGGCATCTGCAACGTGTTTCAGATGCTCGGTGACGACATTCTCAAGTGGACAGCGCGCCTTGGCGTCAGCCGAACGCAGGACCTTGTCGGTCGCGTGGACCTGCTGACGCAAACGGCCCTGCATGATCGCCTGGATCTGGACGTGCTCATGCAGCCGGTGCCGCCCGTGCAGAAGTCCCGCATGCAGAAGGGTGTCGGGCGCCTGGTGACCCGACCGCGCAATACCCTCAGCAAGCAGATAACGCAGGAACTGGCCGATAACGCTGCCCTGGGTTTCACCGAGATGACCTATGATGATGAGGGTGTCATGGCCAGCGACCGGGCGCTCGGCACCCATCTTTGCGGCGCCCTGAAACGCGGCTTCCCGCATGCGCACAAGATGGAAAACATTCATCTCAGTTTCAGCAACTCGGCCATTGCCGGCAATGGTCTGGGCGCCTTCACCGACGCCCCTGTGAACATCATCGTTGAGGGTGGCGCCCAGGATGGCGTCGCCAAGTGCGCCCGCGGTGGCAAGGTCACCATCCTCAAGGGGCTGAACCACAACGGACGCCGCCTTGACGGGTCCGTCGGCAAAAGCTTCGCCTACGGTGCCCAGGGCGGATTCTTCATCGTGCAGGGAACTGCCGATACGCGCGCCTGTATCCGCTTCAGCGGCGCGGACGTGGTCTTCGGTGGTGAACTTACAGAACCGCTGCGTGACGATCTCGGCGGAATCGGCGCCCGGGCGCACCTGAAAGGCTACGCCTTCGAGTACATGACCTCGGGGCGCGCCCTGGTGCTGGGCGATCCCGGACCCTGGATGTGCGCCGGCATGACCGGGGGCGTGATTTACCAACGCATCCAGCCGGACATGAACCTGACTGTCGACGCCATTCGCAGCCGCATAGCGCCGGGGGCCACGGTGGAAATATATCCACTGGACGAAAGCGATATCGGCGACGTGCGCGAATTGCTCGATACCTATATCAATACGCTTGAGGAAAACCGGCAGGCAGATGCCGTTCAGCACCTCTACAACCTGAAATCCAGGCCGCAGGACTACTTCATCCGCATTTCACCCCTGAAGCACGAACCGGAACAGTAGCCGTCGCCGCTGCCCGCGGGCCTGAATGTTACAACCTGGCCGACCCTGCAACGTATCAGTTGACAGTGACAGACTGGTTCGGTGGAGGGAAACCATGAAGGGCCGACTCTTTCGCTCGCGCAGGGACCGGCAACTGGCCGGTGTATGCGGCGGGCTGGCGGAATGGCTTGGGCTGGACCCGACAATCGTACGCCTGGGTTTCGTCCTGCTTGCCCTGACGGGCGTGCCGACGCCAGTGATTTACCTGGCCCTGGCGATCTGCGTGCCGGAAGACCGACGCAAGATCAAGTTTGAAGGGGACCTGTACGCCTGCTGAAGTATGCAGGGTTCAGGCGACAGTGTTCTGGACGCCCGGCACAGTCGCAAGGACGCGCTGAATCTTGAGCGCCAGATGCAGGATCAGGCGATTTTCGGCGTCGTCCAGGTTCAGATTGGTCAGGTTGTTAATGCGTTCCAGACGGTAGACCAGTGTATTGCGATGTACATCCAGTTCCTTGGCGGCCCTGGCCAGATTGCCGTTGGTCTGGAAGAAGCCGTTCAGGGTCCGGATGTATTCGCCCTGCCGACGCTCGTCATGTTCGAGCAGCGTGCCCAGGGTGGCGTCGTGAAAGCGTTCAAGGTCCTGCAGGTTGTGTTCCTTCAGCGCCAGCAGCAACTGATAAAGCTTGAGGTCTCCGTAATAGGTGACCTGGTCGCCATCACCCAGTTCGTTGGCGATGCCCAGGGCATCGCGGGCCTCGCGCCACGCTTCCCGCATGGCGGCCAGCCCGCAGCAGGGCCGGCTGATCCCGACGCCAATTTGCCCCGAATTCACCCGCGTGGCCAGCAGATTGCGTTGATCGTTGATGATGTCGCGGATGCGGGCGGGGCGGGCGCCATTCCTGACGGGATAGAGCGCAACGATCATGTCCACGTACTGCCCCACGGCTCCTTCCAGCTGTCGCCGCTGCATGTCATCCCTGACCAGCCCGGCCAGGGATTCAAGGGGTTCCCGGCCCAGGTCGCCATTGGCATGGAACACGGAGACCATACTGGTGCCGTCCGGGTCGAAGCCCGCCTGGCGGGCGCGTGAGGCCATCATGTCGTCATCGGCCTGAACGCCGCTGAGCCACATCTGTACCCAGTCGCCGCGCGCCTGTTCCACGGCGAAGGCGATGGCGCGATTGCGCGCCAGCTCTATGGCGCAGACGTCGGCGCCATGGCCCAGCACCAGACGCGAAAACTCGTCCAGCGGTTGCTCGTAAGTGACCAGCGACAGCCAGCCGGCCACCCGTTTCTCGACCAGCAGCGCCGTCGTGTGTCCCGCCGGACTGGAAACAACGTTGCCTTCGCTGACGGGGGCGTCCCGTTTGAGCCAGTTATGGAATACTTCCTGCGGATAGTCTTTGGCACGGTCCCGGCCGGCCGGCCGGCGGGCGAGATTTGGCAACACCCGCGCCATCAGTGTGCCGGCTTCATCGTGCAACACAACGGGGCAGGCTGTCGCCCGCGCGACGATCTGTAACAGGCTGGTCAGATCGTGGTTTTCAGCAGCCCGGCGGGTCAGTTGCCGCTGAATCTCCAGGGCGCGCTGGTTGAGCTGGGCTGCCTGATTGACGATAAGGGTGTTGACGGCGCGTTCAATGCTGGTCAGGTTGCTGTCCGGCGGCAAGGCCAGCAGGCTCACGTTGCGGTTGATCGCAGCGGCTCTCGCGGCGTCCGGAATGGCGTCCCGCACGGCGATGACCTGCACGCCCTCGTTCGCCAGGCTCTCAATGACTTCGGCCAGGGAAATCCGGCGGTTGTAGGCACGCAACATACTCATGGACAGCAACACCATTTCCCCGCTGGAGATGTCCGGCAGGGCCGGCGGCTGCGCCCGAATGGTGACGGACCAGTTGATGCGGGCCGCGGCGTTGCCGGTGACCAGTGTAGTGCCCAGCGGCAAGGCAAACTGCATGAGGGCCTGAACGGATACGGTATGGCTCGTCGACATTTACAATCCCTTGTTGCGGATGCTGCGTGGACGCCAATTCAACTGAATATTATCGTCATTAACGACAATTTCAAGTATCTGATATGGCGATATTGCACGAAATTCGACAGTCGTCGCCGGGAAATGTGAACAGGATCACACTGGCGCACGCCGTTGTGCCTGTCATTTGGTCTATACGCACAAATCCGGTTACTGCGAGAGCTGTTTTACCCCAAGCGCCAGACGCTCTGTGCCGATGCGGTATTCACCCAGCTGCCAGCCTTCACCGGCCTCCCCCGCTTCCAGGCGATCACACAGGGTTTCGCCACAGATGCTGTCGGCAAAGCGGACGATGGCCCCGGCCAGGTCGCCCCCGGCCTGATAGCGGATGGCGATGCGGTCGTTCAGGCTGAAATCCGCCTCACGGCGCAGGGTTTGCACCCGCCGCACCACCTCGCGCGCGAGCCCTTCCTCCAGCAACGCCTGGTCCAGACGGACGTCCAGCACGGCCATGTAACTGTTTTCCGCAGCCAGGACATGGCCCTCCGGCACCTCGCTGGCGATGTTCACTTCCACGTCGTCCGCGGCGACTTCAAACTCCCGGCCATCCAGCTGCAGGGTGACGGAATCGCCGGCCTGAAGCTGCCGGGCGTAGGTCCGCCGGCTGTCCTGGTCAGCATCGCGCAGGGCCGACTGCACCCTCGGGAAGTCCGCGCCAAACTTTCTGCCCAGTTGCCTCGGCAAGGGATTCAGACTGACCACTTCCCGCACCAGGCTCCCGGCCTCGGCGGCGGCCACAAAGTGTGGCTGTTTCACATTCATCTCGCTGCGCACGAGGTCAGCATAGGGCGCCAGGATCGCGGGATCCTCATCGGGCCGCAGCACGAAATGGGCGGCGGCGAGCGGCTGACGGACCCTGATGCCGGCCTCGTTGCGGGCCGCGAGGCCGAGGCGCACCAGTTGGCGCACCGCCTGCATCTCCTTCATCAGGTCCGTCTTGATGAGTTGCATGTCCGCCTGAGGCCAGCGCGACAGATGCACGCTGGGAGGCGCCGCTTCGTCCGCGCCGGCCACAAGATTGCGATACAGTGCCTCGCTCAGAAAGGGCATGGCCGGGGCGATCAGTTGGCTGGTGGCCACCAGGCATTCATACAGGGTGGCGTAGGCACCGGCCTTGTCCGTATCCTGCTCGTTCTTCCAGAAGCGGCGCCGACTGAGGCGCACGTACCAGTTGCTCAGGGCCTCCACAAAGGCCTGAACCGGGCGCGTCGCATTGGGCGCATCGAAGTTGTCGCAGGCTTCCGTGACCGTCACGATCGTTTGATGCAGTTCGGACAACACCCACCGGTCCAGCGGGTCACGGTCCTCAACCGCCGGCCGGGGACTGTGCGGCGTCCAGCCATCCAGGTTGGCATAGGTCACGAAGAAGCTGTAGGTGTTCCACAGCGTCGACCAGAATTTGCGCACGACTTCAGCGACCATTTCGATCGAGAATCGTTTGTTGTCGCCTGGCGGCCCGGCTGAATAGAAGTACCAGCGCATGGCATCGGCGCCCTGGCTGTTGATGACCTCCCAGGGGTCGACGACGATGCCGCGGCTCTTCGACATTTTCTTGCCCTCGTGGTCCAGAATGAACCCGAGGCAAATCACGTTGCGGAAGGAGACTTCCTCGAAGAGCATGGAGCTGATGGCGTGCAGTGAGAAAAACCAGCCGCGCGTCTGGTCGACGGCTTCGCAGATGTAATCCGCCGGGAACTGTCCCTCGAATTCCACCCGTCCCTTGTGGGGATAGCCCCACTGGGCCAGGGGCATCGCGCCGCTGTCAAACCAGACGTCGATGACCTCCGGCGTCCGGCGCATCGTGCCGCCGCCCTGCGGGTTGGGGAAAACGATGTCGTCGATCCAGGGCCGGTGCAGATCGAGATCCGGCAGCGCATGACCGACCAGTTGCTCCAGTTCGGCCAGGCTGCTGACGCAAAGCATGTCGCCGTTGCTCTCGTCGATCCAGACGGGCAGGGGCGTCCCCCAGTAGCGCTCACGACCCAGTGACCAGTCCTTCAGGTCTTCCAGCCAGTTGCCAAAGCGCCCGTCCCGAATGTGCCCGGGCACCCAGTTGATCGTCTGGTTCAGATCAATTAACGCCTGGCGACATTCGGTCGACCGGATGAACCAGGTCTCGCGCGCGTAGTACATCAGGGGTTCGTCGTCGCGCCAGTTGTGTGGATAGCTGTGCTCATAGGTCCCGACGCTATACATCAACCCGCGTTCCCGCAGGTCGCGGATGATTTCCGCGTCGGCGTCCTTGAACCACATGCCGCTGAAGGGCGTCGCCTGCTCGACGAAGCGCCCGTCCTCCACGACCGTGCGGAAGAGGGGCAGATCGTGCTTCTCACCCAGGGCCATGTCGTCGACGCCGTAGGCCGGCGCTACGTGGACGATGCCCGTGCCATCGTCCGTGCTGACGAAATCGGCCGTCACGACGTAGGCGTAATTCTTTTCCGTGGGCAGGAAGGTGTACAGCGGCACGTAATGCAGGCCGGCCAGTTCGCTGCCGCGCAAACGGCGCCGCACGCGATAACGCTCCGGCTGCTCCAGGACCTGCGCTACCAGCCCCTCCGCCAGTATCAACTGCTCGGGCTCGCCATTCGGGCCGGGCCCTTCCACCTGTACGTAGACGATGTCCGCGCCCACCGCCAGCGTCGCATTGCCGGGCAGGGTCCAGGGAGTCGTCGTCCAGGCGAGGAAGGAAACGCCAGGCGCATCCCGCAAGGGGAAGCGCACAATGACAGACGGGTCGGTCACCGTCTTGTAACCGAGCGACACCTCATGGCTGCTGAGCGGCGTACCGGAACTGGGGCTGTAGGGCACGACCTTGTGGCCGCGGTAAATCAGACCCTTGTCCCACAACTGGCGCAGGATCCACCACACGCTCTCAATGTAGTCGTTGGTGAAGGTGACGTAGGGATTGTCGAGATCTGCCCAGAAGGCGATGCGCTCGGTCAGCTCTTCCCAATCGGAAATGTAACGCTGGACGCTCTCGCGGCATTTCTCGTTAAATTCAGCCACGCCATAGGCTTCGATGTCTTCCTTGCCCTTCAGGCCAAGTTCCTTTTGCACCTCGATCTCGACGGGCAGGCCATGCGTATCCCAGCCGCTGCGGCGCAGGCAGTAATAGCCCTGCATCGTCTTGTAGCGCGGGAACATGTCCTTGAAGGCGCGCGAAAGTACATGGTGGCTGCCAGGTTTGCCGTTGGCCGTGGGCGGGCCTTCGTAAAACACGAAGCCGGGGCCGCCCTCGCGCTCGTCCATCGTGCGCCGAAAAATGTCATGCTCGCGCCAGAACGCGAGTTGTTCCTGTTCGAGTTGCTGGATGTCGACCCGTGAGTCAACAGCCTTAAACATGGCTCATTCCTTTCCTGTCATGCCGGCAAAGGCGATCGAAAATGTCCGACCAGCATCGTCAGTGCGGAATGAACCGCGGCGCGGGCGATTGCCTCGCTGCCACGAAAGCACCTCCTGCCTGTGTTCCGACCCGCTGATAATAATCCCGGGGACGCCCGCAATTCAACCGGGGATATTTTCCTCCCCGTCCAGCGCGCGCAGCAAGGCATCCATGGCGCTGCCATAGTCAGTGTCGGCATGGCGGGTCGCCTGGGCTTCGATCCACGGCCGGCCCCCGGCGCAAAGCTGCGCCGCCGGATACTCCGCAGCGCCCGCCTGATGCAACAACAGCGACGCCACCAGGCGACGTCCCGGATCGCTGGTTGCGACCAGGCCCGTCTGCAGGGGCTGAATGGCCGCCGCAACATCACCTGCCAGGTACAGCGCCTCCCCCAGGTCGAGTTCCACGACGGCGGGCGCATTCTTGTCCAACGCTGCCTGCACTGTCGCGACTGCCTCGCTGTAGCGCCCCCGGGCCAGCAGGGTACGCCCAAGGCCGGTCAGGGGGAAGGCGTGGTCAGGACGCAGTTCCGTCGCCTCGCGCAGGACAAGCTCGCTTTCGTTGAGCAGGCCGCGCATGCGCAGGGCGTTGCCCAGCAGGGTGAGGGAGCGCATGTCGGCATTGCCGGCCGCCCTTCTGGTCTGCAGCAGACGGCAGGCGCCTTCGAAATCTCCATCAAGGTAAAGACGCTGCGCCTGGCTCCAGTCGCTCAGCAGACCGCGCCAGGCCCACATGAAGACGACCTGCAGCCCAAGCCCCAGGCCACAAAGCCCGGCCAGACCGGCGCGGCGCAGTTCTGTCGGCCCGGCCAGCCACAGCCATAGCATGGGTATCAGCCCGAGCAGACCCAGCACCAGCGCGACGCGCGCCGGCCGCTCCCAGGCCTGCAGGCCGCGCCAGAATTCCCCCAGAATGTGAATCACGTGCCGGGGGACCCGCCGGCCGGCCCATCGATCAGACACTCCGGCGAGATATCGTCTTCCATCAGCGCCTGGGCCAACTCAACGTCTTGCGCCAGCACGCGACGCAAGGGCTCCGCCTGCTCGTGCGCCAGCAGGGTTTGCCATTCCGCCAGGCCCCTGTGTTCCGCCTGCAAATGTTGCAGGGCGTTGGCTGCGCCATCCCTGTCTCCCAGCCGCATCAACGCGCGCAGTTGATACAGGCGCAGCAGAAGCCGATGGCGCGCATCAGGGACGTTCACGGCCAGCGCCTCGCCA
Source organism: Anaerolineae bacterium (assembly GCA_034422695.1). GTDB lineage: Bacteria > Chloroflexota > Anaerolineae > Aggregatilineales > Phototrophicaceae > JAGWBD01. The sequence goes on from DAOUJM010000005.1 coordinate 511,418, forward strand.
ACATGTTGCAGCGCTTCCTGCGGCAGATTCAGGCGGTCCTCGATCATGCCCAGGTTGTAGCCGGCAACCCAGTCTCCCGCCGCCAGGCTGTGGGCGCGCAAGGCGGCCTCATGCGCCGCTTCATGACGTCCCGCCTGCAACAGGACCTCGGCCAGACCGTTCCAGGCGCCGGCGTCCTGCGCTGCCAGCCGCGTCATGTGGCGGTAATCGCGTTGCGCGCCGGCAAGATCGCCGGCAAGACGGTGCATTTCGGCCCGCAATCGATAGTGGGCGGGCACATCCGGTTCCGCCCCGATCAGCGCGTCCATGGCTGCCCGGGCTGCCTCATGATCGCCGCGGCGCATGGCGCGGATAGCCTGCTGCACCTGGCGCGGCTGGCGCGGCCGAAAAAGAAACCAGCCGGCCAGCATCCAGCCCAGCGCCACGCCGGCCAGCGGCAATCTGAGGCCCTGTTCGACGACCATAATGAGCAGGAGCGCGCCGGCCACGGGAATGAGAATCGCCAGCCAGCGCGTCCGCGCCGAGGGCTCCATGCCGGCCAGCAAAATGATCACGGCTCCAGCCGGCACGCTCAGCGCCAGCAGGGTCTGCACGGGTGTGACCCAGGCCAGGGCTTCGGCATCGAAGGCATTGAGCACCAGGCTGGCCAGCCCGGTCAGGGCCAGCAGCAGGACGAGGGCGCGCAGGCGGGTTGTGCCCAGGCGAAGGCGCAGGAAGTCAACCATGACGACGGGCGTAACGGCTCAGCCGGATGCAGCGGGCGCCATCATCCAGACGCAGGGCGACGTCGTGTCTGTCCAGCCAGACGCGCTCCGCCGAACAGCTCCAGCCACAGGCCCTGGCCGACAGCGGCCGGCCGTCCACGGAAACGCTTGCGTCCGCCGGGCACTCGACTGTGGCGCTGCATGTCCGCCACAGCAGTTGTTCCCCACTCTGCATCACACGCAACAGGGGTACCGGCTGCGCCATGCGCGCTGCCCTGGCGAGCGCCATGCCGGACAGCAGGCTGCCCGGCGGGACGATCAGGAAATCAGGGTCCAGGTCGATACCTGTTTCATTCCGGCCAGACTGGTCAATTGCCGACAATTCCACGCCGCGGGCAAAGCGCGTGCAACGCAATCGTGAAACAGGTCGTCCGTCCGGGCCATACAGCTGCTGATCGACACGCTCGAAGAAGCCCCCGGCATTGCGCAGCGCTTCCTGCAACAGGCTGCATTGGCCGGCGGCACGGCCGTCACGATCGACGCGCACAAACCAGGCGCCGTGACCAACGTCGTGGATGCTCCAGTGTTCCAGCAAGCCGTCCGGCTGCTGATACATGCCGCTGGCCAGAAAGCGTTCGCGTGGGCCAGTGGCATGGAGACGGCGCATGGTCAAATTGATTCAGAGCTGGAGGGTGATGCGCTTGTTTATGCGGCCCTTGCTGCGATATTCAGCGACGCGCAGGGGCCCGATCTCGCGCGTGTTGGCCACGTGCGTGCCGCCATCAGCCTGCAGGTCCAGCCCTTCGATCTCGACCGTGCGCACCTGCTGAATGCCTTCCGGCAAGAGATTGATCTTCGTGCGAATCAGGTCGGGAATCTGAAAGGCCTCTTCCCGCGGCAGAAGCCGGACGTGAATGTCCCGTTCGGCAGCGACCTCCACGTTGATGGCGGCCTCAATGTCGGCGACCAGTTCCTTTTGCATGCGCTCAAACTCGAAGTCGAGCCGGCCGCGCAGGGGCTGCATGTTGCCGCCGGTGACGCTGGCGCCATAGTCACGCCACACCACGCCGCAGAGAATGTGCATGGCGCTGTGCGTGCGCATCAACCGGTAACGTCGCTCCCAGTCCAGTTCACCCTGTACCCCGGCCCCGACAGGCGGCAAATCTCCTTCCACAACATGCAGGTGACCGCGTTTGACCTGCTTCACCGTCAGCACATTGTCACCGTATTGCAGCGTCCCGGTATCGCAGGGCTGGCCTCCGCCGCCCGGGTAAAAGGCGCTGCGATCCAGCAACACGGCCCGCTGCGCCTCATCGACGGCGCTGACACGCGCGCTGAAGTTGCGCAGGTAACTGTCTTCCAGATACAGGGCCTCTGTCATAATGGTTTCCCTACAGTTCTGCGCGCATGCGGAGTTGCCAGGGCGTCCCGCCCATGCTGTGCCAGAACGCCACCGCGTCAGGATTGCGGGCCGGGACGTGCCATTCATAGTACTGCAGTCCCTGTTGCCTGAACCAGTCGGTCAGGGCGCTGACCAGGGCCCGACCAAGGCCCTGACGGCGGCAGTCCGCCTCGACAAAGATATCCGCCAGAAAGCCGCCGGCCTGCTGTTCAAACATTTCGGGCAACAGGTCCACGACCACACCAAGGACGTAACCGACCACGCGTCCATCCCTTTCGGCGACGAACACCCGGGTGTGGCTGTCCTCCAGACGATCGCTGAGGCTGCGACCGTAGCGCATGGCGCCATCGGCCGTGGCGCGCGGCATCTTGTCATCCAGCTCCTGATGACAGGCGACCAGTTTCTCCCACAGACGCCCGATCGCCACGGCATCACTTGCCACGGCCGGCCGAATCACAGCTTCATCCAGAACAGGTCCGTCAGCTCGGTGGCAGCCAGACTGCGCCAGAAGGCCTGTTCCACCGGCTGTCGGGCGCTTGCGTGCACGATGACCTCGTTCAGACCCCGTTGCTGAAACCAGCGGCAGAGTTCCGGCCACAGCACACCGCCAGGGCCATTAACGTCGCTGTGCGGATCCAGCGTCATTTCCAGCACGTGTCCCCTGCGTTGCGGCAGCAGCCCGGGCGGCGCGGCGCGCTCGCAACCGATGATGTAGCCGGCGATTTGCGACCCGGTCAGCGCCACCAGCAAACAGTAAGCGGGGTCCTCCAGCCAGTCCCGCATGGCCGCTTCGCGCCGGCGGGCGGCGTCTGGCGCCAGTTGCAGCCGGGGATCGCCAAGTCGCTGCAGAGCCGCCGTTTCCAGCCACAACGCTGCCATGCGGGGCAAATCGCCCGGCCTCGCCCTGCGGATCTCAAGGTCTGCAGCCACAGCAGCAGCATAACAGCGGGATGAATGAATCTCAAGCGGCCTGGAGCGCTTGCCCTGGCGCGCAAGGCGCACTACAATTCCTGGGGTGACACGCAGCAGACGGGAGGGTGACATGGCAGCCGGCAAGGTCGATGACCAGGTGCGACGCGCCTGGCAAGAGCAGCGGGAAGGCAACAGCGCCGCCGCCATGGATGCCTTCGCGCAGATTGTGAAGGCGCACCCGGACGACATCGACGCCCGTTACGGGCTGGGCATCGCGCAAAAGGCTGCCGGTATGTCAACAGCGGCCGTCAGCAGCTTTCGTGAAGCGCTGACGCTGGTCGAGCGAGGCCAGCAAGTGCAGGAAGAGAAACACAGCGACAGTGCCGATGACCGCATTCGCACGCCGGAAGACGATCGGCTGACCATGCTGGCGCGCATGTTGACCCAGCGCATCGCCGAAACCGAAGGAAGCGGGTGAACAAACGCGAGCGGCTCGTCCGGACCTTCGCCGGCGAACCGACCGATCGTACGCCGGTGGCCTTCTGGCGCCACTGGCCCGGAGATGACCAGCGCGCCGCCGATTTCGCGCGTGTTCTGATCGATTTCCAGCGCAGCCATGACATGGATTTCCTGCTCGTGCTGCCCGCCAACCACTGGGCGGTGCTGGATCACGGCCTGCAGGATGAATGGCGCGGGGCGCTGGACGGCACACGCCAGGTCACGCGCCACGTCGTGCAACGTTCACTGGACTGGAGCAACCTGCGCCCCCTGTCACCCCAGCGCGGAGTCATCGCCAGACAAATGCAGGCCCTGCGTCTGGTGCTGACCGGCCTGGACGATGACACTCCCGTCATGGTTTCCCTGCCCTCCCCGTTTACCCAGGCGGCGCAACTGGCGGGGCAGCAACGATTGACAAGGCATTTGCGACAGCAGCCGGATCGCCTGCGCACCGGGCTTGACGCGCTGGCAACCGGCACGCTGCGCATCATCGATGAAATGCGACACTTCCCGCTGGCGGGCATCTGTTATGACCTGTCGCTGGCCAGTTACGACCTGGTGTCTGAAGAGGAATACCGCCGCTTTGGCTGGGAATTCGACAAGGCCATTCTGGACCGCCTGCCGGCCAGCTGGTGGTTCAACATGGCGCGCTTCCCCGCCGGCGCGCCGATTTTTCAGCTTGCCGGCGAACTGAGCCTGTCGGCCGTGAACTGGGATGACCAGGAGGGCGGCCCGGATCTCGTCGCCGGTCGCTCCCAACTGACCGGGGCCGCCTGTTGCGGGGTTTCTGCCCGCGAACAATTGCATGATGGAACGCCGGCAAGCGTCCTGAACCGGGCGCGCGCTGCCCGACAACTCTGCGGCGGACGCCGTTTCATCCTGGCTCCCGGTTCTCCCCTGCTGGTCTCAACGCCCCTGTCCAACCTGCGCGCGCTGCGCCAGGCGGTTGAACCTGGCGGCGTTGGCGGCTGATGGCCATTCGCGTCATCGCGGGTACAGCGAAAGGTCGACGCCTGAAACTGGTGCCGGGCGACGGCTCGCGCCCGGTGATGGACCGCGTCAAGGAGGCCTGCTTCAGCAAGCTGGGGCGCCGCATCGTGCACGCCCGCTTTCTGGATCTCTATGCCGGGACCGGGAGCGTCGCCATTGAAGCGCTCAGCCGCGGCGGCGCCAGTGCCGTGCTGGTGGAGCGGGATGCGCGCGCGCTGCGCATCATTCGGGAAAACCTGCAACTGGCCAGGGTGCATGAGCGCGCCATGGTGCAACGCGCCGACGTCCTGTCCTGGCTACGCAGCGCTGTGCAGCAGCCCTTCGACGTCATCTACATTGCGCCACCCCAGTATCAGGGCCTGTGGCTGGAGACCCTGCGCCTGATTGATGAACTGCCGGGCTGGACGCATGACGACAGCATTGTCATTGTGCAGATCGACCCGAAAGAAAGGCAGGACTGCAGTCTGGAGCGCCTGGCTCCGTTTGACGAACGAAGATATGGCAATACGCTGCTGTGGTATTTCCGGGTCAGGGACGCCACAGGTGCCGCGTAACGCGGGTCAGCGCTGACCTTGCGCCGCCAGCCAGTTCCGCGCCGCCAGCAGCGCCTCGTCCGCAGTCGTGACCTCACCGGCAACCTGTGCCTCGCGGATCCGCTCCAGCAGTATGCCAATCTGCGGACCGGGCGGCAGGTTCAGGGCGCGCATCAACACGTGACCATCCAGCAGCGCCGGTGGCGCCAGCAGGCTGTCGTGGCGCTCGAAGCGCGCCTGAAGCATAACGCTGAGGCGGTCGACGCACTCCAGCCAGTGTTCCTGATCGAGACGGTTGCCGGCCTCGCCCAGTACGCGCGCCGCAGCCAGCAGACAGGCATCCAGACCGGCGATGCCGGCATCCCGCCAGAAGCGGTACAGGGACAGGTCTGACAAATCTTCCAGCTGCAGGGCCGCGTCCTGCCAACGCAGCATGGCGGCAAGACGCTCACCTTCGGCGTTGGAGAGGCGCAGGGCCCTGGCGCGCTCCCTGACCTGGGCCGCTGCCACGCCCGGGTTTTCGCTGCCGCCATACATGGCTGCCAGCAACAACAGGGCGCGATGCGGCCGTTGACCGGGCCACAGATGCTGCAAATGCTGCTGCAGTTGCGGTCGCCAGCGGTCAAGCTGGATGACCAGCATGCCCGGCCCAAACGAGGCGCCGTGCTGGTCGTCCCGGCGTGGCCCGAAGGCCGAGACGATGTGTTGCAGGTTCGTCAGGGTGGCCAGGGTCTGCTGCCAGCGATCGCTGAAGTCTTCATTGCTCGCCGGCCGGCAGGAAAGCGTTCTGACCTCCGGCAGGATGACGTGCAGCAGTCCGGCGACGTCGGCAGCGCGCAGCGCCGCGACGGCCTGCGGCAGGGCCAGCAGGCGCCAAAACTCGTCCCGCACCCGTTCGGCGGAAACGTTGCCGAGACGGCCGCGCACCTCCGCCATGGCCTGGCGGGTTTCCGGTTCTATCCTGAGGCTATGGCCGGCGGCCAGCCTGATGGCACGCAGGGCGCGCAGGGGGTCATCCCGCAGGGAACGCGAACTGCACTGGCGCAGCACTTTCGCCCGCAGGTCCGCTTCTCCTCCAGCCGGGTCGATGATCAGGTTGACGTCCTGGCAAAGATCCACCGCCATGGCATTGACGGTGAAATCGCGTTCAATCAGGTCCGCCGGCAGGCCCTGCCCGCGAAAGCGCGCCACGTCGACGAGAACAGGGCCGCTTTCAGAGGCCAGCAGCGCCCGCCCCACGTCACGTTCGCCGTCCAGAACGTAAAAGTCCCCCTGGAGTTCGTTGGCGATGCGTCGCGCCAGTCGAATGCCACCGGAAGCCAGCGCCAGATCGACGTCGTGCACCGGCCGGCCCAGGAGGGCATCCCGCACGGCACCGCCAACGATGTACACGGGTTGGCCGGCGTCAACGCTGACGCGCTGCAAACGAAAAATCAGTTCAGGCCAGTGCAGGGGCCGGTATGGCTGGCGGGGCTCCGCTTCAGGCATCGACCGCTTTCGTCAGATCGGCCACGCCAACGAAGCGCAGGTTGCGATACCTTTCGTCCAGATCAAGCCCGTAGCCAAAGACGAAGCGATCCTCAATCTCAAAGCCCGTGTAGTCCACCGTGATGTCCACCGTGCGCCGCGCGGCCTTGTTGAGCAGGGCGCACAGCCTGAGGCTGGCCGGCCGGCGCGCCAGCAGCATGTCCATGACGTAGCGCAAGGTGTGACCGCTGTCGATGATGTCCTCGATGATCAGGACGTGCTGGCCGGCCACCTGTGAACTGAGGTCCATCATGATGCGGACCTCGCCACGGGAAACGCGCGCGCCGACGCCGTAGCTGGAAACTGCCAGAAAGTCGATGGCGTGGGGCACCTGAATGTGGCGCATCAGGTCAGCCAGAAAGAGGATGCCGCCCTTTAGCACGCAGACGAGCAGTAGCGCCGGGCAGTCCCGGTAATCGCTTGTAATTTCCTTTCCCAGTTCGGCGATGCGCTGTTGCAAGGCTTCCTCGGAGATCAGTACTTCCTGCAGATAACGCTCATGGCTTTCGGTCACCGGGTCTCCGTTCACCTGATGCGTCCTTGTCAGGGCAAGTGTAACACAGGGATTTTGCCGACTTCCAGCATCATGAAGTGCGATCTGACATGAAGTGAGACGGCATGCGGAATTGCGGGGTCAGTCGGCCTGCAGGGCGTGATGCTGCTGCAGGCTGCGCACCTGCAGCGGCCTTTCCCGGATGTCCCGTATGCCCCGCGCCGCCGCCGCCGCCTGCTGGAGGGTGGTGATGATGGGCACCCCGAATTGCCAGGCGGAACTGCGCATCAGCGAACCATCGCTGTGGTTTTGCCTGTCCGTGGGAGTCGTGATCACGAGCGCAACTTCACCGCTGCGCAGCAGGTCAATGATGTTCGGGCTTTCCTCGTCTTCCTTGCGGACCGGGCGGGCCGGAACGCCCACCACGTCCAGCATGCGCGCCGTGCCCGCGGTCGCGACCAGCTCGAAGCCCATGCGATGAAAGTCGCGCGCGATGGCCGCGATTTCACCCTTGTCCTCGTTGCTGACGCTGATGGCGACGACACCGCTGGTCGGCAGGCTCGTCCCGGTGGACATCTGGGCCTTCACAAAGGCGTGGCCGAAACTGGAGGCGTGTCCCATCACCTCGCCGGTTGAGCGCATCTCGGGCGAGAGCCTGGCATCCGCGCCAGGAAACTTGCGGAAGGGCAATACGGCTTCCTTGATGAAAAAGCCGTCAACATGCGGTTCTTCCAGGAAGTCGAGGTCGACCAGCGTCTTGCCGGCGGCGATTTCCGCCGCGTAACGCGCGAGGGGAATGCCGGTGGCCTTGCTGACGAAGGGCACGGTGCGGCTGGCGCGCGGGTTCGCTTCCAGCACGTATACCTCGTCATCCTGTATGGCGAACTGAATGTTGAACAGGCCGCGCACACCCAGCGCCAGGCCAATGCGCCTGGTGTAGTCGCGAATGGTCTCAAGCTCGATCATGCCGAGCTTCCAGGCGGGCAGGACGCAGGCGGAATCCCCGCTGTGGACGCCGGCGTTTTCGATGTGCTGCATGATGCCGCCGATGGTCACGCGGTCGCCGTCGCAGAGCGCATCCACGTCCACTTCCATGGCGCTCTCCAGAAAACGGTCCATCAACAGCGGCAGGCCAACCAGGTCAAGGTTTTCATCCAGCCAGGCGTTCAGCCCCTGCATGTCATAGATGATCGCCATGCCCCGGCCGCCAAGCACGTAACTGGGCCTGACCAGCAGGGGGAAGCCGATTTCCCGTACGGCCGCCAGGGTCTCCTCGCGCGAGTTGGCGGTGGTACCGGCCGGCTGGCGGATGCCCAGCGAGTTCATCAGGGCGCCGAAGCGTTCGCGGTCCTCGGCCAGGTCGATGGCTTCAAAGGGCGTGCCGATGATCGGCGCGCCGGCCTCGTGCAGGGCACCGGCGATGTTGAGCGGCGTCTGACCGCCGAACTGCACCAGTACGCCTTCCGGTCGTTCTTCTTCAATGATGTTCAGGACGTCACCCGCTGTCAGCGGCTCGAAATACAGGCGGTCCGCCGTGTCGTAATCCGTGCTGACGGTTTCGGGATTGCAATTGACCATTATGGTCTCGAAACCCAGGTCACGCAGCGCGAAGCAGGCGTGCACACAGCAATAGTCGAACTCGATACCCTGGCCAATGCGGTTGGGGCCGCCGCCCAGCACAATCACCTTGCGCCGGTCGCCGGGCTCGGCTTCATCGTCCATTTCCCAGGTGGAATACAGATAGGGAGTCTTCGCCTCAAACTCGGCGGCGCAGGTATCCACCCGGTAAAAGGAGGGACGCAGGCCCAGTTCCTGCTGGCGGCGCCTGAGCGACGTTTCATCCGTCTCAAGCAGCCGGGCCAGCGACACATCGCTGAAGCCCTGGCGCCGCAAGGCGAGCAATGTCTCGCGGTCCAGCTGGTCCAGACTCACGCGGGGTTCGGTCACCGATTGCTGAATGTGAACGGTGTCAATCATTTGCTGGACAAACCAGGGGTCAAATCCCGTTTCCCTGGCGATCGCCTCCAGCGGCATGTCGCGATACAGGGCGCTCGCCACCTGAAACAGTCGCTGGGCCGTCGGCACGTCCAGCGCAGCGCTCTCTTCGCTGACGCTGTCGGCGAAGCCGGGCTCGCCAATGTCAAGCGACCTCACGCCCTTTTGCAGCGCCTCGGGAAAGGTGCGCCCGATGGCCATCACCTCCCCCACCGCCTTCATCTGCGGGCCCAGCACGTGCTGCACGCCCGTGAATTTCTCGAAATTCCAGCGAGGAATCTTGACGACCACGTAGTCCAGCGATGGCTCGAAGCTGGCCGGCGTCTCGCGCGTGATGTCGTTGGGGATCTCATCCAGGCGATAGCCCACCGCCAGCAAGGCTGCCAGCTTGGCGATCGGGAAACCGGTGGCCTTGCTGGCCAGCGCCGAGGAACGCGACACGCGCGGGTTCATCTCGATGACGTACACCTCGCCATCGTCCGGGTTGACGGCAAACTGCACGTTGGCGCCGCCCGTCGCCAGGCCGATTCTTTGCAAAATCTCGCGCGCCATATCGCGCAGACGCTGCATCTCCCTGTCGGTCAGGGTCTGCGCCGGCGCCACCGTGATGCTGTCGCCGGTGTGTACGCCCATCGGGTCCAGATTTTCGATGGAACAGACGACGACGAAGTTCCCGCTGTAATCGCGCATGACCTCCAGTTCGTATTCCTTCCAGCCAAGCAGACTCATGTCCACCAGGATCTCACCCGCCGGGCTCTCTTTCAGGCCGCGTTCCGCCACCGCTTTCAACTCTTCGACGGAGTGGGCCACGCCTCCGCCCGAGCCGCCAAGGGTGAAGGATGGACGCACCAGCACCGGATAGCCCAGCCCCTCGGCGGCCTTGAGGGCATCGTCGATGTTGTCGACCACTTCACTTTGGGGAGAGCGCAGGCCGATCTCGTCCATGGCATTGCGAAAGAGGAGGCGGTCTTCGGCCACCTCAATGCTGTCGGTGGACGCGCCGATCAGTTCGATTTCATATTTGTCCAGAATGCCCTTGTCGCGCAACTCAAGCGCGAGGTTGAGCGCGGTCTGGCCGCCCACGGTGGGAAGTATGACGTCGGGTTTCTCGGCCCTGATAATCAGTTCGCAAATTTCAGGGGTCAGCGGTTCGACGTAGGTGGCATCGGCAAACTCCGGGTCCGTCATGATGGTGGCGGGATTGGAGTTCACCAGCACAATGCGGTAGCCCTCCCGGCGCAGGGCCTTGCAGGCCTGCACGCCGCTGTAATCAAACTCGCAGCCCTGGCCGATGACGATCGGGCCGGAGCCGATCACCATGATGGTCTGGATATCCCTGCGTGCCGGCATGGTCTCCCCGTTTCTTCACCCGGGAGCGCAGTGTTTAACTTGCCGCGTCCCTGTGCACGTGATTCACAAACTCGTCGAACAGGTAAAGTGAATCGTGCGGGCCAGGCGCCGCCTCCGGGTGATACTGGACGCTGAATACGCCGCGCGTGGTATCGCGTATGCCCTCGATGCTGTTGTCATTCAGATTAATATGGGTCACTTCCGCGCCGGAGAGATCGCTGTCCTCGGTGACCGAAAAGCCGTGGTTGTGAGAACTTATCTCCACCACGCCGGTCAGCAGGTTGCGCACCGGCTGGTTGCCTCCCCGGTGCCCGAACAGCATCTTCTCCGTCCTGCCCCCCAGGGCCAGCGCCAAAATCTGGTGACCCAGACAGATACCAAAGAGCGGCACCCTGCCTACCAGTTCGCGCGCATTGTGGATGGCGTAATCCACGGCAGCCGGGTCGCCCGGGCCGTTGCTGAGAAACACGCCATCCGGCTGCATGGCAAGCACTTCCGCGGCGCTGGTGGAGGCGGGCACCACCGTGACGCGCAGGCCGCGGTCCGCCATCATGCGCAAAATGTTGCGCTTTATGCCGAAATCCCAGGCGACGACCAGGGGGCCGCTGACGTCCTGCTGCTCAAGCCGGTGGTACCATTGTGGATCGCTGTGGTCGGCCCAGTTGTAGGGCTCCCGGGTCGTCACCGCGTCAACCAGATTGGCGCCGGACATATCCGGCGCATTGCGCGCCTGCCCGATCAGGGCCTCCGTATCGCGCGCGGCCTCCCCGTGGGCGATGGCGGCGCGCATGACTCCCTGCGAGCGAATGTGCCGCACCAGGGCGCGGGTGGCCACGCCGGAGATACCGATGATGCCCTGCTCGCGCAGCCAGTCCGCCAGCGCCCCCTGCTCGCGCCAGCTGCTGACAACCGGGCTGAGCGCGCGCACCACAAAGCCGGACACCCAGATGCGGTCGGACTCGACGTCCTGCTGGTTAACACCGGTGTTGCCGACGTGGGAAACGGTCATGGTGACGATCTGTCGGTAATACGACGGATCGGTAAGAATCTCCTGATAGCCGGTCATGGAGGTGTTGAAGACCAGTTCACCGGTTGTCACGCCTTCCACCCCGAAGCCCGTACCGGGGAAGAGACGTCCATCCTCAAGGGCCAGACAGGCGTTCATCAACTTCTGTATTCTGCATTCAGCGATACGTAGTCATGCCCCAGGTCACAGGTCCACACCCGCGCCTGGCCATTTCCCGTCCCGACCGAGAGCCGCAACGTGAATTCAGCCTGGCTCACAATTGACGTGGCCCTGGCCTCGTCATAGTCGGTGGGCTCTCCTGCCCGCATCAACTGCAGTGGCCTCTCCAGGGTCTCCCCCTCTCCCAGCCACAGCGCCAGTTCGTCGGGGTCGAAATCAACCCCGGCGCGCCCTGCCGCAGCGGCAAAGCGCCCCCAGTTGGCGTCGCTGCCGTAAAAGGCGGTCTTGGACAGGGCGGAAGTGGCGATGGTATTGGCGATCTGACGCGCTGCAACATTATCCGGGGCGCCTGCCACGTCAATTGTAACGAAACGGGACGCGCCTTCGCCATCGCGCACGATGTCCTGGGCCAGCTGGACGCAGACGTCCTGCAGGGCCTCGCCGAACGCATCTTCTTCCGCCGTACCGGTCGGGGCAATGCCGCTGGCGCCATTGGCCATCAGGAACACCGTGTCGTTGGTACTGGTGTCGCCATCGACGACGATGCAGTTGAAACTGACGCGATTCACCCGGTCGAGCCATGCCTGGGTCTGCGGCGGCGTCAGCGCGGCATCGGTGACGATGACCGCCAGCATGGTGGCCATGTCCGGCGCGATCATGCCGGCCCCCTTGCTGATGCCGGCGATGGTCACTTCGCGCCCCGCCGACAGTTGCACCCTGGCGGAGGCCATTTTGGGGAATTTGTCGGTGGTCGTGAACCCCAGGGCGGCAGAGTGCCAGTCAGTGGCATCTTCCCCAGGCAAAACATCGTTCACGCCTTCCCGTATCCTGTCCATCGGGAGCTGCACCCCGATGACGCCGGTGGACATGACCAGCACAGCGCCGGGATCGCAGCCCAGGCGCCCGGCGGTCAGCGCGGCCGTTTCCCTGGCGTTCTGCAGGCCGCGTCGGCCGGTGCAGGCATTGGCACAGCCGCTGTTAACGGCCACGGCGCGCATGGCGGCGGGATTGGCGCGCAGAAGTTGCTGATCCAGCAGAACGGGCGCGGCCTTGACCAGATTGCGGGTGAAAACGCCGCCGGTGGCGCAGTCGCGATCACTGACGATCAGGGCGAAATCCGGGACATCGGCGCCCTTGATGCCACAGGCCACACCGCCCGCGCGGAAACCCCTTACCCCGATGATGTCCCGGCGTAATTCATGCATCGCCCACAGCTTCCAGCATGGTGGTCAGGGACTCAATCATGGTGTCGATATCGGAGCGCTGCGCGATGAGCGGCGGCACAAAACGCAGCACCTGTTCACCGGCGTTCAGCAGCAACAGGCCATGTTCATAACCGGCCGAGACCAGCGCCGCCGAGGGGCACTCCAGTTCGATGCCGACGATCAAGCCGCGGCCGCGCACGTCGGTGATGAGCGGGCTGTTGATCTCCTCCAGCCGCTCCATCAGATACTCGCCGACGTCCCGCACCTGCGCCAGGAATGACGGCTGGCTGACGCGGCGCAGCACCTCCAGCGCGGCGGCCGTCACCACCGGGCCGCCGGCGAAGGTTGAGCCATGGTCTCCGGGATGCAGGGCGCCGGCCACGGCTTCCGTCACCAGAATCGCGCCGATGGGCAGGCCACCGGCGAGCGGCTTGGCCACCGTCATGATGTCCGGCGCGATGCCGCTCTCTTCACAGGCCCACAGCGAACCAGTGCGGCCCATACCGCACTGGATTTCGTCACAGACCAGCAGGGCGTCATGTTCATCACACAGGGCTCGCAGACCCTGCATGAATTCCGGCGCGGCGACGTTGATGCCGCCCTCACCCTGTACCGGCTCAACAAATACGGCGGCCGTGTCCGCATTGATCGCGTCGCGGGCGCTGTCGAGATCGTTAAAGTCCGCGATCGTCACGTCCGGCATCAGGGGACGGTAGGGTTTCTGGTACTTTTCGCGCGGCGTCAACGCCAGGGCACCCATCGTCCGGCCGTGAAAGGCGTTGCCAAAGGCCACGATGCCGGTCTTTTCCGGCTTGTCAGCTTCATGGGCGACCTTGCGGGCGAACTTTATGGCGCCCTCCACAGCCTCGGCGCCGCTGTTGCAAAAGTGCACCCGGTCGGCGAATGACGTCTCACACAGCAGGGCCGCCAGTTCGGCGTGCGCGGCCGTGTGATACAGGTTGCTGACGTGGATGACGCCGCTGCCCAGCGCCCGGTCAATCGCCTTCCTGACGCCGGCGTCGCCGTAACCCAGGGCATTGACGGCGATGCCGGACACGAAATCCATGTATCCCGCGCCATCGCTGTCATACAGCATCATTCCCTCGCCGCGCGTGACCACAAACGGTGGTCGACCGTAGACCTGCACCACGTGCTTGCCTTCCAGCGCGGACACCCGCTCAAGTTCGCTCGTCATTCCCTGTCTCCCGCTTTCGTCACTGAACTGGTTGCTGCTGCCTTTCCATGCGAAACAGTGTGCCCGTCTTCTCCCTTAGCCCTTTCAGATCTGTGATCAACGCTTCCGGCACACCGGTCGCCAGGGCCTGCAGGGCCGTCTCCACCTTGGGGATCATACCGCCATGGACGTCACCCTGCTCAATTAATGCGCGCGCCTGTGACGCCGTGAGCACGGGCAGCACGCTGCCATCCAGCATGACGCCCCTGACGTTGGTCAGAAAAACGATGCGGCCGGCCCCGGTGGCGGCCGCCAGCGCTCCGGCGACGTGATCGGCATTCACATTGTAGGTGCAATCCGGCCCCAGACACAGTGGCGCCACCACCGGCGTGATACCTCGCTCCAGCAGATCATGAATGACGTCGGCGCGCACCTCGCTCACTTCGCCGGTGAAGCCCATGTCCAGTTCGTCATGCTGCATCTGGCTCGCGCGTATCAGACCAAGGTCAACACCACCCAGTCCCAGCGCCGCCACGCCCTGCAGTACCAGATAGCGCACGAGGCGCGTATTCACCAGGCCACCGAGCACCATTTCAACCAGCGCCAGAGAGTCGCCATCGGTTATCCGGACGCCCTGCACGTAACGCGGTTCTATTCCAAGTCGACGCTGCAATTCGGCGATTTCAACGCCACCGCCATGGACGAGCACCAGCGGCAGATCGAGGCCGGCAACGGTCGTCGCCAGTTCGCGCAGGAACTCGTCGTCACGCAGGTCATGCCCGCCGATTTTGAGGACTACTGGCTGCACGTCATGCCTCGGGAATCAGGCCGGCGGTTTCTTCCAGACCGAACATCAGGTTGAAGTTTTGCACGGCCTGGCTGGCGGCGCCCTTGCGCAGGTTGTCGGTCACGCTGGTTATCTGCAGCCAGCGGTCCAGCACCGGCAGCAAACTGATGACGCAGCCATCGCGCCGGGCAACGTGGGCGATGGTGGCCTGTTCACCCGCCGGCAATACCCGCACCATCGGCTCGGTGCCGTAGGTCTCCTCATAGAGCTCAAGGGCATCCAGACCGTTGTTGTTTTGCCCCAGCGTCACGGTGATGCTGGCCAGCAGACCGCGGTCAACCGGCAACAAATGCGGCGAAAACAGGACAGGTCCGACCGACCCGTCGATTTTACGGATCTCCTGCTCCATTTCGCCCACGTGCCGATGTACGCGGCCGGTCTTGTAGGGTACGAGATTGCCAAACAGTTCCGGGAAATGTGTCATGGCGCCCGGTGTGCGACCCGCGCCGGACGCGCCCGACTTGGCATCGACGATGATCGGCATGCCAGGCTCCAGGGCCCTTGCCAGCAGCAGCGGGTAGACGCCCAGCAGCAAGGTGGTCGGATAGCAGCCTGGAACGGCGACCAGATCGACGTCCTGCAGCTGTGCGCGGTTGATTTCCGGCAGTCCGTAGGGGACCGGAAGCAGCCGGGGATGCGGATGGGCCTGGTCATACCACTCCTGCCAGGCCGCTTCACTGTCCATGCGAAAGTCGGCCGAAAGGTCAATGACCCGCGCGCCGGCGGCCAGCGCCCTCACCGCCACGTCTGCCGACGCCCCATGCGGCAGCGCAAGGAAAACGGCGTCGACGTCGCCCGGGTTCGCGGCCTCGGGCGCAACGTAGCGCAATTCACTGTGCGGTACTGGCTTGCCACACTGACTGCCGGAGGTAGCAAAGGCGACGCGCACCTGCGGGTGATTATTAAGGAGTTCCAGCAGTTCGCCGCCGGCGTAACCTGAGGCGCCATAGATACCTGCCCTGAGGACCTTCATTCAGCGTCTCCTGAACATGAACAAGGTACAAATGCCTGAAGTGACCGGAATTCGGGCGCTCCGTCATCACTTCATACAACCATGAAATGCGGTGACCGGATGCCCGCCTGACACCCGGGCCGGTTCCTGCGTTACAGTCGCAAAGCCGCAGGGGCCAACGGAGTGTAGGGCGAGCGCGGTTGGCGGTCAACGAAACTGTGCACATCTTTGTGCAAAACGGGGATTTGTTTGTGCGCAGTGCACAGGGTGCAAGCGGTTAACGACATCTTTCCTGCCTCGCTTGACAGGACCGGAGTGCTGCAGTAGGATTCAGGCAGACATGACAGGGGCGGGTTTGCATGTTCCCGACTTTGTGTTATCTTCCCGTGCCTGTCAAATTCCCCGGTTGAGTGCTTTTCCTGGACTAGAGATCGTTTCCTGATTGTGTGAGTGTGTGTCCTGCGCTTCTTTCGCAGGGATGTGTCGATGTGTGTAGTCAGCCGGGTGAGACGAAGGTGACGATGATTGCAACAGGTGAGACGGGCAGCAAGGACATCTGTACGCGCATCATTCAACAGGCGCGCATGCAGGGGTCCATTACCAGTGAGGAAATACTGGCGACCCTGCCCTACCCGGAACGGGATGTTTCGCTGCTTGAGGAAGTGATGGAGGGCTTGCTGGAAGCGGGGGTCGAGGTCGATGCTCCGCGGCAGGCCCAACCGCAGCCGGAAGCTGCCGGGCACAGTCTGGATGACGCTTCACAGGTCGCCGCTTCCCGCCGTGCCGGAGACGCAGCCAGGCCCTGGCTGCAGGATACGACCGATATTGTGGACGACCCCGGCTACCTGCAGGCGCTGGACACCGATGACGTGGTGGGCCTTTATCTGAAGGAAGCCGGTCGTGTCAGCCTGCTGAACGCCGAGGAAGAAGTCGAACTGGCGCGGCGCATGGAAGCCGGAGACTTCGCGCGGGAAAAGCTGGACAGTGAGGGGCCGCATCTGCCGCTGGATGACGTCTACACGTTGCAGGACATCGCCGAGGATGGTGAGGCCGCCCAGGAACATCTGGTGCGCGCCAACGTACGCCTCGTGATCAGCGTCGCCAAGAAGTACATCGGCCGCGGCGTTCCCTTTCTGGACCTGATTCAGGAAGGCAACATCGGGCTGATCCGCGCCACCAACAAGTTCGAATACCAGCGCGGTCACAAATTCAGCACCTATGCGACCTGGTGGATCCGCCAGGCGGTCAGCAGGGCCGTCGCTGACCAGGGCCGGACCATTCGCGTCCCGGTGCACATGGGCGACCAGTTGAACCGCATGCGCCGTTTCCAGTTGCAGTTGACGCAGGAACTTGGCCGCGATCCCTCCATCGCCGAACTCGCCAGCGGCATGGAGACCACGCCTGACAAGGTTGAGGACCTGATGGAGATCTCGCGCCGACCGGTCAGCCTGGAAGCTCCGATCGACGAGGAAGGGGACTCCACCTTCGGCGACTTCGTTGAGGATGTTAACAGCCCCGCTCCGGCTGACGAGGTGGCCTCGCACTTGCTGCACGAGCAACTGGACGAGGCGCTCGAAAGGTTGCCTGGGCGAGAAGCGCAAATCCTGCGCCTGCGCTATGGCCTGGAGGATGGACGGGTCTACACGCTGGAGGAAGTTGGTCAGACGATCGGCGTCACGCGGGAGCGCGTGCGTCAACTGGAGGCCCAGGCGCTCAACCGGCTGCGCCAGTCCTCCGCGCGGATCAAGCTGCGGGACTATCTCTACGAGGAGTAACGCGTGTCGGCCCGACAAGAGGATTGTTTTGCGGGCCACAGAACGGGGACTCCATCGGTGACCGGCATGGAGTCCCTCGTCCAGCCTGGCACATGCAGGTTGTCCGGCGTCTACAGCACGGATGCATTAACCACAGGCCCACTGTCTTGCCGGCGGATGCCGACCCCTCGCGCCAGTTGCCGGCATGATGCCAGCCATGAATGACCGGGTCGCCTTCCTGATTCGGGATGGCCACAGGCGGGATATCCAGCACTGCCTGTCGCTGGATCACAGTTACCGTACCCAGTACGCCTGGCAGATGCGTCTCTACAGTGACGGCGACCAGATTGAAATCCGCTTTCATCCGGAGCGACTGCCTCGCGATCTCGAAACCGAATGGCCTGCCAGCGCACACCGTTTGTCCATCGCCGCGGAGCCGGAACACTGTCTGCTGATTGCGGCCAACCGCAATACCGGGGATTTGCTGGGCTACCTGGCGCTTCACGCTGACCCGCTGCATGGCCTGGCCCGCCTGCATGATCTCGTGGTTTCACGGCCCTTGCGGCGCAACGGGATCGGTACGCGATTGATGCAGGTGGCGCGCCTGTGGGCCCGTGACCGCCAGCTGGAGCGTCTGCTGGCCGAAGTGCAAACGCGCAATGCCCCGGCTATCCGCTTCTTCCAGCGCGCCGGCCTGACCTTTTCCGGGTACAGCGATCACTATTTTCCGCAGCACGAAATCGCCGTTTTCTTCGGCGAGGTGCTGCGCTAGATCATGCTGGACCTGCCGACCCTGTTTCACCTGTTTCTGCAGCTGGCCAACGAGACGCTGACTGCCATCATCGTCATCGTTTCGGCTTCCCTGCTGCTGTACAACCTCAGCAATGACCTCTACGTCCCTGTCGCGCGGGTTTCGAGCGTGGTGCTGGCCTGCGTGACCTGCGCCTACGTTGCGGATGTCTTTGTCTCGCTGCAACCGGAAAAACTTGTCCTTGAGCTGGCGCTGCGCCTGCAATGGATTGGCATCGCCTTCGTGCCAACCGCCCTCTACCATTTGTCGGATGCCCTGCTGGCTACCACCGGTCTGCCATCACGCGGCCGGCGCCGGCGCGTCATTCGCGGGCTGTATTTGCTGGGCGCCGTTTTTCTGCTGATCGCCCTGTTCCGCGACGAGCTGGTCCTCCCCGAGGCCGGCAATGCGCAGATCAGACTGCAGGCCGGACCCCTGTTCCGGATTTACGTCCTTTACTTCATTGTCGTCAGTGGCGCTGCCCTGCTCAACGTACTCCGGGCGCGCCGTCGCTGCCTGACCCGCGAGACCCGGCGTCGCATGGGCTTTCTGTTGCTGGCCATGCCCACCCCGGCGCTCGGTCTTTTTCCCTGGTCCCTGTTGCTGGCAAGGGAACCGGACCCGGCCCTGCTACAGCTTTCGCTGATCAATCTGTCCAACGTGATCGTCGTGCTGATGCTGCTGTTCCTCGCCTGGCCATTGACCTTCTTCGGCTCGCGCCGGCCGGAAAGCCAGATCAAGGTCGGCTTGCTGCGCGCCTGGCTGCGTGGCCCGGCGTCGGCGATCCTGGCCCTGATCATCATTCTCAACATGGGGCCGGCGACCGAGGTGCTTGGGCTGCCCGGACAGGAGTTCATGCCCTTCGCCGTGGTGGCGGCACTGCTGTTGTGGCAATGGTTCATCCATCTGTTTCTGCCCCGCATCGAGCGCCTGCTGATCTACTCCGCCGAAGATGAGGAACTGCCGGGTCGTTTGCGCAACCTCGACGAACAGATGTTGACGCGCAAGGACCTCGAATCCCTGCTGGAAGCCTACCTCGCGACCATCTGTGACAGTCTCCGTGTCGGCAGTTCATTTGTGCTTTCCCTGATGGGCGCCCATCCTGAACTGGTCGCCAGCATCGGCGTCAGCGATGAAGTGCTTGACCAGCCGGAACAACTCATCTCCGGCCTGCAGGAGTTTGGCCCGAACGGCCCTGCCCAACTCCCCGGGCTGTATCGTCACGGCAACTTCCTGTATGTCCCGCTCTACTCCAGCCGGTCGCGCAAAAGGGATGTCCGTCCTGTTGGCGTGCTGGGCCTGCAGGCGCGGGAGAATGACCCGCAATTCGCTGATGACGAGCTCGCCAGACTGGCGTCCCTGACGACGCGCGTTGCCCAGGCGCTGGACGACATGACCCTGCAGGCGGAAATCACGGCCGCGCTTGAGGGTCTGCTGCCCCAGCTAAGTCTGGTACGGCAAAGCGCTGCCGCCGGCTACCCGATCGTTGCCCGGCCGGCGGAAGCGGACGTGCCGGACCAGTCGCGCTTTGCCGAACTGGTACGGGCCGCCCTGCGACATTACTGGGGCGGGCCTGGCCTGACGCACAGTAATCTGCTCGAGTTGAACATCGTGCGGGCGGCGATGAATGACGAGCAGGGCCCGGCCAACGCCCTCCGCAGCGTGCTGCGCAAGGCCATTGAACAGCAGCGGCCGGATGGCAAGCGTCGCCTGACCAGCCCGGAATGGACGCTCTACAACATTCTTGAACTGCGCTTTCTGGAAAGGCGTCGCGTGCGCGACGTGGCGACGCGCCTGGCGCTCAGCGAAGCGGACCTGTACCGCAAGCAGCGGGTTGCCATAGAGGCCGTGGCTTCTTCCCTGCTCGCCATGGAGCAGCAATCCCGCAGCAATTGACAGCCCCAATGGCCAATTCTATACTCGTTGCCGGGTGTGTGCGGGCCGCCTGCGCCTGGCGCCGCACCGGCAGAAGTACTGTCCGCAGTGGAGATCGCCCGTGAGTCGGCAACATGGCGGATCCCCGCCGGAACCCCCCGGGCATGACCTGCGGGCCGCGGGTGAAAACAGCCCCGGTTCCGGTTTCATCGAACGATTTCTGGAAAGCATGCCTCCCTGGGGCAGTGAGATCGCGGCCGTCGTACTCCTCGTTTTTGGAGTCGTGTCACTGCTTTCCCTCTTTCAAATCTCACCGGATGCATCGGTGGCGCGCGCCTGGTCCGCCACGCTGGCGAGCGCATTCGGCAACGGCAGCCCGCTGGTCGCCCTGGGGATTGCCGGCATGGGAGTCCTGATTCTGTTGCCGCGGCTCGGCGTAACGTTCAGATTGCGTCGTCGCCGCGTGCTGGCCCTGCAAATCGCCTTTCTGGCTCTGCTGGCCCTGATGCATCTTGGAAGTGGCGACAGCGAGTGGCGCGCCCTGGCGCGGGCGGGCCGGGGCGGTGGCCTCGTCGGATGGGGTCTGAGCGTCCTGGTTGGCGGACTGTTCGGTTCAGTGTTTGCCTTCCTGCTCTATGCCGCCCTGTTTTGTGCCTGCCTCGCCACACTGTTCGGGCTCGAATTCGGCCTCTTCACGGACCTGTTGAAACGTGCCAGCCACAGGGTTCGCAACCGTGGGGAGAGTCTCGCCACCCATATTGCGCAGCCATCCGCCCAGCGACCGGAACCACGACGCCATTCCGACGCTCCGCTGCCACAGGACCAACGCAAGCTCAACATCGTCCGCGTTCGTCCCAACCCGGCTCACGTGCCTCCTTCAAGGCGTGCAGCACTTGTCCAGGGAGGCAGGCAAGACGTTCCTCCCGGTGAAGGGCATTCCGTACCTGATCTGGAAGACAGGCCCCGACCCGGCGTATTGCCCTTGCCGGCCAGCCAGACGCCGGGGCCGCGGCCCGCCAGACGCAGACGCAGTGAGATTCGCCTCGTCGAAAGGCCTGACGGCCGCATGCGCCGCTTTTTCACATTCGATGAAACACCGGAAGCGCGGCTGGTGGGAGAGCGCAGCCCGCAGTTGCCACCCCTCGAATTGCTGGCAGATCTGCCCATGGCGCCCCCGGACGCTGAAGAAATAAATCGCACTATCGTACTGCTGGAGAACACCCTGCTCGAGTTTGACATCGACGTCGAAGTCGTGGACGTGCAGGTTGGCCCCACCATCACGCGCTACGCCATCCAGCCTTTCCGCGAGAATCCGGACGACGGGGAAAATGCGGTATTCAGTCGCACGCGCGTGCGGCGCATCGTGTCGCTGACCAACGACCTGGCGCTGGCGCTCGCCGCCCGTCGCCTGCGCCTGGAAACACCGGTCCCGGGAAAGACCTGGCTGGGGCTGGAAGTGCCGAATCAGCACCCCGCCGTCGTGGCCCTGAGGCCGCTGCTGGAAAGTGAGACCTGGTATCGCGAGTCGGCGCGAGGCGGGTCCCCCCTGGTGATTCCGCTGGGGCGGGACGTGGCCGGCAAGCCCGTCATCGTCGATATCGGCCAGATGCCCCATCTGCTCATCGCCGGCGCGACCGGAACGGGCAAGTCCGTGGCCATCGCCGCCATAGCCACCTCCCTGCTGTTGCAGAACACGCCGGCGACCCTGCGCCTGATCATGCTGGACCCCAAAATGGTCGAGCTCAACCGGTTCAACGGCATCCCTCATCTGGTCGGTCCGGTTGAGACCCGTCCCGAGCGGATACTGGAGGTGTTGCGCTGGTGCACCCGCGAAATGGACAGGCGCTACCGTGTGCTGGAAAAGGCCAGGGCGCGCAACATTGAAGCCTGGAACGCGCGTCCGGCGCGGCGTCAGGATGGCGCCTTCCTTCCCTGGATCGTCATCCTGATTGACGAAATCGGTGATCTGATGCAGGCGCATCCGGAGGAGACCGAACGCTCACTGGCGCGCCTGGCGCAGATGGCGCGGGCCGTCGGGATGCACCTTATCGTTGCCACGCAGCGGCCCGGTGTGGACGTGTTGACGGGGCTCATCAAGGCCAATTTCCCGACCCGCATGGCCTTTGCCGTGGCATCCGGCATTGATTCCCGCGTCATACTCGATTCTGTTGGCGCAGAAACCCTGCTGGGCAATGGCGACATGCTCTACCTGGCGACGGATGCCGCCGGACCGCAACGGATTCAGGGTTGTCTGGTCACGGAGGATGAAGTGCGGGCGGTCGTTGACTTCTGGCGACGCAGCGCGGAGGCCATGCCCCGGCAGGACCAGGCCGCGCCCGAGGCGCCCTGGGAACAGGCCATGCGACGTCGTCAATTGCTGTCTGATACGGACCCGATGCTGGAACAGGCCGTCGCCGCCATTCTGGAGGAAGGCGAGGCATCGGCGTCCCTGCTGCAACGGCGTCTTGGCCTTGGCTACCCGCGGGCGGCCCGAATGATCGATCTGCTGCACGACCTGCAAATCGTGGGCCCGCCCGAAGCCGGCGGGCGCGGCAGACAGGTGCTTTACCAGCCAGGTGAAGACCCCCTGCAGGAGGCCATGCAGCGGCTACAAGGGGAGTGAACTGGCCCCTGCCGCCACGTCGTCAAGGGGTTCAATGGTTTCCGGCGTGTCGTTCGCCGGGCGGTTCACGACGGTGGAGACGGGCCAGGCCTGCATGATTTCAGGCGCGCAGGGTCGCAACAGGCCCTGATGCGTCTCTGTGCCGGCGGGCCGCAACCAGGCCTCGTGATCTTCCGGCGCCAGAATCACCGGCATGCGCAGATGAATGTCAGCCATGAAGCGGTTGGCCACCGTCGTCAGGATGGTGGCGCTCTCCACGAGCTCGCCATCCGGGCTGCGCCACACTTCCCAGAGGCCGGCAAAGGCAAACAGGGGTCGATCGCGCAGGGAAATGTACACGGGCTGTTTGTGCCGGCCCCTGCGCACCCATTCGAAAAAGCCGCTGGCGGGGATCAGACAGCGTCTTGCGCGAAATGCCGCGCGGAAGGACGGCTTGCCGGCCGCCGTTTCGGAGCGCGCGTTGATCATGCGGTAACCGGTCTTCGCGTCTTTGGCCCAGGCGGGAATCAGTCCCCAGCGATGCCAGGCAAGTTCATGCGGACGCTCGTTGGTGATCACTGCGATCTGTTGCGACGGCGCGACGTTGAAGCGCTGCGGCATGGCGTCCTCTGCCATGTGCAGTTCAAACATTTCGACCAGCTCTTCGACCAAGGCAATCAGGACAAAGCGACCGCACATCTTCCGCGCCTTCCCCCCGACAATTCCGCAATCGTTGCTCCCAGTATAAACCTGATGACCATGTAACCGGCAGGCAGTCTGTGCGATACTGGACACATGAGCGAGAACCCCGCCAAACAGCGCCTGCGCATCACCTTCGGCAAGTTCGCCGCGCTGAAGTACACCAGCAATCTGGACGTCGCCAAGATCTGGGAGCGTGTGCTGCGTCGGGCTGATCTGCCGCTGCTCTATACCCAGGGCTTCAACACCCGGCCACGCATGCAACTGGCCACGGCCCTGCCGCTGGGTATCACCAGCGAATGCGAACTGCTGGACGTCAACCTCCGGGAACGCATCCCGCTGCAGGGCGTGGCGCAGCTACTGCGCCAGGTCAGCCCGGATGGCCTGCGCATTTACCGTATTGAGGAAGTTGCCATCGCCGAAGCCGCCCTGCAGACGCGGGTGCGCAGCGCGCGTTACCTGGTGACCTTTGAGGAACCCGTGGCCGATCTGTCGCAATTGACGACTGACCTGCTGGCGCGGGCGAGCATCCCCCGCATTATTCAGCGCAAACGGCGACGCGTGGAAAAGGACTTGCGACCGCTGGTACACGAACTGCTCGTCGACGATGCGCAAACGCTGAGGATGCGCGTTGCGGTTGGCGATCGGGGTAACCTGCGCCC
The DNA here is from genome assembly GCA_034422695.1 of Anaerolineae bacterium. Taxonomy (GTDB): domain Bacteria; phylum Chloroflexota; class Anaerolineae; order Aggregatilineales; family Phototrophicaceae; genus JAGWBD01. The sequence continues at coordinate 535,568 of DAOUJM010000005.1, forward strand.
CCAGGACCTGCTGCAGGAACTTGGTTTGCAGGAGCGCTGGCACCGCATTCATCGCCAGCAACTCTTGCTGGAAGAAAGCGAGGAAGAGACATGCAACTGACCCTGGCGAGGCCGGTCGCCGCAGCCCTGCGCGCCGGCAGACCTGTAGTCGCGCTGGAATCGACCGCCATCACCCATGGGTTGCCAGTACCGGGCAACATCGAAACCGCGCTGGAGATGGAAAACGCCATCAGCGCAGAAGGCGCCCTGCCGGCAACCATCGCCATTCTGGCGGGACGCGTCATCGTCGGGCTTGAGCAGGAGCAGATTCGATCGCTGGGTCAAATGTCGCCGGACGAGGTGCGCAAGTGCAGCCGGCGCGATCTGCCCATTGCGCTGGGTCTGGGCGAAACGGCCTCCACCACGGTCGCCGGCACCATGATCATCGCGGAACAGGCCGGCATCCCCGTGTTCGCCACGGGCGGCATCGGCGGCGTTCATCGCGATCAACCCTTCGATATCTCCGCCGACCTGCTCGAACTTGGCCGCACGCCGGTGGCTGTGGTCTGTTCCGGCCCCAAGTCGATTCTCGACCTTGGCCTGACGCGCGAGGTACTGGAAACCCAGGGCGTGCCCGTCGTCGGCTTCGGCACGGACCGGATGCCGTCCTTCTATTCGCGCAGCAGCAATTTGCCCGTCGACGTCAGGGTGGATACCCCGGCAGACGCCGCCAAAGTCATTCGCGCCTGCCTGGAAATGAAGCGGCCCGGCGGCATTTTGATCTGCGTGCCGGTGCCTTCGGGGGTTGCCATCGCCCACGACCAGGCGGAGGCGGCCATTGAGCAGGCGAACGACGAGGCCCGGCGTAAACGCCTGAGAGGGGCTGCGCTGACTCCCTATCTGCTGGCGCGCGTCGCTGAACTGACACAAGGCGCCTCGCTGGCCGCCAACATGGCCCTGCTGGCCAACAACGCCCGCGTCGCGGCCAGGATCGCCGCGGCCCTGTAAGCGATGCGCAGGCCTGCAATCGCCGGCGCCTTGCGCTATACTGCGCCTGGTTTTCAGGCGGATTTCCGGTTCGTCGGGAGTTTGGCCATGCGGCCCGAACAAATCGAACAAGTGCTGGACCGCGTCCTGTTGCAGGTGGAACGCCCGGGACGCTACGTCGGCGGTGAGTACAACAGCGTCATCAAGGACTGGGATGCGACCGACCTGCGCGTGGCGCTGGCCTTCCCGGACCTGTATGACCTGGGGATGTCCAACCTGGGCATCATGATCCTCTATGAGCAGTTGAACCAGCAGCCGGATATCCTCGCCGAGCGCGTCTTCAGCCCCTGGGTGGACATGGAAGCGGTGATGCGCGCCGAAGGACTGCCGCTTTACTCACTGGAGACGAAACACCCGATTCGCGATTTCGACCTGCTGGGCATCAGCCTGCCCTACGAGCAACTCTATACCAATGCGTTGAACCTGCTGGACCTGGCCGGCATGCCCGTGCGCAGTGAAGAACGCGATTCCTCTTTCCCGCTGGTCATCGCCGGCGGCCATGCCTGCTTCAACCCCGAGCCGGTGGCCGACTTCATCGATGCCTTCGTGATTGGCGAAGGCGAGGAAATCATCGTCGAACTGGCGCGCTGTGTGCAGCGCATGCGCGGCAGTACCCGTGAAGAGTTGCTGCTCGCGGTGGCCGGTATCCAGGGGATGTACGTGCCGCGTTTCTACGACGTCGACTATCACCCGGACGGGACCGTTGCCGCCATCACGCCCAACCGGGCGGGCGTGCCCACGCGAGTGCTCAAGCGCATCGTCCCCGTGCTGCCGCCACCCTTTACCAACTTTCTGGTACCGAACATCGATACGGTCCACAATCGCGCACCGATCGAGATCATGCGCGGCTGCACGCGCGGCTGTCGTTTCTGCCACGCCGGCATGGTGACGCGACCGGTGCGGGAACGACCGGTACCTGAAGTGCTGGAAGCCATTGGCAGGATCACCGCCAGCACCGGCTTCGAGGAAATCAGCCTGCTCAGTCTGTCCTCATCGGACTATCGAGACGTGCATGAACTGGTCAGCGCCATCCACGACGAATACGGCGGCGCCGGGCTCAGCATGAGCCTGCCCAGCCTGCGTATCGAGACGGCCAGCGCCGACCTGCTCTCCAAGCTGGGTGACACGCGACGCAGCGGCTTCACCTTTGCGCCCGAGGCCGCGACCGAGCGCATGCGCAACCTGATCAACAAGTACGTGCCCACCGCCCAGGTGCTGCAGACCGCGCGTGACGTCTATGCCGGTGGCTGGCGCACCATCAAGTTCTATTTCATGATTGGCCATCCCGAGGAAACAATCGATGACGTCTGGGCCATCATCGACCTGTGCCGGGCCGTGCTGCGCGAGGGCCGCAAGGAACTGGGCAACAAGGCCAACGTCAACGTAGGCGTAAGCACCTTCATCCCCAAACCGCACACGCCCTTCCAGTGGGTGCCGCAGGATTCCCGCGAGCAGGTGCTGGAAAAGCAGCGTCTGCTCAAACGCGAACTGCGCGGACACGGCCTCCATTTGCGCTGGAATGACGTCGAGGCCAGCGAGTTCGAAGGTTTCCTCAGCCGCGGTGACCGGCGCCTGGGCCAGGTGGTGCAACGGGCCTGGGAGCTGGGCTGCACCTTTGACGCCTGGCAGGACCGGCATCATCACGATCGCTGGCTGCAGGCCTTCGCCGGGGCCGGACTCGACCCCGACTTTTACAACCACCGGACGCGCGGCGACGATGAAATCTTCCCCTGGGAGCACATCGACGTAGCGATTCACCGCAAGTTCCTGTTGCAGGACTACCGCATGAGCCTGAAGGGCGATACCCGGGTCGACTGCCGCGACAAGTGTTTCGCCTGCGGCATCCTGCCCAAATTTACAAAGACCCGCAGCCAGACGCCGGCCGAAGCCTGGGAATGCCCGCCGGTGCGCCCGATTGCCGAACGCCGGCGGTCCGCCAACGTGACCCTCATGCCCTGAGCCAGGCGACGCCGACCCCATGCGCATTCACGTGGAAGGTCGACACGCGCTTAACGGCACCTGGCGGCCGTCCGGCAATCCCAACGCGGCCCTGGCCCTGCTGGCCGCCGCCCTGCTGGTTGACAAACCGGTCACCCTGCACAACATGCCCCGTACTGCCAGTACCTCGCGCCTCGTCGACGTCGTGGAATGGCTCGGCGCGGAGACATGCTTTTGCAACGAAACCAGCCTCCGGCTTCAGGCAACCCGGCTGTCGCGTCGCACCCTGACCCGCGAATTGCTGGACAACAGCGGCGCCATTCTCCTGCTCGCGCCGCTGCTCCTGCGCTGCGGGCACGTGCGCCTGGAAAGTGACGCGCCGCGCAGCCGTCTTATGACTCACCTCGATGCCCTGCGCGACCTGGGCCAGGACCTGGTCTACCTGGATGGCGCCGCAGAAATCAGGGCCGTTCCCTGGGAACGACGCGAGATCCTGCTGGACAGCGCCAGCGTGACCGCGACCGGTATCGTGCTGATGCTGGCCGCCACGCTGGGGCGCGAAACCGTCATTCACAACGCGGCTTCCGAGCCACACGTGCAGCAGCTGTGTCAACTGCTGGAGGCGATGGGCGCGCGCATCAGGGGCAAGGGATCAAACCTGCTGCAGGTCAGTGGCTGCGACGATCCCGCCGGCGCCGAGACCTGCATCGGCCCCAACCACATTGAGGCAGCCAGCGTTGCCGCCATCGCGGCCCTCTGCGGTGGACGCGTCAATCTGCCCGGAATCCGTCATGAGGACCTGCGCATGGTGGCCAGGGTCTATGAGCAACTGGGCATAACGCTGGACCTCGATGAGGGAACGGCGTTTGTGCCCCGTCACGGGCAACTGACCGTTCGTGACCGGGCCGGCGACGTCAATGCCCGTGTCGAAAGCGCCATTTGGCCTGGCTATCCCTCGGATCTCATCGCCATGGCTACCGTCGCGGCGAGTCAGGCGCGGGGCACCACACTCATTCATGAAAAACTCTTCCACAATCGCCTGCTCTTCGTCGACCGTCTCAAGGCCATGGGCGCACAGATCGTGCTCTGTGATCCGCACCGGGCACTGGTCGTCGGCCCGGCGCCACTCATCGGCGGCTACATGGCCACGCCGGACATTCGGGCCGGGTTGGGGATGCTGGCCGCCGCGCTGGTGGCTGAAGGCCGCACGACCATCGACAACGCCCAGGTGATCGAACATCACTTCGGCTCGGTGTTCGACAAACTGAAGGCGCTGGGCGCGCAGATCAGTGTGGAATGACCCGCCCCGGGTTGCAGTATTCGACGGTCTCAGGTCTGAAGTGCGCCTGGACAGCGGCCGGCGACGGGCCGCCCGTGCTGCTGTTGCATGGCTGGGGCGCCAGCCTGGAGCTAATGTGGCCCCTGGCAGAACGCATGGTTGCCGGCGGATTTCGCGTCATCACGCCGGACTTTCCGGGATTCGGCGCCAGCGAAGCGCCACCGCTGCCCTGGGCAGTGCGAAACTACGCGGAATTCGTCCTTGAGTTTCTGGACCGGCAGGGCCTGCAGCAGGTCGTTCTGGCGGGTCACTCCTTCGGCGCCCGCGTCTGTCTGATGCTGGGGGCCGAGGCACCGGCACGTATCAGTCACTTGCTGCTCTTCAACGCCGCCGGCCTGCGGCAGCCGCAACCCCTGCACGCCAGGCTGCGCCTGGAACTCTATCGGGCAGTCCGCATTTCGCTTGCGGGCCTGCAACTGACCGGTCTGAACGAGCAACTCACCAGCTGGTACCGGCAGCGTTACGCCTCCGCCGACTATCGCGCCGCGCAAGGCGTCATGCGCCAGACCTTCGTGCGCGTCGTCAGCGAAGACATGCGCCCGTTCGCCAGGCGCGTACGCCCGCCCACCCTGCTGTTCTGGGGCGACCGGGATGAGGAAACCCCGCTCTGGATGGGACGTGAACTGGAAGCCATCATCCCGGATGCCGGCCTGGTCGTGTGGGAGGGCGCCGGACACTACTGCTATCTCGACCGTCTGGCGGACACGGCCCGGGTCGTTCTGCATTTTCTGCGGGATGAAGGCTGATGCCGCTGCCTGAAATCGCCGCCCTGATCTGGACGGCCGGCGCCTGCCTGCGCATCCTGCAGCAGGCCCTGTTCCTGCAACTTGAAGAGTATCAGGGCGATCGTTACCTGCGCTGGCTGCTGGAGCGTCGCTCGCGCTGGCTGCCGCGCCGTCCCCTGCTGGCATGGCTGGTTGGCACGGCCCTGCTGCTCCTGCTGGCAGAAGCGCCGGATTCACAGTTTCCGGCCACACTGGCCATCGCCGTTGCCCTGCTGGCCGCCTGGCCGCAAGCGGGCGGCGAAGTCAAGAAGGGCTTCCGCCCCACCTGGCGCGCGCGCCGCCTGCTGTTGACCGCCTGGTTGCTCACGTTGCCGGCTGCCGCGTTGTTGCTTGCAGCCGCCGGCAGTGACGTTGGCGACATGTTGCGACCTCCGCTGTTGACGGCCGCCGGCCTGTTCTTGCTGTTGCTGGCGCCGCTGCTGCTGGTCTGTGCCAACCTGTTGCTGCGCCCGCTGGAGGCGGCGCTGCGCCGGCGCTTTGTCGCCCGCGCCCGTCAGATCCTGACCGAAGCAGGACCGCTGGTCATCGGCATCACCGGCAGTTACGGCAAGACCAGCACCAAGGTCATATTGCAGCACATTCTGAACGGCCGCTTTCGCGCCGGCGCCACGCCGAAGAGTTTCAACACCCTGATGGGCGTTTGCCTGGCCATCAACCGGCAACTGACCGACGATCGCAGCCTGGACTACTACATCGTTGAAATGGGCGCCTACGTCACGGGCGAAATCGCAGAAATCTGCGAACTGGCGCGACCGGCCATCAGTCTGGTGACGGCCATTGGGCCCCAGCATCTGGAACGTTTTGGCAGCATGGAAAACATCGTCAGCGCCAAGTATGAAATCGTCAGCGCCCTGCCGGCCGACGGTCACGCTGTTTTTGACCGCGACGACCCTCACCTGCGGGGCATGGCGGCCCGCGGGCATCCGGACAACATCCTCACCATCAGCTGTGAAACTCCTCCGGCCGGCGCGCCGGAGGACAACCCGCGACTGGTCGCCACAGACATTGTTGAAAGTCTTGCCGGCCTGCGCTTCACAGTCGAGGACCGCAGCAGCGGCGAGTCTGCTGTATTCGCGACTGTTCTGCTTGGCCGGCACAACGTAAACAACATCCTGCTGGCCGCGGCCGTCGCCCGGCACGAGGGCATGAGCCTGCGCGAGATCGCCCGACGCGTCAGCAGTCTGCAGCCGGTTGAGGCGCGGCTCGAACGGGAACAAACGGCGACCGGCATCACGATCATCAACGACGGTTACAGCGCCAACCCGGCCGGCGCGCGCCATGCCCTGCAGGTACTGGGCATGCACCCGGGTCGACGCCTGCTCATCACTCCCGGCATGGTGGAGCTTGGCGACCTGATGGACGCCGAGAACCGCGCGCTGGGCGTGGAGGTGGCCCGGCACGCCAGCGACGTCATTCTGGTGGGCGAACAAAACACAGGGCCCCTGCGCGAAGGGTTGTTGCAGGCCGGCTTTGCCCGGGACCGGCTGCACACCATGGCCACCCTGACCGAAGCCATTGCCTGGTACGAGACCCGGCTCGCCGCCGGCGACGCCGTGTTGTTTCTCAACGACCTGCCCGAAAACTGGAGCTGAAGCGCTACCACGAAGCGCGCGTTTGTGTCAGAATGCCGGGCGCAACAGAAGATACTGGAGATGTCCCATGACCTGGCACCCCGATCGGCTGGAACACGCGCGTTCGCTGGCGGACAGAATCGTCGCCTGGCGACGCGACTTTCACAGGCACCCGGAACTGGGATTCGAGGAGTTCCGCACCGCGCGCAAGGTCGCTGAAACGCTGAACGAACTGGGTTTCGAGGCGGAAACCGGCGTCGGCAGGACCGGCGTGGTGGCGCGCATTGGCGAGGGCAAGCCGGTCGTCGGCATCCGCGCCGATATGGACGCCCTGCCCATCGACGAAGAGAACGACGTGGAGTATCGCTCGCAGACGCCCAACGTGATGCATGCCTGCGGCCATGACGCCCACACCGCCATCCTGCTGGGCGTGGCGACCATGCTCAGCGAGATACCCGAAAGCGAACGCCCGCCCGGTGAAATCCGCCTGCTCTTCCAGCCGGCTGAAGAAATGCAGGATGAAGAGGGACTGAGCGGCGGCATGCGCATGATCGACGACAGGGCGCTGGAGGGCGTCGACAACGTACTGGCGCTGCACATGGCCAGCGGCATTGAGAGCGGCAAGATAGAGATTTGCAGCGGCTATGCCATGGCCAACCACGACGCCTTCCATGCCGTCATCCACGGTGACGGCGGCCATGGGGCCGCGCCCCACACTGGCACAGACCCCGTCTTTATGCTGGCGCAGATCATCAACGCCATTTTCGGCATCCGTGCCCGCCGCATCGATCCCGTGCAACCCGCCATCATTTCCATCGGCACCATTCATTGCGGCATCGCCTCCAACGTCATCCCGGCCGCCATCGAAATCAGCGGCACCATCCGCAGCTACGACAGCGACATCCGCGAACAGCAGTTCGCCGAACTGGAAAGCGCCCTCGGCATCGCGCGCGCCATGGGCGGTGACTATGAACTGGAGATAAAGAGCGGTTACGACGCGACGTACAACGACCCGGAAATCTCCGCCATCATTGAAAACATCGCCACTGAAATGGCAGGGCCCGACGTGCTGCATCCGCCCCAGGCCATGCTGGGCGCAGAAGACTTTGGCTTCATGACCCAACTGGCACCGGGCGCCATGTTTCAGCTGGGCGCGAAGTACGACGACAGGGAACGCGGCCACCACACGCCCGTGTTCGACATTGACGAATCGTCCTTCCCGCTCGGAGCAGCGGTATTGCTGGAAACCGCCTTCCGTCTGCTGCGCAAGTCCGCATGAGTTCGCGACGACGACCGGTTGTCGCCGTTGTCTTCGGCGGGCGCAGCGTCGAGCACGACGTATCGATCATCACCGCAAGCCAGATCATGCGCGCCCTCGGCGGCGACCGCCATGAGGTGGTACCGGTCTACGTCAGCCGCGAGGGCCGCTGGTACGGCGGCGAGCCATTGCTGGAGCTGGCCAGCTTCGAAGGCGACGTCACGGCGCTGAAGGGCGTTTATCCAGTCTTGCTGTCGCCCGGCACACAACATCACGGCCTGCTGCTGCAGCCCCTGGCCGGCCGCTTGCGTCGCAGTCGCCTGCAACGCATCGACGTCGTCTTTCCCGCCCTGCACGGCACCCATGGTGAAGACGGCACCCTGCAGGGCCTGCTGGAACTGGCGGATATCCCCTACGTCGGTTGCCTGACGCTCGGGTCCGCCCTGGCCAACGACAAGATCAGCACCCGCGCCATTCTGCAGCAGCACAACATCCCGCTGGTCCCCGCACTGGACTTCCATCGCAGCGAATGGCTGGACGACCCGGAAAACATTGTTGCGCGCATCATGGAATCCCTGGAATGGCCGGTGTACGTCAAGCCGGCCACCACCGGTTCCAGCATTGGCATTGGCCGCGCCGACAGCGAGCGTTTGCTGCGCGCGTCCATCGACGTCGCCGCCCATTTCGACCGCCGCATTCTGGTCGAACAGGGCATCACCGACCACGTTGAAATCAACTGTTCCGTACTCGGCAACAGCCCGCATTTGCGGGCATCAGCGCTGGAACAGCCGCTCACCTGGGATGAATTCCTGACCTACGAGGAGAAATACCTGCATGGCCCGGAAGGCATGAAAAGCGCGGGGCGCATCATCCCCGCGCCGCTGGACGAGGCGCTTGCCGGCCGCATTCAGGAACTGGCCCTGCGCGCCTTTCGCGCCATCGACGGCCACGGAATCGCGCGCATTGATTTCTTCGTGAAACCGGAGGAAGGCGCCATCTGGCTGGGTGAGATAAACACCCTGCCCGGATCACTGGCCGCCTGGCTGTGGCAGGAAAGCGGGCTGTCCTTCAGTGATCTCGTAGGGGAACTGATTGACCTGGCGCGAGCGGCCAACGCCGAAAAGCGACGCAACAGCTATGACTATCGTAGTGAACTGATAGGTTTGACGCGGCAACGCGGCAGCAAGGGCAGCAAGGGCAGCAAGTCCGCCGCGTCCGGGTGACAGCCGCATGGAAGGCGTCCGCCGGCTGTGCTATCCTGAACATGAAACCTGGCATTTGACAGAGGTCGGGTTTGCCTTATCTTTCCGGTGGCGGCCGTCCACATTTCGCACAATCCGGCAGGGATGTAAACGTGCGTGGCATCTTGCCAGGAGTGCCCCTGTCCCAGTTGCTGCTGGATGGCATTCCAGGCATCGCGGCCTGGCTGACGCTACTGGTCTCGCTCCTGCTGGCCTTCATCGCCCCCTACAGCATACTGGTGCTGGCATCGCTGATCGGACTGTACTCCGCGCTGCGTTTCCTGCTTGCCGGCGTCGCCAACTTTATGGGTCTGCGCAAGATCCGCGCCTGGGAGCAGACGGACTGGGACGAACGCTGGCGCATGGAAGCCGGGCCGGATTCCCTGTCACCCGATGACGTTCATCATCTGGTGTTGATCCCCAACTACAACGAAACGAGCGACACGCTGCGCAAGACCCTGAACAACCTGGCGCGCTACCCTGAAGCGTGGCGTCGGATGACCGTCGTGCTGGCGATGGAAGCTGCCGAAAAAGGAGCTGCAGCAAGGGGCGCGCAACTGCAGGACGAATACCGGGAGCTTTTTGCCGCTGTTCACGTCTCGCTGCATCCAGACGACCTGCCAGGCGAGATTCAGTGCAAGTCCGCCAATCTCGCCTGGGCCGCCCGTTTCGCGAGGCAGAACCTGGTTGGCCCCGGCAAGCTGGAACTGGACACCCTGATTGTGACCAGTATGGACGCGGACACCCTGTGGGACCCGCGTTACTTCAGCGCCCTCACCTGTCTCTTCGCCCTGCACCCGCAGCGTCATCGACGATTCTGGCAGGCGCCCATCCGTTACCACGCCAACATCTGGGACATCTCCCCGCCCATGCGCCTGGTCAACGCCTATGCCACCGCCTTTGAACTGGCCTATCTCTCCGCGCCATGGTGGTTGCCCCTGCCCATGTCGTCCTATTCACTCAGCATGCGCCTGCTGGAGGAAAGCGGCTACTGGGATGGCGACGTCATCGCGGACGAATGGCACATGTTCATCAAGTCCTGGTTCGCGCAAGACGGTCAGGTCCGACTGGAACGCATTTTCCTGCCTTTCGCCGCCCACGCCACCACCGGCAGGACCCTGCGCGAGGTCGTGGTCAACCGCTACCAGCAGACGCTGCGTCACGCCTGGGGCAGCAAGGAGGTCGGCTACATCATCGCGAACATGCTGACACGTCCAGGGGTCAGGATGGGTATCGCCTTTCAGCTGTTCTTCCGTGTCGCGCATGACATTTTGCTGGCGGGCGCGGGCTGGGTGCTGCTGACCGTTGGATCGCAGGTGACCTTTCTGATTCATCCCTGGCTGCTGCTGGAGTTGCTCGAACTGAACCTGCGCAGTCCCGTGTTCGTCGCGCTTCAACTCAGCTTCCTGCTGGTGTCCGTACTCTGCATCGTCCTTTGGGCGCAAGACGTCAGCTTGAGGCCGCCCCGGCCGCCCGACAGACCGCAGACGCTGCGAGAGCGCCTGCTGACCCTGGTGAGCTTTCCCCTGATGCTGGTGCTGGCGCTGATCTTCGTGGCCCTGCCCACGCTGCAGGCCCAGACTCGTCTAATGCTGGGAATTCCGCTACAGTTTCGCGTATCCAGCAAGGAATGATCCTCTCACCAGCAAGGAGTCGTTGATGGCGAAAATCGGATACATCGGCCTCGGCATTATGGGCGCGGCCATGACCCGCAATCTGATGAAGGCCGGCCATGAACTGGTGGTCCACAACCGCAGCCGCGCCATTGTGGACGCGCTCGTCGCGGAAGGCGCTGCGGCCGCCCACTCCCCTGCCGAAGTGGCCGCCCAGGTCGAATTCGTCTGTACCAATCTGCCGGATTCGCCGGATGTCGAGCAGGTCGTGCTGGGCGCTGATGGCCTCCTGGATGGCGCACAGCCGGGCACCGTTTTCATCGACAACAGCACGATAAAGCCGGAAACCGCCCGCATGCTGGCGGACAGACTGGCGGAGAAGGACGTGGCCGCGCTGGACGCGCCCGTCAGCGGCGGCGACGTCGGCGCGCGCGATGGCACACTGACCATCATGGTTGGCGGGCCGCCGGAGGCCTTTGACCGCGCCATCCCGCTTTTTGAAGCGACGGGCAAGGCCTGGGTGCTGGTGGGCGACAGCGGCGCCGGCCAGATCGCCAAGGTCTGCAACCAGATCATCGTGGGCGCGCAAATGGCGTCCCTGGCCGAAGCGCTGATCACCGCGCAGAAGTCCGGCGTTGACCCGCAGCGGATGGTCGAGGCCATCAAGGGCGGCGCCGCGCAGATGTGGACCCTGGACGTCAAGCCGCCGCGTCTCTTCGCCGGCAACCGCGAACCGGGCTTCAAGGCCTACATGCAACACAAGGACCTGGGCATCGTGCTGGACACCGCCCGCACCTACGGCATTCCCGTGCCGGTGACCTCGGTGATTCAGCAGCTCTTCACCGCCATGCTGGAACAGGGTAACCGCGAACTGGACAACAGCGCCATCGTGAGCGTCTACGAATCGCTGGCGCAAATCCGTCTCGACGAACCGGACCGGCAGGATTGACGGGCAGCCTTTTCCTCTGGTCCATCCCAACAGGCGGGCAGGAGCGGCAAATGCAGGAACGCCTGCAAAAACTGATGGCACAGGGCGGTCTGGGGTCCCGGCGCGCCTGTGAAGAAATCATCCGCCAGGGCCGGGTGAGCATCAATGGTGCTGTGGCCGCGCTGGGCGCGAAGGCTGATCCAGCCAGCGACCGCATCACGCTGGATGGCGAACTACTGCAACTGCGCGCGGCAAGGCAGGTATACATCGCGCTCAACAAGCCGCTCAACGTGCTTTCCAGCACGGCCCGGCACAAGAGTGACGATCGCGCCACCGTGCGCGATCTGGTGCGGCGTCCCGGGCATCTCTTCCTGATAGGCCGCCTGGACGCCGACAGCCAGGGACTGGTCGTGCTCACCAATGACGGGGAACTGACCCACAAACTGACCCATCCGCGCTTCCAGCACACCCGCACCTACCGCGCCACACTCTACGGTCTGCCGGACACTGCCTCGTTGCGCAAGTGGGAGCGAGGGATCTGGTTGCCGGAGGAGGAGAGCAGGACGGCGCCCTGCGTCCTGCGCGTCGTCAAAAACAGTCAGGGCCTGGCCGTGGTCGAGATCATCATGGCCGAGGGTCGTAAACGCCAGATCCGGCGCATCGCCAGCGCCCTGGGCCACCCCGTACGCCATCTCTCTCGAACGCACATCGGCCGCCTCGGTCTGGGCGAGCTGCGTCCGGGGCAGTGGCGCGAACTGGATGCAAGGGACCTGTCCCTGCTCAGGACTCCGGACAGCGCGCTGAAGCGCAGCCTCCAGCCGCGGCCCGCTCGCGGTCACCCGGGACCGCAGCAGCAACGACGCAACTTTCGCCGTCCAAAGGGAAGGAAGGCCCCCGGCAGAAGGGCGCCGGGCAGAAAGGCACGCGTTTGAGCGCCAGGGTTGAAGTGCAGGCCTTCCTGCAGCGTCAGGACAGCGCCTGGCTGAACTGGCGTCGCCGCGTGTTTCGCGCCCTCATACGCCTGATTGCCTTCAACTTCAACCGCCTGACGGTCAGCGGCGCCGAAAACATCCCGGCCAGTGGCCCGCTGATCATGATGATCAATCACACCAGCGGGCTCGACCCCGGCCTGATCATGGCATTGACGACCAGTCGCTTCGTCATCCCCATGACCAAGATCGAGAACACGTATTTCTTTCTGGGTCGCGTCGCCGTCTGGTGGTGGGACTGTTACACGGTGCGACGCGGCGAGATCGACCGCCAGGCGCTGGCAACGTCGATTGAACTGCTGCGCGACGGTCAATGTATCCTCATTGCGCCGGAGGGCACCCGTCAGCGCCAGGGCGGTCTGGCGCGGCCGAAGGAGGGCCTGGCCTGGATCGCCACGAAGGCGGACGCCATCATCCTGCCCTGCGCCATCTCCGGCGCGCGCGGCTGGAACCGCAAGTGGCTGCGCCTGCAACGCCCGGACATTCACCTGCGTTTCGGGCGTCCTTTCCGCTTCCGTACAGATGGGTCCCGCCGCGTCTCCCGCGAACGGCTGCAGGAGATGACTGACGAGGCCATGTACCAGTTGTCGGCAGCGCTGGTGGATCCGGAACTGCGCGGCGTCTACAGCGACCTGGAGCAGGCGACCGGCAACACGCTGGAGTTTGTCGGAAGTGCGTGAAGAATTGCCCCGCCCTACTTCAGCCCGCTGAGCGCCAGGCCGCGGATGAAGTACTGCTGCAGGAACATGTAGATCACGACAATTGGCAAAATCGAAAGGAAGGTGGCGGCCAGCAGCGCGCCCGTCTCGTGACGGACCCAGCCCGCCAGGTTGGCCAGCACCGCCAGACCCAGCGGCAGGGTCCGCATCGATTCGTGTTGCGAGATGACCAGCGGCCACACCAGGCTGTTCCAGCTGCCCATCAGGGTCATCAGACCGACGGTCAACAGGGCCGGTTTGGCCATGGGCAGAACGATGCGCGCGTAAATTTGCAGCCTGTTGGCGCCGTCGACGAAGGCCGCGTCCTCGATATCGGGCGGGATCGTGCGGAAAAACTGCCGCAACAGGAAGATGCCCATAATGTTAAGCATGCCGGGAACCGACAGACCCTGATAGGTATTCAACCACCCCAGTTGACGAATCACCAGATAGGCCGGAATCAGGGTAACCCACCAGGGGATCATGATCGTCGTCAGGATGAGCATGAACATGATGTCGCGGCCGATAAAGCGGATGCGCGCGAAGGCGTAGGCCGCCATGGAACAGATCAGCAGCGCGCCGCAGGTCGTCAGCACCCCCACGATGATGCTGTTCAGATAGAAGCGCGCGAAGGGCATGATCTCGAAGACCTTCGCGTAATTCTGCGGGACCCATTCAGCCGGGAACCAGTGCATCGGGATGCGGCCGATGTCGGCGTTGGTCTTGAAGGAGCTGAGCACCATCCAGACGAAGGGCAGCGCCGTTCCGATGCCTCCCGCGACGACCAGGGCGAATTTGAGAACCGGAAACAGTTGCCGCCTTGCTTCAGCCAGCGTTGGCAAGCGGTATTGCGTATTCGCAAATCGTTCAGCGGTCATAGTTCACCCAGCGCCGTGACAGACTAAAGTGCAGGGCGGTGATGATGAAAATGATGAGGGCCATCACCCAGGCCATGGCCGAGGCGTAGCCCATCTTCAGCCGGTCCCAGGCCTCCCGGTACAAATGCAGCGCCGGCATCAGCGTGGCGTTGGCCGGGCCGCCGCCCGTCATCACGAAGGGGATTTCAAACTGCACCCAGACCGTGATGAGGGCATTGGTTATGTAATAAAAGATGGTCGGCGACATGAGCGGCAGGGTGATGCGCCAGAGGCTCTGCCAGCCCGTGGCGCCGTCCACCTTGGCGGCGTCGTAGTACTCCGGCGGAATATCCAGCAGACCCGCCAGAAACACAATCATCCAGAACCCGGTGCCGGCCCAGACCACCACCAGCGAAATGGAAATCAGGGCCCACTGGGTGTGACCCAGCCAGTTCGGCCCGTCCACGTTGACGTAGCGCAGCAGGCTGTTAACCAGACCGTAGTCCTGATTGTAGGCAAAGCTCCAGACAATGGCGATGGCCACGCTGGACGTGACGGTGGGCAAAAAATACAGCGCGCGAAAGAAGGCGCGACCGCGGATGTGCTGCACGGCCAGGGCCACCGACATGCCCCAGACGAGGCCGAGCGGGATGGTGATGGCGGCGTAGACCAGGGCGTTCCGGTAGGCCATGAGGAAGATCTTGTCTTCCATCAACTCGGCGTAGTTGGCAAGGCCGACGTATTTGTCAGTGAAGAGCGGGTCCCATTCACGAAAGCTGAGATAAAGGGAAGAAATCAGGGGGTAGGCGGTAAATACCAGTATCCACAGCAGGACTGGCGAAATGAAGAGCCAGCCCGCGATGTTGTCACGGCGGGTGGTTACGGGTATCCGGGACCTTACTCTGGCTACCAGCCCTCCGCCGCCTTTCGCGGCAGTGCTTGCCATACAGTCCTCCGCGCGCCAGCCGGTCCCCGTGCCCGCCCTGCCGGACGGGCACGGGGGTCCTTGCAGCTAATCGGGTTCAGCCACCAAGCGCCATGGTCAACTCGGCAGCAACTTCAGTCAGAACATCTTCAGCGCTGCCTTCGTTCGAGTAAACCAGGGCGATCTTGGCCAGCGCGGCGTTCACCTCACTGCTGAACAGATGGCCGATCTCCTGGCGGGAAAAGCCGTTGCCCAGCAAGGCACTCATGAATTCCCGCGTCATGCCCTGTGGCTGGTTGTCCGGCCACTGGTCGAAACCGGCCTGTTCCAGCGCACTCTTGCGCACCGGCGGGGACGAGAGGGAAACAAACATGACGTCGGTGGCGAATTCGGGGGAGGCATAGGCTTTCATCACCTCCCAGCTGGCGTCCCGGTCCGGCGCCGTCTTGGGAATCACCCAGCCGCCGGTGAAGTTGGGGATGTAGTAGTTCTCCGAGCCGGCCACACGCGGCGGCAAGCCAACGTCCCAGGTGAAGTTGATGTCGCTACTCCTGTAACGGAAGTAGCCCGCCTGCCAGGTGCCATCAAGCAGAATGCCCAGTTGCCCGGCAAGGAACAGTTCGTTGGCGCCCGTTTGCAGGGAGCCCGGCGCGACCGTCGAGCCGTCCTCATGCATCATCTTCTGGTAGAGGTCGAGAAGGGCGATGGTTTCTGGATTGTCCAGCAAAGATGCGGTCACGTCATCGTTGAAGGCCATCTGACCGGCAAGGCCGGGCAAGAGATCGTAGGCCCAGTCCGATCCGGAGCCATAGCCATATTGCACGACCTGGTCGCCATCGTATTTGGTCAGCGCCTTGGCCCACTCGCGCAGGTCATCCCAGGTCCACTCGTCGGTGGAGGCCGGCGGCGTGATGCCGGCTTCCTCAAAGAGGTCAACGTTGAAGTAGCAGTGGAAAGCGCCCCGGTCATTGGTCATGCCATAGAGCTTGCCGTCGTAGGTCCACTCGGCAAGCGCCGCGTCGTCAAAGTCGCTCAGGTCGAAACCGTCGCGTTCAACCAGGTCGTCGATGGGGTCAATAACGTTGCGGTCCAGCATGATCGGCGTATGGTAGGCGTTGAAGGTGATCACGTCGTAGGGATCGTCACCGACCAGGCTGGTGAAGACCTTGCTGAAGAAGTCCGAGCCGATGTAATCGTACTGTACGGTGATGCCACCGCCATCGGGCGGGAATCTGGCATCCATGAATGCCTGCGCGCCCTCCAGTTCGTGCGGCCCCCACCAGGTTGGAATGGTCACCACCTCCGAGCTTTGGGCAAGCGCCGGAGCAATGCCCAGGCCACCCATCGCCAGTCCGGTTCCAGCCAGACCGGTGGTCTTCAGAAAGTCCCTGCGTGAAAGTTTGTGGTTCATTTTCTCTCTCCTGTGGCTTCCAGTAACAAGACCTGTCGCTACCCGGTTCCGGCAAAAAAGCAGTCCTTCTGTCCTGGTGCGACAGCCCGCAAGCGCAATTTTCTGGCGGTCGTCTCCTTTCTGGTTGCAGGTCAGGGAACGGCTCCGCTGCCAACCGAAAGTCAACCTGACAATCAAACAAAAATAGCGCGTATTGCGCAGAACGCAAGCAAATGCAGGGAGTTCCCTTGTCCCGCCGGCCATTTGTGGGCCGCAGGCAAAGACCTTCCCACGCCAGTTGTCTCCACTTGACAGCGCTGCCTCGCTGCCCCTATACTGCCGCGGCCTGGCGCGTCCAGGTGGATGTTGGACCGTTCAGGAGTATAAACGTGGGACCGCTTCCCAAACGCAAGGTGTCCCGTACCCGCCGCAACAAACGCCGTTCGCATCACGCGCTGACGCTCAATCATCTCGTTGTGTGCGAGAGTTGCGGTGCATACCACGTCGCGCACCACGTCTGCCCGGCTTGCGGCAGTTACAGGGGCGTGGAAGTCATTGAGGTGGACACGGACTAGCCACTCGCGGTTTGTAATCCCCGGTGAACAGTCAAACGCAAACTGCATTCGTCTTCCCTGGCCAGGGCTCGCAACTGGTGGGCATGGGCCGGGACGTGGCCGCGTCCTTCCCTGTCGCGCGGCAGGTCTTCGCGGAAGCGGACGACCTGGCCGGCCAAAACCTGAGCGGGCTTTGCTTCGACGGCCCGACCGAAATACTCAACCAGACCCGCAACACACAGCCCGCCATTTTCGTCACCAGCATTGCCATGCTGCGGGCCCTGCAGCATGCCCTGCCCGATGCGCGGCCGGCGATGGTCGCCGGCCACAGTTTCGGCCAGATCACGGCGCTGGTCGCCGCTGACGCCATCAGCTTCGCCGATGGTCTGACGCTGGCGCGGGAACGCGGCCGTCTGATGGACGAGGCGGACAGTCGCGCGCCCGGCGGCATGGCCGCCCTGCTGGGCCCGGACATCGACGCCGTGCAGGGCCTGGTCGAGCGGGCTCGCGCGCAGACCGGGGGCGTGCTCGTGGTCGCCAACGACAACTGCCCCGGCCAGACCGTCATCTCGGGCGACGAGGCGACCCTGTCCGTCGCGCTTGAACTGGCGCCCGGGATACGCGCCCGGCGGAGCCTGCGTCTGCCCATCAGCATCGCGGCGCACTCGCCGTTGATGGCGCCAGTCAACGACGAATTTGCCGGGTTCGTTCGGGCTACCGCCATGCAAGACCCGTCGGTGCCGGTTTATGGCAACCTTGGGGCGGGACCCCTGACGACGGTGGCGGACAACCGCGGCGAACTGGAGGGCCAGTTGACCGCCGGCGTGCGCTGGCGCGAGTCGCTGCAACACATGATCGCGGACGGCGCGGCACGCTTCATCGAAGTCGGGCCGGGCAACGTGTTGACCGGTTTGCTGCGCCGCATTGACCGCCAGACACCGGGCATCACGCTCAACAACGCGGAAGCCCTGCAACAAATCATCGACAGCGGCTTCTGATCCGCTTCAAGGCCCACGCAGGGCCGGTATCACCTGCTCACCGATAATGCGGATGCCCCGGGCCGACTCAATACCATGCGGTGTGCCAAACTCCACCCGCGCCGCGCCGGCGTCATAGAGCGCTTCCGCCTGGCGGACCAGGTCGCCGGCATCGCCGGAGAAGGCGAAGCGATCCAGCAGGTCATCGGATATCAGGGCTGCCGCGCCGCTTTCATCGCGCCGCTCAAACAGTTGCTGCAGGCGGGCGATGAGTTCAGGTTCAACGTCTACTGTGGGATCCAGTTGCGCCACGATCGGCAGATACATGGCCACGCTGCGGCGGGCGGCGGCGCGAGCCACATCGCGGTCCTCATCGGCGACGCAAACCGCGCCAATCGCCAGCGCCACGCTGCCCGGCTCCCGGCCGGCGCGCTCCTCCCCTCGCGTCACCCAGGCCTGCACCAGAGGCAACATGGCCGGGTTGGTGCTGCCGCCGACCTTGACCTCGTCCGCGATTTCGCCGGCCAGGGCACAGAGCCGCCGGCCCCAGCTGCCAATCAATAGCGGCACCCTGGTCCCGGGTGGCAGGGCCCAGGGAGACCAGGCGTGTTCCGCCAGGGGATAGATATCGCCATCCAGCCCGCCCGTCGCCCCTGCCAGCATGTAACGAATGACCGCGACGCCCTCACGGATGGCCTGCAGCGGGCGTTCCGGTTCGCGCATCCCGTAATCGGCCAGCCAGCCGCCGCGCACCAGTCCCACACTGACTCCGCCCCGCGCCAGTTGCGCCAGCAAGGCCGTGTCGGCGGCGACGTCCACCGGCGTCATGCGCGCCAGCGATACGCCGGCCGGGCCCAGGCGCGCCCGGCGCAAATGGGGCGCCATCAGCGCCAGCGGCAAATATGAAGGCGTGAAGGGCAGATCACAGTACAGATGCACGACGTCGACGTCGTAGTGATCGATGAGTTGGGCCAGCGCGACGTATTCCGCCGGCGTCTTGTCGGTCTGGACTCCCAGGGCGACCTGTCTCATGTCAACTCGTCGCTGTCCAGCAACCGACGCCGGCGTCGCTCCATGCGCATGATGACCCGCTCCTCCGGGTCCGGACAGACAGCGTGCGAATCGCGGGCCAGCCAGTCGTTGTCGTCCAGTTCGCGCTGTTTCGCGGCCAGGAAGGGGATGACCGTCGCCAGCGCGTAAATGCAGAAGTGCTTGCCCGGCGGGATGCGCAGGCGGCTGCTTTCGGTCAACTCAAAGTAGTCGCCGACCTGCATGCCGCAGACCGATTCGCCCTCGATCTCCACCACGGTCACGCGCAGGTCATACAAATGGAACTCGCGGCTCATCATCGGCCTCCACGAAACCAGGGCAACACCTCGCGCCCGATCAGTTCGAGAGCGTGCAGGGGATCCGGCCCCAGTGGCGGACCGAAGCTGAGGTGACGCGCCCCCAGATCCACCAGGTCCTCCAGGCGTCGGATCAGTTCACGCGGCGTGCCCACCACGCCGATGCGCAGCATGGGTTCAGTGACCAGGGCGCTGCCGCGAGCGAAGTCCCTGTCCATCACCACGGCCTGCTCAATGGCGTTGAAGTCCTCTCGTGCAAGCCCCAGACGCGCCAGGATCGTCGGGCTAAGCGCATGGCCATAGTGTGCGATCTTGGCGCGCAGGGCCGCCTCGGCGGCGGCGTGATCCTCCGCGACAGAACACCAGATGCAGGCCGCCACGTCAATGTCATCCAGGTCGCGTCCGGCGTCCGCCGCCCCCTGGCCAATTTGCCGCAGGACCCACGCAAGATGCTCCGGCGGGAAGAGCAGCGGCAGACCGCCGTCCGCGTGTGAGCCGATGAGCTGCAGCATACGCGGGCTCATGGCTCCCAGGTAAACCGGGATCTGCCGGCGCAGGGGCCTGAAACGCAGCCAGGCCGAGTCGCTCCAGTTCAGGAACTTGCCGTCAATCGACGCCCTTTCACCGGCGAACAACTGTCGCAGCACCTGAATCGTTTCGACCACGGCCGTGAGCGGTCGTTCCTGTTCGATCCCCACCCATTTGAGGAACTCGCCGGCGCCCGCCGAGAGCCCCAGGCAGAAGCGACCGCCGGAGAGTTCATCCAGAGTCGCCGCCTCCATGGCCATTTGCGCCGGGTGCAGTGTGTAGGGATTGAAAATACCGCTGCCAATCTGGATGCGACTCGTTTCGCGGGCGATGGCCGCAAGCATGACCGTCGCGCTGCGCAGGAACAGGTCGTCGCTGAGCCAGAACTGGTCGAAGCCGGCCTGCTCTGCGGCAAGCGCCAGTCTGACGGTTTGGCTTACGCCCAGGTCATTGTTCAGGCGGACGCTGAAGCGCATTCAACTCGCCCGGTCGACGCCGGCGCCGATGATGGCGTCCGCCTCAATTTCGACCAGGTAGCCGGGCCCCGGGAACTCTATGCCACCGATGAGCGTATTGGCCGGCAGAATATCGCCAAAGACCTCCTTGTGCGCATACGCGGCGCCTTCCCAATGGGCGAGGTCCGAAACGTAGATGCGGGTCCTGACGACGTCTTTCAGGCTGGCCCCTGCCTGCATCAGGGCACGTTCTATCTTGCGAAAGATGTAAAGGCTCTGTTCGCGGGCATCCGTCCCGTGAACGCGACCACCCTCATCCGAGGCGGTCGTTCCCGAAACGCAGACCATGTCGCCGAAACGCACGGCGCGCGAGTACCCTGCGCGGCTTTCCCAAATGCTGCCTGAGGGGATGTTTTGCCGTTTGCTCACTGGTTTCCCTGCGCTTTCTGGCTCAGTCGATGACGATCAGATCCTGGTAGCCATTTGTCAGTTTCTCGCCGCCCCCCGGTCGCGCCACCACCACGTCTTCCACCCGCGCCGAGAAGGTGTCGAACTGCATGATGCTGGGTTCGATGGTGAAGAGCATGCCTTCCTGCAGCAGGGTCTGGTCGCTGGCAGTCAGGAAGGGCGGCTCGTGCACGTCGAGGCCGATGGCATGACCGAGACGGTGGCGAAATTCCTCCCCATAGCCGCCGTCTTCAATGACCTGGCGCGCGATGGCGTCGGTCTGCGCCGTGGTATGCACGCCGGCCTGCAGCGCCGCGATACCCGCCGCCTGGGAGGCCATCACCAGTTCATGGATGCGGCGAAATTCGTCCGTCGGTTGACCGAAGCTGATGGTGCGGCCGTAGTCATAGCAGTAGCCATCGCGGATGGAACCGAAATCGAACTGCAGCGCGACCGGCGGCTCCAGCACGCGTTTCATGCTTTCCAGCCTCTGACCCATCAGCAGGGGATGGTTCGGCCCGGAAGTGTAAAGCGAACTGGTGAAGGATTCGCCCAGCGAACCCTGCCGGCGCAACTGGAAGTTCACCTCACTGATGATCTCCAGCTCGGTCATGCCGTGTTTGAAGTTGCCGAGGGCGTCGGTGAAGGCCGCTTCAGTCATGGCCCCGGCGGCGCGCATCACGTCGATTTCCGCTTCGCTCTTGATGACGCGCTGCCGACGCAGGACTTCAGTGGCGGAGTGGAATTGCGCGCCAGGGCGCAGGGCCTGCAGGCCCACCAGGGTCTCGGCATGGGCCCGGTCGCCGGTGGCGATGCGTGGTTCTGCCGGCAGTTGAAAGCCGTCCAAAATGTCGGCCACCATGGCGGCCGGGTCATCGTGATCGCCCAGAACGCGGATGTTCACGCCCTTTTGCGCGCCCAGACCGCCGAACTCCGCCGTCATGCGCGGCAGGGTCAGCACCGCCCCCGCCCCCGGGCGCAGCCACAAACCCTCCAGCCAGGCGCCCGGGTGCATCGTCCAGCCGAAAGTGGGCAGGTCGCGCGGGACGCCGGTCAGGTACTGCAGGTCGGCAGAGACAGGCAGAAAGGCCAGATCTGCCACCGGAGCAAGGTCTTGCTCAAAACGTTCCAGTCTTTCGCTGTAGTTCATTGCATCCTCCCGCACATGCCTGACCGTTCTGGTTTGACGCCTTTCAGTCTGCTGCTATACTCTGGCAGGCAACCGGAAAAAGGGCAAATTCAGGAGACCCGATTCATGCACAGAACATTGGTGTTTGCACTTGCAGCGGCAGTTGTCCTCCTCGCCGGCATCGGAGGCGCTGCCCAGGACGAAAAGGTGCTGGTCATCGGCCATACCGAGCAGACCGATTTTTACGACCCGGCCAACGGCTTCACCGGCACCACCAGCATGGTGCGGCGTGCCACCTACGACACGCTGGTCACCTTCCCGGACGAGGATGCCAGTGAAATCCTTCCCTCTATTGGCTCGTCCTGGACCATATCAGACGACGGTTTGCAGTACACCTTCACGCTGGATGATTCGTTCCGCTTCAACAACGGTGACAGCGTCACCGCCGACGACGTGGTCTTCTCCATCCAGCGCCTCAAGTACGTGAACGGCAACCCGTCATTCCTGGCGGCCGGCATCGATTCCGTCGTCGCCAATGATGACGGCACTGTGACCTTCACCCTGCCTGAGGTTCGCCCCACCTTCGTGACCGAGCTGGCCAACACCGCCTTCTCGATCACCAACGCCGACGTGGTGCGCGCCAATGGTGGCACGGACGGGATGGACGCCGCCGAGACCGACGGCGCTGCCGAGTATCTCAACCAGAACTCGGCCGGCACCGGCCCCTACCAGCTGGATAGCTGGGCGCCGCAGGATGAGACCGTGCTGGTGCGCAATCCGAATTACCCCGGTGAGGCGCCCTACTTTGACCGCATTCTCATCGTCAACATTCCGGAGGCAGCCACCCAGAAGGCAGCCCTGGAATCCGGTCAGATCGACATCGCCACCGACCTGTCGCCAGATCAGATTGCCGAACTTGAGGGCAACCCGGACGTCAACATCTGGCGCGGCCCCGGCCAGTGGAACCACTTCCTGATCATGAACGCCGATCCGGAGATTGGCGGCCCGGTGTCCGATCCAAGGGTCTGGCTGGCCGTGCGCCTGGCGCTGGACTACGAGGGCTATCTGCAACTCTGGCCTGGCAGTGTCACGCCTGGTTCAGTGATGAACTACTTCCTCGCCGGCGCCTTCCAGCAGGACCGCGCCATGAGCCGCGATCTGGAACGCTCGAAGGCCCTGCTGGCCGAGGCCGGCTACCCCGATGGCTTCGACATCGATCTCAAATACCCGGACTGGAACGCCTTCGGCATCGACATGAACATTAATGCCCAAAAAGTCCAGGCAGACCTGGCTGAAGCAGGCATCAATGTGAACCTCGCGCCTGGTGAGTTCAGTATCGCCCTTGAGGAATATCGACTGGGCAACGCCGGCTTCGGCTACTGGCTCTGGGGCCCGGATATCAACGACCCCGTGGACGTGCTGGCCTTCGTGCCGGGCGGCAAGGTGGCCACCGAGCGCCTCCGTTTCACCGAGGAGCGGGCGCCGGCGGAAATCCTTGAACTGCGGGACGCCGTAAAGAAGGAATCCGATCCCATGCGTCGCGCCGAGCTTTTCGATCAGATCCAGGTCTGGCTGCAGGAAAGCGGCAATTTTGCGCCCTTCCTGTATCCGCCCACGCAGACGGGGCTTGGCACTGACATCGTTGGCTACAACTGGCACCCGCAATGGGTGATGGACGTCGCCATTATCAGCCGCGACGAGATGTAATACTCTTCGCCGCAAACCATGATGGCGGGGCCAAATGGCTCCGCCATCATTCTTAATCAGTACGTGGGTAATCCATGCCGCTTCAGATTTTCTTCCTGCGTCGAGTGCTCCTGACCATCCCCTTGCTGATTGGTATAACCCTTGTGTCATTTGTAATCGCCAACGCTGTCCCTTCGGACCCCGTCTCCGCCAACATTCCGCAAAACGCCTTTGACAACGAAGAGATCATTGCCGCCTTTCGCGCCAAGTGGGGACTCGACAAGCCACCCCACGAGCAGTACCTGACCTACCTCGGCAACTTGCTGCGTGGCGACCTGGGCACCTCCATCAAGACCAGCAAGCCGGTGTTGGAAGACATCCGTCAATTCCTGCCGGCGACTGTGGAACTGGCCAGCTTCGCCATCCTGATTGGAATGGCGCTCGGCATTGGCACGGGCATCATTGCGGCCGTTTGGCGCAACAGCATTGCTGATTACCTCACCCGCAGCTACGTGGTCATCGGCGTCAGCTTCCCCATTTTCGTCCTGGCATTGATTGGCCTGAACGTGTTGCACGTGCAACTGGGCATCGTGGCCGGGCCCGGACGGCTGGACTTCATCATCCGCGATCCACCGGCGGTTACGGGCCTGTTCATGTTGGATGCCGCCCTGGCCGGCCAGTGGGACAAGTTCGCCAACGCCTTTTCGCACATCATCCTGCCGGCCTTCGTGTTGGGAAGTTACGTCGCCGGCATCATCGCCCGCATCACGCGCTCCTCCATGCTGGAAGTGCTGGGCATGGACTACATCCGCACGGCCCGTTCACACGGACTGCATGAACGCCGGGTCATTATTCGCCACGCCCTCTCCAACGCCATGATCCCGATCGTCACTGTCATCGGTTTGTCCACGGCCAACCTGATGACCGGCGCCGTTCTGATTGAGTCCATCTTCGCCTGGCCTGGCATCGGCCGCTATGCATTTCGAGCCGCCACTTCGCAAGACTTTCCGGCTATCATGGGCGTCAGTATCCTGATCGCTTCTATTTACGTCATGGTGAATTTCCTTGTCGATATCCTCTACTTCTTCCTCGATCCCCGTATCCGCGTCGCCTGATCGGCTCACCGTGCTGCGCTGGCACGCCCGCCGCTACCCCATGGTGGTGGTGGGACTGATCATCGTCGTCGGTTGGGTGCTGGTTGCCCTGCTGGCGCCGGGCCTTGCCAGCCACGACCCGTTGGCCCAGGACGTCTCACAGCGCCTGGACAAGCCCGGCGAAAACGAACACACCTGGGGCGCGGACGCCCTGGGGCGCGATATCCAGACCCGCGTACTCTACGGCGCGCGCATCACCATCCCGGCCGGGATTGCGGTCATCATCTTCGGCAGCATCATCGGCGTGCTGACCGGCTCACTGGCCGGCTGGCTGGGCGGCCTGTGGGATGAATTCCTGATGCGCCTGACCGAACTGTTCATGGCCTTCCCCACCATCATTCTGGCCATGGCCATCACCGCCGCCCTGGGGCGCGATATCCGCAACGCCATCATTGCGCTGGTCATCGTGTGGTGGCCGAGCTACGCCCGCTTGCTGCGCGGCATTGTGCTGGAGATCAAGCACAACGAATACGTCGACGCGGCCCGCTGCGCCGGCGCCACCGGCCGCTGGATCCTGTTTCGCACCATCCTGCCCAACTCCATCGCGCCCGCCATCGTGCTCATGACCCTCGATATCGGCAATGCCATCCTCACCTTCGCCGGACTGAGCTTCCTCGGACTGGGGCCGCCGCCGACCTCGCCGGAATGGGGCAGCATGGTCAACGCCGGCCTGGACAATTTCAGTCAATGGTGGCTGTGGCTGTTCCCGGGCATGGCCATCGCCAGCCTGGTGATGGCCTTCAACTTCATCGGCGATGGCATCCGCGACATCTTTGACCCGCGCCTGCGCCGCGACTAGACAATGCAGGGCGTCAGTCTCCATGACGTTGCAGCACGCCTTGCCCGCTTGCCGGGCATGGAAGTGCGCGCCCTGCAGCCCCTGAGCGGCGGCATGATCGCCAGCGTACACCGGGTCTGGCTGCAGGACGGGCGCGACCTGGTCGTGAAGGCCGGCGACGTTGACAGCCGCCTGGATATCGAAGGCGACATGCTGCGGCATCTGGCCAGGGTCAGTGAGTTGCCCCTGCCGCCCCTGATCCACAGCGCAGCGGACCTGCTGGTGCTGGGTTACGTCCCCGGCAGCAGTGAACTCGATGAAGCCGCCCAGGAGCACGCCGCGGAATTGCTGGCTGCCCTGCACGACATCACCTGGACCCACTTCGGGCACGAACAGGACACGCTCATCGGCCCGCTTCATCAGCCCAATCCACCACACGCACGCTGGGTGGACTTCTTTCGCGAGCAACGACTGCTCCATATGGCCCGTGTGGCGCTGCAGGCCGACTCCATCACGGTCGCACTCCACGAGCGCATCGAACGCCTGGCCGCGCGGCTGGAATGCTGGCTGCAGGAACCGGAACGACCTTCCCTTATCCATGGTGACGTCTGGGCCACCAACCTGCTGGCCGGCGAGGGGCGCATCACGGCCTTTCTCGATCCCGCCATTTACTACGCCCATGAAGAAATCGAACTGGCCTACACCACGCTCTTTGGCTCGCGCGGCCACACATTTGGCGACGTCTTCTACCGTCGCTACCAGGAAATCAGGCCGATAGCACCGGAGTTTTTTGAAGTGCGCCGGCATCTTTACAATCTCTATCCGCTGCTGGTGCACGCCCGCATTTTTGGCGCGCACTGGCCGGCCGAGGTGTCGCGCACGCTGGAAAGGTTCGGTTACTAGATATATTGCATAAATTGTTTTGTGCAGGTATTCTATGGAATACCTTGATGGATGTGTCTAGAATCCCCGCAGTGAGTGAAGGCAAGCGAGCGGCCGACGTGAACATTTTCAGCGGCGCCAAGGTGAAGAAGCCCACGACCTGATCCTGTTTCGGGGGTTTCAACACGGCTTGCAAGAGCAGACCTGCCCGAAACAGCGGAGCAGGTTTTTTTGTTGTAATTGCGTAGCCCGCATGAAAGGATGCAATGATGGAGAACATGACGACCGCCTCAGCCTGCCCGGAATGTGACGCCAGTCTCGGCATCCCCGATGATGCGATGGAAAACGAATTAATCGCCTGCGAGGACTGCGGCGCCGAACTCGAAATTATCTCGCTGGCCCCCTTTCAACTCGAACTGGCGCCAGAGGTGGAAGAGGACTGGGGCGAGTAACATGCGCATCGGGGTGCTCATCACCCACATTCGCGCCGAGGAAAAGCTGCTGCTGGCAGCGCTGCGCGAGCAGGACGCCGAGCTGGACGTCCTGCTCGACCGTGACCTGCTCTTCGATCTGAACGCCGGCCCCGGGCAGCCCTCACCGGCCGGGCAGCCCTGGCAGGACTACGACCTGGTGCTGGAGCGCTGCGTCAGCACCTCTCGCGGGCTGTACGCCCTGGCCATCCTTAACGCCTGGGGCATCCCCACGCTGAACAGCTATCACACCGCCTCGCTCTGCGCGGACAAGTTGCGCACCAGTCTTGCCTTCGCCAACGCCGGCCTGCCCCAGCCACGGACCCTGCTCACTTTCGAACCACGCACCACCCTCAGGGCCCTGGACAGCCTCGGCTATCCGGCCGTGCTCAAACCGGTGACCGGCTCCTGGGGGCGCCTGCTGGCGCGCGTCAATGACGTGGACGCCGCCGAAGCCCTGATTGAACATCGCCAGACTTTGGGTGACTACAACCATCACGTCTACTACAGCCAGGAACTGGTGGACAAGCCAGGGCGGGACATTCGCGCCTTCTTCATCGGAGAGCGCACAGCCTGCGCCATCTATCGCACGTCGCCGCACTGGATAACCAACACGGCGCGCGGTGGCGTGGCCAGCAACTGCCCGGTGACGCCGGAGTTGGACGAGCTCTGCCGGCGCGCCGCAGCGGCCGTCGGTGGCGGCCTGCTGGCCATCGACGTGCTGGAAGCGCCCGATGGCCAACTGATGCTCATTGAGATCAACCACACCATGGAGTTCCGCAACAGCAGCGCGCCGACCGGCGTCGACATCCCGGCGCAAGTGGCGGAATACGTCATGCGCCAGGCGCGGATTCCTGCATGATTCGCGTCGGCATCGTCGGTGGCAGTGGCTTCACCGGCGGCGAATTGCTGCGCCTGCTCCTGTTTCACCCGGACGTGGAGGTCGTGCAGGTCAGCAGCCGCAGCCGGGCACGCCGCCCTCTCCACAGCGTGCATCCAAACCTGCGTGGAATCAGTCGGCTCCGCTTCATCTCACCGGAGGCTTTGCAACCCTGCGATGCGCTCTTGCTGGCCCTGCCACACGGAGCGGCCGCCGCCGACGTCGAGCACTACGCAGCGTTGGCGCCGCGCCTCATCGACCTCTCCGCGGATTTTCGTCTTGATGACGCGGAGTCCTGGAAGCGCTGGTATGGCGACGAGCATCCGGCGCCGGCCTGGCTGCCGCGTTTCGTCTACGGTCTGCCGGAACTCCGGCGTGAACAGCTGCGCGGCGCGCACTACGTCAGTGGCGTTGGCTGCAACGCGACGGCGATCAATCTTGCGCTCTGGCCCCTGGTTGAGTCGGGTCGCTTGCAGCGGGCAGCGATAGAGATCAAGGTCGGTTCTTCAGAGAGTGGCGTCCGCGCCAACGCGGCATCGCATCACCCGCTGCGCAGCGGCGCCGTACGCACCTACAGCGCCACCGGTCATCGCCACATGGCCGAGGTGGAAATGATGTTTGGCGTGGATCTGCCCCTGCACTTCTCGGTAACCGCCATCGAAATGGTGCGGGGCGTTCACTTGCTGGCTCACTGTGAGTTGACGGAAACGCATGACGAGAAGGAAATCTGGCGTTTGTATCGCGCGACCTGTGCGGATGAACCCTTCCTGCGCCTGGTGCGCAGCAGGACCGGCCTGCATCGCGTGCCCGAGCCGCGGGTGGTGGCCGGCACCAACTACTGTGACATCGGCTTCGAACTGGACGGGGACGGACGGCATCTGGTCGTACTGGCAGCGCTGGACAATCTGGGCAAGGGGGCTGCCGGCAGCGCCGTGCAGTGTCTCAACCTGATGTTCGGGCTGGAGGAAACGACCGGCCTGACCTTCCCGGGCTTCTATCCCTGAGGGAGAGGACATGGTTTCGAACCTGCTGGTTCTCAAACTCGGCGGCGCCGCGGGAGTTGACCTGGCCTCAGGCTGCGATGACCTGGTGGCCTGTCTGCGGCGCGCAAAGCGCCCGGTCGTCCTGGTCCATGGCGTCAGCGCCGCGGCGGACCGGCTTTGTGCCGAGGCCGGCATACCGGCGCGCACCCTGACTTCGCCTTCCGGTCACAGTTCGCGCTATACCGATCCACAGACCCGCGACCTGTTTGTGCGGGCGGCCGAAGCGGTCAACCTGGAGATTCTGGATTGTCTGCGCGGCAGCGGCATCGAAGCCCTTGGCCTGACGGGCAACGATACGGCCATCCATGCCCGTCGCAAACGGGCCCTGCGCGCGCTGGTAAACGGTCGCGTGCGTATCGTACGCGATGACTACAGCGGCGCGATCACAGGCGTCGACAGCGCGCGTCTGCAGGCGCAGCTCGCAGACGGCCGGTTGCCGGTGTTGCCGCCCATGGCCGCCAGCGCAGACGGCTTGCTCAATATCGACGGCGACCGCGCCGCTGCCGCCGTGGCTGCCGCGCTGGGCGCCGCTGAACTGGTCATCCTCAGCAACGTGCGCGGCCTCTATCGCGATTTTCCCCGTGAAGACAGTTTCGTCCCGCTGGTAACAGCCGGTGAAAGAGAGCACGCGCTCGAATGGGCCCGGGGACGCATGAAACGCAAGGTGCTGGCCGCCGCCGAGGCGCTGGACGGCGGCGTCGCCCGCGTCATCATCAGTGACGGCCGCACTGCCGGGCCGGTCCAACGCGCCCTGGCCGGGGCGGGAACGGTGTTTCAGCCATGAGCACAGCCGGCAGCCATCGGTCATGGCGTGAAGTGGAACAGGCCCATACCTCCGGCGCTTACTTCAAGCGGCCCTTAACTCTTGTGCGAGGCGCCGGCTGCCGGGTTTGGGACGACCAGGGGCGGAGTTACCTCGATGTCACCAGCGGCCAGGGAGTCGCCCTGACCGGGCACGCCCATCCAGTCATCACGCAGGCCATCGCCCGCCAGGCGGGTGAACTGGTCACCAGCCCCGAAATCTTCTTCAACGAAGGGCGAGCCGAACTCTATCAACGTCTGTCACAACTGGCGCCCGGTGACGTTGGCCGTTTCTTCCTCTGCAACAGCGGCGCGGAGGCCATGGAGGGCGCGCTGAAGGCCGCCATGCTCTTCACCGGGCGCAGCAAGGTGCTGGCGACGCGCAATGCCTTCCACGGACGCACGCTGGGCGCGCTGGCGCTCACCTGGAATCCGAAGTACCGCAAACCCTTTGCTGACTGGCAAGCCGGTCGTGTGCAGCATCTGCCCTTCAACGACCACGAGGCGCTGCGTGCGGCAATCGATGACGAGACCGCCGCCGTCGTGCTGGAGGTCGTCCAGGGCGAGGGCGGAGTCTATCCGGCCTCACAGGAATGGTTGCAATTTGCGCGCCGGCTTTGTGACGAGCATGGCGCCCTGCTGGTCATTGACGAAATCCAGACCGGCCTTGGCCGTTGCGGCAGCTGGTTCGCCTGTGAGCCAGTCGGCGTTGTTCCCGACATTCTGACGCTGGGCAAGGGACTGGCCGGCGGCGTGCCGATCGGTGCGGTCTGCTGGCGTTCGTCCC
Source organism: Anaerolineae bacterium (assembly GCA_034422695.1). Taxonomy (GTDB): domain Bacteria; phylum Chloroflexota; class Anaerolineae; order Aggregatilineales; family Phototrophicaceae; genus JAGWBD01. The sequence goes on from DAOUJM010000005.1 coordinate 566,043, forward strand.
TCGGCACCCTGCCCGCCGGCAGTCACGGCAGCACCTTCGGCGGGAACCCGCTGGCCTGCGCCGCCGCCCTGGCGACGCTGTCTGTGCTGCAGGACGAAGGCTTGCCGGCGCGCTCGGCGCGCCTGGGCAAGTGGCTGATGGACGAACTGCGCGCCATGCAGCATCCGGCCGTCCGGGAAGTGCGCGGCCTCGGCCTGCTGGTCGGCCTGCAACTGCGTGGCCGGGTCACCCCCGTACTCAAACGCCTGCAGGAGCGCGGGATACTGGCCCTTCCGGCCGGATTCAATGTATTGCGCCTCCTGCCGCCGCTGATCATCAGTGAAGCAGAGCTGCAGCAAGTGGTCGCTGCCGTGCGCGAGTCGCTGGATGACTGAAGCTACTGCAAGCGACGACCAGGTCGCCGAGGCCCTGCTGCAGGACCTGGTCGCCATTCCCGGCGTGACCGGCGAGGAAGGGCCGGCCGCGCGGCACCTGGCGGACTGGATGGCGAACCAGGGTTATGACGAGGCCTTCATCGACGAGGCCGGCAACGCCGTCGGCATACGCGGCAGCGGCGGGCATGACCTGATGCTGCTGGGCCACGTCGACACTTTTCCGGGCGAATTGCCGGTCCGGCGCGAGGGACGTTTGCTCTACGGCCGCGGTACGGTGGACGCCAGAGGGGCGCTGTGCGCCTTCGCCGTCGCCGGGGCGCGCGCGACCCCGCCAGTGGGAATGCGCCTGGTGGTCGTTGGCGCCGTCGAGGAAGAGGGCAGCAGCTGTGGCGCGCGGCATTTGTTGCAGCGCTACCGGCCCTGGGCCTGCGTCATTGGCGAACCGTCGCGGGCCGACCGCATCACGCTGGGCTACAAGGGGCGGCTACTGGTCGACCGCGAGTGGCGCGGCCCGCTGGCGCACAGCGCCGGGCAGATGCAAAGCCCGGGCGAAAACGCGGTGGCGTGGTGGTGTCGCCTGCAGGCCCTGGTCGAGCGACTCAATGAGGGTCAGAGCGGGCTCTTCAAGCGGCTGGACGTCGCGCTGCAGGCCATAAACACGCAGGAAGATGGCGCCTGGGGACGTGCCGGCCTGACCGCCGGCTTTCGCCTGCCGCTGCATTTGTCGCCTGAACAGCTGGAGGCGGCGCTGCCCGCCGCCGGGGAGGGCGCCGCGCTGCGCACTCGCGGACACGAGCGCGCCTGGCTCAGCCCGCGCGACAATCTGCTCAGCCGGGCCTTTCGTCGCGCCATACGCGGCCAGGGCGGGCGGCCCCGTTTTGTGACCAAGACCGGCACCTCGGACATGAACCTGGTCGCGCCGGTCTGGAACTGCCCGATCGTCGCCTACGGCCCAGGCGATTCAGCGCTGGACCACACGCCCGACGAACACGTCGACCTGGACGAGTACCTGGTTGCCATCGAGGTGCTGGTTTCCATGATCGAAACTCTGGCTCCAGGCTGAGCGGCCCTATTCTTCCCCGGATTCGCCGAAGGGGACTGCGGTGCCCACCCCCAGATGTTGTGCCTCACGCCAGATTACTTGTGCCGAGGCCAGGTCTTCCACGGCCAGGCCCAGTGAGTTGAACAGCGTGATTTCCTCTTCGCTGCTGCGTCCCTGCGCCTGGCCCAGCAGCACTTCTCCCAGTTCGGCGCGAATGTGCCCCTCGTCAATCGCGCCCTCCTGCAGCGGGATCAGGTAGTCGCCGGATTCGTCCAGCGTTGATTCACGCCGGTCAACAAAATGACTGACCATCGCCATGGCCGCCGAATCCAGTTCGCGCGTCGTCGGTGTGGAGGAGCCGACCGCGTTGACGTGCGCTCCTGCTGACAGCCAGGCGCCCTGCAATACGGGTTCCGTTGTGGCCGTTGCCGTGCAGATGAGGTCCGCGCCACTGACGGCGGCCTGGGCGTTGTCAGCTGCCTCAACCTCGACGTCCAGGTCGCTATCGGCCCAGCGCACATAGTCCGCGCGATGGGCAGCGCTGCGGCTCCAGACCCGCACGCGCCGCAGCGGTCGCGCCTCCAGCATCGATTGCAGGTGCGAACGCGCCTGCACGCCGGTACCCAGGATCGCCAGGTCGCCGGCGTCCTCCCGGGCCAGCAGGCGGGTCGCGACGCCACTGACCGCGGCGGTGCGGATGGCCGTGATCTCGGTGGCATCCATCAGGGCCAGCGGCCGGCCATATTGCGCGTCAAACAGGATGACGGCGCCCATGTGCGAATCGTATGGCGTGCCGTGGTTGCCCGGCATGACGGTGATGACCTTGATGGCCATCGCCTCTTCCGTCAGGGCCGGCATCGCCAGCAGGATGCCGCGTTTTTCCGGCAGCCAGTTGACGCTGCGCAGGGGGTTCTGCGCCTCGCCCCGCCCGAGTTGCTTCAGGGCGGTTTCCATCGCCTCCATGCAGGCTGCCATTGGCAGCAGCCGGCGCACTTCCGCCGCGTTGATGACCAGCAGGTCCATCTTCCCCTCCCCTACGTTCCAGTGGCCGAAAACTGCCCGCTCTGCCGATACTGTAACGCCTCGGCCACGTGTTCCACAGCGACAATATCGCTGGCAGCCAGGTCAGCGATGGTGCGTCCCAGCTTGAGAACGCGGTGAAAGGCCCGCGCCCCCAGGCGCATCTGCCGCACCGAAGCCTCAAGAATCTGACGGGCGTCGTCAGCCAGGCGGCACATTTCCTGCACCTCGCCCGGCCCCATGTCGGCATTGGCGAAGAGTCCGGGATGGTCGGCAAGGCGTTCAGCCTGACGCTGCCGCGCGGCGATGACGCGCTCGCGGATGCGCGTGGATGGCTCGCCCGGCTCCAGTGACATCAACTTGTCATAGTCAACCCGCGGCACGTCGACGTGCATGTCAATGCGGTCCAGCATGGGGCCGGAGATGCGATTCTGGTAGCGCTGGATATGGGTTGGCGAGCAGCTGCAGTGGCGCGACATGTCTCCGAAATGACCGCAGGGACAGGGGTTCATCGCCGCCAGCAGTTGAAAATTGGCCGGAAAGGTCAGCGAACCGCTGGCCCGGCTGATGGTCACCTTGCGCTCCTCAATGGGCTGACGCAGGACTTCCAGCATGCGTTGGCCGTATTCCGGCAGTTCGTCCAGAAAGAGGACGCCGCGATGCGCCAGGGAAATCTCACCAGGGCGTGGCAGGGGGCCGCCACCCACCAGGCCCGCCTGGGAGATGGTGTGATGCGGCGCGCGGAATGGACGATGGCGCAGCAGGGGCTCCTCGCTGTAGAGCATGTCCGCCACGGAATAGACGCGGGTGGCCTCAAGCGCCTCCTCGCGCGTCAGCGGCGGCAGAATGCCGGGCAGGGCGTGGGCGCAGAGCGATTTGCCGGCGCCGGGCGGCCCTTTCATCAGCAGGTTGTGGTTGCCGGCCGCCGCCACCTCCAGGGCGCGCTTCAAATGCTCCTGCCCCCTGATATCGGCGAAGTCCATCTGACCTTCCGGCAGCGGCGCGCCGTCCGCTTCCGGGCCGGCCCGCTGGTACGCCGCTACCGGATTGAGGCCGTACACGTGTTCAACCAGCTGCCCCAGAGAATCAACCGGAATGATCTCGAGCTTCTCAACCAGGCCGGCTTCCGGCGCATCGCAGGCCGGAACGTAGATGGTGTTGAAGCCCTCCTCGCGCGCCGTGTGCGCCATCGGCATCACGCCCTTCACGTGGCGCACGCTGCCATCCAGCGACAGTTCACCGATGAAGACGGCGGATTGCAGCGCGGCTTCAGGTATCTGGTCCGTGGCGGCCAGCACGCCGACCGCGATGGCCAGGTCATAGGCCGGCCCGTGTTTGGGCAGGTCGGCGGGTGAAAGATTCACGACGTAGCTCTTGTTGGGGAACTGCAGGCCGGAATTGCGGATGGCAGCGCGCACCCTTTCGCGACTTTCGCGCACCGCCGAACCGGGCAGTCCTACCAGGGAAAACGAGGGGATGCCGGCGCGGGGGTTAAAGTCCGTTTCAACCTCGATGATGCAAGCTTCCAGACCAACGACAGCGCAGGCACGAACTATGGAAAGCATGGCAGATCCTTGTCAGCTTCAACGCTTCAGCCACGCGCAAGTATAGCCGCCCGTCACAGCATCCGCTCGATCTCCGCCTTCCAGGTGCCGCTGATGCGCTCGCCGTATTCCCTTTCGCCGCCACTGGCGTCAGGGCCGGAGAGCCAGGGGTTTTCGCTCAGCTTTTTCTCTCGCCAGGGGATATCTCTCATCGCGCCGTTGACGAAGTGATGGGCGATGCCGGCCCGGTCCCGGGCCGTCCTGTTGGCGCCGGTGGCGTGGGCCACGCCGTAGGCGAAGAAGGCCACGCCGCCGGCCGGCAACTCAATGGCGACCGCTTCCTCTTCCGGCGGGTAACAGCGAATGTGGTGGTCACTGTAAGGATCGCGCGAATGCTCGTAGCTCACACGATAGCTGCCGGGAATGACGCGGATGGTGCCGTTCTCGACGGTGGCGTCGTGGACCGCCGTCCACATGGCGGTGCCCAGCAGCGGATCCGGGATACGGAAGTAGGCGTTGTCCTGGTGCCAGTTGGTGCCGGCACCGTGGCCGGCGGGCTTGAGGAACACCTGGTCCAGATGCAGAATCACCGGATCGCCAATGAGTTGGCCCACGGCCCGGGCCACCTTTGCCGCAAAGGGCATGGCGCGAAAGAAGCGGCTGTGGGGGTACATCGGACACAGTTGCAGGTTGGCGGAGGTCTGCGAATAAGTCGCCCCGTCGCCTTCCGTGGTCACGTTGTGCAAGAGACCCTGTTCCTGCAGGCGCGCCAGTTCCACCCGCATGGCCGCGATTTCGCGCTCCGACCAGAACTCCGGCACGCCCAGCCAGCCTTCTTCGCGAAACTGCTCTACCTGTCGGGTCTGGAATTTCATCGCCATCGTCTTTCACGCTACCATGTCAATCGAAACATTTTAGCGCGCAGGAGGTGCAGGGTATGTCTTTCAACGGTCTCACCACGGGTCTGGGCGATCTGGCGCGTCTCTCCGGGGCGCGCACCTGGTCCATCAGCGCCGAGAATCCCGACGGCGCCAAGGGTCGGGGTGGCATGGCAACCGAAGGCACCGGCGCAAGGGCGGCGCGCGATCTTGGCGTCGGCTGGAAGGTCTCGCCCAGCATCCACGTCGCCGCGGGCGAGCGCGCCACCCTGGCGGATATCGGGGGCCAGGGCGCCATTCAGCACATCTGGTTTGCGGTCACGCACGGCAGCTGGCGCAGCATGGTGCTACGTTTCTACTGGGATGGCGAGGAGACTCCATCCATTGAGTTGCCCTTTGGCGACTTCTTCTGCAATGGCTGGAACGTGCACTGCACGGTCAATTCCCTGCCCGTCACGGTCAATCCGATCGCCGGCTTCAACAGCTACTGGCAAATGCCCTTTCACAGCCAGGCCCGCATCACGCTGGAAAACATCGGCCAGGAGCAAATCACCTGTTACTACCAGATCACCTGGTCAGAGACTGACATTTCTTCCGACACCGCCTGCCTGCACGCGCAGTGGCGTCGCAGCAACCCCCTGCCCTGTGGCGAGGTGCACACCCTGCTGGACGGCGTCCGGGGCCAGGGGCATTACGTCGGCACCTACATGGCCTGGGGCTCCAACAACAGCGGCTGGTGGGGCGAGGGTGAAATCAAGTTCTACATGGACGGCGACGATGAATTCCCCACCATTTGTGGCACCGGCACGGAGGACTATTTTGGCGGCGCCTGGGGCTTCCACATGCCCGACGACAGTTACGGTGTATTCAGTTCGCCCTGGTCCGGCATGCCCCAGGTGCTGCGGCCGGACGGCTTTAACCAGAGCCAGACGCGCTTCGGACTCTATCGCTGGCACATTCTCGATCCGATCCGCTTTCAGCAGGACCTGCGCGTGACGATGCAGGCGCTGGGCTGGCGCAGCGGGAAGCGCTACCTGCTGCTGCAGGATGACATCGCCTCAGTCTCCTGGTGGTATCAGGCCGAGCCGCACGCACCCTTCCCGCAACTGCCGGACGCGGACGGTCTCGAGGTGATCTGACGTTCAGGTCATTCAGGGTCCGGGATCGCGCAGAAAGTGTGACCGGGTGGCGCGCGTCGCTTCCAGCTGAGCCTCATTCAACAGGCCCCACAGATCCCCGGCTGTGACGATCCCGCCCGCATGTTCCATGGCGTGCCGCCTGAGCCAGGCGAAGAATTCATCATCGCCGAGGTCCTGGCGCAATGCATGCAGCAGCCGCGCGCCCTGCAGATACACGGCGTTGATGTAGGCGCGGCGCGAGCCAAAGTCATAGACTTCACTGTCAACGAAACCGCCAGGCGCAAAGCGGTTGACACGCCAGTCCCACCACCAGTCGACCAGTTGCGGAAAGTCCGCTTCAAGCAACAGCAGTTCGCTGTAGGTCGCCAGGGCTTCATCCAGCCAGGGCGCTTCGGCCTGGTTGTTCGCGACCGAGGCGTACCACCACTGGTGAGCGACCTCATGAGCGGTGATGACCGTCAGGTAACTGGCCGGCTCGCCCTCCCAGCTTTCAAACCAGTCCGCGCTGACGAAGACCACGGCGCTGAATTCCATTCCATCCGGAAAGTCCCCTTCCACGACCGCCAGCCGTTCAAGGGCCAGTGGCCCGAAAAGTTCGGAAAAACGGTTCACGCTGCGCCGGGCCACCTCCAGCGTCCAGGCGGCCGCAGCTTTCGCATCCGGCGCTTCACCGAGCGAGTAGACTTCCACGTCAGGCCCGTCGGCGTCAGTTGATTTCGCGATCTGGTAACTCTGGCTAACGCTGAGGGTGAAATCGCGCATCCGACTCGCATTAATTTGCCAGTGTTGCGCATCGATCTGCTGCACGTCGCCTGGCCCAACCACCACCAGTCCGGCGGGCGCGTCCTCAATGACCAGGCTGACTTCCCAATTCGCCAGGTCCTGCACCGCCTGTTCCCCCACGTCGTGCACCGCGGGCACGAGCCAGGTCTCTGCCCGACGGGCTGCCACAACCGGCAATGCATTGCCCAGATTCAGTTGCCTGTTGCTGGAGCCCAGCCAGGGTGTGCTGCCTTTCGGGTCAATCGGTGGAATACGATAGCGAAAATCCAGCGTGAGCAACTGGCTGCCACCCGGCTGCAAGGTCTGCGGCAACTGAATCGTCAGCATCCGTCCATCCATTGTGTATGGCAATGACCGGATGCCGTCGCTCACCTGCCTGATTTCCACGTGGCCGTCATTGCGACCGGCCTCTGCCAGCAAGAGCAATTCCGTCAATGGAGAAGTGCCGAGGTTCGTATAAAGGATGTTTTGCGTTACCAGCAGTTCATTGAGTTCCAGGTCAAGGGTTGACCGGACAGCGTGTTGCGCCGGCACTTCGGGCCGGGGATCGGGTATGGCGGTGGCGTTGAGAACTGGCGTCGCCGTTGCGGCCGGCGTATGTGTGGCCGGCGCGGGCGATGGTGTTGGCGATGATTGCGCCGTCGCCGAACAGGCGGCAAGCAACAGCGTGCCGAGGATGACTGCGAAGCGCTGCATGATGCCGCGCAGAATACACAGTTGGCCTGTCGGCTGCCAGAGCGCGGCGCTTGAAGACCGGGGCCGTCTGTGGCAAAATGCGGTCCCGTGTCCAACCCCGCAACTGGTCGCAAGGAGCTCACCGTGCCCGCAATTTCACTGCAGCGGACCCTGCGCGGCCTCCTGCGTCTGACCCGCTGGCGCGAATTCGTTTCCTTTGTCATCCCCCTGACGGTCCTCGGCGCGCTGCTGGCCTCCCGCGCCAATGCCATCCTGCTGGACTGGCGCCTGCCGGCCATCATCGTCGCCAACATTCTGGCCGTGGCCTACGCCTTCATGATCAACGACATCGAGGATGCGCCAGACGACGCACGCGACCCGGCGCGCGCTGCCCGCAATCCCGTGGCCAGCGGTGAAATCGGCCGGGAGCTGGGCTTTGCGGCCTGTCGTACCATCGCACTGTGTACGCTGGTGCTCTATGCCACGGGCGGCCTGTCCGTGTTCCTGATCGGTGTGTTGACCCTGCTGCTGTCGCATCTCTATTCCTGGCGGCCGGTGCGGCTCAAGGCCTGGCCGGTTACCGATGTTGTCTCGCACTCGCTGATGCTCAGCGGCCTGCTGCTGCTGGCCGGCTATTTCCTCTACGATGCGCAGCCGGGTATCGTCTGGCTGGTGGCCATCGCGGCCACCCTGTTTTCGGTTTACGGCCAGCTCTACAACCAGTTGCGCGATCTCGAAATGGACCGCGCCGCCGGTTTGCACAACACGGCCATCCTGCTTGGCGCGGCCAATGCCCGCCGCGTCATGTATCTGGCCGCCGGTCTGGCCGGCCTCTGCCTGGTGGCGGCCTTTGCGCGTGAGGTGTTCCCCCTGTGGCTCGGCCTGGCGCTGCTCTTCAGCATCGCCGTCAGCATGCTCTTCCGGCCGGCGTCGGACATGCGCGGCGCGCGCGCGCTGGATGCCAGCGGCGGGGCCCAGGTACAAACGCTGATCACGTTCAACCTCACCACCGGCATGTGGCTGGGACAGGTGCTGCTCGTTCAACTGGTACCAGGCTGAACAGTTCACCCTGATCACAGATGCAAGCGGCCGACCTGCACGCGGTGCTCTTCAACATGTACATCCTTTACATGCTGGCCCTGGGCATCTGGGCCGGCGGCATGGCGGCGCGCGACGCGTCGATCAGCGGGGGGTTCTGGGGTGCAGTGGCCATCAGCGCCGGCCTCGCGGGCGTTACCATTCTCGTCGGTGTGGTGCTTGCGCTGCAGGGGCTGCGCCCGCAACGCTTCCTGCTCTACTGGCTCTACATGCTGTTTTTGCTGGTGATCATGCCGGGTCTCTTTTCCCTGTTGCGCGGGCGTGACGACCGCAGTGCGGCGCTGGCCTTTTCCCTGCTGGCCTTTTTCAACGCCTCGACGGCCTTCAGCATGGCCCAGCGCGGCGTCACCGGCCCCTGGCTCCAGCCTGCCCCCTGAACCTGAATCACGCTATACTGGCCTTTACGGCAAGTTGTCAAGTTCGCCACAATTCCCGATGCTGCCGGCGATCCTTTCGTGAACGTGCCTGTGTCCCGAATCATGTCACGCGGCAGGGTGCAGACCCTGTCCGCCAATGCGCAGCTGGGCGATATCGCCAGGCGGGTGCAACAGGTCGGACATACCTGCTGGCCAGTCCTGGACAAGGGAGCGGTCGTCGGTCTGCTCCACCTGCGGGACCTGGACCGGGCCCTGCAGCACAGGCCTGGTCAGCTCAGGGTGCGCGACGTTATGCAGACGGGCGCAATCAGTCTGCGTGAAGACGCGGAACTGCCGCTTCTGGAGGAGGCGCTGGCGGCGCAGGGACGGGACAGTGTCGCCGTAGTCAATGGGAGCGGTCATTTGCTGGGCATGGCGTCCCGTGGAGATCTGCTGCGTTTTCGCGTGAATTCGCTCCAGGGTGGGCGGATGCTGTCACTGGACGACACGCCATACGCCACTCTTGTTGTGCAGATCGCGGAAGCTGCCCGCCAGATCGATGCGCCGCTGTGGCTGGTGGGGGGCACTGTACGGGACCTGTTGCTGGGCCGTCCCGGTGATGACATCGACCTTGTCGTGGAAGATTCTCCGGCAGGGATCGCCAGGGCCGTCAAGACTCGTTTGGGGGGGCGGCTGAGCCCCAAAACACCCTTCGGCACGATCCGCTGGACGCCGGATGAAAACGTGGCCGCAGCGCCGGGCGTCGCCGCCGAATGCCTGCCGGCCCACGTCGATTTCGCCGGCGCGCGCGCCGAGACCTATGCGCATCCGGCAGCATTGCCCGACGTCTGTCGCAGCACCCTGCTGCAGGACCTGGGTCGGCGCGACTTCGCCATCAACGCCCTCGCCCTTCCGATCGCCCCGGAGCCGGGCCCGGTCATCGACCCGTTTGGCGGGCTGGCAGATCTGGAGGCAGGTCGTATTCGCGTGCTGCACAGCCTGAGTTTCCATGACGATCCCCTGCGCATCCTGCGCGCCTGGCGCTTTCGCGCGCGCTTCGGCTTCGAAATCGAGCGGCGCAGCGCTGAACTGATGCAGGTTGCCTTGCCGGCGCTTGGCCAGATCACCGGCACGCGCTTGCGCAACGAACTGGACCTGGTATTGCAGGAAGATGACCCTGGCAGCATCCTGCTCGCCATGCAGGACAGCGGCGCGTTGACGGCGATGCACCCGGCCTTTCAGGTCCCGGTCGATATTGCCGCAAGGTTCACGCGAGTGCAGAGGCCGGCGGAAAAGGCGACGGCGCCACCACGATTGACGTCCACGTGGCATGCCCTGGCCACCGGGCTGCCACCGGACGCATTGCTCTCGTTCTGCGAGCGTCTGCAATTTCCGCCGAAAACGGCGAAGTCCATGCTGGACGCCAACCTGCTGGCGAACGACCCGGGGGCCCTCGCGGAGCGATCAGCGAGCACCCTGCAGATTGTGAAGCGCCTGAAAAACGTGTCGTGCGATGCCGCCTGGTGCGTCTGGCAACTTGCGGACAGTGACCTCGTGCGCGCGCGTTTGCTGGACTGGCTGACGCGCTGGCCGCAAACGCAGACCTGTTGCAGCGGCCATGATTTGCTGGCCGCGGGTCTGTCGCCAGGGCCGGCCATCGCCCGCATACTGTTGCAACTGCGCATCGCCTGGTACGACGGGGACGTCAACTCTGAAGCCGGCGAACGGGCCTTGCTCAACAGGCTGGTCGCGGCAGAGGTGGCCTCCGTGGCGGACAGTGATGCGTAAGGCCAATGTCACTGCCGGTGGCACGTTGATGGCAGGCGACAGCATGATTCATCTCCCGCTAACGAAAGAACCTGCTGCCCCGGGATGTCATAGGGGTACAGACAAGAACCTGTGCATGCCCTGCTGTGCGGGGAAGGATGGCGTTTGACATGGATATCCAACTGACGATCTGGCTTGCCTTTATCGCCGGTCTCGTTTCCTTCATTTCGCCCTGCGTGCTGCCTCTGGTGCCCGCCTACGTCGGCTACATGGGCGGTCGACTGACCAGTTCCGTGAGCAACGTGGCGCTGGCCGGCGGGCCCACCCAGGTCGTCAATATCGGCGTTGCCCAACGCTTCATCACCTTTGCCCACAGTCTGGCCTTCGTCGCCGGTTTCAGCCTGGTCTTCGTCAGCATCGGCCTGGTATCGACGGCCTTCATCAGCATCGTCGGCGGACAGAACATCGGCACCGTCACGGACATGATTGGCCGGATCGGCGGCACAATTATCATATTTCTCGGCCTGCATTTTTCGGGTCTGCTTTCCGGCTGGCTGCAGCAGCTGCGCTCCAGGGAAGCGCTGCTGGCCAGCCCGCTGACCAGCGCGTTTGTTGCTCTGGTCGGCGCTGCAGTAATCCTGTGGGGGTTTTCCGGCACCGTCGTCATTGCGGACTCTGAACTCTGGGAGTATGCCGGCTGGGCGCCGACGCTTGGCCTGGTGGTACTCGCCCTGTTTCTGTTGTGGCTGATTCCGGGCGGCGCCTTTTCCAATGGTGTGCAGTTCTGGCGCCACCAGATTGACCGTCTCACCAACCTGCTCTACGCGGACACGCGTCGCGAGGTCAGCAGCCGCGCCGGCGGCAACGGCTTTGTCAGTTCAGCGGTCATGGGCGTCGTTTTCTCGGCCGGCTGGACGCCCTGTATCGGGCCAGTCTATGGCGCCGTGCTGACCCTGGCGGCCAACGGCGGCGACGTCGGTCAGGCCGGCTCGCTGCTGGCGGCGTATTCCCTGGGCCTTGGCCTGCCTTTCATGCTTACGGCGCTCCTGCTGGATGGCGCCCAGGGGATTCTGCGACGGCTGCAGCGTTACCTGCGCACGATTCAGTTGATCAGCGGGGGCTTTCTGATCCTGATCGGACTGCTCGTCGCCAGTGGCACGCTGCAGGGCCTCAGCGCAACACTGGCCACCGGTTCCTTCGCGGACTTCGCCATCAATCTTGAAGAACAGGTGCTTGGAACTTTCGCCGGCGAGGCCACAGGGCAAGCGGGCAGCGAGGCGGAAGAGCGGGCGCCGGCCGGCTTCAGTTCGCTGGCGGAGAGCGCTCCTTCCGTTGGCACGGCAGCTGGTCAACTGGCGCCGGTGTTTGCGACGACCGGTGACGACGGCCAGCCCCTGAGTCTGGATGATTTCCGCGGCCAGATCGTGCTGCTCAATTTCTGGGCGACCTGGTGCGCCCCCTGCCGCATCGAGATGCCTGAATTTGAGGAGGTTTATGGCAATCACGCTGATGAAGGCTTCACGGTCATTGCAGTAAACAACGCCGAGACGCGCGCAACGGTGCAGGCGTTCAGGGAAGAACTGGGACTCAGCTTCCCGCTGGCGATGGACGAGGACGCCTCCATTCAGGCGCGCTACGGCATCTTCAACTACCCCAGCACCTTCCTGCTGGACCGGGAAGGCAGGATTCTGTCGCAACACTTTGGCGCCCTGACCGTGGAGCAGATTCGCGATCTGGTCGATGAAGCGCTCGCAGCCTGACCGGTACCGGGCCTCACAGGCCGCGTAGCGCAGGATGTGCCGTGAAGACCGGGCATCCTTTCAGGCGGCGCGTCACCCTTCGCTTTCACCGGGCCCTGCTGGCCGTATGCCGCGGCTGGCTGTCAGTGGTGACCGCCCTGCTGGCGCTGTACGTCAGTCTGCCCTTCCTTGCCCCGCTGCTGATGCAGTCCGGTCTGGAGACTCCAGGCCGCATCATCTACGCGCTGTACAGTCCCTTTTGCCATCAGTTCGCATTTCGTTCCTTTTTCATCGGCGGCCGGCAAGGCGTGTGGCCGCGCGCGCTGGCCGGACAGGAGGGCACCAGCTTTGAGGAGGCAGCCTGGGAATCGCCCGCGTTTCTGGGGACCTATGCGCGTTATGCCAGGGTGGAGCCGGCTGCCGTCACCCGCGAGGAACTCTCCGTCTACTCGCCGGCGCTGCAGTTCGCGGCCAGGGCCTTCACCGGTGACGACGTCTTTGGTTACAAGCTGACTCTCTGCGAGCGGGATATCGCCATTTACGGCTCCATGCTCGTCGGGGCCATCCTGTATCGCCGCTGGCGCCGCTGGCTGAGACCGGCGCCAATTCCCCTGTACGTGCTGCTGGGCCTGGCGCCGGTCGGGGTTGACGGTTTCAGTCAACTGCTGGGTTACCCGCCATTCAGTCTGTGGCCGGCGCGCGAGACCACGCCGGTCTTTCGCGTCGTCACGGGCGTGCTGTTCGGGTTAATGAACGTCTGGCTGGGGTTTCCCTGGCTGGAAATCAGTTTTCAGGAACTTCGCGAATCGCTGGCAGAACGCACGAACAGTCATTCAGTCAGCGTCTGAATCAGGCACGACTGTTTCCTGTTGCGCGGCGTTTGAAGAGCAGGCGATAAAAGTCTCCGCCCTGCAACTCCTCGGAGAGCAGTTCCCAGCCCTGCGCGCCGAGTTCATTCAGCTTGCGGGTGTAGAAGTGCTCCACCGTGGTGAAGGTCTGCCCCGCCAGGACGATGCGCGCATCCGCCTGCTGCCGTTCGCTGGCCTTGACGAAGACCTCCAGATATTCCCAGCCGCCCACAGGCCCCTCCGTATGCGCCGGTTCGTCCGCGGCCATTTCATTGAGACGGGCCAGCCAGCCGCGGGCGGTCTCGTTGGTCGGCATGGTCTCCAGCAACCTGCGCGCAGCGGCAGTCTGCTCCTCGGCGATTAACTGACGCGCGGCCCTCAGCTTGATGTCAGACACGTTTGCGCTCCTGCTTCACAGGGGGATGGCTGCACTACATTGTGCCGCGGTAGCTGACGGGCGCCGCGTCCTGCCGGTACTGGCGGGAATCCAGCACGCGACCCAGGGTGCGCAGCAGGATTTCCACGTCGAGCAGAAAGGAATGATGACGCACGTAGTAGAGATCGTATTGCAGCTTGACCCAGGTCTCGTCGACGTCCGCAGCGTAATCCTGGTGAACCTGGGCCCAGCCGGTTACCCCGGGCAGCAGCAACTGCCGCATGCCGTAAAAGGGGATCTCCCGCGCGAGATGTTCCACGTGTTCCGGTCTTTCGGGACGGGGCCCGACCAGACTCATTTCACCCCGCAGGATGTTGACCAGTTGCGGCAATTCATCCAGATGCGTACGACGCAAAAAGCGTCCCGCCCTGGTAATGCGGGGGTCATCCTCCTGCGCAAACACAGCCCCGGTATCCAGTTCGGCGTCCTGGACCATGGTGCGAAACTTCAGCATGCGGAAGGGACGGCCGTTGCGGCCCACGCGTTGCTGAAAGTAGAAAACGTCCCCGCGCGAATCCAGCCTTATGAACAGCGCAATGAATGGCAACAAAAGCGCCAGTAGCAATACGCCCGGAAGGGCCAGCAGATAGTCCATCACGCTCTTGAGCAGGGGCCAGGGGCGTACGCCGGTCTCGTCCAGCGGCAGCATGACAGACCAGTTTTCACCGACCGCGCCGACCGGCACGCGGCCGGTGATGCGCTCGTAGAGCACGGGCATGGGCAACACGTTGAAGCCGGCGACAGTGGCATCCATGACATTCTTCAGGGCTGTGCCATCCAGTTCATGCGTGGAGGTCACGATGATGTCACTGACGCGATTCTCGCGGGCCCGGGCCAGCAGGTCGCTCCCCTCGCCGTCGGGTTCCAGGTCACGTGGGCCCAGCACGGCGACGACGAAATAGGCATCCGGCGCCTGCTCCTGGATCGCCTCCCGAATGAGTTCCACGCCCCGTCCCTCACCGACGATGAGCAGGCGTCGCGCCTCGCTGGCCCGGTCCCGCAGGGTCGGCCACAACTGGCGCCAGGCGGCGACCAGCATGGTGGACACCACGCCAAAATAGATCATGAACAGGCGCGGCAGTTCGTTGCGCTCGGCCAGGAAAAACACGACCATGTAGATCAGCAGAACTTGCAGCGTGACCCGCAACAGACGCAGCAGAATGCGCGTCGTACGCCAGTCCGCCGGCTGACGGTAAAGGTCATTGGCATTGGCCAGCACCAGCCAGACAGCGGCGAAGAACAGAAACCAGAAGCCCTGCCCCAGGAAATATGAAACGGTGATGTCGAAGCGGCTGCTGAAGGCCCGCAATATCAGCGCAATGAAGACGGACAACAGTACCGCCAGGACGTCGCCGCCCATCAGCAGTCTGCGTCGGTGGGTTAAACGTAACTGAAGGCGTCTGTTCATCCGGACTTCATCGTGGCTCGAACGGGCGCTTTTCATGCATCACGGCAACGGCCTGCCTGGCAGGATTTCCCCTGGAAAGTATACTCGCCCTGCGTAGAGCATCTGGGCCTGACAGCGGTGAACCCTGCCACACAACTTTATCGTCTGCAGCTAATCGAGCAAGGTGCCCGCAGGGCCGAACGTCGCCTGCAGACCATCGCCGAGACCCTGGCGGACGATGCGGAACTGCAGTCCGCCGAGGCGCGCTGTCAGAAAGTCCGTGATGAATTGAAGCCACTGAGGTCCCGCCTGCGGGACCTGGAACTGGAAACGGCCGGCAACGAGGAAAAGATTCGCAATACCGGAGAGCAACTCTACAGCGGGGCCGTCAAGAGTCCCCGCGAAATGCAGGACATGCAGCTTGAAGTGGCCTCCCTGCAACGACGCAACGGAGACCTGGAAACATGGTCGCTGGAGACGATGCTGGCCATGGAGGAGGCCGAGGCGCGGCTGGCCGATACCGAGGCAGCGCTGGCGGCGGTCGTTGAACGGCGCGGCGACGAGCAGCGCGAACTCCGGCAGGAGCGGGACACGTTGCAGGCCTCGCTGCCGCAACTGGGCGGCGAGCGCAAGGCAGCGCTGGCGTCGATTTCGCCCGAACTGCAAAAGACGTATTTTGCGCTGAAGCCGCGCAAGGGCGGACAGCCGGTCGCCAGGCTGGAGGGCAACAGTTGCGCCCTGTGTGGCGTGGCCCAGACCCTGACGGCCGAGCGCGAGGTGCGCCACGGCCGGCGTCTGGTGACCTGCGCCAATTGCGGTCGAATCCTCGTGGCACCTGCCGACTGACGGGACCGACCCTGCCTGCCAGGGCCGTCAGGCTGTGATGCCGGACGCGTTCCCGTCAGCGCAGAAAACTGCGGATGAACATCGACAGAATCGATATTCCGAAGAACACGATCAGAGGACTGAAATCAATGGTGGAGCCGCGCGGCAGGCGGCGCCGGACCGGCTCGAGCACGGGCTCGGTGATGTCGAAGAGGAACTGCACGATGGCGTTGCTGCGGTCAATATCCGGGAACCAGCTTAGCAGCACGCGCGCCAGAAGAATGAGCTGGTAGATTTGCAGTAACTGCGCCAGCAGGTCGCCGATTGAGCTCATGTCACCTCACTCCCGACGTGGGCCGAAGACGGCCCGCCCTATGCGAACGATGGTTGCTCCCTCTTCCACGGCGACAGGGTAGTCGTCCGTCATTCCCATACTGAGTTCCGGCAGGGGGTTGCCGAAATCTTCGGCCAGTGCGCTGCGCAGGCGGGCCAGCTGCGCAAACAGGGGCCGCGTTTCTTCCGCATCGCGGACGATGGGGGCCATGGTCATGAGGCCGCATACCCGCAGACCCGGCAGACCCAGCATGACCTCGCAGTCCTGCCAGAGACTGTCCCGCACTGTCCGCTTCTCCTGCCAGCCGGCAGCAACAAGGCCGCTTTTGCTCGCTTCACCGCTCACGTTGACCTCAAGCAACACATCCAGCGACTCGCCCCGGTCACTCATGAGCCTGGACAGGCGGCCGGCCAGCTTTATCCGGTCCAGCGCATGCACCACCTGGAAGAGGCCTGGAATTCGCCGCGCCTTGCGACTCTGAATGTGACCGACCATGTGCCACACGAGCGGTTCTGACACGCAGCGCCGGACCTCCGGAATTTTGCCTGTAGCTTCTTCTACGCGGTTTTCGCCAAAATGTTGCAGACCGGCTGCAACTGCCTCCTGAATGGCCGCCGCCGGCTGCGACTTGCTCACGGCAACCAGGGTCACCGCCGCGGGGTCGCGTCCGCTTCGTTGACAGGCCGCAGCGATTTGCCGCTGTACGTTGGCAACGTTGGCAGAAATACTCATAGGGTCATGACTGCACCGAAGCGACCGGTGCGACCGTTTTCCGCTCGATGGGAGTAAAACTCGTCCACGTTTGTGGCGGTGCAAAGTTGCGAGGTTTCGATTTTCCGCACGCCCGCCCTTTGCAGCAACAGGCGGTTGCAGGCCCACAGGTCCAGCCAGGCGCTGCCGTCGGCAGGATCGCGGCGGACCAGACCTTCCAGCGTGCCGCAACATTCGCGCACGGCCATCACGACTTCCTCGCCAACCTGATAGCGTTCCGGACCGATGGACGGGCCGATCCCAACCTCGATATCTGCGGGGCGACTGCCCCAGGCGCTGACCATGCTCCTGACCATTCGTCCGGCAATGTCCTGTACAGTCCCGCGCCAGCCGGCATGGGCCATGCCGATGACCCTGCACACGGGGTCAAGGTACAGCAGGGGCACACAGTCCGCGAAGCGCATGGCCAGCGGTGTGGCGCTGGTCGACGTGAGCATGCCATCGGCCCGCGCCAGCCAGCGCCGCCCGCGAACCGGCCCCTGAACCAGAACGATATCCGCGCCGTGTACCTGCCAGACGGTGCAGGCGCGGCTCGCATTGACGCCCAGGGCGCGATACATGCGTTCGTGATTGCGACGCACGTGTTGCGGGTCGTCGCCAATGTTGCCACCCAGATTCAGCGACTCCCAGGGAGGCTCGCTGCAGCCGCCCTGACGGGTAAAGACACCATGGCACAACTGCGGCCATTGCTCAAAGCAATACCATGCCAACCCGGCGTCCTGAACCTTCTGCATTGCGAAGTTGCCTCTTCAGTCCGGTTGCCGGCAGCAAATGCCCGCGTCTATACTGCCTATTATGAACCAGCCGGAAGCGATTTACGACTCCACCCGGGCAGACAGGGCAACCCGTTTCCGGCGCCGGTTGGCAAGGACTGCCGGGCAGCAGTTGCGTAGCTGGCTGGAGACCGGACTTGACCTTGTTTTCCCGCCTCGCTGTGCCGGTTGCCTGCGCGTTGACGTCCACTGGTGCGCGGAATGTCAGAGGTTGCTGGATGCCCTGCCCCTGCCGGCGCCTGGCGACAATCCGGCAACGTCATTCACAGCCTTCGCCACCAGCGGCGGGCATGCGGGACTGTTGCGCAAGGCCATCCTGGCCCTGAAATTCGAAAACGCGCCGCAACTCGCCAGACCGCTGGGAGCCCGTCTGGCGTTGCTGGTCGCCAGAGAAAACTGGACCCCCGATCTGCTCGTGCCGGTGCCGCTTCATCCTTCCCGGGAACGCGAACGCGGCTACAATCAGGCGCAACTTGTCGGACAGGAGTTGGCGCAGTTGCTGGATATTCCGCAGGAAGCCGGTGCCCTGCAGCGAGTCATCGCCACCCGCGCCCAGGTCGGTCTCGACAGGACGCAAAGGCAGCGCAACGTCGCCGGGGCGTTTGCCGCCGGCAGCGAGCTGATCGGCGGACGTGACGTGCTGCTGGTCGATGACGTCTACACGACCGGCGCCACCCTGCGCGAATGCGCCCGCGCCCTGCGCGCCAAGGGCGCAGCAAAAGTCTACGGTCTGACCCTGTCCAGAGCCACAACGACGACCCAACATGGCGGAGGAACCACAAGATGGACGTGAAAATCGAGGGGAGCAACATCAGGGTCAGTGATGAACTGGAACAATACACGCTGAAGAAACTGGGCCGCCTTGACCGCTACCTGCCGCGCATTCGTCTCGTCGAGGTGGAACTGTCCCATGAACACACGCGGCGCGGCAGCGATCTGGTCAGCGCCCAGATAACCCTGCGTCATGAGCGCGGCGCCATTTTGCGCGCCGAAGAAAAGGTTGAAAGCGAGATCCGTCTCGCCGTCGATGGCGCCGTCGACAAACTTTACCGTCAGATCCAGCGCTTCAAGGGCAAGCGCATCCGGCGCGGCAGGGACCGATTCGTCGCCAGCGTCGAGGAGCTTTCCCTCGCGGAAGACATTCCGGATCTCGGGGACTTTCAGGACGAGTATGGCGACGGTGACGAGGAGCGGGACAGATTGCCGATAGCCAGGCGCAAGGACGTGGAACTGAACCCCATGTCCGAGCTGGAAGCCATCGAACAGATGGAACTGCTGGGACACGACTTCTTCATGTTTTTCAACGCGGACACGCTGGTCATCAACGTGATTTACCGGCGCCGGCGCGGTGACTACGGTCTGCTGGTGCCCATGACGCCCTGAGCCAGGTCAGTCCTGACGGCCCAGCTCACGCACTCGACGCAGCACGCAGTATTCGTACCATGCCATCAGGACGCAGAGGCGCAGGCCATGCCGGCCCTCGCGGTAGCCCTGCAAGGTCAGGCAACGCCAGCGAAAGTGGTGCAGTGGCTGCAACAGTGTGGCGCGCCTTGTCGGTCTCTCGCCCGCGGCATGGCGCATCCGCGCGGCCCGTTCGCTGTAGTCGCGTTGCTTGCGCCTGAACTGGTCCAGATTGTCATAGTTGTGGTGCAGCAGCGGCTCCTGCAGCGTGCCGCACGCGCCCTCCAATGTCACCAGTTCATGCACGGGTCGGGCGGGATCGTAGCGCGCCCTGCCGGTCCGCAGCAAGCGCGTCTGATAGTCCGGGTACCAGCCGGCGCCCAGGGTCAGCCGGCCAAAAATGATGTTGTGGCGCGGGATGCGCCAGCCGGCGACGTTCGGTCTCGCCTCAAGCGCCGCCAGGATTTCCCCGGCCAGTGCAGGACTGACGCGTTCATCGGCATCGACAAACAGGACGTAATCCGCCTCGTCGCGCAGCATGTCCAGCGCGAAGTTGCGCTGGTCCGCATAGTCCACGAAACGCCGCTGCTCAACGCGGGCGCCGGCTGCCAGGGCGATTTCCCGCGTGCCGTCCTCGCTGAATGAATCCAGCACCAGCAAGTCATCGGCAAAGCGCAGGGCCTGCAGGCAATCATGGATGTGGCGCGCCTCGTTGAGGGTCAACACGACCGCAACCAGCCGGCGCCCGGGCATCAGGGCCGATCCCTGCGGTGCAATTCATGGATCAGCGACTCACAGGCCTCCGCCAGCCCGCTATCCTCCGCCTGCCGGCGCAGTTGCCGGGCGTGTCGTCGCAAGCCGGCAACGATGAGCCGGCGCGCCAGCCAGACGCGCCAGCGCGGGTGATGTTTGTCATACAACCGCAATCGGCTGCGCCAAAGTTTGGTGAAACTCTCGGGGCGCGCCTGGGCGCTGCTGCGCCCCTCAAGATGCGTGACCCGCGCCGCCGGCACGCAGAGCGTCCGCCAGCCCGCCTTGCGAATGCGCCAGGCCCAGTCGATTTCCTCGCAGTAGAGCGCGAAACCCTCATCAAACATGCCGGTGCTTTCGATGACTTCCCGGCGTAGCATCATGGTGGCGCCCAGTGGAAAATCGACGGTAAAGGGTTGGCCGGACTCGTAGCGGGTGCGCGGATATCGTCCGTTAAAGGGCCCGACGACCAGACGCCCGGGCGTGGGGAAAAACTCCGTCCAGATTTGCCTCAGGCCGGGAAACATGAAAGCCGAATGCTGGAAGCTGCCGTCCCCGTAGCTCAGGCGCGCGCCAACGAGGCCAACGTTGGCGGCGGCAAACAGGGCGTCGTACAGAGTCCTGGTGGCTCCCGGCTGCGTACGTGTATCCGGGTTGAGCAGGTACACCGCGCGCGGCAGGCAGTCTGAAGTCACCCTGCCAAATCCCATGGCGCGCAGGGCGAGGTTGTTGCCGGCGGCGAAACCGAGGTTGCGTTCGCTGGCGATCAACCGCACCTGGGGATAGCGCTCTGCGACGGCCTCGGCCGTGCCGTCCGCCGAGGCATTGTCCACCAGCCAGACCTGACTGTCTGGCAGACCACCTGAATCCAGGTCCGCGAACAGCGTTTCCAGCGCATCCAGGACCAGCTCGCGGACATTCCAGGTCACCAGCACCACCGCAAGCGCCGGCGCCTCCTGTGGCCCGTCAGTCTGCGCTGTGTTCACTCCACCAGCTCAATCTCACGGCTGCCGACGTTGCGGTTGCGGATGCTGACCTCGACGTCCTCGTGGATCAGGCCGGCCCAGCAGTTCTGCGGGTTGCGGTCCTCTTCGTGCGTAAAGCGGATACCGCCCCAGACCACAACCTGCGCGCCTGGCGGCAGGTAAGTGTAGGTGTTGCCACTGGCATCGTCGAATTCCTCGTACAGGTCAGCGTCTGTCCCCAGGGCCCAGCGCCATGGATAGTCGGTCCCGGCCGTCGTGCAGTCAATGCCCACGCGCCAGGCGCCGGACTCATCGAAGGCGTCCAGCGTCGCCGCGCGTTGCTCCTGCTGATAGACAGTTCCCGGCGGCGGCCCGGTCGTGCGCAGGGGTACGTCGCTGTAATTCTCTACTGTAAGGCGAAAGACCAGCATCTCCCCGTTGAGCTGCAGCGTGATCGGCGTCAAACGATTGTCCTGCACGTTGTCGGGCACGGCAATCCGCTCGCCCGGGGCAGCGACCGAGGTCCTGAAGCGTTCCTGCCACGGCTGCACGGCGAAGGCCACGTCCACGCCGATCGTCTGCGGCACGATCTCCGCCAGGGGCTTGCCCCCGTTGCGAATGGTCAGGCGCGCGCGTTGCTCAACGACCTGACCTTCAAGGTCTCTGGCGCGCGCCACAACCTCGTAGACGCCGTCGGGTGGCGGATCGTAACCCAGGTCCACACCGCCCTCGTAGTCAAAGTTGTGACGCCCCGCTTCACCGGGTTTGCGACCTTCCTTGCGCGGCGCGATGTAATACTGCCGGCCGTCCCCGCCGATCAACCAGACCTGCAGGTCAGCTTCCTTCTCCAGCCAGGCGTTTATTTCAGTGCGGTCGCTGATTCCGTCCTGGTTTGGCGTGAAGACGTCCGGCCAGACCGTGAAAGTGCTGATCTGCGGCAATTGTGGGTCCGCATCCCGTACCGAGAACTGCCCGCTGCGCGTATCTTGCTCGCCGTTGCCGGCGTCAATGGCCTGCAGGCTCCAGTTGTAATCACCATCCGGCAAGAGCCGGCGCAGGACGGCGCCGGCCACCTGCTCATCAGGCCAGGTCCAGCCATCCACCACCCCGCCAAATTCAACGGCATGGTCGCCAACAGCGCGCGGCTCGTCATCACGGAAAGCGTACTGTGAGCCATCCTCAGCGGCGAAAGTGAGGGTTATGCGGGCATTGCGCGAGAGTTCATACCGGAACAGGGCGACGTCATTGTCGCCGTCCGCGTTGGGGCTGATCCGCTGCGGCGTAAAGCCGGCCGCGGTGATCAGGGGCAGATCGGGCTGCAGCAAGGCCTGGCCGACCAGCAGCACCACAGCCGCTCCGACCAGCGTGGCCAGCGCCAGCACAAGCACCGGGACTCGCAAGCGGGTCGCCTCCCTTCGCTCTGGCCGGCCCAGTCTGGCCTGGCGGGCGTCCCCCTGTCAAGTCATGCCTGACCCCCGGCACCAGGTTCTCCGCCCGGGCGGATACGCTTTACCAGTCACGGTCGCCAGGGTAAAATGGCCGGCGGATCAGGCCCTGGAGGTCCGGGCGCGGCGATGCCAGGCGAGGCGGGTGATTTCTACAGCGTGCGTGACGCGCAACCGGACGCCGACGGGCTGATCACCTGCCCGGTTTTGCCCCTGTCCGGCGGCGCGGTCTTCCCTGAAATCGTAACAACCCTGTATCTGGATTCCCGTCAGGCCTTGCTGGCGGCCGAGGCATCCAGAGGGCAGTTGCAGACTGTCATCGGTCTGGCGCGCCGCGACGCGGGCATCGCGGAGCCGGGCCCGGAAGAACTGTTCCGCAAGGGCACGGAAATCGCTCCCGGACGGATTCTGCGCCTGCCGGACGAGACCCGCAGCATTCTCGCCCAGGGTCGCCGGCGCATCGAGGTCGTTGATTTTCTGCAGGGCGATACCTGCCTGATGGCCCGGGCGCGTCCGGTTGACGTCGCCGCGGCTGAACAAGACCCCGGGCCGGTCATGCTGAAGGCCGTCGTCAACATGTTCCGCAAACTGGTGGAACTGAACGGCAGCATTCCGGAAGACATGCTGCTCTACGCCCTGAACGCCGATGAACCGGGCTGGCTGGCCGATCTGGTGGCTTCCTCGCTGTCATTGTCAATCGCGGCCAGTCAACAGGTGCTGGAGTGTTACCTTCCCCATGAGCGCCTGTCCCTGGTGGCGACCCTGCTGCAGCAGGAACTCGGCGCGCTCGAAATCGAGGAGGATCTTAACAATCGCGTTCAGAACGAAATGGAAAGCGGCCAGCGGGAAATCTGGTTGCGCGAACAGTTGCGCGTCATCCAGGGGGAACTGGGAGAGGGCGACCCCTACCAGCAGGAACAGGGCGAGCCAGGGCAGCTCATAGACGAGGCGCAGTTGCCGCCGGAACCCAAAGAACGGGCGCTCAAGGAACTGGCGCGGCTGGGGAGCATGCCTCCCGCCACCCCGGAGGCCGGCATTCTGCGCACCTGGATCGACTGGATCATTGCGCTTCCCTGGTCGCAGGCAAGCGAAGACAACCTGGACGTCAGCCATGCGCGCAAGGTGCTGGACGACGGCCACTATGGTCTGCCACGGGTCAAGGAGCGCATCCTGGAGGCCATCGCCGTGCGCAAGCTGGCCGGGGCCAGGATGGAAAGCCCGGTATTGTGTTTCGTCGGCCCGCCCGGCGTGGGCAAGACCTCACTGGGCGAAAGCATCGCCCGCGCGCTGGGCCGCCGGTTTGTCCGCGTCAGCCTGGGGGGAGTCCGGGACGAGGCCGAGATACGCGGTCACCGGCGCACCTACATCGGGGCCCTGCCCGGCCGCATCCTGCAGACCATGAGACGCGCCGGCACGATCAATCCGGTGTTCATGCTGGATGAGATCGACAAGCTCGGCATGGACTTTCGCGGTGACCCGGCGGACTCCCTGCTGGAAGTGCTGGACCCCGAGCAGAACAGCAAGTTTTCGGACCACTACCTTGAAGTGCCCTACGACCTCTCGCAGGTGCTCTTCATCACAACCGCCAACGAGTTGGACGGGTTGCCGCCCGCCCTGCTGGACCGCATGGAAGTGATCGAGTTTCCGGGCTATCTGGAAGAAGAGAAGATCGACATCGCGCGGCAGTTCCTCATTCCCAGGCAAGTCGCGCGCCACGGCCTGGAGGAACGTGGCATTCGCCTGGAACACGCTGCCCTGCAAACCATTATCCGCGACTACACCTGGGAAGCCGGCGTCCGCAACCTTAACCGGGAGATCGCCAACATCAACCGCAAGCTGGCCCGGCTGGTGGCGGAGAATCGTCCGCATCCCGCCCGAATCAATGCGCGCATGGTCTCGCGCTGGCTGGGGCCGCCCCACTACCTCGGCACCCGTGCCCTGGATGCGCCCGCCATTGGCATGGCCACCGGCCTGGTCTGGACGTGGGGCGGGGGCGACATCGCCATCTTTGAGGTCTCCCTGCTGCCCGGCAAGGGCGGCCTGACCATGACCGGGAACCTGGGCGACGTCATGCAGGAATCGGCCCAGGCGGCGTTGAGCCACGTTCGTTCGCTCTCCGACATGTTCGTCTTCCCGGCAGAGGACCTGGAGCAAACGGACATTCACGTCCACGTGCCCGAGGGCGCCGTCCCCAAGGAAGGGCCTTCCGCCGGCATCACCCTGGCCACAGCCCTGATTTCGGCCATGACCGAACGCCAGGTCCGACCGGAATTCGGCATGACGGGGGAGATCACGCTGCGCGGCAAGGTGTTGCCCGTCGGCGGCGTGCGCGACAAGCTGATGGCTGCCCGGCGCGCCGGACTGACGGACGTGGTGCTGCCGGCCAGCAATCGCAAGGACCTGGTCGAGGTCCCGCAACGGCTGCGTCGCAGCCTGCGGATTCACCTGGTGGACAGCATGCAGCAGGTCATGGAACTGGTCCTGCTGCCCCCCGCCAATGGTCACCTGCCGTCCTCAACTGACAGTCAGGGGGACAGTTCCGGGAAACCGGCCACCCTTGAGGAAGATGTCCGGTGAGCGACGTCCGTTTCGACCTGGTCACCCTGGGTGAAAGCATGTGGCGTCTGTCAGCGCCGGGCAAGGAGCGCCTGGCCACGGCGCGCAGCCTGGAGTTGAACATTGGCGGTGCGGAAAGCAATCTCGCCATCGCCCTGGCGCGACTGGGCAAACGCGTCGCCTGGTGGTCACGGCTGCCCCGCAACGCCCTGGCGGAAAACCTGTTGCGGGTCCTGCGCAGTCATGGAGTAGACACTTCCGGCGTTTGCCTGGACGGGGACGTCAACGCGCGTCTGGGCACCTATTTCATCGAGTTCGGCAGCGCGCCGCGGCCGACGCGGGTCGTCTACGACCGCGCGCATTCGGCCGCCAGCCGGATGCAACCCGATGACTTCGACTGGTCCCTGCTGCAACACACCAGGCATTTGCATTTGAGCGGCATTACGCCGGCGCTGGGCCCGTCCTGTCTGGCGACGGTGCGGTGTGCCATAGAGGAGGCCCGCAGCGCGGGGACGCACGTCACCCTCGACCTGAATTATCGCGAGAAACTCTGGTCCTGGGATGCCTGCCGACCCGTCATTGATGAACTCGCCGCCGCCAGCGACCTCGTCATCAGCGCCGCGCGCGACGCGCGCAGTCTGCTGCAGGCCGGCGGGGATGCCGGCACCCTGGCACGACAACTGCACAAACGCTGGGCGGGGCCGGCCATCGTGCTCACCCAGGGGGCGGATGAAACCGTGGCCTGCGATGGCCGGCAGTTACACCGGGCCGGGGCCTTTCGCCAGGTGCAGATCGTTGACCGCATCGGCGCCGGCGATGCCTTCGCGGCCGGGCTGCACTGCGCCCTGCTGGAGGAGTTGCCATGGGCCCATGCCCTGCGCATGGGCAACGCCGTCGCGGCGCTGAAACTGACCATGGCCGGCGACGTCGCCCTGGTGAGCCGCGCGGAAGTTGACGAGTTGCTGGCTGCCGGTTCCGGGGAGATACAGCGATGAGCAGGGTAGCGGCAGTCCTGCTGGCGCTGACCTTCACGCTGGTCGCCTGCAGCGCGGGGGCGCCGGCGGCAACCCCTGCGCCGGCAGCGTCTCCTGTGCCCGTTGCAAGCGCCACGCCATCTTCAACGCCAACGCCGGCCCTGTCGCCACTGCCGACGATCATCCTGCCCGTTACCAGCACCCTGCCACCGGTCACGCTCGAATTGCCGGCCACCGTGGCCCCGACCGAATGCGCGCCCCGGGCTGACTGGGGCGGCACGCACGTCGTACGCACGGGAGAGGCGCTTTTCCTGATTGCACCAGTCTACGACCTGACACCGCGGGAACTGCAACTGGCCAACTGCATTGAGGATGCCAACTTCATTCAGGCCGGCCAGGTTCTGCGGGTTCCGGGCACTCCTGAAGCGGCGACCCCTGTGGTGACGGCGGACAGTTCAGATGACAGTCCAGCAGACAGTCCGGTTGAAGGAACGGCCACGCCCCTGATATTCAGCGCGGACAGCACTGTTCTTGATGCCGGTGAGTGTACAATCCTGCGCTGGGAGATCGAGAACGTCGATGCAGTCTTTTTCGACGGAACGCCCGTCAGCGGCCGTGGCATCCGCGAAGTTTGCCCGCAGGAAACGACCCGCTACACATTGCTCGTGCTCTACAGCAACGGGGAACAGGAACCGTTTCTCATCGTTGTGGAAGTCCGGCCGGCCTGATAATTTGCGGTGAATGTCTGGCGACAGATGTGCACCAACCCGTGATATGACCCCCGCTGTGAAGCGCCGTCGCGTTCTTCTGCCCTTGCTGGCCCTGCTGGTCAGCGCCTGTCAGGCACTGGCGCCGCCCACTGCCACGCCAACGGCGACAGCGACGTTGACGCCATCCCTGACGCCGCGGCCCACCAGTACGGCCACGCCTTCCCCAACCCTGACGCCATCGTCGACGCCGACGGCAACGTCCTCGCCAACCATTACGCCGACTTCGACCCCCACCCTGACGCCAACCATCACGCTGACGCCATCCGTCACTCCCGTGGCGGCGCCGCGTTTTGTCTACGACAACTGGCAGGTGTTTGATATACCGCAGGAGCTGCGCGATGGACTGGCTTCACCCATGGTCGCCTTCATCAACCGCAATGATCGCCGGGCGGACTACGACATTCGCACACCGCGCCCCAACACCAACACACAGACGCTGTATTTCGCCGCGCCGTTTCCCGGCGGCTTGCGCCTGCCGGTCGTGCAGATGGATGCCGACGGCGTCTCGCGCCTCAGGGTCGCGCCGGCCGGCAACGCTGTTTCCTGGTTCGTCAGCCAACCGCTCGCCGGCGCCGGCCTCCACGTTCTTGATCTGGCGACCGGTATCAGCGCCCGCGTCCTGGCGATAGACAATCTGCAGCAACGCCAGTA
The DNA here is from genome assembly GCA_034422695.1 of Anaerolineae bacterium. Taxonomy (GTDB): domain Bacteria; phylum Chloroflexota; class Anaerolineae; order Aggregatilineales; family Phototrophicaceae; genus JAGWBD01. Next base: position 593,344 of record DAOUJM010000005.1, read on the forward strand.
CTTCAGTGAGGCCCGCTGGGCGCCGGATGGCTCCCACCTGGTGATCGCCGTCGCCACCGCCTGGGCCAGCGACATTTTCAGCATCAGGCGCGAAAACGGCGCCATTGTCAATCTGACCGGTCATGACAGCCGCGACCTCTGGCCCGCCCTGTCTCCCGACGGTCGCCGCCTGCTCTTCGTCTCGGACCGCGCCCGCTGCCCGGGTGGCTGGAGGCCGGGAGCGTCGAAGGGCTGCGATCATCTGCGCGACGAGGTCATTGAGGGCGGCAATCCCTGGTTGCTGGACCTGGAAAGCGGGGCGCTGCGGCAACTTTCGGAGCGCCTGGTGAACGAAGCGCCCGTCTGGATCAACGAGCGCCTGGTGTCATTCGCCGAGGGCGACCTGCAGCGCAGTCTTTACGTCCATGATCTCGCCAGTGGCGAAGAACGTCGCATTCATCCGCGGGACGACGAACCCGGCCATGGCAGCCTTGCCGAGGTCTGGTCGCCCGCCGGCAACCGGGTGGTCCTGCAGGACGTTTCGACCACGGCCAGCGCAACCACCCTGCTGAACGGGTTGGGACAGCGGGTCTCCGTTTTGCCCCGGCTCACCTTCCCGCGCTATGGTCTGGGAGCAGCCTGGTCACCCGACGGGCGCCGCGTGGCGCTGGGCGGCATCAATGGCAGTTGCCCCTACGGGGTGCGCGTTCTTGACGAGGCATTCAACGTTATCGCCAGTGGCAGCACGCCGCCCGCCATGTGTGACCCCGTCTACTCCAGTGAAGGCCTGCTCGCCTTCGCCGGTGTCAATCCCCGCATTGATGGCCGGATCGACGTCTACGTGGCCAACAGGAACGGCTTTGGCGCGCGCAACCTTACCGGCGATTTGCGCGGTCAGACAGAACTGCTGGGATGGGTGGGCGGCTGACTGAACGTCGACAGTTGAAGGCCGTGGCATGCAGGAGTATCTTTTCAACCATTGACGCAGGGACTGGACAACCCATGACTCAACTTGAAGAGCGCGTCGCCATCGTGACCGGCGCCAGCCGGGGCATTGGTCGGGGCATCGCCCTTGAACTGGCGCGACGGGGCGCAGCGGTCATCGTAAATTTCGTGCAGAATGCGGACGCCGCCAACGGCGTCGTCGATGAGATCAGCGCTGGTGGCGGTCGGGCATGCGCCGTCCAGGCCGACGTCAGTGAGGAAGCGGACGCCCAGGCCCTCGTCAGGGCGGCCGCCAGGGAATATGGTCGCCTCGATATTCTGGTCAACAACGCGGGCATCACCCGTGACAACGTCATCATGTTGATGAGGCCACAGGACTTCGATGACGTGCTGCAGACCAATTTGCGCAGTGCCTGGCTGTGTTCACGGGCTGCGGTCCGCGTCATGATGCGCAAACGCTACGGGCGCATCGTCAACGTGACCAGCATCAGCGGCTTGCTGGGCCAGGGCGGCCAGACCAACTACAGCGCCAGCAAGGCCGGCCTCGTCGGGCTGACGAAGGCGCTGGCGAAGGAAGTGGGGCCGCGCAACATCACGGTCAATGCGGTGGCGCCCGGCTTCATCATCACCGATCTGACGCGCGACCTGGTGGACCTGACCGACACGGCGCGCGAGTACGCCGCCCTGCGTCAACTGGCCACGGTCGAGGACGTCGCCCGCGCGGTCGCCTTTCTCGCTTCGGACGACGCCGCGCTCATTACCGGTCAGGTGCTGGCAGTGGATGGCGGCACCGCCATCTGACCGAGGAGGCAAACAGGCATGAGCACGATCTTCGCCAAAATCATCGCGCGTGAAATTCCGTCCGACATGGTCTACCAGGATGACCAGGTGACGGCCTTCCGCGACATCAACCCCCAGGCACCGACACACATTCTCATCGTGCCCAACCGGGAAATCCCGACCGCCAACGACGTCTCGGCAGCGGACGAGCAGTTGCTGGGTCACATGTTCGTCGTCGCGCGGCAACTGGCTGCGCAGGAAGGGATCGACGGTGACGGCTACCGTCTGATCATCAACTGCAACGAACACGGCGGCCAGGAAGTCTTCCACCTGCATTTGCACCTGCTCGGCGGCCGGCCGCTGGGCCCCATGTTGACGCGCAGCTCCTGACCCGCCGCCTAACCGGCTGTCAACGCTGTGGCGATGGCGGCCTCAATCTCGGGCAGGGTCGAATTCACCATCTGACCGTTCACCAGCACGGTGGGCGTGCCGCGGAAGCCCTCAATACGACTGACCATGCTGTTGGCCGCCACAATGATGTCGTCCGGTCTGCTGCTGCCCATACAGGCATCCCATGCACCCTTGTCAAGGCCGAGCGCAGTAACGCCGCTGGCCAGTCGGTTGCTGGTATAGGCCTGGTTGGCGAAGTTGTACTGCCATTCAAACAGACCGCTGTGATATTCCCAGAAGCTGCCCTGTTCGCCGGCGCACAGCGCGGCGCGGGTCGCCCCTTCACCATTGGGCACACCGCCGGTGCCAAAGATGGGGATGTAGAGGAAGGAAATGTCACCGCTCTTCACGCGCGAGATCAGGCCGGGCGTGACGGTTCGGTAGAAGACGCCGCAGGAAGGACAATCGAAACTCGAGATCTCGCTGACCTGTACCGGCGCGTCCGCGACGCCCAGCAGCGGGAAGCCTTCTGCCGTCACCGATTGCGGGATATCCGCATAGCTGGCGATGGCCGCTTCGCTGACCGGCGCTTCCACCGGCTGGTTGACAATGACATATGCCGCGGCGGCAACCACGGCGATCAACACCACAGCGCCCAGAAACAGCACTTGCCGATTGCGTCGTGACTGCTGTTCGCGCGCCCGACGCCGCTCGCGAGTCCGCATGCGATTGCTACTCATGCCCATCCCTCACTGCCTCGAAAGCCGCGCTGCAGTGTAGCCGATTTTCCGCGCGGCGTGAACACCTTTCAGCGGGGATTAATTCGCACGCCATGTCCACTTCGGCTCCGTTTCTGCTACACTGCAGGCAGGGAATCCACGAGAAAATGCCAGAAACGGGGGTTCGATGGCCAGTCCACACGACAGTTTCGGGGCCCGCAGCAACTTCGATACCGGCAGTGGCGAAGCCGTCGTCTATCGCCTGGAGGCGCTGACCCGCAGAGGCATCGGCCAGGTTGATCGACTGCCCTTCAGCATTCGCATCCTGCTGGAAAACGCCCTGAGAAACCTGGACAACTTCCAGGTGGACGAGCAGGCCGTTGTCAATCTCGCCAACTGGGATGCCGCCAGGTACAACCCCGTCGAGATCCCCTTCAAGCCGGCCCGTGTCATCCTGCAGGACTTCACCGGCGTGCCCTCGGTCGTCGACCTGGCCGCCCTGCGCAGCGCCATGCAACGCATGGGCGGCGACCCCGCCAAAATCAATCCCGTCGTCCCGGTAGACCTGGTGATCGACCATTCCGTGCAGGTGGACGTCTTCGCCCGGCCCGATGCCCTGCCCCGCAACGCGGAAATGGAATTCCTGCGCAACCGCGAGCGTTACGAGTTTCTGCACTGGGGCCAGAAAGCCTTTGACAACTTCCGCGTGGTGCCGCCGGCCACGGGGATCGTGCATCAGGTCAACCTGGAGTTTCTGGCCAACGTCGTTCAGCGTTACCGGGGCGGGGATGGCGAGGTCGTCGCCCTGCCGGACACCCTCGTCGGCACGGACAGCCACACCACCATGATCAACGGCCTCGGCGTCGTCGGCTGGGGCGTGGGCGGCATCGAGGCCGAGGCTGCCATGCTGGGCCAGCCGGTCTACATGTTGATGCCGGAGGTGGTCGGCTTCCGCCTGACCGGCAGTCTGCCGGAAGGCGCCACCGCCACCGATCTGGTGCTGGTCGTCACCCAGATGCTGCGCGAAAGGGGCGTGGTCAGCAAATTCGTCGAGTTCTTCGGCACTGGCCTGGACAGCATGACCCTGCCCGACCGGGCCACCATCGCCAACATGGCGCCGGAATATGGCGCGACCATCGGCTTCTTCCCCGTGGATGACGAGACGCTCAGCTACCTGCGGCGCACGGGCCGCGACGGGGCCAAGATTGAACTGGTGGAGCGCTACTGCAAGTTGCAGGGGCTGTTCCGCACGTCGGAAACGCCCGATCCTGAGTTCAATGACACGCTCGAACTGGACCTGGGCAGCGTTCAGCCCAGCCTGGCGGGCCCGCTGCGGCCGCAGGACCGCATCCTGCTGAAGGACATGCAGCCGGCCTTCCGGCGGGCCCTGCGCGCGCCGGTCGGGCCCCAGGGCTTTGAACTCTCCGATGCCCAGCTGGCCAGCCGCGCCCGCCTCGCGCAGAACGGCCACAGCGAAACGATGGAGCATGGCGCCGTGGTCATCGCCGCCATCACCAGTTGCACCAACACCAGCAACCCTTCCGTCATGGTCGCCGCCGGCCTGCTGGCCAAAAACGCGGTCGAAAAGGGCCTGTCGCGCAAGCCCTGGGTGAAGAGCAGCCTGGCGCCCGGTTCACGCGTGGTCACTGCCTATCTGGATGAGGCCGGGCTGACGCCGGACCTTGAGCAACTTGGTTTCCACACCGTCGGCTACGGCTGCACCACCTGTATCGGCAACAGCGGGCCGCTGCCGGAAGAGGTCTCCGGCGCCGTGCGGGAAGCGGACCTGGTGGCTGCGGCGGTGTTGAGCGGCAATCGCAACTTTGGCGGCCGCATCAGCCCGGACGTGCGCGCCAACTACCTCGCCTCCCCGCCGCTGGTGGTGGCCTACGCCCTGGCCGGCACGGTCGACATCGACATGCAGCACGAGCCCCTGGGCGTGGCACAGGATGGCAGTGACGTCTATCTGCGCGACATCTGGCCCACGCAGCAGCAAATCCTGGAGACAATTCAGAACAGCCTGACGCCGGCCCTCTTTCAGCAGCAATACGGCAACGTCTACGACGGCAATGCCACGTGGAACGAGATCCCCAGCCCGGACGAGGCCGTCTACCGCTGGGATCCCGACAGCACCTACATCCAGGAGCCGCCCTTCTTCATGGAACTGGCGCCGGATGCGCAGCCCCTGCAGTCCATCAGGGACGCGCGCGTGCTGGTCATGGCCGGCGATTCAATGACGACCGACCACATCTCGCCGGCGGGCGCCATCGCCGTCAGCGGACCGGCCGGCCTCTGGCTACAGGAGCGCGACGTGAGCCCGCCCTACTTCAACAGCTTTGGCTCGCGCCGCGGCAACCACGAGGTGATGATGCGCGGCACCTTCGCCAACGTGCGCCTGCGCAACCAGCTGCTGCCCGGCACCGAAGGCGGCGTCACGCGCCACTTCCCCAGCGGCGAGACCCTGCCGATCTACGACGCCGCCCTGCGCTACGTCGCAGCGGGCACGCCGCTGGTCGTCCTCGCCGGCGTGGACTACGGCATGGGCTCCAGCCGCGACTGGGCGGCCAAGGGGACGCAGCTGCTGGGGGCGCGCGCCGTCATCGCCGAGAGCATCGAGCGCATTCACCGCAGCAACCTGGTGATGATGGGGGTGCTGCCGCTGACCTTTCTGCCAGGCGACAGCGTGAAATCGCTGGGCCTGACCGGCGCGGAACACTTCGACATCCCCGTGCCGGAGGACATCCGGCCCGGGCAGCGCCTCACTGTGACCGCCACTGACGACCAGGGTCAGGTGAAACAGTTTGAGGTGGACGTGCGTCTGGATACGCCGGTCGAGGTGGAGTACTACCGCAACGGCGGCATCCTGCAGACGGTGCTGCGCAACTTTCTGCGCGACTGAAAATCACTCGCCGACCAGCGTCAAGCGCGGAGCACTGACGAAGGTCAAGTGTCTTGTGCCATGCTCTTCGTAGCTACGCGTCTGCCCGTGATGCCGTCAGCACCAGGCGGTTGCCTTCTGAATCTTCAATGACCATGTACGTGCCCCAGGGTTGATCTTCAGGCCCGTGCAGGATCTTCACCCCGCGCCCGCGCAGTGTCTCCGCAAACGCGTGGATGCCCTCGACGTAGAGCGTCAGCGACTGCGCCTTGCCAACAACCTGACTGAAATGTGACCACTGTTCGTCCGGGACGTAGAGCGAAATCACCGTTTCCGCGCCAGGCGGCACGACCTCCAGCCATTTCCTGTCCGAGCCGGGGAACAACGGCGCCTCCACGCGCACTTCCATCCCCAGCTTTTCAGTGTAGAAGGCCTTCGCCCGTTCCTGGTCTTCAACGAAAACTGACGTTGAGCCCACCATTTTGATCATGTCTGCCTCCCTGCGCCATGGGGCGACGAGTGTACCCGCCCTGTCTGTTTGCACGTAGCCTGGCGAGTGACGGGTTACGGCGATGGCCGGACATGCAACACGGCGGCATCCTGCAGACGGTGCTGCGCAACTTCCTGCGCGACTGAGAATTACTCACCGACGAGCGTCAGAATCTGGGGGCTGCCCTTTGAGCGCGTTATGGTGCCGCGCGCGATCAGGTCCAGCTTGACCGTCTCCCCGTACCAGGTCACCGAGCCGCTGAAGTCCGTCAATCGTTCGGCGACGGCCGCCATCAGTTCCTTATGGGTCAGTTCGCCGCCGGCCGCGCGCAGCGAGTCCAGCAGGGCCGTGCGCACCGGATCGTATTTCGAGCGCAGGATGTTGACGCCCTGCTTCCCTTCCGGGTGCAGGGTCAGGATACGTTCGTCACTCATCGCGCATCGTCAGGGTATCGGCCACGATGATCAGGGTGTTGCCCTCGGAGTCCTGTATCGACATCCAGTTGCCCCAGGGTTCGGCAACCGGTTCCTGCAAAATCGTGACATTCTTGCTGCGCAGGTCTTCCGCCAGGTCAGTTAGTTCGCTGGCCTGTATGGTGATTGACTGTGGCTTGCCGATGGTCCCGGCGTAGTGCCCCCAGTTTTCATCATCGCTGTCGGTCTTGTAGAGGTTGATGGCGGTCTCGGCGCCGGCCGGCGCAACCTCGATCCACTTCAGGTCCGATCCGGGAAAAAGCGGCGCCTCGAGGCGTAGTTCCATGCCGAGTTTTTCGGTGTAAAAGTCTCTGGCCCGTTGCTGGTCTTCCACAAACACGGAAACCGTGCCCACTCGCATTAACATGCTGTCCTCCCTGAACTGCGGGGCGAACAGTGTACCCGTAGCGTCCGCCTTTGTGTAGACTGGCAGACTCATTGCCATCATAAAGTCAGGTTCCATGAGCAGACCGCAGGTTACGATCTACACCGATGGCGGCGCGCGGCCCAATCCCGGCGGGCCCGGCGGCTGGGCAGCGCTGCTGAGCAGTGGCGGGCATCAACGCGAGCTCAGCGGCGCGGAACCCGCCACCACCAACAATCGTATGGAACTGACCGCCGCCATCATGGCGCTGGAGGCGCTGCGCGAGCCCTGTCAGGTCACGTTGTATACGGACAGCCAGTACCTGAAAAACGGCATCACACAGTGGCTGCCGGGTTGGCTGGAACGGGGCTGGAAGACCGCCGCGCGCAAGCCGGTGAAGAACCAGGCCCTGTGGCAGCGGCTGCACGACGCCAGTCGACGACACGAGATCGAGTGGCACTGGGTGCGCGGGCACGCGGGCAACCCCGACAACCAGCGCGTCGACCGCCTCGCCGCCGCCGCCCGCAAGTCGCTGACATAGCCGGCGCCCGCTGCTATACTCCCGTCGCCCGCTACACATCTGACGGAGTGACCATGCCGACCCCCACCTATGCCAACCGCGTTGCCGGTTTCGGCACGACCATTTTTGCCGAGATCAACAACCTGGCGCGCGAGCACGGCGCGGTCAATCTCGGTCAGGGCCGGCCGGACTTCGACGGACCGCAGGAAGTCGTCGACGCGGCCATCAACGCCCTGCGCGCCGGCAACAGCAACCAGTACGCGCCCGGGCGCGGCACTCCGGAACTGATGGAAGGCATCGCGCGGCACGCAGCCGTCTTCTACGACATGGACGTGGACCCGGAGAACGGCGTGCTGGTCACTCCCGGCGCCACCGAAGCCATCTTCTGCTCCATCATGGGGCTGATCGACCCCGGCGACGAGGTGATCGTCATCGAACCCTTTTACGACAGCTACGTGCCCGGCATCCAGATGGCCGGCGCGACGCCCGTCTATGTCTCGCTGCACCCGCCGGACTGGGTCTTCGACGCCGACGAGTTGCGCGCCGCCTTCAGTGATCGCACCCGTGCCATCATCATCAACACGCCCAACAACCCCACCGGCCGCGTCTTCACCCGCGCGGAACTGGAACTCATCGCCGGGCTCTGTCGCCAACACGACGTCATCGTCATCGCCGACGAGGTCTACGAGCACCTGCTCTTCGACGACGCCCGCCACATCCCCATCGCCAGCCTGCCCGGCATGTTCGAGCGCACGGTGACCGTCGGCAGCGCCGGCAAGACCTTCGGCATGACCGGCTGGAAGATCGGCTGGGTCTACGGGCCGCCGGACCTGATCACCGGCGCCTGGCGCTCGATTCAGTTCACGTCCTTCGCCACCAACCATCCGGCCCAGGTCGCCGTGGCCCACGCCTTCACGCTGGGCAGCGCTTACTACGAGGAGTACCAGGCGCTGTATCACGGCAAACGCGCGTTGATGATGGACGTGCTGGCCGGGGCCGGCATGAAGTCCATCCTGCCCCAGGGCACCTACTTCGTGATGGCCGACTTTTCAGAGCTCTTCGATGGCGATGACGTGGCCTTTACGAAACACATGGTCACGGAAATCGGCGTGGCCTGCATCCCGCCCTCGGTCTTTTTCACGCCGGCGCATCGCCATATCACCGCCGATCACGTGCGCTTCACCTTCTGCAAGAACGACGACACCCTGTACCAGGCCGCCGAACTGATGCGCAAGCTGCGGTCCTGAGGCCAGGGCTGTCCTGTCCCGTGACTGCAATCGCCGTTAACCCGCACCAGGACACAGGCAGGGCCGGCAGCGGATGAACAAGACCAACGCCCTCGTCTCCCTCGCGGACATTGAGGCGACGCGGCCGCTGCTGGCGGCGCATTTGCGGCGCACAATGCTGGTCACCTCGCAGCAGCTGGGAGACATGTGTGGCGTGCAGTTGCGCTTCAAGGCGGAACTGCTGCAGAAGACCGGCTCTTTCAAGCCACGCGGCATGCTGAACAGCCTGCAGCAACTGGGCGACGACGAAAAAATGCGCGGCGTGGTCACCATGTCGGCCGGCAACGCCGCCCAGGCGCTGGCCTTCGCCGCCGCCCGCCTCGGCATCGCCGCCACTGTCGTCATGCCGGCGCAGGCCTCGCGCAGCAAGGCCGCCGCCACCGAAGGTTACGGCGCCCGCGTCCTGTTGCACGGCGGCATGCATGATCTGCTGCCGAAAGTGCAGCAATTGCAACGTGATGAAGGCCTCACCTTCGTGCATCCCTTTGACGATCTGCGTCTCATTGCCGGGCATGGCACGCTGGGACTTGAGCTGCTGGAGGACGGTCCGCCGCCGGACCTGGTGATCGTGCCGGTCGGTGGCGGCGGGCTGATTTCAGGCGTGGCCGCTGCGGTCAAACAGAGGCATCCGGCCACCCGCGTCGTCGGCGTGGAACCGGAGGGCGCGGCGGCCATGATGCGCAGCCTGGCGGCCGGCCGGCCCGAGCGCATCGAAGACGTGCAGACCCTCGCCGACGGGCTGGCCGCGCCCTTCGCCGGCGAGCATACCCTGCGCCACGTCCAGGCCTTCGTCGACGGGATCGTGCTGGTCAGCGATGAAGAGATCGCCGCGTCCCTGCGCCTGGTCCTGGAGCGCTGCAAGTTGCTGGCCGAGCCGGCCGCGGCGGCAAGCTTCGCCGCCCTGCTGCATGGCAAAATCGCGGTGGCTGCCGGCGCGAACGTCATCTGCGTCCTTTCCGGCGGCAACGTCGACCGCTCCCTGTTGCGGGACTTGTTGTGAAGGACCAGATTTACCTCGGCGACAACCTCGACGTGTTGCCCACCCTGCCGGCGCGGCACTACCGCCTCATCTACATCGACCCGCCCTTCAACACCGGCCGGCAGCAGCGACGAAAGCGCCTGCGCACCGTCCGTGACGACGACGGCGACCGCACCGGTTTCCAGGGAAAACGATTCCGCAGCGAAGTGCTGGGTGAACGCGCATTCGACGACCGCTTCGACGATTACCTTGATTTTCTGCGACCTAGTCTGGAGCAGGCGAGGAGAGTGCTCACGCCGGACGGCAGCCTCTTCTTCCACATCGACTATCGCGAGGTGCACTACTGCAAGCTGCTGCTGGACGACATTTTCGGCCGCGACTGTTTCATGAACGAGATCATCTGGGCCTACGATTACGGCGGCCGCAGCAAATCGCGCTGGCCGGCCAAGCACGACAACATCCTGTGGTACGTCATGGACCCCACTAACCACGTCTTCAATTACGACGCCATCGACCGCATCCCCTACATGGCGCCGGGCCTGGTGACGCCGGACAAGGCCGCGCGCGGCAAGACGCCGACCGACGTCTGGTGGCTGACCATCGTCAGTCCCACCGGCAAGGAAAAGACGGGCTATCCGACGCAAAAGCCGCTGAAACTGCTGGAGCGCATCATCGCCGTGCATTCCGACGAGGGTGACCACGTGCTGGACTTTTTCGCGGGCTCCGGCACGGCCGGCGTTGCGGCAGCGCAACTGGGCCGGCACTACACCCTCATCGACAACAACCCGGAAGCCCTGGCGGTCATGCAGCAGCGACTGGCCGATTATGCGCCACATGCCCATCCGCCAGGAACATCGCCAGGCGATTCATGAGAATCCACAACACCGGACTGGCATCCCCACGAAATCCGTGATAGAGTAATTTCAGGTTAATCGGATTTTTCTGATTAATCGCAGGGATGGCAAGTTCAGGTGCAGGCATCATGGCACGGCTCGACTTTGACTCCGAACTGCTGGAATTTCTCGCCAACGGGCGCTTTCAGCCAGGCGACCGACTGCCGACCATCAGTGAATTGCAGGGCGAGGACCTGCTTGGGATCAGCGCCGGCAAGATCCGCGAGCAACTGGAGGTCGCCCGCAGCCTGGGCCTCGTCGAGGTGCGCTCGGGCATGGGCATGCGCCTGCGCGACTGGAGCTTCTCGCCGGCGGTGCGCCTGAGCCTCTTCCTGGCCCTGGCCATGGACGAAGGCAACTTTGAACTCTTCAGCGAACTGCGCAAGCATCTGGAGCTGGCCTTTTGGGATGAAGCCTGCGCCCTGCTGAACGACGACGACCTGGACGCGCTGCAAGACTGCATCAACCGGGCGCGCGCCAAATTGGGCGATGACGCCTGGATCCAGATTCCCAACCAGGAGCATCGTGACTTTCATCTCGGCATCTTCCGCCACCTGCAGAACCCCTTCGTCACCGGGCTGCTGGAGGCCTACTGGGATGCCTACGACGCCGTCGAGATCAATCGCTACGCCGACTACGATTACCTGCAGACGGTCTGGGACTATCATGGCCGCATATTGCAGGCCATTCGCGCGGGAGATTTCGAGGCCGCGCGCAATCACTTCCGGCAACATACGGAGCTGCTGCGTTATCCGTCGCGCCGGCAGCGAATTCCTCTTCCCCGGGAAAACGTCCTGACAGGAGCCGCCGGGTGACGAAGCGACGGCAACGCCGGCAGGAAAAGTAAAGGAGCGGGCGCACTGCGTCCAAATGACATGAGTATCGCAGAGATTCAGCAGCAGCCGGAGTATCTTGCCGAAGAGCGCGAAAGTCAGATCAATGACTTCGCCTTCATGGTGGCCACCAAAAACGGCTCCGGCAGCCAGACCTCGAACAACGTTCTCGTGCGCTCCCTGTTCCGCATGGGGATACCGGTCAATGGCAAGAACCTCTTCCCCTCCAACATCAAGGGGCTGCCGACCTGGTACACCATACGCGTCAGCGCCGAAGGCTACGTCGCCCGACGCGATACGACCGAAATCGTCATCGCCATGAACGAGTTGACCGCCGCCGAGGACATCGCCGATCTGCCGGAGGGCGGCGTGGTCATCCTGCCCCAGGAGTGGAAGTGGGGCCGCAGCCGCGATGACATCATCTGGTACGAAATTCCGGTGCGGGCCACCATTCGCCAGTTCAAGATCCCGTCTGCCCGGCGCGAGCAGGTCGGCAACATGGTCTACGTCGGCGTGGTCGCCTGGCTCTTCGAGATTCCGCTGGACCTGGTCCACCGGGCCCTTTCTGACCAGTTCCGCGGCAAGGCGGGGCCGGTCAACATGAATTACCAGATCATCGAGACCGCCTGGGAATGGGCCCGCGACAATCTGGTCAAGCAGGACCCCTACCGCTTCGCGTCGATGAACCAGACCGAGGGCAAGATTCTCATCACCGGCAACGAGGCCGCCGCGCTGGGCGCGCTGTTTGGCGGCGTCACCTTCGCCTCCTGGTATCCCATCACGCCCTCCACCAGCCTGATCGACGCCGTACTGGGTTTCCGTCACCTGCGCAAGGACCCGGAGAGCGACAGGGACACCGTCGCCGTCATTCAGGCCGAGGACGAAATCGCCGCCATCGGCATGGTCGTTGGCGCCGGCTGGGCCGGCGCGCGCGCCATGACGGCCACCAGCGGCCCCGGCATCAGTTTGATGTCCGAGTTCGCCGGTCTGGCCTACCTGGCTGAAATCCCGGCGGTCATCTGGGATATCACGCGCATGGGCCCCAGCACCGGGTTGCCGACCCGCACCAGCCAGGGGGACATCCTTTCAACCAACTTCCTGGGTCACGGGGACAGCCGGCAGGTTATCCTGCTGCCGCGCGACCCGGCCGAATGCTTCGAGTTTGGCTGGAAGGCCTTCGACCTCGCCGAAGCGCTGCAAACGCCGGTCTTCGTCATCAGCGACCTCGACATCGGCATGAACAACTGGATGTCCGAACCCTTCGAATACCCCGACGTCTCCATGAATCGCGGCAAGACGCTCGACAAGCTTGATCTGGAAGAGTTCTTCGCCGACAGGGGCGAGTGGTACCGTTACCGCGACTATGACGGCGACGGCATCACCTGGCGCACGCTGCCGGGCACGGACCACCCCCGCGCGGCCTATTTCACCCGCGGCACGGGCCACAATGAAATGGCGGAATACAGCGAGCGCAGCGACGACTGGGTGCAAAACATGGAGCGTCTGCGGCGCAAGTTCGAGTCGGCGCGAACGCTCATGCCCTCCCCGGAGATCGAGACCCGTCCCGGCCTGGGCATCGGCATCGTCAGCTACGGTTCCAACGACCCGGCCGTGCAGGAAGCCCGCGACCGCCTGCGCGCGGATGGCATCGAAACCAGCTACCTCCGCATCCGCGCCCTGCCGCTGAAACCGGAAATTCTGGCCTTCATCGAGCAGCACGAACGCATCTACGTCGTCGAGAACAACTTCGACGGCCAGATGACCAGTCTCATCCGCATCGACATGCCGCAGGACAACAGCCACGTACAATCGCTGGCGCTGGGCGATGGTCTGCCCATGACGCCTCGTTTCGTTTACGAAAACATTCTCAGCATGGAGCGGCGCCATCATGCCCAGAAACGCACGTACTAACGCGCTCGGCCTCGGCCGGAACGACTACCGCGGCGGCAAGAGCACGCTCTGCCCGGGCTGCGGCCACGATTCCATCAGCAACCAGATCATCCGCATCGCGTTTGAACTGGGGCTGGAGCAACACAACGTCATCAAGATGAGCGGCATCGGCTGCTCCAGCAAGACGCCGGCCTACTTCCTGGGTCGCTCGCACGCCTTCAACGCCATCCACGGGCGCATGCCCTCGGTCGTCACCGGCGCCACCACCGTCAACAACGAACTGGTCGCCCTTGGCGTCAGCGGCGACGGCGATACGGGCAGTATCGGCCTCGGCCAGTTCAAACATTTGCTGCGCCGCAACGTGCCGATGATCTACATCATCGAAAACAACGGCGTCTACGGGCTCACCAAGGGGCAGTTCTCGGCCACCGCGGACGAGGGCCAGTTCCTCAAGTACTACGGCGACAACGAGTTGCCGCCCATCGATCTGGCGCTGGAGGCCATCGTCAGCAACTGCACCTTCGTGGCGCGCAGCTTCTCCGGCGACCCCGGCCAGGTGCAGACCCTGCTCAAGGCTGGCATCGCGCACAAGGGAACGGCGGTGCTGGATATCGTCAGCCCCTGCGTCACTTTCAACAACGCGCCGGATTCAACCAAGAGTTACCCCTACGGCAGGGAGCACGAAATACCCCTGCACGAGATCGACCTGCTCATGCCGGACTTCATTGAGGAGCGTGAGGAAATCCTGATTGACGGCTATGAAGCCGGCGACGTCATCGAGGTGCCGATGCACGACGGCTCGCTCATTCGCCTCAAGAAGCTCGATCGCGATTACGACCCGCGGCAACGCGCGCAGGCCATCCAGTTGCTGGAGGACGCCCGCCTGCAGAACCTGTTGCTGACCGGCCTGCTCTACTATGAAGAGCCGCGCATGACCCTCAACGAAAGCGAAGGGCTGTATGAGCGCCCGCTGACGCAGTTGCCGGAAGAGATGCTGCGACCGCCGCGCGCCGCGCTTGACAACCTGATGCAGTCCATGATGTAACCATCATCCACCGTGCCCCGGTTCATACCGGTGTTTACCCTTCATTCACAGGAATGTCGTCCTGTGGCCGCGCCTGAAAGGTCTCCCGGATGACCGACTTTGCCCGGCTTGACGTGGCGCAATCGCTGGCGGCGCTGGACGTCGATGCGGCGTCCGGCCTGACAGAAGACCAGATCGCAGAGCGACGGGCACAACACGGGCCCAACGCCCTGCCGTCAGACCAGGGCATCAACTGGCTGCAACTCGTTTTCGGCCAGTTTCGCGATTTGATGGTCATCATCCTGCTCGTCGCCGCCGGTATTTCCTGGTTTCTGGGCGACGTCAAGGACGTGATCGTCATCCTGGCGATCGTGCTGCTCAACGCGGCGCTGGGCATCAGTCAGGAGTATCGCGCCGAACAGGCGCTGGCCGCGCTCGGCGCGTTGCAGGTGCCCCTGGTGCGCGTGCGGCGGCGCGGCGAGGTGCAGCAGATCAGCGCCGAAGAACTGGTGCCGGGCGATATCGTGCTGCTGCAGGAAGGAGACCGCGTGCCCGCCGACGGGCGCCTGGTCGAGTCCGTCAACCTGCAACTGGAGGAAGCGGCCCTCACCGGCGAATCCGTGCCGGTGGAAAAGCGCGTCGACGCGCTGACAGGTGAAGCCGACATCCCGCTGGGCGACCGCGCCAACATGGTCTGGATGGGCACGGCGATCAACTACGGCCGCGGCGTCATGGCCGTCACGCAGACCGGGCTGAACACCGAACTGGGCAACATCGCCGCCATGCTGCTGCAGGTGGAGCGCGGCATCACACCCCTGCAGCGCCGGCTTAACCGCCTCGGCCAGACCCTGGCCATCGGCGCCGGCGTCGTCGTGCTGCTGGTCTTCATCGCCGGTCTGCTGCGCGGCATCGCCTGGCAGGACATGTTCCTGACGTCCATCAGCCTGGCCGTGGCCGCCGTGCCGGAAGGCCTGCCGGCCCTCATCACCATCAGCCTGTCGCTGGGCGCCGGGCGCATGGTGCGCAACAACGCGCTGATCCGGCGCCTGCCCGCCGTGGAGACGCTGGGCTCGGTCACCGTCATCTGCTCGGACAAGACCGGCACGCTCACCCGCAACGAAATGACCGCCACCGACATCGCCCTGCCGCACCACGCCGATCTGGTTATCAGCGGGACGGGCTACAGCGTCGAGGGCGACATCCGCCTGCGCGATGGCGACCGCCTGACAGACGAGGCACTGGATCCCGCAGGGCCAGGGCCCGACCGCGACACCATCCGCATACTTCAGGCTATATCGCTGTCCACCAACGCCTACCTCGAACAGCATGATGACAACTCGTCCCTGAACGTGGTCGGCGACACGACCGAAGGCGCCCTGCTGGTGGCTGCGCGCAAGGCCGGCATCACCCGTGAGGGGCTGGAGCGGGAACTGCCGCGTGTCGCCGAGTTGCCCTTCAGCAGCGAGCGCAAGGCCATGACCACCGTGCACGAGGTGCGCAGCGCCAGCGAAGCGGCCATTTTCCCCGGCGCGCGCTACATCGCCATCACCAAGGGCGCGCCCGACCAGTTGCTGGACTGGTCGACAGGGGAAACGTCGGCGCAGGGTTCGCTGCCCCTGGGCGCGGAGCGGCGCGAGCGCTGGCGCGAGACCATCGACGACATGGCGCAGCAGGGTCTGCGCGTCATCGGGGTCGCATGGCGCCGGCTGGACGAGGTGCCGGAGACGCTCACGCCGGACATCGAACGCGAACTGTCGCTGCTGGCGCTGGTCGGCATCGTCGATCCCGCACGGCCCGAGGCGCGCGCGGCCGTCCGCACTGCGCGCGGCGCCGGACTGCGCACCATCATGATCACCGGCGACCACGCCCTCACCGCCGAGGCCATCGCCCGCGACCTGGGGATACTGGGCGCCGACGACCAGGCGCTGACGGGCACGCAGCTCGATGCGCTGGACGATGACCAGTTGCGCGAGCGCCTGGGTCACAGCTCCACCTTCGCGCGCGTGTCGCCGGCGCACAAGCTGCGCCTGGTGCAGGTCCTGCAGGACCAGGGCGAGACGGTCGCCATGACCGGCGACGGCGTCAACGACGCCCCCGCGCTGAAGCAGGCCGACATCGGCATCGCCATGGGCATCACCGGCACCGACGTCAGCAAGGGCGCCGCCGAGATGGTGCTGACCGACGACAACTTCGCCTCGATCGTGCGCGCGGTCGAGGAAGGCCGCGTCATCTACGACAACATTCGCAAGTTCGTCAAGTATCTGCTCAGCTGCAACGTGGGCGAAATCCTGGTGATGTTCGTCGCCCTGCTCATCGGCCTGAAGATCCCCCTGCTGGCCATCCAGATCCTGTGGGTCAACCTGGTCACCGACGGCCTGCCGGCGATTGCGCTGGGCTTCGAGCCGGGCGAGGAAGACATCATGCGGCGCCGGCCGCGCCGGCGCAACGAGAGCATCCTCGCCGGCGGCGCCGGCAAATACATCCTGCGCGTCGGCGTGCTGATCGCCATCCTGACCCTGGTCAGTTACGTCTGGGGCTATACCTCGCTGGGCATGCAGCCCTTCAGCGAGACTCTCGGCCTGGAGCACATGCTGGCGGCGGACCTGCGCGAGGTCGTCGGTGACGCGCCCATCCCCCAGGATTGGGACGCCGTGTCGCCGGAGCAGCGCGTCAGGACCTGGCTGTCCGCGGCGGCGCCGGCCGGCGAAGGCGGCGGCGAGGGTCTGGTGGCCGAGGCGCAGCGCATCCCGCGCAGCATCGCCTTCACCGTGCTGGCGCTGACGCAGATGTTCGCCGTGATGGCGATTCACGCCGGCGAGCGCCTGTCGCTGCTGCGCGTCGGCTTCCGCAAGAACCTGTTGCTGCCGGCCGCCATCGCCCTGACCGCCCTGCTGCAACTGCTGGTGATCTACCTGCCCGCCCTGCAGCCGGTCTTCGAGACGGCCGCCATCCCGCCCGGCCATTTGCTGGTCTCGGTCGCGCTCGCCTCGCTGGTGCTGATTTTCGTCGAGTTGCAGAAGCTCTTCTTCCCGCCGCCGCCGACATAGTTGGTTGCACGATTCGCAGTTCCACGTGATGACAGGGGTTTCTCGCTCGCATTTCTCCATGCGAAGCAATTGTCCTGACCCCAAGAAAGCGATCGAAAGCGAAAGTAGTGAAACTGCCGAATGCCGAACGTGCGCGAGTCGAGCGAAGCAAACTCGTTGACTACTTGTTGAATCTCGCCAGCCCGCAAGGGCGCGGCAAGGCGCGTTTCTTTCTTGGTCATGGCTTCACGCCAGGGGAATGGCAAGAACTGCGACAGGCCTTCCTGCGACACGCCCTGGAGAATGACGTTAGCTCAACGCGATTGACAGGGCACGGCATGAACTATAGTATCGAGGGAGAAATGCCCACACCGGATGGCCGTATCCCCTGGGTACGGAGCGTATGGAAAATCCGTTTCGAAGAAGATTTTCCGCGGCTGATTTCAGCGTATCCGAGGGAACGCAGGAGATGGCGATGATTGACGAGCTTGAGTTGGGGAGACTCACCGTCGACCTGCCTGAGCATGATCTGCGCGCCGGCGATACGGGCACCGTTGTTCTCGTGCACGCAGAAGGCAAAGCCTATGAGGTCGAGTTCTTCACCCCCTGGGGCGAGACGATCGACGTCGTCCAGGTCCCGGGTGACTGCATCGAGCGCTGGGTGCCCGCCGGCGAGACCCTGGCTCCTGAACTGGAATACTGCAAACTCGCCGTCGCCTTCCCGCAATACGGACTGGATGCCGGGCAACCCTGTGAGGTGGTCTCGGTCTACGCCGATGGACAGGCTTGCGAAGTCAGACTGTTGACGCCAGGAGATAGCCACAAGGAAACGCTGTATTTCCTCTGCGATCAGATCGTGCCTTTGGACGAGCGGCCCGCTCCCGCGACAGTTGACTCGATTGATCTGCTGCATCGCTGAGCAACGAAAGTGCCTCCAACCACAGCGGCGAACAGGGCGTGGTGAAGCTCGACCTGCCTGAGGGCTGCGCCTGAGGTGAAACTGCCGAACGCCGAACAGGCCATCGTCGCCGAAGAAAAGCTCACGCGCTATCTGCTGGACCTGTCCAGTAAATCGGGGTGGGGCAAGGCAAAGTTCTTCCTTGCGCGCGGGTTCACGCTCGAGAACTGGTACGTCTTCCGCGAAGCGCTGCTGCGCCACGCCATGGAGCATGAGGTCTCGATTCGTGAAGAGCGGGAAGATGGTACAATTTACGTACTCGATGGGGAGATGCGAATGCCGAATGGACGAATTGACAACGTGCGTTCGGTTTGGATGATTGATCGGGGGAAACACGAGCCCCGCCTGATCTCCGCCTACAAGAAGGAAAGGCGAAGGCGATGATCACCTTGTCCGAAAGAGTGTCCCTGCTTGTTGACCTGCCATGCCATGACTTGCACGCCGGAGACGTCGGAGTCGTTATAGAAGTGCTGGAAAGCGGCCGGGCCTTTTTCGTGGATTTCATGACTCCTGCAGGCGAGACGATCGACGTCGTCCATGTTGATGCCGGCCAGATACAGCATGTTCCTGAGCCGAGGCCGGTTGCCACGTCCGGGCAATGATTTCACTATACGAATCCTGTGAACTCGTCGTCGACCTTCCCGCCCGGGGTCAGATACTGGATCGCGATTTGGGCGTCGGTGACCGTGGCGCGGTCGTCGAGATCTACGACGACGGCGCCGCCTACGCTGTCGAGTTTTTCGAAGAGGATGGCAGCACGATCGGCGTCGCCTGGGTCAGCGCCGACCAGATTCGTCCCGTGGAAGAACATCTGTCCCCGGCAAAAGCGTCCCGTCCACGCTAAATCACCCTGCCCTGCATGCCCGGCGGACGCGGGACGCCCAGGCGTTTGAGCAGCGTCGGCGCGACGTCCATTAACTGGCGGCCCGGCAGTTCCCCGCGGCCGCGCCGACCCGCCTCACGCAGCACGAAGAGCCCCTCCATGGCGTGATTGGCGCCGTCCGCCCCGCTGTCGTTCTCCAGCGACCAGTCGCAGCCGTGCCCCAGCGTGCCCAGCGCGCGCCAGTGCAAATCGCCGAAATAGACCAGCAGGTCCGGCGCCAGGCCATTGACCTCGCGGTAGATCTCGCAGGGGCGGTAGACCTGTGTCGGCAGCGGCTGTCCTTCCGGCCCGCGAATGGCGCGCAGGCCGGCGGACAGTTCGTCCAGCAGCGCCGGCGCCCCGGCCGGCGTGACGCAGCCCTGCGCCTCGCGCCCGGCCAGGTTCAGCCAGACCCGGCCGCAGTAGCCGCCTTCGGCCCAGGCGCGGGTGCGCGACCAGTCGACCTCCAGTTGCGACAGTGGCGTGAGTTGCCCTGGCGGCGGATCGTCCTTCAGGCATAGCCAGCCCACACGCCAGAGCCACTCGTTGACGCAGATGCCGCCGTCCATGCGTTTCGCGCCATGGTCGCTGACGACCAGCACGTCGCAGTCGTCGCCCGCCAGCTCAACGAGTTCGCCCAGCATACGGTCCAGCATGCGATAGAAGTCGCGCAGCGCTCGCTGCCGGCGACCGCCAGGCACGTGCGCCCGATGCTGCGGGTCATGGTCGCTCCAGAAGACGTGCTGAATGCGGTCCAGGCCCATGTGGACCTGCAGTGCGAAGTCCCAGGGCTTCGTGCGCAGCAAATGACAGAAGACGCGGTGTTGCGTTTCAGCGATGTCGATGAGCGTCTGCAGCAGGCGTTCCCCGTCCCAGGCGCGGAAGTCCGGCAGGTCAAAGCGATAGTCCGGCGCCAGCTGCAGCACTTCCTGGCGCAGCAGGGCGGGCCAGCTGCAGGCGCTGCCCCTGCCCGGCGTTAGCGGTCCGCTGAGCAAATGCCCGCGCATGGGCTGCACCGGCCAGGTCTGTGGCAGGCCCATGACCAGGCAGTCGCGCCCGGCGTTGCCCAACAGGTCATGCGCCCGCGGATGCCGCAGCGCGCGGCTGTCGGTCAGATTCTGTTGATGATACGAAGCGGCAACGCGCTGACGGAAGCCGTAAAGGCCCAGTTCGCCGGGGTCGCGCCCGCTGAGCATGCTGGCCCAGGCGGGCACGGTGATGCAGGGGATGCAGGAGCGCAACTCGCCCCAGGCGCCGTCCCGTCGCAGGGCACTGAGGGCGGGCAGGTCTCCCCTGAACTCGTCGAAAGCCAGTTGCGGGCTGGCGCCGTCCCACCCGATCAGCAGCAGGCGCCGGCGTCGGCGCAACAGCCGCATGAAAATCAGGCCGGTTGCGGGTCCGCTTGCGGCGTCTGGATCAGGCCGCGCTCGCGCAGCAGGTCGAGCACGGTCGCCGCGTTTTCCTCGGCGTCCCGCTCGACGGTCTGCAGAACGATGTCCGGGCTGACGGGCGGCTCGTAGGGGTCATCAATGCCGGTGAAGCCCACAATCTCGCCGGCGCGGGCGCGGGCATAGAGCCCCTTGCTGTCGCGCTCCTCGCAGACCTCAAGCGGCGTGTCCATGTAGACCTCGATGAAGTCCGGGCCGATCATGTTGCGCACGTCGTTGCGGGTGGCGCGCCAGGGGCTGATGGCGGCGCAGATGACGATGCCGCCATGCCGCACGATTTCCGAGGCGACGAAGCCGATACGCCGGATGTTGGTGTCGCGGTCTTCCTGGCTGAAGCCCAGGCCTTGCGAAAGATGGGTGCGCACAATGTCGCCGTCCAGCACCGTCACCTGACGCCCGTGCTCCATCAGCATCACGGTCAACAGGTCGGCCGTGGTGGTCTTGCCGGAGCCGCTGAGGCCGGTGAACCAGATGCAGGCGCCCTGGCGATGACGCGGCGGCCGCGCGTCGCGCAGGATCTCCGCCACTTCCGGGCGCGTGAACCACTCCGGCAGCGCCCGCCCACGCCCGAGGTACTCTTCGCGCACCTGGGTGCCGGAAATGTCGGCGATTTCGCTGTTCTCGCCGACCCTGGTGATCTCCTCAAAGCGGCGTTCACGCGGCAGATAGACCAGCTTGCGGAAGGGAATGACGCCGACGCCGAGTTCTTCCTGATGCGCCTGCACCAGTTCCTGGGCATCGTAGGGGCCGTAAAAGGGCCGCCCCTGCGAATCGTCGCCCGGCCCGGCGTGATCGCGCCCGACGATGATGTGGTTGGCGCCATGATTGCGCCGGATGATGGCGTGCCACAGCGCTTCGCGCGGGCCGCCCATACGCATCGCCAGCGGCAGCAGCGAAAGCAGCACGCGATCCTGCTCGAAATAGCGGTCGACCAGGGCGCGGTAGGCGCGCACCCGCGTGTAGTGATCAATGTCGCCAGGACGCGTCATGCCCACCACCGGGTGCAGCAGCAGCACACCGTCCACTTCCTCAATGGCGCGCCTGGTCAGTTCCTCATGCGCCCGATGCAGGG
This sequence comes from Anaerolineae bacterium, assembly GCA_034422695.1. Taxonomy (GTDB): domain Bacteria; phylum Chloroflexota; class Anaerolineae; order Aggregatilineales; family Phototrophicaceae; genus JAGWBD01. The sequence goes on from DAOUJM010000005.1 coordinate 615,153, forward strand.
GATTGCGCGTCTGGAAGGCGACGACGTCACTGTGGCCGTACTCTTCCAGCAGCGCGCGCGTTTCAGCCGGCGTGCGGCGCAGAAAACGGAAGTCCTGATGCGGCGGGACCTGCAACACCCGCAGTTTGCCGGCGATTTGCAGCGGCCCCCAGCGATGCATTTCCGCCACCAGCGGATGACGCGCGTCCAGGCTGTCAAAGATCCGGAGCGAGGCTTCCTCCCGATCCCAGGGATAGATTTCCTCTACGCACATGATCGCCAGCAGGTTGTTCTTGTTGTCCCGCAGGGCGATTTCCTGGTCCAGCCGGACGCCGCTGTCCCTGCTGACCGGCAGGGTGACAGGGATGGGGAACAGCGTTCCATCAGCCAGGCGCATGTCATCCAGCACGCGCTCATAGTCCGCCTGACCCATGAAAGCGTCCAGCGGCGAAAAACCGCCGGTAGCCAGCAATTCAAGGTCACAAATGGCGCGCTCGCTCAACTGGATCGATGGCAGCGTCCCGGCATGGGCATGGGCCTCCTGCAGTTCCTCCGGCGGCACCAGCAGATTGACCAGCCTGCCGCCCCAGGGGGCAATCAGGATCGATTTCTTTTCCGTCATCCCGGCTCCGTGTATTCGTTTGCTAGATATCTTCCGGATGCAAAATGCGTTCGCCCATCAGACTGGCCGCTACGTCGACGGCGAATCTGGCGGTCTTGTTGGCTTCGTCAAGAATAGGGTTAACTTCCACGAGGTCAAGAGTAGTGACGCGCCCGTCGTCGCCCAGTATTTCTGCCAGCAACAGGGCCTCGCGGTGAGTCAGGCCGCCAGGCACCGGCGTGCCAACGCCTGGCGCCACGTTCGGCTCCAGCGAATCCAGGTCGAAACTTACGTGGAGCGCATCGACGTCGTCGAGGATGTCCAGCGCCTCATGCACCACCGCCGATATCCCGCGTTCCTCCACGTCGCGGATGGTGGCCACGTTGATGCCGCTGTGCTCCAGCGCGTCGGCTTCCAGCGGGTCCAGATCACGGATCGCAATCATGCAGACCTGTTCCGGCTGCAACTTGATTTCGCTGACGCCGGGACGCGGGATACCGCGCCCCATCAACCAGGCGACCACCATGCCGTGGACGTTGCCGGAGGGAGACGTTTGCGGCGTGTTGAAATCACCATGGGCGTCAATCCAGATGACGCCGGCCTTGCCCGGACGCTCCAGCGTACTGGCCACGCTGCCCAGGGAGGCGCTGTGATCGCCGCCGAGCATCAACACCTTGTCCTGCAGGCGCACGTCCTCTTCGATGCGATGATGCAGGGCGCGGGCGATGTTGATGATGGCGCTGGCGTGATACACGATGTGCCCGCCGAAGTTGACCTGACGCATCATCTGTTTGGCCGCCTCCATGGAGACGTCGCCGTGGTCGACCACGTCCCAGCCCTGGCGCGCCAGGCGCTCCATCAGGCCGGCGTAGCGAATGGCGATCGGGCCGAGATCGACGCCGCGCTTTTCCTGGCCAAGGTCCATCGGGACGCCATAAACGTGAATCCGCCCTGGATGGTGCGTTTGTGTCGTCATGGCAAGCTTCCCCCCTGCGCGTTCATACTGCGGGCTCCTCAAGGCGCGATATCCGGCGGGAAATGTATACCAGTACAATGCTCAACAGGTACAGGGCCAGCAGCGGCGCCATGACCAGCAGCATGTTGACGGGGTCGATGGTGGGCGTGATGACGGCTGCCGCGACCGCAGCGCCGATGATCGCAATACGCCAGTTGCGCATCAGGGCGACGGTGCTGACCAGGCCCAGCAGACCCAGCACAAAGAACACCAGCGGCGTCTCGAAAGCCACTCCCATCCAGAAGATCAGCGACGTGACGAAACTCAGGTAGAGGTCCGCCGTCCATTCCGAGCGGAACAGGTTATCCTGAAACCCTTCCAGGAAGCCCAGCGCCGGCGGCATGAGCACAAACCAGGAAAAGACAACGCCCACAGCGAAGAGCAGGGTTATGGCCGGCAGCGACATCAGCACCACGCGTTTTTCCTTGCGGGTCAGGCCAGGAAAAATGAACATCAGCAACTGGTAGGTAATCAGCGGAATGGCGAAGCCGGCGCCCATCATCAACGAGACGCGGAAGTAGGCCACCACGCTGCCCGTAGGCCCCAGGTTCACATACTGGCAATCGACGTCCCTGTTTTGCAGCGTGGCGACGTCGATTTCTTCACCCCGTCTGGCAGCGTCGTTGATGGCGACCACCTTGCAATAGGGCGTGCGCAGATAATCGAGGGCGGGCGCGGCCAGGGCCACGCCAACTGCCGTGCCGACCACAAGCGCGATGGCAGCGCGAAACAGTCGCACCCGCAGTTCATCGATATGTTCAAAGAAGCCCATGCGGGCGCCATGACCGTCTTCCGGGTCCAGCAACTCGTCATCGTGGGGGACGGGCGCCGGCGGTGGCGTCAGCTCTGGCTTGCTGCGCCGACGCAGACGCGGCAGCTTGATCGAAGGCACGCCGTCAGGCCTCTTCCTTCATCCCGGCGGACTCTTCCTCCCGCGACCAGATACCCACCTGGGCCCGCTCATGGGCGGACCAGGCGCCATAATCTTCATCCTGGCGTTTGGGCGCCTTGCGCCTGGGTGGCGCGGTCGTCGACGCAGCAGCAGTGGCAGGTGCAACTGCAGCTGCAGTTGATGCCCTGGTCGTTGCCGCCAGCCCGGTGGCCGGCGCCGGCTTGTCCACCTTAAGAACAGTCTGCGCGCCATTGCTGCCCCGGGCCACGTTGTTGGCCGTGCCCGCCGTCTCTTTCGTGGTGGTCTTGATGTCGCCTATCCGGGTGTTGACCTCGTTCAGCGTGTCTTGCACGGGGGCCGTCACACCGCCCACCAGCTTGCCCGCCTGTTTGTTGAGCGAGCCACGCGTCGGCACGTCCTTGGGCAACTGGATGCCGACACCGGCATCGTCAAATTCCTGCTGGACGATATCCACGGTCTCGGACCACATGCGCCGGAATTTGGCCATGTGCTGCCCCAGAATGTAGGACCAGTGAATCATGCGTTTGGGGCCGGCAATGACCAGCATGATGACCAGCACTATCAGCAGTTCGCTGCCACCGACTCCGAGAATGTTCATGGGAGCGGTATCTCCGCGCCGGCCGCCGCGATTGTCGGGACGTCACGATCCCTGTCCGGAGTTGCGCCTGTGGTCTCCCCTGGCAATTCCTGCAGCGGCTGCCATGCAATGGCCAGCACACGATCTCCCTGCTGCTCCAGTTCGGCCAGTGCCTCGCGCCAGCAGGCGCGCCGGTCTTCGTCCAGCGAGATGGAACCATCAGGCAGGAATTCGTTGGCCACCCTCTCCAGGAGACCCTTCGCCTCGCCTGTGGCAAGCATGATGTGTGTGGCCTCCGGGAAGAGACCGGAAGCGCGCTCACCATGCCACTCGTGAACTTCGGTCAGGATGTCGTGTTCCGGATCATGGGAAGCACTTACCGCCTGGCCGGGCAATACGCTCCTGGGCAACTCATGTACTATTGAGTCGCTTTCAAGCAGGTCCTTGCCGGAAAACGCAATGTTCTGGATCAGGCGAAATACAGCCTTGTCGTGCGGCCCGCGCCAGGGCTGCTGCGCTTCCGGCCCGGACTCCCCTCCGTCCTGATCTTCCTCAACAGTTGCGTCCCTGTCCTTTTCGCGGGAAGCGTTACGCGCTGTCTCCCTGTTTTCTGCGTCAATGGCGCCAAGTATGCCGTGGATAAAATTGAATGAGTCCTCGCCACTGAACAGTCGGGCCAGTTCGATGGCCTCGTTGACGATGACTGCAACAGGCGCCTTCCTGGCGATGGCGAGCTCAAGTATGGCCATGCGCAGGATGTTGCGGTCAACGATGGCGAGATTCTCCAGCGGCCAGTCGATCGCATGGGTCTCGATCATCTCGTCAAGCGTTGACCTGTTCTGCAGCACCTGGGTCACCAGCGACCGTATGTCGCGCTCCTGTTCGCGCGATGCGTCCTGTGCGGCAACACGATGAGATATGACGATATTTGCCGGGTGACTGGTGCAATCCAGTTCAAAGAGCACCTGCAACGCGATTCGGCGCGAGACACTTCTGTCCAGGGCCGGCGGCCTGTGGTCAAGCTCGGAAATGCCGAGCATCGCCACCATGGACAGTTCGCCTGATTCGTTGCCTGCAAGCATCGTCAAGGCCGGAACCTCCGCAAACTGCACCCATTGTAAAACAGGTTGAGACCGCAGGCCAGTTGCGCAGTCCTGTCTTTTTCCTCAGGTCCGCGCTTCATCGCCCGACACACGCAATTGCTGACCCTGGCGCGTCTCCCGCGGTGGCAGGATTTGCGGCACCGCTTCGCCGGCCTCCGCCATCCGGCGCTGCAGACGTCCCCGCATCACCTGACGCACTTCCGCATGTGAATCCATGTCGACCAGATTGTGCAGTTCTTCCGGGTCTGCCATCAGATCGTAAAGCCAGGTCTCCTCGTAGCGCTCCGCGCCACTGTCGCGCCAGCCATCAGCGGCCGGCGCCATGACACCGTACTTCCAGCGCTGTGTACGAATGCCACGCCCCACGCAACTCTCGCTAACCTGGATGAACAGGTCATCCGGCCAGTCCTGCGACCGTTTCTGCACCAGCGGCAGGATTGAACGCCCCTGCATACCCTCGGGCACCGGCAGACCGGCTGCATCCAGCAGCGTGGGCGGCAGGTCGATCAGGCTGACCAGCTGTGGCAGGCAGCCACCAGCGTCAAAGCCGGGGCCACGCAGGGCCGTGGGCACGCGAATCGAGGCTTCGTGAATTGAGCGCTTGTATTCGGCGTTGCGCGTCCGGAAGTGATTGCCATGGTCGGAGGTAAAGAGCAGGATGGTGTTGTCCAGTTGCCCCTGACTGCGCAGGGCATCGAGCAGGCGACCCAAAGCCTCGTCCAGGCGGCGGATCATGCCCCAGTAGCCGGCGAGATGTCTCTGTGACGAGCCGCCCAGGGCCAGCAGGTCCGGCGGCGTCCAGCGGCCGCGGTAGCGCTCCTCGTAGCCGGTGGGCGCGGGGTAGTCATCCCTGTGGTTCTGATGATGTGGCTCGATGTAAGAGACAAACAGAAAGTAAGGTTGCCCGCGCGGCCGGTCAATGAAGCGAATGGCCGCGTCGGTAAGGGCGTCGACACGATAGCCAGGCAGCTTCACCGGCCGGCCGTCTTCATCATACATCACCGTGTCCCAGGCGTCCGAGGTGAACTCCAGGGCGTTGGAAGCGAGCCAGTATTCGTAGCCACCGCGCTGCTCCGGTGGCACCGGGCCGCGGTCTGCATCCGCCAGGTGCCACTTGCCGATATAGCCCGTGCTGTAGCCGCCCTCACGAAAACAATGGGCAAGGGTACGGGCCTCATCCGGCAGGCGGATGCCGTTGCGATAGCAGCCAGTGACCGTCGGATACATCCCGGTCTGCAGAATGGAGCGCGCCGGTCCACACACCGGTTGACAGGTAAAGGAGCTGGACACGTGAGTGCCTTCGCGCGCCATGCGGTCAAGGTTGGGGGTCAGGTCCAGCGGGTTGCCGTGCATACCGGTGGAATCCCAGCGCTGCTGGTCGGTGAAGAACACGATCACGTTCGGTGATGACATCGCTCCGTCCCGGTTTGCCTGACCCGCTGCCGGCCGCTAGTATAGCGAATCCCGATAGCCGGCGTCTTCGTACCCATGCGCCTCATATATCTCGCGCTCGGCTGGGTCTGTGGCATCGTCCTGGCAGCCAGCAATCCCGCCCCGCCTGCCGCACAATCTGTCTTCTGGCTGGCCCTGTGCGCCATGGCGGTGCCGGTTGTATGGCTGCTGCGAGACTGGCTGCCGTGGCCGGCGCTGGCCTTGCTGGCCCTCACCCTGGGCGGATTTCGCTTTTCCCTTGCCCCCACCGGCAACGATTTGCTGCCTTTCAACAACCTGGGCGGCGTCAGCATTGAGGGCGTGGCCGGCGCCGCCCCCGTCCTGAATGACCAGGGCATGCGCCTGCGCGTTCGGGTCGACACGCTCGTGAGTCAGGGTGCCCGGCGTTCAGTCACTGGTGACGTACTGGTCCTGGCAAGGCCGGACCGCGAGATTCAGCCTGGCGACCGCGTCCGCGCCACCGGCCTGTTGCAGGGCCCAGGTACCCGGGACGACTTCTCCTGGAGCGAGCACCTGGCTCGCAGCGGTGTATTCAGCATCATGCGCGAGGCATCGCTGGAACGGCTGGCCCCGGCAGAGGCCGCCTCCCTGCAATCCGCCCTGCATAGTCTGAACCGCCGCGTCGCCAGGCTGATTTCATGGCATTTGCCGGCTCCTGAATCAGCCCTGCTGCGCGGGATCGTGCTCGGTGACGAAAGCGGACTCGCGCCTGACCTGCGTCAGGCTTTCAGTGACACGGGCGCGGCCCACGTCATCGCCATCAGCGGCTTCAACATGATCGTCCTCAGCGGCGCAGTGACGGCCATGCTACGGCGCAGCAGTCTGGCGCGCGGCAAATCCGCGGCCATCGCCGTGGCCGTCATGGCACTCTATACGCTGTTTGTCGGCGCCTCGGCCCCGGTACTGCGCGCCGCCCTGATGAGCAGCCTGCTGGTCTTTGCCGGCGCCATGCGCCGTCGCGTTTTCGCGCCGGCATCGTTGTCCCTGGCGGTCCTGCTGATGTCACTTGAGAACCCGACCGTGCTGTGGGACGTGGGCTTCCAGCTAAGCGTGTTCGCCACCCTCGGCATCATGCTGCTGGCAGCACCGCTCGGTTCGCGCCTGGAGCGCATTCTCCCTGCCTTGCTGCCGGCCGGGCCGGCACGGCGCGCCGGTGACCTGCTGCTGGAGCCGCTGGTGGTCTCGCTGGCGGCCTGGATCGCCACCCTGCCCCTGATCCTGCGTTACTTCTCAAGGCTGTCGCTGGTGGCCCTGCCCGTCAACCTGCTGATCGTGCCCGCCCAGGCGCCCCTGCTGATACTTGGGCTGCTGGCGAGTGCCACTGCACTGGTGGCGCCGCTTCCGGCGCAGTTTCTCTTCTGGCTGGATTTGCTCCCGCTGACCTGGACAACTGAAATCGTGCAGGCGGCGGCGAGGCTGCCCCACGCTGCCATGGACCTGCGGGTAGACCCGCGCCACGTCTCCCTCTTTTATCTGTCGCTGGTGGCGGCCATGCTCCTGCGGGCTGCGCGGAGTCCGCTGTTGCAGCGCCTGGGCCGGCTTGCCGTGAAGCAGGCCGGCGGCGGCCTGACTCTCCTGCTGGCTGCCGGCCTGCTGCTGCTGCTGGTCATGGCGCGTCTCAGTCGGCCCGATGGCATGTTGCATCTCTGGCTATTGGACGTGGGCCACGGCAATGCGGTCCTGCTGCAGGGGCCTTCGGGCGAACACATCCTGATCGACGTGGGTCATGCGCCATCCCGCTTGTTGACGGCGCTGGGCGAACGCATGCCATTCCACGACCGCCGCCTGGAGGTGCTGGCGCTGACCGTTCCTGATCCGCAAGCGGAGGACGCCTTGCAGTCCCTGCTGCAGCGCCATGAGGTCGGACTGCTGTTGCACAACGGGCATCGTGAGTTGCCGTCGATTCTGCGCGACGGAGCCGAAGAGATCGTGGTGCCGCGCGCGGGCCACACGCTGCGATTCGGCCAGGGGCTGGCGCTGGAGGTGCTCCATCCGGCTGCACCGCCCCCGCCAGAGCAGCGTCGGTTCAACAGCAGTGCGCTGGTCTTTCGGGTTCGCTACGGGGACGTTTCGTTTCTTCTGCCCGCTTCACTGGACCGTGAGGGACAGTTGCAACTGCTCGCCGAAGGGGTTTCGCCCGCAGCGACCGTGCTGCAATTGCCATTGCATGGCGCTGCCCGCTCACTGGAAGCGGACTTCCTGCGGGCCGCCAGGGCGCAACTGGCCATGGTTCACGTTGACCCCGAAGATCCGCGCAACCGCCGCGGCGACCCTGACCCGGACGTGCTGGCCCTGCTCGGCGACACGCCATTGCTGCGCAGCGACAGGAACGGGGCCCTGCACTTCTGGAGCGATGGCGAAAGATTGTGGCGGGATGTATTGCCGGCTGAACGGGCTGCCGGCTAGCCGGCCGGCGCGGCGCCAGGCTCCCTCGGCGGCGCGAACTGCATTTCGTCGCGGGACAGCGCCCTGGCCGGCGTGATGACCGGCAGTTCGTCCATGTCGGCCTCATCCGGCTGCCGTGGCAAGTCGTCCACTTCTTCCTGGTCAGGACGCACCTGCAGCGTGGGCCGGTTGCTGGAGACCTCCTGGATGCCGTTGCGCACGACGGTCAGCATCCGGGCGACTTCCCGTTCCATGCGCGCCAGTTCCTGCAGCACATAGCGGTCAGCCTCGTCGGCAATCAACTCGGCTTCCTGGCGCGCCGCCTCAATGATGTTGGCCGCGCGGTTCTGCGCGGCCTGCACGGTCGCGCCTTCATCAAGCAGCAACTCCGTATCGCGCCGCGCCTGCTGCACGATGCGGGCCGCATCTTCCTCGGCCTGCTGCAGGATGCGGTCCCGGTTGGACAGAATACGCGCCGATTTCTCTATTTCCTCGGGGATGGAGATTCGCATCTGATCGATGATTTCCAGCGCCCGTTCCTCATCCACCATCGTGTATCTGCTGAACGGGATATGTTGCCCTTCATCCACCAGGTCTTCCAGCCGATCGACCAGATGCTGGATGTCCATGTCTCCTCCCTGACTGTACAGGACTTCCTCAGTTTCGGGCCTGCAGCGTCCCAAACTTTCGCTGCAGGGCTGGCACAACGTGCGGCGGCACCATCGCGCTCACGTCCCCGCCCAACCCGGCGATCTCCCGCACGATGCTGGAGCTGACGTGGATGTGCCGTTCATCCGCCATAATGGCGACCGTTTCAATGCTCCCGTCAAGGTGACGGTTCGCCAGGGCCGTGCGCAACTCCAGATCAAAGTCCGAAGCGACGCGCAAACCCCGCACGATTGCGACGGCCCCCAGAGCGGCTGCGCAGTGTACCGTTAAGCCCCTGTATTGTGCAACTCTTACATTTGGCAGACAGGCAAAGGCCTCACAGGCCAGGGCCAGTCTTTCATCTGAATTGAACAAGAGGCTTTTTTGCGGCGACTCGTAAACCGCCACCACGACTTCATCAAACAGGCGCGCGGCGCGGCACACAATGTCGACGTGGCCGTTGTGAACAGGGTCCAGTGACGCCGGGAAAACCGCCAGACGACTGTTGGTCATGTTGCCGGCTCCAGACGCCTAACTCAGGTCACTGCGTTCGTCGCGCAGGCGGGCAACGCGCATGGCGAGCAATTGATGTTGCGGCGCCGTCAATCCCGGGTCCTCCACGTTGATGGTACGGGCCTCACGTTGCGCCAGGGCCACCAGTTGGGGCGACATGAATTCGGCAAGCTGCAGCAGGCAGCCTCCACTCTGGCGCGTCCCCACCAGATCTCCCGGGCCGCGCAGCTTCCAGTCCAGTTCGGCCAGTTCAAAGCCGTCGCCGGTCTGTTCCAGCGCTTCAAGCCGTTCGCGCGCGCCCGTCTCTTCACTGTCCGGGATCAGCAGGCAGCAGGAAGCATGGTCGCCACGTCCGACGCGCCCGCGGAACTGGTGCAACTGCGCCAGCCCGAAACGATTGGCGCCCTCAATCACCATGACGCTGGCATTCGGGATGTCCACCCCGACCTCCGCCACGGAGGTCGTGACCAGTACGTCACTCTCGCCACGACTGAAGGCTGCCAGCACGTCGTTTTTCTCAACGCCGGACATGCGTCCGTGCAACAGGGCCACACGGTAACGGTGGAACACCTGCGTCAGCTCTTCCCGGGAACTCGTCGCCGCGCGGGCGTCAATCCGTTCAGATTCCTCCACCAGGGGATGCACCACGAAGGCCTGACGCCCACGGGCCAACTCGGAGGCGACGTAGCTGAAAACGCGCTCGCGGGCCACAGGCTCGACAATACGCGTCTGGACAGGCTCGCGGCCAGGCGGCATCTCGTCGATGACGCTCAGGTCGAGGTCGGCGTACAGGGTGAGGGCCAGCGAGCGCGGGATCGGCGTGGCCGTCATCATTAGCAAATGCGGGTTACGGCCCTTGTTGCGCAGGGCCTTGCGCTGCTGTACGCCGAAGCGATGCTGTTCATCGATCACCGCCAGACCCAGATCGTGAAACTCCACGCCGGACTGGATCAGGGCATGCGTGCCGACCACGATATCCAGCGCGCCGGAGGCCAGATCTGCCAGGATGGATGCCCGCTCCGCCTCTCTGGTCGCGCCCGTCAGTAGCGCCAGCGAAGGACGCCGGTCTTCGGGCAACTGCGCAAACATTGCCGTCATGCTGCGATAGTGTTGTGCAGCCAGCACGCTCAGGGGCACGATCAGGGCGCCCTGCTTCCCGGCGGCGGCCGCCAGGGCCAACGCCAGCACGGCCACGGCGGTCTTGCCCGATCCGACGTCGCCCTGCAGCAGGCGGTTCATGGGCACGGGCATGGCCATATCGCGCCGGATGTCCGCCAGGGCATTTTGCTGCGCCTGGGTGAGGCTGAAGGGAAACATGCGTTCCTTCAGGCCGTCCAGCTCATCATCAGCGAGTTGCAATGCATCCGCCGGGTGCGCCTGCCACTCGCGCCGGCTTGCCAGCACAGCCAGTTGCAGCTGCAGGAGTTCGTCAAAAACGAGGCGGTCCTGCGCGTGCCGCAAATGGTCCGGGCCATCCGGGAAATGCATCTGTTGCAGGGCCCAGCCCAGATGGGCCAACTGCGTTCGCTCCAGCGTGGCTTCAGGAACGGGGTCGGGCAGGTTCCTCGTCGCGGCAGCGACAAAATCAGGCATCAGACGGCGCAAGCCGCGTTGCTGCAGACCTTCCGTAAGGGCATAGACCGGCACCAGGCCGATCCGCTGCAGATTCTCTGCGTCCAGGGGTTCCCATTCGGGGTTGCCCATTTGCAGGCGGTCCCGCCAGACGGCGGTCCGCCCCCTTAGCACGATCTGGTCACCGGCCCTGATCTTGCCGGCCAGCCAGTGCTGACCAAAGAAAACGGCGTCCAGCACGCCGCTGTCATCGGCAAGTACCAGGTGGAAATCGCGCCTGCCGCCCGCCACGCGGCGCAGCCCGGCCCGCTGCACACTGCCGACCACAGTGACCTGCATCCCGGCCTCCAGCCTGGCGATATATTGTTCCTGGCGGTAATCGTCATGCCGGCGCGGCAGGAAATAGAGCAGGTCGGCTTTTGTCTTTACGCCCAGGCGCGCAAGGGCTTCGGCACGCCGTTCACCAATCCCCTGCAGGGCCGTCACCGGCTGCTCAAGCTCCTGCAATTGCCTGAGTCCGGCAGCCAGATCGTGAGGAGCGTCAGGCCGTCGCGGCGGACGCTCAAGCGACACGCGCGCGGGCAGGTCGGGCAGGGTTGCACGGACAGTCCGGCGCGACCGGCGCGGCTGCGACTCACGGTTGCGTCGCTGGCGTTGGTCCCGCGGGGATGACGGCTGCCCCCGCTCGCGTCGCCGGCGACGTGAGTCCCTGCCGGCAGCCTGGCCGGCGCCCCCGCGCTGTGTGCGGGATGGCACCCTGGCATGGATGCGGTCCAGCATGTACTGCACCTGGGTTGCCCGTTCCTGCCGGCCCTCAATGCTGCTGTAGTCCTGCATCAGCGCCCGCAGTTCATCGACCAGTTGCTGCTGTTGACTGTTGCGCGCCTGACGGCGGGCATCCGGTTCCCACACCCGGCTGTAGGCGCCAAGCCCGCCCTCCACGGCGGTGTCCCCGCAACGCTGCTCCCTTTCGAGGCGAAGGATTTTGACGAGGGTCTCCAGCGCTGTAGGCAAATCAGTCTCTCCAGCCAGCTTTCAATCCAGTATAGCCCAGCGTTCCTGGCCCAAGGTGAGTCCCCATGATCGGGCTGGTGTTGACGATTTCAGCGGGCTGCGCAACCAGGTCCGCGCCCTCTTGCGCCAGCCAGCCGGCATCGTCGAGGTTGTTGGAATGCCCGATCACCATACGCTCGTAAGGCCCCTGCTCGCGCATCATGCGCCGCAGTTCCAGGCGCGCCTTGCGAAAGGTGCGCACACGGGCGTAGGTCACCACTTCACCCTCCGTCAGGGCCAGAATGGGCTTGATCTGCAGCAGGGTCGCCAGGCCGGCCTGGGCCATGTTGACGCGGCCGCTGCGCCGCAGAAATTCAACCGTGCTCAGGGCCGTCGCCGATGCGGTAGCGGCGCGCGCCTTTTTCACAGCAGCCAGCACGTCGTCCAGTGAACCGCCCGCCGCCGCCGTCTCGGCTGCAGCCAGCACCTGCATGTCCTGTGCTGACGAAATGGTCCCGCTTTCCAGCAGGGTGACGCTGCCTTCGGGCAGATCTGCCGAACCCAGTCTGAAGGCCTCGTAATAGGCGCTGACGCCGCGCGGCAGGGTAATGACCAGCAAATGGTCCGCCTCTTCAAAAACCTTTTCCAGCAATTCCTGCGCCACGCCGGGCGCCGGAGCAGCCGTCGTCGGCAGCGGATTCTGGTCCGGCAATTCGTCGTAGTACCTGACCCTGTCAAGATTGAAGCCATCAAACAGCGTGCTGTCATCTCCCCGGTTGATGTAACCCGGCAACAGGGTGATGTGCAGTTCGTCCAGTTTCTCTTTCGGAATCTCGCTGGAGACGTCCGTTACCACTCGAATTCGCTGTGAGTCCATGGTCCTCTCCCTGCCTGCCGAGTCAAAATGGATCTTACTCCACGCTGATGAGAAAGGGGTACAAGGGCTGATCGCCGCGTACGAGTTCGATCTCCACTTCCTCAAGTTCCCTTGCCAGCGTCGCCGCCAGCGCTTCAGCCTGATGCAATTCAACCTGCTCACCAAAGTACAGGGTGACCAGTTCGCCTTCGTCGGACAGCGCCAGATGCACCACCCTTTTCAGTGTGTCATCCAGGCTGTCTCCGGCCACGCAGGGCCGGCCGTCCAGCAAGCCAAGGTACTGTCCGGCCCTGATTTGCAGTCCATCGATTTCTGCATCCCGCGTCGCAATCGTCAGGGAGGCGCTGATCACCTCGTCCAGCGCCGCTTCCATCGCCATCGTGGCGCTTTCCAGGTCTTCAACCCGCATCGGCCGGTGCAGCATGGCCTCGATGCCCTGGGGGATGGTCTTGCTGGGCACGACGCGCACGTCGTAATCGCCGGCAAGCTGTGCCGCCTGCCGGGCCGCCAGCACGATGTTGCCGTTGTTCGGCAACAGGACGAAGGCCTTTTGCGGCAGGCTTTCCATGGCCGCGAGGAACTCCTCGACGCCGGGGTTCATGGTTTGTCCGCCCTCAATCACGTGGGCCGCGCCCAGTTCCTCGCGGAAAAGATGAATCAGCCCCGCGCCGGCAGCCACGGCAATCACGCCTACCTCGCCGGCTTCCGTGACTTCCTCTGCCGCTGCCTGGCCGGGACGCTGGTCGACGTACTGCTCGTACTGCTCCTGCATGTTCTCCACGACCACGTCGTTCAGCCACGCCCCCTGGGCGATGGCAAAAGAGATGGGCTCACCGGGGTCATGGACGTGGACGTGGACCTTGATCAGGCTCGCATCGCCCACCACCAGGGTGGACCAGCCCAGGTCGTCGATGCCGTCATGAATGGCCCGAACGTCCATGTCCGCGCCATGCATCAGGAATTGCACGTCGTAGCCGTAGCCATCCTCGTCTTCCGGATCCAGCGTGCCCTGCCAGCCACCGGCATCCCCGGAAGCCGATTCTGCTGCCCCGAGTACCGGTTGTCCCTGCACCAGACGCAACATCCCCTCCAGGATGCAGACCAGTCCCTGTCCACCGGAATCAACCACGCCGGCCCTTTTCAGCACAGGCAAAAGTTCCGGCGTGTGCAGCAGGGAAATCTGCGAAGCCGCCACCATCGTCTCCAGCAGGACCGCCAGGTCTTGCTCGCCCTGTGCTTCCACGCTCTCGGTCAATGCCGCGCCCGTATCGCGGGCCACCGTCAGAATCGTGCCTTCCACCGGGTCCGTAACCGCCTGGTAGGCCTTTTTCACCGCGGCCTGCCAGGCGGCATTCAGCCTGGCCGCGTCAAAATGACTGTGGTCGCCGATGCTTTCAGCGAAGCCTGCGAGTAACTGGGACAAAATGACCCCGGAATTGCCGCGCGCGCCCATCAGCGCGCCATGCGCCAGCGTCGACCCGACTGCGCCCGCCTCGCGGGATGCGGCGGCCCTGATTTCTTCATTGGCGCTGCGCATGGTCAGCACCATGTTTTTGCCGGTATCGCCATCCGGCACCGGAAAGACGTTCAGCGAATCGACCAGGCCCTGGTGCTGTTCCAGCCAGGCCAGGCCGGCGGCGATCAGCCGGCGCAGCTGGCGTCCGTCGCAGACCTGCGTATTCAGACCCGCCTTCATGGCCTCCCGCCTGGCCCATCCACAATCGAGGCGCGCAGGGCATTGAGGCCGGCCGCAACCGGCTGGACAGGATCAAAGACACTGCTGCCGGCGACCACAAAATCGGCGCCGGCCGCCACTGCCGGCACCACTGTGTCGGCATTTATGCCTCCATCGACGCCAATGGAGAGTTCCTGTCCGGTCCGCGTGGCGCGGGCGCGCAACTCCCTCACGCTGGACAGGGTTTCCGGCATGAAATCCTGGCCGCCAAAGCCGGGGTTGACGGTCATGACGAGCACGTAATCGAGCGAGTCCAGCACGCCATTAAGCGCGTCAGCCGGCGTTTCCGGGTTGAGCGCCATGCCAAACTGGCAGCCGCTTGCCCGCAGCGCCGCAATGGCCTCCGACGGGCGTTCGACCGCCTCGACGTGCAGGCTGAGGCGGGTAGCCCCGGCCCTTGCGAAAGACTCCAGATGGCGCAATGGCTCCACGATCATCAGATGCACGTCCAGCGGCAAACCGGTCGCCCGCCTGGCCGCCGCCACCATCCCCTGCCCAAAGCTGATGTTGGGCACAAAGGAGCCATCCATCACGTCGACGTGCAGCCAGTCCGCCCCGGCAGCCTCGGCTTCCGCGATCTGCTCACCCATCCGGGTCCAGTCCGCCGCCAGAATGGACGGCGCCAGCATGACAGTCAATGCCCCGTCCGATGTACGCGCAAAGCTTGTGCAGAGAGAATTCAGCAATCAGGCGATCACCGGAATGCTAACTGTTGCTGCCCGGAATTGCAACCTGTGTGACGATCACAGGACCTTCCAGCCCATCTGTTCCAGACGCCATACCGCGCGTTGCAACTCCTGCTCCGTGCGCGCATGGAATTCAAGCGGCGGATGCGTAAAAAAGGACAGCGACCAGCCACGTTGGCCCTGGCTGTCCACCGTGAGCAGGCGACGGGCAACGCAATCCGGCGCGGGCGCGCGACGCCCACAGTCCTCCAGGTTGATCAGGCGCAGGTCATCGTATTCGTCAACCCAGGCCAGGTCCAGTTCGCCAACGTTCAGAATGGCGTCACAGTCGTAACGCATCGGCGCCCGCCTCCACCGTCTGAACATTGGCGCGGAGTTGACCGCAACCGGCATCAATGTCGATGCCACGCCGCACGCGGATGGTCGTACGGATGCCATATTCCTGCAGGATGGCTACGAAGCGCTCCACCTCGTCTTCCCCGGAAGGTGAGCCGGCATAGCCCGCCGTGGGGTTTAGCGGTATGGCGTTGACGTGACAGAGCAATCCCTGCAGCAGCCTGCCCAGGGCGTGCGCCTGTTCCATGGTGTCCGTTTCGCCACGAATCAGCGCCCATTCGAAGGTGATGCGGCGACCGGTCCTCTTCACATAGTGGCGACAGGCGGCCATCAACTCGCGCAGGGGCCAGCGCCGGTTGACAGGCATCAACGAGTTGCGATCGTCATCCGTGGCGGCGTGCAGGCTGATGGCCAGCCGCACCTGCAAGCCTTCGTCCGCGAAGCGTCGAATCTGCGGCACCAGCCCCACCGTGCTGATAGTGATGTGGCGCGCGCCAATGCCCAGATCGCTCATCAGGCGCCGCACGGCCCGGATCGATTCGTCGTAGTTGTGGAAGGGTTCGCCCATCCCCATCAACACGACGTTACTCAACCTTTCCCCGCGTCGCGCCAGCTCACGCGACATGCGCCATGCCTGTTCCAGAATCTCGCCGGCGCCCAGGTGACGGGCGAAGCCCATCTGGCCGGTTGCGCAAAAAATGCATCCCAGCGCGCATCCCGCCTGGGTCGATATGCAGGCCGTGTGTCGCCGGCTTTCATAACCCATCAGCACGGTCTCAATGAGTTGCCCGTCGCGCAGACGATAGAGACGCTTGAGCGTTCCGTCGCGGCTGCGCTGCTCATCTTCCAGCGTGAGCGACCCAATGCGCATTTCAGCAGCCAGACGCGTTCGCAAGGCCTTTGGCAGGTTGGTCATGGCGGCAAAGTCGGTCTCATGGCGCTGCCAGACCCAGTCCATGACCTGTCTGGCGCGAAACGCCGGCTGGCCCCATTCCTCAAGCAGCGCCGCCAGTTGACCCGCATCCAGGTCAAGCAAATCGCGTTTTGCCTCGTCCTGCGTCACCACAATGAGACCTGCAACAGATACCAGGGCAATGTCAGGGTCAGCGTAAAGTTGTAACAAAAGTGGCCGCAGATGGCAGCGACGGTGCCGTGCCGGGCCCTGAGCCAGGCGAGGGCCAGTGACACAATGAACACCGGCAGCAGGGCAAGTTCAGCGCCGGGCCGCAAATGCAGCAGGGAAAAGCAGAGACTGGTCAGGGCAACGCCGAAGACCGGCTGCAGCAGCCCGCGAAACATGGTCTCCTCGCCCAGAGCGGTGAGGAAGGCCGTGAGCAGGGCGGTCGCCAGTCCCGGCGTGGTCAGCAGTCCGGCGTCGTCCGCGGACTGTTGGCCGGCTGCCAGCGCCAGCAGCAACCACAACAGCGACATCAGGGACACGAGCAACACGCCAAGGCCGACTGCCAGCAGCAGCCCCCTGCTGCCCGGCGGCTTCAGGCCAAGACGCTGACAGGCCTGCGACCAGTCCCTGCGAAACGGGAAACCGACGCCGGCAAGCGCGTAAAACAGCATCACGAGCGCAGAGAGCAACACACTGTTCAGGTCAAAGGGATCGTATTCAGGCCTGGTTTCCAGCACCAGGGACAGGGAGCAGACCACGACGGCCACCAGCACTGTGAGGGTAGCGACATGACGGGCTGAATCTGCCCGGAAGCCGGCGTCACTGGCCGGCAGGCGCACAGACAGCCACAGACGCCATGGGTCAGAAAACACGGTCAGGGTGGAGAACAATGCCATGGCGGCCGCGATCAACGCCCCGGGCAGCCACAGGCCGGCGCCTGGTGAAGGTTCCAGCTGAAACAGCAATGCAGCACAACGCAGGGTTAGCGCCAGCGCCACCAGTTGCACCATGCGCATGATCTGCTGCTGCCGGCCTTGCCTGCCAGTTGCGAAGGCCAGCACCAGCAGCAACAGGCCCAGCAAGGCCTGGGCAAGAAATCCCACGCGTAACCATCTCCTGTGTACCCGCAGGCAGTATAGCAGCATTGACAGCAGCGGCCGTCTGTGCCATGATTTCTGCGCTGTCAGGGAGCGATGGCCGAGCGGTTTAAGGCGGTGGTCTTGAAAACCACTGTGGCGGCAACGCCACCGGGGGTTCGAATCCCTCTCGCTCCGCTGCTGACAGACCCGGGGAGGTGCCAGAGTGGTTGATTGGGGCCGCCTGCTAAGTGGTTGTCCGGGTTAGACCGGACCGCAGGTTCGAATCCTGTCCTCCCCGCCAACGCTGCATCTGCGGGCGCGCGCAACGAGAGGCCACCAGGCCGCTATGGACAGTGCGCGCCCCCTTGTGTAGACTGGCCCGCATGTTCGGAAATGTACAGGAGTGGCGGCGAGCGCCGCGTTAACTGCGATGGCCAATTCCAGATCTGCGATGAAGCGCATCCGGCAGAACGAAAAACGTCGTCTGCGCAATCGTTCCCGGCGCAACCGCGCCCGTACGCTCGTCCGGCAGGCGCGGGAACAAATCGAATCCGGCGATATCGCCGGCGCCGAGGATGCCACCCGTACCGCCTTGCGCGACCTGGACAAGGCCGCCAGCAAGGGCGTCATTCACAAACGTAACGCCGCCAGACGCAAGTCGCGCCTTATGAAACGGCTTAACGCGCGGCGCGCTGCCCAGGCATGACCGACTAACCGGACGCGAGAATCTCGTTCAGAGTCGCTCCAAGTCGCTCAATTTCCTCTCGCGTGTTGTAGTGCGCCAGCCCGACGCGCACCATTCCTTCTGCGCCCTGCCCCAGGCCCTGCATCAACTCCTGCGCGTAGTAATCGCCTGACCAGACGAAGATGCCCCTCTCACCCAGTCGCGCGGCAATGTCCGCCGGCGCATGACCCGCCACCGTGAAGATTACGGTGGGGACGCGCAGTTCAAGGCGGTCGGGATCGCTGACACCCATGACTTGCAGGCCGGGAATCCCCTGCAACGTCTCGATCAAATCGCGGCACAGGTCGCGCTCATGGTCCGCCAGGGCGGCCATGGCACACTTGAATCGCTGCCGTCGGCCGGACAGATGCGCATAGCGTGGCGCCAGATGCGCCCCACTGCTGCGCCCGATGTCCTCAAGATAGCCCAGGGCAGCGCCCAGAGCGGCGATGGTCTCAAAACTGGCGGTGCCCGTTTCCCAGCGCCATGGCGGCAGGTCCTTCGCCGGCCGCACCTTGTCCACCGGCAGTTGCGCCAGCAACTCCTCCCGGCCCCACAGCACACCCACGTGCGGCCCGTAAAACTTGTAGGCGGAGCAGAGCAAGAAGTCGCAACCGATCTCCTGCACGTCCAGCGGCACGTGCGGAGCGCTCTGCACCGCATCGACCACGTACAGCGCGCCGGCGGCATGCGCCATGGCGGCTATCTGATCGATTGGATTGAGGCTGCCGGCCGCATTGGAGGCGTGGGTCGTGGCCACGACGCGCGTGCGCCCGGTCAGCGCCGCCTCCAGGCTGTCCATGTCCAGCAGGCACTCGGGCCTGGTGAAGTCGACCATGCGCACCACCAGACCATGTCGGGCGGCGGCGCGTCGCCAGGGCTCGACGTTGGCGTCGTGGTCCATGCGCGTCAGGACGATTTCGTCGCCGGGTTGCAGCGTCTGTGCCAGCGAGCGACTGAGCGCGAAGCTCAATGAGGTCATGTTGGGCCCGAGGACGATCTCCTGGTCGGAGGGCGCGTTGAGGAAATCGGCCATGGCCGAGCGCACGTCGGCGACCATGGCATCCGTGCGGCGGCTGGTGGGAAAGAGGCCGCCGGCGTTGGCGTTCATGCTGCGATAGTAGTCGCCCACCGCGGCAATCACTGCCTCAGGCACCTGCGTGCCGGCGGGGTTGTCGAAGTAGACCCAGGGTCGACCGTCCGCTCCGCATTGCTGCAATGCAGGAAACTGCGCTCGCAACGCTGCCACGTCAATACTCATGCCGGCACTCCCGTCATTTCGTCAGTTGACCCTGGCAGCATGCCCTGGCCCAGGGCCTCACGCAATTGTCGCTGCAGGGTCAGGTACTCCCGCGTGTAGCTGTGTTCCAGACGGCGCGGGCGCGGCAGAGGCACGTCCACGTCCGCAACCAGTTTCCCCGGGCGCGCACCGAGCACCAGCACCCGGTCCGCCAGCAACAGGGCCTCGTTGATGTCGTGCGTGACCATCAGCACGGTTTGACCGCCGCGTTCGTGAATCCGCAGCAGGTCGAAGCCCAGCTGTTCGCGGGTGATGGCATCCAGCGCGCCAAAGGGTTCGTCGAGCAGGAGCAGGTCCGGCTCTTGCAACAGGACGCGCCCGATGGCGACCCGCTGCGCCATGCCGCCGGAGAGCTCCGCGGGCCAGGACAGCGCAAAGCCCTCCAGGCCAAGCGCCGGCAGCAGTTCCTGCACCTTGCTGTGACGTATTCTGCGCGGGACGCCGGCCAGTTCCAGCGGCAGCGCCATGTTGTCCCGCACCCGTCGCCAGGGCATCAGGTTGGCATCCTGGAACAGGATGCCCGTGCGCGAACCATCGGGAACGCCGCCGTCCAGCAGGGCGCGGCCACGTGTTGGCAAGTGGAGGCCCGCCAGCACGCGCACCAGCGTGCTCTTGCCACAGCCACTGGGGCCCAGCAGCGCCACGAAACTGCCGGCCTGCATGGTAAAGCTCAGGGGACCCAGCGCATCCAGCGCGCCGGCGGCTGCCGGATATCGCACCAGCAGGTCATTGACGTCGACGTTCATCCGGCATCCCCCGGTACGGAGCAAGACAGGCTCACTGACAGGCATCCGCCACTTCACAGCCGGGGACAAAGCGATTGGTGAACGCCTGGTCGACGTCCAGCTCACCATCCAGCATGTCCGCTGCCTGCAGGGCCTCGGCAGTCGTCACCCAGGAATTGCGATCGCTGTAGCCCAATACCTCCGCCTGCCACAATGGTACCGTCGCCAGCAGCACAGCGGATTGCACCTTCGCCGTCATGCTCAACCCTCTGCCCAGTGTGGCGCGCATCTCCTCCAGCTGCGTCTCCAGATCTTCCTCGTCAGCGTCAGCCTCCACCAGCAGCATCGTGTCACTGTCCTCCCCATCCTGAGCGAACCGGGCGAGAATGGCGAGGACTTCAGCGTCGTCCGGCGTCAGCAGGCCTTCCACGTGCGCCGCGGCGGCCAGGGTGGCAGCGGCCGGATTGGCGATGGCATCGCGCAGGCCGCGATCGAAGGCCGTGACAAAGGCCGCGACCAGTTCCGGCTGCCGGGCCAGCGTCGCTTCGTTGGTCACGACCACGTTTGACACCAGATCGGCGACCGGCGTCACCGGGAATACCCGATACCCCTGCACGTCGCCGCAGTCCCTGGCGCTGATTCTGTTGTCAATTTGCAGGGGTTCGTTGTTCAGATAGACGACGGCGGCGTCGATCAGGCCCAGACAGATGAGCTCCGGCACGTTGAAACCAACAGTCTCAAGCTCGAAATCCTGTTCGCTCATCCCCGCCGCGTTCATCAGGGCGACGAAGGCCGTCCAGGTGACGCCGCTGCGTCCGTGTACGCCAACCCTCTTGCCGGCAAGCCCGGTGAAGCTGTCCGGGACGTTGTAGTCGGCCCCGATCATCGCCACGACGCCGGCCGGGAACTGCTGAAACCATTCGTAGACCGAGACGACCGGACGGCCCCGGGCCCGCGCCAGCAGCACCTGTTCGCCGCCGAAGATGCCCAGTTGCAGCTGGTCGGCCGCCACCAGGTCCACGCCGTCGTGCTCGGCGCCGTGCCTGACGTGGACGTCCAGACCGGCTTCCTCAAAGTAACCGCTTTCCAGGGCGACGTACACCGGCGCGAACTGCACGTTGGGGATGTAGGTCAGATACAGTTCGACGGCGGTCAGTTCCTGCGCCCCTGCCGGTCCGGCGGTTGGCAGCAACAACAGCAGTGAAAGAAGCAGCAGTCTTCGCATCGGACTTTCTCCTGATCTCTGTCTCATGGCCACATCCGTCCGTCGTTGCCCTGGCGCTGCCAGGCCAGTAACCAGCGCTCCAGCAAGGCCACAAGGCCGTAAAGCACTCGCGCCAGCAGCGCCAGGGCGACGACCGCCACCAGCACCAGTGGGGTGTCATAGCGACTGCGCGCCAGCGTTATGAGATAACCGAGGCCGGCATCAGCGCTGACGAATTCGCCCACCACCGCCCCGATGACGGCGAGCGTGGCGCTGATCTTCAGGCCGGCGAAAAGCACGGGCAGGGCGGCCGGTATTTCCAGCACGGTCAGGGTCTGCCAGCGGGTAGCGCGTTGCACCCGCAGCAGGTCACGCAGGGAAGGCGCCACGTTGCGCAGTCCGACCACCGTGTTAACCAGGGTGGGGAAAAACACGATCAGGGCGCTGGTGACGGCCTTGCTCGTCAGGCCGCTGCCAAACCAGATGACCAGCAGCGGCGCCCAGGCGACGATCGGCGTCGATTGCAGGCCGACGATCAGGGGCGCCAGCGCGTCTTCCAGCACCGCGCTGCGCGCGATCAGGTAGCCCAGCGTCACACCAACGACAACACCCGCTGCCAGACCGGCCAGAACCGCCTGCAAGGTCACGAGGCTGTGCCGAACCAGCGAGCCATCGGCCAGGACCTCGGTAAATTTGTCAAGCACGCTGCCTGGCGGAGGGATGATGAAGGCGGGATAGAGGCGCAGTTGGGTGGCGATTTGCCACAGCAACAGCAGGACGAGCAACAGGGCCAGCGGGGCAACCCGGCGCCATACAGGCCGGGACGTCAGGGATATTGCAGGTTGGTCGGTCAGTCGCTGCCCCGGAATGCGCATCATCCACCCGCTGAAGCTACAGGCGCCAAACGGGGCATGAGGCGGGACGGCCAAACAGACCGCCACGCGCAATGGTGACGGGCACCATGAACGCAGCACAACACGCAGCGCTGCGTCCGTCAGCGACCTTCTCCCATCCAGACTTTCACTGTCGGCTCTGGCCCTGAACCAGATCCACCGGCATGACCGCAGTCATGACGCACCAGCCAGGTCAGGCTGATGACACGGGTCGCGGGCTCGGCATCAAGATGCCCTACCGCCGGTAGGGAATTTCACCCTGCCCCGAAGGTTGCCTTCCTGACTGAACTATAGCAGATCTGTGACCTGACGGGAAGCGTTCAGGTCAGGGCCTTCTGCCGGCAGGGACCGTGAAGTAAAAGCGCCCGCCGTCCCTGATTTCATTGCTTTCCGCGCGAATGCTCCCGCCATGCGCCTCAATGATGTGACGGCAAATGGCCAGACCCAGACCCGTTCCCTCCATGCCCCGCGACGGATCGGCCTGGTAGAAGCGCTCAAAGATGCGGGACATGTGTTCCTGTGGCACACCTTCACCCCGGTCCAGAACGCCGAAGCGGATCTCTTCCCCGTCCCGCCGGGCCTCGATCCGTATCTTTTTGCCCGGCGGCGACCACTTCAGCGCATTGTGCAGCAAGTTGACCAGCACACGACCAAGTTTGTCCGGGTCGCACAAGACATAGAGATCGGCGGGCACCTTCTGCACGATGCGCAGATCTCTGGCTGCGCTCATGTCAGCCAGGCGTTCGATGGCGTCATCGACGACGACACGGGCCGGGGTGTCCACCATTTTCATCAGGGCCTGGCCGGACTCGATCATCGACAGATCCAGCAATTCCTCGGACATCCACTGCAGGGCATCCGTTTCGCGGCCAATCGCGTGCAGGGAGCGAATGCTGCTCTTGCGACCCGGCTTTTCATTGTCAAGAAACAGACTGTCAATAATCAGACGAATGTTGGCGATGGGCGTCCTGAGTTCGTGCGAAATATTGGCCACCATGTCACGGCGCGCCCGGTTCAGGCGCACCAGCTGACTCACGTCTTCCAGCGCCAGACATATCAGGCGCTCCTGCTGCACCTCGTTGACAATCTGTATTCGGACGCGCCACCACCTGCCATTCAGGTAAAGCTGTTCCTGCAACTCCTGCTCCTGATTGAAAAGGGCCTCGTTGACCAGGTTTTCGAGTTCGGTCGAGCCGGCAAGATCGGACAGCGATCCCGCAAAGTCTGTTTCGACGATGAACAGTTCACACGCCCTGCGGTTCAGGGACAGCACATGACAACGCTCGTCAAGCACGCACAACACAGTGCTCGTACAGTCAGCCATCAGGCGCAGTTTCTCGAGTTCGACCTGCGGCGCCGCCGTTGACGCGACAGCTTCAGATGGCAACCTGTCCATGTTGCTCCCCCTTTCCACGCGACACGGGCAGCGCCAGCCACAGCAGCGCCAGCGCCAGCGCCAGCATCCCGGCCAGGCCGCGGCTGCCCGGCCGTTCTCCCACCAGCAACACGCCCAGAAGCGTGGCTACCAGCGGTTCCGCCAGGCTGAGTGAAACCGCGACTGCCGCAGGCAACCGGGTGAGACCGCGAGCGAACAGCAGGTACGCGATGGCAGTTGCCACCAGGCCCAGATGAAGAATGACCAGAATGGCACCAGGCTGCAAGGTCCAGGTGAGATCTGTCATGAAAAGCAGAGGCAAAAGAAACAGCGCGCCAGGCAGGAAAATAGCGGCGACAACAGCATTGGGGGCCATGTGCTGCAGCAGCCGCTTGCTCACCAGCGCATAGCCGGCCCAGGCAAGGCCCGCCCCAAGGGACGCCAGCAGGCCGGGGAGCTCCAGTTCTGCGGCCACCCCGGCGGCCGGCAGCAACAGCATGCTGCAGCCCGCCAGTGCCAGCAGCGTGGCCACCAGCCAGCGATTGCCCGGCCAGCTGCGGTCCACGCGCCATTGCAGCAGGCCCGCCAGCATTGGCGAACTTCCGATTGCAACCAGGGTGCCGAGGGCGACTCCGTTTCTCGCAACGCCATTGAAAAAGCAAATCTGATAGGCTGCGATCATCAGCCCGGCGCCAGCCAGGGTGCCCAGGGGCAAGGGCCCGGCGCGCCGGAATTCACCTTGATGTAAAGCCACCAGGGCCAGGGCAAGGCCACCGATCAACAGACGCAGGGCTCCCACGGCGCCGGGATCGGCGCCAGCCGGGGCCAGTGTCATGGCCGTACCGGTTGTTCCCCACAGAATGGCCGCCAGAAGTACCTGCCCTGCGCCGGCGGCTTTCATCCCTCAAAGCGATAGCCGACGCCGCGCACGGTGACAATCCGCCCTGGCCGGGAGGGGTCAACCTCGATTTTCTCCCGGAGCCAGCGAATGTGGACGTCGACAGTGCGCTTTTCGACGAAATTGTCCTCGCCCCAAATTCTGTTCAGCAACAGGTCGCGCGTCAGCACCGCCCCACTGTTGCGCATGAGTTCTGCCAGCAACATGAATTCGCGATTGCTCAGGTGGACCTCGTCTTCACCCCGGAACAATTTGTGACCTTTCAGATCAAGACTGAGGTCCCGGGCAACCAGTTTTTCCTGCGGCGGCTGGTGCCCGGGAGCCCTGCGCAGGACCGCGCGCACGCGCGCCAGGAATTCTCCCAGACTGAAGGGTTTGACGATGTAGTCATCGGCACCGCTTTCCAGCCCGACGATGCGGTCCACTTCTGTGCCGCGCGCGGTAAGCATGATGATGGGCAAATGTGCCAGGGAACTGTCCTTGCGCAGCATGCGACAGATGCTTAATCCGTCGAGACGGGGCAGCATGATATCGAGGACCAGCAGATCGGGCGGATTGGCGCGAATCAGTGACATCGCCGTTTCTCCATCCGAAGCCGTGATTACCTCGTAGCCATCATCCCGCAAACTGCTTTCCAGATTCTCCAGCAGGATTTCCTCATCTTCCACAATCAGTACGCCGGGCATTCATCTGCCTCATCCTGTCCGCCGAAACTCGCTCCGGGCAATCCCGAATCCGAAATGGCGCGAACGCCACCCAGTGATGTGGCCATCCGGACAGCCCTGCGGATGGCCATGGACACCGCTTCTGCAGCGTAGGCACCGATGACACTGGCATCGGCCTCATGCACACCCGTGGTCAGCGCGAACATGGTATCGCCGTCATGGGCCGTATGCGCCGGCCTGATCGCCCGGGCGACGCCACAACTGGCCATCTGCGCTACCCGGTTGACTTCGGCCTTGCCCAGCCGGGCATTGCTGACCACGACACCGATGACCGTGTTGCTGTTTCGCTGCCGTTGCGCCACCCAGGTGTGCAATTCTTCAAGCACCGGAACAAAGCGTGCCTCGCAGGGCCCGGCGCGCAGGCCGGCCAGTATCTCCCCACGCTCGTCCAGGACCTCTCCCAGGGCATTGACCGCCACCAGCGCCGCCACCAGCAAACCGTCTCCGATGTCAATGCAGGCAGTGCCGATGCCCCCTTTTGTAGCGCGCCCGTTGCCCGCCAGTGAACATACCCGACAGCCGGTGCCGGCGCCGACGCTGCCTTCCGCGACGGGACCGTCGCTGGCCTGCGTGCAGGCCCTGTACCCCATTTCCGGGCCCGGCCACGTGGATGCCGAGCCGAGGCCAAGGTCATAGAGGATCGCTGCCGGTACGATCGGCACAATCGCACCGTCGCCGGTACGATAGCCCGTTTCGCGCTCTCCCAGCCAGCGCATGACGCCATCCGCCGCGGCCAGTCCCCAGGCGCTGCCGCCCGAGAGCAGAACGGCGCTGACCTGTTCCACGTGCCGGGCAGGACGCAGCAGATCGGTCTCCCGCGTCCCCGGGCCGCCACCGCGCTGATCGACTCCGCCGACCGTGCCTGGCGGACACAGCACGACCGTACATCCTGTCCCTGCAGTCCGGTCGGTGGCATGACCAACGCGTATTCCAGGTACAGCGGTCAATGAATTATTCGTCGTCATCGTCAAAGATGATGCGTGACTGGTCTCGCGGCAGGGGTTCCGGAGCTGCCGGGTTCAGGATGTGGAGCGCAGTCTGATAGTCATCCGGATGGACCAGTACGCGGACTTCACCCAGCTGTCCGATATGTATTCCCATGGCACTGGCACCAGCCTGCTGGTGCAGCAGGGTCTGAATTCCTTCACTGTTCAACCGGCCCGCCACGATCTGGGCTTCATGTGGCGCCCAGGTCACCCAGGCGGCCATCCAGTTCCTTCGTTCGTGACTCAGCCCGCGCATGGGGCGAGTCTAGCACGGGCCAGGCGGAAACAAAAACCTGCCCCGCAGGGCAGGTCCCCTTCTCCGCTCACAGCGCGCCAGGGTTGGCAGCGGCGTACTCTCCCACCCCGTCGCCA
>DAOUJM010000006.1:0-75275 GCA_034422695.1 Anaerolineae bacterium
AGCGAGGGCGCAAGCCCGAAGCATCCCTGGAAAGGGGTAGCGAGGGCGCAAGCCCGAAGCATCCCTGGAAAGGGGTAGCGAGGGCGTAAGCCCGAAGCATCCCGTAGGGGCGATTTATCAAATCGCCCGTAACGCAAATCGTCCGACACGCGCGAACCCGCATCGATATTCACGCAGACCCTGGATCAGACCATGATCCTCGTGACCACGGCGGCGATAATTGCTGAAAGCGTGGCCTGAATAATTGCAGCGAGAATCAGGTCGGCCCTCGTGGCCGAACGTCTGAAGCGTTCTTCAAGTTTTGCCAGTCGACCTTCTGTTTGCAGCGCATCCATGTGGGGCTTCCCGGCATCCGTTCACAGTCAGGCACTGCGCTTTCGTCTGTTCGTCAGGCTGACTGTCGCGGGTCGCTGCCTGCAACGATGCACACATTCTGGCGCAAACTGCAACACCCGTCAATCAGGTAGAGGGCGCGGGAGTGGCGCGTTCGGTGGATTTCAGAAATTGTTTTGCAGCCGGTGCGGGCGATTTGATAAATCGCCCCTACGGAGGGCGTAAGCCCGAAGCACACCAGCGGTGCCATTTAGCAAGGGCGCAAGCCCGCAGCATCCCGTAGGGGCGACATATTATGTCGCCCGCGGGCACACCGTAATGTAATGTCGCCCGCGGGCACACCAATACTTGTACCGGACAATATCAGCGCCGGAATCGCCTTCCGCCACCGATACCGCTGGCCGCGTCTACACGCCGGCGCTCAGTCACCCCGCGGCGGTTCGGGCGGCAGGGGGGCCTTCTTGCGGCTGCCGGCCGCGCCGAACTGCTCCAGGTCCGCCGGATCGCTGTAGCGCTGCCCGTTGGGCAGGATCGCGCCGCTCAGGTTGGCCGCGCGGAAACTGGCGCTGCGCAGGTCCGCGCTCTGCAGCTTCGCGTCGACCAGCACGGCATCGCGCAGGCTGGCGCGGTGCAGGCTGGCCCCGCCCAGGTCCGCGCCACTCAGGTCGGCCGCGCGCAGGTCCGCGCCGCTGAGCCGCGCGCCGCGCAGGTCGCAGCCCGTCAGCTTCGCGTCCGTCAACACCGCCCCGGCGAGGTTGGCGCCCTTCAGGCGCGAACCCTCCAGGTCGGCGTCCGCCAGCGTGGCATCGCCCACGTCGGCGCCGGTCAGGTCCGCCGAGCCAATCTGCGCCTCGCTCAGGTTGGCGCCGCGCAACACGGCGCCGCTCAGGCGCGCGCCGCGCAAGTCGGCCTCGGCCAGATTGGCGTCATGCAAATTGGCGCCGCTGAGGTCCGCGCCGCGCAGGTCGCGCCCGGCCAGGTTTTCGTTGCCCAGGTCGCGGCCGCTCAGGTCGCTGCCGGCCAGACTCTCCGCTTCACCTTCCGCCTCCCCGTCCGCGTCCACAATCGTCACGCGGCGGCGGCGGGCAGCGCTCCCGCTGCTCTCCAGATCGATACCGATGTCGGACATGGCGCGGCGGATGGTATCGCGCGTCTGGCTGACCAGCGTGTCGCGCAGATTGCGGCTGACCTCGCCGAAGTCGATGTCCTCCAGGTCGAGGTCGATATCGACCTGGGGGCGGCGGCGGGCCCGCAGCAGGCTGTCAAGGTAACTGCCCAACTGGTTGCAGGCCAGACTGACCTGGGCGATGAGCTGCTCCTCGTCGAGCTCCGGCGCCGGCTCCAGGCGCAGCGCCTCACAGACGAAGACGTCATCCGGCAGGCGCTCGGCCGCGCGGGCCTGCAGGGCATTGTAGCTGCGCAGGACCATGGCGCCCGTGCCGGCCGTCGCGTCGGCGCGCATGGCGTGGCGCAGGGACTGGTCCAGCGCCTTCAGCGCGCGGGCGATCTGTTGCAACTGGTCGCGGGTTTCCTCGTTCATCACGCTTTCCTCTCTGTGCCTGGGGGATACGGACGGGGATGCGGCGTTTCCGCTTTTTCGCAACACTTCATGACAGGCTCCCTGCCAGTTCGGACTCCGGTTCGTCGGCCAGCGCGGCCAGCACCCAGGGGGGCACCAGACGGCGCAGCGTGCGGCGGGCGTGCGACAGACGCGAGCGGACGGTGCCGGGGTTGGTGTTGGTGGCGACGGCGATCTCCGCGTAGCTCATTTGCTCCTCGGCGTAGAGGATGAGCGCCTGGCGCTGGTTCTCCGGCAGCTTCTCCATCGCCTCGCGCACCACCAGCTGGATGAAGAGCCAGTGCGCCAGTTCGTCGGTCGGCTCACTCGGGTCCGGCAGGGTCTCGGCCAGCGAAAAGGCCTGGCCCTCCGGCTCCTCGTCCAGCGACACGCTCTGAAAGCGGCCCTGACGCCGCAGTTCGTCGTAGCAGCGGTTGCGCGCCATGCGAAACAGGTAGGGCCGCAGGCCGCGCCGGGCGTCGATCCGGTCGCACTTGCGGTAGAGGCTGAAGAACACGTCCTGCACGATGTCGTCCTCAACGTCGCTGTCGCCAATCAGGCGCCGCACGTAACGGCGCAGCGGACTTTCGAGGCGCTGCATGAGGCCCACGAAGGCATCATTGTCGCCGGCCTGCAGCGCGAGCAGCAGTTCGCTCTCATCCGCAGGTTCGCGCTCGTTCTGCCCATGCGCCTCGTCTTCTGCCTGCGCCTGGCCTGACGGCATCCGCTCGCTCCTCATACACCCATTCTACGCACAGGCGGCGGCCTCTGTTCAATAGCGAACGGGAATCGCGGCCTCTGGCTGTTGCGAAAAAACGGGAAAGCCCCGGGGAGTGGCGAGTTTGGTGGATTTCAGAAATTGTTTGAAAGCCGGGGCGGGCGATTTGGTAAATCGCCCCTACGCTGACGCTGCATTTTGGTAAATCGCCCCTGCGGGGCGCCGCTGGTGTGCTTCGGGCTGGCGCCCTCGCTACCCCTGCGGCGTTTGTAGGGGCGACATATAATGTCGCCCGCAGGCACACCATAATGTAATGTCGCCCGCGGGCACACCAGGTCGCCGGGCGTGGCGAGTTTGGATGTAGGGGTAGCGAGGACGCAAGTCCGAAGCATAGCAAGGACGCAAGCCCGCAGCATAGCGAGGACGCAAGTCCGAAGCATCCCGTAGGGGCGACATATCATGTCGCCCGCGCCTGCAACCAGCCACAACGGTAGCGACGCAAATATCCGCACGTTGACGCTCACCGCATCCAGTTCCTGTATCCAGTAAACCGGACACTCCCAGGCGCCCGGGAAGGGCTCCCCCTCTCCCTGAAGGGTTCCCGCGACTCAGCGGGACAAGGGGGTCGGGGGTGAGAGCCCTCACCCTAAATCCCTCTCCCTGAGGGAGAGGGACTTTAAAGACACGAGGCACTTTCATCATCTTCCGCGCCCTTCTCCTTGAGAAGGACTCCCCCTCTCCCTGAGGGAGAGGGGGTTGGGGGGTGAGGGCCGGCCTCTGAAGCCTTTCCCGCTGAGCCGCGGGAAAAGGGGGTCGGGGGAAGGGCTCCCGTCCCCCAAGGCGGAAGGGCTCCCGCCCCCCAAGGCGGGAAAAGGGCAACCCCAAATCCGCACAAGTCACTTGGCTACGCTCACAACAACAGGAGAACTCCATGTACACCCTCGCCACACCCGACCAGTTGCGCTCGCGCCTGGGCCTCGAACCAGACGACAGCGCGGACGGCCAGCGCCTGTGGCGCGCGCTGACCGCCGCCGGCGCCCGCATCGAGCGCGACAGCGGCCGCCGCTTCACGCCGCGTCTGGCCACGCTGCCGCACAATCCGCGCCATCCCCGCGACCTGATTCTGCTGGACGATCTGCTGCAACTGCAGCGCCTCACCAACGGCGACGGTCACCAGATCGATTTGCGCGACGTAGAGACCCTGCCGGCCGCGGCAGAGGGCAGCGTCAGCGTCCTGCGCCTGCGCGGGGAGCGGCGCTTTAGCGGGCCCGCCGCCGTCCAGGTGACCGGCCTCTGGGGCTGGCACGAGCGCCGGGCCCAGGCCTGGCAGGGCGGCGTCGACCGCTTGCAGGACGATTCGCCGGCGGCGGCGGCGACCCTGCGCGTGACCGACGGCGGCCGCTTCCAGCCCGGTCAGCTGCTGCGCCTCGACGACGAGTACCTGCGCCTGCTGTCCCGCGACGCTGCCGGCCACCGGCTGCAGGTGCAGCGCGGCGCGCAGGGCACGACGGCCGCCGCGCACAGCCGCGGCAGCGCCCTCGACCTGTACCAGCCGCCGCCCGCCGTGACGCTGCTCTGTCTGCGCCTGGCGTCGTGGCTCTACCGTGAGCCGGACCGCAGCCCCGCCGCAGACCTGCCCGCGGATATCGCCAGTGAATTGCGCGCCCTGCGCCGCGAGAGCGCCGCGTCCTGAAGCCCGGAATCAAAAGGGGCGCCGTGAAAGCGCCCCCCGTCCTTGCCATTACAGGGACTCAGGTGTCAGTGGTTTCTGTCTCCTCATGCTCATCCGCATCCATGTCACTGTCCTTGTCGCCATGCGGCCAGCCGCGCCAGGCACGACCTTCTTTCATGGCCGTAAAGTCGCCATGCACCAGCGCCTCAAGCCGCTCCGCCATGGCCTCGCGGTAGGCGCCGGCGCGCTCCTCGCTGAGCCGGCCCGCCGCGACGGCCGCGTCCGCGCGCGCGCTGAAGGACTCGCTGATCCCGGCGATGAAGGCGTCCACGTCGCCGCCCTCAGCCTCGATCAGGCTGGCCAGCGAGTTACCCTCGCGCAGCGCGTCGTACAGGTCAGCAGCTTCCAGGCCGGTGGCTTCCAGCACCGATGCGTCCAGGATGCCGGCCATGCCGGCCATCGGCCAGGGGGCGCCGCGCCCCGCGAAGCCGCGCGGACCGCCCCTGCCAAAGCCAAAGCCGCGCCGGCCCATGTCCTTCATCCCGGCGGGATGCTCGCCCCGCACCATCGCCTCAATGCGTTCCGCGATCCTGGCGTTCGCGTTTTCCGTGGCCAGCGCGGTGGCCTGGGCGATGAAGGCCTCCACGTCGCCGCCCTCAGCCTCGATCAGGCCGGCCAGCGTATCGCCCCCGCGTAGCGCGCTGACCAGCTCGGGGGCCGCCAGACCGGTGGCGTCGCTGACCAGCGCCATCAGTTCTGCGCCGCCGGGCAGCATCATGCCGCGTCCGCCGAAGCCGTGATGGCCGAAGCCGCCACGGCGACCAAAGCCGGACCAACGCTTCTCGCTCGTCCTGTCCGCATCGGCGCCGCCGCCATCGTCCTGGGCCAGGGCCATGCCGACGCCCGGCGCCAGCGTGGCGATCAGCAGCGCGGTGAAAAGCAGTTTTCGGGTGTTCATCGTTACATCCTTTCGCATCGCTTGTCGCGACCCGCCCTGTGCGGGTCAGGGCAAGGATGCCAGGCACTTGTCACGCCACTTTTGCCAGGTTGTAAACAAATTGTAAATGTGATGAGCGTCCGCTTAATCAGTCGCGCTCAACGATCGGCGTAGGGGTCCGGCAGCACCAGATGCCGGTCCTGCGGCGGCCGCGTGTACTGGCCCGCGCGCGCGGGGCGTACCGGCAAATCGATGGGCCCGGGCATCACGTCCTCGTGCGGGATGTGGTTCAGCAGGTGGTTGATGCAGATCAGGCGCGCGCGGCGCTTGTCGTCAGTATCGATCTGGTACCAGCGCGCCTCGGGGATGTCGCAGTGCTCCAGCATGATGTCCTTGGCCTTCGAGAACTCGACCCAGCGCTGCCGCGTCTCCAGGTCGATGGGGCTCAGCTTCCAGCGCCGCATGGGATCATGCGCGCGCGCCTGGAAGCGCCGCTCCTGCTCCGCGTCGCTGACGGAGAGGTAGTACTTCACCAGCAGCACGCCCGAGCGCACCAGCATGCGCTCGAACTGCGGGCAACTGCGCAGGAAGTCCCAGTACTCCTCGTCCGTGCAAAAGTCCATCACGCGCTCCACGCCGGCGCGGTTGTACCAGCTGCGGTCGAAGAGCACGATTTCGCCGGCCCCGGGCAAATGGGGCGTATAGCGCTGGAAGTACCACTGCGTGCGTTCGACGTCCGAGGGCTTGCCCAGGGCCACGACGCGCACGCCGCGCGTATCGAGCGGCTGGACGATGCGCTTGATCAGGCCGCCCTTGCCGGCCGCGTCGCGCCCCTCGAAGAGCACCAGCAGCCGCAGCCCCTCGTGCCGCACCCAGTATTGCAGCTTGACGAGGCCCAGTTGCAGCCGCGCCAGTTCCGCCTCGTAAAACTTCCTGTTTAGCCGTTTGCGCTTCTTCTTCTTCGCCATGATCAACCCCCTCGCCGCCAGATCAGGGTGACAGGGAGTGTAACGCAACTGGAGGCCGGTTGGGGCGCCCTGTCCCGCCTTGGGGGGCGGGAACCCTCCCCCAACCCCTCTCCCTCAGGGAGAGGGGAAGCCCTTCCGCTCAGTCGCGAGAGGTCTTGTCCCGTCCAGGGGAACGGGAGCCCTTCTCAGGGAAGGAGAAGACAAACGAGAGTGATGTGTGTTTTTGAAGTCCCTCTCCCTGAGGGAGAGGGATTTAGGGTGAGGGCCCGCGCCGCCAGATCAGGGTGACAGGGAATGTAACGCAACTGGAGGCCGGTTGGGGCGCCCTCACCC
The DNA here is from genome assembly GCA_034422695.1 of Anaerolineae bacterium. Taxonomy (GTDB): domain Bacteria; phylum Chloroflexota; class Anaerolineae; order Aggregatilineales; family Phototrophicaceae; genus JAGWBD01. Next base: position 6,520 of record DAOUJM010000006.1, read on the forward strand.
CCCGGCGCCCTCTCCCTGAGAAGGGCTCCCGCGACTGAGCGGGAAAGGGTTTGGGGTGAGGGGGAGTGTCTGGTTTACTGGATACAGGAACTGGATGCGGTGAGCGTCATCGTGCCGTTACTTGCGTCGCTACAGTTGTGGCTGGTTCCAGACGTGGGCAATTTCTGAAGTCTGCCAAACTCGCCACTCCCCGCGACATGGTGTGCCCGCGGGCGACATGATATGTCGCCCCTACATCATCTGCCGTAGGGGTAGCGAGGGCGTAAGCCCGAAGCATCCCGTAGGGGCGATTTACCAAATCGCCCGCCCCAACAGTAAAACAATTTCTGAAATCCGCCGAACTAGCCACTCCCGGGTGAGGGCAGCCTGCGCTTTTTCTTGCATCCGACAGACAATAATAAGGAGGTCCACCTTGCCACCACTCCGTACCGCCCTGACCCGTCTGGCCGGGCTGCAAGTGCCCGGCGTCGCCCGCAACTTCGCCATCGACCGACTGCCCGCCGCGCTCGACCGCAGCCAGACGCCCGCCCTGCTGGTGCTGCTGCCCGGCCTGCGCGGGCGCGAACAAACGCTCTTCCGCCAACAGGGCGAGGCTTTCGCCGGCCTCACCTTCAGCGCCGGCCCGCGCCAGGTGACCTGTCTGGTCACCCACCTGCTGCTGGTCGCGCCGGTCAACAGCGGCGCCGACCTGCGCCGGGGCCTGCCCACCCTGGTCGACTGCATGGACGCCTGCCTCGCGGCGCTCGCCGCCGACGTCACGCTCGGCGACGCGCTGGCGGCGGCGACGCAGCTGAGCGTCGAGCCCGGCATCTTCCACTACGGCGGTGTGGACTGGCAGGGCTGCGCCTTCCGTCATCGCTGGCTGCTGGAGCTGCAGCCGTGAGCCTCCGCTGGAGCGTCCACCTTGACCACGACGACGACGGCCGCTTCGACGGCCCGGGGGAGGACGTCAGCGCGGCGGTGCTGGCCCTGCGCTGGCGCCGCGGCCTGGCCCGGGCGCAGGACAGCGTCGCCCAACCGGGAGAGGCCGTCATCACCCTGCGTAACCGCGACCGTCGCTTTTCGCCGGAACGGCAGGCCCTGGCGCCGGGCCGTCTGCTGCAGATCCGCAGCCACGACGGCGGGCGGGAGCGCGTGCACTTCACCGGCCACGTCGCCCGCGTCGAGCCGGAGGCCGGCGCGCTGGGTTCGCGCCGCAGCGTGCTCGTGGCGCAGGACGCCGCCGCGCAACTGGCCGGCCACCGCATCCGCCTCCCGCCGCTCAGCAAGCTGCGCGCGGACGAGATCATCGCGCGCTGTCTGGACGCCGTGCCCCTGCGGCGGCAGCGCCTGCGCGGCCTCTGGCTGCTGGGGCAGGCCGGCCAGAGTGAACTGGGCCGCAACACGCGCCTGGTCGGAATCAACATCCGCCGCCGGCTGCAGCGCGACCCCGACGTCTTCCCCCTCGCGGGCGACACCTGGTCGGCCGGCATCCCGGCGCTGACGGCCATCGGGGAGATTGGCGCCGCCGCCCGCGGCCGTTTCTTCATCGATCACGAGGGCCATGCCCGCTACCTGAGCCGCCACGACCTGTTGCTGGCCGCCACGGCGCAGGCCGACTTCCGCGACGACGTACAGGGCCTGCGCTACAGCTGGGCCGACGCGCGCGTCAGCCAGGTCGAGGTGCTGCTGACGCCGCGGCGCCGGGGCCGGCCCGGCGCGGTCGTCTGGACCCTGGAACAGTCGCTGGCCATCGAGCCGCAGCGGGACGAGGCGCAGTTGTTACTGCTGCGCTACCGCGATGAAACGGGCCGGCCCTGCGGCGCGCTCGACCTCATCGCGCCGGTCGCCGCGCAGGACTGGCGCGCCAACAGCCGCGCGGACGGTCGTGGCCTGGACCGCACAGGGCAATTGACCCTGCGGCTGCGCGAGGCCGGCATCAGCGCCGCCCTGCTGGAAGTCCGCAACAGCGGGGGCAGGACCGCGTGGCTGCAGGCCGGCGCGCAACTGCGCGGCACGCCCCTCTGTACGGGCGACCCGCTGCTGGTCGCGGAGCGCAGCCTCGCCAGCGAGAACCGCCATGGCCCGGCGACGCTGCGGCTCGACCTGCCGGCGCTGGCGTCCCTGACGCAGGCCCGCGCCCTGGCCCGCTTCGAACTCGCCCGCCGCCAGGCGCCGCGCGGTCGGGTTCACAGTCTGACCCTGAGCGGCGCGCAGGTCAGGCGCGGCCTGGCGCGGCGTCTCTTCGATCGCATCCGCGTGGCGGAGGCGCAGACCGGCCACGGCAATGACTACTTCATCATCGGCGAGGCGCTTGAGGTGACGGCGGGGGGCGATGCCCGCCTCACCTGGCGCCTCGAAAGTGCGACCAATCCCTTCTGGAGCCTCGGCCGGCGGTGCCTCGGGCGCGACACCCTGCTGGCCTGGTGACCACCATCCCGTTCAACGCACAAGGAGACCCCATGAGCCCTGTCTGGCACCCACCCCGCACCTGGCAGGTCGATCAGCTGGTGACCGAGGCGGACCTCAACAGCCAGCTGCGCGACAACCTGAACTTCCTGAAAGACCCGCCCACCGCTTTCGTCAGCCTCGACGAGGCATCGAATTACGCCAGCAACAGCAACGAATTCGTCGACGTGGACCGCGAGCGCCTGGCCCTCAGCCTGACCACTGCCGGCGGCGACCTGCTGGTCGTCTTCTTCGGCATGGTCAAAAACAGCGACGCCCGGGGTGCCGTGGCCCTCGACGTCGTGCTTGACGGCGCGCGCGTCGGCGGGGACGACGGCCTCATCGGCAGCAACCCCGATTTGCGCAACTGGACGCCCGTCAGTTTCTGCGCCCTGGTGCGCGACGTCGCCGCGGGGTCGCACAATCTCTACCTGCAATGGAAACGCAACCCGCGTGAGGGCGCCGCGCAGCTGGCCGCCGGCGCCGGCACCTGGAGCTTCGACCACCACCCCCAGTTCTGGGCGCGGGAGATCAGTTGACATGCGCGAAATCGTCATCAGCGGCATGCAGGGCGTGAACCTCGAGGCGCTCGACGACCGGCTGCGCGCGCTGCCCGGCGCGGCCGCCAGGGGCATCAGTCTGCGCCGCGGCAGTGTCATCGTGCACCTTGACGCGGAGGCCGCAGAGGAAGAGATCGCCGCCATCCGCAGCCTCGTCCGCGGGCATGACCCGCGGCAACTGAGCGCGGCGCAGCAGGTTCAGAAACAGCGCGCGGACCAGATCAAGACGGCCCACGCGGACGCCCGCACGGCGCGTCAGGCGGCTGCCGGCGCGAGCGACGTGAAGCAGCAGGTCGCCCTGCTGGCGCGGCGCATCGACTGGCTGGAAAAGCTGCTGGAGGCGCTGGTCGCCGGCGACAAGCCCTTCGACTGAAACGCCGCGCTACCCCTCAACCGGCCCCGTCACACCGACGGGGCCGGCCCTGCCGTGCGCTCGCAGGTAACGCGTATCGCGTAGTAGCCGGGGCCATCCATGCGCCAGGTCAACGTGCTGGCATTGTCGTTCAGCCTCAGGTCAAAACGGTACAGACCGTTGCGCCAGTCCGTGCGCGGCGAATAACTCTGTACGATCACTGACTCGCCCGAATCCAGGCGCTCTTCATACACCTCGTCCACCCGCAGCGGGGCCTCCGCTCCCGGCAGCCAGACGTCGACCTCAACGTCCTGTTGCCCCTCCCCGTCGCGCGTGACCCACAGGTCCTTCCAGTCCGCCTGCTCCGGCGGGAACTCCAGCGCCAGCACGTGGCAGCCCGTCGCCTCGTCGAGGTACAGCGCGCCCGTGCGAACGTCGGCCTCAGCTTCGACCGGCGTGGGCGTCGGGCTCGGCGTCGGCGTCAGGGTAGGGCTGGGGGTGTAGGTGACTGTGGGCGTCGGCGTGACCGTGGCGCGCGGCACCGGCCCGTCGCAATCGATGTAAATGACCTGGTCGCCGCCGCGCTCAAGGTTCCAGAACAGTTCGCTGCTTCTGTCTGCCAGCGTGATCGCCAGGCGGTACAAACCATCGACCCAGCCCCCGAAGTTCCGGTAGTAGAGCCAGACGAACTCTTCGTCAGCGTCATCAAAAGTCTCGTGGGTTCGCCTTGTGTAAACAACGCGAAGATTGTTGGGGCCATAGACCGAAGCCTCCACTTCCTTCCGTCTGTCGCCGGTCAGCACCAGATGCAGGTTCCCGTCCAGACCTTCGGGATCGATGTACACCTCGCAGCCGGTAATGTAGTCCCGTAGTTCCCGCCCTGTTCTCAATTCCCTGGTCCGCGTCGGGACGGGCGTGCGCGTGGGCCGCGGCGTGGCGGTCGGGCTGGGCGTGACAGTGGCCGTGGGAGTCGGCGTCAGCGTCGCCACCGGCAACCGGCTACCCGCTGTGTTGCAGTAGACGTAAATGAGCTGGGCGCCGCCGCGCTCCAGTTCCCAGAGCGCCACCGTCGTCCTGCCGTCCAGCTCGATTTCCAGACGATACTGCCCGCCGCTCCAGGGAGTCGTCACCGTATAGTATTGCCAGATGAATGGCTTGCCGGATTCGGCGAAAATGTCGTCCAGGCGGTCGGTATAACGCAGCGGCACGTCCGAGCCGGGACGGTAGACCCGGGCCTCGATATCCCTGTACCTGTCTCCCGCCAGCGCCAGGTTCAGGTCGCCATCCACGCCTTCCCCGGCGATGAGATAGTCGCAGCCAGTGTGGTCGTCCCGGTAGAAGATTTCCGTCTCCAGCACCCTGGGCGGGGTGGGTTCGACGCTGACCTGCGCCGCTTCCCCCTCCGCCTGGCCCTCCGGCGGCGCGTCCGCCAAGCTCAGGTTACGACCGGGCGCGTCGCAGAGAATGGTGATGGTCTGGTCGCCCTGGTTTTCCAGCCGCCAGGCGAAGCGACTGGTCTTGCCATCCAGCCTGATCTCAAGCTGCCAGGTCCCGTCCTGCCAGCTGTCGTCGCTCTCGTAGTACTGCCAGTCAAGCGGCAGGTCCACTTCCTCCACCTCGTCCCGGAAACGGCCGGCAAAGGGCAACTGTGAACTGTCGCCAGGGCGGTAAACCCTGACCTCCACGTCTTCCGGTCTGGGTCCGGTAATCCAGACGTTCAGGTCGCCGTCCAGCGTCCGGTCCGAGACCAGGATTTCACAGCCGGTGTTCTCATCCAGCCAGGCCACGTCCGTCTCCAGCAGCCTGGGCGAAGCGGGCGCGGGCGTGGCAGGGGTCGGCGCAGGGGAGCGGGCCTCTTCGCACAGGATCAGCAAGAACTGGTCGGTCGGCGTTTCCATGCGCCAGGCGAAGGCGCTGACGCGGCCGTCCAGCTCCAGCTCCAGCCGGTACAGCCCCCAGGGCCAGTCCTGCCCGGCGCTGTAGTACTGCTGGATGATAGGCTCGTCGTCAGGCAGGGTCCGGTCCCGCCGGCCGCTGTGGGGCAGAGGCCGGTCCGCCCCGGGACGGTAGACCCTGACCTCAACCTCGGCCCGGCGCGCGCCCGAAAGCACCAGGTCCAGGTCCTCGCCCGGGCTTTCCGGGGCGAGGCGCACCAGGCAGCCGCTCTGTACGTCACGAAGCGTATCCCCGATTTCCAGGATGACCGGCGGCGCCGGCGTTGCCCTGTCGCCAGCGCCCTCCGCCGGGATCTGCGCGATCTGCGTGGCCGCCGACGAAATCGGGCCCTGTTCGATCTCGTCACGAAGCGCTTCCACGTCGTCACAGATGATAATTATGGCCGTGCCGCCGGACTGGGCCGGATACCACTCCACCAGGTTGGACCTGCCGTCCAGTTCAACCAGCAGCCGGTACGGCCTGCCGGCGGTGACCAGCACGCCCTGATAAACGTGCTCGATCATAATGCCGTCGGTCTCTTCGAGTTCGACAATCGCGCGGTCGGAGTGCGTCAGGGGGTTACTCGCTCCGGGCGGGTAAAATTCAAAATGGACGTCCTCGTAGCGCTCGCCGCCCACCATGATGTGCAGCACGTCAAACAGTTCCCGGGCGCCCAGCAGCACCGTGCAGCCGGTGCGCTCGTCCAGAATCATGCTGGTGTCCTCAAGCACCATGTCCGGCGCGCGCGTCGTCAGCCAGCCGGCCAGCCAGACCAGCTCCCCGTCGACCAGCGCCTGATACCAGTCGCCCTCGACGGCGAAGACCGGCAACTCCGTCCCGCCCGGCACCTGCCCGACCCGCTCGCAGTCCGCGCTGCCGCAGGCCCGCAGGTTCAGCGTGTTGTTCGTGACTGCATGGAACAGCGGGCCGCCCTGCTCGATTTCTTCGGCATCCGGTAGCCTGGGCGGGGTGGGCGTGGGGCCGGCCGGAACGCCCGCTGCTTCCCGGTCCGGCGGGTCCTGGTCGCAGAGGATGAGCAGGGACTGGTCCCGCGGGGTTTCCATGCGCCAGGTGTATTCGCTGACACGGCCCTCCAGTTCCAGCTCCAGCCGGTAAAGCCCGGCCGGCCAGCCCTGATTCGCGCTGTAATACTGCAGGACGTAGGGCTCGTCGCTGTCCGCAAAGGTCCTGTCCAGACGCCCGTCATACGGCCTGGGACGGCGCTCGTCAGGGCCAAGGACCCTGGCCGCGACCTCCTCCCGGCGCTCACCCTGGAGCAGCAGATCCAGGTCATCGTCCGCGCTTTCCGGGAAGAGAACGACGATACAGCCGGTAACCGGGTCATAACGCGACTGCTCCAGTTCCAGCATGACCGGCCCACGCCCCGACCCGGGCCCGCCGGGCGACGGCGCGTCGCAATCGACGAGCAGCGCGTAACTGCCCGGGCGCTCCATTTGCCAGCCGAACACACTGCCCGACTCGCCCAGGTCCAGTTCGATGCGATAGAGGCCCGGATGCCAGTCCAGGTCGCGGGAGTAGAGCCGGGCCAGGTACGCTTCGCCCTCGTCGGGCTGTTCTTCCTCTTTCTCAAGCTCTGGCCGCAGCGCTGTATTTTCGCCGGGGAGGAACAGGTCGACCCTGGCCGCGCGCCGCCGCTCCCCGATGATCAGGACGTCCAGAGCAGCCGCTTCCCCTGCTCCCGCGGAGAGGTAAAGGTTGCAGCCGGTATCACGGTCGCGGTGAATCTCTCCGGTCACGAGCATTGGCGCCGCAGCGTCGCCGGCGACGGACGCGGACGTGGCGACGGGGCGCTCACAATCGACCAGCAGCGAGTATTCGCCCGGGCCCGGCATCTCCCATTCGAAGACGTTGCCGCTTTCGCCCAGGCCCAGTTCAAAGCGATAGCGGCCCGCCGGCCAACGGGTAAATTCCGGCCAGGTGCGAATAATGACGGGATTGCCCATCACGTCGGCCACGGACTCGCTGCTCTCCGCCAGCGGCAGGGCGGCGGCGCCAGGCGGGTAAATGTCGACGCGCGCTTCCTGCCGCCCGTCGCCGGCCAGCAGCAGCGCCAGGTCGCCGGCCTCACCCGCCACCTTGCCCACGAGCAGATTGCAGCCGGTGACGCCGTCGGTCCAGGTCTCGCCCATCTCCAGCAGCCTGGCGCGAGTCGGCGTCGGCTCCGCCGCCGGCGCGCGCGTCGTCAGCCAGCCCGCCAGCCAGACCAGCTCCCCGTCGACCAGCGCCTGATACCAGTCGCCCTCGACGGCGTAAACCGGCAGTTCCGTCCCGCCCGCTACCTGCCCGACCCGCTCACAGTCCGTGCCGGGGCAGGCGCGCAGATTCAGCGTGTTGTCCGTGACCGCATGGAACAGCGGCGCGTCCTGAGCCGTCACAAACGCTGCCGGCAGCAGCCCGAACGCGCACAGCAGCGCCAGTGCCAGTGCAAGCTTCTTCATCGCCGTCCCGTTCAAATCTGGCGCCCAGTGTACCCTGCCGACGGGCTACTTCACTCCATATAGCCCAGCGCCCGCAGCGTCCCGGCCACGGCCGGGTCGATCTCGCCCGCGCGCGCCTCTTCCTGCGCCGCGGGCAGGGCCGCCAGCATCTCCCGCCGCAGCCGCTCAACCAGCGCCGGCTGCCCGTCCACCAGGTTGCGCTCCTCGAAGGGGTCCTCCGCCATGTCATACAGCGCCTCGGCCTCCTCGCCGCAGAGCAGCAACCGGTGTCGCCCGCTGACCATGGCGCGGCGTACCTGCGCCAGGCGTCGCCGCCGCAACAGGGCGGGGTCCCGTTGCCGCAGCCACGCCAGCAGGGCCTCCGGCGGCCAGGCCTCGCTGAAGACCAGGTCCTCGCCCACCTCGCCGCGCACTGCCGCCGCCAGGTCCAGCCGCGTCACGTCGGCGTCCGCTTCGTTTTCGTCCAGCGGCGCCTTCAGCCCGGCCTGCGCCAGCGCCGTGTGGAAGATACGACGCGTGGAGACGGCAGCGTCGATTACATGCCCTGCGGGGAAACGTCCGGCGGGGTCGTACACCAGCAGCGGCACGTGCAGCACTTCCTGGTGAACGCCGAAGCTGTGGCCCACGAAACCGTGATCGCCATGGGCGTCGCCATGGTCGGCGACGATGATGACCAGCGTGTCCTCCAGCGCGCCCATGTGTTGCAGGGCGTGCAGCAGTCGGCCCAGCTGTTCATCCTGCTGCAGGATCTCGGCGTCGCAGGCATCCAGCAGGGCCTGTCGCTCCGCCGCCGCCAGCGGGCGCTCCAGCGGCAGGGTCCAGCGCGCGGCGCGGGCGTTGAAGCGGCGTACGTGGCGCCGCGCCGGCGGCCCGTGGCCGGGCGCCACGCGCTGCAGAGTGCGGCGTTCGGGTCGCCAGGGGGCATGCGCGCCCATCAGGTTGAGGAAGATGAAGTGGCGTTCGGCGCCGCCGCCGGCGCGCTGCTGCCGCAGCCAGTCGCAGAGATCGTCGATCGAGGTGGCGCCGTCGCCCTTGAAGTTAATCATGCGCGTCCACAACGGCGCCAGCCGCGGCCGCAGGGCGCTGCGCAACAGCAGCGTCGAGCGCGCGCCGCGCCGCTGTACGGGCTGCGCGAGCCGGCGCCAGGCGCGCTCCGCGGCGCGGCTGGCGGACTCAGGGCGTCGGCGCGCGACGCCGGCGTAGCTGAAAAAGTGCGTGAAGCCGCGTTGCAGACCGCAATCCAGGGCGGCCAGCAGGGGGTTGTTGCAGAAGGCCGTCGTGCGCCAGCCGGCTGCCCGCAGGATTTCCGCCAGGGTCGGGTGCTGCCGGCCCAGGCAACTGTCCACCTGGGTGAGTTGGTGCGCGGCGGGATAGCGACCGGTGAAGAGTGAAGCGTGCGCCGGCAGGGTCCACGGCGCCGGCGAGATGGCCCGCGCGAACAGGGCGGCGCGCCCGGCGAAGTCATCCAGCGCCGGCGCGGTTGGTCGCGTGTAACCGTAGGTGGAGAGATGGTCGCGGCGCAGCGTGTCGAGGACGACGAGCAGAATGTGCCGGGCGTTCATCGCTGGCGACGGCTCAACCCGACTGCCCTTCGAAATCAGCGAAGCAGCGGCCTTGCAGCCAGTCGGGAAAGCTGTAGATGCCGTTCACCTGCAGCCAGAACTCATCCCTGAATTCGCGGCTGAGGCCAAGACGAAGATAAACCTTCTGAGCATCATTCAGGCGTCTCGTAAGCCAATCAGAAAGAGACTGTGGAGTTGCGCCACGGTGTAGCTGGGCAGTGGCCCAGGTTTGCAAGGCAAGATCTGTGATCGGGATATCATCATATAGATTATTGCAATGGTCCTGGAAGTACAGACGGTACCTGTACTTGCCTCTTTCAAATTTATCAGGCTCGCACCGAAAACTGATTTCCTGTTCTACAGCAACAGTCCCCAGTGAGTTCGTCGCCGACCCACGTTTCAACTTGCGGTGTCTGGCATCCCTGTGTGACATCAGCCCGGCGCCAAACAGGGGAGGCGGACTGGTTTCAACCAGCCTCTGCAAAATCTGTTGCCAGTGAGACCCATCAAGCAAGTATTCCCTGGAATGTAGTGACTCGCGATCATGCCAGTCGTGGTCTTCCGAATGCGGCACCTCTGTGTTTCTGGATGGTTTGAGTTGCAAGCGAAGTACTGCGCGCGGGCGGATAATCGCATTGCCTTTATGAAACAGGTGGCGGTAGAGAACTCCGGGTTGTGGCAGGACCGGCCGGATGTTCTGCAGATTCTGGTCGATGCCGGCAATGCATACCCTGTCACCCTGCATGGCGGTCAGGTCTGTGATGAGGATCCTTGTCGCCATGCCCGCACCTCAACCCAGATGCACCACCCTGGTGCCCTGCCAGTTCTCCTTGATGTAATCCGCCAGCAGACGTCGGTGGCAGTGATCGGGCTCGTGTTCGCTGCAAAGCAGACAGTAGCGTCCGGCGGCCCACTCCTCGTGCCTTTCGCGCGCTATGAGGTTCCTGGTACGCAACCTGCGTTTGTAATTGAAGGCGTAGCTTCGCCAGTTGCCCTTCAGTCTTTGCGGGCCGCGTCCCCGGAAATTGTCAAGCAACTCCACCGTCGGCGCCATGTCCGGACGATGCTCGTATTCACAGCCAGGCAGCAACTCGGCCAGCAACCAGGGCAAATCATCACCATGCGCGAAGCGGCTGAGCTGGGATTCCGGCCGGCGACGCGTGTCAAGCACCTTCGTGATGCCGTGCTCGCGCAGCAGTCCAAAGAATCTGGCTGCGTTCTTCTGTGTGAAGCCAATGGTGTAGATGGTGACGACGGGTTCCGTCATCAGAGGCCCAGGGGGAGTTGCGGCGATGGATGCGGCGCCCTGTCCTGCGACAGGTCCCCCTCGTTGCATACCCCGTAGCCTTCCTGCTCAGCGATTTTCTCCAGAATGTCCGCCATCAGAAAGCGGTGACACTCTTCGCAACCCGGACCCACGTTGCAGTAGCAGGTGAGCACCAACCGCTCGCCTTCCCTGACGACATCCCGAATGAGGTCATGGAACACTTGCGCATGGCGCGCATAGCGTTTGCGCAGCAGGTCGTGATACTTCTCTGTGTAAGTCTCCCAGTCGATGCTGCCTTCCTTGAAATCGCGCACCAGAGGCCATTCCGGCGCCATTAACCTGCCCGTATCGCCAGTGGGGGACTTGACCGTGATGGCAAGTACCCTGTCTTGCGCCGCCCGCCCGCGTCGATCGTAACCAATGCGCGCCGTCGCAATGCGAAAGACCTCCGTAGTGTGATATGTCGCCGCCATGTTTGTCTCCCGTCACCTGAATACAGTATAGCGTCCGTTTGCCACGGCAGAATACATGCGGCACAATTGTTGTGGCCCTGAAAAACAACTGGAGGCCTGTGATGCGCAGCAAGATGATCCCCCTGTTCGTGATTGCGCTGTGCCTGCTGGTCCTGCCCGTCATGGCACAGGAAATGGAGGAGCCGACCGCAGAGATCACCTGGCCGCCGCCTGTTTACGTCCTGCGCGGCGAGGTCTCCCTGAGAGGCACCGTCAACCTCCCCGGCATGACCAACTACTACATCGAGTCCCGCGCGCTGGATGATGACCTCACGGCGCCTGAAGCGCGTGCCTGGCTACCCGTCACCCTGCCATCGTCCACGCCCGTCGTCGACGACACGCTGGGCACCTGGGATACCACTGCCGTGTCCGATGGCCTCTATCAACTGCGCCTGAACGTCCTCACGCCCGGCGGCGACATGGCGCACCAGGTCGTCGGGCCGCTGCGCGTGGAAAACGAAGGCATGATGGCCGAAGACCTGATCATGGCCGTGGAAGACGAGCCCATGGTCACGGAAGAAACGACGCCCGTGCCCGCTGAAACGCCCAGGGTGACGGCGCGCCTCAACGCCAACGTGCGCTCCGGCGACAGCACCCGCTTCCGCGCCATCGACGCCCTGCTCACTGGCGAGAGCGCGCCCGTCCTCGGCGTCAGCAGTCGTGGCTCCGGCTGGTTCCAGATCGCCCTGCCCGATGGCCGCCGCGGCTGGATTTCGCCCGTGGTCGTGCTGGTTTCGGGCACGACCGACAATCTGCCACGAATCGTGCCGCCACCGCTGCCACCACCGCCCACTGTCACGCCGGTGCCACAGCCCCCAACACCGCTGCCGCCGGCGCCAGTGCCGGGCACGAGCTCGGACCTGATCGTCGAGTGGATTAACTTCGAGCCCGAACAGCCGAAGTGTAACGAGGCCGTGCGCATCACGGCCCAGATCGCCAACATCGGCTCGGGACATACGGGAGCCAGCGGTACCATCCTGGTGCAGGACTGGCACATCAACTCGGGCACCATCGGCGCCACGACTCACGGCGGCTTCCCGCCCCTGGCGCCCGGCCAGCGCTTTACGGCCATCATGCACCTGACGGTGTCCACCTTCTATGAGGAAGGCCATCGCCTGAATATCACGCTCGATACGAGCAACGCGGTGGCGGAAAGCAACGAGGGCAACAACATCGCCAACCGCGACTACACGCTGGCCCGGGCCAACTGCGGGCGCTGAGGCGCAGCGCAGCGTTACACACTGTAAAGCGACGTCGCCGGCCACCATCCAGGGTGGCCGGCCGGACGCTGCCGGGTCCTGACAGGCGCCCGGGGCGGCGGGCATCAACCCGCAATGCCGCTCCTGCGTCGTTGACGGCGACCCGGCCGGCGACCGGACCCCTGCGGCGCTGCCCCTGTGACCCGGGTCGGAGGCGCCGGCGCGCGCCGGCCGGCTGGCCGGGTTAAGTGGTCCGGTTGCCACAGAAGGATTTGTGCGGCACTATTGTCACGATTCCGGGAATCTGTGGAGGCCTGTGATGCGCAGCAAGAGAATAACCCTGTTCGTGATTGCGCTGTGCCTGCTGGCGTTGCCCGTCATGGCGCAGGAAGCGGAGGAGCCGACGGCAGAGATCACCTGGCCGCCGCCCGTTTACGTCCTGCGCGGCGAGGTCTCCCCGAGAGGTACCGTCAACCTTCCCGCCATGACCAGCTTCTACATTGAGTATCGCGCGCTGGATGATGACCTCACGGCGCCCGACTCCCGCGCCTGGTTGCCCGTCACCCTGCCTTCCTCCACGCCCGTCGTCGACGACGCACTGGGCAGCTGGGATACCACTGCCGTGGACGACGGCCTCTATCAACTGCGCCTGAACGTCCTGACGCCCGGTGGCGACGTGGCGCACCAGGTCGTCGGGCCGCTGCGCGTGGAAAATGAAGGCATGATGGCCGAAGACCTGACCATGGCCATGGAAGACGAGCCCATGGTCGAGGAAGAGACGATGGCTGTCCCCGATGACGACGCGCCCAGGGTGACGGCGCGCGTCAACGCCAACGTGCGCGCCGGCGACAGCACCCGTTTCCGTATCATCGGCGCCCTGCTCAACGGCGAGAGCGCGTCCATCCTCGGCATCAGCAGTCGTGGCTCCGGCTGGTACCACATCACCCTGCCCAACGGCCGTCGCGGCTGGATTTCGCCCATCGTGGTGCAGGTTGCCGGCGCGACCGACGACCTGCCGGTTGTCGTGCCGCCGGCGCTGCCGCCACCGCCACCGCCTCCGCCGCCCCCGCCACCACCGCCGCCAGCCGCCCCCGCCAGCGACATTGACCTGGTCGCCGGCAACATGCGTCACAGTTCGTCCGGCGGCGTGATTGTGTGCGGTATCGGCTTTCAGATCGAGGTTGACGTCGCCAACTTCGGCACCACGCCTTCACCCGGAGGCAGGGTCCGTTTTCTTGACTATGGCCTCAAGAACGACGGGGCCCGGCTGGATGACTTTGCGCAAGAGACAATCGGGGAGTTCCCGCCCATCGCGCCCGGTCAGACAGTCAGCGCAAGGGCGTGGATGACAATTTCACGCCACGTCAACCAGAATCACGCTGCCTACGCGATCATTAACTTCGACGCTGCGATTCCCGAGCGAACGATAGCCAACAACAACGCACAGATGGGACTCTACAAACTCGCCAAAGGCAATTGTTAGCGGGATGTGGCGCCAGCCATGACCATTGGCCATGCACACCCGGCCGGCCGGGCCCCGCAACGCTGCGGCCGGCCGGGCCGGCCTGGCCGCTACAGGACGCTGCCGCTGCCATGAAACAGTGGCTGTATCGCATCCAGCCGCTGAGCCTCGAGATGCTGGTCACAGGCGGCACCGCGGAGGAAAAGGCCGTGCTGCAGCAGCATTTCTCCTACCTGCAGCGCCTCTGCGACGAGGGCGTCGTCCAGTTGGCCGGGCGTACCCTGCTGACGGACTATCAAAGTTTCGGCATCGTCATCTTTCAGGCGCCGGACGAGGAGGCGGCGCTGGCCGTCATGCATGACGACCCCGGCGTGCGGCAGCGCCTCTTCCGCGCCGAACTCTACCCCTGGCGCATCGCGCTGCCGCCGCCGGCCGCTGACTGACAGGGCAGGAGGGACCATGAGCGCAGGGCTGCAGGGAAACGTCATCCTCGTCACCGGCGGGGCCCAGGGCATCGGCGCGGCCACGGCCGAACTCTGCGCCTTGCGCGGCGCCCGCGTCGTCATCGCCGACTACAAGGCCAGTGGCGAGGAGCGCGCCGCGGCCATCCGCGCGCGGGGCGGCACGGCCGACTTTCTGCAGACCGACGTGCGCGATGACGTTCAGGTGCAGGCGCTCGTCGACTTCACGCGCGAGCGCCACGGCCGCCTCGACAAAATGGTCTGCGCCGCCGGCGTCCTGCCCGGCCCCTGGCAATCGCCCGAAGAGATGCCGCTCGAAGACTTCCGCCGCGCCCTCGACGTCAACATCACCGGCGTCTTCCTCTGCGCCAAATACGCTGCCCCGCTGCTGGAAGCCGGCGGGCGCGGCGTCTTCGTCGTCATCGCCTCCGGCGCCGGCGTCTTCGGGCCCAGCTCCTCCCTGGCCTACGCTTCCGGCAAGGGCGGCGCCAACGGCCTCGCCATGACCCTGCAGGAGCGCCTTGCGGATCGCGGCATTCGCGTCAATACCATCTACCCCGGCAACATCATCACCGAAATCAAGCTCAGCGTGGACATCGCCCGCGCCCGCCGCGAGGGCCGTCCCGACCAGGACGCGCACGACTACGCCCGCGAGCACTACGGCCAGCCGGAAGGCGTCGCGAAGGTCATCGCCTTCGTCCTCAGCGACGAGGCCGACTACCTGCGCGGCGGCCTCCGCACGCGCTAGGCTCGCCTTCACCCCAACCCTCTCCCACTGAACCGCGGGAGCCCTTCCCTCAGGAAGAGGGACTTCAAAAACACGCTTAACTCTCATTTGACTCCCCCTCTCCCTGAGGGAGAGGGGGTTGGGGGAGGGCTCCCGTCCCCCGGGACGGGAAAAGGGCGGCCAACCAAACCACCCCCTGACCCGGCGGTGAAGGGGTGCTCACGGCGAAGAAGAAGCGCAAGCGGCCCTCACCCCCAAATCCTTTCCCGCTCAGCCGCAGGGGCGCCATACCATGGCGCCCGCCCCGTCGCCGGCAATGTGTGATCTGCACGTGTCGGGCGATTTGATAAATCGCCCCTACCCTTGTCGTAGGGGCGACATATCATGTCGCCCGCTGTATGGTCCGCACGTGTCGGGCGATTTGATCAATCGCCCCTACGCGTGGAAAGGGGCTGGGGGAGGGCTCCCGTCCCCCAGGACGGGAAAAGGGCCGCCAATCAATCTCCTGTTGCGTGGCCCTCACCCTAAATCCCTCTACCCAAGGGAGAGCGACTTTTGCAGCATGTGCCACTCTCATTTGCTCCCCCTCTCTCCTGTGAAGGACTCCCCCTCTCCCTGAGGGAGAGGGGGTTGGGGGGTGAGGGCTCCCGCCCCCCAGGACGGGACAAGGGGGTTGGGGGGTGAGGGCTCCCGCGACTGAGCGGGAAAGGGGACGGGGGTGAGGGCCCCGTCCAGGGCCGCCACCCCTGAACCACCGCACGACATCCAGCGCAGTACTCCTGTATACTGTGGACAGGGAATATCGCCTTGCCCATGTTTCAGTTCGCGCCCGATCTCGTCTATCTCGGCCTGCTGCTCGGCCTCTGGCTGGCGGTGACGGCCACCATCGTGCCCGGCACCGGCCTGCTTGAGCTGCTCGCCGTGGCCGGCATCAGCGGCTCCCTGCTGCTGCTGACCGGCATGCCGGTGAACTGGATCGGCGTGTTCCTGCTGGTGGCGGGCGCCTCCGCCTTCATGCTGCTGCCCTTCCTGCTGCGGCCGCGCCATACCCTGTTGACCGGCGCCGGCCTCGCGCTGCAGGTGGCGGGCAGCCTGCTGATGTTCCCCGCCGGCGGCATCTCGCCGCTGATCGTCGGCCTCAGCGTGGCGCTGGCGCTGCTCTACTGGCGTTTCGCCCTGCTGCCCGTGCTGGCCCGCGTGCGCAAGGCGCCCCCGCCCGGCGCCATGGACAGCTTCCACGGCGAGACCGGCCGCGTCGTGCGCGCCCTGGACCCGGTCGGCACGCTCCGGCTGCGCGGTGAACTGTGGAGCGCGACCAGCGATCGCCCCGTGGCTGCGGGTGAGCAAGTGGTCGTCATCGGCCGTGAAGGGCTGAACCTGCGCGTGGCCGGGCGGCCGCGGGCCCTGGCCAGCGACGAAAGCGCCGTCCCCGCCGAGTGACAAAGACTGGAGAGTCTCATGCCATTTGATCCCGGTTCCATCCTCGCCGTATTGCTGTTGGTCTTCGTGGTGCTCGTCATCGTGCGCCACGTGCACATCGTGCCGGAATACCAGCGCCTCGTCGTGCTGGCGCTGGGCCGTTACGCCGGCACCCGCGGCCCCGGTATCGTCATCATCATCCCCATCCTGGAGCGCGCCATCCGCGTCGACATGCGCGAAAAGTTCCTCGATATCCCCGCGCAGACCGCCATCACCCAGGACAACGCGCCCATCTCGATCGATTTCCTCGTCTACTACCGCGTCGTCGATCCGAAAAGTTCCGTCATCTCGGTCGACCACGTGGTGCACGCCTCGACCAATATCGCCACCACCACCCTGCGCGCCGTCATCGGCGACATCTCCCTCGACGACGTGCTCTCCAAACGCGAGCAGATCAACGACACCCTGCGCGTCAAGCTGGACGAGGTCACCGAGCGCTGGGGCCTCAAGATCACCAGCGTCGAGATTCGCGAGATCGAGCCGCCGCGCGACGTGCAGGATGCCATGAACCGCCAGATGAGCGCCGAGCGCGAGCGCCGCGCCGAGGTCACCCGCGCCAGCGGCGAGCGCGAGGCCTCCGTCACCGTCGCCGAAGGTGAGAAGCAGGCCGCCATCCTGCGCGCCGAGGGCGCCCGCCAGTCCGCCATTCTGCAGGCCGAGGGCGAGAAGCAGGCGCAGCTGCTCAAGGCCGAGGGCTACGCCGCCGCGCTCAGGGCCATTGAGGAAGAGGCGCACCAGGCCGGCGGCAACACCCTGCAACTGGAGTACCTGAATACCCTGCGCGAGATTGGCACCAGCCCGGCCACCAAGCTGGTACTGCCGCTGGACATCCTGCGCATGGCGCAGCGTTTCACGGGTTCAGGGGAGGAGTAACGGGGGAAAAAAGGACCCGCCTTCTGGCAGGTCCGCTTGCACGCGCCGCGCCGGGCGCCGGCACCGCATCGGGATTGACGAGGTGTCCCGGTAGCCACGCAATGCCACGGCGCAGAGTATACCCGTTTCGCCGCAAAATGCGAGGAATTCGTGCCGGAATTTCAGAAAATCTGCAACATGAGCCACAGACCAGCGCGACCGATGCAGGGGTAGCGAGGGCGCAAGCCCGAAGCATCCCTGGAAAGGGGTAGCAAGGGCGTAGGGGCGACATATCATGTCGCCCGTGGGTACACCATGTCGTCCACAGGCACACCATCATGTAATGTCGCCCGCAGACACACCATGTCCCCGCAGGCACACCATGTCACCGGGCGTGGCGGGTTTGGTGGATTTCAGAAATTGTTTTAAAGTCGGGGTGGACGATTTGATAAATTGCCCCTGCCGCGGATGATGTAGGGGTAGCGAGGGCGCAAGCCCGAAGCATAGCAAGGGCGCAAGCCCGCAGCATAGCGAGGGCGCAAGTCCGAAGCACGCCAACGGCGCCATTTTAGCGAGGGCGCAAGCCCGAAGCATCCCGTAGGGGCGACATATCATGTCGCCCGCGGGCACACCATGTCGCCGGGCGCTGCGTTGGCAAGAGGAGAACGACAGTGACCACAGAAGAGCGTATGGCCCGCCTTGAGGAACGCTATTTGCACGTGGCCACAAAGGCTGACCTGGCCAGGCTGGAAAACAGGATGCTCTACGCGGCAATCGCCATCATTCTGGCCGTGTTCCTGTCTCCGGAAGTCAAAAGTCTGCTGTCTCAGGCCCTGGCAGGGACCGGGCCAGGTCTGTGAGCGTCCGGGTGGGGAACACGGCGCGCCAGACAGCGAGAGCGTGACCGTCTCCGTTCAGAAAATCTGCAACATAAGCCACAGGACCGGCGCGGCCAGCAGGGTGCCGTCCATGCGGTCCAGCAAACCGCCGTGCCCGGGCAGCAGGCTGCCGCTGTCATCCGCCTGCCACTGACGCTTCAGCAGCGACTCCAGCAGGTCGCCGGCCATCGTGGCCAGCGCCACGGCCAGGTTGAGCGCCAGCGCTTGTCCGGGCGGAATGCCGCCCCCCGTGGCCAGCGCCGTGCCCACGACGACGCCCGCCAGCAGTCCCAGTAGCGCCCCCTCGACCGTCTTGCCCGGCGAGATGGCCGGGGCCAGCCGCCGCCGCCCGAAGCGCCGGCCACCCAGCATGGCGACGCTGTCCGTGCTCCAGTTGTTGGCGAACAGCACCAGCGTCCACAGCCGACCCGCCTCATTACTGCGTAACAGCAGCAGCAACCCCAGCGCGAGGCCGATGTACAGCGCGCCCGCCGTCACCAGCATGAGCGCGCGCCGGCCGCGCAGCCCGGCCAGCGCCGGCAGCAGCAGCGCCGCCAGCAGCCAGGGTTGATTCAATGCCGGCGCCAGACTGAGGGCCGGGACCGCCAGCGCCGTGGCCAGGGCGACCCGCTTCCCCGCCTGGTCCGGCAGGCGGGCCAGTTCATGGCCGCCCAGCGCGCCCGCAATCAGCACCGCCAGCACAAAGCCCGGGCCGCCGGCGTGCACCAGCACCAGGATGAGCGGCCCGACCAGCAGGGCCGTGCGCACCCGCGCGCGCAGGTTGCTGTCCATCGTCAGCGGGGCTGCGGGCGGGCGCGGGCTTGCCTGGTTCCGGCCCGCGCCGCTACAATCAAAAAGTGACGGGAGACTTCATGCGACGCTACTGGCTGCAACTGCTGGGCATCTCGGGCATCGTCCTGCTCGCCGACCAGGCCAGCAAAATGCTCGTCACAATGCGTCTGCAGCCCGGCCAGAGTCTGACGCCGCTGCCGGCGCTGGAGCCCTTCTTCCGCCTCACCCACAGCCAGAACCGCGGCGCGGCCTTCGGTATTTTGCCCGTCGCCGCCGATATCTTTCTGCTCGTCGCCATCGTCTTCGTGCTGGCGCTGCTCTGGTACTATCCGCGCCTGGCGGCCGCCGGCCCCCGCGCGCGCCTCGCCGCCGGCCTGATCGGCGGCGGCGCGCTCGGCAACGCCGTCGACCGCCTGCAACACGGCCACGTCGTCGACTTCATCCACTACCAGATCCCCGGCCTCATCTCCAACGTCTCCAACCTGGCCGACCACGCCATCGTGCTGGGCGCCCTGCTGCTGCTGCTGGATAGCTGGCTGCCGGCCCGCCGCCGTCAGCGGCCCCGGCCCGCCGACAAGGGGAGCCAGGCCTGAATGACCCTGCGCCACGCCTTCGTGCTTTCGCTGCTGCTGACGGTCCTGCTGACCGCCTGCAGCGACCTCGTGCCGACCGGCACCGACAGGGCCGACCAGGCGACCTCGGCGCAGCAGTTCATTCCGGACCTGGATGGCTACGCGCGCAGCAATGCCACCAACGTCACCGACGCCATCGCCGCCCTCGGCGGCAGCGCCTCCCTGCTCAGCGGCAACCCGGCCCTGCTGGTCGCCATCGAGACCATCGAGGGCCTGATCGAGTGCTATGAGGAGGTGGGCGCGGTCGCCGCCGGCATCTACACCCCGCCCGTGCTCGAATCCTTGCTCGCGGGCCAGGGCCTGAGCGTGGGCGCCGCCGCCGTCATCAACCAGGAGCGGCTCAGTCGCAACTTCCTCGCCTGCGCCCTCCCCGACCTGGGGCCCTCCGCCCAGCTGGACAGTTCGCAGCCCTGCGGCGGTCACGGCAGCTTCGTGGTCGCCAACGAACGCATCCACTACCTCTACGCGGCGACCGACCCGCTGCTTTGCTTCGCCTTCCAGAACCACTTCGGCGCGCTGTAGCCCCGTCCGGGCGGACGGCGTTCAGCAGGAGGGGTGGTTGATGTCCCAGCGATCGAAGCTGACGTCCTCGTACGCCGGCGCCGCCATGTGTGCGCGCGTGTCGTACCACAGCTGCGCCCAGGCATGGGCATCGCGTAACTCGCTGGCGGGGTCCTTGCGGCTGCGCGCCACGAAACCCGGGAACTCGCCGCGCCCGGTGGCCTGACCCGTCGGGTTGTAACGCAGGTCGTAACTCCAGCGCACGCTGTCGCTCAGGTTGGGCATGGAGGCGTGCTGCGTGTAGCGCGTCATGAAGAGCACGTCGCCGCGCCGCATCGGCTGCGGTGTGGCCGCCTCGCGCTCCAGCACTTCCTCGACCAGGCGCGGCCCGCCGTAGGAAGGGCAGTGCCGCTGCAGCCCGGCCAGGTGACTGTAGGGGATCACTTCCAGGCAGCCGGCCTCCACCGGCGCGTCCCACAGCGGGAACCAGACCGTCAGCATCTCCGTGTCGTCCGCGTCCTCGGTCACCACGCCGTTGTCCTGATGCCAGGGGGTGATGCCCAGTTGGATCTGTTCAGCGTCGGCGTCCCAGGGACAGCGGTGCTCCGGCGGTTTCAGGCGCACGTGCTGCACCGGGTTGGAGTAAATCTCCGGCCCGATGAACTGCTCGACGACGTCCAGCAGCCTTTCGTTGCGCAACATGTTGAAGACCGCCGGCCCGACCCACAGCGGCGTATCCGGCCGCACGTCGCCCTTCGGCAGCGAGAAGTCGAAATACTGCTTGTGTACGTCCTGCGTCTCGTCGCAGATGTGCAGGAAACGTTCGCTGAAGTCGAGCTCCTCAAAACGCTCGCTGATCCTGCCGCCGGCGTAGAGCTCGTCGGCCAGGTTGTCCAGCACCGTATGATATTCGGCGATGATCGGGTCCAGGTCATTGACCGGGTCCAGCAGGCCCTCCACCAGCAAATAGCCCTTTTCGTTAAATTCGTCCAGTTGCTCGCGGCTCAAAAAATGCATCCGGTTTTCCCCCTGCATCTGTCCCGCCGGCGCTGCGCCGCTACTATAGCGCGAATCACCACGTCAGCCAGCAGACCACCGGGCCACAGGCGCCTCGGGGCCGCCGACGACGCAGCGCCTTCAGCGCGCCCTGTTCGACTGCAGCAGCAAGAAACCGGCGCATGATGATGAACCGCAGAAGGACCAGGTCACACAGGTTCAGCAGGACAAAAATCCGGATGGGGAAACCGTAGCGTCCACCCGGTCTCAGGGCCAGAAAGTGTTTTTATGGGAATTACAGACTTGTGTACACTGACGGCCCGGGTCAGGTTGGAAGCAGGCCGAAGCGGTCAAGAACGTAGGCCGCGAACGTCGCCAGCATGATGTAGCGCATCCACCGAATATCGGTCTTGAGTTCGGCCAGCGTTACTTCGATGCGCACAAAGGCATCCTCAAGTCTTTGAACACGTGTCTCCATCGCTCACCCCCCTTTCTCTCCCGGGCGCCAGGTAGCGCCGCTCGTACACAGCCACATCATCACCCGCCTTGTTCAGGTTGTCAAGCCACGCTGGTCCTCAACCGCCGGTGCGGGAGCCGCTTGCCAGTTGCGCTACCGGACATGAGCGTCAACTGGTCTTCTGCATCCATGGGCCTCACGTTGTGGCGGCCGGCAGATCCCTTCACATGGCGCGGCGGATGTTTTTGCTCATGTGCCGAATGATCAGGGGATTGGTGTGCACAAGTCTGAAATCCCCCTTTTCTTCGCCTAACAGCCCGGAAAGTCGACGGTCCAGCGGTTGTAGCTGAAGTCCTCGTACTCCGGCGCCGCCATGCGCGCGCGCGTGTCGTACCACAGTTGCGCCCAGGCGCGGGGATCGCGCAGTTCGCTCGCCGGGTCCCTGCGGCTGCGCGCCACAAAACCGGGGAAGACCTCGCGCCCCGTCGGCTGGCCCGTCGGGATGTAGCGCAGGTCGAAGCTCCAGCGCATGCTGTCGCTGAGGTTGGGCAGCGAGGCGTGCTTGGTATAGCGCGTCATGAAGAGCACGTCGCCGCGGCGCATCGGCAGCGCCACCGCCGCTTCGCGCTCGATCACCGCGTCATGCAGTCGGGGGCCGCCGCCCGTGGGCGAGGCGCAGTGCCGCCGCAGGCCCTGCAAATGACTGTAGGGAATCACCTCCAGGCAGCCGGCCTCGACCGGCGCGTCCCACAGCGGAAACCAGACGGTGATCATCTCCGTGCCGTCCGCGTCCTCGTTCACCACGCCGCCGTCCTGGTGCCAGGGCGTGGCGCCCATCTGGATGCGCCCGGTCTGCGGGTTGAGCGGCGTGCGGTGCTCGGGCGTCTTCATGCGCACGTGTTGCACCGGGTTGGAATAAATCTCCGGGCCGATCAACTGCTCCACGGCGTCCAGCAGCCGCTCATTGCGAATCATGTGGAAGACGGCCGGGCCCACCCACAGCGGCGAGTCGGGCTTCACGTTGCGCTTGGGCAGCATGAAGTCGAAGTACTGGCTGTGAATGCGCCCGCTCTCCTCGCAGATGCGCATGTAGCGTTCGTTGAAGTCGAGCCCGTCGTGAGGCCCGCTGATCTCGCCCTGCGCGTGGAGTTCGTCGGCCAGGTTGTCGAGCACCGTGTGGTACTCGGCGATGACCGGGTCCAGGTCCCCGGCCGGGTCCAGCAGGCCCTCCGCCACCACGTAGCCCCGTTCGTAAAATCCATCCAGTTGCTCACGGCTCAGACCTTCCACGCTGTCCCCCTGCCTGTCCGGCGTCAGCCACCCTGCGCTACCATAGTAGCACGTCGCAGCGCCGGCAGACCACCGGCCAGGGAGCGTAACCATGGGCACAACCCGCATTCGACATCTGATTCTGCTGCTGCTCAGCGTCTGGCTTTGCGCGGGGCTGCTGATTCCCCTGCTGGCGCGGCCGCTCTTCGCCCCGCCCCCGGTGGACGAGCAGCAACTCTTCCTGCTGCTGGGCCTCACCGGCAGCGTCAGCCTCATCATCGCCTGGTGGATCGGCCAGCCAGGCCTCGGCCAGCGCCTGCGCAGCCTGCGCTTCGGCCTCATGCTGCTCAGCCTGCTCACCATCCTCACCCTCTTCGCCATCTTCTGGCTCCTCGCGCGCCAGATGTTCCTCGATGCCCATGACCTCGGCCTCAGCGCCGTGCTGCTGGTCTTCGGCGCCTGGACCGCGCTCGGCTGCGGCTACTTCATCAGCAACGCCTTCACGCCCCGCATCCGCGCCCTCGCCCGCGGCGCGGAGCGCATCGCCCGCGGCGAGACCGGCACCCGCGTCAACGCCGACGGCCTGGACGAACTGGCGGCCCTCGCCCGCAGCTTTAACATGATGGCTGAACGCCTTGAGGAGGCCGCCGCCCGCCGCGAGCGCCTTGAGCAGGGCCGGCGCGACCTGATCGCCTGGACCAGCCACGACCTGCGCACGCCGCTGGCCTCGCTGCGCCTCGTCATCGAGGCCCTCGTCGATGGCGTCGCCGCCGACGAGGACACGCAGCGGCGCTATCTGCAGACCGCGCAGCGCGAAATCCGCAACCTGAGCGACCTCATCGACGACCTCTTCGAGCTTTCGCAGCTGGAAAGCGGCCACGTCGAACTGCATTTGCAGCGCTCTTCCCTCGGCGACCTGCTCTCGGATACCCTCGGCGCCCTGCGCCCGGTCGCCCGCCGTCGTGAGGTGCAGCTGGAAGGCGAGGTCAGCAGCGGCGTCGACCCGGTGCTGATCGACCCCGAGAAGATCCAGCGCGTGCTCTACAACCTGGTGAGCAACGCCATTCGTCACACGCCGGCCGGCGGCCACGTGCGCCTCGGCGCCGCCGCCAGCGGGCCGGGCCAGGTGCGCGTCACGGTGAGCGACAGCGGCGAGGGCATCGCCGCCGCGGACCTGCCGCAGGTCTTCGAGCGCTTCTGGCGCGGCGAAAAGGCCCGCACCCGCGACCAGGATGGCGAGCGCGGCGCCGGCCTCGGCCTGGCCATCGCCCGCGGCCTGGTCGAGGCCCACCGGGGCCGCATCGAGGTCCGCAGCCGCCCGGGCGAGGGCGCGCAGTTCAGTTTCACCCTGCCACGCCACGCCGGCCGGGCGTGAATGGGGCGTTCTGCCCTCACGCCAGGTCCTTTCCCGCTGAGTCACGCAGTTCCTCCTGAATGAGAATGAGCCTTCTGCCCTCACCCCCCCAACCCCCTCTCCCTCAGGGAGAGGGGGAGAATCTATCTGGTCAACCATGTTCCGGGATTCCAGAATCCAATTCACGAAAACAGGGCCCTTCCCTCAGGGACAGGGAATTTTCCTGCACTTCGGTCTGTTGTCTCAATTCTCCGACAACTGGACTCCCCCTCTCCCTGAGGGAGAGGGGGCGGGGGGTGAGGGCGCCCGTCCCCCAGGACGGGAAAGGGACCGGGGGGTGAGGGCGCCCGCGACTAAGCAGGACAGCGGCTTTCGTCCCGGGGCTGATACCACCGCTTCCCCTGGCCGAGTCTTTCCCTTGCGAAGTATCTTTCCAAACTCTTTCCTTTCCCGTTTGCGTCTTTCTCCCCCTCTCCCTGAGGGAAGGGCTCCCGTCCCCCAGGACGGGAAAGGGGCCGGGGGGTGAGGGCGCCCGTCCCCCAGGACGGGAAAAGGGCGCCCGCGGATGAGCGGGACAGGGGCTTTCTGGCCCTCACCCCAAACCCTTCCCTTCGGCACCGTTCTCCCCCTCTCCCTGAGGGAGAGGGGGCCGGGGGGTGAGGGCTCCCGCCCCCCAAGGCGGGAAAAGGGGCCGGGGGTGAGGGCCGCCCGCGCCAACGTCCTTCATACGTCCCGCTGACGTTCCTCTTGCGCGCGACTGTCAGACTGTCGAAAAGTCGCACGCAAGCGAAGGAGCGTGTCCATGGACCTCAAACGCTATACCAACAAGGCCCAGGAAGCGTTGCTGGCCGCCCGGACCCTCTGCGTCGGGCAGCGTCACGCGGCCATCGGGCCGCTGCATTTGCTGGCCGCCCTGCTGGCCCAGCAGGATGGCCTCGTGCCGCGCGTGGTGGCCGGCGCCGGCGCGCAGCCAGGTGAACTGCTGCGCGCCACCGAGGAGCAACTGGCGCGTGAAGCGCGCGTCTCCGGCCAGAACGTCCAGGTCGGCGTGGACCGCGCCCTGCAGGAGACCCTGCTCGCCGCCGAGGCGCAGGCCAAAGCCATGCGCGACGACTACGTCAGCTGCGAGCATCTGCTGCTGGCGCTGGCCGACGCGCCGCTCACCGGCCCGCTGCTGGCGCAACATAATGTCAGCGCCGACGCCGTCCTGCAGGCCCTGACCGCCATCCGCGGCAACCAGCGCGTCACCAGCCAGGACCCCGAGGACACTTTCGGCAGCCTGGAGCGTTATGGCCGCGACCTGACCGCGCTGGCGCGCCAGGGGAAACTCGACCCGGTCATCGGCCGCGACGAGGAAATCCGGCGCGTCAGCCAGGTGCTGGGCCGCCGCAGCAAGAACAACCCCGTTCTCATCGGCGAGGCCGGCGTGGGCAAGACCGCCATCGTCGAGGGACTGGCGCGGCGCATCGTCGATGGCGACGTGCCCGAGGCCCTGCGCGAGCGCCAGGTCATCGCGCTCGACCTGGGCTCCCTGCTGGCCGGCGCGAAGTTCCGCGGCGAGTTTGAGGAGCGGCTCAAGGCGGTGCTGCAGGAAGTCAGCGCCGCCGAGGGCCGCATCATCCTCTTTCTCGACGAACTGCACACCATCGTCGGCGCCGGCGCGGCCGAGGGCGCCCTCGACGCCGGCAACATGCTCAAGCCCATGCTGGCCCGCGGCGAACTGCACGCCATCGGCGCCACCACCCTCGACGAATACCGGCAGCACATCGAGAAGGACAGTGCCCTCGAGCGCCGCTTCCAGCCCGTCTACGTCGACGAGCCGGACGTGGAGGCCACCATCAGCATCCTGCGCGGCCTGAAGGAGCGCTACGAGGTGCATCACGGCGTGCGCATCCAGGACGGCGCCGTCGTCGCCGCCGCGACGCTCAGCCAGCGCTACCTGCCGGAGCGGCAACTGCCGGACAAGGCCATCGACCTCGTCGACGAGGCGGCCTCCTTCCTCAAGCTGCAGATCGACTCGCGGCCGCTGGCCCTCGATACCCTTGAGCGCCAGGTGATGCAGCTGGAAATCGAACGCGAGGCGCTCAACCAGGAGCGCGACCGCCCCTCGCGGCAGCGCCTGGAGCGCATCGAACAGGAGCTGGCCGACCTGCGCGAGCAGCGCGATGCCCTCGCCGCCCGCTGGCAAACGGAAAAGGACGCCATCCAGGCCCTGCGCGCCACCCGCGCCGACATCGACGCTGCCCGTGTCGAACTGGAGCAGGCCGAGCGCCGCAGCGACCTCGAAACGGCGGCCCGCATCCGTTTCGGCCAGGTCCCCGAACTGGAGCGCGACCTGGAGGCCGCTGAAGAGCGCCTCGCGCAACTGCAGGCCGACGGCGCCCTGCTGCAGGAGGAGGTCGATGCCGACGGTATCGCCGCCGTCGTCTCACGCTGGAGCGGCATCCCGGTCACGCGCCTGCTGGAAAGCGAGAGCGCCAGACTGCTGCGCATGGAAGACGAACTGCGCCGGCGCGTCATCGGCCAGGACGAGGCCCTGCAGGCCGTCGCCGCGGCCGTCCGCCGCGGCCGCACCGGCTTGCAGGACCCCGCCCGTCCCCTGGGCAGCTTCCTCTTCCTCGGCCCCACCGGCGTTGGCAAGACCGAACTGGCCCGCGCCCTGGCGGCCTTCCTCTTCGATGACGGGGACGCCCTGCTGCGCTTCGACATGAGCGAATACGGCGAGCGGCACTCGGTGGCGCGCCTCATCGGGGCGCCGCCCGGCTACGTCGGCTACGAGCAAGGCGGCCAGTTGACCGAGGCCGTCCGGCGCCGGCCCTGGTCGGTGCTGCTCTTCGACGAGATCGAAAAGGCCCACCCCGAGGTCTTCAATATCTTCCTGCAGGTCTTCGATGACGGCAGCCTGACCGACGGCCACGGCCGCCGCGTCGACTTCCGCAACACCGTCATCATCCTGACCAGCAACATCGGCGGCCAGTTGCTGCGTGACCTGGGCGCGCAGGCCGACGAGGGCGCGCTCGACACCGCCCTGCAACGCGAACTGGAGCGCCACTTCCGCCCGGAATTCCTCAACCGCCTCGACGAGGTCATCCGCTTCCACCGCCTGACGCCGGCGGACCTGCTGCAGATCGTGGATATCCAGCTGGGCGGCCTGCGCGAGCGACTGGCAGCGCAGGGCCTGGCCCTTGAGCCCGGCGACGACGCCCGCGCCCACCTGGCGGCGCAGGGCCATGATCCCGTCTACGGCGCCCGCCCGCTCAAACGCGTCATCCAGCGTCAACTGCAGGACCCCCTGGCCCTGCTGCTGCTGGAAGGCCGGCTCCATGAAGGCGACGTCGTGTTCGTTGACGTCGGCCCCGACGGCCTCACGCTCACGCCCCAGCCCGGCCCGCAGCCGCTGGCGCAGAGCGCCTAGGCGCGCGCGCCCTCACCCCAAACCCTTTTCCTGGGCGGTTACTGGCCCTCACCCCAAACCCCTCTCCCCCGGGAGAGGGGTTTCTCTCCTGGCTACTGTGCTTCGTTTAACCGATCAAATCATAACTGCTCTTTACCCGTCCTCTGAATAGTTACCCCGATACTTGTGGTCTCTCCCTCTCCCTGACTTTCTCCCCCTCTCCCTGAGGGAAGGGCTCCCGCGACTGAGCGGGAAAGGGGCCGGGGGGTGAGGGCGCCCTCACCCTGACCGCGCTGGAACTGTCCCTCCGTCGCTGAGTCGCCGCCAGAATGTCTTCGCCATCAGTCTTCTCATAGCATTAAAGCCCCTCTCCCTGAAGGGCTCCCACGGCTCAGCAGGACGGGACTCCCCCTCTCCCCCGGGAGAGGGGGTCGGGGGGTGAGGGCCGCCTGCCTTGCCACCCCAACACCGCATTTCTCTCCCCCCCTCCCTAACCAGGGGAGAGGGGGTTTTGCTGTTGCTGTCGGCCCGGGTCCCCGCTTCAGCAGACAGTCAGGTCGGCCCCCCAGATGTGCAGGATGCCATCGTGCCCGCCCGAGGCGATGTAGCTCCCGTCCGGCGACCACGCCAGGGTCTGGATCCAGCCGTTGTGGCCCTGCAACCTGGCTATCGGGGCCTCCTCGTCCACGTTCCAGACGTACAATGTGTTTTGATTGCCGCCGGAGGCGAGCCAGGCGCCGTCCGGTGACCAGGCGATGGCCCTCGGTGCGCTGCCCTTCAGCGCAGCCAGTTCCTGGCCGCTCGCCGCATTCCACGCCAGGATCGTGCCGTCCCGGTCATACGAGGCGACGCGCCGCCCGTCCGGCGACCACTCGACCCTGCCGGTCAGTTCGACCGGATGACTGCGGGAGCGGGCCAGTTCCGCGCCGTTCGCCGCATCCCAAAGGCGCAGTCTCCCGTCTCCTCCGACCGACGCAATGCGTCCGCCGTCCGGCGACCAGGCGACGCTGCCCACGCCCTCGCGATGGCCTTCCAGCTGCAGCAGTAACCAGCGGCCGGTCATGGCGTCCCGTACCTGAAGCGCGTCGCCCGTGGCCAGGGCGACGCGCGTTCCGTCCGGTGACCAGGCGTTGCTGTCACTCGTGGGGAAGCCCCCACCCAGCACGGCCAGTATCTCGCCGCTGGCCGCGTCCCAGACGCGCGCCGGATTCTCCCGGCCGCCCAACGAGGCGACGCGCGACCCGTCCGGCGACCAGATCGCTTCTTCACCCCAGGCGAATTCACCCTCCAGTACAACCTGCACGTCGCCGCTGACCGCGTCCCGGATGCTGCCCCGGCCATCCAGTCCCGTCGACGCGATGCGCGACCCGTCCGGCGACCATGCAAGACTGTAAATGCTGCCGCTGCTGCCCGCCTGCGTCCGCAGCGCCGCAATCGTCCTGCCATCCCGCACGCGCTGTACCTGCACCTTGCCATCCAGGCCGGCGGAAGCGACGCTCGCGCCATCCGCCGACCAGGTCATGCCCCGGATTTCGACGTCGTTCTCCCTGGTCAGGGTCTCCAGCACCCTCTTGCGGGCCACGTCCCAAATCCGCACCCGGCCATCATTGCCGCTGGAAGCGATTTGCGTGCCATCCGGCGACCAGGCCACCACCCGAATCCAGTTGCCAGGTTCCGTCAGCGTGGCCTGCAAGGTCCCGCCCGCCGTGTTCCAGATGCGCAGCCGGCCGTCGCTGCTGCCCGTGGCGACCCTGTTCCCGTCCGGCGACCATGCCACCGCGCTGACCACGCCCTGATGTCCCTCCAGCGACGCGGTCACCGTCTGCTCAGCGACGTCCCACAGCCGTACCGTGGTGTCCTGGCCACCGGCCGACGCGATGCGCGTCCCGTCCGGCGACCAGACGACCCGTTCCACCCAGGCGCGATGCCCCGTCAGGGTCGTGTCCAGCGATTCAGCCACGTTGATCTCGCCGACCGCGCCCCAGATTGATACGATGTCTTCCGCTTCTGCCGCAGCACCCCCGTCGTCAGGGACGCCCCATATCAGCACCTTGCCGTTCCAGCCGGATGAAGCCACGTACTTGCCATCCGGCGACCACGAGACGCTGCCGACGAGGTCACCGTGTCCGGTCATGGTCGCGATGATGCTGCCACTGGCCAGGTCGCCGACGCGCACCTGGTCATCCATCCCGCCAAAGGCGACCCGCTTCCCGTCCGGCGACCAGACCACGCTGCGCAGCTGAAAGTCCGTCTCAAAGCGGGCGATGTCCTCCAGTTCGGGGTAGCTGTAGAGCCAGACGCCGGTGCTGCCGGCCACTGCCAGCCGGTCTCCTTCGGGTGAAAGCGAAATTTCACTGATGATGCCGCGCCCGTAGCGCGCCAGTTCTGTGAACGAGGCCGGCGTCGCCTGGCGCGTCGCGTCCGTCCCGGCAACTGCCTGACTGCGCGCCAGGGCCTCCCGCGCAGCGCTGGTGTAGGCCGGCACCTGCAGCATGTCTCCCGGGTGAATCAGATTGGGATTGCGTACGTCATTAATCCGCACCAACTCGGCGACCCGCGTCCCGTAGCGCGCAGCGATGCGGGTCAGGTTTTCGCCGCGCCGGACGACGTGCACAAAACACGCCGGGTCCTCCTGCGCCACGGCGCCCGACGCGAACCCGTTCATCACCAGCAGCGCCAGCAGGACCAGCAGCGGAGGCCATAATTTGCCGCGTGCGAGCTTCATGGGTCTCCTCCACGGGGACCTCTCCAACGCCCCCGTCCGGGTTATACATCCCTGCCCGGCAATCCACAACGCACGTCCGCCGGCGATGCCTGCCCCTGCGTCACCCGTCCCGACGACGACCGCATCCCGGCCAGGGCGCCGGCGGTTACTGGCCCTCACCCTCCGCCCCCTGGACGGGGAGAGCGCGTCCAGGGACCGATCAAATCATAACTGCTCTTTACCCGTCCCCTGAATGGTTATCCCGATACTTGTGGTCTCCCCCTCTCCCTGAAGGGCTCCCACGACTCAGCAGGACGGGACTCCCCCTCTCCCTGAGAAGGGCTCCCGTCCCCCAGGACGGGAAAAGGGGGTTGGGGGGTGAGGGCTCCCGTCCCCCAGGACGGGAAAGGGCTTCTCTCCTGGCTACTGCATTTTCTGGCGACATGATATGTCGCCCCTGCATCATCCGCCGCAGGGGTAGCGAGGACGCAAGTCCGAAGCATCCCTGGAAAGGGGTAGCGAGGGCGTAAGCCCGAAGCATCCCGCAGGGACGATTTATCAAATCGCCCGCCCCGGCTTTAAAACAATTTCTGAAATCCACCAAACTCGCCACTCCCCTGATACTTGCGGTCTCCCCCTCTCCCTGGGGGAGAGGGGGTCGGGGGGTGAGGGCTCCCGTCCCCCAGGACGGGAAAAGGGCCCCGACCCCACGCTCTGGCGTACCCCTGCGTGTAACGCTACACTTTGCCCGCCTGCAATTCATTTGTCGGAGGATCGTTTTCATGACCCGCATACTTCCGCTTCTGCTCGCAGCCCTGCTGCTTTGCCTGGCGGCCGCCCCACTCGCCGCCCAGGACGAGGAGCCGCTGCAACTGACCTACCTGCACTGGGCCGACCCTGTCGCCGACGTCGTCTTCCAGGAACTGATCGATCAGTTCAACGAAGCCAACCCGGACGTCTTCATCACCCTTGAGGGCGTGCCCAACGCCGGCTACGTCGATTACCTGCTGACCTCCATCGCCGGTGGCACCCCGCCGGACATCGCCCTCGTCGCCGACGGCGACTTCGCCGTCTTCGCGCCGCGCGGCGCGCTGGTCAGCATTGAGGAATACGTCAACGCCAGCGAGGTCATCGACCTTGACGCCGTCTGGCCTTCCGGCCCCGATCGCTATCGCTTCGATGCCGAGACCGGCGCCTTCATGACCGGGCCCATCTACGAACTGCCGCGCGACGTCGGCCCCACCGCGCTCTACATCAACGTCGACCTCTTCAACGAGCTGGGCGTCCCCCTGCCGGACCCCAACGTGCCCATGACCTGGGACCAGCTGGTGGAGACCGGCATCGCCCTCACCACCGACGTCAACGGCCTGCACCCCAACGAGGAGGGCTTTGACGCCGACAACGTCGAGACCTTTGGCCTTGGCACCCTGACCGTGCCCGGCTGGGGGCTGGGGCCCATCTTCGGCAACGGCGGCCACTACGTCACCGAAGACGGCCGCACCTGGATCGCGCACGAGGACCAGAACACCATCGACGCCATCCAGTTCCTCTCCGACCTCAACCACGTCCACCGCATCACGCCGCCGCCCGGCGTGCTGGAAGGCATCAACGTCTGGGACCTCTTCAATACCGGCCGCGTCGGCATGAACTGGAACGGCCGCTGGGCCACCACCGGCTTCCGCGAGACCCTCGACTTTGAATGGGACGTGCGGCCCTTCCCCGTCGGCAGCAGCGGCGAGATCCGCGCCTTCGCCGAGGGCTGCAGCATCAGCGGCTGGTCCGGCTCCGTCGGCCTCGCCATCATCGCCGGCTCGACGGGCGCCGAACACCCGGAGAAGGCCTACCGCTTCATCGAGTTCATCTACGGCCCGGATGGCCAGCTGGCGCAGGCCGCCCTCGGCTACAACATCCCGGCCCAGATGGAACTGGCCAACACCGACGCCTTCCTGCAGCCCGGCCAGATGCCCGCCAACAGCCAGATCTTCCTTGAGACGGCCCGCTGCCAGTTGCCGGGTCCCTGGTCCTTCGTGCCGCACTGGTTCGTCTGGCAGCCGGAGCCCTGGGGCCGCATGTGGCAGGCCGTCGTGGTTGAAAACTCCGCCTTCGCCGAAGACGCCCTGCTCGACGTCGCCGGTGACCTGCAGGCCGGCCTCGACGACGCCTGGGCCACCATCGACGAACAGCGTATGGGTGGCTAACATTCGCACAGCCAGTCGCGCCGGGGCGGCGGGCGTCCCGGCGTGGCTGTAACTGCCTCCTGAGATTCTGATGCGATGATCCGTCTCCGCCCGCGCCTGCCACAGGCCGGCAACACCCGGCGCGAGGCCCTCTGGGCCTGGCTCTTCATCCTGCCCGTCACAGCGGGCTTTTTCCTCTTCGTGCTCGGGCCCATGCTGGCCTCGCTGGCGCTCAGCTTCACCGAATGGGACCTGCTCTCGCCGGCGGAATGGGCCGGTGCGCGCAACTGGCAGTCCATTTTCGCCGTCTCTGTGGTGCATACGCCCCAGGCCAGCGACGCGGACAGTGGCGAACTGCTCTTCCAGTGCGGCCGCCACCGCAACGTGCCCGCCTCCGAACTGGCCGACTGGCAGCAGCGCAACGACGAACGCACCGGCGAGCCCTTCGATTGCCGCCCCGGCTACCCGCGCGACCGTGAGGTGCTGCCGGAGCGCTTCGGCGTGGTCAGCGAAGTGGCCCTGTTCGGCCAGCGCTGGCTCCTCAGCGCCCGCGATCACGTGCTCTGGATCGCGCTCTTCAACACCGTCTACATGTTGCTGGCCGTGCCGGCCGGGATGGCGCTGGCGCTGGTCGTGGCGATTGTGCTCAACCAGCAGTTACGCGGCCGCAACCTGCTGCGCGCCATCTTCTACCTGCCCAACGTGTTGCCCATCGCCGCCACCTCCGTCATCTGGCTGTGGATCTTCAACCCCGAGTTCGGCATCCTCAATCACATGCTGGACAGCGTCGGCCTGCCCGCCGGGGGCCGCTGGCTCAGCGACCGGGGCACGGTCAAGCCCTCGCTGATGATCATGGGGGTCTGGAGCGCGCTCGGCTTCCAGATGCTCATTTACCTCGCCGCCCTGCAGGCGGTGCCGGCCCAGCTCTACGAGGCGGCCCGCATCGACGGCGCCGGCGTCTGGGGCCGCTTCCGTTTCGTCACCTGGCCCAGCCTCAGCCCGACCACCTTTTTCCTGCTGGTCACCGGCATGATCTTCGGCTTCCAGAGCTTCGCCCAGCCCTACATCATGACCCGCGGCGGACCCGGCAACGCCTCGCGCACCGTCGTCATGGAGATCTGGAAAAACGGCTTCGCCGACCTTGAGATGGGCTACGCCTCGGCCCAGGCCTGGCTGCTGGGCGTGGTCATCCTGCTCATCACCGTGGCCAACTTCCGCCTCGCCCGTCGCTGGGTCTTCTACGAGCACGAGCAGCATGTCTGAAGCCGCGCGTAGCCTGGCGCCCGTCGCCCCCGCCCACGACCTCCGCCACCAGGCCCGTCTGCTGCGCGGCCTCTCCTACCTCGGCCTCTTCTCGCTCGCCTTCATCGTCCTCATCCCCTTCTTCTGGATGCTCTCCACCTCCTTCAAGCCCGCCCGCGGCATCTTCGTGATGCCGCCGCAGTGGATCCCCGACCCCTTCATCCTCGATCACTACGTCACCATCTGGCAGAAAACGCATCTGGCCCGCGGCCTGGTCAACTCCACCTTCATCGCCCTCTCCACCACCGTCGGCGAGATCGTCACCAGCACCCTCGCCGGCTTCGCCTTCGCCCGCATGCGCTTCCCGGCCAGGGGTCCGCTCTTCGGCCTGCTGCTGATGACCATGATGATCCCCGGCATCGTCACCCTCATCCCGACATTCATCCTCTTCGGCGAACTGGACTGGATCGACACCTTCAATCCCGTCATCCTGCCCTACCTGCTGGGCACGCCCTTCGCCCTCTTCCTCAGCCGCCAGTTCTTCTCCGGCCTGCCGCGCGAACTGGAGGACGCCGCCAAGGTCGACGGCGCCAGCTTCTTCCAGATCTACCGCCACGTCTTCATGCCCCAGGCCCGGCCCCTCATCGCCACGCTCTTCGTGCTGGGCTACCTGCACCGCTGGAACGATTTCCTCGCGCCGCTCATCTACCTGCGCTCGCCCGAAATCCAGACCGTCTCGGTCATGCTGGCGCGCCTGGTCGATTTCTACGTGCAGGACTGGTCGGTGCTGATGGCCGGCGCCATGATCGCCCTGCTGCCCATCCTCATCATCTTCGTCGTGTTGCAACGCTTCATCATCGAAAGCGTCGCCTTTTCAGGACTCAAGGGATGAACCATATCTGGCTCAACCCCCTGCGCGTCAGCGGGGCCATCGACCGCAACATCTTCGGCGGCTTCGCCGAGCACATGCACCGCTGCATCTACGGCGGCATCTACGACCCCGGCTCGCCGCTGAGCGACGACCAGGGCCTGCGCCGCGACGTGATCGACGCCCTGCGCCGTCAGCGCATGCCGGTCGTGCGCTACCCCGGCGGCAATTTCGTCTCGGGCTACCGCTGGCGCGACGGCGTCGGGCCCCTCGCAGAGCGCCCGGCCCGCCTCGACCTCGCCTGGAACGCGGTGGACAGCAACCACTTCGGCACGAACGAGTTCATCCGCTTCTGCCGCCTGCTGGAGGCCGAGCCCTTCCTCGTCGTCAACTGCGGCGACGGCGACCTGCGCGAGGCGCGCGACTGGCTTGAATACTGCAACGGCGCGCGCCCCACGGAGCCGGTCAAGCTGCGTCAGGCGCATGGCTTCCGCGAACCGCACCGGGTGCGCTACTGGGGCATCGGCAACGAGGTCGACGGCCCCTGGCAGATCGGCCACAAGACCGCCGCCGAATACGCCCGCGCGTATGCCGAGTTCGCCAAGGCCATGAAGCTGGTGGACCCGACCGTCAAACTGGTGGCCGCCGGCACCTCGGACTGGACGGCCGACGTCGTCGAGACGCCGCGTTTGCTGCTGCAACAGGCCGGCGACCTCATCGACTACCTCGACGTCCACTGGTACATCGGCCTCGGCATGGAGACGGTCGACTTCCCCGCGCTGATGGCCACCTCCGAACTGCTGGAGGAGCGCCTGCGCGCCATGGAGGGCATCATCCGCATCATGCGCCTCAACCATGGCCTTGAGCGCGAGATTCACCTGGCCGTTTGCGAGTACAACGTGCTCAAGCACATCGACCACGACCAGGGCATTGAGGCCATTTTCAACCTGCAGGACATGCTGGTCATCGCCCAGAACCTCAACGCCTTCCTGCGCCATGCCCGCAGCGTGAAGATGGCCAACATCTCCGAAATCGTGAACATGGGCGGCCCGATCCGCACCGACCCCGACGGCGACGGCCTCGTGCTGCAGACCACCTGGCACGCGCTCGAGCTCTACGGCCGCCTCAGCGGTGACGTGGCCCTCGACGCCTGGCTGGAGAGCGACGCGACCTTCAGCGGCAACGGCTACGTCGGCGTGCCCGTGCTGGATATCGCCGCCACGCGCGACCGGGCGGGTCAGCAGTTGACGCTCTTCCTCGTCAACCGCAGCGCCGACGCCCACAGCGAGGTGACGGTCCACCTGGAGGCCGGCCGCCTCGCAGGACCGGCGCGCCTCAGCGTGCTCAACGGCCCCGCGCTCGAGGCCTGCAACACATTCGACACGCCCGACGCGATATCCCTGCGTACCGAGTCCCTGCCGACGCAGGACAACTCACTGACCGCCACGCTCGAACCCCATTCCCTCACCGCGCTGGAACTGTCCATCCGTCGCTGAGGCGTTGCCATGCTGTGTCCGCCCTCACCCCCCGGCCCCCTCTCCCAGAGGGAGAGGGGGAGAAAGACGTTGCCGTGTATCGTTGCATCCAGTTCTGTTTCCCGCAGTAAGACAATTGCGTGACCCTGACCGCTCCCGGGTTAAAGCCCCTCTCCCCAGGGGAGAGGGGTTTGGGGTGAGGGCCACTTCACCCTCACCGCGCTGGAACTTGCAGTGCGGCGCTAGCCTGGCGTCATGGTTTGCCGGCCCTCACCCTGCCCGCGGTGGAGTTGGGCGTCCGTCGCCAAATTCAGGTCGCCAGAGTGATTCCCTCCCTTTTTTGTGGGGCCAGCCGCCTTTTCCGCGAGCAATTTCTCCCCTGGCGGCTTTGCCGATCGTATTTTTCTTCCACAGGTAAAATGTGCTCCCCCTCTCCCTGAGAAGGGCTCCCGTCCCCCTGGGCGGGAAAAGGGGGCCGGGGGGTGAGGGCGCCCTCACCCTCACCGCGCTGGAACTGTCCCTCCGTCGCTGAGTCGCCGCCGTCGGGCTACAATCCGGCGCGGCGCCGCCAGCAGAAAAGGAGTCCCCCATGGCCCCCGAATTCCCCGGCGAGGAACGCGACCTGCGCTTCTTCCCCATTCAGAATGACGCGCCCAAACACCTGACCCGCGACCAGATCAGCCACTACAACGAGCGCGGCTACGTCTTCCCGCTCGACGTCTTCAGCGACGACGAGATCGCCGCCCACCGGGCCTACTTCGACCAACTGACGGCCATGGCCGCGGCCGCCGGCCTCGACAACTACGGCATCAACGCCTGGCACACGAGTTGCGCCGGTATCTACGACCTCGTCACCGACGGCCGCATCCTCGATTACGTGCAGGACCTGCTGGGCGAGACCGTCATCCTCTGGGGCTCGCACTATTTCAACAAGCTGCCCGGCGACGGCAAGCGCGTCAGCTGGCACCAGGACGCCACCTTCTGGGCCCTCAGCCCCAGCAAGACCGTCACCGTCTGGCTTGCGCTGGACGATACTGACGTCGACAACGGCGCCATGACCCTCATCCCGGGCTCGCACCGCCACGGTGCCATCGAGTACGTCGACAGCCGCCCGGAGGAGAACAACGTCCTCTGGCAGACCGTGGAGGGCGCCCCGCAGTACGGCGCCGCGCCCGTCCCGGTCGAACTGCGCGCCGGCCAGATGTCGCTGCACACCGACCTGCTGCTGCACGGCTCGGAGCCGAACCTGTCGCAGCGGCGCCGCTGCGGCCTGACCATGCGCTTCATCCCCGGCGACGTGGTGCGCACCCTGCCCGAGTGGAACCGGCAGGCCATCCTCTGCCGCGGCCACGAGCCCCACGGCCACTTCCGCTACGTCGCCCGCCCCGCCGGCGACCGCATCCCCGAAAAGGCGTAGGCCACAGCCCTCACCCCAAACCCCTCTCCCTCAGGGAGAGGGGCTTCTTCATTGCACTGCCATTCATTTGCAAGAAATGGTCACTCGGGGAAATCCTGATATCACAACGAATAATCCTCCTTCCCAACATGAGTCTCCCCCTCTCCCTTGGGGAGAGGGGGCCGGGGGGTGAGGGCCGGTGCACGAGCCAGACAGGAAGCATCCCTGCATTTCGATAATGCTATACTGACCTCCCGCCCGAGCGGGCAGGAGAGGCATCATGAAGCTGGACATCAAAAACTTTCGCTCAATCAGGGACCAGAGCGTCGAGCTGGCACCCATCACCGTGCTCTACGGCCCCAACGGCTCCGGCAAGTCGAGCCTGTTGTACGCGCTGCTGGTGATGAAGAACATCATCCTCAATCCAAACAGAACCACCGGCAACTTTTTTGATTTGGGTTTTATCAACCTCGGAAGTTTTGAAGCTGTTGTCCACGATCATCACCCTGACAGGGAAATCTCGTTTCAGATTGAGTTTGGCAAGCCGGAACAAAACATCCTTCGGTGGAGCGTGGAGTTTGGCAAGCACGATGGCAGGTTCCTCTTGAGTTATGACATCAAGGGCGCGCCACTTGTGTTTGAATTGCCGATCTCATTTCCCTACCGGTTTGACCTGAGCGCGCAACGTGAGATGAATCTGGATGACCAATCCCTAAACGTCATATGGGACGGCATCAACGCCCGGCTGGAGAATGTCGAAAGTCCCGGGCCCGACAAGTTTGCCAAAAACCTTGTTTCTACCTTGAATTCACCAACTGAATTGTTGCGCAACACAGGTTCCGTCCCGCTACAAAGAGGGTTTACGCAGGTGACTTATTCCATCTTGCCTGTTACTCCTTCACTCGTTACCGAAGACGAAATGGCATCCCTGCTCGTACTGGACAAGAATCTTGTGTCACGCGTCAGCCGTTACCTGGAGCGCATTGCAGGGCGTGATTTCAGGGTTAACGTGACTCCGGGAACGGCGATTTTCTCACTGGACGTCACCGACCGCTGTACCGGGGTAGGGACAGAGATCGTCAACGATGGTTTCGGCGTAAATCAGGTCGCCTGGCTGCTGGCGCGCACACTTTACGGAGGCGCGTCCTGGATTTGTGTCGAGGAGCCGGAGACGCATCTGCATCCATCTGCAATTCGTGAACTCGCGAAAACCTTTGTGGAACTCATGCGTGTCGAAGACAGGCGTTTCATATTCACAACACACAGCGAAGCGCTTGTGCTTGCCCTGCTGTCCGAAGTCGCGCGCGGACACCTCAAACCCGACGACGTGGCCTTCTACCTGACAAGCAAAGAGGGCAAGGAAACAAGGTTTGAGCGCCAGGAAATCAACAAACACGGTCAGGTTGAAGGCGGTCTGACCAGCTTTATGGAAGGCGAACTGGAGGACCTCGCCGTTCTGTATGGCGAAACCAACTGACTCTCGCCATGGCCTCGCGCTGGTTCATCATCAACGAATGGCTGTTCTCCAACCTCTCCGGCGAAAGGGACTCCGATCAGGATGACCACGAAATTCTGAAACAGGGAAAAGAGGAAAGCGTCCGCTTCCTGGAGCGCTTGTTCGACAGAAAAGAAGATGGAATTGTAATCCCGCGGGACAGCCCCTGGATCAGAAAGGCGTATCAGTGGGCGGACAGGGCCAACCGCGCAAGTATCAGGGACCGTAACCTGAGCAAACGCTTCTTCAGAGAAATCCTGCTACAGCCTGACAGAAGAAAATTGCTGGAGAGGGATGAACTTAAGGACTTGCCGCCTGAACTTCGTCGCCTGATACGAACTCACAAGGACGAGGAAATCGAGGAATACATCAATGACGAGGATGAGTACCTGCTGCTGACCTGGCTTTCATCTCCCGTCAGGATTGAGTACATCGTCACCACGGACACCGGCTTGCAGGACGCGCTGGCAAGGCACTACCCGGCAATCAAGACCCGCCACCGGGATGATTTCCTCGCCGAATACCTCGGCAACCAACCAGCACGCTAGCCCTGCACCAGATGCGCCCAGCGCTCCAGCGCCAGCACCTCCGGGTTGACCACGTCCGCCGGACGCCGGCCGCTGAGGATGTCCGCCACGTTCTGCGCCGCCAGCCGCTCCAGTTCCAGCACCGATTCCTCGGAGTAGAAGGCCGTGTGCGGCGTGGCGATGACGTTCGGCTGCGCCAGCAGGGCATGCCCCGCCGGCAGATGCTCCGGCACGAAGACGTCCAGCCCCGCGCCGCTGACCCGGCCTGACTGCAGCGCCCCCAATAACGCTTCCTGGTCGATCAGCGCGCCGCGCGCCGTGTTGATGACGAAGGCGCCCGGCTTGATGCGCGCCAGGCGTTCCGCGTTGAGCAAATGCTGCGTGTCTTCCGTCAGCGGCGTGTGCAGACTGAGAAAGTCGGCCCGCGCCAGCGCCTCGTCCAGGCTCACCGGCTCGGCGCCCGCCGCGTGGACCTCCTCGTCCGGCACCCAGGGGTCGTGCGCCACCACTTGCAGGTCCAGCGCCGCCGCCTTGCGCGCCAGCGTGCGCCCGATCTTGCCGAAGCCGATGAGCGCCAGCGTGCGCCCCGCCACGCGGTAGACCGGCATGCCCGTCGCCAGCGACCAGTCGTCGGCCTGCACCGCGCGGTCGTAACGCACGATGCGGCGCGCCCCGGCCAGCAGCAGCGCCAGCGCGTGCTCGGCGACCTCGTCGAGGCAGTAGGCCGGCACGTTGGTCACCGGGATGCCCAGGTGCGTCGCCTCGTCAACCGGGATGTTGTCGACGCCGATGCCGTAGCGCCCGATGACCTGCAGCTTCGTCCCCGCGCGCACCACCGACGCCGGCACCTGCTTGAAACAGGTCAGGATGGCGTCGGCCTGTGGCACCAGGCGCAGCAACTCCTCCTCGCTGCCCGTCTCCGCCTCCAGCAGCCGCGCCCCGACCCGCGCCAGCACCTCCGCCTCCGGCGCGGTGGAGGGCCAGGTGTAGTCGGTGACGAGGACGATTTTGTCGCTCATCTCACGCCCCGCGCCGCCGCGCCCACACCTCCGGGTTGACCACGTGCGGCGGCCGTTCGCCGCGCAGCACCTGCAGCGCCTGCTCAATCGCCAGCGGCCACAGTTGCGCCTTGCTCTCGACCGTCGCGCCGGCCACGTGCGGCGTGCACACCACCCTGGAATGCTGCACCAGCGGATGCGTGTGCGGCGGCGGTTCGCTGGCGAAGACGTCGGTGGCGTAGCCGGCCAGCTGGCCGCTCTCCAGCGCCGCCAGCAGCGCCGCCTCGTCGATCAGCGTGCCGCGCGCTGCGTTGACCAGCAGGGCGCCCGGCCTCATCTGCGCCAGGGTACTTGCGTTGATCAACTCGCGCGTCTCCGCCGTGGAAGGCAGATGCAGCGAGACCACCTCCGCCATGCCCAGCAAGGCCTCCAGCGAGTCGACGCGCTGCGCGCCCAGCTCGTCGGCGCGCGCCTGGCTGATGTAGGGGTCGTACACGGCGACCTGCATCTCAAAGGCCAGCGCGATGCGCGCCACGCGCCCGCCGATGCGTCCCAGACCCACCAGGCCCAGCTGCTTGCCGGCCAGCTCGGTAGCGTCGTGCATGCTGAAGAAGTCCGGCCGTTCCTCGCGCTGCAACTGCCGCGCGCAACGTCCCAGCCGCTTCACGCTGTAGAGCAGCAGCGCGATGGTGAACTCCGCCGTGGCGATGCTGGGCACGTCCGGCGTGTTGCAGACCACCACGCCGCGCTCGGTCGCCTCGTCGATCGCCACGCCGTCCACGCCGATGCCCGTGCGCGAGACCACCTGCAGTGCCGGCAAACGGTCGAAGAGCTCCCCGTCGTAGCGCACGTAGGCGGAGGCGATGACGCCCTGCGCGCCGGCCATGCTGCGCAGCAAGGCCTCCATGCCGCTCTCCTCCGGCCCGCGCCAGGCCAGTTCGACGTCGCCCGCCAGCTGCCGGTACTGCGCCGGCACCGGCCGTTCACACCAGATGCGCGCCATGCATTCCCCCCGTCAGTCCAGCGCCGGTGAATTGCCGAAGGCCGCGACGCCCTCGCGAATGCTGCGCATCAGCAGCCCGTAGTCCTGGCCGTAACTGACGAAGGTCACGCCCTGCGCCTGCAGCGCCCGCAGACTCTCCGGCGTATCGGCCGCGTAACCGACGGCCTTTCCATGGCGACGGCCGACCTCCAGCATGCGCTCCAGCACGGCATCCACCTCCGGCAGCGGCAACTGCAGCGGGTCCAGCCCCAGCGACAGGCAGAGGTCGAAGGGCCCCAGGAAGAGCACGTCGACGCCCGGCACGGCGGCGATCTCCTCGAGATTGTCCAGCATCTCGCGCGTTT
This sequence comes from Anaerolineae bacterium, assembly GCA_034422695.1. Taxonomy (GTDB): domain Bacteria; phylum Chloroflexota; class Anaerolineae; order Aggregatilineales; family Phototrophicaceae; genus JAGWBD01. Next base: position 48,276 of record DAOUJM010000006.1, read on the forward strand.
CCACGATCAGCGCCACGAGGATGTGGTCGTTGGCCCGCCGCAGATAGTCCTCGTTGTCCAGCGAGTAGTGCGAGGCGCGCAGCGGCCCGAAACTGCGCTTGCCCTCCGGCGGGAAGCGCGTCGCCGCGACGATGGCCTCGGCCTCGGCCACGCTGCGCACCATCGGCACCAGCACGCCCATGGCGCCCACGTCCAGCGCTCGCTGGATGTACACCTGCTGCGAGGAGGCCACCCGCACGATGGGCATGGCGCCGCTGCCCTGCACGGCCATCAGGATGTGCTCGATCTGCGCGATGTCGAGGTTGTTGTGCTCGGTCTCGATCACCAGCCAGTCGAGCCCGGCGCGCGTCAGCAACTCGGCCACGTTGGGGCTGCCCAGCCCCATGAAGCAGCCCAGTTGCGCCACGCCGGCCAGCAAATTGTGTCGGACTTCGTTGTTCTTCACCGTCTCACTCCAGGGGGATGTTGTCGACGCGATACAGGGGCTCCAGCCCTTGCGCGATGCGCGCCACGTTGCTTGCCGCCGCCCCGGCCCGCTTGCGCGAGGTGCCGTCGGTGGTGCCGGAGCAGTGCGGTGTGGCGATCACGTTGGGCAGGGTCATCAGCGGGTCGTTCGGGTCCGGCGGCTCCGTGCCGAAGACGTCCAGCCCCGCGCCCGCCAGACGCCCGCTGCGCAAGGCCTCTGCCAGGGCCGCTTCATCGACCAGCGCCCCGCGCGCCACGTTGATCAGCCAGGCGTGCGCCGGCAGCAGCGCCAGGCGCCGCGCGTCGACGCAATGCCGCGTCGTCGCGTTCAAATGCAGATGCAGCGAGAGCACGTCGGTCTCCGGCAGCAGGCCGTCGAGATCTTCGGGCTTGCCGGCGAACTCCACGCCCAGTTCCTCACGCTCTTCGTCACTCACGTCGCGGATGTCGATGGCGAACATGCGCATGCCGAAGCCGCGCGCCCGTTTCGCCAGTTCGATGGCGCTGGCGCCGAAGCCGTACAGCGCCAGGCGCTTGCCTTCCAGTTCCTGCCCCACCGGCTCGTAGAAGGTGCCCGAGCGCAGGTTGGCCTGCGAGCGCGGATACTCCCGCGCCAACAGCAATATCATCATCATGGCGTGCTCGGCCAGCGCCACCGCGCTGAACTGCCCGGGGCAATTCGCGACCGGGATGCCGCGCGAGCGCCAGATGTCCATCTCGAAGTGGTCCAGGCCGGTGCCGAGAATCTGCCACAGGCGCACCTGCCCCGCGCTCATGTCGGCCATCTCCTCCGTGCCCGCCGCGCCGCCCACGTCGATGACCACGTCCACGCCCGCGAACTGCGGCGCCAGTTCCGCCTTGTAGTCGCAGACCTCGATGTCGTTCCCGGTGGCGCGCACCGCATTCACCACGTCCACGCCCCAGGGATAAAACATGTCCTCGCGCACCGGGTGCGGCAGAAACAGGACTTTCAGTTTTTCAGGCATTGGCATTCTCCTCGTCTACTGCCTCAATCCGGATAAACGTGCGTCGTCACTTCCTTAACGTCGGGCCAGGGGGCCTCCTGCGCCCAGACCACCGCCGCGTCGATCTCCTCGCGCACGTCCGCCTCAATCGCGTCCAGTTCCTGCGGCGTGCAGTGGCCGTTCTCCGTCAACAATCGCGCGAAGCGCTCGATCGGGTCGCGCTTCATCCACTCGCGCTCTTCCTCGCGCGTGCGGTAGGGGCGGTCGGGGTCGCTCATGCCATGCCCCTGGAAGCGATAGGTGTCGCAGACCATGAAGCCCGGCCCCGCGCCGGCCCGCGCCCGCGCCACCAGCGCGTTGGTCTGCCGGTAGACGGCCATCACGTCCATGCCGTCCACCTTGACCGAGGGGATGTCGAAGGCCTCGCCGCGGCTCACCAGGTTGCCGGCGGTGACGCGCTCCGTCGGCGTGTACTCGCCGTACTGGTTGTTCTCGCAGACGTAGATCACCGGCAGCTGCCAGATCGAGGCCATGTTCATCGATTCCAGCAGCAGCCCCTGGTTCAGCGCCCCGTCGCCGAAGAAGCAGACCGCCACCTGGCCCGCGCCGCGCCGTTTGGCGCCCAGCGCCGCCCCGGCCGCGATCGCCAGGCTGCCGCCCACGATGGCGTTGGCGCCCAGGTTGCCCGTCTCGGGGTCGGCGATGTGCATCGAGCCGCCCTTGCCGAGGCAGAAGCCCTCCTCCTTGCCCAGCAGTTCCGCGAACATGCGGTCCGGGGCGGCGCCCTTGGCCAGTGAGTGACCGTGGCCGCGGTGCGTGCTGGTGATGTAGTCATCGCGCCGCAGCGCGCCGCAGACGCCCACCGCCACCGCCTCCTGGCCGATCGACACGTGCGCGATGCCGGGAATCAGCGTCTGCATGTAAAGCTCCGCCACCTGCCGCTCAAACTCGCGGATGGTGACCAGCTGCTGGTAGAAACGCGGCCCCAGTTCGCTGGCGAATACCTCATGTCGCTGGGTGTCGTCCATGGCCTGGTCTCCTCACTGTTTATTCAGCCGCCGCCTGGGGCGCGCGCAAATCGGCGTAATGGCAGGCGCTGTCGTGCCCGTGCCCGAAGCGGTCGATCAAGGCCGGCGTTTCCTGCGCGCACAGGGTCTCCGCCTTCCAGCAGCGCGTGCGAAAATGACAGCCGGAGGGCGGCTCCAGCGCGCCGGGCACCTCGCCCTGCAAAATGATGCGCCGCTGCCGCGCCTCGCTCTCCGGGTCCGGCACCGGCACCGCCGACAGCAGCGCCTGGGTGTAGGGGTGCGTCGGCTGGTTGTAGATCTGCTCGCGTGTGCCGGTCTCCACGATGCGCCCCAGGTACATCACCGCCACGCGGTCCGAAATGTGACGCACGACCGAGAGGTCATGCGCGATGAAGATGACGGCGATGCCGTATTCCTGCTGCAGGTCCTGCAGCAAATTGACGATCTGCGCCTGAATCGACACGTCCAGCGCCGACACCGGCTCGTCGCAGATGATCAGTTGCGGGTTGAAGGCCAGCGCCCGCGCGATGCCGATGCGTTGCCGCTGACCGCCGGAGAACTCGTGCGGATAGCGGCGCTCGTCATCCGGGTCCAGCCCCACGCGTTGCAGCAGGTCCCGCGCGCGAACGCGCCATTCCGTCCGCGGCGCCAGCCCCTCGTGTACCGCCCAGGGCTCGGCCACGATGGCGCCGGCCGTCATGCGCGGGTTGAGCGAGGAATAGGGGTCCTGAAAGACCATCTGGATGCGCTGCCGCATTTCGCGCAGCGCCCGGCCCTCCAGCGCGAAGAGGTCCTCGCCGGCGAACGACGCGCGCCCCGCCGTGGCCCGCTCCAGGCGCAGCAGCAGGCGCGCCACCGTCGACTTGCCGCAGCCGGATTCGCCCACCAGCCCCAGCGTCTCGCCGCGATACAACTCGAAGTCCACGCCGTCAACCGCCTTGATCGCGCCCGGACTGCGGCGCAGCAGGGAACGACTGCGCAGCGGGAAGTGCTTGACCAGCCCCTCCACCCGCAGCAGCGGCTCCTCCGCGCGCGCGCCGACGCCCTCCGACGCCGCGACGCCCGTCCCGACGGCGCGCCGCCCCGGGATGTCCGCCACGTAGTGACAGGCGCTGAAGCGACCCGCCTCGTCCGGCAGCGGCAGCAAGGCCGGCGTCTCCTGCGCGCAACGTTCCTGCGCCAGCGCGCAGCGCGGATGAAAGGCGCAACCGGTGGGGATGCGCATCAAATTGGGCGGTGAGCCGCTGATGGCCAGCAGGCGGCTTTCCTGGCGGTCCACGCGCGGCATGGAGTCCATCAGGCCGACGGTGTAGGGGTGCCCCGGACGCGCGTAAAGCGCGGCGATGGGCCCCGTCTCGACCACCTTGCCGGCGTACATCACCGCCACCCGGTCGGCCACCTCGGCCACCACGCCCAGATCGTGCGTGATCAGGATCAGGCCCATGCCGCTTTCCGCCTGCAGCGCCGCCAGCAACTGCATCACCTGCGCCTGCACCGTCACGTCCAGCGCCGTGGTCGGCTCGTCCGCGATCAGCACCTCCGGTTCCAGCGCCAGCGCCAGCGCGATCATCACGCGCTGCGCCATGCCGCCGGAGAACTGGTGCGGGTAATCGTGCACGCGGTTGCGCGCGTCGGGGATCTGCACGCGCTCCAGCAGGTCGAGCACCTGCGCGTCGGCTTCCTGCGCCGACATGCCGCGCCCGCTGCGCAGCGTCTCGCTGATCTGCTGGCCGACGCTGAAGGCCGGATCCAGCGCCGCCTGGGCGTCCTGGAAGATCATCGCGATGCGGTTGCCGCGCACCTGACGCATCGCCTCCGCCTCCAGTTGCAACAGCTCCTCGCCCTGCAGCCGCACCGAGCCGCCCGCGATCCTGCCCGGCGGGCTGTCGACGATGCCCATGATGGCCTGCGCGCTGACGCTCTTGCCGGAGCCCGATTCGCCCAGAATGGCCAGCGTCTCGCCGCGCTCCAGCGTGAAGTTCACGCCGTTGACGGCGCGCGTCAGGCCGGCGGCCGTGCGAAACTCGACGCGCAAATCGCGCACCGCCAGCAGGGCTTCGCTCACTGCCGCGTCCTTTCGCCCGCGTTGAGCCAGCGCTCGCGCAGCACCGGGTCGCTGATCGAGCGCAGCGAGGCGGCCAGCAAATTCAGGCTCAGCGCCGTCAGGAAGATCGCCAGGCCGGGGAAGGTCGTCAGCCACCAGGCCGTGCTCACGTAGCTTTTACCGGCCTCGATCATCAGCCCCCACGAGGGCTCCGGCTTCTGCACGCCGAAGCCGAGATAACTCAGGGCGGCCTCGCCCAGAATCAGCGCCGCGATCTCCAGCGTGAACAAAATCACCAGCGGCGAGGCCAGGTTGGGCAGCAAATGGCGCCGGATGATGCGCAGGTCGCTGTTGCCGGTGACGCGCGCGGCGTCCACGAAGGGTGAGTTGCGCATGGCCAGCGTCAGCCCGCGCGCCACGCGCGCGTAGACCATCCAGCGCACCAGCGCCAGCACCAGAATGACGTTGTGAAAGCCCGGCCCCAGCGCGTACAGCACCAGCAGCGCCAGCAGCAGAAAGGGAAAGCTCATCTGCAAATCGACCAGGCGCATGATCAGGTCGTCGACGCGCCCGCCGTGGTAGCCGGCGAGGATGCCCAGCGCCGTGCCCACCGTGCCGGAGAGCAGGGCGCTGCCCAGCCCCACCGCCAGCGAGACGCGCGCGCCGTAGATCAGGCGGCTGAGCAGGTCGCGGCCCAGTTCGTCGGTGCCCAGCACGTGCGGGAAGCCGCCCTCAATCGCCGAGGGCGTGCCCGGCGGACTGTTGCGCAGGCGCAGGTTCTGCCGTAGCGGGTCGTAGGGCGCGACGAGGCTGGCGGCCAGCAGCGCGATCAGCAGCAGCGTCAGCACGCCGAGCGCGAAGACCGCCACCGGATCGCGCAGCAAACGCCGCAGGATCAGGCCGACGCCGACGTTGCGCGGCGCCTCGCTGGCGCTGTCCAGGCGGGTGACGGCCTCCGCGCTCATGCGGCGCCCGCCCCGCTGAAGCGGATGCGCGGGTTGAGCCAGGTGTAGGCCATGTCCACCAGCAGATTCGTCGCAATGATGAAGATCGCCACCACGAAGACCGTGGCCTCGACCATCGGCAGGTCGCGCCGCTCCAGCGCCTGAATGGTCAGCCGCCCGATACCCGGCCAGGCGAAGACCGTCTCGACGATGATGGCGCCGTTGAGCAGGGCCGCCAGTTCGTCGCCGCTGATGGTCAGCACCGGCACCGCCGCGTTCTTCAGCGCGTGCACGAAGACGACGCGCCGTTCCGCCAGGCCGCGGGCGCGCGCCGCCTTGACGTAGGGCTTCGCCAGTTCGTCCAGCATGGCGCTGCGCGTGATCTGCGCGATGCGCCCCAGCGGCTTGTAGCACAGCGTCAGCGCCGGCAGGACAAGGTACTCAATCCCGCCGTAGCCGGAAGTCTTGAACCAGCCCAGGCGCACCGGGAAGATCAGGATCAGCATCAGCGCCAGCCAGAACTCGACCACCGAGACCCCGCCCAGCGAGATGACGTTGGTCAACCGGTCCACCCGCGACCAGGGCCGCAGGGCCGACAGCGCCCCCAGCGTGATGCCCAGCGGCACGGCCAGCGCCAGCGCCGCCGCCGTCAGGGTCAGCGTGGCCGGGATGCGCTCCAGCACGCGCGGCAGGGCCGGCACCTTCTGCCAGAAGGAAGTGCCGAACTGCAGGCTGAAGGCGTCGTTCAGGAAGCTGAGGTACTGCTCGCCCAGCGGCTGGTTCAGATTGAGATTCTCGCGCACCTGCTGCACGCGTTCCTCGGAGGCCTCGATGCCCACCACCAGCCGCACCGGGTCGCCCAGAATGCGGCCGGCGACGAACACCAGCGTCAGCACGACGAAGGTGACCGCCACGGAGAGCAACAGACGTCTGGCGAGCCAGGCGATCATGATTTGCTTTCAGTATGGCGGCCCCTGGTGATACAGCGCCAGGGGCCGCCCGCTTGTCAGTCGTCAGCGGCTAGCCCGCCGGCGACATTTCCTTGGCCTGCAGGCGGTGGTCCAGCTTCAGGTCCCAGTTGAGATCGTTGCTCACCGCGTAGGAGAAGTCCAGATGGCCGATGTAACCGGCGGCCACGTCGTCGTGCGCCACTTGGTTCAACTGCTGCAGCGTGGCGTCGCGCTCGGCGCCCGCCAGCGGTTCAGCGGCGTTCCACAGCGCCTCGGCCTCGTCGTTGCAGTAGACCGAGAGGATGCCGTCGCAGGAGAAGTAGAACCGGTAGGAGATGTGATAGTCGAGGAGTTCCTGACCATGCAAATGCACGGCCACGAAGTTGCGCTCCGGCGGCACGTCCTTGATGTTGACCAGCATCACCTGGCCGAAGCCCTCGGGGTCGAAGAACTCGATCGCGACGTTCAGCCCCAGGTCGCCCCACATGCTGGCGATGGCCTGCAGCGTCTCGTCGATGCCCGGCATCACCGCGATGCGCGCGCCCAGCGTGATCGGCATGTCAACCGGCACGCCGTCCGCCGCCGCGGCTTCCAGCAGCGCCGCCGCCTCGTCCGGGTCATAGGGGTAGGGCATGATGTCCGGGCTGTGGCCCAGCGCCGTGTCGTTCACGATCTGGCCGGTGGCCGTGGCCGTGCCGCCCAGAATGGTCTCGATGATCAGGTCCTTGTCGATCCCCAGCTGCAGGGCGCGGCGCACGCGCACGTCGCCCAGCATCGGGCTGTTGGTGTCCATGCGGATGAAGATCGTCTCCACGCTGGCCGCCGACTCGCAACGCGCGTTGTCGCTCATGCCGACCTCGGCGCACTGCTCCGGCGTGATGTACTGCGCGATGTGGGCCTCACCGGCCTGCACCGCGGCCGTGCGTACCTGGTCTTCCGGCACGAAGCGGTAGACCGCCCGCTGGAAGGAGACCTCGCCGCCGGCCTCGTCCATCATGCCATGGCCCCACCAGTCCGGGTTGGCTTCGTAGGTGATCGACTCGCCGCTGCTCCACTCGACGAAGCGGTAGGGGCCGGTGCCGATCAGGTTGGTGTGGTAGGAGTCCGGGTCGTCCATCAACTGCTGCGCCGAGCCAATCGGCACGAAGTACATCTTGTTCAGCAGGATCGGGTCCGGTTCCGCCGTCGAGACGTTGAGCGTGTAGTCGCCCACGGCCTCGGCGCTCATCGCGCCAACGAAGTCCAGCAGGTCGAAGGCGTTTTCGGCGTCGAAGGTGTGGTTGATGCTGGCCGCCGCCGCCGCCGCGTTGAAGGCCGAGCCGTCGTGGAAACTCACGCCCTCGCGCAGCGTGAACTGGATGGTGCGGTCATCGATCCACTCCCAGGCGGTCGCCAGCAGCGGCACCATCTCGCCCGATGCGAAGTCGCGCGTCACCAGTTGCTCCACCGCGTTCAGGAAGCCGGGGCCGCCCGTCTCGGCGAAGCCGCGCCACACGTCCATGCTCACCGGCTCGATGCCGACGGCGACGACCAGCGTGTCGTCCTGGGCCTGCAGCGCGCCCGCCGCCGGCAGCAGCAGGAGCAGCAACAGGCTGACGATCAGAAGGGGTTTTCTCTGCAACATGTCTTTTCTCCACTTCAATGATGTCCTCACAGGATGTTGCGTGTTTATGTCAGTCAGGCTCCTTTCCCCGGCCGTCGCTCAGACCAGCAGCGACCACGGGTCTTCCAGTAACTGTTTCACATCGCGCAGAAAGGCCGCCGCCACGGCGCCGTCCACCGCGCGATGATCGACGTTAATCGTCATTTGCAGCATCGGCCGCACGGCCGGCTGCCCGTCCACGGCGACGACCCGCTCCTGCACGGCGCCCGCCGCCAGAATGGCCACCTCCGGCGGGTTGATGATCGCCGTGAAGTGCTCGATGCCGTACATGCCCAGGTTGCTCAGCGTGAACGTGCCGCCGCTCATTTCCGACGACGTCAACTGCCGCATTCGCGCGCGCTGCGCCAGCTCCTGCAACCTGGCCTGCAACGCCGCCAGCCCCAGGGTCTCGCAGTCGCGGATGACCGGCACCAGCAGGCCGTCGTCCAGCGCCACCGCCACGCCCAGCTGCACCGGCCGATACTCGTGGATGCCCTCCGGCAGCAAGTGCGCGTTCAAACGCGGGTGCTCGCCCAGCGTCACGGCCACGACCCGCGCCAGCAGCGTCGTCAGCGTCAGTTTGTGGCCGCTGGCCGCCTCCACCGCCGGCGACAGTTGCCGCTGCAATTGCAAAGCGGCGCTCATGTCGGCTGTCAGCGTCAACGCGATGTGCGGCGCCGCCTGCGCGCTGGCCTGCGTGCGCATTGCAATCGCCCCGCGCATGCCCGTCAGCGGCACCACGCGCCGTAACTCGCCCGCCGTCTCCGCTTCCGCCGCCGCCGCAACCTCCGACACGGGCGCAGCCACCGGCACGTCCACCGCCAGCACAGCCCCACCAGGCCCGCTGCCGCTCAGGCCGGCCAGCTCGACGCCCCGTTCCCGCGCCAGCCGCCGCGCCAGCGGACTCGCCAGCACCAGACGGCCGGCATTGGCGCTTAAAGCCCCTCTCCGAGAGACGGACTCCCCCTCTCCCTGAGGGAGAGGGGGCCGGGGGGTGAGGGCCCGCCCCACAGACAAGCCCGGGTCTGGGCTGAGGGCCTCCGCCTTCGATCTCTGCTCCAGCCAGGCCAGTACCTCCGCCTTCGAGATGCGCCCCGACGACGACGGCACCTCGCGCAGGTCCACGCCATGCTCAGCCGCCAGACGCCGCGCCAGCGGACTCGCCGCCACCGCAGCGTCTGCGGCACGCCCTTCCCTGGCACTTAAAGCCCCTCTCCCTGAGGGAGAGGGGTTTGGGGTGAGGGCCCGCGCAGACGAGCCAGGGTTCGGGGTGAGGGCCCGCCCAGACGAACCAGGCCTTGGGCTGAGGGCGCCCGCCTCCTCACCCTCGCCCAGCAGCAGCGCGATCACCTGACCCACCGGCACCTCGTCGCCCGGCGCGGCGCTGACCTGCGCCAGCACGCCGCTGCCACCGGCCTCAATCTCCAGCGTGACCTTGTCGGTCTCGATTTCCATCAGCGGCTCGCCGCGCTGCACCTGCTCGCCCTCGGCCTTCAGCCAGCGCAGCAGCGTGCCCGTCTCCTGCGCCATCTCCAGCGCCGGCATCACCACGCGATACACGGACTCACCCCGCTTCCAGGTTTTTGAGAGAACCTTCCATCCATGGTTCCAGCGCCTAAAGCCTTCTCTCAACAGTGGTTAAAGCCCCTCTCCCCCCGGGAGAGGGGTTTGGGGTGAGGGCCCCGCCTCACCGCGCACGAGTTCCCGCGCGCGCGTCACCAGCATGGCCGCGTTCGGAATCGTCAGGTCTTCCAGTGAGGGGCTGAAGGGCACCGGCACATCCATGGCGCCGATGCGCAACACCGGCGCGTCCAGCCAGTAGAAGGCCCGCTCGGCCACCAGCGACGCCAGTTCCGCCGTGGCGCCGAAGCGCCGGTAGCCCTCGTCGATCACGATGCAGCGCGAGGTCTTGCGCACCGAGTCGACCAGGGCATCCTCGTCCAGCGGCACCAGCGTGCGCGGGTCGATGACCTCCGCGCTGATGCCTTCCGCGGCCAGTTCCTCCGCCGCCTGCAGCGCCACCGTGACCATGCTGGAGGTCGCGATCAGGGTGATGTCGCCGCCCTCGCGGCAGATATTCGCCTCGCCCAGCGGGATGCTGTAGTCGCCCGCCGGCACCGGGCCGCTCTCGCGGTACATCATCTTGTCCTCGAAGAAGATGACCGGGCTGTCGTCGCGGATCGCCGATTTCAGCAGGCCCTTGGCGTCCTGCGGCGAGGAGGGCAGCACGACCTTCAGGCCGGGGATGTGACAGTACCAGGCGTGCAGACTCTGCGAGTGCTGCGCCGCCGCGCGCCGCCCCGCGCCCATCGTCGTGCGCAGCACCATCGGCACGCGCCACTTGCCGCCCGACATATAGTGAATCTTCGCGGCCTGGTTGACCACCTGGTCCATCACCAGCGCGGTGAAGTCGCCGAACATGATCTCCACCACCGGCCGCTGCCCGCTGAGCGCCGCGCCCACGCCCAGGCCGGTGATGCCGGCCTCGGAGATCGGGCTGTCCAGCACGCGTTCCTCACCGAAGGCGTCGTAGAGACCCTGCGTGATCTTGTAGACGCCGCCGGCGCGGCCCACGTCCTCGCCCACCACCAGGATGTCGTCGTCGCGCCGCATTTCCTCGTGCAGTGCCTCGTTGATCGCCTCGGCGAAGGTGATTTCGCGCACGCCGTTGTCAGCCCTCATCGCTCGCCTCCCTGTCTTGCCGGTCAGTAGGGCAGCATCCCGCCGCTTACGTTAAACGCCTGGCCGGTGCTGTAGGAGGCGTCCGCCGACGCCAGGAAGGCGACCATGTTGGCCACGTCCTCCGGCTGCTGCACGCGCCCCAGCGGGATGCTGTCCACCGCCCGCTGCATCACCGAGCCGACCTCCGCCCCCTCCAGCGCGGCGACCTCGCGGTCGATCAGCGCCCACATCTCCGTGTCCACGATGCCGGCGCAGAGACAGTTGACCAGAATCCCGTGCCGCGCCAGTTCGGCGCCAAACTGCCGCGTCAGCCCCACCACGGCGTGCTTGCTGGCCGCGTAGGCGCCCAGCGGCGTGGCCGCGCCCGGCGCGATCTTGCCCGCGCCGGAGGCGTTGTTGATGACGCGCCCGCCCCGACCCCCCGCGATCATCCGGCGCGCCGCCGCCTGCGTGCACAGCAACGTGCCCTTCGCGTTGACGTCCATCTGCGCGTCCCAGCTGGCCTCGTCCACCTCCAGCAGCGGCTGGATGATGCCGATGCCGGCGTTGTTGACCAGAATGTCCAGCCGGCCGAAGCGCCCGACCGTCGCGGCCACCATGGCCTCCACCTCGTCGCGCTGCGTCACGTCCGCCCGCTGCGCCAGGCCGGAGCTGCCCGCCGCCTCGACCTCCAGCGCGACCGCCGCCGCGTTCCCGCCGTCGATGTCGGCCACCGTCACGTTCACGCCCTCGCGCGCCAGGCGCAGGGCAATCGCGCGGCCGATGCCGCGGCCGGCGCCGGTGACGATCGCCGCCTGGCCCTCCAGCCCGTAGCGCGTCGCGCCACTCATCCCGGCATCTCCGCGCCTTCCTTGAGCTCAATCGGGTCCTGCACCAGTTCCAGCACGTAGCCGTCCGGGTCCTTGAAGAACACCACGTGCACCACGCCCCAGCCCAGGTCGAAGGTGACCGGCTCGGAGACGAAGTCCACGCCCTTTTCTTTCCATTCGCGGTAGGTGCCCCACACGTCCGTCACGCCATAGCACAAATGCGAATGCGCCACGTCGCCCAGCTGCGCGTCGGAGACCTTGCCCTCCGGCTGCAGATACTGCTGCAGGTCCAGCAGCACCTTTGGCGAGCCCGGCGCCTTGATCCTCACGACCTGCATCACCACGTCCGGTTTGCCGGCCATCTTCGAGATGGTCTCGCCCTCCAGGCGGTGCCGCTCGACCTCCTCCATGCCCAGCACGCCGCAATAGAAGGCCAGCGAGCGTTCCATGTCGCTGACCGTGACCGAAACATGATCGAGTATGGTGACAGTGCCCATCCAACCCTCCTCCAGGCCTGGCGGCCCTTTTAGTCGTCTCCTGCTTCCTCGCCCTGCCCGGCCTTCAGCGACAGCTTGCGCGGCCGCCGCAGGTCGGTGGACAGGGGCTCCAGTTGCGGCGCCTCTTCACCGCTGATCGACTGCAGATCGCGGAACCGTTCTACGTGCGGAATGAAGCGACTGTTTAGCGAGCCAATCGCATGGTTATAGGCATCGACGCTGGTGACCAGCCCCTTGCGGATGTCGCCGATGTACTTGATCACCTTGCTGGTTCGCTCAAACAGGACCTGTCCCTGGCGGCCAATCTCTTCCGCCTCGCGCGCCAGCTCGGACTCGCGCCAGCCCATGTGCACCGAACGCAACAGCGCCACCAGGATCGTCGGCGTGGCGATCAGCACCCGGCTCTCCATGCCATGCTCGATCAGGGCCGGCTGCTGCTCCAGCGCGGCGCTGTAAAAGACTTCGCCGGGCAGGAACATGACCACAAAATCGGGACTCTGGCCGATTATTTCCTGATAGCGCCTTTTTGCGAGTTCATCCAGTTGACGACGCACCTGATTGGCATGCTGTTGCAAAAAGGCGCCGCGCTCCTCTTCGTCCTGCGTCTCCCAGGCGGCGAGGTAGGCGTCCATGGGGGTTTTGGCGTCGACCACGATGATGCGGTTGTTGGGCAAATGCACCACCATGTCCGGGCGCAGCCGCTGTCCGTCGCCGGGCACGTCCACCTGAGTCTCGAAGTCCACGTGCTGCAGCATGCCGGTCAGTTCAACGCAGCGCTGCAACTGCAACTCGCCCCAACGCCCGCGTACGTTGGGGCCGCGCCGCAAGGCATTGACCAGTTCCCGCGTCTGGTCCTCCAGGTCGCTCGAGTTCTGCCGCAGGTCGCTGATGCGCGTGTCCAGGCTGGTCTGGGACTGCTTCAACTGCTCCAGCGTCTCGCCAATCGGCTTGACCAGGCCGCCCACCGTCTGCTGCGCGTTCGTGTTCTCGCGCCGCAGGTCGGCCAGCAACTGCTCGCGATTGCTCTTCAGCGCCTCGCCGGAAAGCGAATCGAAGGTCTCCTTCAGGCGCTGTTCGGCGTGCTCCAGCTGCCGCCGCAGTCCCTCGCCATGCTTCAGTTGCGATTCCAGTTCGGTGATTTTGTTGCCCGCTTCCTCCAGCTGCGCCCGCAGCCCGTCGCGCTCCCGTTCGCGGGCCTCGCGCTCGCGCTGCACCTCGCCCAGGCGCAGGTCCAGCGCGTTCTTCTCCGTCTCCAGCCGCGCCTCCTGGTTGCGCGCCTCGCCCAGTTGCTCCTGCGTCGCCTCCTGCGCGCGAAACATGCGCTCGGTTTCCGCGCGCGCGTCAGACATCTGCCTGTCCAGCGCTTCCTTCTCCACCTCCAGCCGCGAGCGCCGGTCGCGCTCCAGGCTGTGGTCCACCCGCAGCGCCCGGATCTCGCGCTCGCGCCGGTTGATCAGCAGCAGCGCCACGATCAGCACGAAGATCGCGCCGATCGCCCCGGCGCCCAGCAGCACCACGATGGAGGCGGGGTCCTGCAGGAATTGCTCCAGCGCGCTCATCAATCCTCCGTCCACTCGAAGTCATGCGGCACCTGCTCCCCCGTCCCGATCTCGTTCAGCTCCAGCAAGTTGCCGTCCGGATCATGGAAGAAGAGCACGTGCCACTCGCCCTCGCCCTCGAAGCGCACCGGCGGCGACACGATCTCGACGCCCGCCGCCTTTAGCTTCTCGTAGGTCGCCGGCACGTCCTCCACGCCGAAGCAGATGTGCGCGCTGGGCACGTGGTGCAGCGGGAAACGCCCACTCGGGCTCTCCGGATGAATCCACTGGATCAGGTCGAAGGTGAAGCCCTGTTCGGCGCTGCGCGTATGGCCGTTGACGCCGCCCGGCGCCCGCAGCCGGTACTCGCGCATGTGTACCCGCTCCATGGCCACCATCTCGGAGATGGGGCCGTCGTTGTGTTCCTCCGGCGAGACGACCTCCAGGCCCAGCAGGTCGCAGTAGAAACGCCGCGAGCGCTCCAGGTCGCTGACCATCAGCGCCACGTGGTCGATGGTAATGCTCATCCTCTGCTCTCCTTGTCCGCGCCTCAGCCGCCCATGGCCAGCGAGTCGCCGATACTCAGGATCTTCACGTCGAAAGCCGGCTTCTGGCTGAAATACAACTCGAAGAATTTAACGATGTCGCCGGTGTGGTTGCGCCAGAACTCCCAGTGGAAGGGGATCAGCGTGCCGGGGCGCAGTATGGCCGCCACCCGCAGCATCTCCGCCTCGTCCATGTACCAGGTGCGGCCGAAGGCCAGCAGCGCGTAATCCGGCGCCTCGCGCTCGCCGATCTCCGCCAGCGCCGGCCCGTCGGAGGTGTCGCCGGAGACGAAGAACGTGGTCCCGCCGGACTCCAGGATGTAGGAGACGGCCAGCGGCTCGTTGGGGTCGTAGGAGGGATAGACGCGAATCGTCAGGTCGCGGAAGCCGATGCTGTCCCCCGGCTTCACCTCGCGGATGCGCTCGTCGGGGATGCCGAAGCCGCGCATCAGCCGCGCCGAGGAGGCCGGCGCGATGCAGAAGGCCTCGCTGTTGGCCAGCATCGGCAGCAGCGAGCCCTCGTGACAGTGATCGACGTGGTCGTGCGTCGAGAAGATGATGTCGCCGGCGCTCACCTCATCCGGCTTGATGGAAATCGGCACGGCGCGGTAGGCGTCCGGCACGGAGTCGTCCGGCGTGCCATAAAAGTAGGGGTCGATCCAGGCCAGCGCCTGCGGCGTGCGGTAGGCGAAGCTCGGCCCGCCCAGGGCATGCAGCAGGACGCCGCGCTCCACCGTCGCGCCCTCCACCTCGTCAAGAAACTTCTTGGGCCAGAACGCCACGTCACGCATTTTCCGTCCTTAATGTTGGAAACAACACTCGCTGACTGCCGGCGGGCCGGCGCTAGCGCGCGGTCTCCCCGCCATCCGCCAGCATGGCCGTGCCGGTCACGTAGGAGGCCTCGTCGCTGGCGAGGAAAAGCACCAGTTGCGCGATTTCGGCGGGGTCGCTGCCGCGGTTCAACATGCTTTTGGCCGCAGCTTCCACGTGGTCCTCTTCCGAGAAATGCGCCAGCAGGGGCGTGAGCATCAGGCCCGGACAGACCGCGTTGACGCGGATGCCCTCCGCCGCGTGGTCCGCCGCCATGCAGCGCACCAGGCCGATCACGCCGTGCTTGCTGGTGTTGTAGATCGCCTGCAGCGCCTGCCCGATCACACCGGAAGTGGAGGAGACGCACACGATGCTGCCCCCGCCGCCCTGCGCCATGACCGGGATCGCGGCGCGCGAACAGGCAAAGACACCGTACAGGTTGACGCTGATGATGTAGTCCCAGTCCTCATCCGTCGCCGCCGCCACCGTGCCCTGCCGAAACACGCCGGCGTTGTTCACCAGGATGTCCAGCCCGCCGAAGTGCTCGACGGCGCTCGCCACCTGGCGCTCCGCGTCGGCCGCCTGGCTGACGTCCGCCCGCAGCGCCCGCGCCTCGCCGCCCGCCGCCGTAATTTCGGCAGCGACCGCCGCCGCGCTGTCGGCGTTCACGTCACTGACCAGCACCCGGGCGCCCTGTTCCGCGAAGAGCAGGGAGGTCGCGCGGCCCAGCCCCGAGCCGCCGCCGGTGACAATCGCCCGCTTGCCCGCCAGTCGTCCCACAATCGCCCTCTCCCGCGCCCTTACTCCGGCTGCCGATGGTAGCCAGAGACGCCCTGCCTGTCAAAGACGGGCCTCCCATGCAGCGGGCGATGGACGATGCGCGGGGTTCCTGCGGGCGATTTGATAATTCGCCCCTACAGTGGGTGGTGTAGGGGCGTGGGTGATGTAGGGGCGACATATTATGTCGCCCGCCATGTCGCCCTGCGTCGGATGGTGCGCCGGTCCCTGCGGGCGATTTGATAATTCGCCCCTACAGACGGTTAATTCGCCCCTGCGGTGCATGATGCGGGGGTCGCTTCGGATGTAGGGGCGACATATCATGTCGCCCGCCAGGCCTCCCTGCGCCGGTAGCCAGAGACGCCCTGCCTGTCAAAGACGGGCCTCCCATCCACAAATCGTCACCCCCTCTACGTCACCCCCTCTCCCTGAGGGAGAGGGGGCCGGGGGGTGAGGGCGCCCGTCCCCCGGGACGAGACAAGCGGCCGCGACGCTGCGGGATTTCCAGTGGAAGGCGACGCCGTCCGGCTATTTTGCCGATTCGCCACCGTCGGCGGGGAGCACCGCGCCCGTCACGTAGGATGACTCGTCGCTGGCGAGGAACAACACCAGTTGCGCGACCTCGGCGGGGTCGCCGCCGCGCTTGAGCATGTTGGCCTGGGCGTAGCCCGCCAGTTGCTCTTCCGGCAAATGCGTCAGCATCGGCGTGAGCATCATGCCCGGGCAGACCGCGTTGACGCGGATGCCCTCCTGCGCGTGGTCCAGCGCCATGCAGCGCACCAGGCCGATCACACCGTGCTTGCTGGCGTTGTAGATCGCCTGATTCGGCTGCGCCAGCAGGCCTGAAATGGAGGAAATGCACACGATGCTGCCGCCACCGCCCTGCGCCATGACCGGGATCGCCGCGCGTGAGCAAAGAAAGGTCCCGTGCAGGTTGATGCCGATGATGCGTTGCCAGTCCGCGTCCGTCGCCGCCGCCACCGTGCCGTAGCCCATGACGCCGGCGTTGTTCACCAGCACGTCGAGCCCGCCGAAATGCTCGACAGCCGCCGCTACCGTGCGTTCGGCGTCCGCCGCCGAACTGACGTCCGCGGCCAGCGCCTGCGCCCTGCCGCCCGCGGCCTCGATCTCGTCGGCCACCGCCGCCACCATGTCAGCCTTCACGTCGCTGACCAGCACCTGCGCGCCCTCTTCGGCAAAGCGCAGCGCCGTCGCCTTGCCCAGCCCCTGCGCGGCTCCGGTGACGATCGCCCGCTTGCCCGCCAGTCGTCCCATAAGACAACCCTTTCCTGTGGCCAGTGCGTGATGGTAGCCCGGTCATGCCCTGGCTGTCAAAGACACACTGTTCGGGGGAGTGTCTGGTTTACTGGATACAGGAACTGGATGAGGGGAGCGTCATCGTGCGGTTATTTGCGTCGCAACAGTAGGGGTAGCGAGGGCTCCGGCCCGAAGCATCCTGTAGGGGCGACATATCATGTCGCCCGTGTGCGACGGGACGACAGGGCGGGCGATTTGGTAAATCGCCCCTACGGTTAACTCCCCCTCTCCCTGAGGGAGAGGGGGCCGGGGGGTGAGGGCGCCCACGGCCAGGACGGGACAAGGGGGCCGGGGGAGGGCTCCCGTCCGCCAAGACGGGAAAAGGGCGCCCATGCCCAGGCCGTCAAAGAAGGACCCTCCCCTGCAGTGGGCGATGCGCGGGTTGCTGCGGGCGATTTGATAAATCGCCCCTACAGTCGGTTAATCCGCCCCTGCAATGATGTAGGGGCGACATATCATGTCGCCCGCCATGTCGCCCTGCGCCGGTAGCCAGTGAGGCCCAGGCCGTCAAAGACGCACTGCTGACCCTTGCCCCTTGTCCGCGCCAACAGTTGGACCCGTAGAGAACCCTTTCCCGCAACCGCCCAACAAACATCTCCATCCCGCGTTAACTCCCCCTCTCCCTTCTTGTCTCCCCCTCTCCCTGAGGGAGAGGGGGTTGGGGGGTGAGGGCGCCCAGGCCGTCAAAGAAGGACCCTCCCCTGCAGTGGGCGATGCGCGGGTTGCTGCGGGCGATTTGATAAATCGCCCCTACATTCGGTCAATGCGCCCCTGCAGTGACGTAGGGGCGACATATCATGTCGCCCGCGGCGGCGCCTTCGTCTCCAGCGTCGCCAGCAGACGCGCCGTGGCCGCCGTCACCTCGTCCACGGCGCGTTCAAAGGCCGCTTCATTGACGCGCGAAGGTTTGCGATAGCCGCTGACCTTGCGCACGTACTGCAGCGCCGACGCGCGCACCTCCGCCTCGTCCGCCGGCGGATCACAGTTGTACAACCTGCGTATATTGCGACACATGCGCAGCCTCCATCAGAACTTCCTGCTTCCTGCCCTGAAACAGTACCAGGAAAAGAATGTGTTTTCTCCCCCTCTCCCTGAAGGGCTCCCACCGAAGGTGGGAAGGGGCTCCCGTCCCCCAGGACGGGAAAAGGGCCCCGCGCCTCAGTTAGACAGGGCTCCCCCTCTCCCTGAGAAGGGCTCCCGTCCCCCAAGACGGGACAAGGGGGTTGGGGGGTGAGGGCGCCCACAGCCAGGACGGGACAAGGGGGTTGGGGAAGGGGCTCCCACGACTCAGCGGGACAAGGCTCCCCTCTCCCTGGGGGAGAGGGGCCGGGGGTGAGGGCGCCCTCCCCCGAAACATCACCATATATTATGAAGAGTATACTCCCGCCATGATCTCCCTCATCTTCACCGTGCGCAACGAAAGCGCCAGCCTGCCCGCCTTGCTGGACTCCCTGCTGGCCCAGACCCGCCCGCCCGACGAAATCGTCATCACCGACGGCGGCAGCGACGATGACACCGTCGCCATCATCCGTAGCTACCGGGACCGCCTGCCGCTGCGCCTGCTTGAGGAGCCGGGCTGCAACATCAGCCGCGGCCGCAACCTCGCCATCCACGCCGCCCGCGCCGACCTGATCGCCGTCACCGACGCCGGCGTGCGCCTCGCGCCGGACTGGTTGCAGCATTTGAGCGATCCCCTGCTGGCGGACCCCGAAGTCCAGGCCGTGGCCGGCTTTTTCCGCGCCGATCCGCAGACCACCTTCGAGCTGGCCCTCGGCGCCACGACCCTGCCGCTGGCCGGCGAAATTGACGGCCGCCGTTTCCTGCCCAGCAGCCGCAGCGTGGCCTTCCGCAAGAGCGCCTGGGGGGCCGTCGGCGGCTACCCGGAATGGCTCGAGCACGGCGAGGACCTGGTCTTCGACCTGCGCCTGCGCCAACTCTGCGGGCCCTTCGTCTTCGCGCCCGCGGCCATCGCGCACTTCCGCCCGCGGCCCTCGCTGCCGGCCTTCTTCCGCCAGTACTACCGCTACGCCCGCGGCGACGGCGTCGCCGGACTCTGGACGAAGCGCCATTTCATCCGCTACGCGACGTATTTGCTGGCCCTGCCAACGCTGCTGCTCGCCGGCCGGCTGTCCCATCCACTCTGGTGGGGGCTACTGCTGCTGGCGGGCCTCGCCTACCTGGCGCGCCCGCTGCAACGCCTGTGGCGCCTGCGCGGACGGGGCGCCTGGTTGCCGGCCCTGCTGCTGCTACCCCTCATCCGCGCCACCGGCGACCTCGCCAAGATGCTCGGCTGGCCCGCCGGCCTCCGGCAGCGCCGCCGTCACCCGCCACCGCGCTGGCGCTGAACCAGCTTCATTCCAAATCGGAATCCAGTCTCGCACCACAAAAATGCTCCCCCATCTCCCTGAGAAGGGCTCCCACCGAAGGTGGGAAAGGGCTCCTGTGAGAGTGAAGTTAAAGCCCCTCTCCCTGAGGGAGAGGGGTTTGGGGTGAGGGCTCCCGTCCCTCGGGACGGGACAAAGGGGACCGGGGGGTGAGGGCGCCCACAACCAGGCAGAAGGGCTCCCGCGACTCAGCGTGCCAGGACTCCCCCATCTCCATGAGAAAAGCCCCCTCTCCCTGAGGGAGAGGGGTTGGGGGTGAGGGCCCCGCGTCCAAGTAAAGCAGGAAACGATGAAGAACTCTCGTCACAAGACGGAAAGGAATTTTGGCTGCGAGAGCGCCTTCACGTCGCCGGCTGCATAACCCGCGTGCGCGGATGCACCAACAGCACCGCGATGCCGCCCAGCACCACCAGCGCGGTGACCAGATAGGGCAGGAAGGGGTCCACGCTGTACAGGCCGGTGCCCAGCGCCGGGCCGAAGAGGAAGCCGTAACCGGGCATGGCGCTCGCCAGGCCGGCCGCCGCGCCCTGCTCACGCGGCTCGACGACGAAGGTGATGGCGCTGCGAAAACCCGGCTGCACCATCCCGATGCCCAGGCCCAGCAACACCATCGCCAGCAGCAAATGCAGGATACTGACGGCGAAGGCCATCAGCAGCAGCGAGGCCAGCATCAGCGGCATCCCCACCCACAGCAGCTTCATCGGCGACGGGCGAAACACCTGAATCAGCACCAGCCGGGTGAACAACAGGGCGACGCCGCTGCCCATCACCACCAGGCCCGTCTGGCGCGTGGTCTCGATCGCGTCCAGCCCGAAGCGGTCCTGCACCAGAAAGCCGATGGTGAATTGCACCATCGAGAGCACCAGCAGGGCGCAGAAGCCGAAGAACAGAAAGGGCAGCAGACGGCCGTCGAACATGCCCAGCTTCGGCGCGCGCTCGCCCTGCACCAGCACGGGGCGCACCGCCGGCAGCCAGCGCCAGACCAGCAGCACGCCGATCAGCGGGCTAAGGGCCGCCAGGAACAGGGGCGCCACCAGCCCCAGACCCAGGGTCACCACCACCGCCCCCAGCGCCGGGCCCATGATGTTGCCCATACCGACCGACGACGTCAGGATACCCATGGCCTTCGTGCGCTGCCGCCCGCTGCTGACGTCCGCGATGTAGGCCTGCGCGGCCGGAATGGCCGCCGAAAACAGCGCGCCCACCAGCAGGCGCGATCCCACCAGCAGCAGCCAGGTCAGCATCACGCCGGCGAAGACGCCGTCCAGGCCCGCCTGCATCACCAGCGCGAAGACGCCCGAGCCAAAGGCGTAGCCCGCCAGCCCGATGATGATGACCGGCTTGCGCCCGCGCCGGTCGCTGTAGCGCCCCCACCAGGCGCTGAACAGGATCCACGCGATGGAGGACACCGACATCATCAGACCGCCCTGCAGTTCGCTCATGCCCAGTTGGCGCATCAGCGAGGGCAGCACGGGCGCCAGTACGGAATAGCCGAGGTTGGCGCTGAACAGGGCGCCGAACAGAATCCAGGCGGGTTTCACGGATGTCTCACGTAGCGTGGAATTGGGCTGACTTGCCTCTTATGTTAGCGCGTCCGCCCGGCGGCCCTGGTACCAATGCGCGTAATTGGACTGCCCCCTGGACGGAAAGAGGAGACCAGCGATGAGGCTCCGCAAACGGGCGAGAAAAGTACAACGCTCTCCCACCATAACGAACTCCCCCTCTCCCTGAGCGGAAGGGCTCCCGCCCCCCAAGGCGGGAAAGGGGTTGGGGGGTGAGGGCGCCGGGGACTGCAGGACTCCATCAGCCGCAGACTGCACGGCGCGCGTGCAGCACCAGCCCCCTCTCCCCCTCTCCCTGAAGGGCTCCCGCGACTGAGCGGGAAGGGCTCCTGTGAGAGCGAAGTTAAAGCCCCTCTCCCCCCGGGAGAGGGGTTTGGGGTGAGGGCGCCGGGGACTGCAGGACGCCGACTCAGACCGCGGGCTGCACCGCCCGCCCCTCCCTGAGTCTCCCCCTCTCCCTGAGGGAAGGGCTCCCGTCCCCCAAGACGGGAAAGGGGCCGGGGGGTGAGGGCGCCCGCGTCAAGACGGGACATGGGTTTGGGGTGAGGGCCGTCGACCGCAACAAGGCATTTGTTCTCCCCCTCTCCCTGAGCGGAAGGGCTCCCGCCCCCCCAAGGCGGGAAAGGGGCCGGGGGGTGAGGGCCTTGCAACCAGGCCTGTTGCTGCGCCGGCGGATACATCCGCCGCCGCGCTGGCGTTGAACCAGCTTCATCCCAAACCGGAATCCAGTCTCGCACCACGAAAATGTTCCCCATCTCCATGAGAAAAAGCCCCCTCTCCCTGAGGGAGAGGGGGTTGGGGGTGAGGGCCCTGCGCCCACGTGAAACAGAGATTGAGCAAGAACTCTCGTCGCAAGACGGAAAGGAATTTTGGCTTTGGGTGCGAGAGGGACCTCAGATCGCCGGCTGCACCGCCCGCGTGCGCGGATGCAGGAACAGCACGGCGATGCCGGCCAGTATCACCACCGAGGTCAACACGAAGGGCAGGAAAGGCGCCAGGCCGTACAGCGCGGTGCCCAGCGCCGGGCCGACGATGTAACTGTAACCGGGCATGGCGCTCGCCAGACCGGCCGCCGCGCCCTGCTCGTGCGGCTCCACGGCGAAGGTCACCGCGCTGCGGAAGGCCGGAAACGCCATCCCGACGCCCAGGCCCATCAGCACCATGGACAGCATCAGTTGCAGGGGACCGGCGACGCTGACCAGCAGCAGCACCGAGCCCAGCACCAGCGGCATGCCCAGGCGCAGCAGCTTCAGCGGCGACAGGCGCAGGTACTGCACCAGGGCGATCTGCGCGAAGAACAGCGCCACGCCGCTGACCGTCACCGCCAGCCCGGTCTGCCGCGCGGTCTCGATGGCGTCCAGCCCGAAGCGGTCCTGCACCAGAAAGCCCAGCGTGAAGGACACCACCGCCGGCACCAGCATCACGCAGAAGCCGATGAGCATCAGGGGCAGCAGGCGCGTGTCGAGGATATTCAGCGGCGGCGGGCGTTCGCCCTGTTTCAGCGGCGACCGTATCGACGGCAGCAGGCGCCAGATCAGCAACAGACCCACCAGCGGCATCAGGGACGACATGAAGATCGGCGCGACCAGGCTCATCCCCATGCTCACGACCACCGCCCCCAGCGCCGGGCCCAGCATGCTGCCCAGGCCGTTGGAAGCCGACAGAATGCCCATCGCGGCCGTGCGTTGCTGTCCCGTGCTGACGTCCGCAATGTAGGCCTGGGCCGCCGGCGCCGCCGCCGCGTACATCCCGCCCACGATCATGCGTGACCCCACCAGCAGCAACCACACCAGCGTCGCGCCGGCGATGACGCCGTCCAGTCCGGCCTGCACGAAGATGGCGAACAGCACCGCCCCCAGCCCGTAGCCCGCCAGCCCCAGCATGATGACCCGCTTGCGGCCCAGCACGTCGCTGCGCCGGCCCCACCAGGGGCAGCAAATGACCCACACAATGGAGGCGCCGGTCAGAATCAACCCGCCCTGCAACGCGCTCAGACCCAGCTCGCGCATCAGCGGCGGCAATACCGGCGCCAGTACGGAATGGCCCATGTTGGCGCAAAACATGGCGCCAAACAAAATCCAGGCAGGTTTCACAGGGAACTCAACGCATACGTAGCAATGGCAGCGACAACCTAGCGCAAATCATAGTGCCTTCAGCGTCGCCACATTAGGACCATTCAGCCTGATTGGACTGCAGCGGAGGAAAATCAGATTGCACGCTGCGCGGGTGTCAATACTGCACCAGCCAGGTCAAACGCAGCAACGCCAACATAATGCGCGAAACACTCCCCCTGATGGAAGGGCTCCTGTGAGAGTGAAGTTAAAGCCCCTCTCCCCCCGGGAGAGGGGTTTGGGGTGAGGGCCACAGGACGCTGCCTCAAATCGCCGGCTGCACCGCCCGCGTACAGCACCAGGCCGTCTCTCCCCCTCTCCCTGAAGGGCTCCCACCGAAGGTGGGAAGGGGCTCCTGTGAGAGTGAAGTTAAAGCCCCTCTCCCTGAGAAGGGCTCCCGTCAAAGATGGAAAAAGGGGTTTGGGGTGAGGGCCGTCGACCGCAACAAGGCATTTGTTCTCCCCCTCTCTGACTTTCTCCCCCTCTCCCGGGGGGAGAGGGGGTTGGGGGGTGAGGGCGCCCGCCCCCCAAGGCAGGACAGGGGCCGGGGGGTGAGGGCGGGCCACAGGCCACCGACTCAGATCGCGGGCTGCACCGCCCGTGTGCGCGGATGCAGGGCAAGCACCGCGATGCCGGCCAGCATCACCACCGACGCCAGCAGGAAAGGCGAGACCGGATTGATGCCGTACAGCGCCGTGCCCAGCGCCGGGCCGATGATGTAGCTGTAGGCGGGGATCGAACTGGCCAGGCCGGCCGCCGCGCCCTGCTCGTGCGGCTCCACGGCGAAGGTCACCGCGCTGCGGAAGCCCGGCTGCACCATCCCGATGCCCAGGCCCATCAGCGCCATCGCCAGCATCACCAGCATGGAACTGGCGGCGCCCGCCAGCAGCAACAGCGAGCACAGCGCCAGCGGCATGCCCAGCCGCAGCAGTTTCAGCGGCGACAGACGCAACACCTGCACCAGCACCATCTGGGCGAAGAACAGGGCCACGCCGCTGGCCATCACCGCCAGACCCGTCAGTCGGGTGGTCTCGATGGCGTCCAGCCCGAAGCGGTCCTGCACCAGATAGCCGATGGTGAAGGTCACCACCGCGGGCACCATCATCGCGCAAAAGCTGATGACCAGCAGGGGCAGCAGGCGGGCGTCATGGACGCGGATGACCGGCGCCCGTTCGCCCCGCTTCAGGGTGGACTGCACCTGCGGCAGCAGGCGCCACACCAGCAGCATGCCCAGCAGCGGCGTAAGCGCCGAAATGAAGATCGGCGCGACCAGACTCAGGCCCAGACCCACGACCAGCGCCCCCAGCGCCGGTCCCGCGATGCTCCCCAGTCCCTTGGCCGCCGACAGGATGCCCATCGCGCTCGTGCGCTGTTGCCCCGAACTGACGTCCGCGATGTAGGCCTGTGTGGCCGGGGCGGCCGCCGAATGCAGGGCAGCCCCGATCACGCGCGCCCCCATCAGCAGCAGCCAGACAAGCGTCGCGCTGGCGATGACCCCGTCCAGACCGGCCTGCATGACCAGCGCGAACAGCCCGACGCCCAGCGCCAGCCCCGTCAGCCCCAGCATGATAAATGGTTTGCGGCCCCGCACGTCGCTGCGGCGGCCCCACCAGGGGCAGAAGATGACCCACACGATGGACGAGCCGGTCAGCAGCAGTCCGCCCTGCAGCGCGCTCAGGCCCAGCTCGCGCATCAGCGCCGGCAGCACCGGCGCCAGCACGGAGTGCCCCAGGCTGGCGCAGAACATGGCGCCAAACAGTATCCAGGCAGGTTTCACAGGTGACTCTCGATTAGTGAAGGCAAGCGGACGACACGCTGCGTATCATAATGCCCCGGCAACGCGGTCTTTAGGACCATTCGCGCGATTGGACTGCTGCCCCCTTTGTCACAGACACAGCAAGCCTCAATCCTGGGAAGGACTCCCCCTCTCCCCCCGGGAGAGGGGGTTGGGGGGTGAGGGCGCTCCCGTCCCCCAGGACGGGAAAAGGGCGCCCGCAACCTGGCGTGACAGGACTCCCCCTCTCCCTGAGGGAGAGGGGGCTGGGGGGGTGAGGGCGCTCCCGTCCCCCTGGACGGGACAAGGGGTTGGGGGTGAGGGCCGTCGACCGCAACAAGGCATTTGTTCTCCCCCTCTCCCTGAGTCTCCCCCTCTCCCCCCGGGAGAGGGGGTTGGGGGGTGAGGGCCCCCGCGACCCGCCTCACGTCGCCGGCTGCATCGCGCGCTCCCGCACGTGCAGCGTCAACATGGCGAAGGCGGCCACCACAAACAGCGACGCAACCAGGTAGGGCGACCAGGAGCTCACGCCATAGAGCGCGGTGCCCAGCGGCGGGCCGAAGATGAAACTGTAGCCCGGCACCGAATTCGCCAGACCGGCCGCCGCGCCCTGTTCATGCGGCTCCACGGCGAAGGTGATGGCGCTGCGGAAGCCCGGCATCACCATGCCCACGGCCAGGCCCATCAGCACCAGCGCCAGCGTCATGCCGGCGAAGTCGGCCGCCAGCGTCAGGACGAGCAGCGAGACCAGCATCAGCGGGACGCCCAGGCGCAACAGCATCAGCGGCGTCAGCCGGAAGACCTGGATCAGCACCATCTGCGCAAAAAGCAGGGCCACGCCGCTGGCCATCACCGCCAGACCCACCAGCCGCGCCGTCTCCACCCCATCCAGGCCCAGCCGGTCCTGGAAGAGGAAGCCGATGGTGAACTGCGTCACCGAAAGCCCGCTCATCACGCAAAAACCGACCAGCAGCAGCGGCAGCAGGCGCGGGTCCGTGACGCGCAGTGCCGGCGCGCGTTCGCCCCGCTTGAGTTTGGCTGGTATGGCGGGCAGCAGACGCCACACCAGCAGCATGCCCAGCAGCGGCGTGATCGCCGACAGGAAGATCGGCGCCGCCAGACCCAGGCCCACCACCAGGGCGGCCAGCGCCGGGCCCAGAATGGTGGCCAGACCATTGGAAGCCGCCAGAATGCCCATCGCGCTCACGCGCTGCCGGCCAACGCTGACGTCGGCGATGTAGGCCTGGGCCGCCGGCCCCGCCGCCGAGAACAGCATCCCCACGATCAGGCGCGCCCCCACCAGCAGCAGCCAGGTCACGGTCGCGCTGGCGATGACCCCGTCCAGGCCCGCCTGCGTCACCAGGGCGAAGGTCGCCACGCCCAGCGCGTAGCCGCCCAGCCCCAGCAAAATCACCGGTTTGCGCCCGCTCAGGTCGCTGCGCCGGCCCCACCAGGGGCTGAAGATGACCCACATGATGGAGGAGCCGGTCAGGATCAGACCGCCCTGAAACTCGCTGAGACCCAGTTGTCGCATCAGTGGGGGTAACACCGGCGCCAGAATGGAAATGCCCAGATAGGAACTGAACATGGCGCCCGACAGAATCCAGGCAACTCTCACAGGCGCCGCTCCTGACGCGCTTTCGGGGATGAGAGGCGTATCATAATGCCGCCGCCCGCGCGGCATTATGACCATTCAACGCGATTGGACTGCTACCCCTCCGCCCCCGCGCCAGGGGCGCCGCGCCGGCGCCAGACACCCCAATGCAACCTTGCAGGGGTATACTGCTCCCGCCCACCAGTTACCTGGGGAAATATCGACTCATCTCACGCTTTCTCCCCCTCTCCCTGGCTTTCTCCCCCTCCCCCTGAGGGAGAGGGGGTTGGGGGGTGAGGGCTCCCGCCCCTCCGCCCCCGCGCCGGCCCGCCCGCTGCAGCGCCGTCGCCAGATCGCGTGCCAGCAGCACCCGCTTAAGCAATCACTTGGGGAAATGTCGACCTTTCTCCCCCTCTCCCTGAAGGGTTCCCACCGAAGGTGGGAAAGGGCTCCTGTGAGAGTGAAGTTAAAGCCCCTCTCCCTGAGAAGGGCTCCCGCCCCCCCAAGGCGGGACAAGGGGTTTGGGGTGAGGGCCGTCGACCGCAACAGGGCATTTGTTCTC
>DAOUJM010000007.1:0-129736 GCA_034422695.1 Anaerolineae bacterium
AGCGAGGGCGCAAGCCCGAAGCATCCCTGGAAAGGGGTAGCGAGGGCGCAAGCCCGAAGCATCCCTGGAAAGGGGTAGCGAGGGCGTAAGCCCGAAGCATCCCGTAGGGGCGACATATCATGCCGCCCTCGCCTGGAACCAGCCACAATTGTAGCGACGCCAATAACCGCACGATGACGCTCACCGCATCCAGTTCCTGTATCCAGTAAACCAGACACTCCCCGGTTCAGGACAATCGCCGCAGCGCGGCCAGCAGACGCGCGTCCGCCTGGGCGCGCAACAGCCCGGGCGTGACGTGCCGCATGCCAAAGGGCGCCCAGCCTGCGTACACCTCCGGCGGACCGGGCAGGCCTTCAACCAGACTCATCAACTCCCACCAGGCCATATCGCCGTGATCCACGCCGCCCAGGTCATGATAATGCCGCAGAAAGCGATCGGCGACCTCCATGCCATACAGCGCGACGAGGTTGCCGCGACAGTGCGCCAGGTCAACGGCGGCCGGGCCGCGACAGGCGTTCACCCAGTCCACCACCGCGCTCAAGCGCTCCCCCTGCCACAGCAGGTTCACCGGATGAAAGTCACGGTGAATGAAACATGACGGGGCCGCGGGAGCCGGGCCGGTCGTGATTTCGATGGCGCGTTCCCAGGCTTCAGGATACTCGCTCCAGGCCGGCGCCTGCGGGTCGGGCCGCGCCCAGGAAAACCACGACCAGCCGAAGTCCTGCGCCGGTATGCGATGAATGGCCAGCAGCGCGCGGGCCTGCCGGCGCAACCAGTCGTCCAGACTGGCCGGACGCAACAGGACCTCGCCCGGCAGCCAGGTCATCAGCAGCAGGGGGACGCCGCAGGCCTGCCCCTCCGCATCCCATGCCACCGGCTGCGGCGCCGGCAGACCGCCGCCACAGGCATGTTGCAGGGCGGCGACCTCATGCGCGACCAGATCGGGCTCAACGCGCAACCAGTCGGCATTGTCCAGCGCGCGCAGCACGAGGCGGCGCTCGCCGGCCTGCACCTGCCACAGGGAGGTTGAGGAACTGCCGGGCAGTCGTGCGCAATGACCCACCCTGGCGCCGGCGGCCCTGGCGACCCAGGCGCGCAGACACTCATTCATCCGGCAATGCGGCGGTTGCCGGGTCCACGTCGATGGTCCCGGTCTCGCCCCGCTCCAGTTCTCCAGGGCCCGGATTCAGCAGCAGCGGCAAGGGCCAGTCGCCGGCGACTTCACGGGGGAATTTGCCAACCTTGTTGACGTCACGAATCCTGCCTTGCAGCACCGCCGGTTGCATAAAGGCCACGGCCTGCGGCAGGCTGCTGAAAGCCGGCAGACGGCATTCTGTCCCCGTGCCCAGGGTCAGGGCTTGCCAGCGCAGCGTCTCCCCCGGCTTCAACGTCCAGGGCGGTCGAGCGGGCGTTTGCTTCACCAGCAGATGGATGTATCGTCCCGGCCAGGCGGCCGGGTCCCTGACCAGGTCGCCATCAGCGACCTGCCGGATGCGCTCCAGCCTGTCCTGCGCCGTATGCGGTCTTTCACCGCGCAGCAGCAGGGCCTGACCCTGGGTTTCAATCAGGATGCGCGCAAGGCCCGCGGCTTCCAGGCGCAGTTGCTGTCCGGCCTCGGGTGCCCCGCGCTGCCAGCCGATGATGAGCCGGCCGCCGGGGCGCAGACAGTGGCGCGCCGCCGCCAGGAACGCTTCCTCCAGTGGCTGGTCCAGCGCGATGATCGCGTCCACGCCGGTCTCATTCGGCGGGAGCGATGATACACAGCGGATGTCCAGGTCCTGCCGCCGGGCGCGGAACTGTTCGGCGCAGTGGCCGCCATGGTCCAGCAGCCTGAGCGTGCTGCCGGAAGGCGGCAGCTGCCTCAACATCTGCGCAATCAGCTCAGCGGGCATTTCCCCTGCGCGCCAGCTGCATCAGACGTAGCATTTCCTCCCATTCCTCGCGGAAAAAGTGCAGCGTCACCCGCCCCAGTTCCAGGTGCCAGACGGACTCGCCGTCCGGCTCCTCGGATTTCCAGATGGCATAGTTGCTGGTCTCGGCCAGTGACTCGACCGGGATGTCGTCGTCACTCATGAACGCCCCCTGCCGCGGGAGCGACGCCCGCCCCGGTCGCGTTCGCGCGCCTGCTCGGCCGTCCAGCCTTCCAGCACCGCCTGGCGACTCAGCCGCACCTTGCCCGTCGGGTCGATGTCGATGAGCATGACCATGATCTCGTCGCCCATCTTGACCTCGTCTTCAACCGATTCGACGCGATAGTCCGCCAGTTGCGAAATGTGCACCAGGCCATCGCGCCCCGGCAGGTACTCGACGAAGGCGCCGTAAGGCTCGATGCGATTGACCGCGCCGGTGTAGATGCGTCCGATTTCGAGATCGGCATTGTTGTCCCGGCTGCGCCGACCGCCGCCGCGCCGGTCCGAACTGCGCCCGCCGCGGTCCCGGCCGCCGCCCCGTCCAGGGCGCCCGCCACGGTCGCGTTCGCGCGCTTCCTCGGCCGTCCAGCCTTCCAGCACCGCCTGGCGGCTCAGGCGCACCTTGCCCATGTTGTCGACGTCAACGACCATGACCTCGATCCCGTCCCCGAGGCTGACTTCTTCCTCAACCGAGGCCACGCGATGACTGGCAAGCTGGGAGATGTGCACCATGCCGTCCTTGCCCGGCAGAAATTCGACGAAGGCGCCAAAGGGCTCGATGCGCGTGACCTTGCCCGTGTAAACGCTGCCGATTTCCGGGTCCTCGGTCAGCGCCTTGATGCGTTCGATCGCCTGTTCGCCGGCCGTGCCTTCCACGGCTGAAACATGCACCAGACCGTCTTCCATGACGTCGATCTTTGCGCCGGTCTCATCCTGGATGCCGCGAATGGTCTTGCCGCCCGGCCCGATGACCGCGCCGATCTTCTCGGGGTCGATCTTGATCGTCGTGATGCGCGGCGCAAAGTCGCTCAGCGTGGCGCGGGGCTCGGCGATGGCCGCCCGCATCACCTCCAGTATCTGCAGCCGCGCATCGCGCGCCTGGGCCAGCGCCCGTTCCATGACCTCGCCGGAAACGCCG
This sequence comes from Anaerolineae bacterium, assembly GCA_034422695.1. GTDB lineage: Bacteria > Chloroflexota > Anaerolineae > Aggregatilineales > Phototrophicaceae > JAGWBD01. Next base: position 3,049 of record DAOUJM010000007.1, read on the forward strand.
CTGATCTTGATATCCATCTGCAGCGCCGTGATGCCCTGCTCCGTGCCGGCCACCTTGAAGTCCATGTCCCCCAGGTGGTCTTCCATGCCCTGAATGTCCGTCAGCACGGCGACGCCGTCGCCCTCCTTGATGAGCCCCATGGCGATGCCGGCCACCGGCCGCCGGATCGGCACGCCCGCGTCCATCAGGGCCAGCGTGCTGCCGCAAACGCTGCCCATGGAGGTGCTGCCGTTGGAACTCAGCACTTCGCTGACCAGGCGCACGGTGTAGGGGAATTCATCTTCCGGCGGCAGCATGCCGCGCAGGGCCACCTCCGCCAGGGAGCCATGGCCCACCTCGCGCCGGCTGGTGCCGCGCAGCATGCGCGTCTCGCCCGTGCTGTAGGGCGGGAAGTTGTAATGATGCAGGTAGCGGCGCGAATCCATCGCGCCCAGGTCATCCAGCATCTGGGCGTCGCGCGGCGTGCCCAGCGTGGCGATCGTCAGCACCTGGGTCTGGCCGCGCTGAAAGAGCCCGGAACCGTGAACGCGGGGGATCAGCCCGACTTCAGCCGACAGCGCGCGAATCGTCACGCTGTCGCGCCCGTCCGGGCGCACGCCATCCTCGACGATGCGCTGTCGCACCGCGCTCTTCAGGGCCTTGTCGAGTCCCGCGTCGATGTCTTCGGCGTCGACCTCACCGGCCTCAATGCGCGCCGCGTATTCCGCCTTTACCCGTTCGCCCAACGCGGCCATGGCCGCGCTGCGCGCTGCGCGCTCCGTATGTTGACGCACAATCTCGCGCACCTCGTCGTAAACGGCGTCGTATACGGCGCCGCTGAGCGCGGCGTCGCCGGACTCCACCTCGTAAGGCGATTTCTCCTTGCCGACCTCGGCGCGAATCTCGTTCTGCAACGCGATGATCGGCTGAATGGCCTGGTGCGCCAGTTGCAGCGCCTCCTGCACGGTCTCCTCGGGCACCTCGTCCGCGCTGCATTCCACCATGTTGATGGCTTCCGCCGTGCCGCTGACGCGCAGGTCCAGGCGGCTGTTTTCCATGTCCGGGATGCTCGGGTTGACCACCAGCTCGTCATCGATAAGGCCGATGCGCACGCCGGCCACCGGGCCATCCCAGGGAACGTTGGAGATGGTCAGGGCGCAACTGGCCGCCACGTTGGCCAGCATGTCGAGGAAGGTCTCCTGGTCGTGACTGAAGGTCGTCAGGATGACCTGGACGTCGTTGCGCATGCCGGCCGGGAAGAGCGGCCGCAGCGTGCGGTCCGTGACGCGCGCCACCAGGATGGCGCTCTCCGCCGGGCGTCCCTCGCGCCGAAAGAAACTGCCCGGTATGCGGCCCGCCGCGTAGAGCTTCTCTTCAAAGTCCACTTTCAGCGGGAAGAAATCGAGGCCTTTGGGCGGCTTGCCCATGGTGGCCGTGCCGAAAACGATGGTGTCGCCCATGCGCACCGTAACGGCGCCGCCCGCCTGTTCGGCGAAGCGGCCGGTCTCGATGGTCAGTTCCCGGCCTCCCAGTTCGGTCGACCAGCTTCGTATTCCGGACCCGTTGTCTGCTGAACTCATACTGCCTCCTGCTGTGTTTCAGGGGCCCGAAAGACAGGGACTGGAGTGTGACGCCGGCGGCCTTGTCCGGCGTCATACTCCAGGTCCTGTGCTCCGGGCGCGAACGATAAAAGGATGGCCCGGCCGGACCATCCCGGATAGACGATTTCCGGCATTTCTGCCCTGTCGCTAGCGTCGCAGGCCAAGCCGCTGCAGCATCTCGCGGTAGGCATCGGGGTTCTTGCGATTGAGGTAATTCAAATGCCGCCGGCGCTTCCCCACCAGTTTAAGCAGACCGCGACGCGATGACTCATCATGGCTGTTTTCGCGCAAATGGTCGGTCAACTGGTTGATCCTGGTCGTCAGGATCGCGATTTGTACCTCGGGCGACCCCGTATCGCTCTCGTGTCGGGCGAAGTCCCTGATCAGCGTCTGCTTCTGTTCCCGGTCCATGTGCTGTCCCTGTACTCCGTCACCAGTCACGCCGGGCAGTGGCGTGGCGGTCATGGTTCAATCGGCGCAGTGTAGCGCAAGCGCATCCCCTCAACAAGGCCGTTTCCTGTGCCGGGAGTGGCGGGTTTGGCGGGCGATTCGATAAATCGCCCCGCGACGGATGCTGTACCAGCGGTGCCATTTAGCAAGGGCGCAAGCCCGCAGCATCCCGTAGGGGCGACATATCATGTCGCCCGCAGGCACACCAGTTCCTGCATCCAGTAAACTGGACGCTCCCTCCTCATGCCTCAGGCTTCCTGGCGCAGCGCGTTGGCCACCCGGTTGACCGTGTGATGCGTCCGGAACAGGCTGTATGCGCCCGGGCTGCCCGGCACTGCATTGAGTACATTTTCGGAAACGAGGATTGATAGCCACAGTTCGGGCTCAAGGTCGAAGGCCCGCTCTTCCAGCGCCGCGCGGGTGACCGGCGCGCCGCTGTCGTATAGCTCCAGCAAGACCGCTACCAGGCGGTCCCGTTGCGCCAGCACGGTGCTGCAAATGGGACTTTCCGGCAGTAGCGAAATGCCCTTGGTCAGGAAGCTGCTGCGCGGGTTGGGATAGTCGTTGAGCGCTATGGCTTCATTGGCCACCAGATAGTCGATCGCGCGCTGAAAGTGCGCGCCGCCATCGTATTCCTGCAAACGCTTGTGCAGGCTCCCCAGCGGGCACCACAGGAAGCGGCGAAAACTCGTGAACTGTTCAACGCTGACGACGATACGCCGCACCATGGCCGCAGTTTCCGGCTCCAGTTCCGTCAGCCGCTGCATGTCGATCCCGTTCCATTCGACGCCTTGCGCCTCCTGTGACGGGCGCGGCAGTTGCAGCAGGCTTTCAGAGCCTGGATGCAGACTGATCACGGGCACCATATCGTCCGGATTCAGGCGGTGCGGAATCAATTCACGATTGAGTACCTGTTCCCGCACCAGGCGATCAATCCAGTCCGAGCGCCACAGATCGCTCATGTTGCAGCCAGGTTGTCCCAGTTCGCGGTCCATCGCCAGACCCTTGATGAGAAAACCGTAGTTCACGTAGTCCCAGCGCCGCACCTGCAAGGTCCGCTCAACCCGCAGGACGATGCGGGCGGTGATGAGCCGGGTCCTGGCCACGATTTGATGGTCCGCATTCAGCGTGACCTTGCCCGTTTCGGGTACTGCCTTGAGGATGCCGAGCGACAGGGCCTGCAGCACGAGGTCCTCGCCGCGCCCGGTTGACGCCACGGCGCCCACCTGCAGCAGTCTCTCGACCAGCGCCTCACCTGGCACGGCGTCATCGGCGCCGGCCATGGTCATGCGGTCCAGCTGGATGATCACACTGCTCCACTGCGAGGGCAGGAAGGCGGCCGTCTCCTCGGCCTTCTCATGCTGCGTCGCCTCGGACCACATCGAGCGATGGGTCTTCAGGTCCGTGAAGTCTTCCACGTACTCGACGGCGATACCCGGATTGATCTCCAGCTGGCGGCTGGTGCTGCCGCGCACACCCCATACGATGACCTGCTTGCCACGGGAGCGCAGACCGGTAAGTACGTCGTTGAAGTCGCGATCGCCGCTGGCGATGATGTAAACGTCGGCCGAATCGTCATGGCTGGCATCGGTGGTGACGTCCCGCGCGATGCGCATGTCCGCGCTGTTCTTGCCCGGCAGGCTGTTGACGGCGTCGATGTTGGACATCAGCAGACGCCGCGGCGCATCGTCCGCCACTTCACTGCCGGCCGAATCCACCATGGGCGGCAAACTGCCCCGCTGGTACCAGGGGGCGTAGGCGGCCATCTTGACGACCTGGCCGTAGGCGTTGGCCTGGGAGATGAAACGTTCGATCAAATGGTCCAGATTGACCGTGAAACCCTGCTCGTTCAGGCTGATGGTGATGTTCTCAAAATCGATGTAGAGCGCGACGTTGCGCGTCTGCTGCAGGCCCGGCAACGTGGTTAGCGGCTGGAAGACCACGCTTTGCTCCAGGTCCGTGCCTTCGAGCACGTTGTCGAGGCCCCAGACGCGAATGCGCGTGCTGCCGCCGGCCTGTACGTCGCGCAGCAGCGGCACCAGGTCCTCGCTGTCGGTGACCAGGATCAGTTCGTCCAGTCGCTCGGCTTCCGCGCCCAGATAGTTGGTGAGCAGGACGTGGTGCAGTTGTTTGCGCAGCGTCGGCGGGCACAGCGTGTAGCCGGCCGCGCGAAAGATGCGCTGCGCGCGCGGGCGCTCGCCGGGCGCAGCATCCTGCTCGCTGCCCACGATGGCCACGGCGCGTAACTTGTCCGGGCCCAGCAGGCCGGCCACCAGCGTGGCGTTGCCGCGCAGGCCTACGGCCAGTTCCTGCAGGTCCACGATTCCACGTTGTTGCAGCCGGTGTTGCAGGTCTTGTACGTCGACTATCAAAAAGGCGGCCATTTTCTTCCCTAAAGAATGAAATCCCTGCTACATCTGCGCCGGTAACACGGGCCGGTCTGCAGGGCCGCAGAAACGGGTAACGGAGTATTTTGGTGGGCGATCCGTCTGTCCGTCAATTGTGCCAAATATAACAAAGGACTGCACTTTTGACAATGGTCAAATTGCAGCCGGAGAACTTCAGGCAGGGAATCCTGCCCGCCGCTGCCGGCCCACAGGCGCTTTGCTGTCTACATTACACAGAGTCTGCCCTCAATACGCGCGCGCGAACAGGGCGACTTCACCGCCGTCCGCGCCGGTAAGCAGGCAGGGGCCGCGGTCCTGCGCCTGGTCGAAGGGGAAGCAACGAATCGTCGCGCCGGTCTCATCCTTGACCTGGCGCTCCTCATCGTCGTTGCCGGCCCAGTAGCCCCTGGCCCAGCCCCCTGCCGTGATGACTTCGCGCAGACCTTCGTAGTCCGCCACGTCGTGGATGTTTGCGTCCTGAAAATCCTGCGCCGTCGTTAACATGTCGGTCTGGATGGTCGCCAGCGCTTCAGCCACGGCCGGCGCCAGCCCGGCCCGCCCGACAGTCGTCTTGCCCGCCCGTCCCGGCAGGTCGCGCCGCGCCAGCACGACCGTTCCGCTCGCCACGTCGCGCGGGCCCAGTTCCAGCCGCAGGGGTACGCCGCGCAATTCCCAGTCATTGAATTTAAAGCCGGGTCGCAAGCCCTCGCGTTCGTCCAGGTGCGTGCGCACGCCGGCGTCGTCCAGTTCCGCCTGTATGGATCGCGCTGCCGCAAACACGGACTCGCGTTCCGCGTCGCCACGGGTGATGGGCACGATCACGACCTGCCAGGGAGCCAGGCGGGGCGGCAGGCGCAGGCCGGTGTCGTCGCCATGCGCCATCACGACGGCGCCCACCATGCGCGTGCTCAATCCCCAGGAAGTCGTCCAGCACAATCGCTGTTCGTTGTTCTCGTCCAGGTACTGAATGTCAAAGGCGCGCGCGAAATTCTGGCCCAGGTTGTGGCTGGTGCCGGCCTGCAGGGCGCGTTTGTCGCCCATCATCGCCTCTATGGTGTAGGTCCGCACGGCGCCCGCGAAGCGTTCGATATTGCTCTTGCGGCCGCTGATGACCGGTATCGCCGCCTCGTTGATGGCCACGTCGGCGTAGATCCGCAGCATCTGCAGCGTCTCTTCCTCCGCCTCCTCACTGGTGGCGTGCGCGGTGTGCCCTTCCTGCCAGAGAAACTCCGAAGTGCGCAGGAAGGGACGCGTGCGCAACTCCCAGCGCACCACGTTCGACCACTGGTTGATGAGCAGCGGCAGGTCGCGCCAGGACTGGATCCACTCGCTGAAGGCCTCCCCGATGATCGTCTCGGAGGTTGGCCGGATAACCAGCGCTTCCTCAAGTTGCTTGCCGCCGGCGTGCGTGACGACCGCCAGTTCCGGGCTGAAGCCCTCCACGTGCTCGGCCTCACGCCGCAGGTAACTCTCCGGAATCAGCAGGGGGAAATAGGCGTTGCGATGACCGGTGGCCTTGAAGCGCAGGTCCAGCGCGTCACGAATGCCTTCCCAAAGCTCATAGCCGTAGGGCTTGATGATGACCGACCCGCGCACCGGGGACTGCGCCGCCAGGTCTGCCCTGTAAACAATCTCGTTGTACCACCTGGAAAAGTCTTCGCTTTGGGGGGTGACGGCCTGTGCTGCCATGATCTCCCTGTTCTGTTGCAGTATCGCTTCCGGCAGCGCCCAGTATACATGAATTCCATCCTGCGTTGCCTGTTGCTATACTTCCCGTCCACGGGAGGAGGTCTCATGCGCTACACAATGCTGGGCAACAGCGATATCAGGGTGTCGGTCATCGCCCTGGGCTGCTGGCCGTTCGGGGGCAAGATCGCCTGGGGCGACCAGGACGACGCCGATTCCATCGCGACCGTCCACGCCGCGCTGGATGCCGGCATCAACTTCTTCGACACTGCTGAAGCCTACGATGCCGGCAAGTCCGAGGAGGTGCTGGGTGAAGCCCTGCGCGGTCGCCGTCAGGAAGCCGTCATCGCGACCAAACTGGGCGGCAGGAAACTCAGGCCGGATGCCATTCAGGATGCCTGTGAGCGCAGCTTGCAATGCCTTCAGACCGACTACATCGACCTGTACCAGATCCACTGGCCCAACCATGACGTCCCGCTGGCGGAGACCATGGGCGGGCTGCAACGTCTGCAGCAACAGGGCAAGGTGCGCGCCATCGGCGTCAGCAACTTCGGCCCGATCGACCTGCAGGACGCGCTTGCCGCCGGGCGCGTCGCCACCAACCAGCTAAACTTCAGCTTGCTGTGGCGCGTCATCGAGCGCGAGATCCAGCCGCTCTGTCTGGAGCACGACGTCGGCATCCTTTGCTACAGTTCACTGGCCCAGGGCCTGCTCACCGGCCGTTATGCCAACATTGATGAGGTGCCCTCCTGGCTGAAGCGCACCCGCTGGTACAGCAGCGAGCATCCCGGCACCAGTCACCACGACGAGGGCTGCGAGGCCGAGATCTTCGCCGCCCTGCCGCAGATCCGGGAGCTGGCCGACGCACAGAAGACCAGCATGGCCTGCCTGTCGCTGGCCTGGCTGTTGCAGCAGCAGGGCGTGACGTCCATTCTGGTTGGCGCGCGCAAGCCGGAAGAAATCGCCTGGAACATGCCGGCGCTGGAACTCACCCTGCCGGACGACGTTCCTGGGCAACTCGACCGTATCACGGAACCGGTCAAACAGAAGCTGGGCGACAATGGCGATATGTGGTTCAGCGAATCGCGAATGCGTTGAGGTCGCCCCTCAGTAGGCCTTGTCGCGCCGCAACAGGATGAGCCAGAGCGTGCGCAAAATGATGCGGAAATCCAGCCACACCGACCAGTTCTCGATGTACCACAGGTCGTAGTCGGTGCGCTCGGCGATGGAAGTATCGCCGCGCAACCCGTTTATCTGGGCCCAGCCCGTCATCCCGGACTTTTCCTGGTGGCGCTCCATGTAACGCGGTATCTGGTCCTGGAAGCGCGTGACGTAGACCGGGCGTTCGGGCCGCGGCCCCACCAGGCTCATGTGACCCAGCAGCACGTTGATGAGTTGCGGGATTTCGTCCCAGTTGCTGCGCCTGATAAACGTGCCCAGGCGCGTGCGCCGCGGATCGTCCTCGGTCGTCCACCCCGGCCCGCTCTGCTCGGCGTCCGCGTGCATGGAGCGGAACTTGATCATGGGGAATGACTGCCCGTCCAGCCCCATGCGCTCCTGAATATAGAAGACCGGCCCGGCCGACTCCAGCCGCACCAGCAGGGCCGTCAGCATCAGGAATGGTGACAGCAACACCAGACCACAGAAAGAAACGACCAGGTCCATGCCGCGCTTCAGGCTCAGCTTCCAGCCGCGCAGGGCAATGTCGCGCACGGTCAGCAGCGGCGTCCCGCCCAGTTCATCCACGTTCAGGTCGCCCGCCACCCAGGTGAACATGTCCGGCAACACCTTGATGTCCACCTGCCCCCTGCGGCACAGGTTGATCAGTTCCTCCAGCTCTTCACGATGGGCTTCCGGCAGGGCGATGATGACCTGCTCCACGGCATGGCTGTCAATCAGTTGCGGGATGTCCGCGAAGCCGCCGATAACTTCAACGCCGGCAAGGTTGACCAGGCCATTCCTGTCACGGGCGACGACGCCAATGAGGGAGTACCCCATCCCGGCATCGGCGCGGATGCGGGCCGTAATGTCCTGCGCGACCTCGCCGGCGCCAATGATCAGCAGGGTCTCGTTGTCGAGACCGCGGCGCCGCAGCCAGCCGCGCAGTCCCCGATACAGGGCGCGTCCGAGTTCCACGAAGACGATGCTGTAAAGCAAAACATAGAAAAACAGGCTGCGCGGGTACGCGACCTGGTACTCGGTCGCGACCAGAAACTGCTCCAGGATCAGGCCCTGCAGGCCGTAGGCCAGCACGCCGCCCAGCAGGGTCGCGCCCAGGATGCGACGCATCTGGTCCAGCGTGCTCACGGAGCGCGACAGGTGATACAGTTGCGAGCCGTAGAACACCACAATGGTCGTGACCACGTGCAGCACCAGCATGGGACCGTATTGTTCGAGCCGCGGCGGGTTGATCGGGATGGTGAACAGATCGAGGGCGTTGCGCGTGTGATAGGCCAGCGCAAAGGCGGTGACCAGCATCAGGACGTCCAGCGACAGCCGCACCAGATTCAGCAGCAGACGAATGCGGCCGGTGCGGGAGGATCTCCCGGGCGCTTCTAGACGGTGGGTTGCCGGATTTCCGTCAACATCGCCCGCCCGCCCTTCAGCAGCAGGCCGGTCATGACCAGGCTGTGCAGCCACAGCGGCGTCGACCTCCGGTAATGTTTGCGATAGAAAATCAGCATGGCGCGCTGGAATTCCAGGCTGGCGCGCCGGCTCTGGCGGCTGGCCGCCCGTTTTACGTGGCGCACGACCACCTGCGGCTGATAATAGACCTTCCAGCCGGCGTGCTTGATGCGCCAGGCCCAGTCCAGGTCCTCACCATACATGAAGAAATCTTCGTCCAGCAGGCCAACCCTGGCGATCGCCTCGCGCCGCACGATCATGCAGGCGCCAACGACTGCGTCGACTTCCAGTTCCTGCCCGGGGTCGGCGAAGGTCATGTTGTAGCGGCCGAACTGCCGGTGGCGCGGAAACAGACGCGCCAGCCCCGTGAAGCGGTAGAGCGAGACCTGCGGCGACGGAAAACTGCGGCGGCAGGCCAGATCCAGGCTGCCGTCAGGAAGAATCAAACGCGGCCCGGCGATGCCGATTTCCGGGCGGGCGTCCATATAGGCCACCAGCCGCGCCAGCGCCTCGGGCGGGACCTCCGTATCCGGGTTGAGCAACATGGCGTGGCGTGGCGCGTCACGCTGCAGCGCGCCGGCGCCTGCAAATCCCAGCGCCCTGAGGCCCAGGTTGTTGCCGGCCGGATAGCCGCTGTTGACCGGGTTGGCTATCAGTTCAACCTGCGGGAATTCCTGACGCAGCATGTCTGCGCTGCCATCCGTGGAAGCATTGTCGACCACGACAATGCGAAAGTCCTCAATGCCATCGCTGGCCAGCACGGTCTGCAGACAGCGACGCAGCAGGTCGCGCGTGTTCCAGTTCAGAATGACGACGCCCAGGTCCGGCACAGGTCCTCCTGTCGCGGCATTCTAGCATGTGCCGCCACGCCAGACCAACCTCAGGCAGAGGGGGCGCGGCGAGTTTGGTGGATTTCAGAAATTGTTTTAAAGCCGGGGCGGGCGATTTGATAAATCGCCCCTACGGCGTTTTGTGGGGGCGGGCGCTTTGGTAAATCGCCCCGCAACGGATGATGTAGGGGTAGCGAGGACGCAAGTCCGAAGCATCCCTGGAAAGGGGTAGCGAGGGCGTAAGTCCGAAGCACACCAGCGGTGCCATTTAGCAAGGACGCAAGCCCGCAGCATCCCGTAGGGGCGACATATCATGTCGCCCGCGGGCACACCACGTCGCCGGGCGTGGCGAGTTTGGCAGATTTCAGTAATTGCCCGCGTCTGGAACCAGCCACAGCTGTACCGACGCAAAGAACCGCGCGATGACACTCCCCTCATCCAGTAAACTGGATACCCCCGGCAGAGGCAGTCGGCAGCACGCGCAGGGCCTCACCGCCAAGCGCAGCGCGCAGGGCCTCACGGTCGTCCCATGGATATTCGGTCTCACCGAAGCACATGCTTTGCTCATGTCCCTTGCCGCAGGCCATCACGACGTCCCCGGCCCGCGCCAGCTGACAGGCGCGTAGCAGCGCCTCCGCGCGATCGGCCACGCACAGGAAGCTGCGCCCTTCAACGCCGCCCTCGGCCTCACAGGCCCGGGCCATGGTGGCGAGGATGCCTTCGAGGGCCTCCGTGCGCGGGTCCTCGGCGGTGAACACGCTGACGTCGGCCAGGCGGGCGGAAATGGCCGGCATCAACTGACGCTTTGCGCGATCGCGCAATCCGGCGCAACCGAAGACCGCGATCAGCCGTCCGCCGGGCGCGACCAGGCGGCGACCGGCCTGCAGGGCCTTCTCCAGGGCGTCCGGCGTATGGGCGAAGTCCACGATGGCGCTGTAAGCCTGGCCTGCGTCCACGCGCTCCATGCGTCCGGGCACCGCCTCCACGTCATTAATGCCCTGCAAGATATGGGCCTCGCTGACACCCGGGACCTGTAGCGCCGCCGCGATGGCCGCCAGACAGTTGCTGACGTTGAAATCGCCCGCCAGACTCGTCGTGATTTCCAGCGGCGAGTCATGGTCGCCGCGGACAAGCGTAAAGCGCGTGCCCCCCGGCTCGTGCCGGACGTCCCGGGCCTGCAGGTCGGCGCTCGTAGCGCTGCCGAAGGTGACCGCCCGTTCAGGCACTTGCTGCCGCACCCACGCCGTCTGGGCATCGTCGCTGTTGAGAATGGCGACCCCCTGCCCTGCCCGCAGCAGCTCGAACATGCGCAGCTTGGCCTGGCGATAGGCGGCGAAGCTGCCATGGAAATCCAGGTGTTCGTGCGTGACGTTCGTCAGCACGGCGGCATCCAGCGCGACCCCGTTCAGCCGACCCTGGGCCAGGCCGTGGCTGGTCATTTCCAGCACGGCGTGTGTCAGCCCGCCGGCGACCATCCTCGCCAGCAGGGACTGCACCACGGGCGCCGGCGGCGTCGTCACGTGCAGGCCGGTATCGGCGCTGCTGCCACCCAGTTCGGCAGCGACCGTGCTGATCAGGCCGGCGCGCCCCCCGCCGGCGCGTTGCAGAATGCGATGCAGCAAGGTCGCCGTGGTGGTCTTGCCATTGGTGCCGCTGACGCCGACGAGATGCAGGCGCTGCGCCGGAAAGTCATGCCACGCCGCCGCCAGGTAGCCGAGCGCTTCACCGGCGTCACGCACCCGCGCCCAGGGGATGGAAGGTGACACCCCCGGAGTCCGTTCCAGCACCAGCGCCGCCGCGCCGGCGTCAATCGCCTGGGGGATGAAATCGTGGCCGTCAGCCACCTGCCCCTGGCGCGCCACAAACAGGCCGCCGGACTTAAGCGCCCGGTGATCTTCCGCTACCGGCGCGCTGACCCGGGCATCGCCTTCTGCCTGCAGCAGCGACCCCGGCGGCAGCGCCGGCAACAGTTGCGAGAACAGTTTGGCCATTAACAAACAGTGGGCCCACCGGCCAGCCGGCGGCCCACTGCTCCATTCGCCTGAATATCAGGACAGGCGTTGGGAAATGTCGTCGAGACCGCTGCGGACGCTGCCATCCACGACCTGGTCCGCGGCGCGCACAATCAGGCCGCCCAGGATGGAAGGGTCAACTTCAAAATTGACGCCGTCCGCCCCGATTTGCTGCTGTACCTTCTGCTGTTCGTCGTCGCCCAGCGGCATGGCGCTGACGACCGTCACCTCACCGGCAAGTGAAGTGGCGGCCTCGGGCACCTTCGCGAAAAAGTCGTCGATGAGCGTCTGCTGCCGCGCCTCGTCAAGGGAGGCGCCGATCAGTTGCTGGGCCACGGCGATCGAGATGGCCGCCACCTGGCCGCGCAGACCGGCCAGTTGCACGTCGCGCTCCGCCTGGGCCGCCGTACGGGCCTCGTTGCGGATGTTTTCCGCTTCCGCCCGGGCCTCCTGCTGCACCTGCTGCGCCACTTCCTCACCGCGCCCGCGGGCCTCGTCGATGAGTCCCTGGGCCTCGTTGCGGGCCTGCTGCAGGATCTTCTCCGCCTCCGCCTCCGCGTTCATGCGCGCGTTGGCCGCCTTCTCGGCGTCCTCCAGCCCGCGCTGGATGCGCGTGCGCCGGTCGCGCAGCACGGCGATCAGCGGGTCATAGATGAAGCGGGTCAGCAGCACGTAGATGACGATGAAGGCGATGATCTGGATGAGCAGATATCCGAGATTGATTCCAAGGGCTTCCACAGTCGCTTCCCTCCTGCCGGCTCAGGACAGCACGAACAGAATGATCAGGGAAACGACCAGGGCGTAAATGGCCACGGCCTCGGCGAAGGCCACGCCCAGAATCATGTTGGTCTGGATCGTGCCCGTATGGTCCGGGTTGCGCGCCATACCCTGGACGGCGCCGCCCACCGAGAGCCCGATGCCGATGCCGCCGCCCAGCGCGCCGACCATGGCCAGACCCGCGCCAATCGCCTTGCCTGCCAACATAACTGCTTCTTCCATCTTCCTCACTCCTTCCAGGATCGTGTCGAATTGTCGATTTCAGGTCCCGCTCAATGCGCCCCGGCTGCAGCCTCCTCGTGATGCTCGTCGTCGTGATGGCTGACTGTCGCCAGGCTCATGAAGATCGCCGTCAGCAGGCCGAAGACAATGGCCTGAATGATGCCGACGAAGAACTCCAGCAGGAAAAATGGCCAGGGCACGATCACCGGCACGAGGAAGCTCATCACGAAGAGCAGGATCGAGCCGGCGAAGATGTTGCCCAGCAGCCTGAAGGCGAAGGACAGAATCCTCGCGAACTCGCCGATCAACTCCAGCAGGCCGACGGCCACGTCAATGCCGCCCAGGGGCGACTTGAAGAGCGTCGAAAAGTTGAAGAACTTGGTCAGATAGCCCGGGCCCAGCGCGCGGAAGCCCATCACCTGCACCATCGCCACGGCGATCAACGCCAGCGCCAGGGTCATGTTCAAATCGGTGGAGGGCACGCGAATGTAGGGCAGAATCACCCAGGGCACGGACGGATCGCCCGGCTCCATGTGATGGTAATCGATCTCTTCCGCGTGGTCGTCGCCGGTTGCCTCGTCGGCGTGGTCATCGGCCGCTGCCGCATCGCCGGCCTCCCCGGCCATGGCGGGAATGCCGGAATGGCAGCCGGCCTCCGCGCGGGCCTGCAGCGCCTCACTGCTCATGGTCGCGGCCTCGTCCGGGCTGACCCAGGGGCACTGGCCGTTCACGTAGTAAACGCCGCCGATGGTCGCCGTATCAAAGCCGTCCAGCAACTCGTAGTGCCCTTCCGCCTTGTGGACGTGGGGGTGCAGGAAACCGATGCTGTCGATGCCGGGGATGAGCTCCAGCCAGTTCGAGAGCAGCACGATGAGGAAGATGGTCATGAACATCTTGAAGATGGGTCCGAGGTAACGTTCCGGCGCGATACCGCCGATGAAGCCGTAGAGTCCCTCAAAGGCCAGCTCGAAGAAGTTGTAGAAGCCGCCGCGCGGCACCTCGCCCCCGTCGCGCGGCCGACGGCTGCTCACCACGCGGATCAGCAGCAGGATGAGGATCCACACCACGACCGAGCCGGCAAAGGTGTTGGTGATCGGCAAGCCGAAGATTTCGCCTGTCGGATAAATCTCTCCCGGCAGCTGGATCACCGGCACAACCGGCGGCCAGTTGAACATCACCACGGCACTGGCCAGCACCAGGATCAGCGCGATCCAGCGGCGCTTGCCACTCCAGTTCAGGGTCACTGTTGTCCTTCCTCCTTCTGCGCCGCCAGAATGAGACGCGCCTGATGTTGTGAATAGCGGTAAATCGCCCAGAGCGAAAGGGGAATGCTCCCCAGCAACAGTACAAACACAAACAGGGGCTTCGTGCCCAGCATTTCGTCCAGCGCCAGGCCCAGCAACACCGCGCCCCCGGCAATCACGACCAGCAACGCGCCCACCTGGGCGATGACCTTCGCGCCCAGCAGCAGCAGCGGCCCCCGCTCCGCTTCGGGCCCGCTCATGATCCGGCGCCGTCAGGCCGCAAGTCTGTGAAGACTATCACAGACACAGTCCGTTTTCCAGCGATTCCAGACGGGAAAACGGCGCTGCCTCAGCCCTGGAACAACGCAACAGCACCACGTACCGCCCACTCGAAGACCGGCTGCGCGGCCACCGTGCCCAGCAGCAACACGGCCAGCGCCGGCACAGCCAGCACCCAGCCGGAGACGCGCGACAGCGCGATGGGTTGATCGTCATCGGCGCTGCGGTCGACGTACATCACCTTGATCACGATCAGATAATAGTAAAGCGCGACAATCGCGTTCAGCACGCCGACGATCGCCAGCCAGGTCAGGTCCGCCTGTACCGCCGCGTTGAACAGGAAGAACTTGCCGAAGAACCCCGCCGTCGGCGGGATGCCGCCCAGCGACAGCAGCGCAATCGTCATCATCAGGGCCAGCCAGGGGCTGCGCCGGTTCAGGCCGGCCAGGTCCGCGATGGTCTCGCTGCCGGTCGCCTCGCTGAAGATGACCACGACGGCGAAGGCCAGCAGGTTGGTGAAGGTGTACATGAACAGGTAGAAGCCGACCGAGGCCACGCCCTGTTCCGTCTGCGACTGAATGGCTGCCACGCCAATCAGCGCATAGCCCGCCTGGGCGATCGACGAGTAGGCCAGCAGGCGCTTGATGTTGCGCTGTGACAGCGCCAGCACGTTGCCCAGGGTCATCGAGATGACAGCCATCAGCGCCGCCAGACTGACCCAGAAGGCCTGGATTTCGTGCCCGCCGACGACCAGCCCCTGCGGGAAGACCGCGATGAGGAAGCGCACCAGCAGCGCAAAGCTGGCGGCCTTGCTGGCCACGCTGACGAAGGCCGTCACCGGCGTGGGCGCGCCTTCGTACATGTCCGGCGTCCAGAAGTGAAAGGGCGCCGCGCCAATCTTGAAGCCGAAACCGACCACTACCAATGTCAGGGCCGCCAGCACCGGCAAGACGGCTTCGCCGCTGGCCGCCGGCAACACTTCCGCCAGGGCGTAGATGCTGGTCTGGCCGCTGAAGCCGTACAAAATGCTCAGCCCGAAGAGCATCAGCGCCGAGGCGAAGGCGCCGAAAAGGAAGTATTTCATGCCGCTCTCGGCGGAGCGCACGTCGTCGCGCCGGAATGCCGCCAGTATGTAGAGCGGGATCGACAGCGTCTCCAGGCCCAGGAAGAGCATGATCAGGTCGGCGGCGGCGCTGACCAGACAGGCGCCCAGCGTGGCCACGACCAGAATCAGGTAGAACTCGCCCTGCCGCCCGTGCGATTTCGTGTCCATGGACATCAGCGCCGTCAACGCCGCGCCCAGCAGGATCATCACGCGGAAGATCTGCGCCAGGGTATCGTGCCGCACCATGCCGCCCCAGGCCAGCTGGCTTTCCGCGTCCGCCGGCGGCCCCCAGACGAGCGGCGTCATGGCCAGCAGCACCAGCCCGATGACGGTCACCCAGGCGATGTTGCGACGACGCTCGCCGGCGAGATAGACGTCCATAAACAGGATGATCATCGCCAGAATGGTAAGACCGGCCTCCGGCGCGATGGCCGGCAAACTGCCCAGGAAGTCAAAACCGCTCAACTCAGGCCCCTCCCAGGATGGCCAGCACCGGCCCCACGCCGCTGGTGATCATCGGCGCCATCACGCCCGGCAACACGCCCAGAATCAACAGCGGTGAGCCCAGCAGGAGCAGTACCACGCGGTCCGTGATCGAGATGTCGCCGACCTCCGGGTACAGGCTGGCGTTGAACTCGCCCAGGAAGACCTGCCCGGTGACGCGCAGCACGTAGGCGGCCGTGATCACAATGCCCAGCGCCGCCAGCACCACGATCACCGAGTAATAGTTGCTCAGCACCAGGCCCCCGGCCCGCAAGGTGATCTGCTCCGAGGCGGCCCACATCCCGGTGAAAATCGGATACTCGGCCACGAAGCCGCTCAAACCGGGCATGCCCATGCTGGTCAGGCCGCCGATGACGAAGGCCAGGCCCACCCAGGGCATGCGCTTCACGAATCCGCCCAGACTGGGAATGTCGCGCGTGTGGGCCTGGTCGTAGACCATGCCGACGCAACCGAAGAACAGCGCCGTCATCGCGCCGTGACTGAACATCTGCAGCCCGGCGCCAGTCATGCCAATCACGTTCATCGTGGCGAAGCCCATGCTCACCAGACCCATGTGGCTGACCGAGGAAAAGCCGATGACGTACTTGAAATCGCGCTGGCGGAAGGCGATGAATGCGCCGTAGACCACGTTGATGAGCGTGAGGAAGACAATCCAGGGCAAATGCACCTGGGCGCCCTCCGGCAGCAACTGCACGCCGGCCCGCAGCGCCGCGTAGGCGCCGAGTTTCATCAGCACGCCCGCGTGAATCATGGAGACGGCGGTCGGCGCCGCGACGTGCCCGTCCGGGCTCCAGTTGTGGAAGGGGAAGACGCCGGCCAGCACGCCGAAGCCGATGAAGATGAAGGGGAACCACAGCCGCGCGAAGGTCAGGGTGTCGACGCCGCCATAGCCCGGCGCGTCGAAAGCGCCCGCTTCCGCCGCCAGCGTCAGGTTGACCATGTCGAAGCTGAACGAGGTCGAGTTGGGCGACACGATGCCGGCCGCGATGGCCTGCTGCAGCACCGCCGCGCCTTCCGCCGTGCGGAAGAAGCCGTCGGCCACCAGCACCATGGCGATCACGCCGACCAGCGCCACCACCGAGCCGACCAGAATGTAGAGCGTCAGCTTCATGGAGGCGTACTGGCGCAACTCCGCCCAGCCCCAGGTCGCGATCAGCAGGTACATGGGGAAGATGGCCAGTTCGTAGAAGAAGAACAGCGTGAACATGTCGAGCGACACGAAAACGCCAAACACGCCCGCCACCAGCAGCAGGAAGAAGGCCATGAACTCGCGTGTGCGGTCTTCAATGCGCCACGAGACCAGCACGCCGGCCATCGCCACCAGGCCGGTCAACAACACCATGGGCGCGTTCAACCCGTCCACGCCGACGTGATAGCCAATGCCCAGCGAGGGCACCCATTCGTAATGCTCCTCGTAGGCCAGGCCCTGGGCGAACATCTGCGTGGCAGCCATGGGGCCGCCGCCGGCCAGCAGGGCCTCCTGGTTGGCGCTCACCTCCCCCACCTGGGCGTTGTAGCCGATATAGACGGCCAGCGACAGCAGCAGCACCGCCAGCGCCGCCGCCACGGCCACACCGCGCACGAGGTCGCGCTGTTCGCCGTTCATGAACAGAATGATGACGGCCGCCACAATCGGGATGAAGACGATGAGGCTCAGAACCGGGAGTGCAAGTTCGCTCATCCAGCCAGGCCTCCGAGCAAGCGCGTCACCGAGCCGTTGATGACGGGCAGGATCCAGTTCGGCGCCACGCCGGTGACCAGCATCAGCACCAGCAGGGGCGCGATGGCCAGCGCCTCGCGCGGCTCAATTTCAAGATTAACGTCGCGCCAGCGCAGGTTGAAGGGCCCGTGCAGCACACAGCGGATGCCCTTCAGAATGTAGGCGCCGGTGAAGAGCAGACCGATCATCGCCAGCGCCGTCAGCAACGTGAAGACGGGCCAGGCGCCGCGCACGATGAGGAACTCGCCGACAAATCCGTTGAGTCCCGGCAGACCCAGACTGGCCATGCTGGTGAAGAGGAAGATGCCGCCGTAGATCGGCGCCTTCACCCAAAAGCCGCCGTACTGCGTCAGATCGCGCGTGTGCGTCTTGTGATATATGGCCCCGGCCAGTAAAAACATGCCCGCCGAGCTCAGGCCATGGTTGAACATCTGCAACACCGCGCCGTTGGTCGCCAGGATGGCGTCCTGCAGCCGCTCCGTGCCGCCGGCGATGAACTGTTCGCCCCAGGCCTGGGCCGCCACCGCCAGACCCAGCACGACGAAGCCCATGTGGTTGACCGAACTGTAGGCCACCAGGCGTTTGATGTCGTTTTGCGCGAAGGCCGCGAAGGCCCCCAGCACCACGCCCAGCATCGCCAGCACGGCGAAGAGCGTGGCCGTGTTGGTGGGCGGCAGGCCGGGCAACTGCACTTCAGCCACCCAGACGTCCGGGAAGAGCGGGATGACCAGGCGCAGGAAGCCATAGGCGCCCAGCTTGAGCATGGCGCCCGCCAGCAACATCGAGCCGGCCGTCGGCGCCTCGCTGTGGGCGTCCGGCAGCCAGGTGTGGAAGGGCCAGACCGGCACCTTGATGGCGAAGGCCACGAAGAAGCCGATGAAGGCGAAGGCCTTCACGGTTTCGATGGGAATGCCCAAGAATTCAGCGCCCACCGTGTTGGCCAGGGCAGGCCAGGTCTCGGTCAGCGTGACCATGTCGAAGCTCGGCGCGCCCAGCTGCGCGGAGACCGCCCAGCCGACCAGTTGCGTGGCCAGCAAAAAGCCCAGCGAGCCGCCGAGCGAGTAAATCATGAACTTGACCGAGGCGTACTGACGCCCGGGGCCGCCCCACTGGTTGATGAGGAAGTACATCGGCACCAGGCTGAGCTCCCAGAAGAGGAAGAAGGTCAGCAGGTCCAGCGTGACGAAAACGCCCATCAACCCGGTCTGGAAGAAGAGCAGCAGCGCCATGTGCATGTTGACGCGGTCTTCGATTTCCCAGCTCACCAGAATCGCCAGCGGCGTCAATATGCCGGTGAGCAACACCAGCACGGCGCTGATGCCGTCGATGCCGACCCGCCAGGAAGCGCCCAGCAGTTCGAACCAGGGCGTGCTGTGCTCCAGCGCGTAACCCGCGCCCGGGTCCCCGAGCTGGTAATGACGGAAGGCCTCGATCGCCAGCGCGGCCAGACCCAGCCCCAGACCCAGCGCAACCCAGCGGACCAGGCGCTTCTGTTGCGGCAGGATCAGCAGCAGCAAGGCGGCCAGCGCCGGTAACACCACCAGCGCCGACAGCAGGTCCAGACCGAATACCCTGTCTATCATGCCCTTCCAGTCTCCACGCCCGTCAACCGGCCGCTACCGGTACGCCGGCCGAAGCGGCGAAGACGATGCCGATCAGGATCGCCGCGATGGCGATGTACAGCAGATATTGCTGCGCCCGTCCCGTCTGTATATGGCGCAGACGCAGTCCAAGGGCCACGATGCCCTCGGGGATCCCGTCGCCCACGCCGTCGATCAACCAACTGTTGAGCACCTTGAGCAGGTCGCCGATCCAGGTGAAGACGCGCCCGATCAGGTGCAGGACGCCGTCGATCAGCCCGCGATCCAGGAATTCGTCGACCACCCGGTGGGCAAACCAGAATGAGGGACGCACGAACACGCGCTCGTATAGCTCGTCGATGTAGTACTTGTTGCGCAGGGTCTCGTGCACTTCCGCGCCCAGCACCCTGATGAGCGGGTCGGGCTCACCGGCGCGCAGGGGCCGCCGCCAGTACATGCGATGCCCCAGATACAGGCCACCCAGCGCCACAATGAAGGAGGTCGCCACCGGTATCAGCGCAAAGGGCGGCGCCTTGGCCTGCAGGGGCGGCACGGCCGCGAAGAACGCCGTCGCGCTGTTGTGCGGCAGCGTCTCGATGACGAAGTGATGGAAGCGGTTGCCGCCCACCGCCTCGGGCGAAAACAGCGCGCCAAAGAGCGGAAAGTCCTCGGGCACGCCGAGATAACCGGCGACGATGGCGAAGACCGCCAGACCCAGCAGCGGCAGCGTCATCGTCACGCTGACGATGCCGCGGCCCAGTCCCGCATGACGCGCCGCCTCGCTGCGCGGCTCGCCGCGGAAGGTCAGGCCCAGCTGGCGCATGGTGTAAAAGGCCGTCAGGAAGGCGGCCAGCGCCAGCAGGATGAACACCAGCAGATGCGGCAGATAGCCATGCGTGACGCCCAGCCAGGCGTCCGCCAGAATCTCGTCCTTGGACCAGAAGCCGGCCGTCAGCAGGGGGAAACCGGCCAGCGAAAAGCCGCCGATCAGAAAGGTGATGAAGGTGACCGGCATGCGTTGCTGCAGGCCGCCCATGTTCAGCATGTCCTGCGGGTCGAAGGGCTCGTGATGGCCGTCATGGCGCTCATCATGGCCGTCATGCGCATCATGGCCTTGCGGATGTCCTTGATGATGGCCGTGTTCGTGGACGTGATGTTCACCGTGCTCCATGCCGTGAATCACCGAGCCGGAGGCCATGAAGAGCAGCGCCTTGAAGAAGGCGTGGGTGATCAGGTGGAAGGCGGCCGCCACCCAGGCGCCAATGCCCAGCGCGGCCATCATGAAGCCCAGCTGCGAAATCGTCGAATAGGCCAGCACGCGTTTGACGTCGTTCTGCGCCAGCGCGATGGTCGCGGCGAACAGGGCCGTCCCCGCGCCGACCAGGGCCATCAGCAGCGTGGGGCTGTTGAACAGACCGTGGTGCGGGTCCGCGCCGGCGGCGAAGAGCGGGAACAGACGGATGATGGCGTAAATACCCGCGGAGACCATCGCCGCGGCATGAATCATCGCGCTGACCGGTGTCGGGCCTTCCATCGCGTCCGGCAGCCAGGCGTGCAGCGGGAACTGCGCCGACTTGCCGACCGTGCCGATGATCAGAAACACGCTGATCAGGGCCGCCGCGCTGCCGCCGAGGATGATGGCCGGCGACGTCGCCAGTTCCTGCAACACGGCCGGGTTGTAGAGAATCTCGCGGAAGCTGAGCGTGCCCGTCTCCAGGTACAGGTAGACGATGCCCAGCAGCATGATGACGTCGGCCACGCGAGTGGTGGTGAAGGCCTTGACGGCCGCCGCGCTGGCGCTTTCCTTCTCGAACCAGAAGCCGATGAGCAGGTAGGAACAGAGGCCCATCACCTCCCAGCCGACGAAGAGCAGCAGCAGGTTGTCGGCCACCACCAGCGTCAGCATGGCGCCGGCGAAGAGCGAGATCAGCGCGAAGAAGCGCGACTGGCGCGGGTCATGCGCCATGTAGCCGATCGAATAGATAAAGATGCCCAGCACGGCGATCGGCACCATGAAAAGCATGATGACCGTCAGCGGGTCGACCAGCACGCCCATGTCAAAGGTCGTGGTGCCGGTATCCAGCCAGGGGATGGCGCTGGCAATAACGTCTTCGCCAAAGTGATGGCCGTGGGACCAGCCGGCGGCCACCAGCTGCATACTGACGACCAGCGCAAACAACACGCCGGCCATGCCGATGATCACGCTCAGCACGCGGCTCCAGCGCGTCACCACGTGGACGTCCATCCCGTCGTAGTCCGGGTGATGGCCGCCGTACTCGTGGTCGGTGGCGGGCAGGCGCCGCGAACGGTTGCTGATCAGCATGATCAGGAAGAAGGCCAGCAGCGGCCCGGCCGGAATCAGCCAGGGGATAAAACCGAGGTCGGCGAGATCGGATGCCATCAGGACCCTACCACCTGAGCAGGTTCACGTCTTCGACGACGACCGAACGCTTCGTGCGATAAATGAAGAGCAGTATCGCCAGGCCGACCGCCGCTTCCGCCGCGGCGACCACGAAGACGAAGGCGGCAAATGCCTGGCCGCTCATGTCCTGCGGCGCCAGGTAACGCCAGAAGGCCACCAGGTTGATGTTGACCGCGTTCAGCATCAACTCGACCGACAACAGGATGGCCACCGCGTTGCGCCGCGCCAGCACGCCATAGATGCCGATGCAGAAAAGCAGCGCCGCGACCAGCAAATACATCCACAGGGGGATCACGCCGCTTCCTCCTCGTCGTCCCGCGCGACCACGATAGCGCCGATCATCGCGGCCGTCAGCAGGATCGAGGCGACCTCAAAGGGCAGCACGAAGCCGTCGCCGGCGACCAGGGCCGCGCCCAGTTCCGCCGCGCCACCGACGGTGGCCGACAGCGTCGTCACCTCACCCGGCGCGCCGCGGCCCCAGACCGGGAAAATGATGCCCGCGGCCAGCAGCAGGAAGAGCAGCACCACGGTGATGGCCGAGAGCCACCACTGGCGGTTACGCACCTCTCCCAGGCTGGTCATGCTGCGGGTCAGCATCACGGCAAAGACGAAGAGAATGGCGATGGCGCCGATATAGACCAGCACCTGCACCGCCGCCAGAAAGGGCGCGCTGAGCAGGACAAAGTATCCCGCCACGCCCAGCAGACTCAGAATCAGCCAGAGCGCGCCGTGGACCAGGTTGCGCGTCGTCACCACGCCCAGCGCGCCGCCAAGAATCAGGGCGCTGAGAATGGCAAAGGCGATCGTCTGCGCGTTCAGTTCGATCATGCCGGTCTCCCTGGCCCGGATCCGGTCATCATGCCTCCGCCAGGCCGCCCGGCCCGGCGCCCTGTACCGCCGCCAGCGCTTCGTCCGCCTCGCGCAGGGTGCGGCCATGGCGCTGCAGCAAATGCATGATGATCGCCCCCAGCACCAGGTTGCCGGCCAGCAACACGACGGTTTGCGGGATGTTGGCCAGCAGGTCGTTCGCCTGCTCCGGCGCCGGCCTCAGGCCCAGTTCGCCGATCAGGCGCAGCAGAAAGGACTGCAGCAGAATCAGCAGGATCGAAAGCGGCACCATGAACTTCCAGTTGATGTTCATCACCTGGTCGATGCGGAAGCGCGGCACCGTGTTGCGGATAAGCAGCATGAAGAGATAGACGACGGCCGTCTTCAGCCCCAGCCAGATGAAGCCCAGCGCCGGGAACTGGTCGACGAAGGGGCCCCACCAGCCGCCCAGGAAAAGCACGGCGGTGAGGACGGCGACGGTGAAGACGTGCATGAATTCACCGGCCATGAACATCCCAAACTTGAAGCCGGAATATTCGATGTTGTAACCGGCGATCAGTTCGGACTCGGCCTCCAGCAGGTCGAAGGGCGAACGCCCGGTCTCCGCCAGGTTGGCGACGAAGAAGATAATGGCCGCCAGCGGCGACACGACGATGAACCACATGCCGCCCTGGGCGCGCGTGATGTCCTGCATGCCCATGGAGCCGGCCATCAACACCGGCACCAGCAGCGCCAGAATCATCGGCACCTCGTAGCTGACGATGAGCGCGATGGTGCGGAAGGCGCCCAGCAGGGCGTACTTGTTGTTGCTGGACCAGCCGCCGACCATCACCTTGACCGCGCCGATCGACCCCACGGCGACGAAATAGAGAATGCCGATGCTCAGGTCCGCGCCGATGTGCAGCGGCGTGAAGGGAATGATGGCCCAGATGAGCACCACGGTGGCGAAGGTGATGATGGGTGCCAGATTGAACAGCAGCCGGTCCGCGCCGCTGGGGGTGATGTCTTCCTTGGTCAGCATCTTGAGCGCGTCCGCCAGCGACTGCAGCAGGCCGTAGGGGCCGACGCGGTTGGGGCCGATGCGGTCCTGGATGCGGGCCGCAAACTTGCGCTCGATCCAGATCAGCAGGATGACCGTCAGCAGCGGCACCGTGGCGACGATCACCACGCCCAGCAGCAGCGACAGCAAATTGGCCAGGTCGGCGTTCCAGCCGGCCCTGACCAGACAGGGCGCCAGCGTGTTGATGATGTCCACACAGCCCGTCACGACGTCGCTCCCCCCGTCAGACCCATTCCAGCGCGCGCTTGCGCCAGGCGTAGATCAAGGCGTCCGTCAGCAGAAAGATGAAGAGGAAGCCGGCGCCGTAGGCGAACCAGTCAAGTTTTTCGTAGGCCACGGCCCAGGGGAAGAGAAAGATCATTTCGACGTCAAAGATGAGAAACACCAGGCCGTAGATGTAATACTGCACGCGGAACTGGACCCAGGTGTCGCCCACCGTTTCCACGCCGCTCTCGTAGGTCTGTCGCTTGAGCGCGTTGGGTTTCCTGGGCCGCACCAGCCAGGCGCCGATGATGGGCAGCGCCGGGAAGACCCAGGCGATGGCGAAAAAGACGCCGACAAAGGCCCATTCATTCAGCGTTTCCATCGTTGCAGGGCCCCCGTTCCGCCCGCCTCAGGCAACTGCGTGGCCGGTTTGTGCCAAAATGGACAAGCGCGGGCAGTATAGCAAAGGCATTTTGCAGTCGCAAGTCGCAAGTAGCCGCGTTCCTGCGCGCCGGCGTGGGGTCGCAATGGGCGGAACTCGCGCCGCAAGAGGCGCAATTGTAGACTGGTTGGCATGTATCGCATTATCGAGCCCGACGCCGCGCAATGGGGTGACTACGTCAATAATCATCCCCGCGCGCACGTCCTCCAGTTGCCGGCCTGGGGCGCGCTCAAGGCCGCGTATGGCTGGCAGGTCGTCCGCGTCGGCCTTGCGGCGCTGCAGGGCGACGAACTGGTGGCCGGCGCCCAGTTGCTGCTGCGCCCCCTGGGTCGCGTCGGCAAGCTCGCCTATTTGCCGATGGGGCCACTGGTCAGCGCGGAGGACCAGTGGGCCGCGCTCTGGCCGGCCCTGCATCGCCGCGCCGCCCGTCGGCGCGCCTTCATGCTCAAGTGGGAACCGGGCCACGTGCCGCCGCCGACGGCGCAGCAACTCGCTGACTGGCGTTTCCGCGCCAGCGATCATTGTATTCAGCCGCCGCGCAGCATCCTGATCGACCTGCGCCAGGGTGAAGACAGTATCCTGGCGCGCATGAACCAGGGGACCCGGCGCAAGATCCGCCTCAGTCACAAGCGAGGCGTGGTATGCCGGCCGGGCAGCGCCGCTGACCTGCCGGCCTTCACGCAGTTGATGAGCGAGACCGGCGCCCGCAATGACTTCGGCGTGCACGAGCCGGACTACTATCGTCGCGCCTTCGAACTCTTCGTGCCGCCGGGCAACGCCGCCCTGTGGCTGGCTGAACACGGTGGCCGGTTGCTGGCGGGCGTGATGGTCTTTCGCGCGGGACGTCAGGCCTGGTATCTCTACGGCGCCTCCTCATCGCACAAACGCAAGCTGATGGCCAGCCATGCGGCCCAGTGGGCCGCGATTCGCTGGGCGCGTGAACAGGGCTGCCTCAGCTACGACCTGTGGGGCGTGCCGGATGCGGAGCGCGTCACGCTGGAGGCCGGCTTCGAATCGCGGCGCGACGGACTGTGGGGCGTCTACGGCTTCAAACGCGGCTGGGGCGGCGAGTTGTGCCGCACAGTCGGCGCCCTGGATTGCGTCTACAACCCCCTGCTCTACCGTCTCTACCGCGTGGCACTGGCCCTGCGTCTGCGCGGCCAGGCGGCGGACTGAGTATGTTGCGCCAGGTAGAAATCCACGACGGCGCGGCCTGGAACGCGCGCCTGCGCGACCTGCCCGGCGCCCACGTGCTGCAGACCTGGGAATGGGGCGAGTTCAAGCGCGCAACCACCGGCTGGCAGCCGCTGCGCCTGGCCCTTGAGCGCGGCAATGACACGGTCGCCATGGTCTCCATCGGCATTCGGCGCCTAGGCCCGTTGAAGCTGATGTATGCGCCGCGCGGCCCGGCGCTGGCCTGGGAGGACGCCACCCTGCGCGCGGCCCTGCTCGATCATTTGCAGGACCTCGCCCGGCGCCAGGGGGCGTTGTGGCTGAAGATCGACCCCGACCTGCCCTGCGCTACCGGGCTGCCGGGCAGCCCGGATGATCGTCCCCATCCAGCGGGACAGGCGCTGCGCGACGAGCTGCGGCAGCGCGGCTGGCAGTTTTCCGCCGAACAGGTGCAGTTTCGCAACAGCATGGTCATCGACCTGCAGCGCAGCGACGACGAGTTGTTGGCTTCCTTCAGCCCCAACACGCGCCGCAAGATCCGCCTCGCCCAACGTCGTGAGGTCCGCGTGCGCGCCGCCCGCCATGACGAGCTCGACACACTCTACGCGCTCTACCGCGTCACCGGCGCGCGCGACGGCTTTCTCATCCGCCCGCCCGCCTACTATCGCCAGGCCTGGGGCCGCTTCCTGCAGGCCGGCCTGGCCCATGCCCTGATCGCCGAACACCGGAACGTCCCGCTCGCCCACGTCATCCTCTTTCACTTCGGCGAGCGTTGCTTCTATTTCTACGGCGCCTCTTCCGATGACGAACGCCGGCGCATGCCCAATCACCTGCTGCAATGGGAAGCGCTGTGTTGGGCGCGGGCGCAAGGCTATCGTTACTACGATTTTTGGGGCGCGCCGGACGACTTTGTCGAAAGCGACCCCCTGTGGGGCGTCTACACCTTCAAGCGCGGCTTTCGCGGCCGCATCACGCGCGGCATCGGCGCCTGGGACTTCGCGCCTTCGCCCGCGCGCTACCGGCTGTGGGCGGGCGCCTGGCCACGCCTGCAACGCCTGCGCCGTATGGCCTGACTAAACCAGAATCTCCGGCATGTTGAGCAGATAACGCAGGCTCAGCCAGTACAGGGCGCCGACCTCGCGCAGCACGTACAGGACGTGCCAGGCGGGCGGCGGGTCCGCGGCGGGGCTGGTGAGCACGGGCTGACCGAGGCGACCGAAAAGCCAGCGCGCCCGCAGCAGATGGTAGCCGTCGCTGACCACGATGACCCGTTGCCAGCCGCGGTCGGCGATCAGCGCCATGCTGTAGAGAGCGTTTTCTTCCGTGCTGCGGCTGCGCTCTTCCAGCAGGATGGCCGACGCCGGCACGCCCTGACGCTGCAGCACTTCAGCGCAGACCGCCGCCTCGCTGCGGCTGCGACCCGCGCCTGTGCCACCGCTGCATATCACATGCGACGCCAGACCGCGCGCGTGGAGTGTCGCGGCCTGCTGAATGCGGCGGCTCATCGCCCGGCCCGGTCGGTCGCCCGGCTCCAGGCCGGCGCCCAGCATCACGATGACGTCGGCCGGCGCCGCCTGATCAAGTCTGCTGTAGATGATGACGGCCGTCGCCGGCAGCAGGATGGCCAGTAGCAGCAGCGCCACGATGAGGCGCGCCAGGCGGCGCCTCATCGGGCAACTTGCCTGGTCACGTCAACGCCGTTCAGAACTGGTCGTCCTCGTTGCAGGAACAGGGGAATTCGTTGCCGTATTCCAGGTACCAGCCGCTACCACCACATTTCGGGCATGATTTGGTCCTGGCGCCTCGTCTGCTTTTCTGCCCTGGAGGTACCACTGTCCTGCGGAAGTTGCTGACAAAACTGTGTGTTTCAGGTTCCACAGTTGCGCCAATTGTTTCTGGCCTGCGCTTCGCCGGACGCGCCGGCCGCCGCCGCACCGGACTGCGCGGTTCAGGGCTCCTGATCTTGCCTGCCGGACGTGAAGGTCGTTTCGTTGGGCGCGCCGACTGGCCGAACAGGGTCGTCAGCAGCCTGGCGAGTAGTCTCAGCACTCACTGAAGCCGCAGGTCGGGCAACTGCGACAGCCCTCGGCGTGGATCAGGGAGTAGGTGCCGCACTCCGGGCACATGTCCGCGTTGCGGAAGTGGCTTTCCAGCGTCGCCGTGGCGGCGGCCACCGCCTGCGATTCGGCCTGCAGCGGCAGGTCCAGCTGGCGTGGTTCGTCCTGCTCGAAGAATTGCTCGTTCAGCACCGAGGCCACCACGTCCGGTAGCGAACGGATGCGCTGCGCGCCCATGCCGGAGGTGCGCGCGCCGCCGATGCCGCTCAACTGGCCGACGATCAGGCGCAGCATCTCCATGCGGTTGGCCGGCGCCGTGGTGCGCAGTTGCAGCGAAATCATGCGGCCCAGCCCCTCGGCATCGGCCTGCAGGTCGCTGCCGGCCTTGCCGACCATGACGAAGACCTCGAAGGGGTTGCCCTGCTCGTCGCAGTTGATGGTGATGTAGGCGTTGCCAAAGGGTGACTTGCGGCTGACCGTCACGCCCTGCAGTTTCTTTGGCCGCGGGTAGACCTTGTGCGGCGTGGTGACCTGCTCGACGGGCGTGTCGTGATCGCCGTCCTCGTCCGCCAGCATCAGCACCTGCTCGTCGCGGCTGCCATCGCGGTAGATCGTGCCGCCCTTGCAGCCCAGTTCGTACATGTACTCGTACAACTCGCTGACCTGCTCCACACTGTAGTCGGCCGGCACGTTGCAGGTCTTGCTGAGGCTGCTGTCAACCCAGCGCTGAATGGCCGCCTGCACCTTGATGTGCTCTTTCGGCGTCAGGTCCATGGCCGTGACGAAGTAGTCGGGCAGGCTGTTGGCGCCCGGGTTGTCGCGGAACCACTCCTGCACCAGCGGCACCTGCTCCTCGTGCAGGCCCAGGCGGCTCTTGCGATAGTACATCCAGGAGAAGAAGGGCTCGATGCCGGTGGAGGTGTTGACCATGGTGCCGGTCGTGCCGGTCGGCGCCTGGGTCAGCAGGGTCACGTTGCGGATGCCATGTTGCTGCACCTTGTGGCGAATATCGGCCGGCATCTGCTGCATGAAACCGCTCCTGACGAATTCCTCGCGGTCCAGCTGCGGGAAGCTGCCCTTCTCAATCGCCAGGTCGATGGAGGTCTCGTAGACCTCGCGCGCGAGGAAACTGTAGAGACGGTCGATGAAGCGCACCGACTCGTCGCTGCCATAGCGGATGCCGAGGCGGATCATCAACTCGGCCAGGCCCATGTTGTTCAGCCCGACGCGGCGCTCGGATAGCTGCTGTTCGCGGTTCTCGTCGTAGAAATAAGGCGTGGAATCGATGACGTTATCGAGAAAGCGGGTCGCGTAACGCGCCG
This sequence comes from Anaerolineae bacterium, assembly GCA_034422695.1. Taxonomy (GTDB): domain Bacteria; phylum Chloroflexota; class Anaerolineae; order Aggregatilineales; family Phototrophicaceae; genus JAGWBD01. The sequence goes on from DAOUJM010000007.1 coordinate 31,558, forward strand.
TCCGGCCCAGCAGTTCCCAGGCCACGTCGTGTGTTTCGGGGTCATAAAACTTCGCCAGGTTGATGGCGCCCAGGTTGCAGACGCCCCAGGCCGGCAGGCTTTGCTCACCGCAGGGATTGGTGCTGATCAGGCTGGCGAAGTAGTGGCTGTTGGACATGCGCTCCGTGCGTTCGCGGAACCAGACGCCCGGCTCGGCGCTGGCCCAGGCGCTCTCGATGATGGCGTCCCAGATCTCGCGCGCCTTCACGGTGCGAATGTGTTGCACGGGACGTCCGGCCGCCTGCCAGGCCTCAAGATCGCCGTCCCAGAGCTCGTCGTAACCCTCGGCGCTCGTATCCGGGAAGACCAGGTCCCAGTCCGCGTCGGCGCGCACAGCCTCCATCAGGCGATCGGACACGCCCACGCTGATGTTGGCGTTCGTGATCTGGCCGGCCACCCGCTTGCTCTCGATGAAGCCGGGCACGTCCGGGTGCCAGTCGTTCAGGATGAGCATCAGCGCGCCGCGGCGGCTGCCACCCTGTTCGATCAGGCCGGTGACAAAGCTGTAAAGCGCGCCCCAGGAGACGGCGCCGCTGGATCGCCCGTTGACGCCGCGCACGTAACTGTGACGCGGCCGCAGGCTGGAGATGTTGATCCCCACGCCGCCGCCGCGCGACATGATCTCCGTCATCTGCGAGAGGGTCTGCATGATGCCCTCGCGCGTATCCCGGGGCGAGGGAATGACGTAGCAGTTGTACCAGGTCAGTTCCTGGTCGGTCCCGGCCGCCGTCAGGATGCGCCCGGCGGGCACGAATTTCCAGTCATCCAGCGCCTCGCGGAAGCGCTCCTGCCATTTCTGCCGCAGCCCGGGCGTGGCTTCCGCCGCGGCGACGCCGGCGGCCACCCGGTCCATCATGTCGGCGGTGTCGGTCTCCAGCGGCTTGTCGACGTTTTCGATGTCGCGTTCGACGATTGTTTCGTCCAGCAGGCGCACGGTCACGCGCGGCAGCTCCAGCTCCAGAATTTCGCCGATTTCGCGCTGGCCGGTCTGGCTGTCCACGACCACGATGACCGTATCGCCGACGGCCAGGGTCGTGCGTTCGACGTCCTTCAGGGCATAGCGGTCAAGAAAGATCTTGTAACCCAGATCGTTGAGCGCACTGCCCCTGATGTCTGCTGCGTCAGCTGCCATGAGGTCTTCCTCTCCCGCTACCATGGTTCCCGGGACAACCGCCTGCGAAGGTTAATACACACACAGGGTCCCGTCGTTCAAACCCCGCCAGAAATCGTTCGGTTGCTTTCATCCTGCCGGTGCCTGAGTCTAGCAAGCCGTGCCACAAATGAGCAACTGATTCATGGGGTCAATATGCACTAATATCCATGGCCATATTTCACGCAACCGACCGTCAGTGCCCCGCCCGGTCTCCGCCTGTCGCAGCGACAAGCGACCACGAACGCCGGGGGAGTCAACATGTACAAAAGCCTGGCATGATGCGCCTTTCACACGCCGCCACGCGCGTGAAAAGCCTGCGGCGGGCTTACCTGCGCTTGCGCAGGAAGGTCGGAATCTCGATGTCGTCCTCGTCATAAACGACGGGCGAATCAGGAGAGGGCGGTGGTGAGAACGGCGACCTCTTCTCCTCTTCCTCGCCCCCGGCGGACGCCGCTCCCGGCGCATCGGCGCTACGGGCCGGCCGCTGGGGTGACGGACGGGTCATCATTCCCCTGGTGGTGCGCGTCTGGTCGAAGCCGGTAGCGATAACGGTGATGCGCACCTCGTCGCCCATCGATTCGTCCACCTGGGCGCCGAAAATCATGTTCACGTCGGGATGCGCGCTTTCCTTGATGATGGCCGCTGCCTCGTTGATTTCGAAGAGCGTCATGTCGGAGCCGCCGGTGATATTGAACAGAATACCGCGCGCGCCATCGATGGTCACGTCGAGCAGGCTGCTGGAGATGGCGTTTTCCGCGGCCGAGCGGGCGCGGTCGTCGCCCAGCGAGCTGCCCACCGCCATCAGCGCCGCGCCACCCTCGGACATGATGGTTCGTACGTCAGCGAAGTCCAGGTTGATGAGCGCCGGCACGGTAATCAGTTCGGATATGCCCTGGATACCCTGACGCAGGACGTCGTCCGCCAGCGAAAAGGCCTGTTGCAGCGTGGCGCGCTTGTCGGCGATTTGCGCCAGGCGGTCGTTGGGGATGGCGATCAGCGTGTCTACCTGGGCCTTGAGGGCGGTTATGCCGTCTTCGGCGACCTTGCCCCGCCGCGCGCCTTCAAAGGTGAAGGGACGCGTCACAACGCCGATGGTCAGGGCGCCCATTTCCTTCGAAATCTGCGCAATGATGGGAGAGGCGCCGGTGCCGGTGCCGCCGCCCATGCCACAGGCGATGAAGACCATGTCCGCACCACGGATGACCTCGTACAGTTCGTCCTGACTCTCCTCGGCAGCCTTGCGGCCGATTTCCGGGTTGCCGCCGGCGCCCAGCCCCTTGGTCAACTTGTCACCAATGCGGACGCGTGTGTTGGCCTGGGAAAGCATCAGCGCCTGGTTGTCCGTATTGACGGCGACAAACTCGACACCGCCCAGACCTTCATTGATCATGCGGTTGACCGCGTTGCTGCCCCCGCCACCCACGCCAACCACCTTGATCTGGGCGAGGTTTTCGCCACTCCCAAGATCGGGACTCATGCTCTCCATGGCTGGAATCCTCCGGGTCGTCTCGTCGCAACGGGCGCATCACCCGCCGCAGGCGGATTATACACACATTGATTTGTTTCACAAAACATAATCAACTGTCCTGGCTTTCGGGCAACAGCCGTCGAAACAGCCCGCCGAGCCAGTTGCCAAAGCCCTCCCCGGGAACCAGGCCAACGCCGCTTGCGCCGCGGGCCTCCGCCGATTCCATCTCCAGACCCAGGCCCAGCAAGCCCACGCTGGTGCTGTAGGCCGGATTGCGCAGGGTATCCGCCATGCCGGTCAGACGTTCAGGTTGCGCCATCCGCACCGGCAGACCCAGGTTCTCCTCCGCCACACTGCGCATGCCGGGCAACTGCGAACTGCCGCCCGTGAGCACCGCGCCGGCGCGCAGGAAGCCATCGTAGCCCGTGCGACGGATCTCGCGTTGCACCATTTCAAAAATCTCGATTGTGCGATACTCCAGCACCTCCGCCAGTTCGTTGCTGTGTACCTCGGAGGGATAGCCCTCGCCAAAGGGCTGCACGGTGAAGGTCTTCATCAGGTTGACCGAACGGCGGCGGGCATTGCCATGCTGAATCTTGACCGCCTCGGCCTCATCGAAGGGCACGTGCGCCCAGTGCGTGATGTCGCCGGTCAGATGGTCCCCGCCAACGGCGATCACCGCCACGTGCCAGACCGTGCCTTCGATGAAGATCGCCAGGTCAGTCGTGCCACCGCCGATGTCAATGACGATGGCGCCCATTTCCCGCTCTTCCGGCGTCAGCACGGCATGGCCGGACGCCAGGGCGTTCAGCACAAAGCGGTCGACCTTCAGGCCGGCGCCGACCACCGCGTCCTCCAGGTTGGCGATGCAGGAGGACAGGGCCGTTATGATGTGCGCCTCCAGTTCCAGGCGGAAGCCGTGCATGCCAACCGGGCTGCGCACCCGCTCCTGACCATCGAGCGAATACTTGCGCGGCACGACGTGCAGCACCTCGCGGTTGTGCGGGATGGAAATGGCGCGCGCGGCCTCCAGCACGCGGCTCATGTCTTCACGATTGACGGCGCGCTGGCCCGTAATCCCGATCATGCCGCGGTTGCTGCTGGAGGCGATGTGGTCACCGGCGACGCTGACGAAGGCCCGGTCGATGACATAGCCACTGCTACGCTCTGCCTTGTTCACCGATTCCGTAATCGCCGCGGCGAGCGCCTCAATGTCGCTGACGATGCCCTTCTTCATACCCCGGGCGGGTTCCACGCCCACACCGACGATGAAAATGTCGTCCTCGCGCACTTCGCCGACGACGGTGCACACCTTGCTGGTGCCTATATCCAGCCCAACGACCAGCTCGCCCATGGTGCCCGCTACTGACTCCCGTCCAGCGTATAAAAGGGTACGTGAGGGTTTGCGACGTTTATCTCTGTTGGCTGGATGCCGCGACGCGCAAGATCACTGACCAGTGCGTCATACACCAGCATGCGGTCCGTCATGCCCGCGCCGGTGCCCAGCCACACCTGCCAGCCACCTGCGGCAGTATACCCCAGACCGTTGTCAGGATGATAAAAGAGCTGTTGCAGTTGCGGCACAAGGCCGTGCAACTGCAAGGCCCCGTGCACGATCTCCTCGTCCAGTTGCAAATCCGTGCCGGGCGCTCCTTCCAGCATGCCCAGCGCGCTGACCAGCAACAGGTCGCCGCGTTCTTCACGCTGCAGCATCACCCGCCCCTGCAAATCGATCCAGGTCGTGACTCCGCCCTCTTCCCAGGCAAAGGCCGGCTGACGCTCTTCCAGCAGGATCTGGACCATGTCCGGCGGCCAGCCCAGCCGTACCCTGGCCGCCGCCACCGAAGAGGAGCGCAGGATGTTGTCGCGGACGGCAGCGGCATTCACGAAGAAGATATGCAGCCCGGCGACGTCCGCCAGCGCGAACACCTCTTCCCGCGTCAGGTATTCCTGCCCCTCCACACTGAGCGACCGGACGTAAAACACATCGGCTGCGAAGAAGAGCACCAGGACGACGACCAGGGTGACGGCGATGAATCCACTCAGCAGGCGCCAGCCAGGGAAAACGCTGCCGCGATAACCGCCATGCTGCAGATCGCCGCGCGCCACGCCGGCCAGGGGCCCCCGCCAAATGCCCGGCTCCCGCGCCTGGCGGCGCCGGCCCTCACGAGGCCGATCGCCCGTAGCATGCTCCTGCATATTGTGTCCAGGCCCTGTTCGTACAGCCATTGTAGGTCAGTGCGGGAGTGCAGTCCAGATTTACCAGTCGACGCCCAGCAGCTCGATTTCCGGTTCCAGCAGCACGCCCTGCTCGCGCAGGACGGCCTCCTGCACCTGCGCCACCAGCCGGCGGTAGTCATCGGTGCTGGCGCCGCCGGGGTTGATAAAGAAATTGGCGTGCAGGGTGGAAACGTGGGCCATGCCGCAACGGGCCCCTTTCAAACCGCTGGCCTCAATCAGTCGGCCGGCGAAGTCTCCTGGCGGGTTGCGAAAGATGCTCCCCAGACTGGCGCCCGGCGGCTGACTGCGTTTGCGGGCGGCGCTGAATGCCGCCATGCGCGCAGCGATGCGTTGCGGATCATCGGGCTGCAGCGTCAGGGTTGCCTCCAGCAGCAGCCAGTTCCGCTCCGCACGCACCTTGAGACTGGAGTGGCGGTAGGCATAGGCCAGCTCCCTGACGGTCAGCCGGCGCAGGGTGCCCTCCGCTTCCAGCAACAAGGCCTGCTGCAGTATCCCGGCCATGTCACCGCCATGGGCGCCGGCGTTGTTGACCACGGCGCCACCCAGGGTACCCGGCACACTGACTGCCCATTCCATACCGGCCAGCCCACGTGCCTGACACAGTCGCGCCAGCGCCATCAGCCCGCTACCGGCCGAGGCGCGCAACCAGTTTTCCCCGAATTCGACTTCCTGCACGCGGTTGACCAGCACCAGGCCGGGCAGCCCCGCGTCCGCAATCAGAACGTTGGCGCCGCCGCCCAGGGTCCGGAAGGGAATCCCGCGTTCCAGCGCAAGACGCAGCGCCGCCTCAAGTTCCCGGCGGCTGTCGCGGGCGCTGTAAAGCCATTCAGCGGGGCCGCCCAGACGCGCCGCCGTGTAACGGGCCAGCGGGACTGCAGCCTGCAGACGCCCTGGCCGCAGGCCCTCAGGCAGAGACTGCACGACCCGAGCCATCGCGGCGTCGCGCCAGCCATGCCTCGCCAGTGCGCGGCGCGTCGCCGGCGCTGAGAATGAGAATCATCGCCGGCGCCTCGACTTCCCGCAAGAGAAGTTGCAAGGCTTCCTCATGCGACGCGGCATAGCGCGCCCGCGGGTGATTCATGGCGGCCACAAGGGAAGGGCCGGAAATGCCCGGCAAGGGGGCTTCCCGCGCGGCGTAAATTTCCGTCACGACCACCGCGTCGGCGCCGGCAAAGGCCCCGGCATATTGCCTCCGCAGGGCGCGCGTTCGGCTGTAGGTGTGCGGCTGCCACAGGGCCCAGAGTCGGCGCCCGGGCCAGCGCGCGCGCGCCGCCGCCAGGGTCATGCGGATCGCCGTGGGATGATGGGCGTAATCGTCTATCACCAGAACGTCATCGACTTCGCCGCGCAGTTCCAGCCGCCGGCCTGTGCCGCGAAAGGTCGCCAGCGCCTGCGCAGCCTCCGCAAACGCAAGCCCCTGGTGCCGGAGCACGGCAAGCGCCGCCAGCGCATTGCGCGCGTTGTGTTCGCCGGCCAGTTGCAGGTTGACGGCGCCGATCCTGTGTCCTTCATGAATGACTTCGAAGCAATTGCTGCCGTCCGCTGCGGTTCCTGCCCCGGTCGCCTGCCAGGTGGCGCGCCGCCGGCTGCTGAAGGTCTGCACCGGCAGTCCCCTGGCACGCCGTTCAGAGGCCAGCGCCGCCGCCGCCGGATCATCAAGGCACACGACCAGAGGCCCCTGCGCCGGCAGGAGATTGATGAAACTGCGGAAGGCGTCCAGCATGGCATTGTGCGAGGGAAAGCAATCGGGATGATCGTATTCGGCGCTGCCCAGCACAGCGACGTCCGGCCGCAGACCGAGAAACATGTGGTCATATTCGTCGGCCTCAATGACAAAGGGGGCTCCCCCGCCGGCCGCCGCATTGCCGCCCAGGTCAGGCGCCACGCTGCCGATGATGTAGCCCGGATCGCGACCGCAGGCCCGCAACACGTGCGCGATCATGGCGCCGGTCGTGGTCTTGCCGTGCGTGCCGGCCACTGCCAGCACCTCCCGGCCGTGCATCAGTCCGGCGATGACCTCCTTGCGACGGACAACGGGAATGCCCTGCGCGCGCGCCTCACAGAGCTCGACGTGTAGCCCGGGAATGGCGGAAGAGGCCAGCAGAAGGTCGGCGCCGGCCACCTGCGCGGCGTCTGCCCCCGCATAAATGGAAGCGCCCGCAGCCTGCAGGGAGGCCGTCAGGGAATTCGCTTCGCGGTCCGAGCCGCTGATGACATAGCCCTGTTCCAGCATCACGCGGGCGATGGCGGACATGCCGCTGCCGCCGATACCGACAATGTGCACGCGCTGGCCCGGAACCAGTGTGAATGAAATGCTCCCTGCGCTGCTCATGTCAACAGGGCCGTTCACGCGCTGCTGCCCGCCAGCTGCAGCAATTCCGCAGCCAGACGCTGCGCCCCGTCCGGTCTTGCCAGCGCCCTTGCAGCCGCCCGCATTTGCCGCAGGCGTCCCTCATCCTGCATCAGTTCCCGCAGTGTTGGCAGCAACCCGGCGTTCATGCGCGCATCTTCCAGCATTACGGCTGCTCCGCGCGCCACCAGCCAGTCCGCATTCGTTTTTTGGTAGCGCCAGGCCCAGGGGTAAGGCACCAGTATGGCCGGCAACCCGGCCTGCGGAAATTCGGCCAGTACGCTGGCGCCGGCGCGGCTGAGCGCCAGGTCCGCCGCGGCCTGCGCCAGGCCCATTTCGTGATGCAGGTAGGGAAAGGCCTGATAGCCTTCAACATCCGCCAGTGCAGCGCGCCGCGCCGCCACCTCCGGCCAGTCGAGTTCACCGCTGACGTGCAGCACCTGCAGCCCGTCCGCCAGCAGCGCCGGCAGGATGGCCAACAGGGCGCGATTGATGCTGCGCGCGCCGCGGCTGCCCCCGAAGACCAGCAGCGTGCGCCGTTGCGGGTCCAGGCCAAAGCGGGCCTGACCGGCGCTGCGCGTCGCCCCTGTAAATTCGCGGCGCAAGGGATAGCCGGTCACAACGGTCGGGACCTGCGGGAACCAGCGGGCAGAGTCCGGCACGCTGAGCGCGACCAGACTGACCAGGTGACGCAGCCGACGAATGGTGGCGCCAGGCTCGATATCCGGCAGGAACATTAACGCGGGCACGCGCAGCAATCTGGCGGCCAGGGCGACCGGCAAACCGCTCCAGCCACCGGTCAGCAGCAGGGCGCGCGGCCGCAGGCGCAGCATGAGCCGGATCGCCCTGGCGAACCCCCAGGCGAGGCGCAGGGCGCTCAGCAGACGCCGCGGCCAGTTCACGCCGGCCAGCGGGCCGCCGGGAACGACGTGGCAGGCGGCAAGGGCAACGCCCGAACGCGCGACCAGGCGATCTTCCAGGCCACCGCTGCCGACAAAGTGCAGTTCAGCCCGGGGACAGAGCTCAGGCAGGGCCGCGGCGACGGCCAGCGCGGGATACACGTGCCCGCCGGTCCCCCCGGCTGCGATCAGGATTCGCAATCAGTCCTCTCCGTTCCTGCATGGCGGCCTGGCGGTACGGCAGACGGCTCACACTCAGCAGGAGGCCGGCGCCGGCCATCAGCACCACCAGCGACGAGCCGCCGTAGCTGATGAAGGGCAGCGGCGTCCCGGTTGACGGCACGACAGCGGTAATGACGGCAATGTTCAGCAGCGCCTTGACCGCTATCCAGACCGTCAGGCCGGAGGCCAGCAGCGCGCCAAAGGGATCACGCGCGCGCCTGGCCACGTAAAAGCCGCGGGCGACCAGCAGGACATACAACAGCAGGATAAAGGCCGTGCCCAGTACTCCCAGTTCCTCTCCGATCACGGCAAAAATGCTGTCGGTATGCGTTGCCGGCAAAAAGCCGAATTTCTGACGGCCGTTGCCCAGTCCCACGCCGGTCCAGCCGCCGTTCAGAAAGGCGATGACAGCCTGCTGGATGTGATAATTGGCCCGGGTCAGGTCAGTTACACCCTCCAGATAGGTCGCCACGCGATCGCGCGCATAGGTGGGCAGCAGGCCCAGCCAGGTCACGAGCAACATGACCAGCGAGGTCAGGCCAAAGGTGCCCAGCAGCTGGCGCCAGTCCGCCCCCGCCAGGAAAAACATCACGGCCGAGGTCACAATGATGATGGCCGCCGTACTCAGGTCCGGTTGCAGGATGACGAGCCCGGCCACCACCCCCACCAGCACCGAAAAGGGGACCAGCCCGTAGCCAACGCTGCGTATCCGGTCCCGTCGTGAACCCAGCCAGGCGGCCATGTAAAGCACGATGACCAGTTCGGCAACCTCACCGGGCTGGAACGATCCGGCGATCAGGGCGCGCCTGGCGCCAAAGGTGTCGTCGCCAAAGAGCCATACCGCGACCAGCAGGCCAATGGTGATTAGCAGCAGCCAGACCACCATCCGTCGCAGGAAGCGATAGTCCAGCAGCGCCAGCCCGACAAGGCCGACGGTGCCGATGACAATGTTGCGGATATGCTGCAACAGAATTTCGACTTCGTTGCCGAAGCTTTGATAGCTCCAGTCAAAGGTGGCGCTGTAGACCATCAGGGTGCCGATAACCAGCAACAGGGTGACCAGGCTTACCAGCCAGCGATCGATTCCCTGGGCCAGTTCGCGCCAGCTGTAGCCGCGCCGGATGCCGGCCGCGGCCGGCGCCGTCACGGCAACGCGCGCCTGCGCCAGTTCGTTGGACGTGGCGCCACCGTCGTGAATGTCGTGTTCAGCCTGCATGTCCCTGAAGTGCCTGTACCAGTTGACGAAAGTGCGCGCCGCGTTCGGTGAAATCGTGATAGGCATCATAACTGGTGCCGCCGGGAGACAGCAGCACCACGTCTCCGGCGCGGGCATTGTCCGCCGCCAGGGCGACCGCCTCACGCAAACCGGGCACGCAGTATACCGGGGCGTTCCGGCCGCCCAACTCCTTCGTCATTTCGCAGATGCTGGCGCCAAACTGGCCAAAGGCGATGATGCAGCGCGATTTCTGCAGCGCCAGAGACAACATGTCCTCCCACGGCAGTTGCTTGTCCGCCCCGCCTGCCAGCAGGATCAGCGGTTCGTCATAGCTGTGCAGGGCCGCCAGCACCCGTTCCGGCGCCGTGGCGATGCTGTCATTGACCCAGGTCACGCCTTCATGTTCACGCACAGCTTCCAGGCGATGTTCGACTCCCCCAAAGCGACGAATTGCCCGTGCCATCGCGTCAACCGGAACGCCGGCGGCGCCCGCCGTGGCGCATGCTGCCAGCAGGTTTTGCAGGTTGTGCGGGCCGCGCAAGGGACTGTCCGCAGGGTTGCAGACGCGCTGCAACGTCCCGTCCGGGCTGCCATGGCCATCCAGCCAGATGGCATCATCCGCGACCCAGGCGCCATCCTGCCCACGCCGCTCCCTGGCAAACCAGACCAGGTGACCGCGAACACGCGACGCCAGGCCGCGGCTGCCGGCGTCGTCGTGGCCAGGGATGGCGAAGTCTGCCGCCGTCTGAAAATCCAGGATGCGGGCCTTGGCCGCGGCATAGGCGGTCATCGTGCCATGGCGATCCAGATGATTGGGCGTCACATTCAGAACTGTCGCGATGTGCGGGCTGCGCGTCATCAGTTCCAGCTGAAAGCTGGAAAGCTCCATCACCACGACGTCAGATGGCTGCATGGACGCCAGGTCGTCGAGCAATACGTGGCCGATGTTGCCGCCCGTCCAGACCTTCCTGCCGGCTTCCTGCAACATGGCCGCCACCAGCGAGGTGGTCGTGGTCTTGCCGGCGCTGCCGGTGATGCCAATGACCGCAGCCGGGCAACGCTCCAGAAACAGTTGCGCGTCATTGACCAGCGGGATGCCCCGCTCGCGCGCTGCGACAACCAGAGGCAGGTCCGGTGGCACACCGCCGGAAAGACAGACCAGATCCGTGTCATCGAGCAGCTGCAGCGGGTGGCCGCCGGCGACAAACCTGACCCTGGCGCCGGCGGGCAACTCATCAAGAACAGGCTCTATCCTGTTCAGGTCGTTGACGATGACCCGCGCGCCCAACGTTGGCAGCCAGCGCGCCAGCGCGCGTCCCTGACGCCCGTAGCCCAGCACCAGCACCTGTTTGCCATGCAGGGGCTCCGTACCCATGGCCGGTCCGCCTCAGATCAGCGCCAGCGCCACGCCAAGCATCGCGCTCAGCAGACCCACCAGCCAGAACCGCTGCACGATTTGTGTTTCGCTCCAGCCGCCCAGTTCGAAGTGGCCGTGAAGCGGCGCCTGGCGAAACAGACGCCGGTCCACACCCCGGTAGCGTCGCGACCAGCGCGCCGAGGCCACCTGCAGGATGACACTGACCGTTTCCGCCAGCGGCACGATAGCGATCACCGGCAGCAGCAGCCACTGACCGGTCATGACCGCGACGGTCCCCAACGCCGCTCCCAGCGCCAGTGAGCCGGTATCGCCCATGAACATCTGCGCCGGATGTGCGTTGTACCAGAGAAAGGCAAAGCAGGCGCCCACGACGATGAAGCAGAACTGGGTGAGAAACACCTGGTCCTGCAGGAAGGCGATGATGCCATAGGCCGCAAAGGCGCTGGCCGAGATGATGCCGGCAAGGCCATCCAGACCATCGGTGAAATTAACGGCATTGGAGGTCGCCACTATGAAAAAGGTGCAAAGCGGGATAAACAGCAGCGGGCTCAGCGGTACCGACAGGGCAACCAGGGGCACGTTGACTGCATTGGCGTAGGAAAACCCGCCTTCCCAGGTGGAGATAATGACGGCTGCCACCAGGGCCATGATGACCTGGGCTGCGAATTTCACGCGACCGGACAGGCCCTCACCAACCGGCCCGCGCGAGCGCAAAATGCCTTCCCGGTCATCAATGGCGCCCAGTACGCCAAAGGCCAGCAGCACGGCCATCGGCAACAGAATACTGCGACCGCTGACCTGACGGACCACGCTGGCAAGGTTGAGCGCCATCGTCAGAATCACAACCGACGCGATGATGAGCACGCCGCCCATGGTGGGAGTGCCCACCTTGCGCTGTTGTCGTTCACCCAGTTCGGCGCGAATCAGCTTGCCAATGCCCAGACGACGCAGGACCACGACAAGCGGTCCGCCCCAGATCACGCCCAGCAGGAAGGTGATGGCGCCTACCGTCAGTGCGAAGGGAAATCCCATGATGATTCCTGGTTGCCTGCATCCATTCTAGCGCGGCGCTGACGGCCAGGCCAGCTGTCTCCTGCCCCTGGCTAGTGCTGGATGGCGTCGACCGCGCCGCCACGCGCGATCAGTTCCCGCCGCACGTCATCAGGCGGGATGTTCATCATGATCGCGAGACGGCCGGCGAGACGCTGGAATACCGGCGCCGCGGCCGCCGCGCCCCAGTACTCGTTGGGATGATCCAGCTTGACCAGCGCGATAACCCGCGGGTCGTCGGCCGGCAGGAAGCCGATGAAGGTGACGATCGACGTGCCGGTCTCATAGCCGAGCGTGGTGGGAACCTGGGCGGTGCCGGCCGTGCCGGCGATGGTGTAGCCCGGCAGCGTGGCGCGCCCGCCCATTCCCTCGCGCACCGCCGTCACCATCATTTCGGTCACCAGGCCGGCAGTCGTCGCGCTGATCGGCCGGCCCAGGGTTGAAGGCGCCGACTCGCGTACCTCGTCGCCATCCAGCATGCGGTGGAACACGTGCGGTTGCATCATCAGCCCGTCATTGGCAATGGCGGAAAAGGCTGTGAGAATCTGCAGGGGCGTGACGGCGATGCCCTGGCCAAAGCTGTTGGTCAGCAGCAGGCCATCGTTGTATTCCTCGTCCCCGGGAGAATACATGATGCCGGGCAGTTCACCCTGCAGATCAATGCCCGTCGGCTTGCCGACGCCGAAATCGCGCAGGTGACTGTAAAAGGACACCGGCCCCATTTCCATACTCACCGTCGCGGAGCCCACGTTCAGCGAATCGACCAGGATGCCCGTCATGTCAACGACGCCCTGGGCCTTCCTGTCCCAGTTCTCCACCCGCACGCCGCCGGCCTCAATGTAGCCGCGGTCAAAATAGGTGTCATCAAGCTGTATCGACCCCGTTTCCAGCGCTACCGCCAGAGTCAACACCTGCATCAGCGAGCCCGGTTCAAACAGGCCGTTGACCGCCGGATTCTGCAGCAGGGTGTCGTCGCGCACCTCAAACCATGCATTGGGGTCAAAGGTGGGCCAGCTGGCCATCGCCAGCAACTCACCGGTACGGGGGTCCATCACGATGATGTTGCCGCGGGTTGCGGTGGTCAGCGTGATGGCGCGTTGCAGTTCGCTTTCGGCGAGGAACTGAATTTCACGGTCCAGGGTCAGCACAATGTCGGAGCCTCGATCCTCGCGCGCGTCCTGCGGAACATCGAAGGGGATGTTGCTCAACATTTGCTCCTGCTCGCGGCCGGCCAGCTGACTTTCGTAAAACCCTTCAACGCCATAGTAACCCTGCATGTCACCACCCACGAAGCCCACCACCTGGGCGGCCATGGAACCCTGCGGATAGTAGCGACGCGGTCGCGGTTCGATCGTGATGCCCAGCAAGTCCAGCCGGGCTACCTCGCGGCCCTGTTCGGCGCTGACGCCCGGCGACAGCAGTACCCAGGGCACCTTGCTGGTGATGCGGTTGAAGGTTTCGAGTTCGTCAAGGCCGATGATGCCGGCCAGCCTGATGGCCGTTTCCCTGGGGTTTGATACCAGGTTGGGGCTGATGCCGATGCGGTATTCGAGGGTGTTGACCGCCAGCGCCTGCAAATCCCGGTCATAGACGTTGCCGCGCGCAGCGGCCAGGCGCAGCGTACGCTGGTAGCCGGAATTGCGGACGCTCTCAAGGTAGCTGGTGACGGAGGGATCAAGCTGGAACTGGAAAGCGAGGAGACGCAGCAACAGCAGGAGACTGACCAGCAACAGCCCCCCGATGACGATTGGCAGACGTTGTTGCAGGATGTCGTCAGGCAGGTCCTGCCTCATTCGACCTCCTCGCCCTCCAGGGAGCGATTGAATGCGTCCAGTTGTTGCTGCAACCAGCCCGCCAGGGTCTCGTCATAGACCGGGCCTGGCGTGGCCGGGCCGGGCCAGGTTTCCGGCGCAACAGCCATCTGACGGGGATCATACTGCTCCACGATGACGAAATCGATGTCTTCCGGGCGGGCCAGGCGGAAGCCCAGTTCCCCGGCCCGTTCCTGCAGGCGCGGGACGCTGCGCAGGCTGGCGATCTCGGAACGCAGGCTTTCGTTGCGCTGTTCCAGGTCGTTGCGCTCGGCCAGCAGCGTTTCCAGTTGTCGGCCGGTGGTGGCATCCTGCGCCGCCTGGGAGAGGTAGACCAGGGCACCCACCGCCAGCGCCAGCAACAGGCCCAGGCCGGCCAGCGTCACTGCCTGACGCTGACGGCGCCAGGAAAGGCGCAGCGCATGACCGAAAAGGATGCCCTGTCTCACAGCTTTTCCACCACCCGCAGCTTCGCGCTGCGACTGCGCGGATTGCGTTCACGTTCAGCCGCGCCCGCCACCAGCGGCCGGCGAAACAAACGGCGCAGGCCGGCGCGCTGTGTGCAGGCGCAAACCGGCAACTGCGGCGGACAGACGCAGTCACGCTCTTCCTGCTGCAGCCAGCGTTTGACGATACGGTCCTCCAGGCTGTGAAAGCTGATAATGGCCAGTCGACCGCCCGGCCGCAGCAGCGCCAGGGCCCCGGGCAAGGCCCGCTGCAGGGTTTCCAGCTCGTCGTTGACCGCGATGCGCAAGGCCTGAAAAACGCGGGTCGCCGGATGAAGGCGCCGGCGACGCTGCCAGGGGATTTCACGCTCGATTGCCTGCGCCAGCGCCAGCGTGCTGTCAAAGGGTCGCTCCCGCAGAATCATGCGCGCCAGCCGCCGGCTGTGGCGCTCCTCCCCATGGCGGCGAAACAGCGTCGCCAGAGAATCTTCACTGCCCCCGTTCACCAGGCTGGCGGCATCCGGCATTCCGGCCGCGGGATCAAAACGCATGTCCAGCGGGCCATCGCGCCGCAGCGAAAAGCCCCGCTCGCCACGGTCCAGTTGCAGCGACGACACGCCCAGATCCAGCAGAATGCCATCGACCGAATGCCAGCCGATGCCCGCTGCCGCCGCCCGCATGTCTTCGTAACTGCAGTGCTGCAGGGCAACGCGGTCGTTCCAGGGGGCCAGCCGCCGGCGCGCCTGTTCCAGGGCTTCCCGGTCCAGGTCCAGGCCGAGCAGCGCTGCGGCACCGCCCGCCAGCAGCGCCTGGCTGTGGCCTCCGGTGCCCACCGTGCCGTCAATGATGCGTTCCGCCGGCAAGAGCCAGGCGAGCACCGCATCCAGCAGGACCGGTGTGTGCAGGGTGTTGCCCCCAGGGGATGCATCCCGACTTGCAGCGGGCGCGACAGATTCTCTCCGTCGGACGCCAGAAGGCATGGCCAATTCCGCTATACTGTCTGGACTGGTTTTACAGTGTTGGTCCCGGCGCCTGCCCCGACTATACCATGACCTTCTCCCCCTCCCCCCATATCCGCACCATCCTCGACAACCTGCCGCAGAAGCCCGGCGTCTACCTGATGAAGGGCGCGAAGGACGAGGTGCTTTACATCGGCAAGGCGCGTCGCCTGCGCAACCGCGTCCGCAGTTACTTCAACAACAGCGCCGAGCACAGCGAAAAGACGCGACGGCTGCGGGACCGCATCCGCGATATCGACTTCATCGTCGAACGCAACGAGGTCAAGGCCCTCATCCTTGAGGAAACGCTGATCAAGCGCCACCTGCCTCACTTCAACATCGCGCTCAAGGACAACAAGCGCTATCCCTACATTCGCATCTCCTGGCAGGACGACTTTCCGCGCGTCGACGTGACGCGGCGTATCGTGCATGACGGCAGCCGCTACTTCGGGCCCTACGTCGCCATGTGGGCCGCGCAGGATACCCTGCAGACCCTGCGCAAGGTCTTTCCCTACCTGACCTGTGACCGCGACATCGACGGCAGGGACGAACGCGCCTGCCTCTACCATGACATTCAGCTCTGCAACGCGCCCTGCATCGGCGCCGTCGACCGCGAGGCCTACCGCGCCATGATCGCCGGCCTGATGGCCGTGCTGCGCGGCAAGTCGGAAGACATCGTGGCGCGCCTGTCGGCGGAAATGGAGGAGGCCGCCGCCGGCCTCAACTTCGAGCGGGCCGCCTCCCTGCGCGACCAGTTGCGCGCCATCGACATGATCACGCAGAAGAACCGCACCGTCGGCCACAGCCTCAGCAATCACGACGTCATCGCCCTCGCCCGCGACCGGCACGACGCGGTGGTGCAAATCCTCTTCATTCGTAACGGACGCCTCATCGGCAGCGACTCGCACGCGCTGGCCGGCACGCTCGACGAAAGCGACGGGAACGTCGTGGGCGCCTTTCTCAAGCGCTTCTACAACCAGGCCAGCGAGATTCCCAAAGAGTTGATCCTGCCCAACCACGTGGAGGAAGCGCGCATCATCGAGCAGTGGCTGAAGGACCGGCGCGGCGGCAGCAAGGTGACCATCACCGTGCCGCAGCGCGGCCGCAAGCGCGAACTGGTCAGCCTGGCGCGCGAAAACGCGACCGAGGCCCTGCAGATGCTGCGCGCGCAATGGGAGGCGGACAGCACGCGCCAGGAAGACGCCATCGCCAGCCTGCAGGCAGCGCTGAAACTTCCGCGCCCGCCCGTCCGCATCGAATGCTATGACGTCAGCACCACCCAGGGGACGGCCATCGTCGCCGGCCGGGTCGTGTTCGTGCGCGGCGTGGCGCGCAAGAGCGAATACCGCCGCTTCAACATTCGCAGCATCAGCCACCGCGGATCGGATGACTACCAGTCCATGCGCGAGGCCCTGACGCGCCGCTTCGCCCGCTACCTGCGCGCGCAGGAGAAGCGCGACGAGCCTGTGCTGGTCGGACGCGACAGTGAGGAGACCTGGCGCCTGCTGCCCGACCTGCTCATCGTCGACGGCGGCCGCGGTCAACTGAACGTGGCGCTCAAGGTACTGCAGGAATTTGGCCTGCGGGATGAGATGCTGGTGGTGGGGCTGGCCAAGCGCTACGAGGAACTCTGGCTACCCGGCGCGCAGCGGCCGCTGCTGCTGCCCCCGCGTGACCAGGCGCTGCATCTGCTGCAACGTATCCGCGACGAGGCCCACCGCTTCGCCAACAGCGGTCACCGCAACCGGCGCCGCCGGCAGGGCCTGGCCAGTCGCCTGGAGGCCATCCCCGGCATCGGCCCGGCCAAACGCAAGGCCCTGCTGAAAAACTTCGCGAACTCTATCGATGCCATCCGCCAGGCCAGCATTGAGGAACTGTCCGACGTCCGCGGCATAACGCCCGACCTGGCCGCCATCATCCAGGCGGAACTGGACTAGATGGTGTTCGGATCCACCATGTACTGCCACCAGTTGAGCGCGACGCCGTCACATGACCCGGCGACGTGCGGCAAATGCCGCAGCCACCAGAGCAGATACATGTCCCTGCCGCCGACGGTCCATTCGCTGTCGTTCATCGGCCGGAAACGATTGCCGTTCAGGTAGGGAAAGTGATACCAGTCATCGCTGTTGCTCAGCACCACCCGCTTGTTGAAGTAGTCATAGTCCTGCACGCCGTTCGGTGGGAAGTGGACGTTGCCGCACTCGGCCATGCCCGGATGCGTGAGATCGTAACGGATGAAGCGCTTCCAGAGATTGTCATTGTCCCCAAAGCGGCTGAACACCGTCCGCAAATGCCCTTCGGCGCGATGTGAATAACTGTGCAGCATTTCGACCGGGCTGCGCTCGAAGTTGTAACCCATGATGACGAAGCGCCGCCCGGCATGGTCCGTGCCACCAATTGGCGAAGCGTTGGAATTGGACGCCCCTGGACCAGCCATCACGGCCTCCCACTTGGCATC
This sequence comes from Anaerolineae bacterium, assembly GCA_034422695.1. Taxonomy (GTDB): domain Bacteria; phylum Chloroflexota; class Anaerolineae; order Aggregatilineales; family Phototrophicaceae; genus JAGWBD01. The sequence goes on from DAOUJM010000007.1 coordinate 49,287, forward strand.
ATAGGGCGGGCCGATATGCCACACCTCGTCGACGTGGCCTGAAGCGACCTTTTCGGCCATGCCGAATTCGGCGATCAGCGCGTTGTAATCGATGTAATGCGGATGATGCGGGGTGCGGGCGTTCCAGTCCGCCAGATAACTCTGCTCGTTGTAGCGGAAGCCGTCCTTGTAAGGCGGCCAGCGGCCCCAGTCCTCGACCAGGTGCCGCTCCACGATCTGGTAATTCACGTAGCCGTAACTGGCGTGCCGCAATTCCTTGATGTGCGTGTCGATGATTCGGTCCGGGTTGGCCCAGTTGAAGAGGGTTGTGAGGGACACGTTGCCGCGGCTGGTCACGCGGGGATTGAGAATGATGACCATCAGGCGCCGCGTCACTGGCGCCGGGCGCAGGGAAGGATCCGGGTCCGGGCCGAATTTCGGATACCTGGGGGTGTAAAACCTCTCCCGCGCCGGGGATACCGCGCTGCCGGCAAGGGTATGAGACGCGGCCAGGCCAGGAATCGCAGCGCCGGCCAGTTTCAGGAAATCTCTTCTGTCCATGTATCCCTTCCGGTGCAGTGAAAAGTCCGGCCCCTGGATCTGCTGTCGCAACGACCTGGCGTAAGGTAACGCAAACCGGAAGCCATCCGCAACATCTGCACTGGCCGCCGTCATCCAGGCGGAACTGGACTAGATGGTGTTGGGATCGACCACGTACTGCCACCAGTTGAGCGCGACGCCGTCGCATGACCCGGCGACGTGCGGCAAATGCCGCAGCCACCACATGTAGTACAGTCGCGAATCCCTGTTCCACTCACCGCTACTGATCGGGCGGAAGCGATTGCCCGTCAGGAAGGGGAAGTGGTACCAGTCGTCGCAGTTGCTCATGACGACGCGCGGATTCGACTTGTCGTAGTCCCGCACCCCGTTGGGCGGATAATGAATGTTGCCCACCTCGGCCTGCCCCGGATGCGTGAGATCGAAACGAATGAACCGCTTCCACAAATTGTCCTGGTCACCAAAGCGGCTGTGGACCGTGTTCAGATGCCCTTCGGCCCGGTGGCCGTAACTGTGCAGCATCTCGGCCAGGGTGCGTTCCATGTTGTAGACCATGAAGACGAAGCGCCGACCCGCATGGTCTGTGCCCCCGACTGGCGGAGCGTTGGAATACGAAGCGCCCGGGCCGGCCATCACGGCTTCCCAGTTGCCGCCGAAGGGTGTTTCGATTTGCCAGACTTCATCGATCTGGCCAGTTCTGACACGCTCGAAAATGTTGAATTCATTGAAATACGCGTGATGGTCGATGAGCCAGGGATCGCGCTGCGGCGCTATACGGTTTTCATTCCAGTTGCGCAAGGCTTCCAGATAACTGTGCTCGTCGTAGCGGAATCCGTCCTGCAGGACCGGCCACTGGGCAAAATCATCAATGTGGATGTTCTCAACGACCTGGTAATTCACGTAACCGTAACTGGCATGGCGCAGGTCGCGAATGTGATTGGCGATCAGCCAGCCCGGGTTGTTCAGACCCATGTATTGCTGCACGGTTATGTTGCCCATGCTCGGCAGGCGTGGATTGAGGGTGACGACCAGCAGCTTGCGCGTCACCGGCGCGACGCGCAGCGAGGCGTCCGGCGCGGGGCCAAAGTTGGGCAATGCAGGTTGCCTCTGCGCTGGCCACGAATACCTGCCGGCCAGCGCACGTGTAGCAGCCGCACCCGGAATGGCCGCGCCGGCGATTTTCAGGAACTTTCTTCGGTCCATGGATCCGTCCTTTGGCAACGCCGCCACAGATGTCCGTCAAGATAACATTAACCGTTGCCCCGGCAAAATGCCTTAAGGCCAGGGCTGCAGCGACAGGGCAGAGACCGGGCGCCGTCCCGGGGCGGGCCAACGTGCCAGATTTCATCGACGTGGCCTGAAGCGACTTTCCCGATTATCCCGAAATCGGCGAACAGCGCGCGGTGCCCGATGTTCCAGGGCACATGTCTGTTCCTCGTGCGCCAGCCATTGAGCCGGCTTTCCCCCGTGTAGCGGAAGCCATCCACCTTGTTGGCAAATACCGCCAAAGTCGAGGGCTGTCGATCTGCAGATCTACGGCCCCGCGCCCTCGTGGGTAACATACCAGGGACTTGTCCACGCTTTCGCTCCGTCACCCTGGAGCACGCGAAGCCAGTACGCGTGTTCCCCGGCAGGGCTACTGGCGGGTCGGAAGCTGACCTTGAAGTGTCGCGCTTTCAGTCCGATGGGGCGGCGCTCGATCGTTAATTCCAGTCCAACCCCGCCGGCCGCTATCCGCACGCTGCTGTCCCCCAGGTCGGACCAACTGGTCTCTGTAGCGACGAGGGGCGTGTCGACTGCCAGGGTGGTACCGGCCTGTGCCTCCAGCGTCACGAGAATGCCATCGGTGTCGCCGGTCGTGATGGAGCGCCAACTCACGCGGTTGGCATCCCAGGCCTGTACGCCCTCGGCTGGTGAATCGAAGGCATGGCCCTCGACGGCGAGGATCCTGCCGCCCTCAACGGTGAGCGCCCCATCCCAGCGGGCCATTCTCGCCCTGCCGCGTACCCGCGCTCCCTTCCAACTCAACCTGAGTTGGTCCGGGCTCCGCTCCTGGACAGCCGGCCAACTGTGCAGCAACTCGTTCCCCCGCCAGAGTTCAATCTGCTCCAGCTCCCCTGTCCCCACAATCTCCAGGTCGAAAGCAGGGGGACGGTCCAGGCTGAACCGGCTACCAGGAGGACGGCCCTCACAACACGCCTGCACGATGATGCGTTGACCACTCGTGGCGTAGCAGCGACGCGCCATCAGGGCCTCCCCGATGGCGCTCCGGGTGAGGGCGCTCGCCAGAATACAGGTGAGCCCGCCGTAAACGCCAAAGGTGCTCGCGCCCGGATAACTGCTGCCGGGTCTGCCCTTGTGACCATCGCTCCCGGCCACCACCCCGACGTGGTAACCACGTGCGATGGACTCGCGCAGCATCCACTCGAACTCGCCCCAGGAGGAGTACACTTCGACCAGCGGCTCCAGCGTCGCGCTGTGATATGCCAGGTCGCTGGGGCGGCCACCCACGTGGGGAATGATAAAGAGGTCGCTACGTCCCGCCAGTTCCTCGTGCAGGTCGGAAACGGGATAGCGGTCCGTGGCCAGGTCGGAGAGGTCGCCAATCTGGGCGTGACTGGAACGCAAGAGCTCACCCTCACTGCCCAGGAAATAGACGTTCCGGTCACCGCCACCAGCGGTGTTGCCGGACCATTCATAGCCTGCGAAGGCCACAAAGCACCCGGGCTCGTTCGCATCATTGGCGGCTGCCACGATCTCTTCCCAGATCTGTGCGCTTATCTGGAAATCATTCGCCTGATGGCCGGAAACGTCCAGCGCGCTGTAATCGCGGGCGAAGGCAAAATAGTCGCGCACGCTGTTGGTACCGACCGTCTCGCCGCTCTGGCCGTGCAGGTCGGCCCAGAAGGGACGATGCGGGCCGGGCGCCTTGAGCGCCCTCAGAGGGTTGCTCTCCCCGGCGAGGGTGCCATCCAGAGCCCGGGCACGTATCGTGAAGATGCCGGGTCGCTTGACAGTGCAGTTGCCAAAACGGCGGACTCCGCGATCGCCAGGCTGGAATGTGTAGCAGTCCGGCAGGTTGGCGATCGAGCCGCTCGCCTCCTCCAGCACGATGGTGCCGGCATAGCCTGTGGCGGGGTTTCCCCAGCCATCCTCAGCCTTTACCACGAGAGCGAACTGTCGCTCTATTTCGGCCTCGCCAGGTACAATCGCCACCAGCCGCTCCGCCTCGCCGGCAACTATCTCTGTGGTGGGTGAGCCGGGCAGCGTGACGTATTGACCGCTTCCCTGCGCGTCGACCAGGGTTCTGAAGCAGAAGGCTTTCTCCACGAAGGTCTGCGCGCGCGTCCCTGCCGAACCGCCGCTTCTGTCCCCCCAGGTAATGGTTATCGTATCGCCCGGAAGCAGCGGGCCATCGAAAATGTCAACGGCGAGGCAGGCCCGCCAGGGACGGACGTAGCCTTTCGGATCGAAGCGGCAGGCGACCCTGCACGAGCGGCTGTCCGTCGTTGCGCTCACATGGTTCGGGGCCGGGGAATCGGATGTCTGCGGCGTTCCCCAGTCCGTGGCAAAGCGCCAGGCGACCAGCAGGGTTCCATTCTCATCGATCCCGTAACTGCCCGCGGTGTAGCGGAGTTGCCAGGTGCCCCAACTCCCGGCAGTAACGGGGCCGGCAGGCGAGAGCGTCGCGCTCCCATAGAGGGTTTCGATCTGCGCCTCCCCCATTGCAACCAGGGGGTTGAGTTCAATGCGGCTGGTCATACACGCTCTCTTCTGTATCGGCGTTCGCGGGCAGCCCCCATAGAGCGGGCGCCCTGCGATACCGGAAGCGGGCCGGATTCACAGAGGTGACGCCCGGAGAGTCGACCTCGATAATCGCGCCGGCAATCGCTTCGTACGCGGCGCGCCAGGCGATGGCGGCCTTCACGACCAACACGTGCTGTCGTGCCGGCTGTAGCCCCACGCTCAGAAGTTGCTGCAGGCTGAAGGGTGTCTGCCGCCGACTGGTCAGCAGCAGGAAGCTCGCTTTCTCATCGGGAGGGCCGTCTGTTTCCAGCAGAGCAGTAAGGCCCTGATCATGGTAGCGCTGCCCGTCATGGCGTACCTCGCTCTCCTCATAGCGCCCGTCGTGAAGACACTTGACGCGGCCGCTGACCTCGACCGGCTCCCCATGCAGGCGGTCCCGCTTGCCGCCAACCTTAAGGCGCAGGGCGGCGCCAACCCCGGCGCGCGCGCAGGCGGCGACGGCCTCCGGGTCGGCGAGGACGACGACCTGGCCCGTCACGCCCTGGCGCAGCAACTCGCGGAGGATGAAGGTGCTGTCGCCACTCGAGCCGCCCCCGATGTTATCTCCCATGTCGACGAGAATGACCGGCCGGCGCTCGCTCGCCCGCGCCTCCCGTACCGCTTGTGCCACGTCGGGTAGCCTGAAATGCAGCCGCTCCCGGATGGCCCACAACTGGTCGGCGAGCCGCCTGGCCCCCTGCCGTGCAAGCGCGGGCGCCCCGTCCGTCACCACCACAGCCGCCGGTCCCACCTCGGGTACGTCGGCGTACTGGTAGCCGCCCGCCACGCTCGCCGCCACGATAGCCGGCTGTTCCTCCAGCGAGCGTGCGGCCTCCATGACGCGGTCCATCGGCGGCACGTTCGTGTTCTGGTGCACGATATTCAGCAGCATGGGCGGTTTCACAAGTGCCTGCACCGGCCTGATCTCGCCCCTGATCGTCCGGGCGATCACGCCGGCGGCCTGTAGCCCCCGTTCGTGGTGGTCGAGGTGCGGGTAACTTTTGTAGATGATGAGCGCCGTGCTCAACTCCACGAGTTGTTCAGAGACGTTCGCGTGGAAATCATGGGTGACCACGAGCGGGAAGTCAGCGCCGACACGCTGCCGCACCCGCCGTACCACCTCGCCGTCCGCGTCCGAATTGGCCTCGCTTACCATCGCCCCGTGGAGGGCGAGCAGCAGCCCGTCCAGCCGGGGGGCGCGCGCGAGACGCTCCAGCAGTTCCTGCGTCAAGCGCTCGAAGGCCTCACGGGTCACCATGCCGCCCGGGGTTGCCTGCGCCATCAGGGTGGGGAATAACTCGTAGCCGAAGCGCTCCGCGCCGGCGATAAAGCCACCCACCTCATGCGGCGTGTCGCGCCACCACCTGACCAACTCGTCACCCCGCTGAACGCGAAAGGCCTCAAGCGGGGTCGGCCTGTGGTTGAAGGTATTCGACTCGTGCATGATGCCGCCCACGGCGATGTGCATCCGCTTACCCTCCAGGGGTGCCCGTCGGAGATTGCGCCGCAGAATCTGGCAGCACGGCGATCATCCCGATCTCGATCAGGAGGCCGGGGCCTGCCAGGTCGGCTATCCCAACCCTTGTGCGCGCGGGAGCGCTGCCGGCAAGGTAGCGCTTGTACACCTCGTTCATCGCCGCTGCCCAGACGACTCAATCCAGGATCGCTTCGAGCCGTTCCAGGGTGAACTCGATATCCTGCGGCTCATGGGCAGCACACAGGTACCAGAGACCCCGGTCGAGTACGCGGATCCCCGCCGCGAGCAGGAGGTCCGCGAGCTTCCTGTAGCGCGCCTGGTCGCTCTCCAGATAGCTGCGATAGTCGACGATCGCCGGCTGATCGCTAAAGGCGAGATGAAACATCGGGCCCGGTCCCTGCACCAGGACGTCGCTGCCCTTCTTGCGGGCCAAAGCCCTTGTCCCCTCCATGAGGCGCTGCCCCAGGTCGAAGAGCTGCCCGTAGATCCGGCCCTCATCCCGCTCCAGTTCCTCCAGCGTCGCGTGTGCGGCCGCCATCGCCGTGACGTTGCTGTTGAAGGTTCCCGAGTGGTTCACCCTGCCCTGCGCGATCAGCTCCATCAGTTCCCGCCTGCCGGCCAGGCAACTGAGGGTAAAGCCACTGGCCATTGCCTTGCCGAAGGTAGCCAGATCGGGGGTCACGCCGAAGTAGCCCTGCGCGCCGCTCAGCCCGAGCCGGAAGCCGGTGATGACCTCATCAAAGATCAGAACGATCCCGTGACGGCTGCAGATGTCGCGCACTCCCTCCAGGTACCCCTCCACGGGCAGGATGCAGCCCGTGTTGCACATAACGGGTTCCATGATGACGGCGGCGATCTCATCCCCCTGCTGCTGAACCCGCTCTTCAAGGAGCGCCAGATCGTTCCATGGCAGGACGACCACGTCCTCAAGGGCGCTGCTCGCCTGACCCTCACTCGCGGCAACGGGTTGCGTCGCGTGGCGGGGGCCGGCGGCATCAAGCGGGGGCTGAACGCTGACCAGGACGTTGTCAAACCAGCCGTGGTAGTGGCCCTCAAACTTGACGATCTTCTCTCGCCCGGTCCAGGCACGCGCCAGGCGGAGCGCCGCCTGAACGATCTCGGAGCCCGAGTTGCTGTAGCGCAGCATTTCGGCGCAGGGGATCAATGACTGAAGTTTTTCGGAGAGCAGGATCTCCAGTTCGTGTTGCCCCGCGAAAAGTTGCCCGCGCTGCAGGGCGTCCTGTACAGCGCACATGACGGGCTCGGGTGTGTGCCCCAGCAGCATGGGGCCCTGGCCGATCACGTAATCCAGATAGCTGTTGCCGTCCACGTCGTACAGGTGGGCGCCCCGGGCGTATTCGAAAAACAGGGGCGTCTCTGCCCCGGCGCGGACGTTGCTGCTTACACCGCCCGCCAGCGATTGACGCGATCGCTCCCACAGGGATCTCGAACGGCTAAATTGTAAGGTCATGAGAACTCCCTGGCAGTGCCCTGCCGGCCCTTGCCCCGGTGTGGCGCCCGTCGTCAAGTGTCAGGCGACCGTTGACGAGAACGTGGTCGATGCCGGTGGCGTACCGGCGTCCCTCTTCGAAGGTCGAACAATCGGTGACACGCTCGGGATCGAGCACGACGATGTCAGCTGTAAAACCGCGCTTCAGCAGGCCCCGCGTCTGGAGTCGCAGCCGTTGGGCGGGCAGCGAAGTAATCTTGCGAATCGCCTCCTCCCAGCTGAGCGCGCGCTGCTCGCGCGCGTAGAGCCGCAGGTAACGGGCGAAGGAGCCGAAGGTCCTGGGATGGGGGCTGCGCCCGACAAGCAGTCCGTCGCTGCAGACCATCGTTGCGGGATGAGTCATCACTGCCTTTATATCCCCGGCGGTTTCGTCATCATCTCCAGCGAAGTTTACGATTGATACCTCGAACTCCTCCTGGAGGAGCAGATCACAGATGAAATCGACGGGGTCCTTCCCGGAAGCGCGGATCGCGCGGTCGAAGGTCTGACCTTCCAGCCGCTTGTTCGCCTCGCTTCCGACGGCAGCGATCGCGCACGCCCGCCAGTCGAAATCCGCCTCCCTGAACCAGGCTGCGATCTCCCGCCTCGTCGCCGGCCGGGACAGCCTTGCGGCCATGGCGTCCGGTCCCCCTGCCGCGCTCCAGTCCGGCAGCAGGCGGAAAAGGGGCCCGCTGCCAGCCTGGTAGGGGTAGCAGTTCATCGTTACGTCAACGCCCTCGCGCCGCGCCTGCTCGATGAGCGCCAGGAGCTCCCCCGCCTTGCCCCGATGCCGCGCCGAACCAATCTTCAAATGCGAGATCATCACGGGGAGCTGCGCCTCCCGGCCGATCCGGATCGCCTCCGTGAGAGCCTCGAATATCTGATCGAAATAGTTCCTCATGTGAGTGACGTACAAACCCTTGTGTCTCGCCACCGTGCGGCACAACCGGATCAGCTCATCGGTGCCGGCGTATGAATTGGGGGGATAGGAAAGACCGGTTGAGAAACCCGCAGCCCCGTCCTCCATCCCCTGCTCGATCAAGGCCTGCATCGCCGCGATCTCGCGCCCGGAGGGAGACCGCCGCTGCCAGCCCATGGCCCCCAGTCGCAGGACGCAATGCGGAATGAGGTAGGCGACGTTCACGGCCACCCTGCCGTCGAAGCGGGAGAGGTAGTCGCGCACCGAACGCCAGTTCCAGGCGATTCCCGGGTTGCCATAAAGGCCTGAAAGATAGCGACGCAGTTCCTGCAGGAGCGGGGGCGAGACCGGCGCGTAGGAGAGGCCGTCGTTGCCGAGCAACTCGGCGGTGATGCCCTGGCGGATCTTTCCCTCGTGCCCGGGTTCAGCGAGCAGCATGATGTCCGAGAGGGCGTGCATGTCCATGAAGCCGGGACAGACAAGCTTGCCCCGGGCATCGATGACGCGGGCGGCGTTCGCCGCCGACAGATCGTCGATGGTCTCGATCCTGTCGCCGCGTACGCCCACGTCCCCGTAATACCAGGGGTTGCCACTGCCATCAACGATTCGGCCGTTACGAATGACGATGTCAAATATCGGGGTTTTCCTTTCTGCATGCCTGACGCTACGGACCGGAGCGGCGCGGGTGGGCGCTGCCTCGACCGGCGAAGATCGTCCGCAGACGTTCGGCGATGATCGTTTCCTGTCCGTCGAGCAGGGTCGTTGGGTCGATGAGGAGCCCCTTCCCGGCGTACTCCTCCATCACGCGGATTACGGGTGACCCCTGCGCCAGGGCATCCAGCACCTCCTGTTTGGAGAGGCCTGCGGTTTCCTCGTCCCACGTCAGCCAGGCGCGCGGCACCGGGCGGCCGGTGTAGTCCGGGAAGACCCGGCGCACACGCAGGCGGCCGACATCCGCCAGTCCGTCGACAACCAGGGATACCTGTTGCTCCCATCGCGCGAGGCGGGCCTGATGATCGAGCCTCACGTACCGTTTCAGCGCCGCTACCAGGCCAACGATCTCTTCCTTGCCGACCTTCATGGGCCTCCCGATGCCGTGGTTCGGGGCGCCGTTCAGCGCGCAGGCCGCAATCAGATCCTGGCGGCCACATATAAACCCTGAGGGTTGCGGTCCCTGCAGGTCCTTGCCACCGCTGAAGATAACCAGGTCCGCCCCCGTCTCGATGAACTTTCGCAGGTTCCTGACCGGAGGGAGTTCGTTGGCCGCGTCTACAATGACGGGGACGCCCTTCGCCCGGGCTATCCGCACGACTTCCGGCAAGGGGAGCGCCGTCTGGCTCACCAGAAACTGGGCCACCACGTAGATGATGGCCGCACTTCTCTCGTCGAGCGCGCTTTCCAGTTGCCACGGCAAGGTACGGTGCGCACCGTATCCCACCTCTTTAATCTTCGCCCCTGTCAGCCGAAACATCCGGTTGTAGTAGTTGCTGTGCGACTTGTGGATTACAACCTCATTCTTCAGGCCTGCGGTATCCGGCAGTTGCTGGATCGCAGCCGGATCGCTCCCGGTCATACACGCGGCCGTCGCCAGCACCAGGCCCGCCGCGGCGCCCGACGTCACGTAGCCCGCTTCCGCCCCGGTAACGTCCGCAATGACCTGCCCCGCCTTCTCGTGTAACGCCCGTATACTGACGAAGGAGCGCGCCGCAGCCTGCATCGCCTCCAGCACCTCCCCGGGCATGAGAGATCCGCCCAGTTCGGTGAAGTTGCCGGTAGCAACGATAATTTCCTGCAATCCAAGTTCCTGATAGATGCCCGTCTCGCTGTGAAGGTCTCGACTCACACTCGTCCTCACTCAATGTTCTGGCGGGTCGGATCCAGGAGATCCCGGATCGCATTGGCCAGGAAGATCAGGCTGAGTACCAACAGGAAGAGCGCGAGACCGGGGTAGAGCCCGTACCAGGGGGCACGCCAGAGGAAATCCCGGCTGTCCTCCAGCATGTTGCCCCACGACGGGCGTGGGGGCTGCGTGCCGAGACCCAGGAAACTAAGCGATGCCTCCAGCAGGATTGCCCGTGGAATGGCGGTCGCGATCTGGGCGAGTAATGGTGGAATCGTGTTCGGCAGGATGCTCCTGGTGACGATCCGCCCGTCGCTCGCGCCAATGGCGCGCGCCGCCTCGACATACTCCTTTTCCTTTTCGGCGATGACAGCCGCGCGCGCAATGCGGGAGAAGTGTGGCATGTTCATGACCGCAAGCGCGAGCGCGGAGACGAGCGACCCCGGCCCCAGGACTGCAACGATGGCGATACCCAGAAAAATATTGGGGAAGGCGAGCAGTACGTCCCAGAGCCGCATGATGGCCGAATCCACCATCCCCAGCAGGTAGCCGGCAAGAATCCCGGTGCCGACCCCGATCAGCGCGGCGACCCCGATACTGCCAAAGCCCACCAGCAGGGAGATCCTCCCGCCGTAGAGGACCCTGGTGAATATGTCCCGCCCAAACTGGTCGGTTCCGAAAATGTAGCGGGCGGACGGTGGGGCAAACTCGTCTCCCCGGTTCATCTCCAGGGGCGAAAAGGGGACCACCAGCGGCGCGAGGAGCGAGAGGAGCACCAGTACGAGCACCAGGGACAGGCCGAACCTGCCCGACCTGATGCGTAACAGTCGCTTCAGGAAAGCGCGTGAGGGACGCCTGGCACTGTCATTGTCCATAGGGGTGGGCAACCGGCAGCCTCACAGGCGTCTTCGACCTCATCGGCTACGGTCATGCCGCGCTACCTCCTCTCCAGCTGGACGCGCGGATCGAGATAGACATACAGGAAATCCGTGACGAGATTAACGATCACAAAGATGAGGACGACGAAGAGCAGCGTCGCCTGTACAACGGGGTAATCGCGGTTGTTGACGCCCTCCAGCAGCAAGCGGCCCAGCCCGGGCCAGGCGAAGACGACCTCGATCACGACGGCCCCGCCGAGTAGCCGACCCACCATGAGGGCCGCGACCGTCACCACCGGAATCAGTGCATTTCTGAGGGCGTGCCGCCTGATGACGACCCACTCCGCCAACCCCTTCGCACGCGCCGTGCGAATGTAGTCCTGCTGCAAGGTCTCCAGTACGGAAAACTTGATGAAGCGCGAGAGGACGCCCGAATTTGCAATACCGAGAGTGAGCGCGGGCATCAGCAGCAATTGCACACTGCGTACGGGATCTTCCAGGAAACTGACGTAGCCGGACGGGGGCAACCAGCGAAGACGGACCGAAAAGAGCAGGATGAAAAGGATCCCCAGCCAGAAGACCGGAATGCCGAAGGCCGCCGCGCTGTAGGCGGACCAGAAGTGGTCCACTTTCGAGTTGGGTCGCAGGGCGCCCGGTATCCCTGCCAGCAGGGAGAGCAGGATCGTCACGAGAAAGCCGGCGACCGTCAAGTGAAGCGTCGCCGGCAGTCTCGCCCAAATCAGTTTGGCTACGGGTTGGTCGCTCAGCGCCGACTCCCCAAGATTCCCCTGCAGGATATTCCCCAGCCAGATGAGATATTGAACCTGCAGGGGTTTGTCGAGGCCCATTCTCTGCCGTACGGCTTCGCGCACCTCCGGGGTCGCGTCACGTCCGGCCACGAAATACGAAGGGTCACCCGGGGCCAGGTGCAACAGCAAAAAGACAACGATGGATGCCAGGAAGAGAACGGGCAGGAGCTCGATTACCCTTCTCAGCAAATAGACCCTCACGGGTGACGCGCTTTCAGTTGCCCGGCGGCGCGCCGGCACGCCACGGGCCGGGACCCTCAGCCCCCGATACTGACCTGTTCCAGAATCGGCATGCTGTCAAGGTTGTTGGCAAAACCCTCGACCGTTTCCTTCATGGCCCACCAGCGCACCACCGGCGTGATCACGAGGATAAACGATTCCTCCAGTTGATAGCGGTTCAACTCCTGATATATCTCCTGTCGTCGCCCGGGATCCAACTCACTTTGACCCTCTGCGACGAGTCGCTGGTACTCCTCGGTGGAGAAGTTTGACAGGTTGACGGGGTCCGGCCCGGGACGCCAGACGCCGGTTGTCCCGAACAGCGAGGCCGGGTCTTTCGACGCGCGACCGTAGGTGAATATCGCCCCGTCAAAATCGCGGTCGATCGCTCGCGGACGGTACTGCGCGGGTTCTACCTCGTCGATGTTGAGCGTGATGCCGATCTGTGCCAGGTCGGCCTGGTACACCTGCAGCAGGCGCGCCCCGTCCGGGTTGGTGGTGGCGGTGAGCACGGTGAACTCAAAGCCATCTGCGTACCCGGCCTCCTCAAGCAGGCTTTTTGCCTTGTCGAGATCGAAAGTGTAGTAGCCCTCCAGTTCCGGATCGTAGAGCGGCGATTTGTCGGACTGGGGCTGGATCCACGGGTCGCTGATGTTGAAGAAAACAATGTTAACGATGCGCTCGCGATCAAGGGCGTACTGCAGCGCCTGACGAACGAGCTTGTTGTCGAAGGGCTCGCGTGCCACATTCAGGGAGAGGTCCCAGACGAGGCCGCCAGGGAACCCTCTGACCACCTTGATGCCCCCGGCGGCCTCAAGGCGCGCAAACTCGCTCGCCGGCGGGGCCGCGATCAGGTCGAGGGTTCCCCCCTCGAGGTTGGCGATCATCGTCGCGGAATCCGGGATCGCCCGCACGATGACCTCATTCAGGTGGGGGAGGTCTTCCTTCCAGTACTCCTCGAACCTCTCGAACCGGGCGAAGTCGCCGGGCGCCCACTCCGCGAAACGGAAGGGGCCGGTCCCCACCGGGTTCGAGTTGATCTCCTCTATCGTCTCGCTGTTGACAATGAAGAGCAGGTCGATGAGGTCAAAGGCAGCCGGCGTCGGTTCGCTGAAGTGGAAGGCGACGGTACCGTCGTCCACTACCTCCACCGACTCGACGGCCCGCGCGAGGGTTCTGATGTTGGCGCCTGTCTCCGGGTCCTGGGCGTACTCAAGACTGAACTTGACATCGTCCGCCACAAAGTCGCGCCCGTTATGAAACTTGACGCCGGGCCGTAGCCTGAAGGCGAGGGTCAACCCGTCGTCACTGAACTCCCAGCTTTCGGCGAGTTCGGGCTGCGGTGTCAGCGTGTCGTCATAGCGTGCCAGGACGTTGTAGAGCTGGTGGAACATCGGCCAGTCCGCCAGGGGAAGAAGGAAGGGATCGAAGTACTGGAAATCTCCGAGATGACCGAAATTCAGGGTTCCGCCGCCAGCCGCCTGCGCCAGCGCCGGGGTTGCTGCCGCCAACGCGCCGGGTATGGCAGCGCCTCCCGCCGCCAACCCCGAGAGTTTCAGGAAGGTACGACGATCAATACGCTGGACTTGCCTGTCGGAATCCATCTTCTGCTCCTTGTTCTGTTTCTTTTGTAGACAAGATAAGTAGTAACGGGTCCACCAACGACTTGTCAGAAACGTTGACGTAAAGTCAAGGACCTGTGTTTTCGAGGCTTGTTGGGCCTCAAATCACACGGTCTTGGCGCCTCCATTCAAGGTCACAAATAACTCGCTTGTGGGCCCTGCCTAATGGTAACTGTGGGCTTGACACTTCGCAAAAATTGATGCGGTTGTTCCCTGTCAAGGACCATCGGTCCCGCCACAGGGAACACGGACGGCGAACAAAACGAATTCCCGGAAGATCAAAGTGTGCGCCCCGCACATTTGGCGTTGTAATACGTCATGCCCTCCCGGACACTTCGTTGGGCTAAATCGTGTGGGGATCGACGACGTAACGCCACCAGTTCAGCGCGACGCCGTCACACTCCCCGGCGACGTGCGGCAAATGCCGCATCCACCACAGGTAATACTGGCGCCCCACGCTGCCCCACTCCCTGCTGTTGATCGGGCGGAAGCGGTTGCCATTCAGGTAGGGGAAGTGGTACCAGTCGTCACAGTTGCTCTGGACCACCCTTGTGTTTGACCGGTCATAGTCCCGGACGGCATTGGGCGGAAAATGGATGTTGCCGACCTCCGCCATGCCGGGGTGCGAATTTTCGTAACGAATGAAGCGTTTCCATAAATTGTCCTGATCAGAAAAACGGCTGTGGACCGTTCTCAAATGACCTTCGGCCCGATGGCCGTAGCTGTGCAGCATTTCTGCAAGGGTGCGGTCGTGGGTGTAGCCCATGATGACGAAACGTCGCGCCACCTGGTCCGTGCCCATGGGCGGGGCGTTGGAATAGCTGGCGCCCGGGCCGACCATCACCGCTTCCCAGCGGCCCACGTAGGGCGGGCCGATCTGCCAGACTTCATCGATTTCGCCGCTGTTAATGCGCTCCCTGATGCGGAACATCGACATCATTTCGTCATAATGAAGCGAATCCACGGAGGGATTGAAGCTTTTCGACGGCCATGCCGCCAGATAGCCTTCTTCACTAAAGGGGACGCCGGACACCTTCGGCGGAAAGTCGGCAAAGTCGTTCAGCTGGATGTTCTCCACCACCACGTAATTTGCATAACCGTAACTGGCATGGCGCAGGTCCCGGATGTGATTTCTGACCAGATAATCCGGATCGTACCAGCCCAGGTGTCTGTGCATCCGGACACCGCCCTGGCTGCGCAGACGGGGATTGAAGGTGATGACCAGCAGCTTGCGCGTCACCGGGGCAGGCCGCATTCCCGGGTCAGGGTCAGGCCCGTAGTTTGGCAACCGGGGAAGGCGTTGCCGGAGCCTGCCGGCCATGTGTGCCCTGCCTGGCCGGGCGCCGGTACCGGCGAGGGCGCGCGTGGCAGCCAACCCTGAAAGTGCAGTAGCAGCCAGTTTAAGAAAATTTCTTCTCTTCATGTGTCAACCTGCTTCCAGGGGGTTCACTTTTCAGGGCAATCCTTTGACCAGCGTTTTACCGAGGGTCAGGTAGAACCTGCAACAGGTACCCCAGGCGCAGCGCAGCCCTTTCGAGCAGGGGCGCGGCATCTGCCAGCGCCCGCTCCAGTGACATCGGCCCGGTGACAATGGGCAGCACAGCCTGCATGCCCGCCGCATGCAGCGCCCTGTCATGCACCGCCAGGCCGCCCACCAGCGCCACGGTCGGGATCCCCTGCTCTCGCGCCAGACGCGCCACGCCGATCGGCCCCTTGCCGTGGATGGTCTGCTCGTCCATCTGCCCCTCGCCGGTGATGACGAGGTCGGCCCCGACCAGCGCTTCTGCAAAGCCGCTGTGCGCCAGCACCAGCTCGATGCCCGGCTGCAGTTCAGCGTTGTGGAAGGCCATCATCCCGGCGGCGAAGGCGCCGGCCGCGCCACCCCCCGGCACCTGCCGCAGATCACGCCCGGTCTGCTCGTGAATGACGGTGAAGAAGTGCGTCAGTTGCGCTTCCAGCGTGGCCACCTGTTGCGCATCGGCGCCCTTCTGCGGGCCAAAGACGGCCGCCGCGCCCTGCTCGCCCAGCGTCGGATTGTCCACGTCGGAGGCCAGCAGCAGGATCACGTCACGCCAGCGCGGGTCCAGCCCGCCGGCGTCTATCCTGGCGATCCGGCCCAGCTCTGCGCCGCCCGGTCCGACGTCCTCGCCCCGGGCGTCCAGCAACTTCACCCCCAGCGCCTGCAAACAGCCGGCGCCACCATCCACCGTGGCGCTGCCGCCCAGACCGAGAATGATGCGCGTCGCGCCGGCAGCCAGCGCCGCCGCCAGCAATTGCCCCGTGCCGAAGGTGCCGGCCCGCAGGGGGTCCAGTTCCTCAGGCGCCAGCAGTTCCATGCCGGAAGCCAGCGCCATCTCGACCACGGCTGTCCGGCCGTCTGGCAGCAGCCCCCAGTCGGCCTCCACCGGCGCGCCCAGCGGCCCCGTCACAACCAGGCTGAAGCGCTGCCCGCCGCCGGCCAGCATGGCGTCCAGCGTGCCGTTGCCGCCATCGGCGACGGGCGCCAGGCTCAGGTCAGCGCCCAGGCCGGAACGCTGCAGGCCGCGCGCGATGGCCGCGGCGGCTTCCTGTGCGGTCAGACTGTTTTTGAAAGCGCCGGGTGCCACGATGATGCGCATGTAAACGTCCGCTCCTGTTTCACCGCCAGAGTATGCCAAATACCGTCTTCAGTGGGTATACTGCCGCAACCCGAATGTTGTATTGAGGCGAGGCCCAGACATGAACGCAGTCCTTGACGAACTGCTGCGCCGTAAGGTGCTGGCCGGGATGCGCGGCCACTTCCCGCCGGACGTGGCCCTGCCGCTTTGCGCGACCCTCGTCGGGGAAGGCATCAATATCTTCGAGTTCACCCTGAATTCGACGCGTCCGGTCGAGGCCATGCAGGCAGTCAGGGCGGAACTGGGCGCCGGGGTCTTCTGCGGCATGGGCACGGTGCTGGCTGCTGACGATGCCCGCC
The DNA here is from genome assembly GCA_034422695.1 of Anaerolineae bacterium. Classification (GTDB taxonomy): domain Bacteria; phylum Chloroflexota; class Anaerolineae; order Aggregatilineales; family Phototrophicaceae; genus JAGWBD01. The sequence continues at coordinate 65,819 of DAOUJM010000007.1, forward strand.
GCGTCATTGATGCCGGCGCGGAGTTCATCGTCTCGCCCGCCTTCCAGCCAGAGGTGGTGCAGGTGGCGCTGGACGCCGACGTGCTGGTCGCGCCGGGCGTCATGACTCCGAGCGAATGCGTTCAGGCCTGGGAGATGGGCGTCGACTTGCTGAAGTTCTTCCCCGCCGGCCCGCTTGGCGTGGCTTACTTTCGCGCCCTGCGCGGCCCGCTGAACCACATGCGTTTCCTCGCCAACGGCAACATTGACGCCGGCAACGTGGCCGACTTTCTCGACGCCGGTGCGGCCTGCTCCGGCCTTTCCGGCTGGCTGACCGGCACGGGCGACTGGCCCCTGGACGAGATTCGCGCCCGCGCGCAGCGACTGATGGCCGCGCTGCCACGGCAACCTGCTGCCGTCACCTGAGCCCATGGCAAGCGACGGCCGCCATCTCCCGACCGCCATGCGGCTGGTCGTCAAACTGGGCAGCAGTGTGCTCACCAGCGGCACACGCCGGCTGGACCGCGTCTTCATGCAGGGCCTGGTTGACCAGATTGCCTCCCTGCATCACCAGGGACACGAAATCGTCGTGGTGACCTCGGGCGCCCAGGCCGCCGGACGCGAACACCTCGGCTTCCCGGAACTCGACCGTTCCCTGCCCTCGCGTCAGATGCTGGCCGCCGTCGGTCAGGGCCGCCTGATGCAAATCTACAGCGAACTCTTTGCCGCCCATGACGTCATCGTCGGTCAGGTACTCCTGACGCGCGGCGACCTCAACCATCGCACGCGCTACCTCAACGCCCGCGATACCCTGCTGACCCTGATCGACCGCCGCATCGTGCCGGTCGTCAACGAAAACGACACGACCGCCGTCGAGGAAATCCGCGTCGGTGACAACGACAACATCTCCGCCCTCGTCGCCAACCTGCTGGAGGCCGACCTGCTCGTCCTGCTCACGGACCAGCCGGGCATGTTCACCGCCGACCCCCGTCATCACCGCGACGCCAGCCTGATCCAGCAACTGGAACGCGTGGACGAGGCCGCCCTGGCGATGGCCGGCGGCGCCGGCAGCCGCGAGGGCACCGGCGGCATGGCCACCAAGCTGCAGGCCGCGCGCCTGGCCAGCAACAGTGGCGTCAACACGGTCATCGCCCGTGGCCACGAAGCGCTGGTGCTGCAACGCATAGTGCAGGGCGAAAACGTGGGCACGCGCATCCCGGCCGGCACGGACCGGCTGCAGAGCCGCAAGCGCTGGTTGCTGGCTGAAATCCCGCGCGGCACCCTGCACGTCGACGCCGGCGCGGCCCACGTCCTGCGCAATGGCGGCGCCAGCCTGCTGCCCGTCGGCGTGACGCGCGTGGAACAGGAGTTCCAGCGGGGCGAGGTGCTGCGGGTGTGCAGCCCTGATGGCAGCGACATCGCGCGCGGCCTCAGCAGCTACAACAGCGTGGACCTGCGCAACCTTTGCGGACAACGTTCCAGCCGCATCAGCGCCATTCTGGGCTACAGTTACGGCGATGCCGTCATTCATCGCAACAACCTGGTTCTGTCCGGTTGAAGAGGAAACGAGACCTGCATGATCGAGGCAGCGACACGCGAGGCAGTTGACCTGCAACAGATGGGACGCCAGGCGCAGGCCGCTGCGGTCGAACTGGCGCAGTGTTCCACGGCGCAGAAGAACGAGGCCCTGCTGGCCATCGCCGAAGCGCTCGAAAGCGATCGCGCGGACATCCTGGCCATCAATGCCGCTGACATGGCCGCCGCCCGCGAGGCCGGCATCGACGAGCTTTACATCCGCGACCGGCTGAACCTGGAACGGCGCATGGACAGCGTGATCGCCGACGTGCGCAAGGTGGCGCAACTGCCGGACCCGGTCGGCGCACGCTTCGACGAGCGCGAGCCGCGCGCCGGCCTGCGCGCCTGGAAGCAACGCACGCCCCTGGGCGTGCTGGGCGTCATCTACGAGGCCCGGCCGCAGGTCACCGTGGACGTCGCCTCACTGGCGCTCAAGACCGGCAACGCCGTCATCCTGCGCGGCGGACGCGAGGTGCTGCGCAGCAACATGGCGCTGGTGCGCTCACTCTCCGGCGCCATGGCCGGCGTCGGCTTGCCGGCCGCCGCCTTTCAGTACATCGCCAGCAGCGACCGCCAACTGGTGGGCGAACTGCTGCGCATGCACGAGTACGTCGACATGATCATCCCGCGCGGCGGCAACGGCCTGCACAACTTCTGCCGCGAGAACAGCACCATCCCCGTCATCACCGGCGGCATCGGCATCTGCCACCTCTACGTCGAACCCGGCGCCGACCTGGAGGACGCGCTGCAGGTCATCCACAACTCCAAGACCGTCAGCCCGGCCGTTTGCAACGCGCTGGATACCCTGCTGGTACACCGTGACGTGGCGGCGGGGTTTCTGCCGCGCGTCGTGGGCCATCTGGGAGAGGCCGGGGTGGAGTTTCGCGCGGAGCCGCGCGCGCTCGCCTGCCTCACCGACGACGGCCGCGTCAGTCCCGCCGGGCCGGAGGACTTCGACACCGAATGGTACGCGCTCACCCTGGGCCTGAAGGTGGTTGACAGCCTGGACGAGGCGATCGACCACATCCGCGCCCACAGCACGCAGCATTCGGACGGCATCCTGACGCGGGACATGGCCAGCGCCGAACGCTTCTGCGCCGAAGTCGACTCGGCGGCGGTCTACGTCAACGCCAGCACGCGCTTCACCGACGGCAGCGCCCTCGGCCTGGGCGCGGAGATCGCCATCAGCACGCAGAAGCTGCACGCCCGCGGCCCCATGGCGCTCACTGAACTGACCACCTACAAGTGGGTCGTCGTGGGCGAGGGCCACGTGCGCCTGTGAGCGCGCCCGCTCTGGTCGTCGTCAACAGCCAGGCCGGCACGGGCGCAGCCCTGCGCCAGTGGCCGCAACTGGAGCCGCTCCTGCGCGAGGCGCTGGGCGAGTTGCAGGTCCTGCGGACCAGCAGCGTGGCGGAGATGGTGCCGCAGGTGCGGGCCGCCTGGCACCAGGGCATACGGCGCGTCATCGCCGTCGGCGGCGACGGCACGGTTTATTTTCTGCTGGATACGCTGGTCCCGCTCGCTGAACGCGCTGCGGACGGCCCGCCACTGGTGCTTGGTATCCTGCCGGGCGGCACCGGCAACGCCTGGGCCCGCAGTCATGGCCTGCCGCTGTCGCTGACGAAGGCGGCCCGGCAACTCATCGGCGCGCAACCACACCCGGTCGATCTGCCGGCTGTCGACCTGGATGGCCGCCGCCGCCATTTCCTCAGCATCTCCAGCGCCGGCGTCAGCGGCGAAATCGCGCAAAAGTCGGACGTGCCCGCCAAACGTCCCTGGTCCTATGCGCAGCACGCCATCAGCACCCTGCTGCAGCGGCGCCCGCTGCCCATGCGCGTCGAGGTGGACGGCGAGTTATGGGTAGACGGCGAACACTGGCTGGTGGCCGTTGCCAACTGCAACAGCTTCGGCAGCGGCATGCGCATCGCGCCCGACGCCCGCGTGGACGACGGGCTCTTCGATATCGTGCTGATTGAAGGCGCCTCACGGCGCGAGGTGCTGGTCGCCTTTCCGCGCGTCTACTTCGGCGCCCACGTCACCCACCCGCGTGTGAAAATACGCCGTGGGCGCGAACTGCGCGTCAGCGGCGAGCGTCTGGGCATGGAGACCGACGGCGTCCCCGGCCAGGCCGACGAACTGCTCTACACCTTGCGACCAGGCGCGTTACAGATTCTGAACCATCCGGCCGGCATTCGCTCCGCCTGAGCGGGCTAGTCCAGGTGGAAGACCTCCCGCAGCGGCACCATGCTTTCGTCGGCATGGCGGCCGTCGAGCGTCTCGAAGAAGGGCGCCATGTCGTTCTGCCAGCGCTCGTTGACCTCGCGGGCGGCCATGCCATCCAGCGCCGCCTGGAAATCCGGCGTCTCCAGATAGCCGATCAGCAGGCCGTCGTCGCGCAGGAAAAGTGAATAGTTGTGCCAGCCCGTCTCGCGCAGGGCGTCCAGCATCTCCGGCCAGACCTCTTCGTGACGTTCGACATATTCTTCCAGGCGATCCTGGCGCACCTTCAGCAGGAAGCAAACTCGTTGCATGGTTGTCGCCTCCTGGACCTAGCGCGCGCCGGCCGCCTGCAGACAGGCCTGCATGTGGCCGCGCGCCTCGGCGCCGATGATGCAGCAGTTCTCGAGGCTGTGGCCCTTCGCCTTCGTGCCGATGACCTCCAGATTTACCGGGCCGTCGTAGCCATGTTCATGCAATACGCGAACATAGCCCACCAGGTCGATGTCGCCGCGGCCATTGGCCTGGTCGACCGGGTCGCCCGGGTTCCGCTGCCGCCCCTTGCAATCGCGGATGTGTACGTGCTTGACGCGCGAAATCACCGCCGCGATGGCCTCGACCGGGTTTTCACCGGCGCGGTGGATGTGCGAGGGGTCCATGTCCACGCCGAAGGCCGGTGAAGTGATGGCTTCCATCAAACGAATGGTGGTGGGCGTGTTGTAGATGGCCGCGCCCACGTGCGCCTTGACGCAGAGCGTCACGCCGTAATGTTCGGCGCGGTCGGCCAGCTTGCCGATGGTGTCGACGCTCTGTTGAAAGGTGTCTTCATCGTCGCTCACGCCGCCGGGACCGCAATTAACGATGGGGATGCCGATCTCGACAGCCGCCTGGCAGGCTTTCTCCATCAGGTCAAAGTCCTGGCGCGACTGCTCCATCGCCGTGATTGCCAGGCCATAGTCCTGTGCCAGCCGGCGAATCTTCGGCGCCGCTTCGCGCCAGTTGTCCAGGTCGAGGTGATCGGCCATCTGCGGAATGGCGCCCAGTTCGATGCCGTCATAGCCCGCCATGGCCGTGTATTTGAATGCAGATTCCACGTCCCAATTGCCGAAAAGTACCGAATTGACGCCCAGCTTCATGCCCGTCTCCCTGTCCTGTCAGCGAATGCCATTGACTGAAACCACAGTGCCTTCCTGCAGCGACACAATGGCCGCCGCCAGCACCTTCTGCGCGGCCAGGCCCTCGGCGCCCGAACCGTCGATTGCCTCCGGGCTGACGCCCTCGCTCACCTGCCGGTAAAAGCAGTGAATGCGGTCGGCGAAGGTGCTGGTGAAATCGCCAAAGCCGCCGAAAACCGGGTCGGTGTAGACCTGCTTGACCAGGTCGCCGGCCGGATACAGCGTCGCCTCGCGCCACATGTCGTCCAGCACGAAGCGCCCCTCCGTGCCGCCCACCTCGCAGCGCTCCATCGGGTGGCCGCGTTCAATGTCGTAGCTGGCCGTCAGGTTGCCGACCGCCCCGCTGGCGAAGCGCATGTTGAAGGAGGTGGTGGACCAGATCTTGCGGCCCGGCGCCTTGGTGGCGAAGAGTTGCACCTGTTCGATGTCACCGCAGAAGTAACGCATCACGTCGACGGTGTGCGGGTTGAGCGCCTTGATCTGGAACCAGGGCGAACTTTCAGTGGGGTTCATGATCCACATGCTCATGCGGCAGAAGAGCTGGTGGCCGATGCGCCCCTCCTCCACCCAGCGTTTGGCCACGCGCGCCGCCGGCGTGAAGCGGTGATTCAGGTTGATGCCGTAGCACAGGCCCCGTTCGCGGGCGGTGGCGACCATCTCCCCGGCTTCCTCAATGACGTTGGAGATGGGCTTTTCGCCCAGCACGTGACAGCCGGCCTCCAGCGCCTGCATGGTCGGCTCGTAATGATCGCTGCCGTATTCCACGCCGCCGGTGGTGACGTGCGCCACGTCCGGCGCCAGTTCGCGCAACATGGTTTCGGCGTCACAGAACCCAGGCACGCCAAAAGTCTCGACCGCGGAATCGGCCCGCTCGCCTATCCGGTCACAGACGCCCACCAGTTCCGCCAGCGGGTCCGCCTGCAGCAGCGTGGCGTGGCGCCGGCCGATGGGGCCCATGCCGATGACGCAGGCGCGCAACATCAGGTCAACTCCGGGATTTCGTAGCCGAAATCGCGCATGGCCGGCTCGAAGAAATCGAAATAGTTGACGCCGTCGTCATGCTGCCAGCGGTTGACGGCCTCGGGTCGCACGATGATGCGGCCCAGGGGGTAACCCAGCCAGTCCCCAAGGCGCTGCAGGGTGGCCTCCTGGTCCAGCACGAAGTCCTCGAAGCGCACCTCCAGCCAGTGCCGTGGCTTCGGGCAGGCGCGCACCAGGTCGTACTGGTACTTCCAGCTGATGGCGCGGCGCAGGCGCAGGTCGTCGGTCAGGGGATAGTCGATGCCGAAGCGACGCATGTCGTCGGTTCCGTGGTGCCCAAGTATGCAGTCGCGCGGATTGCGCACCCAGAAGATGTACTTCGCGTCCGGGAAGCGGCGCACGATCCAGGGATAGACCAGGGTGGTCTCCGGGATTTTCCAGCCGCGGCGCGGGTTCTTTTCGTACTCGTAACTCAGTATCGCACTCAGGTACTCGTCCAGCAGGTCGTCGAACTCCTGCGGAATGTCGGCGTCGATGAAACGCTTGAAGTCCCACTCCAGCCCGCCCTTCCAGTCCACGTACTGCGCGGCGACGCGACAGGCGTCGTACATTTTGTACGGCGGCATCATGTCGCCCGAGCGATTAAGCAGGTTGCCCATATAGACGCCGCTGGCGTAGAGCGTGTGCGAGATGGCGCGGGTGCCGGAATGGCCGCGCCCGATGACGATCACCAGCGACATGTCAGGGACGTTCCACGCTGACGACTTCGCCAGTCTGCCAGGACTTGATGGCGGCCTCAATGACAAACTGGGCCTTCAGCGCTTCCAGGCCCGAGCCGTCGATCTCCTCCGGCGCGACGCCCTCGATGTTCTGCTCCACCCAGCGGCCGATGCGCGATTTGAAGGTCTCGCCGAAATGCTTCATGCCGCCGACGTACATGTAGGTCTCGGTTGCAATCGACATGCGTGGGTAGAAGGTCAGTTCCTCGCAGGCGTTGCTCAAGGTGAAGCGGCCCTGCATGCCGACGACGTCCAGCGCTTCCAGACCGTAGCTGCCGCGGCCCCAGTCGCCGTCGTAACTGCCGCGCAGGGAGCCGATCATGCCGTTGGTAAACAACATGTTGACCTGCACGTTGGACCAGATGGCGCGGCCCGTCCCCTTTTTGAAGAAGGCCTGCACCTTGTCCACGTCGCCGGCGAAGTAGCGCATCACGTCGATCGAGTGCGGATGCAGGGCGCGCATGTGGAACCAGGGCGAACTCTCTTTCGGGTTGTTGATCCACATGGACATGTTGATCATGTTCAGGTCGCCGAGGCGGCCGTCCTCAACCCAGCCCTTCGCCTTCTCCGCCGCCGGCGTGAAGCGGTGGTTCAGGTTGACGCCGTAGCGCAGGCCCTTCGCGCGCGCCAGCGCCACCATCTCCTTCGCCTTGTCGATCTCGTTGGAGATGGGCTTTTCGCCCAGCACCGGCAGGCCGGCCTCCAGCAGTTCCATCGTCGGCTCGTAATGATCGCCGCCGTTCTCAACGCCGGCCGTGGTCATGCTGGCGGCGTCGATCTCCAGTCCGGCGGCCAGCATCTCCTGCACGGAGTAGAATCCCTGGCAGCCGAAACGTTCGGCCGCCTGGTCGGACTTCTCATGAATGATGTCGCAGACTGCCACGACCTCGGCGTCGTCGCGCGCGCTGTAGACCCCCGCGTGCTGGTTGCCGATTCCCCCCATCCCGACGACTGCTACCTTAAGTGTCATGCGTCTGCTTCTCCCTTGTTTGCGCTTTCCAATGCCTTGCGGGCCTCGGCCTGCAGGCGTCGCCCTTCATTGATGTCGCCGATGTAGAGCGTGTCGTAGGCCTGCTGCGAGGTCTTGAAGGGCCCCACCCCCGCCTTGCCGTGCCAGTCCCCCTGGGTCAGCATGGGGTTGGTCAGGCCGGTCTCCGCCTCACGCTGCGCAATCCACGTCTCCATGCGACGGCGCAGGTCGGCCACGATCTCCGGCTCCTGCTCCGCCAGGTTGACGTTCTCGTCCGGGTCCTCGACCAGGTTGTACAGTTCAACCGGCGGCTTGAAGTGGAAGTCCGGCTCCAGCGCGACCATCAGCTTCCAGCCCGGCGTGCGCCAGCCGTGCTTGCGCATCCAGGTGCACTCACTGATGTAGAACTCGCTTTCCAGCGACGTCCTGTCGCCATCGACCAGGGGCATCAGGCTGTTGCCATCAAACTGCTGGTCGGACGGCCAGTCCAGTTCGCTCTGGTCGATTCCGGCCAGGTCCATGATGGTGGGCACCAGGTCCTTGTGCTGGTTGTAGCCACTCAGGCGCGTCCCCGCCGGCACGCGACCCGGATAGCGGATCAGCAGCGGCACGTGCAGCACGTTGTCGTAAATGCCGTGATGATCGAACCAGCATTCATGGTCGTAGAGCGTCTCGCCATGGTCGCCGTTGATGATGACGATGGTCTCGTCGTAAATGCCGTGGGCTTCCAGCGCGTGAAATATCGATGCGATGGCCGCGTCCATGTAGGCGATGGCGCCGTCGTATTGCGCGATGACGTAGTCCTTGTCGCTGATGCCGACCGGCATCCAGCTTTTGAAGAAGCTGCCGAAGGGCTTGAAGGCCAGCACCGGGTCCATCGAGCGGTTGTCGGGGTCGCACTCGTCACCGTGGTAAAACATGCGCTGGTAGGGTTCCGGCGGCAGATAGGGCGCGTGCGGGTCCATGTGGCGCAGGAAAAGGAAGAAGGGCTGGTCGCCGGCGACCAGACGGTCAAGCTCGGGGATGGCGACCTCGTTGAGGCTCTGCGCCTTGGGGCAGGGTCCTTCCTCGCGCGTGCCCCAGGCCTTGTAATCGATATACTTGTCGAAGCCGCGCCCGGAGGGGTTGCCGCTGAAGCCGACGCAGGTCGTCGTATAGCCGAGGTCGCGCAGGTGTTCGGCGATGGTTTTGGCTTCCGGCCGCATCGGGCCCTTGTGACGGAGGGCGACCACCTGGGTGCCAAAGCAGTCCATCCCGGTCAGCATGGAGGCGTAGGCGCAGGTGGTCGGAATGTGGGCGCTGTAGGTGTTTTCGAAGAGGGCGCCCTCGCCGGCGAAGCGGTCGAGATGGGGCGTCGTCAGCTTCGGATAGCCGTAACAGCTCATGTGATCGGCGCGGATGGAGTCGATCCCCATCAGCACGATGTTGGGCCGGTCGCTCATGGGTCCTCCCGGTGGATGCAACAGCAGGGCTGGCGCCGGCAGCGGGTCTGCGACGACAGCGCCGGTCAGAATAGCGTTAATGGCCGACAATGCAACAGGTTGGAGTTGAAATGCAGCAACTGAATGGCAAGACTGCGCTCGTCAGCGGCGCGGCCCAGGGAATCGGCCTGGCCATCGCCGGCGCCCTGCACAATGCAGGCGCCACCGTCATCATCGCCGATATCAACCTGGCGCAGGCGCAACAGTCCGCCGCGTCGCTGGGATCGCGCGCCATCGCCCTGCCCCTCGACGTCGCTGACGTCGAGCGCTGCCGCAGCGTCGTTGACGACGCGGTCGCGGCGACCGGCCAACTGGACATCCTCGTCAACAACGCCGGCATCTGTCCCATCCACCCCATCGACGAGGTCGACGCCGAACTGTTCGACCGCATCATCGCCGTCAATCTGCGGGGCGTGTTCTTTCTTTCCCAGGCGGCCGGGCAACACATGCGGGCGCGGCGTTGCGGCAGGATCATCAACATCAGCTCGGTGGGCGGCAAGACCGGGGGCAAGGCCCACCTGCCGGTCTACGTGGCCACCAAGGCCGGCGTCTTCGCCCTGACCAAGACCTTCGCCAACTATCTGGCGCCTCACGGCACCGTCAACTGCATCGCGCCCGGCCCCACCGAGAGCGCGCTCACCGACGCCTGGGATGACCCGCAACTGATGGCGCAACTGCGCGAGGAAATTCCCCTCAAACGGCTGGGCGTCCCGGCGGATTACGGCGGCGTGGCCGTGTTTCTCGCGTCGGAGGCGGCCAACTTCATCACCGGCGCCACTATCGACGTCAACGGCGGCATGCGCATGGACTGAGCCAGGCTGTCAGTCCAGGTCCTGCGGCGTGAAGGGAACCGGCAACTCGATCAGCTCCAGCGTAATGCCGTCCGGGTCGAGCAGGTAGCAGGTCAGGCCGCCCGTGTGGCGCCCGTGGGTGACGCGCACCGGCGCCTCCGAACGGAACTGCACGCCGGCCGCCTGCAGCCGCACGAACTCGGCTTCAAGATCATCGACCTGCAAGGCCAGATGGGCCGCGCCGGGCCGGTTGGTGACCACGTCCAGTGGCTCACCGCGCGGATTGACGTATTCAATCAGTTCCAGCACGTGGCCGGAGGGCGAGGACCCCTGCGGCATACCGTCCACGTTGAAGAGCGCCACCTTGAGCAGGGCATCCGCGAAGCCGATCTGGCTGCTGGTGTATTTCTGGTCGTGCACCATACGATGCACGAGTTTCAGCCCGAGCAGGTCGCGATAGAAGGCGATCGAACGCTCAATATCCGAGACGGTGAAGCTGAAGTGAAAGTAACTGATGAGGGCCATGTACTCTCCTGTACGTTGATACCGTTTCCCAAATCAATGCCTGTGCGCAAGACGCAGGGGACGATTGCTGCGCAGCATGTGGCGGATGCAGGCCTGGGTATGCGCTTCCCGCGCGAGCTCCATAAACGTCGCCCGTTCAAGATCGTGCACGTCGCGCTCTTTCAGCCAGGTCGGCTTTTCCGGCGCGCCGCCAGACAGTACGAATGCGAGACGCCGGGCGACGTCGGCGTCCTCCGCCCCCAGGTCGCCCGCGGTCTGCAGCTCTCCGACCTGTTCCAGCATTGCCTCAAGGGCGCACTTTCCGGCAGCATACACCGGCTCCGGCCGGCGCGCGCGGTAGCCGTCCGCCAGATACAGCGCCCTGCGTTGCGCCTCGTGCAGCAAATGGGCGCGTTTCATCATTACGACGTCCCGCGGCCCCAACAGCCTTTGCCGGCGCGCTTCCGGCGCGGCGGCCACGACCATGTCGGCCGCCAGCAACTGCGCGAACAGTTGCTGCAAGGCGGGCAAGGCATCGGCGTCCGGACAACTCTTCATCAGCGGCGACAACCAGCGCTGCAACATGGTCGTGCAGCCGCCGCCGGCCGGGATCAGTCCGACGTTGAATTCCACCAGACCCGATTGCAGTTCGCTGTGGGCGACGACGCTGTCGCAGGCGAAAAGCAGCTCGGCGCCGCCGCCCAACGCCATGCCCGGCGCCGCCGCCACGACGGGCACCGGCGCCTGCCGCAACCGTCGCGTCAGTCGCTGAAAGCGCTCGATGCTGCGCTCCAGCTCGTCGAACTCACCATCCTCGCTGCGTTGCAGGGCCAGCGCCAGGTTGTAGCCGATGCTGAAGCGGGGGCCATCATTGCCAATCACCAGCGCCTGGAAGCGACCGTCTGCGATCTGGTCCAGCGCCGCCAGACCGCTGTCGATCAGCGCGTCATCAATGCTGTTCTGCTTGCTGCGAAACTCCCACAGCGCCACACCATCACCCATGTCGCGCAGGTTGGCACTGTCGTTGCCCGTCACCAGGCTGAAGCCGGCGGCCGGCAGCGCCCGCCCGTCGCGTGGCAGCGGAACGTACTCGCCCGCGCCCAGGTCGTAAAACGCTTCCGCCTCGCCCCTGTCGTTGCGCCGGTAGAAAGACTTGCAGCCGCGCGCCAGCATCTCATGCACCCAGTCGGCCACGGCGAAGCCGGCAGCCTCAATGACGGCAATGCCTTCCGCCACGCCCAGGGCGTCCCACAGTTCAAAGGGGCCTGCCTCGTGATTGAAGCCCCAACGCTGCGCCTGGTCCACGTTGAGCAGCGACCCGGTCACCTCCGGCACGCAGCCGGCCGCGAAACTCAGGTAAAAGCCCATGTGTTGCCTCAGAAAATGGCCGGCCCGGTCGCCCGCCCGCAGCAACTGCCGCAAACGCCGGCCCAGGTCACGTTCGGTTCGCAGCGCTGCCACGCTGTCGAAATGCGGCGTATGCGCCGCTTCATACTCCAGCGTGCGCAGGTTGAGCGCCAGGCGTTCACGCTGGCCATCCTTCCGGCGGCGCTGCAGCCAGAAGCCCTGCCCGCTCTTGCGGCCCGACCAGTCCCGCGCGAGCAACTGTTCGTGCAGCGCCACAGCGCCCTCATGACCCAACCGGTCCCGGGCGTCCGATGCCGGCAGCGCCGCATGCAGGTTCTGCGCCACGGCCAGGGCCACGTCGATGCCCACCAGGTCCTGCAAACCGAAAGTGGCCGTCCGCGGACGTCCGATCAGCGGCCCGGTCAGCGCGTCCACCCCGGCGACGCTGTAACCCTCGTCAAGCGCCAGGCCGATGGCCTGCATGCCCAGCATCGACAGGAAGCGGTTGCCGAGGAAGCCGGGCACGTCGCGGCAGACCACCACGTCCTTGCCCAGCGCGCGCGTACAAAAGTCCTGCATAAAGGTCAACAATACAGGATCCGTGTCGCCGTGCGGGATCAGTTCCAGCAGCGGCAGCCAGCGCGGCGGATTGAAGAAATGCGTGCCCAGAAAGCGCCGCGTGAACTCCTGTGGCAGACCGGCGGCAAGCTGCGCCAGCGGCAGGCCGGAAGTGTTGGTGGAAATCACGCTGGTGGGCCGGCAGACCTCGTTCAGCCGGGCCATCAGGTCCCGCTTGATCGCCAGGTCCTCGACAACCGCTTCCAGCACCCAGTCAACGTCGGCCAGCCATGCCAGATCGTCCTCCAGGTTGCCGACGCGAATGCGATCGACGTCAGTCGGGCTGAACCAGGGAGAGGGACGGGCAGTCAGGCTGCGTTTCAGGTTGTCCTGCGCCACGGCATTGCGTTCCTGCGCCGGCGATCCGGCCGTACTGCCTTTGGCCGGCACGTCCAGCAGCGTCGTCTCGAAGCCGGCGCCGACCAGCAGGGCCGCCAGGGCGCTGCCCATGGTGCCGGAGCCCAGCACGGCGACGCGGTTGATGTGTCGATATCTCATCCCGCCTCCTGTCAATCGCAGCGCAATTGTGGCGCAGCCGGCGAATCTCGCCAGGCGTCGTCCGGGTTTCCGCCGGACTGCGACTTCACGCCATGACGGCAGCGCGCTACAATCGCGCCCGCCATCGGAGGCTGAGGGGGAAAATGGCATCACGCTGGGGCAGTTACGATTTGATCTTTTTCGATTGTGACAGCACCCTCTGCGCCATCGAGGGCATTGACGAACTCGCGCGCCTGAAAGGCAAGGGCTGGCGCGTCAGCGTCCTCACCGAGCGCGCCATGAACGGCGAACTGGACCTGGCCGGCGTCTATGGCCGGCGCCTGCAGGCCATCCGTCCCACCCGCGGCCAGGTGAACGCCATGGTGGAACGTTACCAGCAGACGCTGGTGCCGGACGCCCGGGCCGTGCTCGATGCCCTGAAATTCCTCGGCAAGACGGTCTTCATCATCAGCGGCGGCCTGGCCGAACCGGTGCGCGGCCTGGGTCAGCGTCTGGGCATTCCCGCCGGGCAGATCCGCGCCGTGGAACTGGAGTACGATCAGCTGGCCGGTGAGTGGTGGCGTTACCATGAACCGCAAACGCAGCACAACCAGGCATGGCTTGACTATCAGGTCGGGCCCCTGACCGTATCCAGCGGCAAGCCGGTGATGGTGCGCGAACTGGCCGCCGATCGTCCCGGGCGACGCCTGATGGTCGGCGACGGCGTTTCGGACCTCGTCACGCGTGAGGTGGTGGACCTTTTCGTGGGCTATGGCGGCGTTGTCGCGCGGGAGGCGGTGCGTGAACACGCCGATGCCTTCATCCACTCTCCCAGCCTGGCGCCGCTGCTGCCCGTCGCCGCCGGGCCGGCCGCCTGGCAGCGCGTGCGGGGCACCGGGCACGAAGCAGTGTTCGAAAAAGGCCTGCAACTGGCGCTGGCGGGCGACCTCTCCCTCAGGCGCGACAATCTGAGTCAGGCCTTTGCCGGAGCTTTTGCCAATGACGGAGACTGAGTTTCGGGCACCGCAGGCCATCATCTTTGACATGGACGGCCTGCTGGTGGATTCCGAACGGATCTGGCACATCGCCGAGGACGAGGTCTTCTCCAGCCGCGGCCTCGTCTACACCGACGAACTGCGCGCCGGCATCATCGGCATGCGCATGGACGAATTCATGGCGCAGTTGCGCGACCACTTTGGCATGCAGGAGCCGCTGGCCGATCTGACGGCCGAGGTGAACGCCAACATGCTGCGCCTGATCCCGACCATGGTGCAACCCCAGCCGGGCGCCGCTGAACTGATTGAGTTTGTGCGGCAGCGCGGCTGGCCGGTGGCCATTGCCTCCAGTTCGCCCATGGCGATCATCGACGCCATCCTGGCTTCCCAGGGCTGGGACGACACATTTCGGCTGCGCTGCTCCGCCGACGACGAGGCGCAGGGCAAGCCGGCGCCGGACGTCTATCTGCGGGCTGCCCGACGGCTGGGCGTCGAACCGGAACGATGCCTGGCGCTGGAAGACAGCGCCAATGGCGCCCGCGCCGCCATCGCCGCCGGCATGACCTGCTTCGCCGTGCCGGACCGCAGCCACAGCCAGGCGGCCGAGCTCGCGCAAGTGACTCCCCACGTCTTCACTGACCTGCACGCCGTGCGCGCCAGGCTGTCATGACGCCGTACGCGATCGTCGTGGCCACCGACCTTGCCGCGGACGGCCTGCAACTGCTGCAGGACGCCGCCGACGTCAACCTGCGCCTCGCCCGGCCCGGCGAAAGCGCCCTGCGCCGGCAACTGGCCGACGCCCAGGCCCTGGTCGTACGCGGTGACGTCACGGTCGATGCCGAACTCATGGAACATGCCCCGCAGTTGCGCGTCATCGGCATGGCCGGCGCCAGCCTCGCCAACATCGACATCGACACGGCCACCCAACGCGGCATCATCGTCACCAACACGCCCGGCACCAGCGCCATCGCCGCCGGCGAACACAGCCTGGCGCTGCTGCTGGCGCTCTGCCGCCATCTCGTGGGCGCGCACAACAGCCTGCAATCCGGCTACTGGCCCCTGCACCGGTCGCGCCAGGCGGGCGTGCAGCTGGCCGGCAAGACCATCGGCATCATCGGCTACGGCCGTGTGGGCCGGGTGGTGGCGGAACGCTGTCTCGCCTTTGGCATGCAGGTGCTGGTCTGCGATCCCTACGTCGCCGAGGACCAGCCAGGCGACCGCCGGCTGCATCTGGTGGGCCTTGATGAGCTCCTGCAGTGCAGCGATTTCATCAGCCTGCACGTGGCGCTCACGAATGAAACGCGCAACCTGCTGGACGCCCCGGCCATCGCCCGCATCCGGCCTGGCGCGCGGCTCATCAATACCGCGCACGGCGCCGTCTGGGACGAGGCTGCCGTGGCCGCCGCCCTGCAGGGTGGTCAGCTGGCCGGCGTCGCCACCGACGTCTTCCCGCAGGAGCCGCCGGCGCACAGCCCGCTGATCGGTCTTGACGGCGTGCTGCATACGCCACGCATCGGCGACAACACCCAGGAAGCCTCCCTCAACCTTTCAACCCAGATCGTCAGCCAGGTGCTGGATGCCCTGCGCGCCCAGGACTACCGTCACGTGGTCAACATGCCCTTCCTGCCTGGCACGCCCTGGGCCGAGGCACGTCCCTACATGCGCCTGGCCGATTGCATGGGCCGCATTCTGCACGCCCTGGCGCGTCAGCCGGTGCGCCGCGTCGCCGTCGAATATCGGGGTGAACGACTGGACGCCCTGCTCAAGCCGCTCACCGTCGCCCTGCTGCATGGCATCCTGACCCCGGTGCTGGGCGACCAGGTCAACTACATCAACGCGCCGGTGCTGGCCAGCGCGCGCGGCCTGCAGGTCATGCAGAGCCGGAACCTGGGCAGCGGCGATTACGCCAGCCTCGTTTCCTGCCACTTCACCCTGGATGGCGGTGAGGAGATCACCATGGGCGGGACGCTGCTGGACGGCCGCGAACCCCGTATCGTGCAGATCAATGAATACGACATCAATTTCGTGCCGATCGGACAGTTGCTCATCATGGGCAGCCGCGACCGGCCCGGCGTCATCGGCCGCATCGGCACCCTGCTGGCCGACAACGACATAAACATCGCCAGCTGGCAAACCGGGCGCGCCAGCCCCGGTGGCAACACGCTGACGGTGCTGACCCTTGACCAGCCCCTGCCGGAGGCGTTGCTGCAGGAACTCCAGACCATCGACTTCGTGCGTCACGCCCGCCAGCTGGAAATACGACTGTGACGCGTTGGCAGCTTGCCGCTGCCGCGCTCTGGCTGGTTCTGCTGGTCGCCTACGTGCTGGCCGGAACGGCGCTGACGCCCTTCCACGGCGATGAATCCATGCAAATCCATTCCAGCGGCGATTTCGCCACTCTCTTCCTCGAGCGGAATCCGGCGGCCCTGGGGGCAAACCTGGACGTGGAACTCGCCGACCCCTCCAGCAGACGTCTGCTGGAGGGAACAATCAACAACTGGACGGTGGGCCTGGCCTGGTACCTCGCCGGCTACCATCCATCCGACCTGCCGCCACAACCTGGCTGGCTTTGGGGAGAGGACTACGACAGAAATATCGCCCACAACATGCGTCCGCCTCAGGCGTTGTTGCTGTCGGGTCGCCTGCCGTCAACCCTGTTCTTCGCCGCCAGCGTCCCTGTTCTCTTTGGCATCGCCTGGTGTTTCGGAGGTTATCGTGTTGCCTGGATTGCCAGCGGCCTGTACACCCTGCACCCTGCCCTGCTGCTAAACGGACGGCGAGCCATGATGGAGGGCCCCATGCTCTTCTTTGGCTTGCTCACTGTCCTCTTCGCCGGGATCATGATCCGGCGCGGCCACTTCAGCAACCGGCGCTGGTGGCTGGCGCTGGCGCTTGGCGGCGGGCTGGCGCTGGCATCGAAGCACACTGCCGTTCTGTTCCTTGCCGGCGCGCTGGGATGGCTATGGACTGCAGCGCTGCTCAAACGGGACCGACGACAGCTGCTGGCCACCACCCTGTCCTGTGCCTTGTGTGGATTGCTTGCACTGGCCGTCTTTCTTGTGCTTAGCCCTGCTCTCTGGCCAGGGCCACCTCAACTTCTGCCACGCGTTTTCCAGCTTCGCAACGAACTGGCACAAAACCAGGCCCGGGCCTTGCTGGCGAGCGGTTCAGGCATGGCACTGACAGAACGGATTGACCAGGTCCTGACCCAGCCCTTTCTGCGTCCACCCATGTTCTTTGAGGTACCCCAATGGTCAGAATACGAGGTCATCCGCGCCGAGATCGACGCCTGGCTGGCCTCACCACTCTCGGGATTGCAACCCGGCGCCGTAACCGGCCTGGCGCTTTCCCTGTTTGCCCTTGCCGGACTCGTGCCGGCCCTTCGTCAGCCCGGGCGCGCCGGTCTGGTGGTCTGGCTGGGGCTGACGGTTGTCGCCCTGCTGTTCAATCCCCTGCCCTGGCAGCGCTACTATCTGCCACTGCTGCCGATCGCCATTCTGCTGGCCGCTACAGCCATGGCGCAGCTGCTTGAATTAAGTATCCTTGTCATCAAAAGACGTTACGGAATGCCCTGATCATGAGTAGCTCCCTTACCGTTTCGGCTCTGACCTGCGAATACCTGCACAACCCGGTCGGCATCGACACCGCCAGACCCCGGCTCAGCTGGCAGCTGGTGACGGCGCGGCCCGACACGCTGCAGCGCGCCTGGCAGGTACAGGTCCACGAAGGCGGCAATTTGCTTTGGGATTCCGGCAAGATCAATTCGGAGCAGTCCACGCTCGTGCCTTATGGCGGCCCGCCCCTGCGCTCGCGGCAACGCTGCGACTGGCGCGTGCGCGTCTGGGCGGGCAGCAGCGAACTGTCGCCCTGGAGCCGGGCCGCCAGCTGGGAGACCGGTCTGTTGCGGGCGAATGACTGGCAGGCCGACTGGATTGACCCCGAAGGTGACGTCGACCCGCAGGCCTTCAAGCCGGCGCCCACCCTGCGCCGTGAATTTGAACTGACTGCAGCAGTGCGCAGCGCGCGTCTGTATGCCACGGCGCATGGCCTCTACGAATTGTGGCTCAACGGCAAACGCGTCGGCGACCGCTGGATGACCCCGGGCTGGAGCGCATACCACACGCGGCTTGAGTACCAGACTTATGACGTAACCGACCTGCTACAGCATGGCGAGAACGCGCTGGGCGCCATCCTCGGCGATGGCTGGTGGCGCGGCAAGCTCAGCCTGGACTCAAGGCGCAACAGCTACGGCGAGCGCCTGGCCCTGCTGCTGCAACTGGAGATCACATACAGCGATGGCAGCCGGCTGCTGCTAACCAGCGATGATCAATGGCGGGCCACCGGCGACGGGCCCGTCCGCAAGTCCGACTGGCAGGACGGGGAGGTTTACGACGCGCGCATGGAACTGCCTGGCTGGAATGAGCCAGGCTTCGACGACGACAACTGGCGTCCGGTGCGCGTCGTGGGCCACTCCAAAGACAACCTTGTCGCCTCCAGCGCGCCTCCCGTGCGTCGCAAGGAGCGTTTTACACCTCAAATTCTGAGGTCTCCTGGCGGCCAAACCATCCTTGACTTCGGCCAGAACGTCAGCGGCCACGTCCGGTTCCGGGTGCGGGGTCCGGCAGGCACGCAGGTAAAACTCAGCCACGTCGAGGCGCTGGACCGCGACGGCAACGCGGCGCCCTTCCAGACTTTCCTCAACATGGAGCGTCTGCTGCAGGAAGTGCACTACACCCTGCGCGGAGGCGAGGACGAAGTCTACGCTCCCCGTTTCACCAGCCAGGGCTTTCGCTACGTGCACCTGGAAGGCTGGCCGGGAGAAGCGCGGCCGGATGACTTCGAGGCCGTCGCGATCTACTCGGACATGCCGACCACCGGCCACTTCTCCTGCTCCAGCCGGGCCCTGAATCAACTGCACGGCAACGTCCTGTGGAGCATGAAGGGCAACTTCATGGACATCCCCAGCGATTGCCCCACGCGCGAGCGCGCCGGCTGGACCGGCGACGCCCAGGTCTTCGCGCGCGCCGGCGCCACGCTGATGGGTTGCGCCGGCTTCTTCAGTCGCTGGCTGCGGGACCTGGCTGCCGAGCAGAAACCTGACGGCAATGTGCCCAATCTCATTCCCAATCCCTACCATGATGGCGTGGGCAACTTTCTGGTCACCGCCACCGAGGGTTCGGCCGGTTGGGCCGACGCCGCCATCATGGTCCCCTGGGCGCTTTACCAGTGTTACGGCGACCGCGACGTGCTGGAGCGGCAATACGACAGCATGCGCGCCTGGTACGACTTCATGCGCCGGCGCGCCCGCAAGACGCATTGGGTGCGCCGCCTGTCGCCCCGCAGCCTGCTTTCCCCGCGCCGCCGCCGGCGTCTGCGTATCCTTCAGGACCGCGGCTATCACTGGGGCGAATGGCTGGAGCCCGGAGATTCCTTTCCCTGGATTTTCTTCGGTCTCATCAAACGCCTGTTGTTCTCCAGTCCGCAGGTCGCTTCCGCCTACCACAAGCACTGCGCCGACCTGATGGCGCAAATCGCGGAACTGCTGGACCGCCCCGACGAGGCCCGGCAATTCCGCGAAGAGGCGGCCGCCATTCGCAATGCCTGGGCCGAAGAGTTCGTCAGCGGCGCTGGCTCGATCCGTCCCGATACCCAGGCATCGTACGTACGCGCCCTGGCCTTTGATCTCGTTCCGGACGACCTGCGTCCCGGGGTGCTGCAACAGCTTTTGCGCAAGATCCGGGAAGCCGACAACCACGTGGGCACCGGTTTCCTGTCCACCGGCATGCTCTGTGAAGTGCTGGCTGCCGCCGGCCATGCCGACCTGGCCTGGCAGATGCTGCTGCAGGAGAGCAATCCCTCCTGGCTTTACGCCATCAACAAGGGGGCCACGACTATCTGGGAGAGCTGGGATGCAGTGCGTGAAGATGGCTCCACCTTCGGCTCCCACAACCATTACTCCAAGGGCGTGGTCGCCGAATTCCTGTACCGCCGCGTGGCCGGGATCGAACTCGCCGCACCGGGTTACAAACGCATCCTCATCCAGCCCGCGCCCGGCGGCGGCCTGACCTGGGCCCGGGGCTCGATCCAGACCATGTATGGCGAGGTAGCCACACACTGGCGGCGCGAGGGGGATGACTTCAGGCTGGAGGTCGTGATACCCCCCAACACCAACGCCGAAATCCGTTTGCCGGATGGCTCGCCGTCGCTCGAGGCCGGCTCCGGCGTACACAGCTATCATTGCCGACTGGCGCGGCAGGCATGAATACCTTGCACGCCTGAGGCCGGCGTTGTATACTGCCGCGTCGGTCGAGCGGAGGCCGGACCGGTCGCGCATCGACAGGTTGCAGGGCAACGAGAGGACAGGGTGATATAGCCGTCCAGGAACTGCGCACCAATCGGGATATTCGCGCCCGCGAAGTCCGTGTGATTTCAGACAGGAACGAGAACCTGGGCATCATGCCCACCAGTGTGGCCCTGGACATGGCGGAGACGCGCGGTGTGGACCTGGTGGAAGTATCGCCTGCCGCCCGCCCGCCGGTCTGCCGCATGATGGACTTCGGCAAGTTCCAGTACGAGCGGCAGCGGCGCGACCGGCGCGCGCGCAAGCAGCAAAAGTCGGTGGAGGTCAAGGAAATCCAGCTACGCCCGAAGACCGACAACCATCACCTGGGGTTCAAGATTCGCGATGCGCGGCGCTGGATTGAAAAGGGCATGAAGGTGAAGGTCCGCGTCAAGTTCCGCGGACGTGAACGGGAGTATCCGGAGATCGCGCGCGCTCGTTTGAGAGGCATCGCGGAAGAATTGCAGGACATTGCCGTGGTCGAACTGCACCCGGGCATGGAAGGCAACAACATGCTCATGGTGCTGGCCCCCATCGGCGACCGCTCCGGCAGATAAGCACAAGGCAGACATGGCGAAGAAGACCAAAACCCGCAAGTACAAACTCAAGACCCACAAGTCCACCGCCAAGCGCTTCAAGGTCACGGCGACCGGCAAGGTGATGCGCACCAAGGGCGGCAAGAGCCACCTGCGCCGGCGCAAGTCCAGGCGCACCAAACAGCAGCTGGACCGCATGCAACCCGTCAGCAAGGCCGACGTGCGCCGGATTAAAACCATGGCGCCCTACATGGCCCGCTATCGCGCCAACCCGCCGGCCTGAAGCGGCGCAGTTTTCCGTAATCATTTGCCCGGGCCTGGTGCCCGGGTTGGCTTGCCAGGAGAGTAAACGTGCCCAGAACCAGAACCGGCCCCGTTCGCCGGCGCCGTCACAAGAAAATCGTCAAAATGATGAAGGGCCAGTGGGGCACGCGCGGCCGCCTCTTCAAGCGCTCCAACGAGGCCATGCTCAAGAGCCTGTGGTACGCCTATCGCGACCGGCGGCGGCGCAAGCGCGACATGCGCCGCCTGTGGATCACGCGTATCAACGCCGCGGCCCGCCTGAACGGACTCAGCTACAGCCGCTTCATATACGGCCTGAAGCAGGCCGGCGTCGAGATCGACCGCAAGATGCTGGCCGACATCGCCGTGCGCGACGCCGATACCTTCAGGAAGATCGCCGCCATCAGCTCCATGAACCAGTAGCGCGTTCGGGCAGCGGTATAGCCCCTCTGTTCCAGGCGCTCCTGTAGCGATTCTCGCCCCCAAGATCCAGTCCCGCCACTCAAAGCGGTGGCCCTTCCCAGGGGCAGGGTCTTGCCAGCGTGTGTGCCTTTGCTGCCCACACGTCCTTCACTCCCCTCTCCCTGAGGGAAGGGCTCCCGTCCCCCAGGACGGAAGGGCTCCCGCCCCCCAAGGCGGGAAAGGGGCAGGGGGTGAGGGCGCCCCCACCAGACTCCCCTAGAGATTGATCATGTGGCCTTCAAGGCCGTGCGCGGCTTCCTTCAGCGCCTCGCTGAGCGTGGGGTGCGCGTGCACGTTGCGCGCGATCTCGTGCGGCGTCAGTTCGGCGGCCTGCGCCAGCGTGAGTTCGGGCAGCAGTTCGGTCACGCCGTGGCCGATCAGATGCGCGCCCAGGATTTCACCGTAGCGTTTGTCGCTGACCAGCTTGACGAAGCCGGCCGATTCGCCCATGCCCAGCGCCTTGCCGTTGGCCTGCCAGGGGAACTTCGCCACGTTGACCTCATAGCCGGCCTCGCGCGCCTGGGTCTCGGTGTAGCCGAAGCTGGCGATCTGTGGCTGGCAATAGGTCGCCTGCGGCATGAAACGGTAGTCCAGCGTGACCGTCTCCGCGCCGGCGATGTTCTCGGCGGCGATGATGCCCATGCTCTCGGCCACGTGCGCCAGGGCCTTCTTCATGGTCACGTCGCCCACGGCGTAAATGTGCGGCACGCTGGTCTGCATGCGCTCGTCAACGTCGATGGCGCCCGCTTCCGTCAGCGCCACGCCCGTGTTCTCCAGGCCGTAGCCCTCGACCCGCGGCGCGAAGCCGATGGCCTGCATCACCACCTCCGCCGCCAGCGTACGCCGCTCGCCGGCGGCGTCCGTCAGGATGACGCGCGCCTCCTGCGCGTCCGCCTCAATGGCTTCCACCCGCGCGCCGACCAGAATGTCAATGCCCTCGCGCTCGAACTGCTTGTGCAACTCGGCGGAGATTTCCTCATCCTCCAGCGGCACGATGCGGTCCATGTACTCGACCAGCGTCACCGGCACGCCGTAGTTGTGCAGCACGTAGGCGAACTCGACGCCGATCGCGCCCGCGCCGACGATGATGATGCTTTCCGGCAGGTCGGCGCTCATGATCTGCTCTTCGTAGCTGACGACGCGCTCGCCGATGGCCGTGCCGGGCAGCAGCCGCGTCGTCGCGCCGGTCGCGATGACCGCGTGTTTGAAATTCAGCGTCTCAGTCGCGCCGTCCTCCAGCGCGACATCCAGCGTGTTCGCGTCCGTGAAGCTGGCCCAGCCGTCAAAGCGCTGGATGCTGTTCTTGCGCATCAGGAACTGCACGCCCTTGACCAGGCGGCCGGAGACCTGGCGGCTGCGCTTGAAGGCCGCCGTGTAGTCCATCGTCGGCTCGCCCTGGATGCCGAAGGCGCGCGCGCGCTTCGTGATGATGTGGGCCAGCTCGGCGTTGTAGAGCAGGGCCTTGGAGGGGATGCAGCCGACGTTGAGGCAGACGCCGCCCCAGTACTGCTTCTCGACGATGGCGGTCTTCAGGCCCAGCTGGCTGGCGCGGATGGCCGCCGGGTAGCCGCCTGGCCCGGCCCCGATCACCACGACATCGAATTCCTGCGCCATGCGCGTCCCTCCGCTCACTGTCTGCGTCGGGGCGCATTATAGGCGCCCCCTCCCCCGCGGGACAGGGCGCGTCCTGTGATAGGATGCTCGCGTGGTCACGGGAGGTTTATGTGAGCGAGAAGAACACCCGCTGGAGCAAATTGCTGGAGCGCGTTCCAGGTCGTGCTGTTGCCTACACCCTCATTGCCCTCATTCTTTCTTTGCTAATGGTTGGTCTCTACGTAATTGGCCGTGTTTACATTGCCAAAGATGCCTACTCTCAAAATCTCTATACCGAATTTCTTGGTGTAGTCCTCAGCGTCATTGTCACGGTCTTTATCGTCGACAATTTGAAACGCCGTCTTGACGAAAAACAACGTGAGCAGGAACGTGAGCACGAACGTGAGCAGGCGCTTAAAGAGCGCCTGCAAATCGAAATCCGAAGCCCGCAAATGGGTACGGTTCTGGATGCATTCCATGAAATGTTGGATCGTGGCTTTCTTTACGGTGAAAACAGCATACTACGAGGACAATTTCTGGCTCAAATCAAACCAATTAAAGTGTCACTGCGAAACACCAGACTGGATGGTGTGAACCTGGATCATTCCGACTTCAGCAAATCGGACTTATATGGAGTGAATTTGGACAACGCTCGTCTGAAATCTGCAAATCTGAGCAATGCTAATCTGTGGAGATCCAGCCTGAAGAATGCGGACTTGGAGAATGCCGATTTGTCGGAGGCAGATCTGATTTGTGCCAATCTTGAAGGTGCGAATCTGTTAAACGCCAGCTTCAAATTCCCGCACCTTTATGTTCACTGGCTAAATGAGCAGGACGAAATGCGTGCCGACCCCGATAGCTATAGACAGTTAATCCTCCCCGACGGAACACAAGCAACACCGGACACAGATTTGTCGCGTTTCACTGACCCTGAACATCCAGATTTCTGGCGCTCAGACGACCCGGAAAGCCCAGCCTATCGCGGTCACTACGATGAAAGATTGGCCATGTTCAAACGAATGAGCGAGAATCGTCCTACTAACCTTCCTCCCCCTCCGACTCCTCCTCCCGCCGGCGGCGATGCAGGGTGACCACGCGGAACGCCTCGCCGTGCTCGGCGCCGATCGGCTTGCCCATCTCGTTGCTGAAGCCCTGGATGAAGCCCACCACCTCCTCGCCCACCTGTGACTTGTGGCAGAGCAGCGCCTTCACCTTGCGCTCCCACTGCGCGGTCACGTCGACATGGAGCGTCGGCTCCATCGTGAAGCCCAGGTAGAAATAGTCCACGTTGTGCGGCTCCAGGCCCTCCTCCAGCAGCTCGGGGAAGATGGGCCGCGTGCCCGCGCTGGGGAAGGTCGCGTACATCGTCGCCTCGGAGGTCGCGCGGTGGTCCGGGTGATTGATGTAAAAGTTTTGTGGCGGGATGATGGTCGTCGGGTCCGTCGTCATCACCACCTGTGGCTTCAGTTCGCGGATGATGCGCGTCAGGTCGCGGCGCAGTTCCAGCGTCGGCTGCAGCGTGCCGTCCGGATAGCCGAGGAAGCGCACGTCTGAGACGCCCAGCACCTTCGCGGCCGCCAGCTGCTCCTGCACGCGCAGCTTCACCAGTTCCGACCGCACGGAGTCCGGCTCGTTGCTGCCGGAGCCGCCGTCGGTGGTGATGCAGAAGGTCACCTGCGCGCCGTTTTCCACCCAACGCGCCGCTGTGCCGCCCATGCCGAATTCGATGTCGTCCGCGTGCGCCACCACCACCAGCGCGCGTTCCGGGGTGTAGAAGTCTTCCGTCATTCGTCCAGTTTCTCCATGTCTGCTTCCTGGGCGGACTCAAGGGCGCCTATCATACAGCGCATGAAGGCATCCGCAATACTGCCATCCACCACGCGGTGGTCGAAGCCAATGGACAGGTAACACATCGGCCGCGCGACGATAGCGCCGTCGCGCACGACCGGACGGTCCTGCACCGTGCCGACGCCCAGGATGGCGGCCTGCGGCTGGTGGATGATCGGCGTGCCGGTCAGGCAGCCGCCGGCGCCGAAGTTGCTGATGGTGAAGGTGCCGCCGCGCGCTTCGTCCGGCTGCAAGGCCCCGGCGCGGGCGCGCGCCGCCAGGTCCTCAATGGCCCGCGCGAGATCGGGCAGCGTAAGCCGGTCGGCGTGACGGATGACCGGCACGATCAGGCCCTCCTCCAGCGCCACGGCGATACCGACGTGGCGTTCCTGATGCAGGAAGATGCCCTCGTCGCGCCATTCGGCGTTGAGCATGGGATGCCGCGCCAGAGCGCGCGCCGTTATCGCCACCAGCCAGGCGACCGGCGTCAGGCGCAGGTCAGGATGCGCCGCCTTCATGATCTCCCGCCGCCGCAGTACAGCGCTCATGTCGGCCTCGTAGACCGCGGTGACCTGCGGCGCCGTGCGCACGCTGGCCACCATATGCTCCGCGATGCGCCGCCGCATCGGCGTCAACGGCAGCAGTTCGCCCGGCGCAGTGGGCGCAGCCGGGGCACTGACCTTCTGCTTCTGCGCCAGGTGCACCTCGACGTCCTTGCGCGTGATTCGGCCGCCGCGACCGCTGCCGGGGATGTCGGCGGCCTCCAGACCGTGCTCAGCCAGCAGACGCGCCACCGCCGGCGACAGTCGCGCCTGACGCGGCGCTGCGACCGGCGCGGGCTGCTCACCGTCGTCGCCCACTGCGCCGATGCGGGCCAGCATGGTGCCCACGGCGACGGTCTCGCCCTCGTCGACCAGGATGCGCAGCAGCACGCCGGCCGCCGGCGAGGGGATTTCGGTATCCACCTTGTCGGTGATGATCTCCAGCAGGGGCTCGTACTCGTCGACCTGCTCGCCGACGCGCTTCAGCCAGCGACTGACCGTGCCCTCCATCACGCTTTCGCCCAGTTTGGGCATGTGAATGGCCGTGCTCACCAGTCCTCTCCCGGTGTCTGGTCAGTAAGCCGCCAGGTCACGGATGGCCGCGACGATGTCGTCCGGGCCTGGCAGGAAGTAGTTGAACATGCCGTGGTTGAAGGGTGCGGCCGGCACGTCCGGCGCGGCCAGGCGCTTCACCGGCCCGTCGAGGTACTCGAAGGCCTCGTCGACCAGGATGGCGGCGATCTCCGCGCCGAAGCCCATCGTCAGGTTGTCCTCGTGCACCACCAGCGCCTTGCCGGTCTTGCGCACCGAGGCCAGCACGGCCTCGCGGTCCAGTGGATGCAGGGTGCGCAGATCGACCAGTTCGACCTGCAGGCCGTCCTCCTGCGCCACGCGTTCGGCGGCGATGCCCGCGTAATGCGCCATCAGCCCCCAGGCGAAGAGCGACAGGTCCGCGCCCTCGCGGGCAACGCGCGCCGGCCCCGGCAGCAGCGGCTCGTCTACCTCCGGCACCTCACCGCGAATCTGCCGGTAGCCGTACTTGGTCTCCAGGTAAAGCACCGGGTTGGGGTCCAGGATGGCGCCGTGCAGCAAACGTCGGGCGTCGCGGGGCGTGGACGGCACCACGATTTTCAGTCCCGGTATATGGGCGAACAGGGCCTCGACGCTCTGGCAGTGGTACAGCCCGCCACCCGGCACGGCGCCGTAGGGCACGCGGATAACCAGTGGCACCTGCCAGCCGCCGGCGGAGCGATAGTACATACGCGCCGCCTCACCGACGATCTGGTTGAAGGCCGGATGGATGAAGTCGGCGAACTGGATTTCGCAGACCGGGCGCAGGTCGGCCAGCGCCGCGCCGATGCCCACGCCGACGATGGCCATCTCCGTCAGCGGCGAATCCATGACGCGGCGCGCGCCATATTTTTCATAGAGTCCCTGGGTGGCGCGGAAGACGCCGCCGCGGCGGCCGATGTCCTCGCCGGTGACGAAGACCCGCTCGTCCTGCGCCAGGGCTTCATCCAGCGCCGTGCGAATGGCCTCGATCAGCGTCATTGCCGCCATCAGGTCGGGCCCTCAGGCAGCGGCGCCAGCACGGGCGAGTCGGCCTCTTCCGGCGCCGGTTCGGGCGATGCCTCGGCCTCCCGCTGCGCCTCGTCCACCTGCGCGCGCGTTTGCGCCTCCAGGTCGTCCACAAGCGCCGGCGTCAGCGTGCCCCGTTCCAGCAGCGTGCGGCGGTAGCGTCCCAGCGGCTCTACCTCGCCGGCGGCGGCGACCTCCTCGCGCGAGCGGTAGCTGCGGTCATCGTCGTCGGAGGTGTGCGGCGTCAGGCGGTAGGTGTGCGCCTCGACCAGCGAGGGGCCCTCGCCGCGATACGCCCGCTGCACCGCCGCGTACATGGCGTCGTAGACCGCCAGCACGTCGTTGCCGTCGACGGACTCGCCCTGCGCGCCGTAGCCGGCCGCGCGCGGCGCCACCGAGGGGATGGCCATCTGCTCCGTCTGCGGCACGGAGATGGCGTAACGGTTGTTCTCCACCAGGCAGACGAAGGGCAAACGCTGTAAACCGGCCCAGTTCATGCCCTCGTGCCATTCGCCCTGGTTGGTCGAGCCCTCGCCCAGGCTGGTCAGCGCCAGCCGCGGCTGCGTCTTGTCCCGCGGGTCCACCTGGCCGGCCTGCTGCCGGTAGCGAATGGCGAAGGCCAGACCGGCGGCCTGCGGGATCTGCGTCGCCACCGTCGACGAGCCGCTGATGATGTGACGCGCGCGGTCGCTGAAATGGCAGGGCATCTGACGCCCGCCGCTCCAGGGGTCATCGCGGCGGGCGAAGAGCCCCAGCATGAAGTCCAGCGGGCTGCAGCCCAGGGCGATGGCCATGGCCAGATCGCGGTAGTAGGGGACGACGTAGTCCACGCCGCGATTGACGGCGAAGGCCGCGCCGACCTGGGCCGCCTCGTGCCCCATGGCGCTGACGTGAAACTGCACCCGACCCTGGCGATGCAGGGCCCAGGCGCGCTCGTCCAGGCGTCGGCTGAGCAGCATCAGCCGGTACATCTCCAGCAGCGTCTCCTCCGACAAATGCTGCGAGGGCCGCAGCCCGCTCTCATCCGGCATGGCCGTTCCCCTCCCTGACCGGTTCCGGCAGGCCCTCCGCCAGCAGTTCGGCCACGTCACGCAGCAGCGGGCCACTCTCGTCGCCTTTCGTGCTCTCCAGCATCTGCAGGCAGAAGGGGCAGCCGGTGGCCACGATATCCGCGCCCGTGGCCCTGGCTTCGGCGTAACGTTCCGCGCCGACCGTGCGCGTGCCCGGCTCCTCTTCCTTCCAGAACTGCGCGCCGCCGGCGCCGCAACAGAAGGAGTCGCGCCGGTTGCGCGGCATTTCCACCAACTCGCCCTGCAGGCTGCCGAGCGCCTCACGCGGCGCGTCGAACACGCCGTTGTGCCGCCCCAGATAACAGGGATCGTGAAAGGTGATGCGCGTGCCGGGCCTGGCCGCCGGCTGTGGCAAACGGCCCTGGGCGCGCAGTTCGGCCAGCAACTCAGTGTGATGCACGATCTCGTACTCAGCGCCGAACTGCGGATACTCGCTGCCCAGGTTGTGCAGGCAATGGGGACAGGTGACCACGATGCGCGGCGGCGCCAGATCGTTCAGCGTCTCCACGTTGCCGCGCGCCAGTTCCTCATAGAGATATTCGTTGCCGGCCCGCCGCGCCACGTCGCCCGTGCAGTTCTCGCGCATCCCGGTCACGGCGAAGTTGACGCCCGCGGCATGCAGCAGTTTCACCAGCGCGCGGGCGGTCAGGGCGGCGCGCGGGTCGTGGCCAACGGCGCAGCCCGTCCAGTAGAGCAGTTCGCAAGCCGGGTTCTCGTCAACCGTCGGCACAGGGAAATCCAGCCCGTTGGCCCAGCGCATGCGCTCGCCGCGATCCGCGCCCCAGGGGTTGCCCTGGCGCTCCATGCCGTTGAAGGCGGCCTGCAACTCCGTCGGGAAATTCCCTTCCATCAGCACCTGATCGCGGCGAATATCGAGAATGTCGTGCATCGGCTCGTTGCCCACCGGGCAGATCTCGGTGCAGGCGCCGCAACTGGTGCAGGCCCACAGCGCCGATTCGCTGATGACCGAACCGGGCAGCGGCCTTTCGGACTCCGCGCCGGCGGCCAGCGCCAGGAACTGCCCGCCGATTTCGTAGCGTTTGTTGATTTCGAGGGCGGCGGGCGAAAGTTCCTTGCCAGTGATCGTGGCCGGGCAGACGTCCTGACAGCGGTTGCACTGGATGCAGGCGAAGGCGTCCAGCAACTGCGTCTGCTGCAGGTGCTCCAGCCGTCCGGCGCCGAACTGCTCGCGCGTTTCGTCCTCGAAGTCCAGCGGCTCCAGCGCGCCGGGAGAGCGGCGTTGCGGCCGCGTCAGGAAGTTCAGCGGTGCCATGAAAAGATGCGCGTGCTTGCTGTGCGGAAACCAGGGCATGAACAGCGCGATGGAGCCCAGCGCCAGCCACCAGAAGAAATGCTGCAGCAACTGCGCGCCCTGCGCGTCCACGCCGGCGAAGAGCGGCGCGGCCAGCGAGGCGAAGGGACGCGCCAGGTCCGCGCCTTCGCCCGCCACGGCCAGCGCGTCACCCAGAAAGCGCGCGCCGACGTGCAGCAGGATAAAGCCGGCCACGATACGCGAATCGCGGCGGATGGCGCCCTCGCGCACCTTCGGGTGCAGCGGCACCTGTGGCGGGAATTCGAGTTCCGCGCGCCAGGGATGCAGCAGGCGTCGCAGGACAAACCAGAGCACGCCAACCAGCACCGCCACGCTCAACAGGTCCGCCGCCAGTCGGTAGAGCTCGGCCGGCAGGCCCTCGCGCGCCGGAAAATGATAGTCCGGCAGATAACCTTCCAGCAGGTCCCCCAGGTTGACCAGGGCGTAGAAGCTGAAGCCCCACACCACGCCCAGGTGCAGCCAGCTCGTCAGTTTGCGGGTGCGCAGGGTCTTGCGCTGCAGCAGCGAGGCCGTCAGCATGTCGCGCAGGCGAGCGGGCAGGCCGTCCAGCGCCAGTTCCCCTTCGCCGCGCCGGACGATGCGCCACATGTCGCGCAGGCCGGCCAGGGTCGCCGCGGCCGAAAACAGTGCCAGCAACAGAAACAGCACCTTCTCGCCTGGCGTCAGCATGGCGTTCCTTTCCCTGCCGGCACCGGGCCAGTGTACCACCAACCCCATGCCTGCGCTGGACAGTGTCCTGCCCGACAAGTACACTGCCCGCCAACCGTTTTGCAGTGAGGAATCCGGCATGGCGATTGACTTCAGGCCAGTGTTTTCCGGCGAGCAGCAACTGATCGACTACGCGGCGCAGTTCAGCGTCGACGACCTGCGCCAGGCCAGCGTGGACAGCGTGAACTGGGTCACCGGCCAGGTGGCCGGGTTGACCGACGCGGAAATCACTTTCGCCCCGCAGGACCCCGAAGCCGACGACCCCTTCGCCCCGGAAGACGAGCGCGAGATCGGCTGGGGCATGGGTCACCTGGTGGCGCACGTCACCGCCAGTTGCGAGGAATGGGCCGCCTACAGTTCGCTGCTGGCGCGCAGCGTCCCCTACCCCGCCGAGCCGCGGCTGCGCTTCGAACCCCCCTGGCGCGAAATCGACACGACGGCGAAGGCCCTGCAGCGCCTGCAGGAAAGCCTGCGCCAGCGTCTGGGCTATCTGGACGCCTGGCCCGATGAACCCAATCTGGAACTCAGACGCGAACTGTCACCGCGCTTCATCGCGCGCTTCGGCGAGTTCAACGCGACGACCTGCTTCCTCTTCGGCCTGCAGCACGAGGTGGGTCACTACGGGCAATTCGAGGACGTGCGGGCGCAGATCGAGGCCGTCCGGGGCTGAAGCCATGCCCATCCAGCCCCGCCTGCCACGGGGGATGCGCGATTTCCTGCCGGGCGACATGCTGCGGCGGGAGTACGTTTTCGGCATCGTGCGTGACGTCTTTGAGCGCTACGGCTTCGAGCCTCTGCAGACGCCGGTCCTCGAGCTAAACGAAATCCTCTCCGGCAAATACGGCGAGGATGCCGAGAAACTCATCTACCACGCGCAGCACCCCGGTGGCCGCGAGGCACTGGCCCTGCGCTACGACCTGACCGTGCCGCTGGCGCGCGTCGTGGGCCAGCACCAGCAGCATATTGCCCTGCCCTTCAAACGCTACCAGCTGGCGCCGGTCTGGCGCGCCGAACGCCCCCAGCGCGGCCGCTACCGCGAGTTCACCCAGTGCGACGCCGATATCGTCGGCGTGGCCGGCATGAGCGCCGACGCCGAAGTGCTGGGCGTGGTCCACAGCGTCCTGACGGAATTGCGTTTCCCGCAATTCACCATGCGCATCAACAATCGCAAGCTGCTCAGCGCCATCGGGCAGTTTTCCGGCGTGCCGGATGAACGACTGGGGGACCTCTGGCGCAGCATCGACAAGTTCGAGCGCATCGGCGCTGACGGCGTGCGCGCGGAACTGGTCGAACGCGGCATCGACGCCTACTCCGTCGCCCGCATGATGGACCTGATCGGCCCGCAGGTCCGGCGGGATGACCCGCTCGACCGCATTGAACAGGCCATGGGGGACCTGCCGGCGGCGCAGGGTGGTCTGCGCGAACTGCGCGAACTGGCCGCCCTGCTGGACGCAATGAGTATTCCGCAAGAGGTCTGGACCATCGACTTCACCATGGTGCGCGGGCTCGGTTACTACACCGGCCCCATCTTCGAGACCATCATCGAGAAGCCCAACCTCGGCAGCATCAGCGGCGGCGGCCGCTACGACAATCTGATCGGCCTCTTCCGCCGCGACAGCCTGCCGACGACCGGCATCTCGCTGGGCATCGAACGCATCATCGACCTGATGGACGAACTGGGCCTCTACCCCGACTCGCTGGGCGGAACTGTGGTACAGGCGCTGGTGGCCGTCTTCGATGCTGAAACGCGGCCCCAGGCCACCCGTCTGGCGGCGGACCTGCGCCGGGCCGGCATCCGCTGCGAACTGCACCTGGAAAAGCGCCGCCTCGGCCGGCAGTTGCAGGCCGCCGATCGACGCGGTATCCCGCTGGTGTTGCTGCAGGGCAGCGGCGAACTGGAACGTGGTCAGGTCAAGATCCGGCGCATGGCCGACGGCAGCGAACGCACGGTCTCACGCCATCTGGTTGCAGAGGAAATCCGGCGAATGCTGGATTAGGCCCCTGCATCAAAACGGTATTTGTGGCTCCATTTCGGGAACAGGCGTCAACTATCTCTTTCCATCGCGCCAGCCGCGGCCGGCTGCCCACGCAAGGATGTATATCAGTGGCGTTATGCCTGCCACGATGAGAAACCAGTACAGTAGCAGGAAAACCACAATGGTGCCCGGGTTTACCGGGCCAGGGCCGTAGCCGGTGATAGCCATCACGGAACCTCCTGAACTCACATCTGCTGAATCCAGTTTACAACAATTTTTCATTATGGTTATCGGAACAGTGAGCCTTTCTTCTCCACGATCACACAATTAAAAACGGCGCCGAAGTGCTCCACCAGACATTCGCTGACCGCCTCAACCGTCAGTGACGCGCCGCTCGTTGCGACCATGTTGCTGACGCCATGGCCCTGAATGCCGCAGGGCACGATGCCCGCGTACCAGTCCAGCTCGTTGCAGACGTTGAGCGCGAAGCCGTGCAGCGTCACCGCGCGCGCCGTCACGCGCACGCCGATGGCCGCCAGCTTTTCCTCGCCCCGCGCGCCCTGCACCCAGACGCCCGTACGACCGGGGCGCGGCCCGGCCACAATGCCATGGTCCGCCAGAACGCGCACCAGCACCTGCTCCAGACGCCGCAGATAGCCGTGCACGTCCAGGCGCGGCATTTCGTCGCGGCGCGGCAGACGCAGAATCGGATAGCCGACCAGTTGCCCCGGCCCGTGCCAGGTGACGTCGCCGCCGCGGTTGACCTCCACCAGTTCGATGCCGCGCGCGTCGCGTTCCTGCGCCGACCACAACACGTGTTCCGCCTGACCGGCTGAGCCGGAGGTGAAGACCGGCGGATGTTCCAGCAGCAACAAACGGTCAGGCGCGGCATCGCGGCCGCGATCACCGGCCAGGCGCTGTTGCAATGCCCAGGCCTCGCGGTAGGGCACGCAGCCCAAACGCCAGACCTCACAAATTGAGCGCGCGTCAGGAGGGGTCTTCAAGGTCGAGGCCGTAGACCGCCAGCGAGAAGCCGTCGGGCTCCGCTTCCGGGCCCAGCGTCGCGACGATCTGTTCTTCCACGTTGAACAGCAGGGTGCGATAGCCGCTGCGGTGCGCCCAGTCGCGCAGCGCGGTCAGCAACTGCCGCGTCAATGGCCGCGGCGACCAGCAGAAGATTTCCGCGTTGCGCTCCGCGTAGGGCTGCTGCCGGCAGCAGATCAGCGCCTCGTGCCCGGAGGCATCGAACTGCAGGCGGTGCACCCGGTGCTGACGCATTTCGACGATCGCGCCCCAGGTATCCGGCCACAGCGTCTCCCATTGCTGCCGCGCGCTGCGCACCCGGCCGATCGGCATGTACCAGCCGTCGATCTTGCGCGGCGCCGGGTCGGTCCAGTCGCTGCTGCGGTAAAAGCCCTGGCCGACGCGCGCGGGGAGGCTCACGCGTATGATTTTGGCCCGCCGGCTGAAGCCGCGGCTGGCGTATTCCTCCTGCAGCTCCGGCAGCATTAGCGGCAGCAAGAGGCGTTTCAGCTCGCGTTCCTGCAGTTGCTCGCGCGCCGCCGCCAGCATGGCGCTGACGGCCTGCCTGGTGTCATGCCCCGGCAACACGGTCGGATGTTCCATGCTGAGGTGCCGGCCATAGGGTTCCGGCTCGTCGCCCTCGTAAAGGATGCTGCAGGCGATGATGCGCCCCTCATCCTCGGCGACCAGGGGCGTGCCGGCGCCGTGCAACAAATGGCTGAGGTGCAGCGCGCCGGTCTCCACCGTCATCCACGGCCCGCCGTGCTGCCAGCGCTCGTAGATGCTCAGTTCGCTGCGCGCCACGTCCTGCACCTGGCCATTTTCGTCCAGGCGTTGCCATACAGGGATGTGGGCACAATGCAGTTCAGAAATGGCAGCCGTATCGTCGAGGGTTGCCTGCCGCACCTTCATTCACGATAATCCCGCATGTCCGGGAGCGACATTGTAACAAATTCCCCCGCATTCTCCCGCACAGGGCAGAGTCATGACAAGGCGCCTGCTGGCCATCGACGTCGGCAACACCAACATCCACTTCGGCCTCTGGCATGCCGGCCAGTGGGCCCACACCTGGCGCGCCCGCACGGCAGCGGAGCGCATGCCGGACGAGCACAATGTGCTGCTGCGCAGCCTGCTGCAGGGCGTCGGCCTCGATTACGGCGACGTGGACGGCGTGGTCATCGGCAGCGTGGTGCCCGCGCTGACGGCGGCCTTCGGCGAGCTGGTGCCGCGTCACCTGCGGCTGGAGCCGCTGGTGGTGACGCACGAGACGGACAGCGGTCTGCGCATTGACATCGACCAGCCCTGGCAGGCCGGTGCCGACCGCATCGCCAACGCGGCCGCCGCCCTCGCCCTCCATGGCGCCCCGGCCATCGTCATCGACTTCGGCACGGCCACCACCTTCGACGTCATCACGGCTGACGGCGCCTGGCGCGGCGGGGCCATCGCGCCCGGCATCGGCATCTCCCACGACGCCCTGGTGCAGCGCACGGCACGCCTGCACGCCATCGACCTGGCGCCGCCGCCCCAGCCCCTCGGCCGCAACACAATTCATGCCATGCAGTCCGGCGTCTTCTGGGGCTACGTGGGCCTGGTGGAGGGCCTGGTGCAGCGCCTGCGGCCCTCAGCCGGCGAGGATGCGACGATCATCGCCACCGGCGGCCTGGCCGAAGTGTTCAGCCGGCATTTGCCCTTGATTGACGAGGTCGCCCCCCTGCTGGCGCTCGACGGGCTGCGGCTGATACACGGGCGGAACAGGTAATTTTCATCACAACCGAATCGTATCAGGCCGGGACCTGTTTCGGTCTGGCCACCACGAGCAGTTCAGTCGTCGCCAGGTCTTCTGCCGTCTTGTCCTGAAATCGCCCGTCAAGGGGTAACCCGCCGCTTTCAATCAGGGCCAGTGACTCCCGGTCCACGACCCCTTCGAAATCCAGAATTTCCAGGCCGCTTTCCTCAAAAATTACCCGGTAGTCGGAAGCGCGCAGGCGGTTCATGTACATAAAGCGGTTGCCGGCGAGGCGGTCCCACTCTTCCTCACTGAAACGCAGGCAGTTGACGGGCGAAATCGAGGCGTCGCCATGCTGGAAATGATCACAGGGCCCGATCCAGTGGACGCAAAGCCCCTTCGGTTCGAGGACTCTCACTGCCGCTGCCAGTATGCGCCGCAGGTCATCCGGCGGCACGTGTTCCAGCACCGCCTGAGACAGGTGCACGTCAAGGCTGTGCTTCGGAATATCGAGCGTGACGGCATCGGCGGGTGCCTCGTAACGAATGTTGCAGAGTTGCAACACCTGGTCGAGCAGAGCGGGCGCCGGCAACTGCAGGTCAAGCTCCAGCAACCGCTCCAGCCGCCCGGTCACTGCCCCGTTTGCGTCACCAAATGGCTCGAGCAAACCCGTCAGCCACGCCCGGTTCGAGCGCAGATAAACCAGGTCCGACCGCACCAGCTCCGGCCTCAGGTAGCGATTGACATCGACCGTAGTGACGCTCCCTGCGCCGAGCAGCCACAGCAGTATTGGCAGGGCCAACGAGCGTCCCGTGCCAACTTCCATGATCTGCATGCCCGTCAGCGGGCGCCGTTCATGGATGGCGCTGGCTATCTGGCAACCGACCGTCAGTGGCTTGACCGGCGTGGGAGAACGGAGGTTACCGAAGTGTCGCTGCATCTGAAAATAGCAATAGTCCGCCAGGGGCTCTGGCAGTCCGGCGATCAGGTTTTGCAGCCGCGCCTTGGTCCGCCACTTCAAGTGAATGGACTCCTTCGTGCAAGGCGATGGTAAGCCTGCGGATTGTAGCATTGTGCCGACCCGGGCGGCATCGCCACCAGCGGCCTGGCCGGGCCATTCAGCCAGTACGTCCCACTGGTCGACGCGGTCGCCCCCTGCTCGCGCCCGACGGTCTGCGGCTGCTTTACGGGCGGAATGCGCAACTTTCCTTACCACTGAATACAGGTCAGGCCGGGACCTGTTTCGGTCTGGCCACCACGAGCAGTTCGGTCGTCGCCAGGTCTTCTGCCGTCTTGTCCTGAAATCGCCTGTCAAGGGGTAGCCCGCCGCTTTCAATCAGGGCCAGTGACTCCTCATCCACAGTGCGATGGATATCCAGAAACGTCAAACCGCTGTCCGCAAAAATCGACAGATAGTCGGACGCGCGCAGGCGGTTCATGTACATGAAGCGGTTGCCGGCCAGGCGATCCCACCCGGTCTCGCTGAAGCGCAGGAAGTTGACTCGTGAAATCGAGGGGTCGCCGTGCTGGAAGTGGTCGCCCAGGTCGATCAGGTGGACGCACAGCCCTTCCGGCCCAAGGGCCCTGGCGCCCGCTGCCAGCAACTTCCGCAGGTCCTCCGGCGGGATATGTTCCAGTACGTAGCGGGAAAAGTGGACGTCGACGCTGCCCGCCTCAAGGTTCAGCCGGCCGGCGTCCGCCGGGGCTTCGTAACGAATGTTGCCGAGCTGCATGACCTCGTCGAGCAACTGGCGCGCCGGCAACTGCAGGTCCAGCGCCAGCAGATGATCGAGGCGCCCGTGCAAGGCTTCGCGGTCGCTGACCAGGGGCTCAAGCTGCCCGGTCAACCAGGGCCTGTTCGCCCGGAAGTACGCCAGGTCCGAGCGGACGATTTCGGCGCGTAGGTAAAGGTTGATATCGACCGTCAGCACCTGCGCGGCGCCCAGCAGCCACATGCCGACGGGGATGGCCAGTGTGCGTCCCGTGCCCACTTCCAGCATGCGCATGCCGGCCAGCGGGCGCCGCGCCTGAATGGCGCCGGCCAGCCGGCCACAGGAAATGATCTTTTTGTCCGGAGACGGGGAACGCAGGGCGCCGAAGTGACGCTGCATCCGGTAGTAACAGATGGATGTCAACTGCTCCGGCAACACCGCGATCAGGTTTTGGATCCGCGCCTTCGTCCGCCACTTCACGCGGGATGGGTCCCTTCATACAACGTCAACGGATGGCTGGCCAGATTATAGATAAGTGACATAACCCTGCAAAAAGCCCCGGAACATTCCCCGGCCAAAACAAACGCCCCGCATTCACGGGGCGCATAGTGCTCCCCTGCAGGTAACCCTCTTCATAACCACTCACCCCCTGGCCGTGGAGAAAAACGCTGTATCAGGCAGGAAAGAAGCGCATGGGCCCGGCGAGATCCCAAAAGAAGTCAGTGAATTCGGGTTTCCTGTCCACCATCGACGTCGCCCCCACGCGCCAGAATGAACCGGGCCGGCTTCATCGCCACCGGCGGCCTGGTCGCTCTCTTCAGCCAACGCGTCCCGCTGCTCGACGAGGTCGCCCCTTGCTCGCATGGGACGGGCTGCGGTTGATTTTCGGGCGGAACTGCTGAATCTAGGGCCGACAAGCAGCAAGATGTCCCTGCATCTGTTAGTAACAGAAGGACGCCCGCGGCCCCGGCAGCACCACGATCAGGTTCTGCACCCACGCCTTGGCCCGCCACTTCATGCGGCATGGGTTCCCGTGTGCAAGGATGAATGGATCGCGGGGGATTATAGCGTTTGGTCGGGAGGGGTTGCGCTGTCGTAGACGACATGGCCGAAGTGTTTGAATGGTTTGCCACTCTGACCGGCGGGGTTTCGGATTTGCCGGAAAAGGACTTTTCCGCCCTAGTTCAGCTAGAGCAGCCCATTGAGTGTTTTGAATATGCACTCGAACCGGTCAAGCACCTCTTCACTGATGTCACTCTCAAGAGAACCTATTTTTTCGCTGAAGTAACGAGCAGGCCTGTCGTGATTAAAGGATGCACCGCCGGGTAGTGGATTCTCTGCAAAATACCTTTTGAGTCGCCTGACAATTCGCGGCCCTGCTGGCGGCAGAGCACTGTAAGAAAGCGATAGTTTAAACTCTTCGTTTACTAGTTTCAGATAGAATGCGGGATCAAACATGTCTTCAATGTCTGCTTCGCGCTCCCTTACAAAATCTGCATAAGTTAACACTTGACTCTTCTTGAGAAGCTTCTCTTTGAACAGGTTTTCGGTTCTTTGTTGATCGCTCTTTTGATGATCAACGAGAACCGCAACGTTTAGATCCTCCTGTGCACCGAGTAGAGCAACAAATGTCGGAACGTTTGTCGAACCACCAACGGGTGTGATTGTCCATTCTTCTTTGAGACCAATTCTTCCCAGTCGCTGGAGATGAATGGACATTTCCTGGAGGTACCTGAAGTCTGAAATCCCTTCCACAACCAGACAATTGGGGCCTATAAAGAGCGATTGGGTAATGCCATAACCCAGTGCCCCCTGCAAGGGAAATAAACTGTCTGAGGTTGCCTCAAGAAATTCAGTAGATACACGGGTTCCCACTTGTTCTTCTTTGAGTTCATCTAATTCCAATTCGATGCTCAAATCTTGTACGATTCGAACGCGATCCAAATGCGCGGGGTCTACCATAAATGGTGAATGAGTTGTGTAGATTACTTGGTGATTCGGTTTTAATTCAGCTTCGAAGAATTGCAAGAGGTCTCTTTGCGCCTTAGCATGAAGTGAAAGGCCCGGTTCGTCCAAAAGCAAAATCAGATTGCCGTTCTTCGTAAGTAGATGATGGTACCAAGCCAAGAAAGAGAAGAACCACAAGAATCCGCGGGATCTTGAACCAAGTGGCGTACTGACCATGTGCTTTGTATCTTCAACACGTCCGATTATATTCTTGCCTTCTTCAATCTCTGGCGGATCCTCGGGTTCCCTATCTCTTATGTCAAATTTCATCCGAAGGTGCCGATTTTGTGACCAGTATCTTACAGAAGTTCTTGTGAGTTGATTTGCTGCTGCCTCAAGTCGGGCAATAAGCGCCTCATGCTGCCGTGGATTCATCAACTGCTCTAAATCCAATCCGGCCCTAAAAATCAATCCAAGCAACGGCTGATCTGCATCCTGAGTTGAATCACTGTCCACTCTTGACTTTAATGCTTCTAAATTGTCGTGTCCTTTCATCTGAAAGTATTCGTCAAAGTAGAGAAACTTCGGGACGCGTTCGGCAATGACCTTGTCGTATACATACTCAGTGAATCCAAGCCTTGAGATTTCGCTAAGCAATTCCGCAAGGTTTCTTACAGTATCAGTTTGCTCTTCATGACTATGTAAACACTCTGCCATTGCCTCCATTGACTCTTTTTCATGAAGGTCATCGCTAAGTGCTTGAGGCAAATCAGGAGAATTAGTCAAGTGACTAAGGGCAGATTCTTCGACGATTTGAAGGCTGCTATACCTGACTTCATTTGTGTATCCCTTGCAAAGAGTTACGACAGGATTTTCATGGACGAAACAATTCGGGCCAAAGATGTTTATGACGGCCTCTTTGTCTTCATCGCTCAATTCAAAAGTGGCTTCTATCACTTCTGCAGGATCACGTTTTCCCGTTTCAACTCGAATTTCGTAGTCAATTAAGTCTTGCCGGGGATAGTCATAAGTGGCAATAAAGGAACTATTTTGTGGACGAACAGGATTCAAGCGATAAATTGCCTTCAACAATGCAGTCTTGCCCGCTTCATTCTTGCCGACTAGACAAGTGACGTCTCCAACATCAAATTCGTTTGAATCCTGAACGCTCTGGAACTCTCTAATTCGCACCTTTGTGAGTTTCATTGAATCCTCCGAATGAAGTGAAGGGCATGCACAAAAAGAAAAATCTCCACAGCCTGGATTCGAACCAGGAACCTACCGGTTAACAGCCGGTTGCTCTGCCGTTGAGCTACTGTGGAATGCACAGCGCAGGGTAGCAGTGGCTACCTGCACTGTCAAGCGTCGCTTGCATTCCCGCAGGCGCCCGTTACCCTTGCCCCACAGGCAGCCGCAGGGAGGATCATGGCCGACGCGCTGGAGGTGCGCCGGGTCGAGGACAAGGCCGATTTCCGCGCCTTCTTCGAGTTCCCCTGGCGCGTGCACGCGGGCAGCCCGGCGTGGGTGCCGCCCCTGCTCTCCATGCGTCACGAACTGCTCGACAAGCAGAAGAACCCCGCCTGGAGCTACATGGAGGGCGACTACTACGTCGCCTGGCGCGGCGCGCAGCCGGTGGGCACCATCGCCGCCTTCATCAATCACCGCCACAACGAAACGCACGACGAGCGCGTCGGCTGGTTCGGCGCCTTCGACGTGCTCGATGACCAGGAAGCCGCGACCGCCCTGCTGGATACCGCCGCCGACCACGTGCGCCGCCTCGGCTACGAGGCCCTGCGCGGCCCGCAGACCTTCACCACGCACGAGGAGTGCGGCCTGCTGATCGAGGGCTTCGGCCGTCCGGTGCTGCTGATGCCCTGGAACCCGCCACGCTACCAGCGGCACGTGGAAGCGGCCGGCCTGGTCAGGTACGTCGACCTGTACAGCTTCGCCATGAGCCGCGAGATGTCAGCCGACAGCGGCCTGACGCAACGTCTGGAGCGCATCACGCGGCAGGTGATGAAGCGCAACAAAATCACCATTCGCCCCATCGACCGCAAGGACATGGCCGCGGACTTTCGCCGCTTCCGCGAGCTTTACAACGACGCCTGGGACCGCAACCAGGGCTTCGTGCCCATGACCGAAGCCGAACTGGACGCGCTGGTCGCCAGCCTCGGCCAGTTTCTCGATCCCGACTTCGCCTTCTTCGCCAGCGTGGATGGCGAACTGGCCGGCTTCGTCCTCGGCGTCCCGGACCTCAATCAGGTGCTGCAGAAGGCCGCGCCGCGCCCCGGCGTGCCGGAGCCGCTGACCCTGCTGCGCGCCGTCTGGCACTGGAAGCTGCGCCCGGTCATCGATACCGTGCGCATCCCGCTGCTGGGCGTGCGCGAGCGATTCCGCAACAAGGGCGTGGACGTGGCGCTCTACTATCACATCCTGGCCGCCTGCCAGGCCCATGCGCGGCTGCAGCACGCCGACGGCGGCTGGATCCTGGAGAGCAACGAGGCCATGATGAGCGTGGCCCGCAACATGCGCCTGGTGCCCTACCGGACGCACCGCCTCTATGAACGCAAGTTGGTCGACTGAGGAAAAGGGACTAGCCCGCCAGACGCCGCAGCAGGTCTTCGGTGGCGGTGCCGGCGTCGGATTCGCCGGAAAGCACGGCCATCAGGGCGTTGCGGGCGCTGTTGACCGCGTCGCCCTCGTCGCCGCCGGCCAGCGGCAGCACGGCGTTGTCCAGCAATTGCCGCGCGAAGTCCAGCCAGGGCGCGGGCTCCAGCATGCCCCAGGCCGTGGCGCCCGAGGGCAGCATGTCGACGCTGCGGGCGAATTCGCTCTGGCGGCCGCTGCCCAGCATCCAGTCGAGGAAGCGCGCGGACAGCGCCTGTCGGCCGGAACTGTCGGTCACCAGCACCCAGAGCCAGCCTTCCAGCGTGCCCGTCAGTGAGCCATCCAGGGTCGGCACCGGGCCATAGCCGGGACGCGCGCCCGCCGCCTGCAGCGCCAGCCATTCGTCGGAGCCGAGCACGGCGGCGTCCAGTTCACCGGCCAGCAGCAGCCCGGCGTAGTCCGCCGCCCGGCTGTAACCGGTGACGGTGCTGTCCAGCAGCATCTGCGCCAACGCCTGATCGTAAAATCCCAGCGTCTGGCGCCAGGCCTCGACGTCCGCCGGGCGTTCCGTACTCGTGGGCAGGCGGCCGCCGGCCGCCAGGTATTGCGTCAACAGCAGGTCGTTCAGGCGCGCGGCGGAGGCCGCCGGGATGGCGAAGCGCGTCCCGGCCGCCAGCAGCTCGGCGTAGCTGGCGGCCGGCGGGACTCCGCGCTGCGGGCTCCAGGCCATGTGTTGCAGCGTGAGCAGCCAGGGCAGACCATAGAGCTCGCCCTCAATGCGGCCCAGGTCCAGCGCCGCCGGGAACAAATCGTCCAGCACGGCGGACGACAGCCCCTCCTCCAGCGGATGAATGAGCCCGTCACGGGCCGCTACCAGCATGTCGGCGCGCTGCATCAGCGCCAGGTCGGGCAGGACGCCCGGCGCGACGGGGCTGGCGGCGCGCAGGGTGGCGAGGATGCCGTTGGCGCCCTCGTTGGCCTTCAGGCGCAGTTGCAGCGTGACGTTGCCCTGCAAGGACTGAAAGGCATCCAGCTGGGAATTCAGCAGTTCGATGGCCGCCGGATTGCCGGCCGGCGCCAACTGTTCCGGCCACCAGAGCACCATGCGGGTAGGTTCGGCCACCATCGCGGAGCCGCCGGTATCCTGCCCGGCGATGAGGCCGGCATTTGCGAGCAGGCCGCCTGCAAATGCCAGAGCCAGCAGCAATCTGCGTGTCTGCAAGCCTGTCCCCGTGCCCATGGCTTCAGTGAAATGTAGCTGAACTAGCGGAGAGAGTGGGATTCGAACCCACGGTGCCCTTGCGGACACACCTGTTTTCGAGACAGGCCCAATCAACCACTCTGGCATCTCTCCCGTAGCCGGATTCTACTCACGGGCGTCGTCCCTGGCAAGTCCTGTCAGCCGCCCGCGTGACGCAACTGCCGGAAAAAGGAGCGCAGTTGCCGCGCTGCCTCCGCGGCCAGCACGCCACCGCAGCATTCCACGCGATGGTTCAGGGCGGGGTGCTGCAGCAGGTCGACCACGCTGCCGGCGGCGCCGGCCTTGGGGTCAGCGGCGGCGTAGACCAGACGCGGCAGGCGCGCCAGCACCATCGCGCCGGCGCACATGGCGCAGGGCTCCAGCGTCGAATACAGCGTGACGCCCTCCAGGCGCCACTGACCCAGATGCCGCGCCGCTGCCTGGATGGCGATGAGTTCCGCGTGGGCGCAGGGGTCGCCATCCGCCTCGCGCCGGTTGTGGCCGCGCCCGATGATCTCGCCGCCGCGCACGGCCAGGGCGCCCACCGGCACGTCGCCGGTCGCCAGCGCCCTTTCAGCTTCCGCCAGGGCCAGGCGCATCCAGTCTTCGTCGCTGCGTGGCATGCGCGTCTAGAAGAGGCTCAGCTGGGCCGGCGCATCGCTGTCGACTGGCGGCCCACTGTCCTCCGCTTCGTCTTCAGGGGCCTCGTTGACGTCATCCGCATCGTCTTCAACGAAGGGTTCGGGGACCTCTTCCGTGGTGGGCGCGATGTCCTCAACGGCCGTAGTGGATTGCAGGCCGGCATCGACCGGGACAGACCCGGCGTCCTGCTCCAGGTCAGCCTCATCAAATCCGATTTCGCGCAGCACCTGCACCAGGGTGGTCACGTTGCGGCTGTCACCGGCGGCCATCACCGTCCGCAAATGCTCCCGCTGACAGGCGCGCCAGTCATCGTCGAAGATGCGCTCGCCCATGGGGCCGGCTACGTCGCCACGCCGCCGCAGGGCTTGCCATGCAGCAGTTCAAGCAGTTGCGGCCCGTAGTGTTTCAGCCGCCAGGGGCCCATGCCAGGCACGGTCGCCAGTTCCTCAAGCGTGCGTGGCGCGCGCTGCGCCAGGGTCATCATGACGGATTTGGAGAAGATGACGTCCGCGCTCAGGTCACGCTTGCGCGCCCGCCGCCGGCGCCAGTCGCGCAGGGCGAGGAAACGCGCCCGCACTTTCGGCTCCAGCCTGGCCGCGCGCGGCGGTGGCGCGGGAGGATCGGCCACCCTGCCCTGCGCGATCCCCTGCAGCAGTTGCTGACCGTGGCGTCGCAGCAGGTTGCGCGGCATGCCGCGTATCTTTCCCAGTTCCGCCGCGCTTTCCGGCGCCCTGCGCGCCAGTGCGACCATCGCCTCCTTGCCCAGCACCTTGAAGGGCGGCCGGTCCCGCTGACCGGCGATTTCCTCGCGCCACAGGTAGATTTCGCGCAGGATCGCCATCTGCCGGGGCGTCAGCCCCTCGGGCTTGCCGATGCGCCAGAAGCCTTCGGGGTTGAAGCGCGCGGCCTGCGCCGGCACGTGGTCCAGCTCCGCGAAGGCGTCACGCGCCTCTTCCAGCCGTCCCAGCGACTGCAGTTGATCGTAAAGGTCGTTGCGCAACATGCCGAGAAAGTGCGTGTCCGTCTGCGCGTAACGCAGGCTGTCCGCGGACAGCGGCCGCCGTCCCCAGTCGTCGCGCTGGTGGCGCTTGTCAGTCCTGACGCCCAGAAAGTGTTCCAGCAGG
The DNA here is from genome assembly GCA_034422695.1 of Anaerolineae bacterium. Lineage (GTDB taxonomy): Bacteria > Chloroflexota > Anaerolineae > Aggregatilineales > Phototrophicaceae > JAGWBD01. The sequence continues at coordinate 109,975 of DAOUJM010000007.1, forward strand.
TTGTTGAGCCCGATCTGGTGGTGGCCGGCGACGCGCGCGGCGATCATGGTGTCGAAGATGTTGCACACGACAAAGCCGAAATCACGACGCAGGCCAATGAGATCGTATTCGGCGGCGTGCAGAATCTTTTCGAGGCGGCTGTCGGCCAGCAGGTCGCCCAGGGGGTCCATGTCCACGATGGACAGGGGGTCGATCAGGTAGTCCGTACTGCGCGTGCTTAGCTGAATCAGGCAGACCTGTTCGCGATAGGCGTGCAGACTGTTGGCCTCGGTATCGATGGCCAGAAAGGGTTGCCGCGCCAGTTGCGGCACCAGCGTCTGCAACTCATGGTCAGTTGTGATGAAGCAGGGCGCCGGCAACACGGGTACCTGCAGCGGCTTCCCGCAGCTTGTGGTGGCAGTCAGGGCTCAACCTCGTATCTTGTGATCCCAGCATACCTGGGGCAACGACATGTAACAATGGTGATCCCGCCTTCATTTTCTGCGCCAGACTGCCGTCAGGGCCGCCACGAAATCCGACGTAATTCTTTTGACACTGTAATGCGCTTGTGATATATTGCGCAGTCGCTGGCGGACTGCGCCAGCATGGCGCACGCGAGGCAATCCGTTCAGGGAGTCACCATGGCCACAGCAAGTCCGGCCCGCTCCGCCGCAGTCCAGCGAGCCCAAAGCCAGGCCGCCACCCGGCAGGCCACTGAAGTCGAGGTCGCCGTCAGTCCGCCCAGCCGCCGGGAATTCCTGTACTACATCTGGAATGCCTCCATCCTGCTCATTCTCGGCCAGGTGGGCGTCGCCACGCTCTGGTTCGCCTTCCCGCGCTTCGCCGAGGGCGAGTTTGGCGGCACCTTCTCGGTGGAGCCGACGGAGTTGCCGCCGCCGGACGGTTCGCCGGTCTCGCGGCCCGACGGTCGCTTCTGGCTCTCGCAACCCCTGATCAACGGCGAGCCGGCCTTCGTCGCCCTCTACGCCGTCTGCACGCATCTGGGCTGCCTGCCCAAGTGGGTCGACGTCAACAATCGCTTCGAGTGCCCCTGCCATGGCTCCAAGTTCCAGAAGTCCGGCCTGTATATTGAAGGCCCGGCCCCGCGCAGCATGGACCGCTTCCGCACGGTGATCACCTTTACGGACGGCAGCGTTGCCGAGAGCAATGCCGCCGGCGATCCCCTTTTGCTGGAAGGCAAGACCATCCAGGCCATTTCGGTGGATACCGGTACCCGCCTGCTGCGCGCCGGCAAGGTCTAGTTAGCGACTGGCGAAGAATCCCGGAGAGAGCGCATGTCAGTCCTGCCCTTCCCCTCCTTCCTTGATGACGTGAAAGAAAAGGGGCTGCGCAAGGCCGTTTTTGAGGGCGCCGACGAGGTGGTGGAACGGCTGACCGCCGGCCTGAACATCCAGGACGTGCGTGACGCCCTGCGCGGCGAGGCGCCCACCCGACGCCCGAACCCGCGCCTGCAGCCACATGCCGATGGCTTCTGGCTGCACATGCGCCCCAGCTACTACAACCGTCAGGTCACCGGGCTGTATCCTTCCTTCCGGCTTGGCTGGCTCTCGACCTACTTCGTCTTCTTCGAGACGATCACCGGCATCATCCTGATGTTCTGGTACACGCCCGCGCCGGAGATCGCCTACGGCAACATGCTCAGCATGTTGAACAACGTGCCCTTCGGCCAGTTTGTGCGCGACCTGCACCGGCTCGGCGCCGAGGCCATGGTGCTCATCGTCTTTTTGCACATGTTGCGCACCTTCTATACCGGCAGTTACAAGAAACCGCGGCAGTTCACCTGGTTCACCGGCGTATTGCTGCTCATCTTCACCGGCTTCCTCAGCTTTACCGGCTACCTGCTGCCCTGGGACCAACTGGCCCTGTGGGCGGTCACCATCGGCGCCAGCATGGCCGAGGCCACCCCGCTGATCGGCGAGCAGGTCAACCTGCTGGTGCGCGGCGGCCCCGAGATGGGCGCCAACGGCCTGCTGCGCTTCTACATGGCGCACGTGTTGCTCTTGCCCGTGCTGCTCTTCGTCTTCACCGGCGTGCATTACTACAAGGTCATCATCCATGGCCACAGCCTGCCGCCGCGGGAAGAGAACCCTGGCGAAGACACCGCCAAGCGCGTGCCGCTGGACCGTCGCGTCTACTTCATCCCGGACGTGCTGACCAGCGAAATCATGTGGTTCTCGGTCACCACCTTCATCCTGGTGGTGCTCTGCATCTGGTTCTACCACGCGCCGCTGGAAAGCCACGCCGACCCGCAGGTCACGCCGCTCGGCACCACCGCCCCCTGGTATTTCCTGTGGATCCAGGGCGCGCTCAAGCTGGGCGACAAGACCTTCTGGGGCGTCATCTTCCCCACCATCCTGCTCGGTTTCCTCATGGTCGTGCCCTACATCGACCTGAACCCGGCGCGTCGCTTTGCCGAGCGACGCCTGGCCTTCAGCATCTCCTTCCTGATGCTGGCCGCCCTGGTGGTGACCAGCTACATGGGCCTGTCGGAGTTCGGCGTCGCCACCGCGCCCGACCAGGAGATTCTCAACGAACTGACCTTCGAGCCCGCCCACAATCACATGGGCCTGCTGCGCCCGGTCAGCTTTGACCAGCTGGCGACGGGCGCCTTCACCACCCGCGAATTTGGCGGTGGCCAGGCACATGGAGCGGCCGGTGTGACTGCATTCAACGAAATGTTGCAGGGCAGCGGCGAACTCGATCATTTGCTGGAACACCTCGCAACCCAATTTTTGAACTTGCCAACCCTGCGCTTTACACCCGTGCCGGCCAACGCGCCCGAATTGGTCCACGTGCTGGAAGAGTTCGCCCTTTTGCTGTCAGCCGAGCAGGTCGAACTGCTGGATGCCTGGGGCGTGGTCATCATCACCCCCAACCAGGCCGACCTGAAACGCATCGACGTCGTGATCAACTGGCAGGAAATCGAGATAGTGGATGGCAAGCCCGCGCTGGATGACAGCGGCAACCCGATCCCGGTCTTCGACGAGGAGGGCAACCCACTGCGCCGCACCAGCAGCAAGCACATCTTTATCAACGAACAGTCGGGTTACTTCAGCTAATGGACCTGCAACGTCTCCTCATCGACAGGATGGAAAACCGCATCCTGGTCGGCATCACCATGTTGCTCGCCTCGATGGTCCTCGTCGGCTGGGTCGCCATCAACGAAACCGGACGCATGGCCTCCTTCCAGCAGCAGCACCTCGCCCGCTCCGTCGAAAAGGGCGCCGAGCTCTTCGCCAGTAGTTGCGCCACCTGCCATGGCCCCGACGGTGAAGGCAGCGCCCGCGCGCCAGGGCTGAACAACCCGCAACTCTTTGGTCACGATTATCTCGCGCCGCTGGATTCGCAGATTGCCGCCGTGGAGACCGGCATCGCCCGCTTCGAGACGCTCACCGCCACCATGGTGGACGAGGAGGCCCGGGCCCAGCTGAGTGAGGCGGAGTTCGCCGCGGTGCAGGCCGGTCTGGCCGCCATGATTGAGGAATACGGTGAGGACCCGCTGGCGACGCTCAACGACGAACTGGCGGCGCTCGTCACCAACCGCGCCAACCTGATTTTGCAAATGCAAAGCGCCGTCGACCGCGGCTACAACCCCGAGAGCCCGTCGCGCCTGAACAACGTCGCCTGGGGCAGCACGGTGGAGACTTTCGTGCTCACCACCCTGATCTCGGGACGCCCCGTCAGCAACAACTACTGGCCCGAAGCCATGGCCGCCTGGTCCCAGACCGCCGGCGGGCCCCTGCGCAATGACCAGTTGCAGGATCTGGCCAACTACGTCATCAACTGGGGTGCCGGCCGCAACTGGACCCTGGAAGACCTGCTGCGCGTGCAGCAGTTCGCCAAGGAGCCCGTCGAAGGCGGCGGCCTGACCGTAGAAAACCCCGTGGCCACGGAAATCATCAACATCGAGTTTGCCGACGTCGCCAGTCGCCGTGACGAGATCGACAGCATCGTCGCCCGCGCCATGGCCGACATGGCCGAATTGACCGGCGACCCCAACAACGGCCAGGCGCTCTATAACGGCACGCTGGCCTGTTCCGCCTGCCACAACCTCGCGACCGTGGCGCCACCGACCGAAGGCACCTTCACCCGTGTGACCGACACGCGCCTGGCGGACCCGGCACTGGCCGGCTACAGCGCCGAACACTTCATCGTGGAGAGCATCCTGGCGCCCAATGCCTACGTCGCGGAGGGCTACCCGGCCAACAACATGCCGCAGAACTTCGGCGAACGCCTCGACGCGCAGCTGCTGGCCGACCTCGTCGCCTACGTCAGCAGTCAGGATGGCCCCGATCCGCAGGCAAACTGAGTATCATTGAATGAATCCTGACGCGCCTCTGACTCTGCCGGAGGCGCGTTCCCGTCCCCGCAGAAAGGTGACCCATGGAACCCTTCTTCTCTGATTACCTGAACTCGCTGGAAACCCTGTTCACGAACTTTTCCGACCTGCTGGATGGTCTGCCGCAGGAAGCGCTGGACTGGACGCCCGGCCCCGACACCAGCTCGCTGGCCGTGCTGGCCGTGCACGTCGCCGGCTCCACCCGTTACCGCCTCGGTGAGGTCTGTCTGGGTGAGCCTCCCACACGAGACCGCCCGGCGGAATTCAGGACTGCCGGGAGCGACGTCGCTGCGCTGCAGGCACAACTCACGGCCACCGTGGACCATGCGCGGCAGTCGCTGGCGCAACTGTCCATGGCAGACCTGCCCCGCATCCGCCCCATGCCCGGCCGCGGCATGGAAGTCAGCATAGCCGGGGCGCTGCTGCAGGCCCTCGACCACGCCTCACTGCATCTGGGTCACGCCGAACTGACGCTTCAGCTCTGGCAGCAACGCGACGCTTGATTTCAGGGGGACCCATGAGCGACATCCCGAAGACCCTGCTGCGCCCGCTGCCCGCCGTCGCGCTGCTGGTCTGCGCCGGCGTCGCCGCCGCCGAGGAGACCGGAGAGGCCGCGACCGAGCTGGATCCCGGCGGTCCGGGCGGCATCACGACCCTGATTTTCCTGCTGGGTGTGGCCGGCATTCTCATCGTGGGCGGCATCTACGTTGCCCGGGACAGCTTCCGCCCGGACGATGAAACCTGAGTCAGCAACGTCGTGATATGATGAACCCGATGACGGCTTGCAGCGGGGCTGGCGATGGCTGAGGCCGCCTGGGAGAAAAGCCCGGTAGCGGCAGAGCGCTTCATGCGCCGGCGCCGTTTCGGCCGGCGGCTTCACTTCCTGCTGGCCGCCCTGCTCATCCTGGTCGCCACCGCCTGGCTCATCATCTCCGGCACCATCACCGGGGCGCGCTACTTCATCACGGTGGATGAACTCGTCAGCAATCCGGACTGGTCGGGAGTGACTGTGCGTGTCTCCGGCGCCGTGCTGGGGCCCAGCATCACCTACGACCCGGACACCCTGGGCATCGCCTTCACCATGGCCGCCATCCCGGCACAATTCGACGACCTGGCCACAGCCCTGCACGACGCGGTCAGCGACCCCTCGGCCACGCGCATCGAGGTCATCGTGCCGGACCAGGCCAAACCCGACCTGCTGCAACACGAGGCGCAGGCGATCCTCACCGGTCGTCTCGGCGCCGACGGCGTGTTCACGGCCAGTGAACTGCTGCTCAAGTGCCCCAGCCGCTTCGAGGAAGCCGGCCCGGACCCCGCCATCGCCGGGCACGAGAACCTGTAAGCAATGCTGGCCGAAATCGGCCTCGGCGCCCTCTTGCTGGCCTTCGGCGCCGCTCTCTTCGCGCTCGTCGCCTCACTCGGCGCCGGTCTGCGCCGGCAGGGGACCTGGCTGCACAGCGCCCGCAACGCCGCCCTGCTCACCTTCCCCCTGCTGCTGCTCAGCTGCGCCGCCCTGCTGGTCGCGCTGCTGAACGGCCACTACCAGCTCAGCTACGTCTGGTCGGTGACGGACCCGTCCACGCCGATCTTTTACCGCTTCACCGCGCTCTGGGGCTCGCAGCAGGGTTCGCTGCTCTTCTGGTCCCTGCTGCTCAGTCTCTATTGTTTCGCCGCCATCCTGTTCAGTTGGCGCCAACATCAGCGCCTGATGCCCGGCGTCATCGCCGTCACCATGGCCACCCTGGCCTTCTTTCTCGGCCTGTCGCTGATTCTGGAAAACCCTTTCGAGCGCTTTTGGCTGGGCACAGACGGCAGCGTTCTGCAGGCCGCCTTCATCCCGGCCGGCGCCCGCGTACCGGATGCGTTGCGTCTGGCGCAAACGGCCAATGGCCTCAACCCCCTGCTGCGTCACTTCGGCATGGTCATCCACCCACCGATGCTCTACCTTGGCTTCACCGGCTTCGTGATTCCCTTCGCCTTCGCCCTGGCGGCGCTGGCCTCCGGCGAACTGTCCCCCGCCTGGATTCGCGCCACGCGCCGCTGGACCCTGCTGGCCTGGATGTTCCTCGGTCTCGGCCTGCTACTGGGCGGACGCTGGGCCTATGACGTGCTCGGCTGGGGCGGCTACTGGGGCTGGGACCCGGTCGAAAACGCCGCCCTGCTGCCCTGGCTGACCGGCACCGCCTTTCTGCATTCCGTGCTCATCCAGGAAAGGCGCGGCATGTTGCGCCTGTGGAACATGCTGCTGGTGATCTTCGCCTTCTCGGCCGTCCTCTTCGGCACCTTCGCCACCCGCAGCGGCCTGATCGAAAGCGTGCACAGCTTCGCCCGCAGCGAAATCGGTTTCCCGCTGTTCGCCTTCTGGTCGCTGATGACCCTGGTCGCGCTGGGCCTTGTACTCTGGCGCCAGCGACAGGGCCTGCTGCGTGACGAGCGCGCGTTTTCCGGCTTGCTGGGACGCGAATCGCTCTTTGTGCTCAACAACGTCGTCTTCGTCGCGCTCTTCGTCGCCATTTTCTGGGGCAGCTTCGGCGCGCCGCTGGTCAGCGAATTCCTGCTTGAGACGCCGGTTACGCTGGGCGTGGACTATTTTCTGCAGGTGACGCCACCGCTCTTCGCCCTGCTCTTTCTGCTGATGGGCCTGGCGCCACTGGCCGCCTGGGGCGGGACCTCACTGCGGCGTATGGGTCGCAATCTGCGAACACCGATACTGATGACCATACCTCTGCCGGCGCTCCTCGCGCTGGCCGGCATGCGTTCAGCGGGAGCCCTGCTGGCCTATGGCCTGGTGAGCCTCGCCGGAGCGGTCGCGCTGGCAGAGATTCTGCGCGGGGCACGGGCGCGGGTCCGCGGCCGGGGAGAATCCTGGCCGGCGGCCCTGGGCGCCCTGTTCAGCCGCAACCGGGGACGCTATGGCGGCTACGTCGTGCACCTGGGCGTCACAGTCATCGGCATTGGCGTCATCGGCAGCACGCTCTTCCAGGCGGAAACGCAGCGCACCCTGACCCGCGGCGACTCGCTGCTGCTGCAGGACTACGAACTGCGTTATGACGGCTTCAGCCAGGCGCTGGCCGGCGATGGTCGCCTGTTGCAGGTCGCCAGCGTTACGCTCAGCCGCGCCGGCCGCGAACTGGCGCAGTTGCGTCCCCGCATCGACGTGTTTCCGCAGCAGCCAATGTCAATCGCCGGCATTCACAGTACGCTCGAAAACGACGTATACGTCCTGCTGGTCAGTCACGATGGCGCGGGGCAGGCGCGCGCCACCTTCCGACTGACCATTAACCCGCTCATCAACCTCGTCTGGTGGGGCGGCCTGCTGCTGATCCTTGGCACCGCCATCGCGGCATGGCCGGAGCGCCTGGCCATGGCTTCGCAACAGCCGGCGTCAGCGCTGCGGGAGGCGCAGGCATGAGGGTTCTGGTCCTGGCGCTGCTCCTGCCCCTGCTGACCTCGCCCGTCACTGCGCAGGAGGTGAGCGATGACGAGGTCAACGCCGTCGCCAGGAAACTGTATTGCCCGGTCTGCGAATACGTTCCGCTGGACGATTGCGAGACGCCGGCCTGCCGCCAGTGGCGCGCCGAAATCCGCTTCCAGCTTGACGTCGGCAACTCGCCGCAGGCCATCATCGACGACTTCGTCGCGCGCTACGGTCAGCGCGTGGTCGGCACACCGACGGACCCGACCCTGCGCGCCCTGGCCCTGCTAACGCCCTGGGCGCTGGCGCTGGGGGCGCTGCTGCTCGGCGCCGGACGCATTCGCCGCTGGCACAGGGAGCGGACAGCGCCACATCCGCCGGCGCCGGCCTCCACCCTGGTTGGCGACGACGTCCGCGCGCGCATTGAGGCAGATCTTCGTGCCCGACGCTGAACGGGCTGCCCTGGAACCCCCCGACGCCGCCAGGCCCGCCGCTGCGCGCGGCAGTCATGGCCTGATCGCCCTGATCGCCGGCGTGCTGCTGGTCAGTCTGTTCTTCGGCTTCGTCTTTTCCCGCAGCAACCCCGGTCAACCGGAGAGGGGCGCAGCGCCCGCTTTCGAGGTTGAGACCTTTGCCGGCGAAACCCTGCGCCTCGCCGACCTGCGCGGGCAGGTCGTCGTTCTGAATTTCTGGGCCAGCTGGTGCGGCCCCTGCCGCGTGGAAGCCCCCGTATTGCAGGCGATTCACGAGCGCTGGCGGGAGCGTGGCGTGACGGTGCTGGGTCTGGCCTATACCGACATCGACCGGCACTCCCTGGCCTTCATCGAGGAGTTTGGCCTCAGCTACCCCAACGCGCCCGACCGCGGCAACCGCGTCTCCGATCGCTACAACATCCAGGGCGTGCCGGAGACCTTCGTCATCGACCAGCGGGGCGATATCGCGCACTTCTTCTACGCCGCGGTGAACGAGACGGCGCTGGAAACAGTGCTCGCAGGGCTCCTGCCCGGGGCGCCATGAGCAGTGGCGGTGCGTTGTTCACCCTGCTGGCCCTGGCCCTTTGCAGCCTGATCGTCCTCGCGCCCCTCTTCGCTGCCCGCCGACCCGAAAACCGCCCCGGCCGCCAGGCCCGGCGCCGGGCGCTGCTGCAACTGCAGTACGACCAGGCGTTGACCACTCTGCGCGACCTGGACGAGGAACATTTCACCGGCAAGATCGACGCCGACAGACACCGGCAGGAACGCGAACACTGGTTGCGCCAGGCAGAGCAATTGCTGGCCGAACTGGACGCGCTGCAAGAGGACGGACAGTCGTGAGGCACGACTACAACCCCGCGCTGCTGCTGCTCACCCTGCTGTCCCTGGCCGCCTGTAGCGGTCTGGCCGGCGAACCGGCCCTGGTGGTCACCCTGACGCCGGAGCATATCGAACAGGCGGACCTGACCAGCGGCGCGCGCATCTTCGCCGAGCGCTGCAGCACCTGCCACGGTCTGACCGGCGCCGGCGATGGCGAACTCGCGCTCAACGGCTCCATCCCCGCTCCTGGTGACTTCACGCAGCCCCGGGCCGCGCGCAGCCAGTCCCTGCAACAGTGGCTGGCGACCATACGCAACGGGCGCATCGAGTCGCTGATGCCGCCCTGGCGCGACTCGCTCGGCGACGACGAGTTGCGCGACGTGGCGCTCTACAGCTACACGCTGCACTACTCGCCGGCGATGTTCGCGCGCGGGCGATTCGTCCTTGCGGAGGCTTGCGCTGCGGGCTGTGCATCGCTGGAGGCGCTCGGGGACCTGCGCGACCCCGTGACGCTCGACAGCCTGTCGGACCAGGATCTGCGCGACGCCCTGCCCCCCACCCTGTCCGATGAAGACGCCTGGGCGGCGGTCGCCTGGCTGCGTCTGCGGGGGGAAGGGGGCCAGAGTCAATCGGACGGCGCCGCCCTCCGGGAGCCGGTAACCGGAAGCATCGCCGGTCTCATCAGCAATGGCACGGCCGGCGCAAGCGTCCCGGGCAGCCTGCGGGTGACCCTGCTGCAATTTGACTCCGGTCAGGCGCCCGACCTGCGCGAGACCTTCAGCGATGACGACGGCCGCTTTCGCTTCGCCAACGTGGTTTTTACAGCGGGGCGCAGCTTCAGCGTCCTGGCCGAGCATGCGGGGCGCCGCTTCCCGTCGGCGCGAATCGCAGCCGGCCCGGGCCAGTCGACGATTGAACTGCCGGTCACGATCTACGAGACCGGCGCGGACCCGGCGGCGATCACGATGACCGCGTTGGTACAGCAGGTCAGCGTGGTGGAAGACGCGCTGCAATTCGTGCTGGTCGCGCGCTTTCGCAACAGTTCGGACCGTGTTTTCAGCAGCGCGCGGGAAGTGGCGCCGGGTCAGTTCGCCTCACTGACCCTGCCCCTGCCCGCCGCCGCCCTCGACCTGACCCTGCCGGATGACAGCGGACGATACCTTGTCAACGATGCCGGAACAGCGGTGACCGACACCCTGCCCGTTTACCCCAACGCGGAACACCTGCTGCAACTGGCCTGGCGGCGTGCCTGGGACGGCGACAGCGCGCGGGTCGAGTTGCCCCTGGCCCAGGCGCTCTCCGGTGAAGCGCGCTTGCTGCTGTCACCGACCCTGACGCTGGTTGAGGGGCAGTTCAGCGACATCGGGCCGCAGCAGGTTGGCGCGGCAATCTTCGATGGTTATGGCGCGCAGCTGCAACTTGAGCCGGGCGCCAGCCTGCGTTACACCCTGGCGACGAAACCTCTGTCGCTGCCCCCCGGCGTCGTCAGCCGGGAGGCGCTGATGTCGGGCGCTGCGCTGACCGTCGCCGCCGTCGCCCTCCTGCTGGCCTGGCGCGGCAGACGCGTTGCGGGTGAGCGGCAACTGGATGACCTGGCGCGGCAGATCGCCGACCTGGATGCCGCCCACGAGCGCGGCGCGATTAACCACGATCTCTACCGGCGGCGGCGCGCTGAATTGCAGGAGCAACTGACCGGGGAAGATGGGCCGGGCCATGCGCGCCGACGCTGACGCCCTCATTGACGTGCGCGGCCTGGTGAAGGTCCAGGGCCGTCTGCCGGCGCTGCGCGGCGTGGACATGACCCTGCGACGCGGCGAATTCGTCGCCCTGACCGGACCCAACGGCAGCGGCAAATCGACCCTGCTGCGACTGCTGGCCGGCCTCTCGCGGCCGGATGGCGGCAGCATTCACATTGGCGGCTGGCAGGTCCCGGCCGAACTGGCGGCGCTGCGGGCGCAGATCGGCTACGTCGGCCACGAGACCCTGCTCTACGACCAACTCAGCGCCTTGGAGAACCTGCACTTCTGCGCGCGCCTCTACAACCTTGACGAGCCGGAAAGACGCATCCGCTCCCTGCTGCAGCGCGTCGGTCTGGAAAGGCGGGCGCAGGAGCGCGTGCGCAATTACTCACGCGGCATGCAGCAACGCCTGGCCATCGCCCGCGCGCTCCTGCCCGATCCGGCCGTGCTCCTGCTTGACGAGCCCTTCGACGGCCTGGACGCCGCCGCGACCGGGACCCTGACGCAACTGCTGAGCAGTTCGGACCGACGCAGCATTCTCATGGCCACCCATCGCTTCGGTCTGGCGGAGCAACTGGCCGACCGCGCCATCATCCTGCTGGAGGGCGTCGTGAGACAGGACCTGTCGCTGCAGGGGGCCGCGCCGGGCGATCTGGTCAGGCGTTACGCGGCGGTGACGGAGGCCGGGTGAACAATACGGGTTTCCTGCGCGCCACCCTGGTCATCGCCGGCAAGGACCTGCGCGCCGAACTGCGCAGCCGCGAACTGCTGGCCCTGATGCTCCTGTTTGCGCTGCTGGCGCTTCTGGTCTTCAGTCTGGCGCTGGAACTGGAACGCCTGGGCCGCCAGGCTGCGGTCAGCGGCGTCATGTGGGTCACGCTGGTCTTCGCCGGCATCCTGGGCCACAACCGCGGCGTGGCGCTGGAACGCGAGCACGGCGGCCACGACGCCCTCTTGCTGGCGCCGGTGCCGCGCGGCGCCATTTACTGCGGCAAGCTGCTGGCCAACGCCCTGCTGACGCTGCTGGTGGCCCTGCTGCTGCTGCCCGCGCTCACCATTCTCTTCAACCTGCCGACCTTCCCCGCTGCCCTGCTGCTGGTTTTGCCGCCGGGATGCCTCGGCCTGGCGGCGGTCGGCACCCTGCTGGCCACCATGACCGTGCAGACGCGCGCGCGCGATTCGCTGCTGCCCATTGTGCTGCTGCCGGTCGCCCTGCCGCTGCTGATCGCCGCGTTGCGCGCCGGCAACGCCGCCCTCGGCAACGCCCCCGCCGCCGACTTTCACGCCTGGCTGCAAATCCTGCTCATCGTCGACCTGATCTATCTCGCCGCCGGGTTATTGCTCTACGAGTACGCGCTTGAGTCCTGATGCACAATTGATAATCGCCCGGCGCTGTGCCAGAATGACCGCGCTCAGGAGACAAGGTGAACCAATGAGCGAAGCGCTCGAAGTCTGCTCGCTGCCGCAGGAACGACAGCCGCGCGCCCTGCGCCTGCTGAACCTTCTCACGCTTGCAGCCCTGCCCCTTGGTTTGTACGTCGCCCTCTTCCACGCCGGCACCGACGCTGCCCAGGGCCATGTGCAGCGCCTTTTCTACCTGCACATGCCCGCCTTCTTCGGCGCCGCCCTGGCTTTTGGCGGGACGCTGCTGGCCGGCATCGCTTACCTGCGCAAGCGCGAGACCTGTTACGACTCCTTCGCCGTGGCCGGCGTGGAAGTCGGCCTGACCCTTGCGCTGGTCAACCTGGTCAGCGGTTCCATCTGGGCGCGGCCCATCTGGAACACCTGGTGGACCTGGGACCCGCGCCTGACCTCGGCGGCCGTCATGTGCCTGACCTACGCCGCCCTGCTGGTGTTGCGCAGCGGCATCGACAACCTGCAGCAACGGCGGCGCCTGTCCTCCATCTATGGCATCCTCGCCTTCGTCACCGTCATCCTGACGCTGGTCATCATCCGCATTCGCCCCGACACCATTCACCCGGCCGTGATCGGCCCCTCGGCCGCCAACGCCCAGGGCGGCTTTGAACTGGCGGCCACGCCGGGCGTGACCGCGGCGCTGCTGGTCAACTTCCCGATCTGGTCCCTGCTGTTGCCCCTGACCCTGCTCTGGCACCGCTATCGCCTGCAGTTGCGCGTCGAAGTACTTGAGCAACGCAAGGCCCAGGTGCTGAACGCGTCCCTGCGGGCGCGGCAAGGGAGCGAAGATGCCTGATACCGCCCTGTACCTTTACCTCGGCCTGGCCGCCATCGCCTTTATCCTGCTGCTGTTCATCGTCAGCGTTTTGATGCGCCGGCGCAACCTCGACCAGGACCATTACCTGCTGGACCAACTGGAACGCGGCGAGTAAGCCAACCCGCCCCGGGGAGAATCGATGAGCGAACTGCTGCGCTGGTTTGAAAGCCGTCGCCAGAACATGGTGGATGACCTGGAGGCACTGGTGCGCCATGAGTCGCCGACGCACGACAAGGCCGCTGTGGACCGCCTGGGTCAAATGCTGCAGACGCGCCTGGAAGGTCTGGGCGCCGGCGTTACACGTATCCCGCAGCAGGACGTCGGCGACATTCTGCTGGCCGGCTGGCACGCTGACGCGCCTGGCCCGGCCATCCTCATTCTGACGCACTCGGACACCGTCTGGCCCCTGGGGACGCTGGCCGCGCGCCCGCCGCGCATCGACGAGGACGGTCGTTTCTTCGGCCCCGGCGCCATCGACATGAAGGGCGGCATCGTCATTGTGCTGACGGCCCTGCGCGGCCTCGTCGAACGCGGCGAGTTGCCGCGCCGCCCCCTGCGCGTACTGGTCACCAGCGACGAGGAAATGGGCAGCCGCTTTTCGGAATCCCTGATTATGGATACGGCGGCGGACTGCGGCCTGGTGCTGGTGATGGAGCCCGCCACGGTGGAAGGCGCGCTCAAGACCTCGCGCAAGGGCGTGGCCACCTACGAAGTCCTGGCCGAAGGACGCGCCTCACACGCCGGCAACGCGCCCGAACAGGGCATCAACGCCATCGTCGAACTGGCGCAGCAGATTGGCGTCATCAATGAAATGAACGATCTGCAGCGCGGCACCTCGGTCTCGGTCACCGTGGTACAGGGCGGCATCACCACCAACGTCATCCCGCCGCGCGCCAGCGCCAGGATCGACGTGCGCGCCCTCAGCGTGCGCGCGCAGGAGGAGGTCGACCAGGCCCTGCTCGGCCTGCAGCCGCGCGTCCCCGGCGCCCGCCTCACGGTGACCCGCCATCACCGGCGCGACCCGATGGAACGCAACGAGCGCATGATCGCGGCCTTCAACCAGGCGCGCGCGATCGGCGCGGCGCAGGGTCTGACCGTGCGTGAGGACGGCAGCGGCGGCGGCTCCGACGGCAACTTCACCGCCGCGGCCGGCATTGCAACCCTGGACGGCCTCGGCCCCCAGGGCGATGGCCTGCACGCCGAACACGAGCACGTGATCATCAACAGTCTGCCGCAGCGCGCGGCGCTCATCGCCGGCATCCTGCGCGACTGGCAGTTTGCGCAAGACTGATTCAGGCGCTGACCCCGGCGCTCCCCTCAAGCAACGTCAACAACTGCGCCGTGGTGGTAATGCCGCGCAACTGCACCACCCAGTCGTGCAGCGAAGCGCTGCGCGCCAGCAATTCACGCAGGGCCGGCCCGACCGGATCGGCGCCGCCGGCTCCCCGTTCGGCGGACTGGTAGCCGCCGTAAAAGGCAAACCAGGCCTGGTTCAGGCGGCGGATGGCGAAGCCGTTGGCGACGAAGCGTTGTCGCCGCTGCTCCATGTAAGCCTCGGCCGCCTCAACCTCACCGTCCGCCAGCAGGCTATCCACCCGCCGCCGGGTGCGGTCCATCTCCGCGCCGTAGTCGAAGCCCGTCTGCCCGGCAAGGGCCACCCGCCGCAGCGTCGTGGCCGGCGCCAGTTCCGGGTAGTAACGCCGTAACAACAGCGGCGCCACTTCCTGCGCGAACAGACTGGCGACCGTCTCGTTGATACTGCGCGCCTCACTGTCGTAATCCCAGGCCTGGCCCAGGGGAAAGGCGAAGAGGTAATGATGCAGCCATTCATGGGCGAAGGTGTCCGCCAGGGACGCGATGTTGCCAGTCTCGAGGACCATGGCCGGATACAGGGCGATGCCGCCGATGGGTATGACCAGCGCCGCGACGTCGAGCCGCTCCTCAATGCGCGCTTCCAGCGCGACGGCCGAGGCCGGCGGCAGCGGATCGAGCCCGATACTGATCTCGTAGCGAATCTCGTCGCGCGGCGAGACGACCAGCACCCGCGGCAGTTCGGTCAGGCGCATCGCCACCGGCGGCAGTAGCTGGCCCGCCACGCCGAAGCCAAGCTCAATCAGCACGGCGGCCAGCTGGCCTTCCAGCACGCTTTCGGCCAGGGTCTGCCGCTCGCCCAGGCGCCGGCGCAGGTCGTCCCGCTCGTGGCGCAGCGAGGCGCCGGCCGCCGCAGGGTCCGCCTCGTCCGGGTCGGCGTGCATCGCAGCAATCCGCGCTTCCAGCGCCTGGGCCTGCTTCAGGTCGGCCATGTAGTCGCGCAGCAACTGACTGGCCGCCGCTTCATCCAGAAAGGGACGCACGCCCCACAGGGCCTGTCCCAGCTTCGCGCCCAGCGCCGGCGGCAACCAGGCCAGCCAGTTGTAACTGTGGTCGCGCGCCAGCAGGGCCACGACGTTCCAGTCGCTGCCCGTCGGATAGCTGCTGCGCCAGGGCATGAAGAGCAGCGTGGCCAGCAGCAGTGCACGCAGCGCTGCCGACCGGATCTGCCTGAAGCGGCACATGGCTACTGTCGAAAGCGAAACAGGCGCAGCCCGAGGGCGAAGAAAACGATGCCGAAGAGCGCCAGCGCCAGCAACGAAGGCGTCACCTCCGCCAGGCCACCGCCCCGTGAGATGAGCTGGTGAAAGCCATCCATCACCCAGGCGACCGGCGTGAGATAGCCGATGGTCTGCATGAAGGGCGGCGCCAGCGACAGCGGCCACCAGGCGCCCCCCAGCGCCGCCATCACCATCGCAATCAGCGCCGTCAGCAGCGACGCCTGTTCGTCGTTACGGATGAGTCCGGCCAGGGCGATGCCCAGCGCCGTGATGACCAGCGTGTAGGCGGCCATCAACAGCAGCAGCGCCGGCGTCTCCCTGCCGAAGTCGATGCCAACGATGACGCCGACCGCGAAAATGATCAGAAACTGCAGGATGCCGGTCAGGAAGCGCGCCAGAATCTTGCCGGCAATGACCTGCATGCGCCGCAGCGGCAGCGTGGCCATGCGCGCCAGCGTCCCCTCGCGCCGTTCGCGCAGGAGCACGGCCATGCCCCCGCCCATGACGCTGAAGAGCACGTAGAAGCTTGCCATACCCGGCACGGACTGGGTGAATCCCGCTGGAATGTCGGTAGCCGCCGGGTCCTCGCCGGTCACGCTGCTCACCACCAGCGCTGTGCGACTTGCCCGGGCCCTGTCGGCGATTTGTCGTACAGACTGCACATAGTCGTCCAGGCCATCTTCAGCCAGCCCCAGGGCCTCGTGCAGCGCGCGCGCGGTAACGGCCGTGGCCATGTCAGCGTTCACGGCAGTCAGCGCCGCCTGCACGGCCTGCCAGGCGGGATCAGAGCTCGGGACCAGGGCAGCGCTATGGAAGGGCAAGGCCACCCTCTGTTGCGCCGCAAGTTGCGCGCCATAGCCCGCCGGTATCTGTAGCAGGGCATCGGCAGCGCCGCTTCGTACGCGCCCGATAGCAGTTTCCAGGTCAGGCGGTTCGCCGTCGTCCCATTCACAGGTTTCACTGGCAGCCGGGCAGACCCGCAGCGAACTTCCCTGTGCCGCCAGCAGCGTATCCACCAGTGCCTGCGAACGCGGGCTGTCGTCCCCGTCCAGCACGTCCAGGCGAATTGCCGCTGCCCCGCGCTCGCCCGCGCCACCCAGTGCGAAGCCCAGCGCCAGCGTCAGGATGACCGGCACCAGCGTCAGTTGCAGCAGATTGCTGCGTTCGCCCAGAAAGATGCGCAGGTCCCACCAGGCGATGGTCCAGACCGCCCGCATGACTACACCTCCACCCGGCGCCGGAAGAACCACAGGCCAACGCCGAAGAGCGCCAGGCCCTGCAGCGCCAGCGCCAGCGCGTTCAGTCCCACGCCCGCATCCCCCGCGCCCAGTCGGGTCAGACCATCCACGCCCCAGTACACCGGTGACAACCATGACCATGGCGCGGGCACGGTGAAGCCGAAGGCGCCGCCCGACATGGCCAGCACGATGTTGACCAGGGCGCCCAGCGCGCCGATCTGCTCCGGCCGCTGCACAAGGGCGACCAGCAAGACACCCAGACCGGCTACCGCCAGTGAAAGAGGCAGCAGAATGGCGAACATGGCGGCGAGGTCGGAACTCCAGATGAAGAGCAGCCGGCCTTCTATCAGGCTGGCAAAGAGGGACAGGGCCAGCAGCAACAGCAGCAACTGGACAAGCGCCGTCACCCAGGTGCCGAGCAGCTTGCCGGCGAGGAAGCCGCCGCGCGTGACGGGCGTCGTCAGGATGCGTTGCAGCGTGCCCGCCTGACGCTCCTCAATCACGCTCAGGACGCCGAACTGCGCGGCGAAGAGGGCGAAAAAGGTCGCCTGGGCCGTGCCGATGAAAGCCAGGACACGGGTGGCCTGCTTGAACGCTGCGTCATCCCCCGCGCCCAACTGATGCAGGTCCGCGCGGGCGCCGGCGGCCAGTTCGCTGAAAGCGCAACTTAATGCCCCGGCCACGGCTTCGTCGTCAGCGGCGGCCGCCAGCCGCAGGGCGGCCAGCGGCTCCTGCGCGATCAGGGCATTGATGGCGGCGCCCAGGGCGACGTTGCCGGTCAGCAAACGTTCGCTGTAGCCCTGCACCACGCTGCGCAGGACCAGTCCCTCCAGGGGCCGGCCGCTGTCACTGAAGACCTCGATGGCTGCCGGGCTCTCGGCGTAGAGCTCTGAAATGCCCGGCCCGAGCTGCGGGCTGAGGCGGGCGCTGAAATCCGCCGGGACGATGACCAGCGCCGCCAGTTCACCCGCCTCGACCATGGCGCGACCCGCCGCCACGTCTTGCAGGGCCTGCACGCTGAAGAGTTCATCGAGGCCGAAGGCCGGCGCGCCCGGTTCCGCTGCGGTTGCCAGCGGACAGCTCGCAGTGCCGGCGTCGGGACCGTCCTGAACTGCCGCGCCCGTGAGCAACTGCTGCAGGCCGTCACCGTAATTGATCGCCTGGCCCTGCACTTCCGCGCCGGCATCCAGGTTGACGATGCCCAGCGGGACGTCGCGCAAGGTTGAGGGGCCGCCCGCCTCGTCGAGATCGCCGAAGACCAGCGTGATGATCAGCGACAGACCCAGCGGCAGCGCCAGCAGGAACAGCAGCGACGCCCGGTTGGTAAAGCGCAGGTGCAGGTCCTTGCGCGCGATCAGCAGCGCTGCCGTGAGCATGCGTTTCAATCCCGCAGGGCGCGCCCGGTCAGCTGCAGAAAGACCGTCTCCAGATCCGGCTCCTGCACGGACACCGAGCGCAGCTTCAGGCCGGCCGCCCCCAGCGCGCTAATGAGCGGCGAGAGGACCTGGCGACCGCGGTCGGCGTGCACCATCAGACGGCTGTGCTCACCTGACCCGTCAACCTGGATGCGCGTCACCCCGGGCAACTCACGCTGCAGGCCAGGCAGCAGGCCGGCGTCCGGCCGGGAGTCATCCGCCAGTTCAATCTCGATGCGGTCCTGCTCGCCGGCCTGCAGGACGAGCTCGCCGACCGTGCCTTCGGCGATGAGCCGACCGTGATCGATGATCCCGACGCGATCGCTCAACTCCTGCGCCTCTTCCATCAGATGCGTCGTGTAGAGCACGGTCATGCCGCGTTCCTCTCGCAGGCGCAGCACCGTGTCGAGGATGCGGCGCCGGTTCTGCGGGTCGACGCCGACCGTCGGCTCGTCCATGTAGACCAGCTGCGGCTGGTGCAGCAGGCCGATGCCGATATTGAGCCGCCGTTTCATCCCGCCCGAGAAGCGCTGTACGCGTTCCCGCTGGCGTTCAGTCAGGTCGATGAATTCCAGGGTTTCAGCGACGAGTCGCTCCAGTTCCCGGCCGCCCAGCCCGCTCAGGCGCCCGAAAAAGCGCAGGTTCTGTCGCGCCGACAGGTCCTCGTAGAGCGCCAGTTCCTGCGGCACGACGCCCAGCAGGGCCCGCGCGGCCAGTGATTCCCCTTGCAGGTCATGGCCGCCGATGACCACGCTGCCACTGTCCGGCGCCAGCAGACCGCTGATGACGGAGATGAGCGTGGTCTTGCCGGCGCCGTTGGGGCCCAGCAGACCGTAGATTTCGCCCCTTCTGATACCGAGAGCGACGTCATCCAGCGCCTGCAGAGGGCTGCCGTCGTCCCGTCTGTACCGTTTGTTCAGCCCGCGCGCCTCAAGCAGGGTCTCCAGTGTCGTCTGCCTTTCTGCCAGCCGCGTTCACCTGCAATACTACGGCATTCTCTCGCATGGGTTCAGAAGTCGTCGCAACTCAGGGAGCGGGCAGGTGGAAGCTGTCGCCCGTATGGTCGATCCATTCCTCCAGGCGCGCCTGCAGTTGGCGCCGCTCCGCGTGGTACAGCGAATTGTGCGCGTGGTTGGCCTGCTCGTAAGGGTCCTCGTTCAGGTTGAACAGCAGCCAGGGCTGGCCCTCCAGCACCGCGTACTTCCAGTTGTCGCGCGTCACGATGCCCCGCCAGGGCCGGTCCACCGAATGTCCGTGCATGGTGGGCACCACCGTTTGCAGGTAGGCGCTGTCCGGCTCGCTGCTGACCTCCTTGCCGCGCAACCGGTAGCCCGAGTAGTCCGTGCCCTGCATCCACGCCGGCGCCTCAAGCCCGCACAGCCCCAGCGACGTCGGCGCAATGTCCACGTGGTTGAGCGGTACCTCATGGAAACCCGCGTCGTGATGGTAGCGGTGCGGCCCGCCGCCGATGATGAAGGGAATGCGCAGCGACTCCTCCCA
>DAOUJM010000008.1:0-59576 GCA_034422695.1 Anaerolineae bacterium
ACCCCCCCCCCCCCCCCCCCTCCGTCCAACCATCCTCCCCCCCCCCCCCCCCCCCCCCCTCGTTAATATCTCGCGCCAATAGCTCTGCCGCTTCATTTTATCTCCATTCTTCATTCATAAAACTCATCGCCCTCGCTCTCATTCTCCTCCTGCTGCCCGTCTCCCGGCTCTCCGCCGTCGACATCACCGTCAGCAGTTCCTGTTCACTGCCAAACGCCGTCGCCTCCGCAGCCGCCGACAGCGCCACCGGCGGCTGTACGGCCGGCAGCGGCGACGACACCATCATTCTGAACGCCGACGTCAGCCTCGCCAGCGAAATACAAATCACAGCCGCCGCCGGCAGCATTACCATCAATGGCAACGGCCACAAAATAGACGCGGGCGAAAACGGCAGACATTTTCGGCTGCGAACCGCCTTAACCCTGAATCTGAACAATGTCGAGGTCATCAACGGCAACGAGCACATCGGCTCGATCTATATGCAAACTTCCGGCGTAACAGTCAACATCGCCAACAGCCGGATCTGCAGCAACACATCGCCCGGGACGACTCCCGGCGGCGCTTTTTGGGTCGGAACCGGAACTACCCTCAACATTCGCAACAGCGTCATCTGCGACAATGCCGCCCGCACTGCCGGCGCGATAAACGCCAGAAGCGGCAGCACGCTAACCGTCGCCAGCAGCGTCTTTTACGGAAACACCGTGCGCACTTCCGGCGCGATAATCGTCGGTGGTGGAAACGCCACCATCACCAACAGCGTATTCTACAACAATCGCACCACGAACAACGACGGACAAGGCGGCGCGATCTTTATGTCAGGCGGGTTGCTAAAAATCGATCACGCGACCTTGACCGCCAACACTGCCAACGAGGGTCCCGCCATTTTCATGAGTGGTGGTACTTTGGAGATTCGCAACAGCATCGCCTACGACAATACGGGCATTCATGACTGCCGGCGCAACGGGGGCACCGTCGCTGTAAACACGGGGAATCTCTTCGGCAGCTCCAACTGCGCCGGCGCCACATTCAGCACCGCCAATCCGCTGCTTGTAGACCGCACCAGCGCCGCCACCCCTCACTATGCCCTGCGAGCGGGCAGCCCGGCCATCGATGTCGTCGACTGTCTCACTGGCGTCAACACTGACATCCTTGGCACATCCCGCCCGCAAGGAAGCCGCTGTGATATCGGCGCTTTTGAATTCATTCCGCCGCCGCCGCGAGCGGCGAGCGGGAATGGCGGCGGTGGCGCACGCGCCGGCTCCGCGTCCGTCGGGGTTTCCCCGGCCGAGACCTGCGCGGCTCTGTCGCCCGGCATCATGGTCAGCAACCGCAACCCCGGCACGGCTTGCAGCAGCGTTAGCGGATCCGGCATCGGTCATCCCGCTGTCATCGCCGCCAGGCCCGCCAGCGTCGTCGACGTCTGGGGTCGGGTCACGCCGGATACCAAAGTCTGCTTCAAAGCGGCCAGCGGCAGCATCCGCTTCATCGACACGACGGTCTTGCCGCGCGCCGTGTCGACTTTGCCGGCTTTCATCAGCGACGGCATGCTCTGCGCGAATATCGACCGCGCGGGCCAGGTGGCGCTGATCGCGGACGGCAGCGCGCCGGTCGCTTCCGCGCCGGCCGCGCCAGAAGCCGCCCGGCGCCTGAGCGACTGCATGGTGCGGACGACCAGGATACTGAACTTCCGCGATGGCCCCGGTGGGAATCGCATCACCAACTTCGCCGATTACCGGGGCGTCCGCCACAACCTGCTGCCCCAAAACGTTGTGTTGACGGCGCTGGAGCGGGCGAGCGGCTGGTTCAAGGTGGATTACCACGGGACGCAGGGCTGGATCAGCGCCGACTACGTCGCGCCGATGGGGCTTTGCGGCTGAGGCAAGGCGGGTTGACGCGCCGCACAAAACGCAGTAGGGGCGATTTATCAAATCGCCCGCCCCCACATACACGGCAGGGGCGATCTACCAAACGCGCCACTCCTGGCGACATCAATGGTGTGCCCGCGGGCGACATGATATGTCGCCCCTACGGGATGCTTCGGACTTGCGTCCTCGCTACCCCTACGTCATCCGCCGCAGGGGTAGCAAGGGCGTCGTGGGGATGGCAGGAGCGTGTGGTCGGCCCTCACCCCCGGCCGCCCTTCCCGTCCCCCAGGACGGGACAAGGGCTCCCGCGATTGAGCGGGAGAGGGTTTGGGGCGGATGCCTGTGGCAGGCCCTCACCCCCCGGCCCCCTCTCCCTCAGGGAGAGGGGGAGAAAGACAGATGGGTAATCGACTATTGTCGAAGCCAGTTTCTTCCAGGGCGGGAGATGAGGGGAGACACACCCGGGGAAAATCGACGGGTTAAAGCCCCTCTCCCTCAGGGAGAGGGGTTTGGGGTGAGGGCGCAAAGACTGACACCACTCGCTCCAATCCCCTGCTCCCGCTCTTCCCGGGCGTCTTTCCAGGTGATGAACGTTCCCCGGCCCCGACTGGCGCGCGGCGTCGCAACTGCGCTATGCTGCGCGGGGTTTCGCGCACAAGGCAGGCCATGACGCCCGACGTCGTTCGTACCTTGCTCGACTATCACTACGCCGAACAGCACAAGGTCTGGCACAATTGCATCCTGCAGCTGGAGCCGGCGCAGTACGTTTACGATACGAAGTATTCGCACGGCAGCATCCGCGAGACGCTGCTGCACGTGCTGAACGGCGAATGGACCTGGCTGGAGCGGGCCCGGGGGCGTTCGCCGGCGCCGAACTTCAGCGCCGACGACCTGCCGGAGCGCGCGGCCCTGGGTGAAAAACTGCGGGAAGTCGAGGCGGAGGTGCGCGCCTACGCCGGCGGTCTGGATGCGGCCGGCCTGGCCGCGCCGGCGCGGTACGTGTCGGCGGCCGGCGAACTCATCGACAACCGCGTGTGGCACATCCTGCTGCACGTCGCCAACCACGGGCTCATCCACCGCGCCGAAATCATGTCCATGTCGGCCAGGATGGGCGGCCCTTCCTTCGATCTGAGCCTGATGCGCTGGCTCTACGACGGACGTTACTAGAGCGAAAGAGAGCGGACGATGATCGACGCACAATACCTGGAGCGCTTCAACGACGAGGGTTACGTGGTCGTGCCCGCCCTCTTCCCGCCGGAAGAAGTGGAGACGATCCGGGCGCACTTCATGGGCCTGCACGCGCGCAAGATCGGCTTCCATGACGACGGCATCACGGACGAGTTCGATCCGCTCTACCGCTATCCGCGCATGATCCACCCGCACCGTTACGATCGTCTCAGCCGCGACTGGCTGCTGGACCCGCGCCTGCGCGCCTGGACGACGGCCCTGCTGGGGCGCGAGCCGCTGGCCGCCCAGACCATGTTTTACTTCAAGCCGCCCGGCGCCCGCGGCCAGTCGCTGCACCAGGACCAGCGCTCGCTGGAAGTGCGGCCGGGCACCTGTCTGGCGGCCTGGATGGCGGTCGACGCCAGCGACGAGGACAACGGCTGCATGAAGATCGTGCCGCATAGCCAGGACCTGGCCAAACTCTGCATCATCGACGCCGACCGGCGCAAGTTCTTCAGCGGCACGACCGTCGAACTGGCGGACTGGATGGAACTGCGCAGCCTGCCCATGCAGCCCGGCGACGTGCTCTTCTTCAACGGCCAGGTGATCCATGGCAGCTGGCCCAACACGACGGCCGACCGTTTCCGCCGCGCCATGATCGCGCACTACATCGTCGGCGAGGCGGAGAAGGTGGCGCAGTTCTATCAGCCGCTGCTGACCTTCGACGGCGCGGCGCTGGAGATGGGCGTCAGCGACCACGGAGGGCCCTGCGGCGTGTGGGTGCCGGCGAGCGAAGCGGGCGGCCGCGAGGAGCTGGAGCTCGTCGAGCGCGCCTGAGACGCCGGCCGGCGCGCAAGGGCGCGCGGGCGCAGCGCCACAACGACATCCCTGGAAGCAGACCATGCAGTGCATCACGCTGGAGCGCGTCACCCTGTCCTTCGCCGCCCGCGAGATTTTCGCCGACCTCGCCTGGGGCATTGACAGCCGCGCCCGCAGCGGTCTGATCGGCCCCAACGGCGCCGGCAAGTCCAGCCTGCTGCGCATCATCAGCGGCGAGCTGCAGCCCGACAGCGGCGCGGTACAGCGTCTGTCGGGAACGCGCGTCGGCTATCTGCCGCAGGATGTCAACCTGCCCGCGGGCCGTACGCTGCTGCAGGTGGCGCAGGAACTGCCGCCGGAACTGGCGGCCGTCGAGCAACGCCTGACGCAACTGGAAATGCGCCTGGCCGAACCGGCGGTATACAACCACGAGCGACGTCTGGCGCAGGTACTGGCGCAGCAGGAGCGCGTCCTGGCCGACTACGAGCGTCTCGGCGGGGCGCAACATGCGGGCCGCGTGCGCTCGCTGCTGGCGCACCTGGGTCTGCGCGAGGCCGAACACGACCTGCCCTGCGAGACGCTCAGCGGCGGCCAGAAGAAGCTGCTGGCCCTGACGCGTCTGGCCGTCGCCCGGCCGGAGGTGCTGCTGCTGGATGAACCGGACAACCATCTCGATCTGGTCGCGCGGCGTCGCCTGGAGGCCTTCATCCGCCACTACGAGGGCGCGGTCATCATCGTCTCGCATGATCGCTGGCTGCTGGACGAGGTGGTCACGGAGATCGTCGAGCTGGAAGCGGGCGCCCTGAAGATCTGGGCCGGCAACTACAGCTGGTACGCCACGGAGCGCGAACTGGCGCGCCTGCGGCAACAGCAACGCTACACGGCGCAGCAGAAGCGTATCCGCCAGATTGAGGAGGCCATCAAACGCTTCGAACACTGGGCGCGCATCACGGAAGACCCGCGCCACAAACGCAAGGCGCGGCACCGGCGCCGTATGCTGGAGCGCATGGAGGAGAAGGGCGAACTGATCGAAAAGGTCGTCGAACGGCGCCAGCTGCGGGCGGAGTTCAGCGGCTGGCGCGGCAGCACGAAGGCGCTGGAGATCGCGGAACTGGCGATGGGCTATGGCGACGACCTGCTCTTCGTCGATCTGCAGCTGCTGGTGCAGCACGGCGAGCGCGTCGGCCTGATCGGCCCCAACGGCGCCGGCAAGTCCGTCCTCTTCCGCCTCATCCTGGGCGAGGAGACGCCGCTGGACGGGGAAATTCGCATCGGCCCGGGGACGCAGCCCGGCTACTACGCGCAGGACCATGAGACGCTCGGCGCCTGGCTGGAACGCACGCCGCTGGAGCGCATCCGCGATATCCGCCCCATGTCCGAAAACGAGGCCGTCGCCTTTCTGTTGCAGTACCAGTTTCAGTATGAGCAGTTGCAACTGCCGGTGGCCGCGCTCAGCGGCGGCGAGCGCAGCCGCCTGCAACTGGCGTCGCTGGTGCTGCAACGCCCCAACCTGCTGCTGCTGGACGAGCCGACCAACAACCTCGATATCCCGACGGCCGAGGTGCTGGAGACGGCGCTGGCGGACTTCAACGGCACCATCCTGGCCATCTCGCACGACCGCTACTTTCTGGAGCGCACGGTGGACCGCATCGTCGAACTGCGCGACGGCACGCTGACCAGCCACGCCGGCGGCTACAGCGACTGGCTGGCGCGGCAGGGCTGAACTGCGCGTTTACTTCAGGTTGCCCGAGTTGAATTTCAGGAGACGGTCCCAATCAATCGTGCCGTCGGGGTGACAAAAATCGTCCGTGAACTCATTGATGAACTGTACTTCAAGTTGGGAACGCCTCTCCCGAAAACTGTCGTTGTGTTCACGGGCCAGATAACCGACTGGCTCAATCAGGCTGGTATAGAGGTTCGGATCGCCGGACAAAAAGTGCCAGAAACTCTGGCCTTCATACTTGATGTAGTTGTCGATATTTGTTGTTCTTGCCCGACCGTAACAGATGCCAAGCACGGGCTGGATGTGAGCCGTGGCGTCACCTTGTTGCAGAACGCGAACTGCCGTCTGAAAGTTTTGTGCCAGACGACGCTTTTGTGAGTGGTTGCCCCAATTCGGGCCGGATTTGACGGACACCAGAAAGCGGGTGTTTTGACGGTCAAATTCCAGGTCGATTCCCTCGGCGGACGATTTCAGGCCGCCATCCGCTTCACTTGAAACCCGAATGACCAGACTCTCCAGGAAATTCCGGCCAAACAGTTCTTCTTCTGACGATGAAAGGTAGGCATCCAGCAGGGAGCGGACCATTTCAGAGGCGGACTGCATGTCTTTCGCGCGGAAAAGGTACGGGTTCTTGCGCCGTAGAATCGTGTTCAGTTTTACTTTCTGTAAGCGCTCAAGACGGGCGTTGTGAAACTCCTCGATCCTTTCACTGGCGAACTCGTTGAGCCGCCGGGGATCAAGGGCCGGCATCCAGCGCCTCACCAAAGGGTTGGGCGGCGATGCGTTCCCGCGAGATTTCGCAGTATTCCAGTACCTTGTCGATGCCGATGTAGTGGCGTCCCAGACCCTTCGCGGCGACGGCCGTGGAGCCCGACCCGATGAAGGGGTCCAGCACGACGTCCCCCGGTTGCGTGAAAAGACGGATGAACCAGGCGGGCAGCGACACCGGGAAGGCGGCGCTGTGGCCGACGTTGTTGCACTCGGTGGCCATGTGCAGCACGTTGGTCGGATAGGCCCGGTCGCGTCCCTCCCAGTTGGACACGTTCTTGCCAAAGCCGCTTTGCACGCGCGATTCGTCGCGCAGGCGGTCCGTTTCGCTGAGCGATTTCAGGCGTGATTTGGCCCAGTCGCCCATCGGCACCATCACGGCGTCCTGATACATGGCGAACTTGCGTTGCCGGTTGAACTGCAGGCAGCGTTCCCAGGAATCGCGGAAACGGTTGGGCCACTTGCCCGGGTAACTGTTCTTTTTGTGCCAGCAGAATTCCTCGGTCCACAGCCAGCCCTGGCGCCGCAATTCCAGAATGAGTTCCAGCACGTAGGTGTGACGCTCGCCCTGTACCACACGCTCCTTGATGTTTAATACGAATGAGCCACCCGGTCGCAGTACCCGCTTCAGCTCGGCGGCAACGGGCAGGAACCAGTCGACGTAGTCGTCTGGTGAGATGCCGCCGTAGGTTTTCTTGCGTTGATCGGCGTAGGGCGGCGAGGTGAAGATCAGGTCTACTGAATCGGCTTCAAGGGTTGAAAGCACCTCGAACGCGTCGCCATGGTGAATGTCGTCGAGGCCAACTGGCCGCACAACCTGGTCGGATGCCACTTCGAATCCCGGCAGTTTTGCTGAAGTGAGGATTTTGTTCATCGCCGGCTACCGCGCTCACTGACAGCCAAAGCATAGCAGGGCCGGCGAGTCAGGCAAAGCGCCGCCATGCGGCATTTAAACGGGCCGGCGCATCTCCGTCACGGCGCTGAAGCCGAGGAAGCGCTGCAGAAGGGGATACGAGCGCTCCTTCGCGGCCACGAAGCCCTGGCGTTCGTAGAGGGCGCGGGCGCGCGGGTTGTTGCCCAGCACGTCAAGCCGCACGTCGCTGTAACTGTTCTCGCGCGCATGGCGGCACAGGGCCTCCAGCAGTCGCGTACCGATGCCCTGGCCGCGCAACTCCGGCGCCACGGCAATGCCATCCATCAGCAGGGTGCCGGGTTGCCGGTCACGCGACAACAACAGACCCATGCCGAGGTAGCGCAGGCCGCCGCCGGCAAGTCCGTAGGCCCGGGTCATCGCCCGCAGGTCGATATCGAGCAGGCTGCCGGCCCCGTCCTGAAAGCCGGCGAGGCCGGCCAGTTGCCCGCCGCGTTTGGCGACGATGGCATGGGTCGGGTTCAGGGAGCGCGCCAGCACGTCGAGCGCGCGCGGGCCATCGCCCAGGAAAGGTTGCAGCAGCGGGCGAAAGGCCTCCATATACAGCGCAGCGGCCGCTTCCCGCTGCCCGTCGGGCAGGCCGTGTGTGATGATTGCCGGTTCCACGAAACGCGCCTTCAGGTGGCGGCGGGCTGGTCGGCGTCCGGCGGCGCGTCCGGCGCGTCGGGGAAGGACTCGACGTAGAGCGTGCGGCTGGGGAAGGCGACGCTGAGCCCCAGGTCCTCGATGATGTCCATGATGGTCAGCAGGATGCCATGCTGCTCTTCCATGAAGTCCGCCCAGGCGGGCTCCGTCACGTTGCAGCGAATCAGGATGTTGAGCGAACTGTCGCCGAAGCCGGAGAAGAAGACCATCACCGTTTCCGGATCTACCTTGTCGTGCGCCTTTAACATGGCGCGCAGGCGGGCGACGAGGGCGCGCAGGTCGCTGCTGGTCGAATCGTAGGTGACGCCGACGGTGACGTCCATGCGGCGTTTTTCCATGCGCGAAAAGTTGATGACCGGCTCGCCGGTGAGCATCGTGTTGGGCACGGTGACCAGCGCCTGGTCCAGTTGACGGATGCGCACGGCGCGCGCGCCGACCTCCTCGACGATGCCCGTCACCTGCGGCGTGCGGATGAACTCACCCTCGCGCAGGGGCTTGTCGCTGATGATGGTGGCGAAGGAGAAGAGGTTGGCGACGGTATCCTGGGCGGCCAGCGAGATGGCCAGGCCGCCGAGACCGATGCCGGCGATCAGGCCGCTGACGTCGTAGTTCCATTCCTGCAGCAGGATGATGATGGCCAGGGCCAGAATGATGACGCGCAGGCCGGTGCGCAGGAAGGGCAGCAGTTGCTCGTCGAGGTGGATGCCGGTGACGTGCTCCAGCCGCAGCGAGGATTCGACGATGATACCCACGCCGTTGTAGAAGGCGGCGAAGACCGACATGATGACGAAGCTGCGCGCCAGCCGGGTGAAGAACTCGGTGGTCTCGACGTCGCCGGGCAGCAGCGCGCCGGCGATGAGCAGGCCGGGCGCGATCACCAGCAGCCGCACGGGATTCTCGACGATGCGCAGGAAGATATCGTCCGCTTCCCGGTCGCGCCGGTCGAGGAAGCGGCTGAAGGGGATCAGCACCAGGCGCGTCAGCAGGCGGCGCAGCAGCCAGACGAAGAACAACGCCAGCACGGCCAGCAGGACGCGCAGGACAATGTTGCGCAGTTGCGGGTCCAACTGGTCGAGGAAAGGGAGCTCGATCACGCGCAGCTCCTCAGTTGCGCGCGGCCTGGCGCGCCTGGGCGTCCATGACGGCGACGGCGGTCATGGCCACGATGCCGTCGACGTCATCGCCGGCCTGCAGCACCTGCACCGGCTCGCCCATGCCCAGCAGGATGGGGCCGATGGCCTCGACGCCGGCCATGCGATTCAGCAGCTTGTAGGAGATGTTGGCCGAGCCGAGGTCCGGGAAGACCAGCACGTTGGCGTCGCGCACCGCGCTGAAGGGGTAGCGTTCGTTGACGATGGCGTCGACGACGGCCGTGTCGGCCTGCATCTCGCCGTCGACCACCAGGTCCGGGCGGCGCTGACGCACCAGCGCGGCGGCGTCGCGCACCTTGTGCGAGAGGGGGTGCGGCGTGCTGCCAAAGTTGGAAAAGGAGAGCATCGCCACGTGCGGGTCGATATCCAGCGTGCGGGCGAAGTCCGCGCCGAGGATGGCGATGTCGGCGAGGGTATCCGCGTCCGGGTCGATGTTGACGGTGGTATCGGTGAAGACGTAGCTGCGGTCCTCGACGATCATCAGGTAAAGGCCGCTGGCGACGCGGGCGCCGGGCGCGGTGCCGAAGACCTGCAGGGCCGGGCGCAGGACGTCGGGGTATTCCTGCGTCAGGCCGCTCATGAAGACCTCGGCCGCGCCGGTATGCACCATCATCAGGCCGTACCAGGTGGGCTGCTGCAGGAGGGAAGCGGCCTGCGTGGCGGTCATGCCGCGGCGGCGGCGCAGTTCCAGCAGCGCCTGCACGCGGTCCGCGTGCTCTTCCAGATGCGGCGTAATGACGCGCGGCGCGAAGTCCAGCCCCAGCTCGCGGATGCTGGCCTCGATGGCCTCGCGCTCGCCGAGCAGGACGGGCGTGCCAATGCCTTCCTCGCGCATCTGGTAGGCGGCGCGGATGATGCGCGGGTGTTCGCCCTCGCCGTAGACGACGCGCGTCTGGGCGCCGCCGGCGTGGGCCTTGTTCATGATGCTGGCGCGCACCGTCTGGCCGTGGCCCTGACGGCGCAGCATCTCCATGCGATAGTCGTCGAGGTCGATCTGCCGTCGGGCGACGCCGCTCGCCATGGCGGCCTGGGCCACCGCCGGCGCCACCCAGAGCAGCACGCGGGGATCAAGCGGCTTGGGAATGAGGTAATCGCGACCGAACTTCAGCGATGACAGGCCGTAGGCGGTGAGCACGCTGTCGGGCACGTCCTCGCGCGCCAGCGCCGCCAGGGCGCGGGCGGCCGCCAGCTTCATCTCCTCGTTGATGCTGCGAGCGTAGACGTCCAGCGCGCCGCGGAAGAGGAAGGGGAAGCCGAGCACGTTGTTGACCTGGTTGGGGTAGTCGCTGCGGCCGGTGCCGACGATGGCGTCGGGGCGCACGGCGAAGGCGTCCTCGGGCATGATCTCCGGGTCCGGGTTGGCCATGGCGAGGATGATGGGGTCGCGCGCCATCTTCTTCACCATGTCCTGCGTCAGCACGCCGGCGGCGGAGAGGCCGATGAAGACGTCGGCGCCGTCGATGGCGTCGTCCAGGGTACGGGCGTCGGTGTAGTTGGCGAAGCGAACCTTGTATTCGTTCAGGTGCTCCTCGCGCCCGGCGTAGATGACGCCGCGCGAATCGAGCATGAGGATGTTTTCGCGCGCGATGCCCAGCAAAATGCAGAACTCGCCGGAGGCGATGGCGCTGGCGCCGGCGCCGGAAATCACCACGCGCAGGTCGGCCATCCGCTTGCCCACCAGGTCGGCGGCGTTGACGAGGGCCGCGCCGGCGATGATGGCCGTGCCGTGCTGGTCGTCGTGAAAGACGGGGATGTCCAGTTCGTTTTTGAGGCGCGTTTCGATCTCGAAGGCCTCGGGCGCCTTGATGTCCTCAAGATTGATGCCGCCGAAGGTGGGCGCCAGGGCCTTGCAGATGGAAATGATCTCCTCGGGGTCGTCGCTGTCGAGTTCGATGTCGAAGACGTCGATATCGGCGAAGCGCTTGAAGAGCACGCCCTTGCCCTCCATGACGGCCTTGGCCGGCAGGGGCCCCAGGTTGCCGAGGCCGAGGATGGCGCTGCCGTTGGTGACCACGGCGACGAGGTTGGCGCGCGCCGTCAGTTCCCAGCCGTGCATGTTGTCGCGGTCGATTTCCAGCACGGCCTCGGCCACGCCGGGCGAATAGGCCAGCGAAAGGTCCTGTTGGGTGGCCAGCGGCTTGGTGGCGCGCACCTCGATCTTGCCCGCGCGTCCCCGGCGGTGATACTCCAGCACGTCCTGCGTCGTAATCGCCATCGAATCTCCATTTTCTGTCTGTCGCTATCCTAACCTGAATCCCTGCGCTCTGCCTTGACCGGGCGCCACGTCAGCGCGCCGGCGCAGTGAGCGCTGTCCCGCCTTAATCCTGCATGCCGGACCTCGGCGTTGCACCCCGCTGCCGCAGCGGGACCGGGGCAGGATGGTGATGCAGTCTATGTTTCTTCCGAAGCTGAAGGAAAGGCAAGGGGCAACTGAATGGAAGACAGTGTGTCAGGAACCAATTCAAATCCCGGTTTGTTAATGCCCGGAGTTCAGGGGGTGCGAAGATAGTCGCGCAATTCTGATTCCAGAAATGATGTGGAATTGAGTAGAGATTTGCGCGCCTGGGCGCAATTCTGGAATCCATTTTGACCAAAAATGAATCCCGGATTCTTTTGAAAATCACCCCTTTTCGAGAGGGACGCGCAACGCTTCCTTGCGAGCGCCTGCCACGCGCCCTGTAGCCCTCAGTCAGATCGACCAGGACGCTGCGCCAGGTATGCGGGGGCGTCGTTCGGGTCGGACGCCACGCCGCTGCGGGTCATGCCGCCGCCGCCCGCCCGACGTCGCCCATGAACGCGACCGCGGCAATTTAAGGGTATGCTTGGTCAACCTTGTGCTGTTTCACAAGGCTGTCAAGCGTGCGGAGGTCGTTGCGTCATGTATGCCTTGCGTGTGTTCCTGGTTGTATTCGTCGTCATGTTGGCCCTGTCGGTCGTCATTGTGGTGCGGGGCCAGGGTGAGAGCCCGGAAGAGACCGCCGTCACCGCCACGCCCACGGCGGCAGCGGCCGCCATGGATCAGGAAGAAGGCGCGATGGAGGCGATGGACGACCCTGTCGCGGTCGTGGACGTGGTCGGTCTGGAACTGGGCACCCATGAACCGGGCTGGATTCGCTATTTCAACAGCGATGCGGAGGGCGAACTGATCCTGCAGGTGGAAGACGTGACGCGCTTCCCCTGGATAGCGTTCAACAACGGCCAAAATGTCATTGTTGTGGAGGATTTTGACGATCCGGATTTCATCGCCAGGCTCATCGAGAGCATGGAGATCGTCTACGACGAGGAGCTGGTGGCGGGCGAGTGTGACGCGACGATCCTGTTGAGCTATCGCAGCACGGACCTGTTGTGTACGCCTGGCACCCAGGCCCTGGAAATTGGCAATATCTTCCTGGCGCTCTTTCATCCGGATTCGGAGGACCAGGAAGTCGTCGCGGTAACGACGACCATCTACAACTTCCCCGTCGTGACGCCGCCGACTGCGCTCCCGGCGCCGGTCTCCGATGCAGAGCGCCGTTGCGGGCCCTGGGCCCCGGGGCAATGGATCACGGCGCAGGAGTATGAGAGCTCCGGCCTGACCCTGACTGTAAACACCGACGAGGTGTGGGGTGAGATCACCGATTACCAGTGCATGACGCCGGAAACGGGTTCGTCCTATCTGAAGGCCTACACCATCCGCGATGTCGGTGACGACGGCGGCGACGATGGCGACGACGGCGGTGGCGACGGCGACGACAGCGGTGGCAACGTTGATAACGGTGATAACGTCGAGAACTAGCAATGGCCGGGGCGCGCCTCGCCCCTGACCAGCCAGCGCCGCGGCGCGCGTGGCGGGCGGTGACCCCTGCGCCCTCAGCCGCTGCCCTGAGCGGTAGCGCCGCGCCGCCTGCCGTCCTGAAGCCCGCTGCGCCGGGAACCCGGTCGTACTATGCGGGGGGTTCTGCGCCTGGCTGCCACGCCTCACGCCAGGCCTCGTGGAAATTGTGACGCGGACCTTGCGGCGCGCGCCGGCCGCTGCGTTCAGGATGGTCGTGGCGCGCGAAGAAGGCATCCATCTGCGCGCCGAGTTCGACCGCCAGTTGCGGCTCGTCGGCGCGGACGTCGCGCGTCTCGCGCGGGTCGGCCTGCAGGTCGAAGAGCAGTTCCCGGTCTCGCGCTGTGTCGCGCACCAGCTTGTGACGCCCTGTGCGCCACATGCGCGTCGGGCCGTATTCGCCGGCCTGGGCCTGACGCCAGTCGGGCAGCGCTGACGCGTCTGTGAACAGTGGCGCGAGGCTGCGGCCGGGTCCGCCGGACGAGTCTGCATCCAGGCCCGCCAGGTCGAGCAGGGTGGCGTGCACGTCGCAGTGGTCGACAAAATGCGCGGCCGTCCGGCCTGGAAATATCCGCCCCGGCCAGTTGAAGAGCAGCGGCACGCGGATCGATTCCTCCAGCATGTTGGGCGGACGGGTGGCGTTGCCCTTGCCCCACAGGCCGTGATGGCTGCAGTTGAGGCCGTGATCGGAGGTATAGACCACGAGCGTGTTCTCGCGCAGGTCCTGGGCCTGCAGCTCGTCCAGCAGACGGCCCACATTCTCGTCGATATGGCTGACCGCGGCGTAGTACTGCGCCAGCGCCTCCTCCCGGTCCCGCACGTGGAGACCCTCGCCGGTGAACAGCCCGTGTGTTCCGGGTTCATTCTGCGGAATGTCGGCGAAAGCGGCGTTGCGGTAGCGCTGCACCAGGCGTTCGGGATGGCCGCTCCAGGGGCTGTGGGCCCCGATGTAGCCGACGAAGAGGAAGAAGGGCCGCTCGCGCTCCCGTTGACGCAGGAAGCGCAGGGCGTTGTCGGTGATGATCTCGCTGTGCCAGCCCTGGCGCTCGACGAATTGCCCGTCCACGCTGTAGGGGCCGTCCAGCGGCGCGCTGTTCTTGCGCAGGGCGTCCCAAAAGTGAAAGCCGGGCTGCGGCGTGTCGTCGCCGCCGCAGTGCCACTTGCCGCTCAGGCCGCAGTGATAACCCGCCCCCGCCAGGCGCTGCGCCAGCGTGACCTGACCGGCCAGCGAGGGCTGCCCCGCCAGGGCCGCGCGCTGCGCCGCGCTGTGGACGTTGACCTGGTACCAGAGCCAGTCATGGATGCCGTGTTGCGAGGGTAACAGACCGGTGAAGAAGGAGGCGCGCGCCGGCGAGCAGACCGGCGTCGGCGTGAAGGCGTTGTCCATGCGCAGGCCGCCCGCTGACAGGTAGTCCAGCGCGGGCGTGTACAGTTCGCGGACGCCGTAGCAGCCGGAAGCCCACTGCGCGTGATCGTCGCTCATGATGACCAGGATGTTGGGTGGTGACATCGGGGCTCCTGCAGGCAAGGTTGACGGGTCGCATTATACGGCGGCGGGTCCTGTGGGCAATGACGCCCTCACCCCCCGGCCCCCTCTCCCTCAGGGAGAGGGGGGGGAGAAAAACGTGGAGCCCCGATGTCCTGCTCCGGCGCGTGAATCTTTCAGGGAGAGGGACTTTAACTGAGGCGGCGGAGCGACTGCGTATTCTCCCCCTCTCCCTGAGGGAAGGGCTCCCGTCTTCCCGGACGGGAAAGGGGCCGGGGGGTGAGGGCGTCCCCCGGAGACAGGCGA
This sequence comes from Anaerolineae bacterium, assembly GCA_034422695.1. Taxonomy (GTDB): domain Bacteria; phylum Chloroflexota; class Anaerolineae; order Aggregatilineales; family Phototrophicaceae; genus JAGWBD01. The sequence continues at coordinate 14,673 of DAOUJM010000008.1, forward strand.
CATGGTACACTGCGCTGGCCAGCGGCTGTGAGAAGACGCGATGGGCGTGCTCTACATCGTGCCGACCCCCATCGGCAACCTGGAGGACATCACCCTGCGCGCCCTGCGCGTGCTGCGCGAGGTCTCGCTGATCGCCGCCGAGGACACGCGCCGGACGCGGGTCCTGCTGCAACACTACGACATCGACACGCCCCTGCTGAGCTACCACGACCACAATGAGGCGCGTCGCGTCTCCGACCTGCTGGAGGCGCTGGCGCGGGACGACGTGGCGCTGGTCAGCGACGCCGGCATGCCGACCCTCGCCGACCCCGGCCATGAAATAGTGCGCGCTGCCCTGGCGGAGGGGCTGCGCGTCGAGGTCCTGCCCGGCGCCAGCGCCCTGACGACGGCCGTGGTCGGTTCCGGCTTGCCGGTCGACAGTTTCATCTGGCTGGGCTTTCTGCCCGTGAAAGCCCGCACGCGTTCGCAGTTGCTGGCGAGCCTGCGTCACGAGCGTCGCACCTTGCTGGCTTGCGAGAATCCGCAACGCCTGCTGGCGACGCTGGCCGCCATTCGTGACGCGCTGGGCGAACGGCCGCTGGTGGTCGCGCGCGAACTGAGCAAGCTGCACGAGGAATACCTGCGCGGCACGGTCAGTGAAGTGCTGGCACAGCTTGAAACGCAGGGGCCGCGCGGTGAGATCATGCTGGTCATCGGCGGGGCGGAGGAGGCCGAGGTCTGGGCGGAGGACCTGGTGCGCGCGGCCTTGAGGGAGCGCCAGGCGTCCGGCGAGCCGCTCGGCAGCGCGGCGAAGGCCGTGGCCGAAGTCTCCGGCTGGAAGCGTCGCGCGGTCTACGCGCTGGGCCTGGAAGGGCGTGGGGGATGAGGGTCATCGACCTCTTCGCGGGAATCGGCGGGATGCGCCTGGGGTTTGAGGCCGCCGGCGCCCCACAGGGATGCTTCGCAGCGGAGTGCGTCTTCTCCTCTGAATGGGACAAATTCGCGCAGCAGACCTACGCCGCCAACTTTGATGAAACGCCCGCCGGCGACGTTCGTGAAATCGATGCGGACAACATCCCCGACCATGACGTATTGCTGGCGGGTTTTCCCTGCCAACCCTTCTCGATCGCCGGTGTTTCCAAGAAGAACAGTCTGGGCCACGCGCACGGCTTTGCTGATGACAAGCAGGGCAATCTTTTCTTTGATATCGCCCGCATCCTTGAGGCCAAACGTCCGCCTGCGTTTCTACTGGAAAACGTGCGCAACCTGAAGACGCACGACGGCGGGCGAACCTTCCGGATCATCAGGGCCGAATTGCAGCGCCTGGGCTATCGCGTGCATCACCAGGTGCTGGACGGCCAGGGCTACGTCCCGCAGCACCGCCAGCGCATCTTCATCGTCGGCTTTCACCGGGAGGTCTGGCCGGACCTGACCTTCCGTTTTCCGACGCCGCCGGCGCAGGGGCCGCGCCTCGCCGACATCCTGCAGCCCGACCGCGAGGTCGACGCGAAGTACACGCTCAGCGATCGACTGTGGGCCTATCTGCAGGCCTACGCCGCGAAGCACCGCCGCCGCGGCAACGGCTTCGGCTATGGCCTGGTCGACCCGGCGCGCGACCGCATCACGCGTACCCTCAGCGCGCGCTACCACAAGGACGGCTCCGAGATACTCATCAGGCAGGCTGGTCGCAACCCGCGGCGTTTGACGCCGCGCGAATGCGCCCGCCTGATGGGCTTCCCGGATGACTTCGTCATCCCGGTCTCGGATACCCAGGCCTATCGGCAGTTTGGCAATTCGGTGGTGGTACCGCTGGTCGCGGATATCGCCCGCGCCATGCTGGCCTGGCAGGAAACGGCGACGACCATGGCGCGCGAGGGACTTGAGCCGGGCGTGTTTGTGGCGGATCATCGCCAGGTCAGCGCCGCGCCCTGATTTGACGCTGGCAATTGCGGGCGCGGCCTGTACAATGGGCGCCCCTTTCGTTTGAGAAACTGATGACCGGGCGCAGACAGCCCGCGGCACAGAGGGAAGAGGCAGATGGCATCCTACCACGGGCCCAAGGCGAAGGCGCAGCGCCGCTTCGGCGAGGTGCTGGTGCCGCGTCCCAAGTACCAGCGCATCCTTGAGAAACGCCCCTATCCGCCCGGCGAGCACGGCCGCGACCGCCAGTACCGCTCCGGCCGCCGCAGCAACTACAGCCTGCAGCTGGCCGAGAAGCAGAAGCTGGCCTTCATCTTCAACGTGCGCGACCGCCAGATGCGCCGTTACTTCGTGCGCGCGCGGCAGCAGAGCGGCAACACCGGCACCAACCTGCTGGTGCTGCTGGAGCGCCGCCTCGACAACCTCGTCTACCGCGCCGGCTTCGCGCCCACCATCTGGGCCGCGCGTCAGCTGGTCGGCCACGGCCACATCCTGGTCAACGGCCGCCGCCTCGACATCGCCTCGGCCAGCGTCCGCATTGGCGACGTCATCTCCGTCCACGAGCGCATGCGCAAGAACGTGCACGTCAACGAGTCCCTGGAATCGATGGGCGCGGTGCCGGAATACATGTCGCTCGACACGGACAACTTCAGCGCGACCTTCGAGCGCGTGCCCGAGCGCAACGAAATACCCGTCCCCGTCGACGAGCAGCAGATCGTGGAGTGGTACACGCGCCTGACCTGAGGCGCAGCGCAGCCCCGGCCATGCAGGCCCGACGGCTTTGCGACAGACCCGTCATTACGGCGGACACGCCCGGCGCCGACCCGCTGATGCGGCAGAACATCAACGGGCCCTGCCTGCTGCGCGTACCGCACTGGGTGCCTGCGCCGCTCGGCCGTTACTATCTGTACTTCGCCCATCACGCCGGCGACCGCATCCGCCTGGCGTACGCCGACGAACTGGCCGGCCCCTGGCGCGTCCACGAGGGCGGCGTGCTGCAGCTGGCGGACAGCGGCTTCGTGCATCACGTCGCCTCGCCGCACGTTTACGTCGATCATGCGCGCCGGCGCATCCAGCTCTACTTCCACGGCGTGATGGCGGAAGCGGACCGCGCCACGGTCGTCCCCGAAATCGACGAACGCTTCTTTTACACCCAGCGCAGCCGCGTCGCCCTTTCGACGGATGGGCTGAACTTCGAGGTGCGGCCGTCACTGATCGCGCCGGCCTACCTGCGCGTGGTCGCGCTGCGCGGCATGGTCCATGGCATCAGCATGCCGGGCCTGCTGTGTCGCTCCGGCGACGGTCTGGAAGTCTTTGAGAGTGGGCCCCTGCTTCTGGGCGATGACGCGCGGCGCGAGGAGCATTTCTTCCCGCCCGGCAAGCCATCCGTCCGTCATTTGGCCATGCACGTCGACGGCGACACGCTTTATGTCTTCTGCTCGCGCCAGGGCGACGCTCCCGAGCACGTCATGATGACCTCGGTGGACGTCAGTGATCCGGACTGGCGCCAGTGGCGGCCGGAGCCGCTGCGCAGCCTGCTGCTGCCGGAGCGGCCCTGGGAGGGTGCCGGCCTGCCCGTAGCCCCGTCGGAGCGCGGCGCGGTGCACGAGCCGGTCTGCCAGCTGCGCGATCCCTGCCCCTTCGCAGACGATGATGGTCGGCTCTATTTGCTCTACACGGTGCAGGGGGAGCAGGGCATCGCCCTGGCGGAGCTGGTGTAGCGGCCCCCGGCCCGGGCTCCCTTCTCTTCACTCATGCACAATGGAAAAGGCTTTTGAGGCAAGGCGATCCATTCACATCCAGGTGCGCCCTCACCCTAAATCCTTTCCCGCTGAGCCGCGGGAGCCCTTCCCTCAGGGAGAGGGGGAGCCCTTCTGCTCAGCCGCGGGACAAGAGGGATTTAGGGTGAGGGCGCAAAAGTCCAGAGTATGTCGCTCTTTTCCGGCGATACCCTCTGCCTGATGTACACTGCCGGCAGGGAAAGCACGGGAGCATCTCTATGCCCATTCTCGACAATTTCAACGAATTCGCCGGCCGTCACTACGAGACCGGCACCCTGCGCGATGCCCTCGCCTGGGAAGGGGTGCGCGCGCCGCACACCGGCGAGCCGCCCAGCGAGGCGCTGCTGCTGGGCATCAGCGGCGGTATCGCCTTCGGCTACTTCACCTTCCACTACCAGGGCTACCCGCCGCATTTGGCGCTGCTCACGCGCAACACCTTCGACCCGCTGACGACGCTCCTCGAGCGCCTCGCCATCCCGCGCGACGTGAGGCAGACAGCCAGCGCGGACAGGGGCGCGGCCAACCTGCGCGCTGCCCTGGAGGAGGGTCGCGCCGCCATCGTCATGGCCGACAGTTTCAGCCTGCCCTGGACGCTGCTGCCGCCCGACGAACGCAACTGGGCCATGACGCCGCTGCTGGTCCATGGTCTCGACGACGACCACGCCTGGATCGCCGGGCCATCGTCGCAGCCGCTGGTCATCCCGGCCGCGACCCTGGCGGCGGCGCGCGGCCGCGTCAAGAAAGAGAAGTTCCGCGTGACCACGCTCGGCGCGCCGGATTTCAGCCGCCTGGAGAGCGCGGTCGAGGCCGGCCTGCGGCAGTGCCTGTCGCTCTTCACGGAGGGGCCGCCGCGCGGCAGCAGGAACAACTTCGGCCTGGCCGCGCTGGAGCGCTGGGCGGAACTGCTGACCAACACCCGCAACAAGCAGTCCTGGGCGCGCTACTTCGCGCCGGGCCGCGACCTGATGATGGCGCTGGCCGGCAACCACACCCAGCCCGGCGCCTTCGGCTTTATCGAGCTCTGGGGCTTCGACGGCATGGAGCGCGCGGCCGGCGCCGACTTCCTCGACGAGGCCGCCACGATTCTCGACAAGGCTGCGCTGCGGGACGTCGCGGAGACCTTTCGTCGCAGCCACGCGCAGTGGCGCGAGCTGGCGCGCATGCTGCTGCCGGACGAGGTGCCGGCGCTGGCGGAGACGCGGGAGTTGCTGCAGCGACGTTACGCGTTGCTGGACGAGCAGGGCATGGACGCGCTGCCGGAGATGCGCCGTTGCCACGAGCGGCAGTCGGCGCTGTTTGAGCAGGTCAGCGCGGACTTCCCGATGACGGAGGCGGAACTGGTGAGCTTCCGCGAGGGCCTGGCGGCGCAGGTGCTGGCCATCCGCGCGACGGAAGGCGAGGCCCTGGCGCAGTTGGCGGAAGTCCTCGGCAGTTAGAGGGCCGAAGTCCTCGGTAGCTAGAGGGCGGAAGTCCCCGGCGGTTAGAGAGCTGATGCGTCGGGCTGAGACGCATTCAGCCCGCGCCGCCCGTCGTCCCGGCTTCAGGCGGATTTGCGCACGTAAGGCTCAACCCTGATCTCGTCGGCCCGCAAGCGAACCTGAGCGATGTCATACGCGGACTGCATGCGGATCCAGTGCTCTGGTGTGGAGCCGAAGGCCTTCGCCAGGCGCAGGGCCATTTCCGGTGTGATTCTGGCGTGCCCGTTCACCAGATTTGAAAGTGCCTGACGGCTGACGCCCAGCGCCCTGGCGCCTGCGGTCACGCTGAGGCCCAGGGGTTCGAGGCAAGATACCCGAACGGCCTTTCCCGGATGTGGTGGGCTGTGCATGGGCATGGTCTTGTGCTCCGGTGTCAGAGAAAGTCAGTGGCATTATACAGAGGCTGGAGTGCTTGCTCAGGGCAAGGGAAAATCGCCGATGACCATGTCGATCTCACGCATCAGGCGCTGCGTTTCGCTCAGCGAGCGGACGATGCGCTGGTAGTGGGTGATGTCGTCGCTGCCGAGCGTACGTCCCTTGCGGTCCTTGAGCCACTTGTGCAGCACCTGATAGCCGCCTACCATGTGCTCCCACAGTTCCGGCGGGACGCCCTCAAAGTACTGGGTCTTGTTGATATGGACGCGCTGTTTAGCCTCGTCGTATTTGGGATAGCCGCTGGCGACGTCGTTGTCGCCACTTTCGGGGAATCTGGTACCCAGACCGCTCACGCCCTGCAGTTCCTCATGCTGCAAGAGATGCCAGGCGACCAGTTCGCCGCCCAGCGCGCCCAGTTGCCGGAATAGCGGCACGCTGGTCGTCAATGGGACGCGCGGAAAGTCGATCCTGAGAAACTCGGCGTAGCGCTCGCGGTACCTGGGGCTGTGGAAGATGGCGTAGATGTAATGGAAGACGTCCTCGGGCGCGAAGGTATCGGGTTCACCGGTGGCCTCCTCCACAAAGCGCAGACCGAGCTTCGCCTCGCAGTCGCGCAGGAAGGCGGGCGCCAGATTCGGCGTTCGCGTCGGCGGTTGCAGCGACGGAAGCGGCTCAGTGCGCAAGCTGTTTTTCCAGTGCCCGGGTGATCCAGTGATTGTGGTGCAGACCGTGGCGGTGACGGGCTGCCTTCACCCCGCAGCGAAACGTTGAATGACCAGCGCGATGGTCGCTGCCAACCCGGCGGAGGCCAGCATTAAACCAACCATCCACTTGATCATGTCCGCCTTGAGCTCGGCCATGTCGGCCTTGAGTTCGCCCTTGAGTTCGGCCATGTCGGCCTTCGTTGCCAGATGGTCGTAAGCGCCTTCCAGCTTGCTGACGCGGTCCTCTATGGTGGTTGCCATGATATCTCCCTTGCGTCACAAGCGAATCCTGACACATTTTGCGCGCGGTGGCAAGAACTTCAGGGGCCTGGCGTGTCGCTGTAGCGATAGAGCGGGAAAAGCACCTGCCCGCCGCGACGGAAGAGGTTGAGGTCGGCGATCATGTCAGTGCAGAGCACGATGTTCCACTCACCGGCATCGATCACCTGGCCGGCGCGCCCGACGCAGAGGCCGACATTGGCGCCTGGTTGTAGAGGTAAAGCGGGAAGAGGTAGTTCACTTCCTTGACGGACAGCGAATGATGGGTCGCAATCATCTGAGTACAAATGGCTTGGTCCCAGGTCCGCTGCCGCTCCAGACCCCGTGAGGTCAACATTGCCAGATTCATCCCGTGGGGTAGAGGTAGAGCGGGAAGAGGAACCCGATTCCCTTGTTGCTGAGCGTGATTCGGCTTTCGACGATGCTGTTGCTGACGAAGGCGTGGTTGAAGCTTCCCTCTGCGACCTGACGGGTCGTGACGAGTCCGGGAGTACCCCCCCCCGCTCATTTGTTCTACACTCTTGTGGCGCATATGTCGCATTACAGTGGGCCTGGAGAACTCAATTACATCCGGGTGGTAGTAAATGTGTCGAGTGTCAAACGGACGGTAAAGGCAACAATCGAAATAGCTTTCCCAGTCTTGATCGTTGGAGACAGTCTTGCGGCTTTCCGTCAGTTTCCAGTCACGTGTATCTCGCAGGTTGTAATGTTGGCCAATGTCATCGTCACTTAGTCCAGGGTTTCGAAAGTCTTGTATTCGCTCACGTAAAGGCTCTTCATCAAAATCGAGCGCGAACTTGTCACGGCTGGTGACGATGCCCACAGAGTTAACGGGGAAAATGTCGGTGACCTTCCAGCCCTGTTCATATTCGCGCCAGCCTTCGTAGTCGAAGGGCACAAAGAAATACGAAGGCGACTGCGGAAAAATCTCCTGCCAGTCCGTGTCTGCAACATCGTGCGTGTTCAGCCAGTTGTATTTGTCAGGCCGCAGACCCCAGCAGTCGCTGTGAAACACGCGCGCAGGACCGTTGTGGTCCTTGTGCCGGAGAAAGAAGGATATGCTGACGCCCTGCTGGATGTTAAAGACGTTTTCATCCTTGTTGCCTTCCGGGGTGGTCTCCTTTTTCTTGCTGTTGCCGTGCAGGTCCAGCACGTAAATCTCGCTAAAGTCGTGCAGCAGGGACTGACGCATACCGCGGAAGGTCGGGTTGTCCAGCCAGGCGTGGTTGGTGATGAAGGCCAGTACGCCCTCACCATTGCGCTCGATGCGCCACTGGCCGAAGCGGATGAACTTGACGTAGTCGTCTCGCAGCCATTTGGGGTTTCTCTCTCTTATCCGCGCGCCGTCTACAAAGAAGTAATCGCGCTGCAGGTCGCGGATCCAGTCGCCCTTGTTGGCGCTGTGGCCGCTGTAGGGCGGGTTACCGAGCACGACCATGATGGGCTTGTCGTTCTTGACCTCGGCCGCGACGCGGGCTTCCGCCTGGATGTGGTCCTCCCAAATGGGCTCCTGTCGGCGCTCGCCTTTCTCTTTCCCGGCCTCGTCGAGCGAATTGGTCAGCAGGATGTTTAGCCGGTCGTCCTCGTCCAGCTGGCAGTCCCTTTCTTTCAGATAAAGACCCAGACGCATGTGCGCAAGGGTGTAGGGCGCCATCAGCAGTTCGAAGCCGTGCAGCCGCGGCAGCAGCTGACGCCGCACGTAGTCCGGCCAGATGCCGCGCTGGTTGCGCATGGTCTCGTAGATCTGCTCCACCACGGCCAGCAGGAAGCTCCCGGTGCCCGTCGCCGGATCGAGAATGTGGACGTCGCTGCTGGCCAGGCCGTCGCGGCGGTCAAAGTGACTGCGTAGCAGGGAGTCCACGCTGCGCACGATGTAGCCGACGACCGGCTCCGGCGTGAAGTAGACGCCGCGCTGCTCGCGCAGGACCGGGTCGTGCGTGGCGAGAAAGTCCTCGTAGAAGTGAACGATGGCGTCACGCTGGCGCGTGCCGCTGCGAAAATCGTGCATGACGTCCGAGATTTGTGTATTGGCCAGGCGCGTCGTCAGTTGCTCAACGGCCCACTTCACTTCCCGTTCCAGGTCCTGAAAGATCTGCCCGAATTCGCGATGCAGAAAGCGGTTGGTGCGCGGCATGTCCGCGAAGGCGCGCGCCAGCGTGAAGTCCCGCGCGGGCAGGTGCTGCAGTTCCATGCGCGCGGCGAAGAGCGCGTAGGCCAGGGTCTGGGCGTACATGTCGGCGAATTCACTGTTGTCCAGCGTGGGCAGCAGTACGACTTCCAGATCGTGTTTGTGCTTGTGCAGAAAGCTGCGTCGCCTGGGCGTATTCAGGGTCTCGTTGATCAGGTCGGCGATCTCGCGCGTCAGGTCGGCCATGACCCTGGCCAGCTCTTCCGGCGAGGTGATGTCGGCAGGCGTTGTGCGCTGGAAACGCTCCAGCAGGGCCACGGCGGCGCTGAACTGCCGGCGTTGCGGTTGCAGACCGCTGCCCGACAAACGGGCAATGGTTACCGGTTGGCCGACGGCTTCACCGCCGCGAAACCAGCGGAACTCGCGGTAGTTGGTGAGGATCAGGTTGTCACAGGCCTTGCGATAGCGTTGCAGTTGATCGCTGTCTTCAACGGCATCGAGAGCGATGCGGAGGTCCTTGCATTCGACGTAGCCGATGGGTTGCCCGGCCAGTTGCAGTACAAGGTCTGGCGCGCCGAAGTCCAGGTGACGCGGTTCATTGATGACCTGAACGCTCTCGTCAAAGGTCCTGAGCAGGCCTTCCAGCGAGGAGCGGTAGCTGTGCTCGGTGGCCTGGCCGCTGCCGTGGAGACTGCGCAACTCGTTGACGTAGGTGGTGACGGGATTCATGCGCCACAGGGTAGCGGGTGGGTAGCGCGGGCGCAAATGCGCCCGGTTCAGGCTTCGGGCGTGGGGGTCTCGGCCGCGAGGCTGCGCTGCAGCGCCTGGGCGACCCAGCAATTCAGGCTCTGGCCGCTGTCCCTGGCGGCCTGCTCCACGCGGCCCAGCAGGGTTTCGTCCAGGCGCAGGTGGAGTCGTTCCGAGAGAAACTCCGCGATTGGTTCGGGCGGCAGCGGCTCAACGCCGTCTTCCGCGCAGGAATCGAGATAGACGTCGATGGAGATGGCGAACTCGCGCTGCAGGTCCTGCTTCTGCAAGCCCTCAAATATCACGATGGCATAATCACCGCTGTTGATGACAGCCCCGTCATAGTCCCCGGTAGCGTCGTCGAATGTCGCCACGGCGACATAACCCTTGTGCTCCAGAGTTATTCGTTTCATGGTCGCACTCCGGTTCTCTCAAGAAACTCTGCTATTTTGCGCACGGAACCACGTTTGAGTTCCGGTCGCGGATGGGGTTGATGGACGATTAGCCGCAGGGTTCCACTGACAAGCAGGACCCGCGAACCGGCGCGCTGACGCATCTCTATGCCCAGCGCATCCATCAAGGAAACGACCTCCCGCCAGCGGATGTTGGCCGGCGTCGGCTGGCTGAACAGGCGCTCAAGGGTGCGTCGGTGTCTCGCCCGCATGAGCCTCAGGGTATCACAGACGCTGCCCGCGGTCATCCTGAAAGGGCTATGCCTTCGGCACACGTTATGGCACCGTTGGTGTGCTGCGGGCTTGCGCCCTCGCTATCCCACGGGGATGCTTCGGGCTTGCGCCCTCGCTATACTGCGCGCGCATGAGCACGGGAGGGCGCATGGATGGCGGGCCGCTGCTGCTGCAGCCGGCGCTGAAGGTCAAGGTCTGGGGCGGGCGCCGCCTGGAGGCGGCCGGCATCCCCCTGCCGGACGCGCAGCCCTACGGCGAGGCCTGGGTGCTGCATGACAGCGCGACCGTGGCGCAGGGGCCGCTGGCCGGGCGCGCACTGGGCGACCTGCTGCCGCCGTATGGCGCGGCGCTGGCCGGCCCGGACGTCGACCTGGCCGAGGGCTGGCCGCTACTGGCCAAGCTGCTGGACGCTTCCGCCTGGCTCTCGGTGCAGGTGCACCCGGACGACGCCTGGGCGCGACACCTGGAAAACGAGCCGCGCGGCAAGACCGAGGCCTGGTACGTCGTCGCGGCGGAGCCGGGCGCGCGCCTGGTGCGCGGGGTGCAGCCGGGCTGCACGCGCGAGCAACTGGCGGCGGCCATCCGCGACGAGGCGCTGGACGAGCTGTTGCTGGATGTGCCGGTGCGGGCGGGCGACGCCCTGCTGCTGCGCGCCGGGACGGTACACGCGCTGGGGCCGGGCCTGCTGGTCTATGAAGTCCAGCAGACCTCCGACCGCACCTACCGCCTTTACGACTGGGGGCGCCGCGGCCTGGACGGTCAGCCGCGCCCGCTGCACGTTGAGCGCGGACTTATGGTGGCCAACGTGGAGGAGCCGGCGCCGCTGCGGCACTTTGGCGGGCGCGGGGAACAGGTCGTCGAGCTGGCGCGCTGTGAGTACTTCGTCTGTGAACTGCTGCAACTCAACGCGCGCAGTGGCCGCCAACTTGTGCGCGATACGGGCGGACGCCGCTTCCAGGCGCTGACCTGCATCGCGGGCGAGGCGTTGCTGTCCGCCGGCCCGGGCCAGGTGAGGCTGCGGGCCGGGCAGACGGCGCTGGTGCCGGCCTGCGCCGGGGTATGGAGCCTTGAGGGCGAGGCGCAGGTGCTGCTGGCGCGTCAGCCCTGATCGGTTATCGCGTCGGGCAGGGTCAGCAGGCCGCAGTTGCTCATAAGGAACTCGAATTCGCCGGTCAGCACCTCGTCGCCATCTTCCCGGGCGAGGCGGTAGCCGCGCTGCAGCCAGGGGACGGCGCCGGTGCAGTTGCCCTGCGAGGCGTCGGCGTTGGCCGCCCACCAGTAGTGGCGGGCCACTTCCGGGCCGATCTCAATGGCCTTGCGGAAGGAGGCCGAGGCCTCGGGATACTGCTTGCCGCGCATCTGCGCGCGCCCCAGCCAGTAATGACAGAGCTGGTTGCGCGGGTTGCTTTCGATGCAGCGCGAGAAGTACTCGATCGCCCTGCCATGGTCACCGAAGACGCGCAGATAGATGACGCCCAGTTCGAACAGGGCGGCGCTGTTGCGTGGATTGAGGTCGAGGAGATCGACCAGCAGGGCGACGGTCGTGTCGGGGTCGCCGAAGCGGTAGTTGTGCAACCGCGCCAGGTCAATGCTGACGTAGGCCAGATGCGGCGCGAGTTCGCGCGCCCGCTGCAGGTCCGCCAGGGCGGCGTCGTAATCGAAGTAGGCGTTTTCGGTGATGATGGCGCGCACGCGCAGGGCCTCGGGGCTGTCGGGGTCTTCCTGCAGGGCGCTGTTGACCGTGCTCAGGGCGCGCTCGTTGTAGCCCAGGTCAAAGAGGGCCTCGGCGAGGTAGGCGCCGGCGCGCGCGGCGGCCTGTGGCTGCGCATCGCCGGCCAGTTCGAGAGCGTGACGCGCGCTGGCGAGGGCCGCGGTGAAGTCGTGGTTGCGGTCCTGGGCGAGGGCGCGCAGGGCCCAGGCGTCGGCGCTGAAGGGGTCAGCGGTGATGGCGTTTTCGGCGATTTCGAGGGCTTCCGCAGGACGGTTGTCCATGATTCGGGCCAGCGCCAGGCGCTGGTGCAGCTCGACGGTATTGGGCAGCGCCGGCGCCAGCTCCGCGTAGATGAGGGCGGCTTCCCCGATCGCGCCGCGCTGCCAGGCGGCATCGGCGATGCCCAGGCGGATGGAGGGGTCCTCGGTCGGCAGGGGCGTGGGCGCCAGCGCGGTGGCGAGGACGCGTTCGGCGTCGCCGACGAACTGGTCCAGGCGCTGCTCGACGACGGGCGCGTAGTCTTCACGGTTCTGCAGGATGTGCAGGCCGCCATAGACGACGGCGGGCGTCAGCAGCCACAGCCACAGCCAGCGCAGGGAGAGAAAGCTGCGGCGCTGGCCGCGCCGGTAGCGCTTCGGGATGCGCAGGTTCATCGCGGTCTAGCCGCCAATGGGGGTCGGCGGGACGGGTGTGGGCGGGATGCCGGTGGGCAGGGCGGCGCCGGCATAGGCCGGGCAGTCGATGGTCGTCAGCCGCAGGCCCTCGCGGATGTTGGCGATGATGGGGCCGGGTTCCGCCAGTTGCAGGGTCATCGGCAACGCCTCGTTGAGGACGGTCCAGGCCTTGTCGCAGTGACCGAGGTAGTAGTGCGCCAGGCCGCGCAGGTACCAGCATTCGATGGAGCGCGAGCCGAAGTTGACGCAGTTTTCGAAGGCCTCAATTGAGCCCTCGTAGTTGCGACGCGTGTACTTGGCGCGGCCGATTTCGATCCAGGCGTTGGCGTATTGCGGGTCGATGTCCAGCGCGTCCTGGCAATAGCCCTGCGCCTGGTCGTTGCGGCCGACCTTGGCCCAGGACTGGCACAGCCGCAGGTAGGCGCGCTTGTCGTTGCGGTCCAGCGTGAGAATCTGGTCGTAGGTGGCGATGGCCAGTTCGTCCTGGTCGGTGGCCAGGTACTGCGCCGCCAGTTCGAACCAGGCGCCCTTCAGCCGGGGCTGGAGGGCGACCGCGTCCTCCAGCTGGCTGATGGCCTCATAGCGCTCACCGACCCAGATCAGCGTGTAGGCGTAACTGCGCCGCGCCTCGGCATCCAGCGGGTCCAGTTCGACGGCCCGCCCGGCGAAGTCGAGACCCTGCTGGTAACGGCCAATGCGCGTGTAGGCGCGTCCCAGCGCGGCGTAGAGCGGCGCGAAGCGGTTGTCCTGCTCCAGGCCGGCCGTGCCCACCGGGATGGCGTCGGCGGCCTCGTCAATCCACACCAGCGCGCGCGCCTTGAGCGCGTAGCCGCGCGCGTCGCGGCTGTCCAGTTCGATGCTGCGGTCGGCCAGCGACAGGCCGCCATACAGCGGCTGCGCCGTCAGCACCTCCTGCGCGCGGTCAAGTTCGATCAACACCTTGCCGTATTCATAGAGGTAATCGAGCTTGTCCGGTCGCTGTTCCACGGCCTGGCGAAAATGCGCGGCGGCGGCGGCCAGGTCGCCCTCCAGGGCCAGCAGGGCGCCGCGGGTCGCCAGTTCGCTGGCGAAGGGCGTGGGCGTGGGCGCCTGGTCGATGAGCACCAGGGCGGCGTATTCCAGAACGTCGCGGCGCGTCCAGACCAGCAGCACGACAGCCGCCAGCAGGAGCAGGGTGAGGAAGAAGTTGCGCAGGTCGAGCCGGCGCCGGCGAGAGCCGAAGAAGGGACGCGAGTAGTCGCGTTTGATTCGCATGTCCGTGCCTGTGGGTTGTACCCGGGAAATCAGCGTAGCCTGGCCCCGGCGCGCGTGTCAAGCGGCCCCGCCGGTCTCCTCCGGCCGCGAGGCGATGATGAGCGTCATCGTGCCGGATTGCACCGTGCGTCCGTCCTGGTTGACGATGCGGACGGCGGCCGTGATCGAGCCGCCGCCGAGGCGCCGCGCGGGTCGCCTGTCGCTGATGCGCAGGACGCTGTGCAGGGTATCGCCGATGAAGACCGGCAGGCTGAACTTCATCTCCACGCTGCGGAAGGCGATGACCGTGCCTTCCATGAAGCCCAGCTGGTAGATCTGCCCGACGGCGTAGCTGAGCGTCAGCATGCCGTGCGCCACGCGCCGGCCCATGGGGTGCGTCTGCATGTAACGCTCGTCCGTATGCATGGGGTTGTAATCGCCGGTGAGCGCGGCGAACTGGACGAGGTCCGCCTCGGTGATGGTGCGCCCGCGGGTGACGAATTCGGCGCCAGTCTCGATTTCCTCATACCAGAGGCCCTGCGGGCCGCTTGCCGTGTGGCGCATGCCTACCCTCCGCTACTGGCGACCGCGGGCATTGTAGCGCAGGCCGCGCTGACCCTGTTGCGCCACGGCCACGGCGGCCGCCTGGCCGGCGGTGTGCGTCAGGCTGACGTCCCAGTGGGTCAGGCCCAGGCCGGCGGCGACGCCGGCGGCCGCGCCGTGCAACTGCAGTTCGGGCCGGCCGGCATCGCCGTCGCAGCGCACCTCGATATCGCGCCAGCGCACCGCGCCAATGCCGGTGCCGAGGGCCTTGGCCACGGCTTCCTTGGCGGCCAGACGCGCCGCCAGGCGGCCCGGCCGGTCCTCACAGTCGGCCCTTTCGCCGGGCGTGAAGAAGCGCTGCAGAAAGCGCTCGCCGTGACGTTCGATGCCCGCTGCCACGCGCCGGATGTCGATCAGGTCGATGCCACAGCGCACCATGGCGACTTTCCTTTCCCTCTGCGGCAGCATTGTAGCGAGGGCGCAAGCCCGAAGCACACCAGAGGTGCCATTTTAGCGAGGGCGAAGCCTGAAGCACGCCAGCGGCGCCATTGCGTGTCCCCGTGGGGTAGCGGGCGGCAGCCCTGCCGGGAGTGTCCAGTTTACCGGATACAGGAACCGGATGCGGTGAGCGTCATCGTGCGGATATTTGCGTCGCTACCGTTGTGGCTGGTTCCGGGCGGGGGCAATTTCTGAAATCCACCAAACGCGCCACTCCCGGCGCCATGGTGTGCCCGCGGGCGACATTACATTATGGTGTGCCTGCGGGCGACATGATATGTCGCCCCTACATCCAAACGCGCCACTCCCGCCCTGCTTTACAGTGGCCGCCAGGTAGCGCCTTCGTCTACAATTCCGCTTCCGTCTGCTGCAGGAGTATCCATGCCCCTGTCCCGGCTTCTGGCCCTGGTCGTCCTGTCGCTCGTCGCTGCCGGCCCCCTTGCTGCCCAGCGGGACGACTTGCAGGCGCAGGATACGGCCATCGCGCTGCGCCCCGACGTCTGGGGTCAGGAGCAGGCCTTCATTGAGGGTCGGCTGCACAACGACGGCCCCCTCGCCTGGGTGGTGGACCAGCTGGTCGCCGAGGTGCACACGGCGGAGGGGGCCCTGATTGGCGAGGCCTTCGGCTTCCTCACGGGCGCCTGCGGCGAGGCCCTGCCGGCGGACCATTTGCTGCAACCGGGCGCGAGCGCAACCTTCGCGCTGCAGCTGGATCTTTTCGGCGCGGAAGAAGTGCCGGCGGACGCGCGCATCGAGGTGCTGCCGCAGGCCACTTCCCTGGCAGCCGGGACGGCGGCCGGCGTGCAGGAACTGCCGGGCGTCCGGCAAATCACTGCGGCTGAGATTGTCGAACTCGAATGGGTGGACGCGCAACATCTGCGCTACAGCAGTGGCTGCTGGCGCGACGTCTTCACCCTGCGCGACTGGTTCGAACTGGACCTGCAGTCCATGGAGACCGTCGCCTTGCCGGCGCATCCACGGGCGGAGCAGGTCACGGAAGAACTGCTAAAGACCATCAACCTGGACGATCCGCTCGAGTTTCGCCGTTCCTTTTTCAGCCTTGCGCCCGGTCATCGCCGCGCCCTGTACCAGAACGCGCTCAATTCGCTGGTCACGGTGGAGCCGAATGGCAGCTTTCAGCGCGTGCTCTTCGACAAGCTTTACAACATCTCGCTGCAGGGCGTCAGCTGGCAGGGGGACAGCGGCAACTTCGTCGCCTGGTTTCACGCCGGCTACGGCACGGAGGTCAGCTACGCGGTTGGTAACGCCGAGGGTCGCCGGCTCAGCCTGCATCCGTCAGCGGCCATCCCCTCAATGACTGTGCCCGGCCTCTCCGCCAGCGGCCGCGGCCTGGTGATCACGGCGACCATCGACGGCGTCACCGGCTATTTCCTCAAGGA
Organism: Anaerolineae bacterium; assembly: GCA_034422695.1. Classification (GTDB taxonomy): domain Bacteria; phylum Chloroflexota; class Anaerolineae; order Aggregatilineales; family Phototrophicaceae; genus JAGWBD01. The sequence goes on from DAOUJM010000008.1 coordinate 30,809, forward strand.
CAGCGCCAGCAACTTCACCCTGCCGATGTTCGCGGCCGAACCGCCCGGAAACAACTGGCCCGCGCCCTGGTACGCGCACAGCCCCGGTGGCCGCCGCATCTATATTGCGCGCCCGGTGAACGGCATGGCGCGTCTGCAGTGCTACAACCCGGACCGGGAAAGCCTGCACGACCTGAGCGCGCTGCCCTTGCTGCCGGCGCCGGACGCCCGCAGCCGCCTGGCCCTGTCGCCGGATTTCACCACGCTGGCGCTGGCCGCCAACGGCGCCCACGGCGGCCTGTGGCTGATCGATTTGCAGCGCCTGGCCTACTGCCTCTAGCGTCGCGGACAAGCGGGCTCAACCGGCCAGGGGCGGACAATCGATCGCGCGGACGACGTCATCGCGCACCCAGCCAATGATGCGGGCGCTGGGGCCGGGCTCGTCGCGCACCAGATACCAGAGTTGACCGTCCGTCTCGCTGATTTGCTGGCCGCTTACCTGCATCGCCTCGCCCGGTTCCAGCAAACCCACCCGACTGGTCGCGGTGGACTTGTCCGCGCGAATGTTGATGGCTTCCTCGCCATCGTTGAAGACGATGCAGAGCACGACCGGCGTCGGCGTGATGGTGGGGGTGTGGGTGATGGTCGGCGTTGGCGTGATGCTGGGCGTGGCCGTGGGGGTGAAGGTGTTGGTGGGCGTCAGGGTGGCGGTGGACGTGAGCGTGGCCGTCGGGGTCACGGTGGGTGTGGCCGTGGGCGTGCCGGTCGGGGTGACGGTCGGGGTGTTGCTGGCCGTCGGCGTACTGGTGGGGGTGTTGGTCGGCGGCGGGTACAGCACCGGGAACCACAGCGGTTGCGAGAAAAGGACGAGGCCCACAATGCCGGCGATGATCAGGCCGATGAAGACCAGCAGGCGGTTGCGACGGCGGTTGCGACTGCGTTGCAGGGCGCGCTCCAGGCGCTGTGTTTCGCTGCGGCGGCCGGCCAGGTTAAAGGGCGCTTCAGCGGCAGCGTCCAGCCAGGCTTCGGCGCCGTCCAGGTCGCCCGCCTCAAGCGCGTCCTCGACGCGTTCGAGGTAGCGGGTCAGCAGTTCGTTGACCACGCTGCGCCAGCGCGCGTCCTGGGAGTATTCCTCCAGCCCGGCCAGCATGCTGCGCGCCTGGGCCAGTTCGTTTTCAAAGTTTTGCGCGACGAGCGCGGCGGCGCGCTCGATAACCTGACGCGCGTTCTCCATATCGCTGATCTGGCCGCGGGCGGCCATCAGCGCGGTGGCCAGCTCGGCGTCACCGGGGTCCAGCCTGGCGGCCAGTTCGAGCAGGGCGCTGGCCTCACCCGCCAGTTGCAGCCGGTCCTCCAGCGAACTGGCGTTGTCGTTGCGGCTGAGGGCGATGCGCGCCTGGTCGAAGAGACGATTGCGGATGGCGGTCTTGCGCTGGTTGGTGGAGTCCATCAACTGGCGCAGGCGCTGGCTGCCCGGCAGGTGTTGCCGCGCGCGCTGGATGATGGCCAGGATGCTTTCCAGCTGGCCGGCCTGTTCCTGCAGCGAGCCGCTGAGCATGCCCAGCTGGGTGCTGGCCTGGTCGGCGTCCTGCTGGACGCGGCGCAGGTTCTCGATGCGTTCCTCGGCCTGGGGGTCATTGGCGACCACGCGCAGGGCGCCCTCGTACTTGCGCAGCGCCTCGGTCCAGTTGTCGCTTTCCATCAACTGGTCGCCTTCGTTGAGCAACTCGCGCGCCAGCGCCAGGTCCTGGATTTCGAGCATGGCCTGTTCGGCGTCCTTCCAGCTGAGGATGCCGCTGCGTTCGGCCAGGTCGCGCGCCTCGCGGTAGAGCCGTTCGGCCTCGTCATAGTTGCCGGCGCGCACCAGCGAGTTGGCGCGGTTGTAGGCGACGCGCGCGTCGAAGGGGATGCGGTGATCGGGCACCACGCCGCGGATCAGGTTGTCCTCGGCCTTCTGGCGGTATTCAAGCGCGGTGGGGTTGCCCGGCTGCATGACCAGGGCGCGATTGGCCAGGTCCACCGTCTGCTGGTATTCGCCGGCGTAGTAGGCCTGGCTCAGGCGGGAGAGGGTGTCCTCAACGTCAGGCCCGAACCAGGTCTCGCTGTCTGACGGGGGGGTGCGGATATCTTCCTCGTCCGCCGTCCAGGATCTCACTTCGCTGACGGGCGGCGCCGGGGGCAGGTCCTGCGGCGGGGTCGCCGCGCCCGTCGCTGCCGCATCGTCGTCCGTCCCCGGCTCCTCGACGGCGGCCTCGGCCTGGACGTTATGACGCGCGAAAAGATCGCTGACGCGCTGGCGCGCCTGGCCGCTCCAGGCGCCGGCCTGTTGCATCATGGAGATGGTTTCGGCGGCTTCGGGATCAAGCGCCAGCGCCTCGGCGAGGATGTCGATGGCCTCGTCGACGTCGTCGTCGTCACCGGCGATCTCGATGCGGATGCGCGCCCGGCGCAGCAGACCGCGCACGGTGGCCGCGGTGGGAGAGACGGGGTTGCTGATGCGCGCCAGTTCGGCGAAGAGCGCCTGGGCGGCGGCCTCGTGAGCGGTGTTGCGCGCATCGGCCAGCAGGGCCCGCGCCTCGGCTTCCAGGCGCGCCAGGGCGATCGGGTCGTCCGTCGCCGTCATCAGGCGCCGGCGCAACTCCTCAAGGCGCTCCTGCAGATGACTCATCCACTGCTCCAGGGCAATCAGGCCGGGTAATCGTGACGCATTCAGGCCGGCGCGTCAAGCGCTGCGCGTTGCCGGGCCTGGCGAGTTCAGGGCGGGCGCTTTGATAAATCGCCCCCGCGGGATGCTGCGGGCTTGCGCCCTTGCTAAATGGCACCGCTGGTGTGCTTCGGGCTTACGCCCTCGCTACCCCTACGCTGGCGCTGCATTTTGGTGAATCGCCCTGCGCCGGATGATGTAGGGGCGACATATCATGTCGCCCGCGGGCACACCATGTCGCCGGGATTGGGGTGTCTGGTCGATTTCAGAAATTGTTTTAAAGCCGGGGCGGGCGATTTGATAAATCGCCCCTACAGCGTTTTGTTGGGGTGGGCTATTTGGTAAATTGCCCCTGCGGGATGCTGCGGGCTTGCGCCCTTGCTAAATGGCACCGCTGGTGTGCTTCGGGCTTACGCCCTCGCTACCCCTGCCGCGTTTTGTTGGGCCTGCCGTGCTAGAATGGTGGGCAGGGTTCAGCGACGGACGCTGTCATGCCGGCAACCATCACCCCCGCGTACAAGCTTCTGCTCACCTACGATATTCGCCCTGACCAGGTGAAGACCTACTATCACTTTGTGCTGAAGGAGTTCGTGCCGGAACTGGAGACGATGGGCATCTATCTCTTTCGCGTCTGGCACATCGCCTGGGGCGAATACCCCGTGCGACAGCTGGAGTTCGTGGTCGAGAGCCGCGAGAACCTTGACAGGCTGGCATCCAGCCACCGCTTTGAAGACCTGGAGACGCGCCTGCAGGAACTGACGAGCAGCTACGAACGCAAGACTCTTCGTTTTCGCAAGGGCTTCCAGTTCTGAGAGTCCGGCTGTGCCCTAACTCCCGGCCGGCAGCACGCGAAAGGTGCAGCTGCCCGTATTCCGCTCGACGGCGGTGCCCGGACCAAAGCGGCCGTAACCGTCGCTGATCGCTGCTTCCCAGGTGAGTTCGTAGATGATGCGGTGTTCGCCGGCTTCCAGCGGCCCGTAGCGCACGTACCAGTAGACGTAGGTGTTGCCGTCATCATGGAGTTCGGGCGGCACGCGATAGTTGCGCCAGTCGTTGAGCGGTTCGCCATCCACCGTGACCTCGTAGATGGCGTTGGCCAGGTGATCATCGACCTGCGCCCGCGTGCTGGCGAACCAGGTCCACCAGACGTCGATGGTCGAGCCGGCGACCAGGCCGGTCGGCGCCGGGAAGCCGTGTTCGTCGTCATCACAGTAGGCCAGCACGTCCACACCGGTGCGCCGCGCGCCGTCGGCCGGCGCCTCACCCGGGCCTTCGGCGGCCGGCGCTTCCGCTTCGGTAGCCGCCGGCGCGTCCTCCCCGGCGGCGATGGCCGTCGCCGTCGCGCGGATCGATTCCACCGCGATGACCGGCAACTCCGCTGCCGGCGCCGGCGCCGCCGCCGCGACGACCAGACTGGCGGCGACCCAGCCGGTGCGCCCGTCTTCCAGTTGCACCTGGTGCCAGTTGGCGTCCTCGTCCTGGGCCAGCAGCGTCACCTCGTCGCCGGGCTGCAGGGCTGCCATGGCGGCGTAACTCACGCCCGGGCCGGCGCGCAGGTTGACCGAACGTTCGGCGTCGATCACGCCGCTGCGGACCGGGGTCGCGCTGGGGAGCGGCGTCTCACTGGGCTCCGGGGTGGCGGTTGGGCTGGGCGGGGTTGTGACTGTGACAACCGGCGTGGCCGTTGGCGGCGGCGTCACCGTGGCGACCACCAGGGTGATCGTGGGCGGCGCCTGTTGCGGTTCGAGCGCGCTGCAGGCGGCCGGCAGGAGCAGGGCTGCCAGCAGCAACCAGACGTGGCGCATGACAGGTCTTTCCATGCGGGCCAGCATAGCAAGTACGCGCCGGGCGCGCAACGCAGCCGGGGCCCACAGACGTCGGGGTCGGTTGACAGCGTCAGGGCTGCACAATACACTGGCAGGCTGGCGGCGATGCCCGTCACCGACCTGGATTTCAGGAGCCTAGCCATGCGCCGGTTTTCAGTCCTGTTGACCGCACTGCTGTTGCTGACGGGCGCCGTGCCGGCCCTGGCCCAGCTGGCCATTGAGGGCCTCGGCGAGGCCAACCTGGCCCTGCTGACCGGCTCCGGCATGGATGAGGACACGCTCCATTTCGATCTGTCGCTGGACCTGACGCTGGAAGGTGACCCGGCCTTCGCCATGGGCCTGGCGCTGACCGGCGCGGGTGCCCTGGGTACGGACGACGGCGGCCAGCCGCTCATGACGCTGGACCTGAGCGGCACGGGGGATTCGGTCACGGTGGGTCAGACGCCGGTCCTCGTCGGTCTGCGCCTGCTGGACAACATTCTCTACCTGCGCATGAGCGAGGATGACCCCTGGCAGGGCATGCCGCTGGACGAAAGTCTCGCCGCATCCGGCCTGCCCGGTGACACCACGCAAATGGCCGGCGCCCAGGCGATTGACATTCTCGGCTGGCTGGCCTTTCTCGGCCTGGATGCCTACAGCAGCGGTTCGCGGCTGGAGAATTCGGGCGGTCAGGCGCATTTTCAGATCGAGGTTGATCTGGGCGCCTGGCTGCTTTCGCCGACCTTCAGCGAGTTGATGACGGTGGCCGGTGAAACCACCGGTGACGATACCCTGAGTTCGGTGGGCCCCATGCTGGGGATGCTGTTGCAGGACCTGCTGCTGACGGTCAATTCGGCCGTCGAACTGGAGAGCGGCCTGATGCGCCGGCTCGCGCTGGACCTGGGCGTGGAAATGAACGCGGCCATGCTGGGCGGCAGCGGCGCGCAGTCGACGGCGCCGGCCAACATTTTCCTGACGCTCTCGCTGGACAACATGCGCTACGATGGCGTGGTTGAGGTCAGCGCGCCGGAGGGGGCCGCCCTGGCGGACGCCTGACGCCGGTCGCCGCGGGCTTGACAGTCCGCCCTGCCTGTGCCACCATGACGCCCAGGTGCCTGTAGCTCAGTGGATTAGAGCGATGGTCTACGGAACCATAGGTCGGGGGTTCGAATCCCTCCAGGCACGCAGGTGACGACCGGCAGGCATGCCGGTCGTTTTGTTTTCCGCCAGGCAGTTGGCAGGGGCCATGCCGACTGAACTCATCCTGCTGGGCACGGGGACGCCCAACGCCGAGGCCGACCGGCAGGGGTCGGCGCTGGCCCTGGTGGTCGACGGGCATTCGTACCTGGTGGACTTCGGCCCCGGCGTCGTACGGCGCGCCTTCAGCGCCTGGCGCGACATGGGCATCGCGGCGCTGGCGCCGCCCAACCTGCGCCTGGCCTTCCTCACGCATCTGCATCACGACCACACGGCCGGTTTGCCCGACCTGCTGCTGACCCCCTGGACGCTGGGGCGCCGCGCGCCGCTGACGGTCCATGGCCCGGTCGGGCTGGAGGCCCTGGCGCAGGGCGTGCGCGCCGCCTGGCGCGAAGACGTGCGCGAGCGGCTGGAGGGTCTGGAACCGGCCGGCGACGGCGGTCAGCGCCTGGTCACGCGGGAGTTCGACGCGCCCGGCCTGGTTTATGCCGACGCGCGGGTACAGGTGACGGCCTTCCGCGTGCAGCATGGCTCCTGGCCCGCCTGGGCCTACCGCTTCGACACAACTGCCGGACGCGTCGTCGTCTCCGGCGACACGGCGCCCTGCGCCGGCATTGAGGGTGCCGCGCAGGACTGCGACGTGCTGGTGCACGAGGTCTATTCGGCGCGGGCCTGCGCCGCCCTGACGCCGGCATGGCAGCGTTATCACGGCAGCGTGCATACCTCCACGCAGGAGCTGGCGGCCCTGGCGACGCGCGTACGACCGAAACTGCTGGTGCTGGTGCATCAGCTTTGCTGGGGCGGCCAAATCGAGACGCTGCCGGAGGAGGTCCGCGCGGACTATGACGGCCAGGTGATCAACGGCCGCGACCTGCTGCGCATCCCCCTGCCGCTGTGAGCGCTGCTGCCCCTGGGGGATGCGGGAGAGGCGAGTTTGGCAGATTTCAGAAATTGTTTTAAAGCCGGGGTGGGCGATTTGGTAAATCGTCCCTGCGGGATGCTGCGGGCTTGCGCCCTTGCTAAATGGCGCCGTTGGCGTGCTTCGGACTTGCGCCCTCGCTACCCCTTTTCCAGGGATGCTTCGGGCTTACGCCCTCGCTACCCCAAAGGGATGCGACGGGCTTACGCCCTCGCTACCCCACGGGGACACGCAATGGCGCCGCTGGCGTGCTTCGGGCTTACGCCCTCGCTAAAATGGCCGCTGCGCTTTCCACAGCGATTGTCAGGACAGTCCATGGACGAAATCAGGCAGCTACTGCCGGCCGCGCGTCAGGCGGCCGCGCTGTGCCAGGCGGTGCAGCGGGTACACATCCGCCCCGCGCAAGGGGACGATGCGGTCAAGCGCAAGGGCGGCGCCGAGCCGGTCACCATCGCCGACTACGGCGCCCAGGCGATTCTCTGTCGCGCCATCGCCCGACTGTTCCCGCAGGACGCCGTCATCGCCGAGGAGGGCGCCGCGCAGTTTCTGCAACTCGTCAGCGCGGCGGAGCGCGAGGAAGTGCGGCGTCAGGTCAGCGCGGTACTGGCCAAAGAGGTGAGCGAGGCGCAACTCTGCCTCTGGCTGGACCACGGCCAGGGGCGCGAGGCGGCGCGCACCTGGGTCATCGACCCCATCGACGGCACGAAGGGTTTCATCGCGCTGCGGCATTACGTGGTGGCCGTGGGCCAGCTGGACGCGCGGCGCCAGGTGGTCGCCGGCCTGCTGGCGGCGCCGGGCTGGCCGGGCGGCGGCCAGCTACTGTACACGAAGAGTGGACGGGCCCTGATGGAGCCGCTGGCTGGCGGCGCGGCGCGGCGGCTGCGCGTTTCGCAGCGTCGCGAGCCGGCGGACATGCTGCTGATGGACAGCTACGAGCCCTCGCATTCCAGCCGTTCGCGCGTGGCAGCGCTGCAGGCGGCGGCGGGCCTTGCTGCGGCGCGCCTGGAGCGCATCGACAGCCAGGAGAAGTATGGGCGCGTGGCGGCCGGCGCGGCGGACCTTTACCTGCGCCTGGGGCGCCAGGGCGGCAGGATGGTGCACCGCATCTGGGACCACGCGGCGGGCACGGCGCTGGTGCAGGCCGCCGGCGGCATCGTCAGCGACCTGGACGGCTCGGCGCTGGATTTCTCGCTGGGCGCCACGCTGGCGCGCAACCAGGGCGTCATCGCCGCCAACCCGCACATACACGAGCAGGTGGTGGCCGCCGCCACAGCCGTCATGCGGCAGGAACAGACGGCGGAAACCGGGAGGGGTTGACATGCAGGATTTCGGGGGGAAGGTCGCGGTCATCACCGGCGGCGCCAGCGGCATCGGCCTCGGGCTGGCGCGCCAGGCGGCGGCCGAGGGCATGCGCCTGGTGCTGGCCGACGTCGAGCAGAAGGCGCTGGACGCCGCGGCGGCGGAATTGCGGGCAGGGGGCGCGGAGGTGTTGCCCGTCCGCACGGACGTCTCACAGCTGGCGGAGGTGGAGGCGCTGGCTGAACAGGCCTTCGCGCGCTTCGGCGCCGTGCATCTCCTCTGCAACAACGCCGGCGTGGGCTCGGCGGTGGCGGGCAGCGTGCTGGCGGGCACGCTCGCCAACTGGCAGTGGTTGCTGGGCGTGAACCTCTGGGGCGTGATCCACGGCGTGCACGTCTTCGCGCCGCGGCTGCTGGAGCAGAACGAGCCCGCGCACGTCGTCAACACGGCCTCGATCGCCGGCCTCATCGCCGGTCACCTGGGCATTTACACCGTCAGCAAGCACGCGGTCGTGGCGCTAAGCGAGACGCTCCACGAGGAACTGTCGCGCATGGACACGCAGGTGCAGGCGCACGTGCTCCTGCCCGGGCCGGTGGCCACGGCGCTGACGGGCGCGCGGCGCAACCGGCCGGCGGCCATCGCCCACGAGCCGGACGAGCGCGACATCGAGATTCCCGGCCGCCGCGAGTGGCTGGCCGGGCATTCGATCACGATTGAAAACGGCATGGACCCCGCGGAAGTGGCGGCGCACACCTTTACCGCCCTGCGTGAAGGGCGCTTCTACATCTACACGCATCCCTGGCAGCAGTCGCACATGGCCCTGATCGGCCGGCGCTGCACGGACCTGCTGACGGCGCGCAACCCTCACGTCCACCCCTACGATGCGACCTGAGAACAGCCAAACGCCCTTTTGACCTGGCGCAGGGTATCCGCTACCATGGCGCCTGGTCGCGGCGGGCCTGTCCCTGCGGGCCGGTCCGTCGGCCGTTTTCAGAATGGAAGACAGAGAGAGAGAACCATGGCTACCCGATATCTTCGTTTATTGCTGTTGCTGACCCTCATCCTCGCCCTGGGCGCCTTCAGCGGCCTGGCGCTGGCGCAGGAAGGTGAGGGCGAGAGTGAGGAAGTCGAGATCGAGGTCATGGCCGACGACGACACGGCCATGCTCTCCGGTCGCATCGTGATCAGCTTCCAGCAGCGCGATACCCAGACCTGGCAGGCGCTTTGCGACGCCTACACCGCCATGCACCCGGACGTGGAATGCGTGGTTGAACTCAAGCCACAGGAGGGTTATCAGGAGTGGATCCGCACGCAGTTCGCCGCCGGCACGCCGGATGCCTCCTACGTGAACGCCAACGTGGTCGCGGACCTGGTCAACGACAAGGCCTTCCTGGACCTGAGCGCCTATCTGGACGCCGGGAATCCCTACAGCATGCGGCCCTGGCGCGAGGACTTCGATCAGGGCGCCCTGCTTAACATGACCAACCCCCTGACGGGCGAAATGTACATGCTCAACCTCGAGACGGTGCAGACGCTGTGGTACTACAACCGCTCGCTCTTCGAGCAGGCCGGTATCCTCGACGAGGCCATGGCTGTGGCCGCCAGTCCGCTCAACCAGCCCACCTGGGACCAGTTCCTTGGCTGGTGCGACCAGTTGAGCGAGGCCGGCATCATCCCGCTGGGCGTCGAGGGCGACTATCGCTCGCTGTGGCAGATCTGGATGGGCTGGCTCTTCCGCATGTACGCCGACCAGTACACGCGCGACGAGGCCGAAATCGTGCGCTGCCAGCCGGGCGACTACTGCTTCCGCGAGGGCGTTGACGACGCCTGGGTCTACGACCCGACGGACCCCTACAACGACGACCGCAGCGAGATCACCTTCAACCCGGTGCGCAAGATGATCGCCCTGCGCGACGGCGTGCAGCGCGTCGACGGCCCCGCCTGGCGCGACATGTACAGCAACTTCAAGGCCATGGGCGACCGTTGCGCGCAGGACGGCTGGGTGGGCACCTACGACGCCTACCCGCTCTTCCTGACCGGCCAGGCCGCCATGCGCCTTGACGGCGCCTGGTTGCTGGCGAGCTTCGAGAAGGACATCCGCAGCCTCGCCGAGGGCACCTACAATTACGGCGGCGTCGAGGAAGGTCAACCCACGCCGACGCCTTCCGCCGAGGACCTGGCGGCCAGCGTCTTTGAGTTGGGCACCTTCAACAACCCGACCATGGAAGGGCCCGAGGTGGACGCGCCCGCGCGCACCATCTCGGTCAACATTGGCTTCTGGGGCGTACCCAGGAAGGACCAGGCCCAGAACGACCTTGAGGTCGACTTCCTGATGTTCATCACCAGCCCCGAAGGCGCCGGTCTCTACCTCGACAACCGTCTCGACCCCAACAACCCCAACGGCGGCATCGCCGGCCCGATGGCGCTGAATGACGTCGCGCTGCCGGACCCGGTGCTGGAGCAGCGCTTCGCGGGTCTGCGCCTGATCGGCAACACCGAGAAGGACAACGCCGGCTCCTACCGCTCGCGCGGCGTCAACGACTATCAGCCGACCGTGCGCGAATGGGTGGACCTGGCGCAGCAGTACTTCACCGGGGAAATCACGCTCGACGAGTTCCTCGCCAGCTACCAGGCCTCGCTCATGAACCACTTCGACGGCATCCTCGATCACATCAACCTGACGGCTGAGGACCTTGAGGACCCGAGCAAGAAACCGGCCAACTACTAGTCGGTTACAGCAACTGGCTGCAGGGTCGGGACGCTGCGGCGACCCGGCCCCCGGCCCGACCTGACAACAGCGCAACTTCAGTGAAGACGGATTCATGCGCCCCCTGACCCGCGTCGCCATACTTTGGCTGTCGCTTTTGCTGGTGACTGCGTTGCCATTGCCGGCGCAGGACGGCTGGACGGCGGACGCCGGCGACAGCGTCTGGAGCCTCGCGCTCAGCGCCGACGGCGGCGTGCAGGTGGTCGGCAGCCGCAACAATCGCGTCGCCGCCTACCGCACTGATGGCGCGCTGCTGTGGGAGTTCCAGCCGGAAGGCACGGTCTGGGGCGTCGCGGTCTCCGGCGACGGCGCCTGGACGGCCGTGGCCAGCGAGGACCGCCACGTCTACCTGCTGGACGCGCGCGGGGAGGAAGTCTGGCGCTACCGGTCGCCGCGCATCGTCTACGACGTGGCCATGTCAAATGACGGCTCGCGCGTGGTGGCGATCGACGAGGGCCGCGTGGCACGTTACTTCGATCGCGCCAGCGGCGACCTGCTGTGGGAGAGCAACCTGCGCAACATCGCCGACGCGGTGACCATCTACGGCAGCCGGGCCATCCGTCCCATTTTCGGCACGCGCGATTCCCAGGTGCTGCTTTACAGTCCCGAGGGTCAACGTCTGTGGCGCGCCCAGCTGGATGACGAAATCCTCAGCGTGGCCGTCAGCAGCAACGGCGCTGCGGTGGCGGCCGCCACGCTGGACGGTGAGATCGCGTTCATCAAGGGCAACAACGCCGAGGTCGTGTGGCAGATGCCCGCGCCGGACGAAACGCGTTGCAACCCGCGCCAGCGCAACTATTGCCTGCACCTGGCGCTCAGCAGCGACGGGGGCCGCATTCTGCTCGGCACGCGCTATGACAACCTCTTCCTGCTCGACAGCGCGGACGGCAGCGTGCTGCAAGCGCATCCCACCGGCGGCGACGTGTCCGCGCTGGCGCTTTCGGCTGACGGCGAACACTGGCTGATCGGCACGCGCGACGGGCAGGTGCGCTCCTGGACCGCGACCGGGGCGGCGGCCGCCTGGCGGTCGGCGCAGGAGCTGCGGCGCAACCTGACGATCGGCATCCCCGCGGCGCTGCTGCTGCTTGCCGCGCTGGCCTCAATCTGGGTTCGGCGCACGGACTCCGGGCGACGCTTCTGGCTGGTCACGTCGCGGCCGACGCGCCTGTTGCTGCTGACCATGTGGCGGCGGCGCATCGCCTACGTGCTGCTGACGCCGACGGTCATTCTCCTGTTGATCTTCAACTATTATCCAGCCTTTTCCGGCCTCTATCATTCCTTCACGGACTGGAACCCGACCGGCGAGACGCTCTGGGTGGGCACGCGGCAGTTCGACAATATGCTCAACAGCAACTATTTCTGGGTCGGGATGAAGAACGCGGCCATCCTGGCGCTGTCCGGCTTTCTCAAGCTGGCGATGCCGCTGCTGGTGGCCGAACTGATCTTTCACATCCGCCACAGCCTGCTGCAATACCTGGCGCGCACGCTCTTCATCGTGCCGCTGGTGGTGCCCAGCGTGGTCGGCATCCTGATATGGGTCAACATCTACGACCCGACCATCGGCCTGCTCAACCAGACGCTCATCTCGCTCGGGCTGGAACACTGGGTGCATTCCTGGCTGGGCGAGCGGGCCACGGCCATGCCGGCCATCGTGGCCATCGGCTTCCCCTGGATCAGCGCCTTCGCCCTGCTGATCATCTACGGCGGCCTGATTGGCATCCCGCAGGAGCTTTTCGACGCCGCGAAGGTGGACGGCGCCAGCTGGTGGACGCGCTTCACGCGCATCGACCTGCCCATGCTCGTGCCCCAGTTTCGCCTGCTGCTGATTTTGACCTTCATCGCCAGCATGCAGGAGTTCCAGCTGATCTTCCTGACGACCGGCGGCGGGCCCAGTGACGCCACCTACACGCCGGCGCTGGAGCTTTACTACAACGCCACCCTGTTCTCGAATTTCGGCCTGGCGTCGGCCATGGGCACCTTTCTCTTCATCGTCATTCTGGGCGGCACGATTTTGAACCTGCGCTACGTGCGTTCGCAGGTGGAATACGAGGCCTGACATGTCGACGCTGACCATGAAGCAGGACCGGCAGATCACGAAACGCCAGGCGCAGCGGCGCGAAAACTTCCAGCAGGGGTTGATCCTGCTCAGCCTGCTGGCGCTGCTCTTCCTGACGCTGGTGCCCATCATCCTGATGCTCTTCTTCTCGCTGAAGGACAACGGCCAGATTTACGGTCGCTTCTGGGCCGCGCCCAACCCGATACGCTTCGAGAACTACCCGACCGGCTACGAGGCCATGAAGGGCTACATCGTCAATTCGGTCAGCTACGCCGGCGTGTCGGTGCTGCTGGTGGTCTTCCTCGCCTCGCTGAGCGGCTACGTCTTCGCGCGCCTGCGCTTCCCCTTCCGCGAGACGATCTACCTCGGCATCCTGGCCCTGCTGATGATCCCCGGCGTACTGACGCTGATCCCGGCCTTCGTGCTGGTCAGCCAGCTGGGCATCATCAACACGCCCTGGGCCCTGATCCTGCCGTGGACCTCCGGCGGCCAGGTCTTCGGCATCCTGCTCTGTCGCACCTTCTTCGCCACCCTGCCGCAGGAACTCTTCGATTCGGGCCGCATCGACGGCGCCAGCGAGATCCAGCTTTACTACAAAATCGCCGTGCCGCTCTCCTGGCCGATCATCGTGACCGTGGCCATCATGCACCTCGTGGCCTCCTACAACGACTTTATCTGGCCGCTGCTGACCATCAGCAACAGCGACATTCAGGTGGTCTCCGTCGGCCTGACGGAGTTCACCTCGCAGTACGGCATCACCGACTGGGGGCCGCGCATGGCCGCCTACACCGTGGCCACCGTGCCGCTGCTGATTCTCTTCATGTTTGGCATGCGCTATTACATTCGCGGCATCACCAGCGGCGCCGTCAAGGCCTGAGCCTGCGCCGCGACACAGCGGAAAGGAGTCCGGCATGTCCCCTTCGCTTGCGACCGCTTCACTGCGTCTGAACTGTCTGGAGCGCGACGGCCGCGTCGTCGGTTACGGGCTTGAGGCGCGCGTCGGCGACGGGTGGCGCCTGATGGCGCGCTGCGAACCGCTGGCGCGCCTCGTCTACCGCGACGGGGCCGGCGAGCGCCATGAGGTCGAACTGGCCGCTGACAGCTGGCAGGAAAGCGCGGACTCGCTGTCACTGAGCGGCGGCTTCGTGGACGGGGACGGCGTGTCCTGGCGGCAGAGCGTCACTGTCGCGCGCGTGGCGCAGGGTAACCAGTTGAACATGGCCTGCCGCCTGGAGAGCTCCGCGCCGCGCCAGGTGCTGTACTGGAGCGGGCCGCGTCTGCTGGCCGGCGAGGGCAGCTTCGGCGCAGCGCGCGAGGAGGCGCTCTTCCCGGGCCTGGAGTATTTGCTGGACGACGAGCCCTCCTCGGATACGCGCTTCGCCGCCGGCAAGTTCGCCGAGCGCAGCGTGCCGCACCCCTACCAGATCACCATTCCCATGATGGCCGTCAGCCATGAGGGCTGCGGCGTCGGCCTGCTCTGGGACCCCAACCAGAACTGGGGCAGCGCCTGGCGTCACCCGGCGGCGCGCTTCTCCTCGCCCAACCGCCACGAGGGCGGGCCCGACAACCATTTGATGGCGCTCTCCGTGCCCGGCCCCTACGAGCGCTGGGTGACACCCGGCCAGACCGAGGCCCACACGCCCGTCAGCGTCGACCCCGTCAACCCGCTGACGCTGGAGGCGCGCCTGGCCGCGGCGCCGGGCGGCGGCGTCTTCGGCATCCTGCGCGAATGGCTGGCGACCTACGGTCTGCCGCCCCTGCCGGCGCCGGAGGCCGACTGGCGCGAGAACCTCGAACTCTGCGTCGACGCCTACCTCGACGTGGCCTGGCACGAGGGGGACGAGGCCTGGCACCATACCCTGAAGGACAACTGGGAGCCGCGTTTTGAGCCGCTGCTGGCCAACCAGCTCTGGCGTTACAGTCGCTGGGCCGAAGGGGACCCGGTGCGGCAGGCTCGCGCCCGCGACCAGGTGGAGCGCGCCCTGCCCAGGGCCGAGCCGATGCGCGCGCCGCACAACGTCTCGCTGCTGGACATGGCGCTGGTGCGGGGCGACGTGGCGGCGACGCTGGCCGGCATGCGCGCGGCGGCGCAGGAACTCATGGCCGGGCAGCAGGGCGATGGCAGCTGGGGCTGGACGCCGGCCGCCGTGGCCGACGTCGCCAGCTTCAAGACCGACGAGCGCCTGGCCCTGATGGGCGAGGCGCAGGACAGCGCCACCGGCTACACCGGCGGCAAAGTCATCCCGCTGCTGGCCTGGGCGCTGGCCAGCGGCGAGCCCGGGGCCGTGGCCGCCAGCCTGCACGCCGCCGACTGGTGCAACGCGCAGCGGCGTCCCGAGGGCGCCCAGACCTGGGAACTGCATTTGCACGTGCCGGACGTGCTGGCCGTGCCCTGGCTGATCAACGTCAACGTGGCCGCCTGGCGTCTCAGCGGCGACGAGGGCTACCTCGACCAGGCCGAGCGCTGGGCCATGACCGGGCTGCCCTTCACCTTCCTCTGGAACGGCTACTATCGCCCGATCATGCGCTACGGCACCGTGCCGGTCTTCGGCGCCACCTTCCACGACGTGCAGTCCTGGTTCGGCGTCATCGTGCACTGGAACGGCCTGTGGTACAGCGACGCGCTAACGCGCCTGGCGGCCTTGCGGCCCGGCGACGGCCCGCTGGACCGGGCGCGCCTGGCCGAGGGCATCGCGCGGCACGGCATCCAGGAGCAGATCGACTTCGGCCCGCAGCGCGGCTTCTACCCGGACGCCTTCAGCACGGTGCACGGCGAGGAGGAATACACCTGGTGGCTGAACCCGCAGCTGATCGGCCTGAACAGCTTCCCGCGCGCCGGTCTGCCGCTGGAGGCCGGGCAGGAAGTATTGCGCAACGGGGCGGGGGGCACGCTGCATCTCACCAGCGGCGCGCAGATCGCCGGCAGCAGCTATGACGACTCCGGCGCGCTGACGGCCCTGCTGCAGGACCAGCCGGGCCAGCCGACCTACGTTCTGCTCGCCGGCGCGGGCGCGCCGACGGAGGTCAGCGTGGACAACGCGACCCTGCCGCAGGTGGACGACGTGGACGCGGTCGGGCAGGGCTGGCAGTGGCTGGAGGAACATGGCCTGGCGCTGGTGCGGCTCTGTCCGGCGTCGGGCGCGGCGCTGCTGCGCGCGCGTTTCAGGCAGGGTTAAGGGCGGCAGCGGGAATGGCGGCAAGGGGAATCGTCCGCAAGAATGGGCCAGGGGATGCCCAGGCCAGTTGACCCGGCAAAACAATGAATGAGTTTCTGCTGCTGGCCCTGCTGGTGGCGTCAATTCTGGTCTTGCTGGCGCTGGGCGCGATCCTGCTTTGGCGCGCCGGTCCATCGCCCTTCGTGCGCCGCTTTCTTTTCGTGCTGCTGGCCGTGGAAGTGCTGCTGGCGCTGGCGCAGCCGGGCATTCTGTCGCCGGGAAGCACGTCTCTGCAATGGCATCTGGACCTGGGCGGCGAGTATCGCCTTTCGGTCGCCATGGGCGCCGCGCAGTTGTTCATGGCCGGCCTGGCGGCCCTGCTCATCGCTGCCGGGCTGTCGTGGAAGGATGCAGACGGGCGACTGCCGGCGCCGGCCTACCGGGTGTTCTGGTTCCTGCTGGGCGCCGGTTTCCTCTTTCTCGGCCTCGACGAGTATTTTCTGATTCACGAGACCAACCGGCCACTGTGGCGAGCGCTGTACCTGGCGGCGGGTCTGGTGATGGGGCTGCCGGCGCTGTTGCTGCTGGTCACCAGTGAGCGACGGCGGCGTGAATACGCCCTGTTGCTCGCCGGCATCGCCATGATGGCGCTCAGCGCCCTGCTGCTGGATGCCTTGCTGGACAAGCTGTACCGGGTCGGCTTTAGCTGCGCCGGACCGGACTGGCTGTCCGCCGCCTGCCAGTCCGTCACGCGGCCCGTCTGGGCCGTCGTTGAGGAGATTACAGAGCTGCTGGGGGTGACGCTGGCGCTGGGCTCGCTGCTGCTCCTGGCGCCCAGGCGGCTGCCGCCACAGCGCCGCGGGCCGGGACGCCTGGCATTCTGGACGCGGGCGTCCCGGCTGGTGCCGCTGGGCGGCGCGCTGGTGGTGGCGGCCTATGCCGCCTGGCTGTGGCTGACGCCGGCGCTGCAACTGGCGCTGCAGGCCGAACGCGTGCAACTGGAATACATGGACGGCGACCTGGCCCTGCTGGGTTACCGGCTGGAGAACGCCCCGGCGTCACCCGGCGCGCGCGTCGAGGTGCATCTCTACTGGCAGGCGCGCCGACCCCTGCCGGCGCCGGTGCTGCTGGTGTCGCTGCACGTCCTGACGGGGGCGGATTTCGAGTCCATCGCCCAGGACGACGACCCCCAGCTCGGCACGCTGCTGCCCTCCACGGCCTTTCTGCCGGGGACGATCGTGCACAAGGTGATGGGGCTGGAGCTGCCGGCGGACGCGCCGGCGGGCCATCATCCGCTCATGTTGCGCGTCTGGCGCGGGGAGCCGCCCTGGACGGACATTACCGGCATTGACGTCAGCCACACGGACCGGCAGTTGCTGATGTCGGACATGGTGCTGTTTGGGGGGCTGGATGTGGTCAGCGCGGGGTGAGGGCGGGGTGGCGCCTGTGTGCCGGATGCGATGCTGCTCCGGACGAACGCTGTCGGCGCTGATCGCGTCCGCGGTTTGGGTGAGCGGTATTTGGAGTAGGCAATCTAAGTTAGTTGGAAATGGAGAACCGAACTATGTACGTCCATGTACGTTTGAGGAGAAAGCGGCTGGTTACATTATCAGTTTCTCAATAGGCCGGTAGATAATCTGCTCTAACTCGGCATCTTCCAGATCTAGCACCGACAAGAGGCTAACTTCGAGAATTACCCTTAGCCGGTCACTCATTTTGTACAGGTCTTCGAATTCCAGTTTGGCCTTTTTCTTGTCTCGCTCGGCAAAGTGAGTGAGATAGTTGCGCGTATCCACGACATGCTCGACAAAACAGTCGTAGTCTTTGAAGAGTCGATTGCTGTGACGTTGATGCCTTTCCTGAATGTCGTAAAATCTGTCCTTCAGTGAATAGAGATTTGCCGAATTAACATTCTCGTAAATCCTTCTCCTTAAATCCTTGTTTGTGTTCGATGGAAACAATTCCCTTACTGAATCCTTCAGTTGTTCCTTGGTTTCATCAAACAATCCTTTGTCCATGTATGTACCACCGTGCAACTGCCGATGAACGACTTCTGCTGCTCGAGCGAAAAGCATGAAAAGTTCTTGAATGAACAATTCTCTGGAAATCGCCCAGTTGTACATTTCGAGAACGTTGGACAACAGTTCAGACTTTTCAAACCAGTTCTGTAGACCTCGCTCCAGGAACGGAAGCGCATCCTCAAGAGTGAAATACATTGAGGAACTGGTCAGTCCGTCTACATTCCTGTACTCCGTGACCGGCGCGAAGTGGATCGAGATCATGTTGTTTTCTTCGTTTGGATGAGGTGCTTGTACCACTGTCGGCCATGTTGAGATACGCATTGCCAAGCTAAGGAAAAACTGAAAGTCTGTGATCATTCCAAGTAGAACGTCGAAATTCAGAGGATCGTCAGACAGGAAATTGACAGAGGAAGCTTGGCTTTCTACCTCATCATCTAGTTGTGCATCATGCGGAAAACCGCGGCGAATCCTGAGACTAAATTTTCCTGTTGAGACACATATGTCATCTGTAAGAGATTCGTGTGAGGCGATGGGAACCGGATTTAGTGAGCCTGCATTTCGACGAGGATCAGCCCACACTTGAAGACCGTAGTAGTCAACAGTCAATTGATTAAACGCAAAGTCTTCCAATGTCTTGATATGAAGTCCACGAACAATGTTGCGAGGTCTATACCAGGCGTATTCCCACGGGGGTCTATTTCCAGAGGGTTGGAAATACTCGTCCGATTCAATAAGCGTGATTTCTTGACCTGTATCATCTTCACCAAGAACGACTGGAACTACCCTTGGAGGAAAATAATCTGCGTAGGTCTTTACAGACCCTGTTTGGAATGTATCAAATATTTCCAGCTTCGATCTGCCTCTTGGATCAAATGCCAAATTGCCCTCAACCGTGTGGTTAGGGTTTTCCGGCAGCCACCACACCCCCTTCAATGTAAACGATTCCACGCTTCACACTCCCTCACTCGCGCCACACGCATGTTGATTCTACAACAAGGCTTCGCACAAATGTACGGCGCATGATGCCCTGACACCCCGCGCTTTGACCCACGGGGCGGGGCGGGGTATATTTTCAAAATTGCGGCGTGGCGCACGTCGCCGGCCGCGGCATCAGGATTCACAGGCCTGAAACAAGCCAGTCTTCGACCGTATAGAGAAAGGAACATCCAATGACCAGGAAGCTCTTGAGCGCAGTGCTGCTGTTAACCATGTTGCTGTCCTTCACGCTGGCGGCGCAGGCGCAGACCGCCGACTGTCAGGGCGACGTGACGCTGACCTACTGGCACCACTGGGGCGGCAACCGCATCCCGATCATGGAGGCGGCCATCGCGGCCTTCGAGGTGGCCAACCCGGGCATTTGCGTGGACAACGTTTTCCTGCCCTGGGACAACCGCCTGCCCAACCTGCTGACGGCCATCGCGGCCGGCGAGCCGCCGGACGTGACCATGTTCGGCCGCCAGGACCTGCCCTTCTTCGCCGCGACCGAGTCGATCATCCCGCTGGATGACTACATGGCCATGGACGGCATCACCGCCGACATGTTCGTGCCCGCGGAGTTCGGCGGCAACCAGTACGGCGGCCAGACCTGGATGCTGCCCAACCCGACCGGCGGGGCGGTGGCCCTTGGCTGGTACAACAAGAAGCACCTGGCCGACGCCGGCTTCGACTCCTTCCCCGAGACCTGGGACGAACTGAAGGAAGTCGGCCGGGCGCTCAGCACCGGTGAGGATGGCTTCCTCGACCACGTCGGCGTCAACGTCGCCGCCACCGCTTTCCTGACCTGGCTCAACGCCAACGGCCAGGACTGGATCAGCGACGACCTGCGCACGGTCACCATCAACAACCAGGCCGGCGTGGAGACCATGGAATTCATCCGCGACTTCACCAATGACATCAACTTCGGCATCGAGGAGGTCAGCTCCTTCTACGAGATGACCGGCGAGTTCGACCAGACGCCGCTGATTCTCGGCTTCGACTCGATCCAGTTCAGCGGCTCCTGGCAACTGTTCCAGCTGGAGAGCCACGGCACGCCCGAGGTCTTCGGAACGGACGACATGGGCAACCTCGGTTTCGGCGTGGCGCCCATGCCCTACGGTCCCAGCGGCAACCCGGGCCGGCGCGGCGGGTTCTCCGGCGGCTGGGGCTTCATGATCCCGAAGAACGCCCCGCACCCGGACGAGGCCTGGCAGCTGGTCAAGTGGATGACGGCCCAGGTCGAATCCAACGTCGAGCTGGAACTGGACTACGATGAAGCGGGCGCCCTGATCGGCGTCGGCGACGTCAATGGCGACGGCGAGACCACCACGAAGATGGTCGGCGGCGCCTGCTGGTTCCTGCAGCAGCAGGGGCGCCCCTCGCCGCTGGCGGGTTGCGACGGCTACGCGAAGGAAGGCGTGTCGCACCGTATGGCCGCGGACATTCTCGGCGTGGCGGTGCTGGACAGCGTCATTACGGTGTCGCCGGTGCAGCCGGAAGCCAACGAGATCCTCAACCGCATGGAGGATGAGGTGCTCTTCGGCGAGAAGTCGGTCGAGCAGGCCCTGGCCGACGCCGAGGAAGAAATCCAGGCGTTGCTGGACGAGTTCTGGGCCCAGTACAGCTAAACAACCTGGGCAAGTTCATGGGGAGGGGCGCACAGGCCCCTCCCCTTTTCAGCGCAGGTCGGGACGCAGGAGGGGGGCATGACGGCAGCATTCGGCACGCAGTGGCGCGGCATGAAGGGCCGGCGCGAGCGCTGGCGCGACCTCTCGCCCATGCGCCGCCGCGAGGCGCTTTACGGCTTCGCCTTCATCAGCCCCTGGGTCATCGGCCTGCTGCTCTTCTCGCTCTTCCCCTTCGTCGCCTCCTTCGTGCTCAGCTTCACGCGCTACGACGTCATCAACCCGCCGGTGTGGATCGGCCTCGCCAATTACCAGGAAATTTTCAGCGGCGACTCGCTCTTCCTGAAGTCGCTGCTGAACACGGCGTATTACGTGGTCGGCTCGGTCGCCGTCCGCATCGTGCTGGCCTTTTCGCTGGCGATGCTGCTGAACTCGAAGGTGCGCTTCCTCGGCGTCTGGCGCACGCTCTTCTACATCCCCTCGACGGTGCCCATCGTGGCCATCTCGATGGTGTGGATCTACATCCTCAACGCGCGCTACGGCCTGCTGAACTGGTTCCTGAGCCTGCTGGGCCAGGGGCGCATCCGCTGGCTGAGCAGCCCGGCCTACGCCATGAACGGCCTGCTGGTGATGAGCACCACCTGGGTCGGCGTGACGATGATCATCTTCCTCGCCGGCCTGCAGAACATCCCGGAGGAGTACTACGACGCGGCGCGCATCGACGGCGCCAACTGGTTCCAGCGTCTGCGCCGGGTGACCCTGCCGCTGGTGACTCCCACCATCTTCCTCAACGTCCTGATCAACATCATCAGCGCTTTCCAGGTCTTCAACCAGGTCTTCATCATGACCCAGGGCGGCCCGCGCGACGCCACCCGCACCTACATGCTGCATCTTTACAATCATGCTTTCGAATTTTTGCCGCCGCAGATGGGTTACGCCTCGGCGCTGGCCTGGATTCTCTTCATCATTCTTTTCGTCTTCACCGCCATCGTCGTGCTGACCTCCGACCGCTGGGTGTTCTACAACGACTAGGGGGAGGGAGAGAGCAACCATGGCCACTGTCAGCGAACGCGGAGCCCTTCCCGGGCAACTGTACCAGGTGCGCAAGCCGCCGGAGTTTTACCTCGGGCGGGCGCTGCTCTACGCCCTGCTGATCGGCTGCAGCCTGTGGTTCATCGCGCCGCTGATCTGGATGCTGATGACCTCCTTCATGCCGCTGGAGCAGGTGGGGGTCTTCCCGCCGGAGTGGATCCCGCGCGTCTGGCAGCCGGAGAACTACACGGAGGCGCTGCGCTTCTGGAACTTCGGCGTGACCTTCCGCAACACGATGATCATCACCATCTTCTCGCTGGCCGGCAGCCTGGTCTCCTCGACCATCGTGGCCTACGGCTTCGCGCGCTTCCGCTTCCCCTTCCGCGACGCGCTCTTCCTGGTTCTGCTGGCGACGATGATGCTGCCCTTCGCGGTGCGCCTGATCCCGGTCTACATCGTCTACAACGAGATCGGCTGGGTGAACACCTTCTACCCGCTGGTGGTGCCGGAATGGTTCGGCAACGCCTTCTTCATCTTCCTCGGGCGGCAGTTCTTCCGCGGCATCCAGCAGGACTTCCTCGATTCGGCCAAGATCGACGGCGCCAGCGAGATTCGCATCTTCACGCAGATCATGGTGCCGCTGGCCAAGCCGGCCATCGTGGTGATGGCCATCCTCAGCGTGCAGAACAGCTGGAACGAGTTCCTCGGGCCGCTGATCTACCTCAAGGACGAGAGCCTGCACACCCTGGCCATCGGCCTGTACAAGTTCACCTCGCTGCCCGGCCAGGGCGGTATGCAGCACCAGCAGATGGCGGCCACCGTGATGATGGTCATCCCGGTGCTGGCGGTCTTCTTCCTCTTCCAGAAACAGTTCATCCAGGGCGCCAACCTCTCCGGCATCAAGGGCTGATCGCAGCCGTGCCGCCTGCCGGACAAGCCAACCTGCTCTTTGTTTTCGCGGACCAACTGGGCGCGCGCTGGACCGCCCTGGACGGCCATCCGCTGGTGCAGACGCCGCGCTTGCAGGCGCTGGCGCAGGGGAGCACGGTCTTCACCCAGGCCGGCAGCAGTTCGCCGCTGTGCACGCCCTGGCGCGCCTGTTTGCTCACCGGGCGCTGGCCTTCGCAGACCGGCGTCACGCGCAACGGCCAGGCGCTGCCGCGGGACATGCCCACCCTGGCGCAGCGCCTGAACGCGGCCGGCTATCACACGGCCTGGCTGGGCAAGTGGCATCTGGGCGGCGCGCCGCAGCGCGAACGCGCGGTGCTGCCGGAGGAACGCGGCGGCTTTCAGCGCTTCGCCGGCTGGGAGAGCCACCACGTCGATCACTGGCGGGGCCGCTACTGGAGCGATGAGGCGGACGAGGCGCAGACGCTGGCGGGTCACGAGACCGACAGTCTGACGGCCATCGCGCAGGAGTGGCTGCCGCACTTGCCGCAGCCCTTCTGCCTTTTCGTCTCGTACCAGGCGCCGCACCCGCCCTGTTCGCCGCCGCCGGAGCAACTGGCGCGCTACGCCGGCCGCGACCTGATGGTCGAGCCCAACGTCGACCCGGCGGCCTGGTATTGCATGCCGAACTGGAACGCGGATTATGACCTGCAGACCTTTCGCGAGCGTTACTACGGCGAGATCACGCAACTGGACGCGGCCCTCGCCCGTCTGCTGACGACGCTGGAGCGGAGCGGACTGGCGGACGATACGGCCTTCTTCTTCACCTCCGATCACGGCGAGATGAACGGCGCCCACGGGCAGTTCAGCAAGGGCGTCATGTACGACGAGTCGCTGCGCGTGCCGCTGCTGGTCCGTCTGCCGGGCCAGACGCGGGGTCAGCGCTGCGACACGCCGGTCGGCACGGTGGACTTCCTGCCCACGCTGCTGGAACTGGCCGGCGCCGACCCCGACCCGGACGCGCCGGGGCGCTCGCTGCTGCCGGCCCTGCGCGGCGAGACCTTGTCCGCACGGCCGCTCTTCAGCGAATGCGGTGACCTGCTCTGCGCGCTGATGGATGGCTGGAAGCTGGTGGCGCGGCGCGATCCACTGCGGGCGCTGCAGCTCTTCGACGTGCAACGCGACCCCTGGGAGCTGGACGATGCGCTGGCGCGGGAGCCGGGTCGCGCGGGGGAGATGCTGGCGTTGCTGGAGGGGTGGCTGGGGCGGATTAACGGGCCCTCACCCCAAACTCCGTGAAGTGGATTGAGGAAAACGGGAAGTCCGAAATTGATAGTCACCTTTGATCGGCATGGACCAGCCCTCACCCCAAACCCCTCTCCCTCAGGGAGAGGGGCTTTAACTACAATGCCCTGCCATGGTTTCCATGCCCCGGGAACAGACTTGCTCCTGGAAATCTCCCCCTCTCCCTGAGGGAGAGGGGGCCGGGGGTGAGGGCAGCCTGACACGGGAGAACAAAACGACATGACTCAACCCCTGCAAGTCAGCGGCGTTTTCCCCTCGCTGGCGCTGCGCGCAGAGCCCGGGCCGCCGCGCACGGAAAGCGGCGTGGGCGCGCTCTTCGCCTGGGCGGACCGGCTGTGGGCCATCAGCTACGTCTCGCACAAGTCGGCCTCGGGCGTCGGCACCGGCCTCTACGAGATCGACGCCGACCTGCGCATGGTGAAGCACCCGCAGAGCCGCGTCGGCACCTACACCAACCGCATGTTGCACTGGCACTCCAACCAGCTCTTCATCGGCCCGCACGTCATCGACGCGGAACGCCGCGTGCGCACCATCGAGAGCCTGGTCGAGGTGCGGCTGTGCTCGACCATGCGCCATCTGACCGACCCGGAGAACAAGGTCTACATGCTGGGCATGGAGGGCGAGTTCTACGAGCTGGACGTGAACACGCTGGAGGCGACCTTCCTCGCTGACCTGACGCGCGAGCTGGGCGTGCCGGACCACAAGTACGCGCACTTCAAGGCCGGTTACAGCAACTTCGGCCGCGTGGTCGTCGTCAACAACAGCTACGACGAACGCGACTTCCGCGGCGACGGTATGGCCGGGCGCCTGGCCGAATGGGACGGCGGGCGCTGGCGGATTATCGAGCGCGCGCCCTTCATCGAGGTTGTTGGCCGCGGCAACTTCAGCGGCACCATCTTCGCCATGGGCTGGGACCAGGCCTCGGCCATCCTGCAGGTCTACACCGACGGCGACGGTCAGTGGCGCCGTTACCGTTTGCCCAAAGGCAGCCACTGCTTCGACCACATGTGGCAGACCGAGTGGCCGCGCATCCGCGAGGTCGACCACGAACGCTTCCTGATGGACTGCCACGGCATCTTCTACGAACTGTCGCCCTGGGCCTATGGCGATCGTATCTGGGGCCTGCGGCCGATCTCGACGCACCTCTGGGTGTTGGGCGATTTTTGCGCCTGGCGCGGGCTGCTGGTGCTGGGCGCCGACAACGCCAGCCCGCACAGCAGCGCCAATCACCTGGCGGGTGAACCGCAGTCGGGGCTGTGGTTCGGCAAGACCGATGACCTGTGGCAGTTCGGCAAGCCGGCCGGCTGGGGCGGCCCCTGGTGGCGCAAAGCCGTCCGCGCCGCCGAGCCCTCCGACCCCTACCTGATGACCGGCTTCGACCACAAGACCCTGCATTTACGCCACGACGCCGAGGCCAGCGTGCGCTTCCGCGTGGAGGTGGACTTTATGGGAGATGGCGAGTGGGCCAGGTATACTGAACTCGACGTCGCGCCCGGCGCCTACCTGCCGTATGTTTTCCCGACGGGCTACAGCGCGCACTGGGCGCGCGTCAGCGTCGACCGCGACTGTGTGGCGAGCGCATATTTCACTTATACCTGAGGCAAACGAGGTTGGCAGCCATGCTTGAATATCATCCGGTCAGCGAGGAAGACCGGCGTCAGTTTTATGACGAGGGCTATTTGATCGTGCGCAACGCGCTGGACGGCGAGACCGTCGGGCGGCTGATCGAGGCCGGCGACCGTCTGATCGCCTCCGACGAGACGCAGGACCGCCAGACCAACGACGAGCTCTACGACGGCTTCCGCAACGTCGTCACCCATGACGATGCCTTCATCCCGCTGATCACGCATCCCACCATCCTGCCGCTGGTGATCCAGCTCTTCGGCTCCAACCTGCAGCTCTCCACCAGCCACGTGATCTACAGCAAGCCGGAACTGCCGGGCACCAGCCCCGACAAGCGCGCGCCCGGCTGGCACCGCGACAACGGCCGTACCACGCTCGATCTGGGTCACTTCCAGTACCCGCGCATGGGGCTGAAGTGCGCCTACTACCTCACCGACCAGAGCCGGCCGCAGTCCGGCGTGACCATGTTTCTGCCGGGCAGCAACAATCTGAAGGAACGCATCGAGATCCCGGAGGGCCAGCCGGACCCGGTGGGCGCCATCGAGCCCTCGCTGAACCCGGGCGACTGCGTGCTCTTCGAATACCGCACCTGGCACGCGGGGGCGCCCAACTTCAGCCCCAACACGCGCAAGGCCGTCATGGTCGGCTACTGTTACCAGTGGCTGCGGCCAATGGACTATCTGGTGCAGCCGCGCGACTTCGTCGGGAAGCTGGACGAGTACCAGCGTTTCCTCGTCGGCGAGCGCATGGAGGAGACCGAGACCTTCAAGCCCAGCGGCTACCACAACCCGCTCAACGAATGGTGCGAGCAGCACGATATTGAGCTCGACCGCCACGGTCACTGAACCACACACAGGAGAAAAGCATGCCCGAACTCTGGCCGCGGATGGTCAGCGAGCCATTCAGCCCGGAAGTACGCGAACTGAAGACGAAGCGCCTGGAGGCCGGCCTGGTGGTGGTGGGCGGCGGTCTGGCCGGCACCTGCGCCGCGCTGACCGCGGCGCGCGCCGGCGCGCAGGTGGTGCTGGTGCAGGACCGGCCGGTGCTGGGCGGCAACGCCTCCAGCGAGGTTCGGCTCTGGGGCCTGGGCGCCACCGCGCACATGAAAAACAACAACCGCTGGGCGCGCGAGGGCGGCGTCATCAACGAGATTCTCGTCGAGAACATGTACCGCAACCCGGAGGGCAACGCGCTCATCTTCGATACCGTCCTGCTGGAGAAGGTGCTGGACGAGCCCAACATCACGCTGCTGCTGAACACCAGCGCCCACGTCACGCGCAAGCAGGGCAGCGACAGCATCGAAAGCGTGCAGGCCTTCTGCAGCCAGAACTCGACGCTCTACGACCTGCATGCGCCGCTCTTCTGCGATTCCTCGGGCGACGGCGTGGTCGCCTTCCAGTCGGGCGCGGCCTTCCGCATGGGCGCGGAAGCCGCCGACGAATTCGGCGAGAAGTTCGCGCCGAGCGAGGAATACGGTTACCTGCTGGGCCACTCCATCTACTTCTACAGCAAGGACGTGGGCCGCCCGGTGCGCTTCGTGCCGCCGCGTTATGCCCTGGACGACATCACCGAGATCCCGCGCTTCCGCAGCTTCAACACGAAGACCGACGGCTGTCGTCTGTGGTGGATCGAGTACGGCGGGCGCCTCGACACGGTGCACGAGACCGAGACCATCAAGTGGCAGCTGTGGCGCGTGGTCTACGGCGTGTGGAACCATATCAAGAACTCGGGCGAGTTCCCGGACGCGGAAAACCTGACGCTGGAGTGGGTGGGGCACGTCCCCGGCAAGCGCGAAAGTCGCCGTTTCGAGGGCGACACGATGATGGTCCAGCAGGACGTCATCGAGCAGCGTCAACATGCGGACGCCATCGCCTTCGGCGGCTGGTCGATCGACCTGCACCCGGCGGACGGCGTCTTCAGCGAGCGGCCCGGCTGCGACCAGTGGCACGCGCAGGGCGTCTACCAGATCCCCTACCGCACGCTCTACGCGCGCAACATTGTCAACCTCTTCATCGGCGGCCGCATCATGAGCGTCTCGCACGTGGCTTTCGGCTCCACGCGCGTCATGCTGACCCTGGCCAATGCGGCCCAGGCGATCGGCATGGCCGCCGCGCATTGCCTGGAGCAGGGCCTGCTGCCGCGCGACATCAGCGAGCCGCCACGCATGGCGCGGCTGCAGCGCGATTTGATGCGCGCCGGGCAGCACATCCCGGGCCGGCGCCTGCAGGATGACGAAGACCTCGTGCAGCGGGCGCGCATCGGCGCCAGCAGCAAGTACTGCCTTGAGGGCCTGCCGGATGACGGGCCGCTGAAACCGTTGAAAAGGTCCATCGCGCAAATGCTGCCGGTTGCGGCCGGCCCGGCGCCGGAAGTGGACTTCGTGGTCGACGTCGACGAGCCGACCACGCTGCGCCTCGAGCTGCGCGCCAGCGAGCGCCGCGGCAACTACACGCCCAACGTGACGCTTGGCGCGCAGGAATTCGAACTGGATGCCGGGCCCAACCAGAAGGTCACGGCCGGCTTCGACGTCAGCGTGGACGAGGACCAGTACCTCTTCTACTGCCTGATGGCCAACGGGGAGGTCCACGCCCATTTGAGCGAGGAGCGCCTCAGCGGCCTGCTGTCGCTGGAGCACTGGCGCGACCAGGAGCCGCCGGCGGACATCGGGGTGGACAGCTTCGAGTTCTGGACGCCGCCGCGCCGTCCCGCCGGACAGAACCTGGCGCTGGCGCTTCGCCCGGTGATCGACGCCTTCGACCCCGTCAACGTCAGCAACGGCCTCGGCCGGCCCACCACCGGCGTCAACGCCTGGGTGGCCGACCCCGACGACCCGCGCCCGACGCTGCGGCTGCACTGGGACGCGCCGCAATGCATTCGCGAGGTCGTGCTGACCTTCGATTCCGACAGTGACCACGCGATGGAGACCACGCTGTGGGGCCACCCGGAGAACGTGGTGCCCTTCACCGTGACGCACTGGCGCCTGCTGGATGGCGACGGCGAGTGCGTGGCCGAGTGCGCGGACAACCACCAGACCATCAACCGCGTGCGCCTGGACGAGCCGCTGGTCACGGACCGGCTGCAGGTCGAATTGCTGGCGACGGAGGGCGGGGCGCCGCCGGCGCTCTTCGGAGTTCGCTGCTACGAATAGTCACAGTCCTCTGCAGGATATGCCGACGGGGCGGGCGATTTGATAAATCGCCCCTACCAACGATGGTGTAGGGGCGACATATCATGTCGCCCGCGGGCACACCATGTCGCCCCTGCGGGACACGATATGGCACCGGGGTGGGCGATTTGGTAAATCGTCCCTGCGGGATGCTTCGGGCTTACGCCCTCGCTACCCCTTTCCAGGGATGCTTCGGGCTTACGCCCTCGCTACCCCTTTCCAGGGATGCTTCGGGCTTACGCCCTCGCTACC
>DAOUJM010000009.1:0-58327 GCA_034422695.1 Anaerolineae bacterium
ATCTTCAGCCTGATCGGCTGGTTCGATACCTACGACTACAACATGAGCCACACCTACCACCACCGCTACACCCTGCACCCCGAGGGCGACCGCGAGGTGCTGCTGCCGATAGAACCCACGCTGGCCTCGACCTTTGTGCTGCAACTCTTCACCATCAACCTGCTGACGCGTCGCGGACGTACCTTCAGCAAGGGCGGACTGTTCGACAACATCGTCACCTCCCTGCGGACCGCCCTCGGGCTCAACGATCCGGGACGGGCCCCCGGCACGGACTGGGTGCGCGCCCTGCATCAGGACCAGCCGGAGGAATACCGCAAGACCGTGCTGTGGTCGCGCATCCTGATCCTCTTCCACGGCGGCATACTGCTGGTCGCCATCCTCAGCGGCCTGTGGGTGCTGCCGCTGATCTTCAGCACAGCCGTCTTCACCGCCAACTGGCTGGGCTACTTCGTCGGCCTGCCCCAGCACTGCGGCCTGCAGGACAACGTCAACGACTTCCGCAAGAGCGTGCGCTCGATGCGGCTCAACCCGCTCTTCTCCTTCCTCTACTGGCGCATGGAATGGCACATCGAACACCACATGTACGCCGGCGTGCCCTGCTACAACCTCGGCAAGCTATACGAGGAAATCGCCGACGACATGCCCGAACCGCGCAGCCTCATCGGCGCCTGGCGCGAGATGCGCATGGTCTGGCGCCGCCAGAAGGAAGACCCGGCCTACCAGTTCGATACGCCCCTGCCGCCGACGGCGAAGCTCGCCCGCAGCGACGCGCCGGAAGAAATCGAACTGGAGACCTCTATCGGCGAACTGGCGCCGGAGGGCCTGAGGCAGGCGTAGTCTTCACAGCCTCCCCTACCGCTCACAACGGAAGCCTTTCACAGGAAGAGGGAAACCAGAACAAACCACATTCGTTAAAGTCCCTCTCCCTGAGGGAGAGGGATTTAGGGTGAGGGCCTGAGGTAGGCACGCCCTTTTCCCGCTCAGTCGCGGGAGCCCTCCCCCGACCCCCTCTCCACGTGTAGGGACCATACCATGGCGCCCGCTGTGTGGTTCGCACGTGGCGGGCGATTTGATAAATCGCCCCTACCCTTGTCGTAGGGGCGACATATCATGTCGCCCGCATACCATGGTGCCCGCCGCGTCGCCGGCGATGTGTGATCTGCACGTGACGGGCGATTTGATAAATCGCCCCTACGCGGGAAAAGGGATTTGGGATGAGGGCCGCCCCCGCTCGCATCCGTTATCCTGTACAATCGCAGCGGCCCGGCCAGCCATGAACTGGCCGGCGTCGCGCAGCGCCCGCCGACAGGACCGGACCAGGCCCCATGAGCGTCATCCTCGGCATCAACAGCGAACACGCCGGCGCTTCGGCCGCCCTGGTGATCGACGGCCGGCCGGTCGCGGCCATCGCCGAGGAGCGCCTCAACCGCGTCAAATACTACGCCGGCTTCCCGCGCCTGGCTGTACGCAGGGTGCTGGACATGGCCGGCATCGGCCCGCAGGACATTGACTGCGTCGCCATCCCGCGCGACCCGGCGGCCAACCTGACGCGCAAGGCCGCCTTCCTCTTCGGCAACCCGACGCGTTTGCCGGCGCTGCTGCAGGCCGGCGCCGGCCAGGTGAAACAACTGGACGTGAAGTCGCAACTGGCCGCCGAATTCGGCCTCGACCCGGCCGCGCTGACCTTCCGCCAGTTGCGCGTCGAACACCACCTGGCCCACGTCGCCAGCGCGTACTTCACCTCGCCCTGGGACGAGGCCGCCGGCTTCAGCGTGGACGGCTCCGGCGACTTCGTCACCTGCATGCTGGCCCGCTGTCGGGGCAGCGACGTCGAGGTGCTGCAGCGCATCCACGTGCCGCACTCCCTGGGTTCGCTCTACACCATGATCTGCCAGTTCATCGGCTACGGCCGCTACGGCGACGAGGGCAAGGTGATGGGCCTCGCGCCCTACGGCGAGGACGTCTACCGCGGCCACTTCGACGATATGCTGCGCCTGACCGGCGACGGCTTCCGCCTCAACAGCCGCTGGTTCCTGCCCTTCGGCGCCGAACAGTCGATCAGCATCAACGCGCGCGGCGAGATGGAAATCGGACGCCACTGGTCCGATCACATGGTGGCGACTTTCGGCGCGCCGCGTCAGCCGGGCAGCGAGATCACGCAGCGCGACATGGACCTGGCGCGCGGGCTGCAACTGACCTTCGAGCGCGTCTGGCTGCATCTGCTGCATCGTCTGCACGCCCTGGCGCCCTCGGGCCGCGTGGTCATGGCCGGCGGCTGCGCGCTCAACAGCGTCGCCAACGGCCTGGTCACGACGCGCACGCCCTTCCGCGAGACCTGGATCCACCCCGCGGCCGGCGACGAGGGCCTCTCGCTGGGCGCGGCGCTGCATGCCGGCCAGGCCCTGCCCGGCAAGAGCGCGCGTTACGCGCTGGGCAGCGCCGGCCTTGGCCCGGAATACACGCAGCAGGAGATTCGCAGCGCCCTGGCGCAGCAGGGAGTGGCGGCGCAGGAACTGCCGGAGCCGGAGTTGCTGGAACGCACGGCGGCGGCCATTGAGTCGGGCGCGGTCGTCGGCTGGTTCCAGGGGCGCATGGAATGGGGGCCGCGCGCGCTCGGCAACCGCTCCATCCTGGCGCATCCGGGCCTGGCGCACATGAAACAGACGCTGAACGATCGCATCAAGCGCCGCGAATGGTTTCGGCCCTTCGCCCCGGCCGTGCTGGCGGAGGCGCAGGCGCGGGTGTTCGAAAACAGCGAGCCTTCGCCCCACATGCTGCACGTCTACCGCATCCGCGACGACTGGCGCGAGCGTCTCTGCGCCGTGGCGCACGTGGACCAGACCGGCCGCCTGCAGACCGTGGTCCGCGAGCACAACCCGCGCTATTACGACCTCATTCGCGCCTTCGAACGGCGCAGCGGCCTGCCCGTCGTCGTCAACACCAGCTTCAATGAAAACGAGCCGATCGTGTGTTCGCCGCAGGAAGCCATCGATTGCTTCCTGCGCACGCGCATGGACCTGCTCGTCATCGGCGACAGCTACTGCGAAAAGCCGGGCTCACGCGCCTGAAGTGCAACTATCCTGATGAAAAAGGGCCGGTCCCCGCGCGGAGACCGGCCCTCCCGTTTTACGGGGTCTTGCTGCCTACCACTGCACGTAGCGTACGGTGTTGTGCGTGTCGATGGTGATGATGTAGGGCTTGTCAACGTCCGGGCCCTTGTCGGCGTAGTAGGTGCTCAGCGTCATCACGCCATCGCCATCGTAGCTGACGGTGTAGGTCTTGTTGGCGGCGGTGTTGGTGCCGCTGGCCAGGTTGTTGTTGGCGGCAGTGTTCGCGTTGAACAGGGTCGCGGCGCTGTCCACAATGGAGAGCGATATCGTCGTGCTGTCCTGGTAGACGCCGTAGAGCGTGTAGGAGTTGTTGTCGGCGTTGACGCAGACCTTGATGGGGGCCGCCTCGTCGGTGTTCAGGCAGGTCAGGCCGCCGCCACCGCCGTCGCCATCACCGTTGTCGCCATCGTCATCGTCGTCGCCGTCCCCGCCCGGGGTGTTGGCTCCCCACAGGTTCGGGCAGTTCACATTGGGGTCAGTGCAGTAATAGTAGACCACGGGGTGGCTGTCCACGTAGCGATTGGAAGCATCCGGGGCCACGTTGCGCAAGGTAATGCGGACGACTTCCTCCGGCTGGAAATCGATCAGGTCTGCGCCGAAGCGAATGGTTTCGGTTGTGTCAACCGCCTGGGCCTGGGCATTGCTGTCGCCCCGACTTTTCTTGCCGCTGGCTGAATTGCCATCCGAGTTGTCCGCCTGCCACTTGACCCCGTCGGCGTTATTGACGACCGGGCCCTTCATGGGAACGTTGACCTCGAAAGTGCCGCCCTCCTCGCTGCTCTGGGCCTGGGCCTCGCCCTCATCGGAGGGCTCGGGGGTGACCAGGTTGACGGTCGCATCCAGCGGCGGCGGCAGGGACCGGACCAGGGTCCTGGGGTCCCGACACGCTTCGTGGACCGGGTAGCAGAAGATCAGGCTGGGGCTGTCGCTGTAGTCCTCGTCATCGAGGGCGGCCAGGCTGGTCAGCGAGAAGGAGACGATGTCGCCGTCCTCATAGGCCAGGTCCTCGGCGGAAATCCGAATGGTGCCGGCACTGGCGGGCGTGACAGTGCCTTCCTCGACGTCGCGCGTTGATTCGTTGGCCGCGATCCATTCGACGGACTCGGCATTGGCAAACTGCGCTGTATTGGATGACGTAATGACAAAGTCGCCGGTTTCCACGTCATTCACAACGTTCGACGCAAGAGTCACCACCGGCGATTCAGGGACAGGCAGCGGTGTTTTCGGCTCGGGCGTGGCGTCGTTCTGCATTAGCGCATGGCCGGCTGCCATCAGGGACAGCAGCAGCAAGAGACAAATTGTACAAAGGCGCATACCGGTTTGCATAGGATTTCGCTCCCTCACTCACGGCCAACCACAATCACTGCCTGCCTGCAGGCAAGTCCCTGTCAAAAGGGCGCAGGGTCGCCGGCGCGACGAGCAATCAGGTTACAGGGCAGACAAAAAGCGTCCAAAACAAGCGCGCGCCGTGCCACGGCGCCTACTATACCCCCGCGCCAACGAATTGCAAACCGGGGGCAAGTCGACTCCTTGCCGCGTCTGCCGGCCGGCGCTGATCCAGGCGCTGCCCTGCGGATCGCGCGCCATGCTTGCGGGGCCGACCAAACTGTGCTACAGTCCCGCGCAGGTTACGAAATCGTTTTCGGAAGTGCCTTTTGGCCACCTCGCTCGCGGACATCGCCCGACAACTCCAACTCTCCCCCTCCACCGTCTCAAAGGCCCTCAACGGCTATCGCGACGTCGCCAGTGACACGCGCGAACTCGTGCTGCGCGCCGCCCTCGAACTCGACTACCAGCCCAGCAGCGCCGCGCGCAACCTGCGTCGCGGCCGAACCGATCGCATCGGCCTCTTCCTCAATACCTCCATCGAATACGTCGTCGATTATCTTTCCGGCATCATCCCCGGCGCCGTGCGTTGTTCGCAGGATTGTGGCAAACGCCTGCTCATCCATACCCTGACCGACAATGACCCGAACCAGTTGCTGCAGGTCTGCCGCGCCGGTGAAATCGACGGCGTCATCCTCTTTTCCACCCACTACGACAGCCACACCATCGAGACCCTGCTGGCGGAAAACTTCCCCTTCGTCGTCATGGGCCGCCGTATCCCGGACGAACGCGTCTCCTGCGTGGTGCCGGACTATTACGACGGGTCGCTGCAGGTGATGAACCATCTGCTTGAACAGGGTCACCGCCGCATCGCCTTCACCACGCGCCCCGAACTGACCACCGCCAACGAGGCGCGCCTGCAGGGCTATCTCGACGCGCTCAACGCCGCCGGCATCGCGCCCGACGAGCAACTCATCGTCGAGACGCACATTGAGCCGGACAGCGGCGTCGCCCCCACCCGTCAGTTGCTGGCCCTGCCGCAGCGGCCCACGGCCATCGTCGCCTTTCACGACCTGGTGGCGGTGGACGTGATCAACACGCTGCAACGGGCCGGCCTGCGCGTCCCGCAGGACGTGGCCGTTTTTGGTTTCGACGGCCTGCGCGCCGGCTTCCGTACCCTGCCGCACATCAGCACCGTGCAACAGCCGCTTGAGCGCATCGGCGAACGCGTCGTCGCGCTCGTTAACCGTCAGTTGAGCGACCCCCACGCGCCGCCCGGGCAGGAGACCCTGCCGGTGCGCCTGGTGCTGCGCGGGTCCGCCTGAGCATGACGCAGGAAGGAGTGTTCATGAGCAAGAGTGAAGCGGCGACGGACGCGCAGGACACGCGCATCACCCTGCAGGACAAGGTCGATATCCAGAACCTGCGCGACGCCAACGGCCGCCCGCGCGAGGGGATGGAGGGCTTTGACCCGCGCTTCGCAGACTTCGTGGACTACATCATCGGCATCACCCACGAAATCTGGGAAGAGAAGTCCGTCGGCAAGCTCTACGACTACTACGCCAACACCATCCGCATGCACACCTCCGACGGCACCAGCTACGGCCGTGAGGCGGTCTTCGCCTCCACCCTTGGCACCCTCGCCGCCTACCCGGACCGCCGTCTCTATGGCGACGAGGTCATCTGGGATGGCGATGATGACCAGGGCTACTATTCCTCGCACCGTCTGGTACACAGCGGCACCAACCGCGGCTGGTCGCTTTACGGCCCGCCCACCCACAACAAGGTGCGCTACTACGCCATCGCCGACTGCCTCTGCCGCCGCAACATGGTGGTCGAGGAATGGCTGGTGCGCGACGAACTGACCCTGGTGCACCAGCTGGGGCTGGACCCGGTGAAGACGGCGCGCGCCATGGCCGGCGCCGAAGCCCTGCAGCAGCCCGCCGCCGACATCGAACGCGGCGTGGGCCAGTTGCCGCCGCCCGCCCCGCCGGAGCCGCAGGGCCCCTTCGACGCCGCCGATTTCGCCCGTCGCGCCATGCATGAGATCTGGAACTGGCGCCTGCTCAACAAGGTGCGCGAGTACTACGCGGAAACCCTGCGCGCCGAGGGACCCTCGCTGCGCCGCATGAACGGCCACAACGAGTACCAGGGCTTCGCGCTGGCCCTGCTGGCGCCCTTCCCGGACCTGGCGTTCAGGATCGAGCGCAGCACCTGCTGCGGTAACGCCGACAGCGGCTGGCGCGTGGCGTTGCGCTGGCGCATGCAGGGCACCCACAGCGGCTACGGCAACTACGGCGAGCCCAGCGGCCGGCGCGTCAACATTCTTGGTATCAGCCACATGCTCATCCAGGGTGGGCGCATCCAGCAGGAATGGACGCTCTTCGACGAATTCGCGCTGCTCAGGCAAATTCACCGCCCGCAGGAAGCAGGGAGTTAGCGGAGTGACAGGCTCCGTTTTGACCCATCTTTTCGGATAGCGACAGGAGAAGTCATGAACCGCCAGAAGTTGTTCATCCTCGTAATACTGGCCATGGTTACGGGCCTCATCGGCATGCCAGGCGCCTTCGCCCAGGAAGCCGGCGCCTGCAACATTGAAGCGCCCATGGAAGCCGTTGAGCTCAACG
Source organism: Anaerolineae bacterium (assembly GCA_034422695.1). Lineage (GTDB taxonomy): Bacteria > Chloroflexota > Anaerolineae > Aggregatilineales > Phototrophicaceae > JAGWBD01. The sequence continues at coordinate 7,064 of DAOUJM010000009.1, forward strand.
CCCTCGGCTGGAGCTTCCCCATCCTCGATTTCTACTACAGCGAAATCGAAGCCTGCGACGCGGTCGAGAACATCGACATCAACGTCAACCAGCTGTCCGGCGAGGACGTCCAGGAGCAGGTCAACCTCGCCCTTTCCGCCGGCGGCGATTCGCCCTACGACATCCTCAGCGGCGCCAACGGTCAGGTGGCCGACTGGGGCGGCAAGGGCTGGCTCATGCCGCTCAACGACCTCATTGACAAGTATCGCGACGAGTACGACCTGGATGACATCCCGGCCGCCAACTGGGAGGTCGGCGCGATCGACGGCAACATCTACGGCATTCCCGTCATCGCCAACACGCTGCATCTCTTCTATCGCAGCGACGTGCTTGAGGAAATGGGCATGATGCCGCCGGAGACCTACGCCGACGTCGTCGCGCTCTGCGATGCCATTGGCCTCGATAACATGGACTGGGACGCGCCCTTTGGTATGGACCTTTCCCGCCCCCGCGGCTGGGAGCTGGAATTCTTCATGGTGCTGGGCGGCCTCGGCGGCAGTTACATCGGTGAAGGCAGTATGCCGGCCTTCAACAGCCCGGAAGGCGTGCAGGCCGTCGAGGTCATGCTTGATGTCTACAACAGCTGCCTCGGCGAGGCGGCCTCCTCCATGAGCAACAACAACATGGAGACCGGCATGCATCAGGGCACGCTGCCCATCGTCAAACTCTGGGCCAGCCGCGCCGCCGGCATGAGCGACCCGGACAGCACCGAACTCACGGACGTGATCGACTTCGCGCCGGCGCCGCGCGTGGTGGAGGGCGGCCCGCGCGCCGCCTCCGCCTGGCTGGACTTCTTCTTCATCCCGGCCAACACCACCAATGATCCGGACCTCATCTTCCGCATCATCATGGAAGGCGTCGACGCCGCCTCGCAGCAGCAGGCCGCCATGTTCGGCATCCCCACGCGTAGCTCGGCGGCCAATTTCGGCGGCAAGTACCTGCCGGCCGCCAGCGGCACCCTGGCCGAGAGCGTCGGCAACTACTCCAAGAACCCGGCCAACGACATCGCCGTGGCCAAGCTGAGCGAATTCCTGCCCCTCACCGCCACCGGCGAGATGAGCCCGCAGGAAGCGCTTGACGCCGCCGCGGCCGCCTACACCGAGGAAGCGACTGCCCAGGGTTACATCGAGGGCTAGTCGCCACCGTCACCGGACGGGGAGGCGGGCGTCCGCCACCCCGTCCTCACGCGACAGGCCAGAGGAAAGAGACCATGGAACGTCGGATTTTCCTGGGATTCGCCGGCCCGAGCATCGTCGTCATGTGCCTGCTGATGGTCATGCCGCTGATCATGGCCATCTGGCTGGGCATGCACTTCATGACCTTCGACAACGTGCTGGAGCCGCAATGGGTCGGCCTGCGCAACTTCGCCGCCGCCCTCGCCGACGAGCGTTTCTGGCAGTCCTTCAACTTCACCGCGCTCTACATCGTCGTGGTCGTGCCGTCATGGATCGTCATCGGATTCGTCGTGGCCCTCCTGCTGGACCAGGTGACCGGTCTGGCGCGCGGCGTCTACCTCTCCATCTTTTTGCTGCCCTTTATCATCGTGCCCATTGTCGGCACCATCATGTTTCGTCAACTCTTTGAACCCTCCGGCCTGCTGCGCTGGGTCTATCAGGAATTGCTCAACGAGCGCTTTCGTTACACCGAACAAACGGTGAAGTCGCTCATCCTGTTCCACGGCATCTGGTACGTGACGCCCTTCACCCTGGTCGTCTACTTCGCCGGCCTGCAGACCCTGCCCCAGGACCTGATGGAAGCCTCCGGCATCGACGGCGCCAGTCGCCTGCAGAAGATTCGCCACATCGTCATCCCGCACGTGCGCTCGCTCACCCTGTTCATCCTGCTCTTCAGCATCATGGATTCCTACCGCGTCTTCGACAGCGTCTTTGTCCTTACCGGGCTTAATCCGCTGTACAAGGCCAACACCATCATGACCTATACCTTCCAGACGGCGACCCAACTGGAACGCCTCGGCAGGGCCAACGCCATGGCCGTGCTCACCATCATCGGCATCATGGTCGTGCTCATACCCAATCTCTACCTTTCCTGGAAAGAACAGATCGCGGAGCGCTAGCGATGGACCCTGTGACCAGCCGTCCCGGCCGCCTGCTGATTCACGTGTTTCTGATTGTTTTCGCCATCTACAGTGTCGTGCCCTTTTTGTGGACGGCCCTGCAGTCCATCAAGAAACTGCGAGACGCCAGTTCGCGCACGCCCAAATTCCTGTTCACGCCCACGCTGGAGAATTACGAGGACCTCTGGTTGCGCTCCACGCCGGAGAATCCGGAAACGCTGGCCTTTTTCCTGCTGCTGGCCCTGTTGCTGCTGGTCTGCCTGCTGGTCTTCGCGCAGCACATCCCCCTGCGCCGTGACCTGGTCTATGGCGTCGCCATTCTCGGCCTGGTCGCGCTGCTGTGGCTGATTCCGCAGTTGCTGGATACGGCCAGCTTTTACGATTACTTCATCAACACCCTCATCGTCACCGCCGGCACGATTCTGGTGTCCATCAGCATCGGCTGTCTGGCGGGCTACGCCCTCGCCCGCTACGCCGGCCTGCTGGGCGTGGTCGTGCTGATCGCGGCGCTGGCCTTCCGCGCCCTGCCGCGCCTGGCCTACGTGTTGCCCTATTACTGGATCGGCAGCGCGCTGAATCTCATCGACTCCCACGTCCTCGTCATCATCACCCTGGTCGCGGTCAACCAGCCCTTCACCATCTGGATGCTGCGCAGCTTCTTCATGGAGATTCCGAAAGACCTGGAGGAATCGGCCATGGTGGACGGCGCCGGGCGTCTCGTCGCCTTCTTTCGCGTCATCATCCCGGTCATGTGGCCCGGAATCGTCGCCACCGCGCTTTTCACCCTGCTGCTGGCCTACAACGAGTTTTTGCTGGTGCGCATCCTGACCCAGACCAACTGGACCCTGCCGGTGGCCATCTCGCGCTTCACGGGCGGGGAAGATCCCCGTCACCTGACGCTGGCGGCCGCGGCCGCGGTATCGGCCACCATCCCCATCGTGATCGTCATCCTCTTTTTCCAGAAACAACTGATCAAGGGCTTGTCGGCCGGCGCGGTGAAGGGCTAGGGCCGGCATGGGCGAGTCGCTGGCGCAGGCCAAACAGCTGGTGTGGGACTTCGCGCAGGCGCGCGAACAGGGCCCCGCCGCGCGCCAGGACCTGGGCCGCTTTCTCGCGCCGGACCTGGAGTGGCACGGCATCCAGCCCCTGCGTTTGCTGGAAGGGCATGATGCCTGGCTCGAACGCTTCCTGCAACCGCTCTACCGGGCCTTTCCCGACTGGCAGCGCCGCCCCTACCTCTTCCTCGGCGGCGAATTTGAGGGCAATCTCTGGGTCGCCGCCATGGGCGACGCCGTCGGCAGCTTCGTGGACGACTGGCAGCTGGCGCCGGACCTCGTCGTCCCGCCCACCGGCTTCAGCCTGCGCACGCGCTACGGCGAATTCTGCCGCGTGGCGGAGGGCCGCATCGTCGAAATGCGCTATCTGATGGACCTGCCGGCGCTGCTGCTACAGACCGGCATCGAGCTCATCCCGCCCGGCGCCGCGCATGAAATCTGGCCGCCCGGCCCGGCCACCGGCGACGGCCTGCGCCATGCAGAACGCGACCCCGCCGAATCCGCCAGGACCCTGGCGCTGGTCGAGGCGATGATCTTCGGCGGCCTCAACAAGTACGATGGCCGCGACCCCGACAGCCAGGACCTGGTGCTGTACTGGCATCCCCGGATGACCTGGCACGGGCCGCGCGGCACGGGCTCCTCGCTGAATCTCGACGAGTTCCGTCGCCTGGCCCAGGCGCCCATCCTGCGCATGACGCCGGACCGGGTAGGCGTCGGCCATCGCGCGCGCATCGCCGAGGGCCACTTCGCCGCCTCCACCGGCTGGCCCGCCTCGGTCGGCACCATGACCGGCGACTTTCTGGACTGGCCCGCCAGCGGCCGCGAGATGCGCCTCAACGTCATGGACTTCTGGCGCCGCGAGGGCGATATGCTGCGCGAGGACTGGGTGCTCATCGACATGATCGACGCCGCCGCCCAGGCGGGCGTCGACGTCTGGCACAAGGCCGGGTTGCGGTGAAGACGGAAACGGAAAGCAACCGGCAACTCGTCGTCAACATGCTGGCGGCGCTGCGACAGAATCGCGTCGGGCTCATGGCCGATTACTGGTGGGAGGACATGGTCTGGATCGGGCCGCCGGGCATCGGCACCGTGCGCGGCCTGCCGGCCTTCGAATACGAATTGCGCGCCTCCTTCCTGCATTCCTTCCCGGACAAGTTCGGGCGCGGCGAGCGTGGCATCCTGATTGCCGAGGGGGAATGGGTGGCTGCCGAAGGCCACTTTCACGCCACCTTCGCCCGCGACTGGCTGGGCATCCCCGCCACGGGCCGCCCGACGCGCATCCGCTACACCGACTTCTGGCGCGCGGAAGTGCGCGGCGGCGTGCGCAAGCTGGCGGAAAACCGCGTCACCATCGACATCCTGCACGTGCTGGAGCAGTCCGGTCATGACGTGAACCAGGTGCTGCGTTTCGTGGGCGCGCGGCCGCCGGCCTTCTTCGCCGCCGGGCAGGAAGCGGGGCCATGACCCCGGGCGCGAGCCGCGCGGCCAAAGGGATCGTGCAGGATTTGTGGCAGGCGCTGCTGCCGGCGCACAATTCGCAAGAGGCCCTGGCCAGGCAGGCACAATTGCGCCTGCAGGCCTTTCACCCCGTCAATGAGCTAAAGGGCGCTGATGCCATCGCGCGCAACTTCATCGCGCCCCTGCGTCAGGCTTTCCCCGATTTGACGCGTCGCCCCTACATCTGCATCGCCGGGCAGCACAGGGATGCCACCTGGGTCGCCACCACCGGCGACTTCATCGGCAGTTTCATGCAGGACTGGCTGGACATACGCGCCGGCGGCCACAGCGTCCACCTCCGCTTCGGCGAGTTCTGCCGCGTCGAGGATGGCCGCGTGCGCGAGATCATGCTGCTGCTCGACCTGGTCAGCCTGCTGCGCCAGTGCGGCCGTCAGGCCCTGCCGCCCGAAAGCGGCGCCACGCGCCAGGTCCCCGGCCCGCGCGCCGGCGATGGCCTGCGTCAGAGCGGCGCCGACCCCGCTGCCTCCGCGCGCAGCCTCGAGCTGGTGCTGGCCATGATCGACGGCCTCAATGACTACGACGGCCAGAACATCGCCAGCATGGGCATGACGCGCTTCTGGACGGAGGACATGCGCTGGTACGGCCCGGCCGGCATCGGCTCGACGGTCGGCCTGGCGGGTTTCGAGCAGCACCACCAGGTCCCCTTCCTGCGCGCCTTCCCGGACCGCGTCGGCGGCACGGAAGACACGGTCTGGATCGCCGAAGGGCCCTACGTGGCCTGCGCCGGCTTTCCGGTGCTGCACATGCGCCACCTGGGCCCGTATCTGGGGCATCCCGCCAGCGGGCGGCGCGTCACCATGCGCGGCATCGACTGGTGGCGCCGCGACGGCGCGCGTCTGGCGGAGAACTGGGTCTTCGTCGACCTGCCGCACTTCTTCGACCAGCTCGGGGTCGACCTCTGCCAACGCGACCTGACGGCGGGAGGCCTCGCCGGCGGCGCGGTCAGGGACTGATGAGTGCCGCCCTCACCCCAAACCCTTTCCCGCCAGCGGTCACTTTTATCCTGGTCTGTACCCACGCCGAAGGAGGTAACGCCATGGGCGAGGTGGAACGCCGCAACAACCAGCTGGTCGACGACATGTACGACGGCCTCAACCGGAACTGCGTTGGCAACATGGGCGAGTACTGGTTTGAGGACATGGTCTGGTACGGCCCGGCCGGCATCGGCACCAAACGCGGCCTGGCTGAATTCGATGACGATTACCGCAGGGCCTTCATCCACTCCTTCCCCGACAAGGTCGGCAGGGACGTCATCCGCCTCGCCCAGGGCGACTGGGTCGCCGGCACCGGCTACCAGACCGCCACCTTCGCCCGCGACTGGCTGGGCATCCCCGCCACCGGCAAACAGATCAAAATGCGCTACATGGACTTCTGGCGCGTGGAGGAGCGCGACGGCGCGCGCAAGCTGGTCGAGAACCACGTGCTGATCGACATCCCCGGCGTGCTGGAGCAGGCCGGCTACGACGTGGACAAGGTGCTGCGCTTCGTCGGTTCGAAGCCGCCGGCGTTCTTTGAAGAGTGGGACGGGGAGCAGAGCGACTGATGTCGCCCAATGCCACACCTGACGAACGCACCGCGGACCCGTCATATCCCCGCGCCGCAACTGAGGCGCACGCCACGGACCCATTAAAAAACTTCACCCCCGTGGAGCAGGGCCGCAACCTGGCCAACAAACGCCGCGTCCAGGCCGCCTGGCAGGAGCTCACGCTGGCGCCGCTGGACAAGCTGGACGAGGCCATCGCCGCCGTCTACGCGGAAGGTGCCGACTTCCACGGCACCCACCCGGTCAACGATCTGGCGGGCCGCGACGCCATCCGGCGCGGCTTTCTGGAGCCGCTGCGTCGCGCCCTGCCCGACGCCGAGCGGCGCGAGGGCATCCTCGCCGGCGGCGTCTATCAGGGCCGCGAACTGGTCGCCTGTTACGGTCACTACCTCGGCACCTTTGCGCAGGACTGGTTCGGCATCCCGGCCACGCAGCAGATACTGACCGCGCGCTACTGCGAGGCGCACGAACTGGCGGAGGGACGCATCAGCCGCAGTTACGTCTTCATCGACTACCTCGACCTCATGCGCCAGGCCGGTTACTGGCCGCTGGCGCCCTCACTGGGGCGCGAGGGCGTCTGGCAGCACCCCATGACCAACGACGGCGTCCTGCTCTGCCCGCAGGACGAGGTCCGTTCACGCCGCAGCTTCGAACTCGTCATGGCCATGCAGACCGCCATGACCTGGTACGGCGGCGGCGCCCCGACGCGCGCCAACCTCGACGACATGGTGCAACGGCGCTTCTGGCATTCCTGGATGATGTGGTACGGCCCGGCCGGCATCGGCAGCACGCGCGGCATTGACAACTACGAGCAGTATCACCAGGTCCCCTTCCTCGTCGCCTTCCCGGACCGCGGCAAGCTGCAGGAGGCGGGCTACAGCGGTCACTTCATCCGCATCGGCGACGGCGACTACGCGGTCACCGGCGGCTGGGGCCATTTGCTGGCCACGCACACGGGCGTCGACTGGCTCGGCCTGGCGCCGACGAACAGGGTCGTCAACATGCGCGTGATGGACTTCTACCGCTGTGATACGGACGCAGCGGGTGTGACGACCCTGCGCGAGAACTGGGTGCCGATCGACATCCCGCATCTGCTGCTGCAGATGGGCGTGGACGTCTTCGGCCGCATGCGACACCAGTTCCGTCAGACGGGCGCCATCAGCGCCGGCGACTTCCTGCTGCGCGAGGGGCGCTGAAGGCCCTGCGCGACAGCCGGCATGTTGACCAATTCGTGATCGTTGGCGGCGGCGCGGCGCGACCTGTGGCACACTTCTTTTTCCGGCGGCGCCGGAGTCTGCATTGACGGCATATCCACCCCCAGGGAAGGCGGCGACATGAAGATCACCGACATTGAACTGCGACAGTACCGTTGGGAGCGGGGCACGGCCATCCGCAACGGCAAACACGTTTATACCCACAGCGGTCTGAACCTGACTTGCGTCCACACGGATGCGGGCGTCAGCGGCATCGGCTGGGCGCACAAGCCGCAGACGATGGGCATGGCGAAGGTGACGCAGGGCTTGCTGGAATACTTCAAACCGCAGGTGATCGGCCAGGACCCCTTCAGTTACCGGCGCATCTGGGAGACGCTGTGGGAACCCAAACTGGTCGGGCGCCGCGGCATCACGACGCGCTTCATCAGCGGTCTGGACATCGCCCTCTGGGACCTGATGGGCAAGGCGACGGGCCAATCAGTCCACAAACTTCTCGGCGGCTTTCGCGACCGCGTGCCCGCCTACATCGCGGGCGGCTATTACGAAGAGGGCAAGGGACTCGCCGGCCTGGCCGCGGAAATGGAGGAGAACCTGGCGCTGGGCGCCAGGGCCGTCAAAATGAAAATCGGCGGCGTCCCGATCAATGAAGACGTCGAGCGCGTGCGCGTCGTCCGCGAGACCATCGGCGACGGGATCAGGCTGATGGTGGATGCCAATTGCGCCTACAGCGTGCCCGAGGCGATCAGCATCGCGCGCAAGATGGAGCCTTACGACGTCTTCTGGTTTGAGGAACCGATCGCGCCGGACGACTATCGCGGGCACGGCAAACTGGCGCAGGCCACCGCGATCCCCATCGCAACCGGCGAAAACGAATATACGCGCTATGGTTTCCGTGACCTGATCGCCGCCGACGCCGCGGCGATATTCAATTCGGACGCACAGATTCTCGGTGGCATCACGGAATTCATGAACGTCGCCGCGCTGGCGGCCGCCCATGGTCTGCAGATCGCGCCCCATGGCGACCAGGAGGTCCATCTGCATCTGGTCGGCGCCATTCCCAACGGTCTCATCGTCGAGTTCTATCGGGAGACCGTCGATGCCAACCGCGGCAGGATTTTCCAGGAAAAAATGACGCTGGACGAAGACGGCTGGCTGACCGTTCCCGATGGCCCGGGTCTGGCGGTCACGCCGGATTTCGAATTCCTGGAGCGCTTCCGCATTAACTGACTGGCGTCAGCCACAACGGCGACTTCCTGCTGCGTTGTTGGCAAGCGGGTGGTTGTCCGCCGCAAAAGCGCCCCGGCCGGATGGTCGGGGCGTTGTGGATTCCCTTATGCAAATGTTCCCCCGCCTGGGAGCGAAGCCGCGTTCCGCAAGAACCCTGTTTACAAATGGCGCGCTGCAGTTTTCATTATGGCTGCAAGTTGAAAAGTTGAGTCAGTTTGGTATAACAATGTATATTTATGTATCGAAGCGGACAGGGAAAGGAGGAAAGTGAATGACCATGACTCACAGATTGTCTTGCAACATCGTCCGTATGACATGACCAACCATCTCTGGAGGACAATCATGAGCAAAATCCGTATGGCAGTGTTCCTTTGCCTGCTTGCCGCCCTTGCGATCCCGACGGCGGCGCAGGACATGGAGCCGGAATATCGTTTCGTCATGGTCTCGCACATCGGCGCGGCTGACCCCAATTTCCTGTGGCTGGATTACGCCTCGGCGGAATTTGAGGCTCGCTTCCCCGAGGTCGACACCGAATACGTGGCCACGGACGAGTTCAGCGTGGAAAACCTCGTGACGCTTTTCCGTCAGACTCTCGCCACCGCGCCGGACGGCATCGCCGTGCCGGTGATCTCCGCCGAGGCGCTGGGCCCCGTCATTGACGAGGCGGCGGCGGCCGGCATCCCGGTAGTCGCCTTCAACACCGTCCCCGGCGGCGAGAAGACCACGAATTACCTGACCTACGTCGGCGGCGATGACTTCATCACCGGCGAGGTGCTGGCGCAGGCGATTCTGGACGCCGCGGCGGCGGGGGAAATCCCGGCCGTGACCCAGGCGGTCTGCATGAACCCGGACATCGGCCATGGCGGTCTGCTGGCCCGCTGCAACGGCTTCAACGGCGTGATGGAAGCGGCCGGCATCGCGTCGGAGATGCTGGACATCACCTCCGACCCGGCGCGTGAGGTCAGCATCATCCAGTCCTACCTGATCGGCAACCCGGACGTGAACGCCATCTTCTCGACCACGGCGCGCACCGGCCCGGTCATCTTCGCCGCGGCGGATGAGCTGGGGCTGTCACCGGCCGTCGACATGGAAGGCGTCGTGATGGTCAGCACCGACGAAAGCCCGGTATCGCTGGAGGGTGTGGCCGGCGGCTACATCCTGGCGACGCACAGTCAGGGCTTCTACCTGCAGGGCTTCACGCCCTTCGAGGTGCTCTACTGGAACCTTGAACTGGGCTGGACCCCGACCAGCGACATCCTGTCGGGTCCGATTCTGGTGGATGCCGGCAACGTGGACGCCTGGGTGCCCCTGACGCGCAACGCCTTCGAAGACGATTACGACACGCTGTCCCAGGGCGCCTGGGACTAGCTGACAGGCAGTAATCTCGCGGCATTCTCTCCGCCCCGTTGCGGAGGGAATGCCGCAATTCCTTATAGTGGACGGGGTGACGCCCGCGTCAGGCGGAAGCGGACTCTCCCCATCCCTGTTGTGGAGTATTGCGGATGATTAACGCAAGAAAATTTATGAAGCGCCCTGAATCCACCATTTTGCTGAGCACCCTGTTGATGATTGTGATCTTCCTCATCATCGACTCGCGCGGCTTCACTCACTTCTTCACCATCCGCAACATCACCCGCTACACCGCCATCCTGGGCCTGGTGGCCATCGGCCAGACCTTCCTGATTCTGGTGCGGGAGATTGACCTCTCGGTCGGCTCGGTGTATGGCGTGGTCGGCATCGCCTTCGTCAGTTTCGAGCCGGCGCTGGGCGTGGTCGGCGCCTTCGTGGCGGCGCTCCTGCTGGGCATGCTCATCGGCCTGCTGAACTCAATCCTGGTGCTGCGCGGCGGGTTACCCTCCATGATTGTGACCCTGGGCGCCATGTTTTTCTATCGCGGCGCCATTCTGGTCACGACGGGCGGCACCGTGCGTTCGCTCTCGAACGAATCGGAAGCGCATCCGCTGGTGCAGTTTTTCGGCGCCAACTGGCTGGGCGGGCTGGAGAATGGCTTCTGGCTCTTCCTGATCGCGGTGGCGGTCGTCACCTGGGTCCTGTTCAGGACCAGTTATGGCAATCAGTTGCTGGCGACCGGCGGGAATGCGCTCAGCGCCGCCTCGCGCGGCGTGTCGGTGTATCGCGTGAAAACCATCGCCTTCATCGCCTGCTCGATGATGGCGGGCTTCGCCGGGCTCATCACCCTGGCCGACAATCCGCGCACCAACGTCAACATCGGCCAGGACGTGGAGATGGAGTCGATCGCGGCCGCGGTGGTGGGCGGCGTGCTGCTTACGGGCGGGCGCGGCTCCTTCATCGGCGCGGCGCTGGGCACCTTCTTCCTCATCGCCATCCGCTCCGAACTGGTCATGCTCGGCGCCCCGGCCAGCACCTATCGCTCGTTCATCGGTTTCATCCTGATTGCGGCCGCCGTCGCCAACGTCGTCATTCAACGCCGGCTGGCCGGCATCCGAAGTTCGTAGGGAAGCGCGGCGGATGGATCCGCCAGGAGCGGGACAATGAGTGACAACAACGGACGCCCCCTCATCGAAATGAAAAATATCACGCTGGATTACGGCTCGGTGAAGGCCCTCAGCGACGTCAGCGTCGATTTTGACGCCGGCGAACTGGTCGGCCTGGTGGGCGATAACGGCGCCGGCAAGACCACCCTGATCAACATCCTTGCCGGGATGCACACGCCGACCTCGGGCGAGGTCTATTTCAACGGTCAGCGCGTCAACCGCTTCCACCCCAAACTGGCGATCGAACTGGGCATCGAAACCATCCAGCAGACTGTCGGCCTGTGCCAGAACCTGTCGGTGGCGCGCAACTACTACCTGGGGCGCGAGCCGGTGCGGCGGCTCTTCGGCATCCTGCCCATCCTCGATTTCGACACGATGCGCAAGGCCAGCAACCGCATCGTCAAGGAGTTTGGCCTGCGCGACAGCGTCAACGTGGATGACGAAATCTCCCTCCTCTCGGGCGGCGAATCGCAGTCCTTCAAGATCGGCCGCGCCGTCGACTTCCGCAATCGCGTCCTCATCATGGACGAACCCACCAACCACCTCTCGGTGCGCGAGCGCGCCCACGTGAACGACCTGGCGCTGCAACAGCGCGACCAGGGCCTGCTGGTCATCTACATCACGCACGACGTCTTTCAGGTGCACCGCCTGGCGGACCGCATCGTGATCCTTGAAAACGGCCGCAAGGTCGCGGATACGCCGAAAGCGGAAATGTCCGCGGAAGAACTGGAACAGATCATCCGCGATGGCGGTCGGAACACAGGACAATAGCCATGCCAGGCAATATCTTTTATCTCCTGAGCAAACGCAGTGAGATCATCGCCCTGCTGATCGCCGTCCTGATGATCATCGGCTTCAGCGCAACGACGGAGGGCGTCTGGCTGTCCATGATTAACATGCGCGAGGTGCTGCGCGTCACCGCCGTCCTCGCCATCATCGCCATGGGCCAGTCGCTGGTGATGACCGCCGGCGAGATCGACATCTCGGTGGGCTCGGTCTTCGGCATCGCCGGCGTTATCTACCTCGCGCTGGTGCCGGGTTACGGCGTAATCGGAGCCGTGTTGATTGTCATCCTGATCGCCATGTTGATCGGGACGATTAACGGCTGGGTTGTCTCAAGTTTCGGCATCCCCTCGCTGATTGTGAGCCTGGGCGGCCTCTTTCTTTATCGCGGCCTGTCTTTCGCCCTCGTGTCGGCAGGGGCCTATTCGGCGAACCCGGAGACGCGCGCCGCCCCGCTCTATCAAACCTTCGGCGACGGCGCGCTTCTCGGAGTCAACAACGCCTGGGTCTGGGCCTTGCTGGTGCTGCTCATTGCAACCTACTTCATCCGCCTGACGCCCCTGGGCAACCGGCTGCTGGCGATGGGCGGCAACGCGCCCAGCGCGCATTCGCGCGGCGTCGACATCTTCCGCATCAAATGGGGCGTGTTCATCGTCTGCAGCGCGCTGGCGGCGCTGGCGGCCATCCTCGAGTCCTCCAACCTGGCCTACGTGGACGGCAGCTTCGGGCGGCAACGGGAATTGCAGGCCATCGCGGCCGCCGTGCTGGGCGGCACGGCCCTCAGCGGCGGGCGTATTTCGCTGGTCGGCACCGTGCTGGGCGCCTTCATCCTGTCGGGCATCCAGAGTTACCTCGTCATCCAGGCCATCTCGCCGCAATGGTTCACCCTGCTGCTGGGGCTTATCATCATCGTGGTCAGTCTGGCTGACCGTGGTTTGACCTTTGCCCTGAAGACCCTGGCGCGACAGACCTAGAAGGGCGCGCGCCGCCGCGTCACAGCGGCCCTTCAGTGCTTCGGCTTCTCGGTCAGATCGCTGCCGCAGTACCTGCACAGAATGGCTTCCGGCTGGATCACTTCGGCGCACCAGGGGCATTTGCGCCCTCCCGCGGCGGCCGCGCGGCCACGATTCCGCAGCAACACGACCAGGCCGGCCAGCAGCGAGAGAGGAATGGCCAGGATGATCAGGATAATGACCAGTTCTGCTCGTCCCAGGGATGGCATGGGCCCTCCTGCCAACGCTCACTTCTGTACAGAATACGGCACACGTTCCTGCACAGTACCAAAATACAGCAGTGACCCTGCGAGAATGGCCCGGTGCCTGACGGGCGTCAACCCCTGTCCGGGCAGCGCCATGCCGGCCGGACGCTGCGCGGCCTGGGTGCCGGCGGGCTAAAGCTCACCTTGCCAGATGATGAATCTGTCGAGATAACCATCTTCGTAATCGTCAGTGATTCTGTCACCGATGGCTGCCCAATCCTGATACGTCACCTCATTCCGCGGCCGATCGGAGAGAAACAGAGGGACGACATCCCCCTGCTGCCCGTAAACGCGATAGACCATGCGATGCCTTCCCACCCGCGCCCGCCAGACGTTGCCTTGCGCCCGAGGGTCTCTCAGGTAGCGGAGCCGAACATGACCGGTGCCCGGCCCCTCTTGCAAGGCGTCCAGGACCGCTTTCGCCTGTGGCTTGAGTTCCCGATAGCGACGGAAAGTCTTGCGGCCCTGGCGCGGAAGATTGTGTGCAGAAGTATGCTAAAAGGCTTCATCGAGTGAGCGAATGACGCGCACCTTGCTGGTATCAAGGCGACCTTCAGCAACGGCCCTGTCCAGCCGTTCCATGGCCTGCAGGAACTCCGGATTCAACATCATGTCCAGTTCTTCCGCCAGGTCATCGTCCAGCGCGACGCGAACAGGCCGCCGGGCGGTCTCGCGCATCAGTACCCGTCCGTATCGCAGCCCCTGCAGTTGCTGATCTTCGCACAGGAGCGAATCCAGCTTGTATGGTTTCAGGTGCCCGTAACGCGCAACACTGTCGCGCAAGGCATCCGCGTGCTGTGGCAAACCTTCGTCGTAGGCATCGCAGAACTCGCGGCAGGTGCTGGTATCCCAGGCCTTCCAGCGAGTGCCTTGATCTGCGCCATTCCCCGCTACACGCTGAACAATAGCCGTCTCAAACATGTGCAGCAGCCGGACCGAGGCGTCGCGGCTGAAGGGCCCCTCTTCCGTGTAGTGAAAGGTGAAGGGCTTCGGCTCCACGTCGCGCATTGCCAGATACAGCAGCTTCTGCAGGCGCCGGTCGCTGTCCACGCCATCCGGGAATTGCGCGATCAGGTACAGCAGCGTCAGGCGCTGGAAGGTCTCGCGATCAATTATCGAACTCATGACTCCGGCTCCCTCTCCCGCAGCCAGTGTAGCACAGCCTGGTCGGCTTGCCTGGTTCAGCGCTTCGGTTTCCCGGTCGACGCGCTACCGTCGCCAGGGGCTGCGCCGGCACGTACACGCCGCTTCAATGGTGAGCAGCGCCCGCCTCAGCAGCGGGAGGCCCGCGCTCAGCCGCAACTGCCCGAGGTGGTGACGTAAGCTTCGCTGATCCAGCCCGTTCTGCCGCCGTGGCTGACCTGCAGGTAGCCACTGCTGCGCGCTGTGGCGGCCAGCGTCGTGCCCTCCGGCACCAGGCCCAGCACCTCGCCGTAGGGCTCGGCGCGCAGATTGAGCGCGCCGGTGGTCGTGACGCTGCAGTTCGAAAACGACTCGTCCTGCGGCGGCATCAACACCACCGTGCCGGCGCTGCTGATGCTCGTGCAGGTCCAGCCGTCCGCGCTCCGGGCCGCCAGGTCCGACGCGACGCGCGGCGAGGGCAACAACGCGTCAAGGAACACGAACCTGCCGGATATGGCGCGGAAGCAGACCTGGACGTTCGCCGGCACCGTGCCCCAGACGTCCACCGCGTCGAGGTAGCCGGCCTTGACGATGGCCGCGTTGCCGATGCCGGCGTCAGTGCGCACCGTCTGGCACTGCGTTTCGTTGACGATGTTGCTGACGACGATTTCCGGAGGCAGGGTCAGGCAGGTCGACGGCGCGGGGGTCGGCGCGACGCGCCTGCTTTCCGGCCCGGAATCCCGCGGCCGGCGCCCGGAGTTCGGGTCCTCGTCGTCGGGCGGTGGGTCCTGGTTTACGGGCGGCGGGTTGTTTTGAGGCGGCGGATTCTCGTCCTGGGGTGGTGGGTTCTGGTTTAAGATCGGTGGGGAATCCTGTCGTGGCTGCCTTGCCGGCGGCGCGCCGCCATATTCATAAGCGCCGATATCGCACTTGCCGTCCGCGGGGTAGGGCCGGCTGACGCCGCGTTGGTCCGTCGCCAGGCAGTGATCGTCAACAGCATTGTTGACGGCCGGGCTGTTGGCAACCAGCGCGAAATACGACGGCGAGCCGTCCTCCGGGCGGGTCAGTCCGGCGGGCAGCAGGGGATCGTCGGTCGAGGGCGAGCCGCCACAGCCGTTCGCGCCGATGATATTGCCGGCGCCGGCGCTCAACGCGGTGCCGTGACAGTCGAACTCGCCGTTGCCGTACAAAATGCTGTTGTAGACGCGCAACACTCCCGTAGCAGATTCGATGCCACCGGCGTAGTCAAGCTCATTGCCGGTGGTCTCGCTGTTGCCCGTGATGGTCACGTGGCTCAGGGTGAAAGGTTCATCGTTGGGGTTGCCGGAGGCGTAAATGGCGCCGCCCCACCCCGCTCGATTGCCAAAAAATGTGCTGTTCTCAATACTGCTGGCCCCTGACGTGTGGGTAGCGAAGGAAATGGCGCCCCCGCCATACCCGGCCAGGTTGTTGCCGAAGAAGCTGTCCCTGATGATAAGGATGGCACTTTCGCTGAGAATCCCCCCTCCGGAGCCACTGGCAACGCTGTCCGTAACGGAGACCTTGTCGAGGGTAAGGGAACCGCCGATCAGGAGGATGGCGCCGCCGCTGTAATTGGTCCGGCCCGACAACAAATTCAGGTTCTCCAGCCTGACTGCGCCGCTACCCTGGAAATAGATCCGGTGCCTGTCCTGACCGCTTATGGTATAGCCCCCGCCATCAATGATGATGTCGCTGGTGATCTCGGGCGGCGTCGCCGACAGCGTGACGTCCCGGGTGAGGGTGATGGTGTCGGCGCCCGCGGCGCCGCTGCCATCCGTGCCGGCCTCGCAGTTGTTCTGCGAGCCGCTTTGCGCCGCGCCGTTGGCTTCGCGTATGGCGTTGGCCAGGCTGCAGTCGCTGTCCACGCTGATATCGGCGGCGGCAACCTGCGCCGCGGGCAGCAGGCTGGCCAGCACGACGACGGCGGCCATGATGAACAGGCGCGGCCCGGGGGCGACGCCTGGCGCGCGCCGCTCCCGCTTACGGTTCGTGGTTGCCTGCATTTTCGTCTCCAGTTCTTCAGACTCTGCGCGCCGCCGCCGCCCGTACCTGGGCACCTGATTGTCAGCCGCAGCTGCCCGAGGTGGTGACGTAAGCTTCGCTGATCCAGCCCGTCCTGCCGCTGTGACTGACCTGCAGGTAGCCGCTGCTGCGCGCGCCGGTGGTCGTGACGCTGCAGTTCGAAAGCGGCCCGTCCGCCGGCGGCGGCGGCGCCGGCATCAGCACCACCGTGCCGGCGCGGCTGATGATCGTGCAGGTCCAGCCGTTCGCGCTGCGGCCCGCCAGGTCCGACGCAACGCGCGGCGACGGCAAGGACGCGTCAAGAAACAGGAAGCGGCCGGATGCGGCGCGGAAGCAGACCGAGACGTTCGCCGGCACCGTGCCCCAGACGTCCACCGCGTCGAGGTAGCCGGCCTTGACGATGGCCGCGTTGCCGATGCCGGCGTCAGTGCGCACCGTCTGGCACTGCGTTCCGTTGACGATGTTGCTGACGACGATTTCCGGAGGCAGGGACAGGCAGGTCGGCACGGGGGTCGGCGGGACGCGGCCGCTTTCCGACCCGGAATCCCGCGGCCGGCGCCCGGAGTCCGAATCGTCATCGTCGTTTCCAGTCGGCGGGTCCTCGTCTTCGGGCGGTGGGTTCTCGTCTTCGGGCGGCGGGTTGTTTTGGGGCGGCGGGTTGTTTTGGGGCGGCGGGTTGTTTTCAGGTGGCGGGTTGTTTTCAGGCGGCGGGTTCTCGTTTTGAGGCGGCGGGTTCTCGTTTTCAGGCGGTGGGTTGTTTTGGGGCGGTGGGTTCTGGTTTTCAGGCGGTGGGGAATCCCGCCGCGATCGATCACCTGCCGGCTGTCTCTGCGGCGGTGACGTGCTGCCAAATTCATAAGCGCCGATATCGCATTTGCCGTCAGCGGGGTAGGGACGACTGAAGCCGCGCTGGTCCGTCGTCAGGCAGTGCTCCGTAACGGCGTTGTTGACGGCCGGGCTACTGGCAACCAGCGCGAAATGCGGCAGGAAGCCGTCGTCCGGCCCGGTCGCTGCGGCCGGCAGCAGGGGATCGTCGGTCGAGGGCGAGCCGCCGCAATCGCCCGTGCGGATGATATTGCCGACGTTGGCGCCCGGATCGGTCCCGACACAATCGCCCCCGGAATTGCCGGCCACAATGCTGTTGTAGATCCGAAACGACCCCGCATAACTCTGGATGCCGCCGCCCCCGGTATTCGAGTCGTCGCTGGCTTCGTTGCCCGTGATGGTGACGTGGCGCAGGGTGATGGGTTCATCAGCGGCGTTCCCGGAAGTGTAGATGCCACCGCCGAATTCCGCTGTGTTGCCATAGATGGTGCTGTTCTCAATGTTGGCGGCGCCACTGGTGGTGGTGAAGACGGCCATGGCGCCCCCGGAAAGGCGGGTAGAGTTGCCGGTGAAGGTGCTGTTCCTGACGGTCAGGGTGGCGGCAGTGCTGTAAAGTCCGCCCCCCAGCGCTCCAGCCTGATTGTTACTGACAATCACGTTGTCGAGGGTCAGGGAACCGCCGGTCAGGTAGATGGCGGCACCGAAGTGTGAGGCTTTCCCCTTGTCCAGCGTCAAATACTTCAGGGTCACGCTGCCTTCGGACTGCTGGAGAATCTCATATTTCTCATCGCCACTGATGGTGTAGCCGTTGCCTTCGATGGTGACGTCGCTGGTTATGTGCGGCGGCGCCGCCGACAGCGTGATGTCCCTGGTGATGGTGATGATGTCGGCGCCCGCGGCGCCGCTGCCATCCGTGCCGGCCTCGCAGCCGTTCTGCGAGCCGGTTTGCGCCGCGCCGTTGGCCTCGCGAATGGCGTTGGCCAGGCTGCAGTTGTCGTCCACGTTGATATCGGCGGCGAAGGCGGGCAGCGCGGACAGCAGCAGGCCCAGGAAAAGCAGCGCCAGGGCGACAGCCCGGACGAAGAGACAGGTATCAGGATTAAGACCGGCCAGGGATCCTGCTGAAACGCAGCGGAGGAGCTTAAGAAATCTTGCGGGGGGACACTCGTTCTGTATCGGCCACATTTCACTCAGACCTGTCTCTGGAACGGGAACACAAGTGGTCAGCCCGGGTATTCTGGTATAGATGGCGGATTGTTGACTATTTTAATATCAAAAACAAGATATTGACTCATTAAGAGGAGCGGCGAGTTTGGTGGATTTCAGAAATTGTTCCAAAGTAAGGCAATGAACCGGTGTCCTTGCTGTCAAGCGACAGAAAGTCAGGTCAAGGCAGGTTTAACGGTGGCCGGCAGCCGGCGTTTCAGATGCAAGCGCTGTCAACGGCGTTATACGCCCGCGCCCAAAGAGCGCGGCTATCCCGAAACGTTACGGCAGCAGGCAGTGTGCCTGTATGCCGATGGCATGAATTTCCGACGCATTGCCCGCCAGTTGCGGGTGAATCGCCAACGTGCCTGTGTAGTCGGCTGTCGCGTTGGGCCCCGGCGGACAGCAACGGTCCTGCCGGCGATGCCGGACGAGGCGCCGCCAGCGGAAGTGTACGGTAGCGATGGTCTACTGACTTGTGGCGCGCTGCCTTACGCGCCGGTCTGGCGGCATCAAGGAAGCGGAACGAGGCGGCGGAGACCGCCCCCGCCGCCAGCAGGATGAGCAGTACCAGCGCAAGGGTCCTGAGGCCGACGCACCGGGCATTGCCGTTAAATTTTGGGGAGGGGCAGAATGGTTGTTCCGATCGCCCGCGGAACCGCTATCAACCTTTTCCCCGGCGCATGAGAGTGTCGGTGAGTTTCATCGCAGTCTCTTTTGCTTCCTGTCTCACCGTCGCGCCCCACAGGGCCACGCGCTTTTATGCGGCGGGACCAGCCTCGCCTTCGGACTCAAGCCGTTCCGCGCGGCCTTCGAAGCGGCCCTCCAGTCGCGCCAGCCGCTGATTGACGTCATCGACCTTCGCCTCGACGTTTTCGACTTTTGTCTCCAGCCGATGAATGTCGTTTTTAAGCTCACGGCGCGTCTCGACGTTCTCGCGCCTGAGGTCAACGATGTCGCCCCTGAGTTCGCTGCGCAACTCGCCGATTTTGCCATCCAGACGCCACACGGCGACGAATATCACCAGGATCGCAATGACAACATCCAGCGACAGCGTGGCATCCAGGGCCATCGGTTCCGCCTTTTCGCCTGTGCGCAAAGTCTAACGCGGAATCGCCCGCTTGCAAGTGTCCGGCAGCGGGTGGAGCGGCCTTTCCCATATCAACCAGGCGCCGGCCCGCTGCCGCTCAGAGCAGGGGGCGCCCCCCGTCCACCGCGATGACCGCGCCGGTGCTGAAGCGCAGTTGCGTCACGGCGGCCAGCACGGCGTCGGCCACGTCCTGCGCGCCGGCGATGCGCCCCAGCGGCGTTTTGTCGCGCTGTTCCTGGATCAGCGCCGGCGGCATGCGCCGCGCGTACTCGCCCTCGACCCAGCCGGGCGATACGCTGAGCACGCGAATGTTTGGCGCCAGGGCCCGCGCCAGGCTCTTCGTCACGTTATCCAGCGCGGCCTTGCTGGCGCAGTAGGCGATGTTGCTGCCCAGCGCCGTGCGCCCCGCCACCGAACTGATGTTGACCACCAGGCCGCCTTCCCCCGCCGCCAGCAGCGACCGCATGGCGCGCACGCAGGCGATGGCGCCGCGCACGTTGACGCGGAAGATGTCGTCGATGAGCGCGTCATCCAGCGCGTCGAGGTCGTGATGCGGTACAGGCTTTGTAATGCCGGCGTTGTTGACCAGCAGGTCCAGCCGGCCGGGGCCGGCCGCGATGCGCTGCGCCAGGGCCGCCAGGGCCGCGCTGTCCTCCACCGGCGCGCGCGCCACCAGATGGCCCGCGCCCGGCAGTGCCGCCGCCAGGGCCTCCGCGCGTCCCTGGTCCTGGTTGTAAGTGATCACCAGCGTGGCGCCGGCGGCGGCCAGATGACGGCAGATGGCGCTGCCGATGCCGCCGCCACCGCCGGTAACCAGCGCGACCTGGCCGGTCAGCGGCTGCGCGTTCATCGGGCCTTCGCGGAGGCGCCCGCGCCGTAGCGTTCGGCGCGCAGGTCGCACTGGGCCTGATGGCCGCTGAAACCCTCGATGGCGCAGAGGCGGGCGCCGATTTCTCCCAGCTGCGCGCTGGCCTCGTCGCTGGTGACGCGCTGGTACGTCACGGTCTTGAGGAACTTGCCGACCCACAGGCCGCCGGTGTAGCGCGCCGCCCTTTTGGTCGGCAGGGTGTGGTTGGTGCCGATGACCTTGTCGCCGAAGGCCACGTTGGTGCGCGGCCCGAGGAAGAGCGCGCCGTAGTTGCCCAGCCGCTGGAGGAACCAGTCGGGGTCGCGCGTGAGCACCTCGACGTGCTCGCTGGCGATCTCGTCGGCGGCCTGCAACATGTCCTCGTCGCTGTCGGCGAGGATGATCTCGCCGTAATCGCGCCAGGCGACGCCGGCCAGATCGGCCGTGGGCAGGGTCTCCAGCTGACGTCCGATTTCCATTTCAACGGCTTCGGCCAGCGCCGGACTGGTCGTCAGGAAGACGGCCGGTGAAGTCGGGCCGTGCTCGGCCTGGCCCAGCAGGTCGGTGGCGCAAATCCCGGCATCGCTGCTGTCGTCGGCGATGACCAGCACCTCCGTGGGGCCGGCCAGCAGGTCAATGCCCACCCGACCGAAGAGCTGGCGCTTGGCCTCGGCCACGAAGGCGTTGCCCGGGCCGACCAGCATGTCGACCGGCTCGATGCCCAGCCGGCCGAGCGCCATGGCGGCCAGGGCCTGCACGCCGCCGAGCAGATAGATCTCGTCCGCGCCGCCAAAGTGGATGGCGGCGATGGTCGCTGCCGGCAGCTCGCCGCGGATGGGCGGCGTGCAGGCGACGACGTAAGGGACGCCGGCCGCCTTCGCCGTCACCACGCTCATGTGCGCCGAGGCGACCATCGGGTAGCGTCCGCCCGGCACGTAGCAGCCCACGCGCGCCACCGGGATGTTGCGCTGGCCGAGCACCACGCCCGGCAGCGTCTCGACTTCAATGTCGCGCAGCGAACTGCGTTGCGCCCCGGCGAAATTGCGCACCTGCGCCTGGGCGAAGCGAATGTCGTCGCAGACCTGCTCCGGCAATGCAGCGATGACAGATTCAATCTGGTCGGAGGACAGTCGAAATTCCGCCGGCGACCAGTTGTCGAAGCGCTGCGAAAGTTCACGCACCGCCTCGTCGCCGCGCATTTCAATGTCCGCCAGCAGGTCGCGCACCGCGGCCTCGACCTGCGCGCTGTCCGCCGCGCGCTCCTGTTGCGCCCGGCCGCGTTTCAGATAGCGAAGGGCCATCGTTGTATCCTTTCAGGTACCCGTGGACGGCGCGTCGCCCCGCCCCGCAGCGTCACGCTCCGCTGCACGCTGCCAGCGCAACAGGGCCCACTTCACTCCCCCGACTTCTGTCTGGCGTAGCTGCCCGGGAAAGGCATCCTGCCAGCGTTCGAGCATGCGTCGGGTATACGGCCGGTCGGTATCGTCCACCACGATGCAGGCCGTTGCGGCCAGCAGCCCGTGCAGCGCGGGAAGCGCCAGGTTGCGGTCGTGGGTCCCCGGTCCGTCCACCAGCAGCAGGTCCACGTCGGCCAGCCCGTCAAGCGACGGCAGCGTGTACCAGAGACCCTGCCAGCCGGCGATCTGCTGCCGCTGCAGCGGCGCGTCCAGCACGCGCGCGGTCCTCTCCAGTCCACGTTCTTCCAGTTGACGACGGGTCTGGTTGGCAAAAAGGGCCTCATTTTCCAGCGCCACCAACTCTCCGCCCTCCTGATTTTGCTCCAGCGCATGGGCCATCACCAACGTCGACAGGCCGCTGCCAAGTTCCAGCACGCGCGCCGGCCGCTCCTCGCGAATAATGCGCCAGAGCGCGACGAGCAGATCGGGGCTCGCCGCCCAGGTGTTGAGTGGCGGCAGCGGCTGCCGGGGTTGCATGACCTGATTCAGCCAGATCAGTTGCGCCAGCTCCGCGGCATCCCGCGCGCGCAGCCGGCGCGTGACGAGGAACCAGCCCAGGCCGGCCAGCGCTGCGCTGAACACGACGCACAGACCCAGCAGCAACAGCGCGATGAAAAGCCCCTGTTCCTCGTCGCGCAATGCCAGCGCTACCAGCGCCCAGGCCAGCCACAGGGCGAAGGCCGCCAGCGCAGGCCGCGCGATGCGACGCAATCGCGTCAGCAGCAGGTACCAGGTCCAGAGGACGGGTGGGCGATAATCGCTCACTTCAGGTCCACAGTCGCTCGCTGGCGATGCGCGCGCCCCCGGCCAGGGAGCGCAGCTTGGCCCAGGCGATGTCCGGATGCACCGCGCCGAAGCCGGCAAAGGTGCCAAAGCCGCAGTCGGTGCCGGCCAGCACCCGCTCGCGCCCCACGAGGGCCGCGTAGCGTTCGATGCGTTCTGCGACCAGTTGCGGGTGCTCGACGAAGTTGGTGGTGGTATCCAGCACGCCGGGGATCAGAATGCGTTCGTCGCCCAGGTCCGCGTCGGCCCAGACGCGCCATTCATGCGCATGGCGCGGGTTGGCGCCCTCAAACTGGATCGCCTGGGCCTTCACTTTCAATACGATATCGATGATCTCGCGCAGGTCGACGTCATGCGTGTGCGGCCCTTCGTAATTGCCCCAGCAAAGGTGGATGCGCACCCGCTCTTGCGGCACGTCCTCAAGCGCGGCGTTGAGCGCCTCGACCTGCAGTTCGGCGGCGCGGCGGAAGGTCGCCGTGTCCGCGTCGCGAAAGCGGATGTGACGCCCCATCGCCAGGTCCGGGCAATCGACCTGCAGCAGCAGCCCGGCCTGGGTGATGCGCTCGTACTCGACCTTCATCACCGCCGCCAGGGCCTCAAGATAGTCCTCGTCGCTGCGGTAGTACTCGTTGGGCTGGAAGACCGCGATGACGCCCGGCGAGGCGGCGTTCATGAAAGCCTCCCCCGCCCCGGCAGCGGCGGCCGCCGCCAACAGGTTGGCGATGTCCTTCTCCAGCGGCGCCAGATCGCGCACTTCAATGGGTCCGCGCACCACCGGCCGGTGGTACTGCGGCGTGCCGCCCTGCTGCGCCAGACGGTCGCGGAAGGCGGGGAACTCGTCCAGATCGAGCGGCGTGGCGCGCGGCGGTGGCGAATCCGACAGCTCAAAGCCGGTCAGGCGGTGGCGCATGTAGGTCGCGTAGCTGATCTTGCTCATCTCGCCGTCGCTGATGACGTCCACGCCGGCCGCCACCTGCTGCCGCGCCACCTCGCTGACGGCGCGCGTCATGGTCGCGTCGAAGGCGGCCTCGTCGTAACCGGCGCCGCTGTCCTGCGCGAAGAGCTGGTCGACGACGTCTTGCGGGCGCGGCAGGCTGCCGACGTGCGTCGTGAGGATGCGCTCGCGGCTGTGCCTCATGCGCCCACCTTCCCGGCGCCCTCCGGTCGCCAGTCGGCCAGGCTGCAGCCGGTCAGTTCCTGGTAGAGCGCGAGCAGGCGTTCCTGCTGCTGTCGCTTCAGTTGCTCGTAATCCGGCGGCTGCACCATCTTGCCCAGTTCGTCAGCGCGGAAGCCATGCGCTGCGGCCTGTTGCTCGATCTGCGGCGACCAGTAAGGGTCCTTGCCTTCGAAGACCTCGTGCGTCTCCAGCACGGCGAAGAACCAGCCGACCTCCGCGCCGCGGTACTCGAAGCTGCGGTACATGCCCGGCGGCAGTGAGATCAGGTCCCACTCGTCGAGGTCGAAGTGGCCCCCGGCCTCGGCGGGATTGTCGCTGTTGCCCCAGTAAAAGCGCCAGGGGCCGCGCAGAATGAAGAAACTCTCGATGTAATCGTGCGTGTGCCAGGCGGGGCCGCAGCCGGGCGGCGCCCAGGCCATGCCCAGCTGGTAGCGGTGCGGCGCGGTGATCATGCGCTGCACGCGGAAGTCCGGGTTCTCGCTGGCGGTATCGCCGATGACGGCGAAGTTCATGCGCCAGTGCGCCGGCAAAATGCTGTCGATGAACATCAGCGGCATGCCATGCGCCTTCATGTCATCGAAGCGCATGACGCGCGCGCTCATGCTTTCCTGCGTCTGTTCGGGATGTTTCACGGGGTCGCCTCGCGCGGCTGGAGTCATTACGTACGGCGCCCCAGTCTACTCCGCGCGCGGGTCATGGGCAAGGTTGGGGGTGGTCAGGAGGTGCCTTCCAATCGCTCGAACTTGTCAATTCGCCGATTCTCAAAATCGAGGATAATGACTTCTGCAATCTCTTCTACGCTATCCAGGTTGTCGTAGCCATACCCGTTACGAGGTCTTGGCGAAAGAAAGATTGGGAATATCAAATGTTTTTCCGGAGCGAGCATATAAACCAACCGGTGCCTGCCAACGTATCTGCGCCATAACCTGCCTCGCAGTATCGGGGTCTGAATTCCTTTCAGGACTGTGTCGTTGCTCCCCGGCCCAAATCGCAATCTTGACAACTCCTCTTGCAGTCGCTTTTCCAACTCCTTGTCCTTGCGTTTGCGGAACAGTTTCCCGACTGCTTTTCGATACGCCTCATGCAACAGAATGTCATGTGAGGGAGGCACTTACGCGTACCTTGCTTACATCAAAATCCGTGTCCGCAACAGTCTGCCCCAGTCGAGCCAATGCTATAGAAAGCAAGGGGCTCAGTGCGAACTCCAGTTCTTCTGCTGTATCTTCGTCCAGCCTGATCCGGATTCGCTTGTCACCAGTTTCCTTGACCAGGATACGACCGCGTCGCCTCTCCTTAAGAATCGGATCACTGTGGACGATGTTGTCAAGTTCACCCTGTTTCAGGCCGCCGTACTCATCGACACTCTTACGTATGGCTTCGGCATGTTCTGGCATCCCCTCTTCGAATGCACTGCGAATATCATTGGAGTCGGACAGGTCACCAGTTTTCCACAGCGCTCCACCATACTTGCCTGACAATGCCTCTCGCTGAACGATTGAACCCTCCAGCATGTGCAGAAGCTGAATCGAGGCATCGCGACTGTACTGTCCCCACTTGGTGTGGTGAAAAGTGAAAGGTTTGGGCTCTACGTCACGAATCGCGTAGTACAAGACCTTTTGCAGGCGAAAGCTGCTGAACACTCCTCGCTCGAAGCAGCCAATCAGATAAAACAGCGTTAGTCGCTGAAATGTCTCCTTGTCAATGCTACTGGTCATGGCACAAGCCCCTTGTTGCAGGAGTAGTTTAGCACATTTGTTTAATGGGTAGAGAAAAGTGTGGACTGCCCCTACCCCCGCTCGATCGCGGCGGGGCGCTGCTGGGCAGCCCGGATGCGCGCCATGTCGAACTTGATGCGCCGGTCGTAGGTGTAGATGCCGTTCTGCTCCTGCAGGATGTCCGTCAGCTGCGTGTAGCAGTAGCCGAACATGTTGACGTCGTCCAGCAGCACGGTGCAGAGTCGCTCGAAGCGCTCGTAAAACTCCCCGATGTCGCGCGGGCGCTCGCCGTAGCCCCAAGAGTCCTCGTCCCCGGCGGCCTCCGGATTCCACCAGATACCGCCGAACTCGCTGACGAAATAGGGCTGGCCGGCGTAGGGAATCGACCAGCGCGCGTTGCCCCGGTAGCGCTGCGGGATGCCGCGGCCCTCGAAGCTGTTCTCGTAGGGCCGGCCCTGCGCCAGACCGGCATGCCGCCGCGCCAGCTCGTCGGGGTCCTGCGTGTAGTCGTGGCTGTCGTAGACGTCGGCGCCGCGCACGCGATGCGAGTAGCCGGAGGCGTCCAGCACCGGGCGCGTCGCGTCCATCGCCTTCGTCGCCAGGTACATGCCCTGCGTCACGTCATCCAACTGCGTGACGCGGTCAGTGAGCGACTGCCAGGTCTCGTTCAGCGGGCACCAGCCCACGATGCAGGGATGTGAGTAATCGCGCTCCAGCACCTCCAGCCACTGGGTGATGTAGTCCGGCCCGGGCATCTGGTGTTCGCCGTCCAGCGGCCCCATCTGACGGCAGCCCCAGTCGCCGAACTCGCCCCAGACGAGGTAGCCAAGGCGGTCGGCGTGGTAGAGGAAGCGCTCCTCGAAGACCTTCTGGTGCAGGCGCGCGCCGTTGAAGCCGGCCGCCAGGCTAAGTTCGACGTCCGCCCGCAGCGCCGCGTCATCCGGCGCGGTCATGATCCCGTCGGGATAGTAGCCCTGGTCCAGCACCAGGCGCTGAAAGACCGTCTCCCCGTTGATCTTGATCGCCACGCCGTCGATGGCCACGCTGCGCAGACCGGCGTAGCTGCGCGCCTCGTCGACTGCGCTGCCGTCGCTGTCCAGCAGCTGGATGTCCACGTCGTACAGGTGAGGGTCACCCGGCGCCCAGAGCCGGCGACGGTCGGCCGGGACGGGCAGATCGAGGCGCGGCGCCAGGTCGAGGTCCGCGGCACATTCGGCCTCGCTGACCGCGCCGGCAGCATCGCGCAGGGTCGCGCGCAGGCGCAGGCCGGGCCGGTTGCCGGTTATCGGCTGCTCAAGGCGAATGAGGCTGTTGGCCAGGTCGGGCGTCAGGCGCGGCCGACGCAGCGCGATCTGCGGCACCGGCTCCAGCCAGACGCTCTGCCAGATGCCGGTGGTGCGCACGTAGATGGCGCCCTGGGGGCCGAAGGTCTGCGCCTGTTTGCCGCGCGGCTGGGCGCCGCGATGCGTGTCACGCGCCCGGACGACAATGGTGACACTGTCACCGGGCGCGGCCACATCCCGCAGGTCACAGCTGAAGGGCGCGAAGCCGCCACGATGTCGCCCGACCTCGACGCCGTCCACCCACACCGTCGCGTCGTGGTCGACCGCCTGGAAGTGCAGCAACACGCACCGCCCGGTCCAGGCCGTCGGGATGGTCACCTGGCGCCGGTACCAGACCGCCTCGTGGAAGTCATGGTCACCGATGCCGGAAAGTTCGGATTCCGGGCAAAAAGGCACGATGATGCGGTCCTGCAACTCGCGCTGCAGCAGGCCGCGCTCAAGGCCGCTGTCGCCCTGGTCGATCTCAAACTGCCACTCGCCGTTCAGGCAGAGCCAGCCCTCACGCACGAACTGCGGCCGCGGGTACTCGCTGCGGGGAATTTGCGACATGTCGATCTCCTGGGGCGCTGAAGCCATGCATCCGGTGGTCAGCCATGATAGAGACCTTGCCCGGCATTGGCAAAGGGCGAGGCGCAAACCTGCCGTCCTGTCATACCGCCAGGCCTGGCGCGTTGCCGGACACGCTGCCAGAATGGTCTGGACGCACGCGGCAGAAGCGGGGGAAGACGATGAAGATTCTGGTTACCGGCGCCACGGGGCGTATCGGCGCCAATCTGGTCATGCGCCTGCTGGAACAGGGGCACGAGATACGGAGCTTCGTTTACCCCGGCGATGCCAGCCGCGCCGGCAAGCTGGATGCCTTCGCCAACGTGGAAACAATGTTGGGCGACCTGCGCCAGCCGCAGGACGTGCACAAGGCCGTGGCGGGCGTCGACGTCGTGTATCACCTGGCGGCGGCCTTTGGGGGGCCCTTCGACAATCGCCAGTTCGCCGACATCAACGTCATGGGCACGCTCAATCTGCTGGAAAGCGTCCGCGATCTCTGCCCCGACCTGCATCGCTTTGTCTATGCCAGCACCGCCGGCGTCTACTGGAGCCTGCGGGAATACGGCCGTTATTTCGAAACGCCCATCCACGAGGACATGGTGGGGCGCCGCTACCCGGACATGCCCTACCTGATGACCAAGTGGCTGGGCGAGGAAGTGGCCGTCGCCTATCACCTGCAGTACGCCCTGCCGGTCACCGTGCTGCGCTTCTCCACGGTGCTCGAACCCAGCGAGTTTCTCAACGAACAGGGCTGGCCCAACCTCTTTCTTTACAGCACGGCCTGCGAGAGATACAGGACGGAGACCCGCGCCGACCCCGCGGAACAGGCGATGATCGACGCGCTGCTGGCCGGCCGGGATGGCGAGGAGAAACTCCTGCTGAGCCTCAACCCCAACGGCGTGCCCTACCACGAGCAATTCGGCGACGTGCGCGACATCGTGCAGGGGCTGGAACTGAGCATCCAGGTCGATGCAGCCGTCGGCCAGATCTTCAATCTCTCCGGCGCGGCCATCTTCGACTGGGGCGAGCTGGTGCCGCGCCTGGCGGAACGCTACCAACTGCCGGTCGTCGAGGCGCGCCTGCCCTACGCCAACTACTATGAGATCGATCAGAACAGGATCATGAAGCTGCTGGGCTTCCGCCCGCAGCACGACTTCGACAGCATCCTGGCGACGGCCGAGGCCATCCGCCGCGGCGAAGCGACCGACGTCGTCCCCAACGGCGTCGCCTACGGGACAGGGTAAGGGAGCGAGGCCGTGTCGAATTCCCGAATTGTGAAAATCGAGGCGGGCACCCTGGTGGGGCGTCGGCCCCGTGAAGCCGGCTGCAATTCACGCCTGTCCATACACGGGTGGGAGGTGCGCGTGCCCCTGCTCCGCCTCGGCACGGAGGACGGCGCCAGCGGCTTTGGCCCGGCCAACATCGATGCGCGGCAGGCAGCCGCGGTGCTGGGCGCGCCTCTGGATGCACTGATCACGGCGGAGCGGGGTGTCGCCGACGGGGCGAGCGCGCTTGAGTTCCCGCTGTGGGACCTGCTCGGGCAGGTGACGGGCAAACCCGTCTACCAGTTGCTGGCGGCGCAGGCCAGGAAGCCCGCGGTAACGGGGCCACTGCGCGTCCCCTGCTACGACACGACGCTCCTGATCGACGATCTGCAGCTGGAGGACGACGCCGCGGCCGCCGCCCTCATCGCCGAAGAGGCGCTCTTCGGCCACGCGCACAACCATCGCAACTTCAAGATCAAGGTCGGGCGCGGCGCCTATCACATGCCGCTGGAACAGGGCACCCGACGCGATATCGCCGTGGTCCGGGCGGTGCGCGCGGCCGTCGGCCCCGACGCGCGCCTCATGATTGACGCCAACAACGGCTACAACTTCAACATCGCCAAACGCGTGCTGGCGGAGACGGCGGACTGCAAGCTGTTCTGGCTGGAGGAGGCCTTTCAGGAAGACCCGCTGCTCTACGGGCACCTGCGCTCATGGATGGAGCAGGAAGGTCTGTCGGTGTTGATCGCCGATGGCGAGTCATGGGCGCCGCGGGAACTCATGGACTGGGCGCGCCAGGGCCGCGTGGACGTGGTCCAGTACGACATTTTCACGCATGGCCTCGGCAACTGGCTGCGCAGCGGCGCGCAACTCGATGCCTGGGGTGTGCGCAGCGCGCCGCATCATTATGGCCGTCACCTGGGCAACTACGTCTCGGGCCACCTGGCCGCGGCCATTGAGCGCTACACCTTTGTCGAGTGGGATGAGGTGACAACGCCGGGGCTGGATGCCTCCGCCTACCGCGTGGAAGAGGGCGAGGTGGTCATTCCCGACGCGCCCGGTTTCGGCCTGGAACTGGAGGAGAGCGTCTTTCGCGCTGCGGTGGCGCAGGGCGGCTACGAGTTGACGCTGCGCGATCACGGCCATGCGCTGCGCCAGTTGCTGCCCGGCGCCTGGTACGCCTGAAGGCCGGTACGCCGGCCCCTGAAGTCGGTTGACCCGTTAAGCCGGCTGCCTGTCTTCAGTCCACCGGATCAGGGAACAGCTCGCTCAGCGGGAGGCGGAAGCCCGGCAGCACGTCACCGCCGTCGATGAGGTCGTCACCGCGCAGGGTCTGCGCCGGCGTATCGGCCCGATGCAGCTCCAGCGAGCGCGCGTCCGTGTCGATCAGCCAGACCATCTTTGTGCCGTGCTGCAGGTAGCGGGCGGCCTTCGCGCGCAGTTCGCGCCAGGTGTTGCTGTCGCTGCGGATCTCCACCGCCAGCAGCGGCGCCTCACGCGGGAAGGTCTTGCCCCGCGCGTGGTGGACGCAGACATCCGGCTGGCAGCGCCAGTCGCCAAGGTTGACGGTGAGTTCACTGCCGGCCATATAACCCGGCAGCGCTCCCGTCCACAGCCACAGGGTCAATTGTGTGCTCACTGTCGCTTGCGTGTAGGCATGTTCGGGCATTGGCGTCATGGTGACAACATCCCCTGCGGCGTTGAATTCGAAGTGGGTGTCGGGGTTGCGCTCGACCAGGGCGAGGTACTCGTCCATGGTCATGTCGGCGAAGGCCGCGACGACCTGGCCGTCGGCGACATCTGTGCGGGGTATTGAGGCGGCCATGTTGAACTCCGATGGTCTTTCCTGCCCAAAGTATAGCAGGGGGTTGGTTGCGTCTGACCGCCAGGCGTACAGCAACAGCGCCCGTCGGCATTGACGGGCGCTGCGGGCGCCTTTCAGGGTCGTCTTGACCGGTCTCCGCCCGCTTTGCGCCCGGGCCGCGCGGCTGCTACCATCGTGAGGGTCATCGGCAGCAATCATATCTGCGGGAAAAGTGGTGATGCAAAGCGCGCTGAAGCCCGGCCCGGCGCAGCGCCTGGCGAACACCCTGGCACAGCGCAAGTGGCGCGATGCGGGCATCGCGTACCTCTTCATCCTGCCCTTCCTGCTGCTCTACCTGCTGTTCACCTTCCTGCCCATCCTGCAGGGCTTCTGGATCTCGCTGCACAAGTGGGATATCATCGGCAGCAACGTTCGCTTCATCGGGCTGCGCAACTATCAGCTTCTGCTGCAGGACAAGCTTTTCTGGTCCTCGCTGGAGCACACGGTCTTTTTTGCGCTGCTGGCCGGGCCGGGACTGATCGTCGTCGGCCTGGCGCTGGCGTTGATGCTCAACCGCCCCATCCGCGGCATCGGCATCTACCGCACCCTTTTCTACATGCCCAATATCCTCTCGGTGACGGTCGTCGGCCTGGTGTTCGCGCGCGTTTTCGCGCCGGCGGATCGCGGCCTGGTGAACGTGGTGCTCGATTCTGCCGGCGGACAGCCGCACTCCTGGCTGCTGGACGTCGCGCTGGCAATGCCCACCATCGCCGTCACCAAGATCTGGTGGTCGGCCGGCTTCAACATGCTGATCTTCCTCGCCGGCCTGCAAGACATCCCGCAAGAGCTTTACGAGGCCGCGCGCGTCGATGGCGCCAACCGCCTGGTGCTCTTCCGCCACATCACGCTGCCCGGGCTGCGGCGGCCGATGCTCTTTGTGCTGGTGCTGCAGGTTATCGCCTCGGTGCAGGTCTTCCCGCTGATCGAGGTGCTCACCCAGGGCGGCCCGGCGGGCAGCACGCGTCCGCTGGTGATGTACCTCTTCGAGCGCACCTTTGAGTACTGGCAGATGGGCTATGGCTCCGCCCTGGCCTTCATCCTCTTCGCCTTCCTCTTCGTCGTCTCCATCGTGCAAATCTGGTTCTTCAACCGCAGGGAGGAAGACTGATGGCGGCGGGCGTGGTGTCGGTGGACGTGCAGCGGCCGGCGGACCGGACCAAACGGCGCCGCCAGAGTCTGCTCGTTCAGGCGGGGCTGTTCGTCCTCGCCGCCCTCTGGTTGATCCCGGTCGTCTGGACGCTTTCGATCTCTCTCCGGCCAGAAAACTCAATTCAGGCCAATCTCTCCTTCATGCTGCCGCTGCCCTTCACGCTGGAGAACTACGAATTCGTCTTCTCCAGCAGCCGCCTGTTGCGCTGGTTCGTCAACAGCCTCTTCGTGGCCGTGGCGCGCACCCTGCTGCAGATCGCCCTCTGCTCGCTGGCCGCCTACGCCTTCGCGCGCATGCGCTTTCCGGGCCGCCGCATCCTCTTCCCCTTCGTGCTCATCGGCCTGATGGTGCCCGGCCAGGCGACCTTCATCCCGGTCTACCTGCTGTTTTCCAACCTTCGCCTGCTCAATACCTTCGCCGCCCTGATCCTGCCCGGTATCGCCTCCTCCTTCGCCGTCTTCCTGCTGGTGCAGTTTTTCCGCAACATCCCGATCGAACTGGAGGAAGCGGCCCTGCTGGACGGGGCCAGTCGCCTCGGCGTTTACCTGCGCATCTTCCTGCCGCTTTCCACGCCGGTGCTGACCACGCTGGCCATCTTCACCTTCCTTGGCACCTGGAACGAGTTTCTCTGGCCGCTGGTGGCCGCCACCGACCCCGACATCATGACCATTACCATCGGCCTGAGAAATCTGACGGCCACCGTCGACCGCATCGAGTTCGGCCAGACCATGGCGGCGGCCTGGGCGGCGGGCCTGCCGATCGTCTTCTTCTTTCTCATCTTTCAGCGCCGTATCATTTCCGGCATCCAGCTTTCCAGCGGCATCAACTGAACTCCACGGACAGAGACAGGGAGGCGCCATCGACGGCTACACACGTCCCGTAAACCGCTTCAGTACAGGGAGGACTATCGTGCGCAGCAAATCACTCATTCTGTTGTCTGTTTTTCTCATTTCACTGACCCTGGGCGGTCTCACCAGCGCCCAGGAACCCATGACGCTTACCCTCATGCGCTTCTTCGCCGATTGCACCGACGAGTACGGCGACTCGCTCGACCTCACCGGCATCACCGGCGAGTGCGGCATCATCACCACCTTGACCAATATGTGGAACGAGCAGAACCCGGATATCCAGGTGGAAACCATCGTGGCTGAATGGCCGGGCACCACCCAGCTCAACGCCGCCATCGCCGCCGGCACGCCGCCCGACATCACCGTGCTGCACGGCCGCCGCATCCCCATCTACGCCTCGCGCGGGGCCCTGACGCCGATGACCGCGGCCTTCACCGAGGCCGGTATCGACCTCGACGACCTGACCGCGGGCGCCGCCGACTACGGCATCTACGAGGGCGAGTACTACGGCCTGCCCTACGACCTCGCCGCCACCATCTGGCACATCAACCTTGATCTCTGGGCCGAGGCCGGTCTCGTCGACGAAAACAATGCGCCCGTCCTGCCCGGCAACCGCGAGGAGTTCCTGGCGACCGGCCGGCAAATCTTCGAGGCCACCGGTGTGCCCTTTGCGGACATGCCGGGTCAGGCCGCCACCGTGCGCCCGCTGACCGCCTTCATCTACCAGCAGGGTGGCAGCCTCGCCGACGAGGAGGGCAATCCCACCGTTAACACTGAAGAAGCGCTGAACGCGCTCAATTTCCTGCTGGAAATCCAGGCCTCCGGCTACGTCACCACGCCCTACTCCGACATCAGTGGCGCCATCGGCATCGAGAAATTCAGCGGTGGCGAGAGCGCCGGCGTGATCGACGGCACCTGGCGTATCAACGTCTTCGACGGCATGGTCGCGGAAGGCGAGGTGGCGCTGGAGAACTACTACGTCGCCAACTTCCCGCAGATCTTCGACCAGCCGGGCACCTTCGCCGGCTCGCACAACTGGCTGGTGCCCCTGGGCCCGGATGCCGACCCCGACCGCGTGGCCGCGGCCGCGCAGTTCATCAAGTGGCTGAGCGACCACTCGGTGGTCTGGGCCCGTGTCGGCCACGGCATGACACGCACTTCCGTGCTGGCCAGCGAGGAGTTCCTCAGCCTGCCACACCGCTCCGAATACGCCGAAATGTCCGAGACCGTGCGTTCCGTCCCGCGTGAAACCTGGGGCAACGCCTTTTGGGGCATCGTCCACGAAGAGGTCGAGGCGGCCCTGCTGGGCGTGAAAACGCCCGAAGTCGCGCTGGCCGACGCGCAGACCCGTCTGGAGGAGTTTGAGCTCTTCCAGTAATCGCACAGGCGGGGGCGATCGGCGCGGATCGCCCCCGTTCCGCCTGAAGGAGCCGCCATGTCCGCTGCCCACCCGAATCTGATCTTTGTCCTCGCCGACCAGTTGCGCCGGCAGTCCTGCGGCCATGCCGGCGACGCGCGCGCGCAGACGCCCCACGTCGACCGCTTTGCGACGCAATCGGTCGACTTCCGCAACTGTGTTTCCGGCAGCCCCATGTGCGCGCCCTACCGCGCCTCGCTCCTTACCGGCAAGTACTCAAGCAGCACGGGTATGGTCATCAACGAGCTGCGCCTCAGCCCGCAGCACCGCGCCCTCGCGCACGTGCTGGGCGAGGGCGGCTACGCGACCAGTTACATCGGCAAGTGGCACCTCTGGGCCAACCAGCTCGGTCACCATGATGAGCCGCGCAACTCCTTCACCCCGCCCGGTCCGCACCGTCTGGGGTTCGACGGCTTCTGGGCCTCCTACGGCTTCCACCACACCTACCGGGACCAGTACTACCATACGGACAGTCCGCAACAGATTGCCCTCCCCGGCTACGAGCCCGACGGCCAGACCGACCTGGCCAT
Organism: Anaerolineae bacterium; assembly: GCA_034422695.1. GTDB lineage: Bacteria > Chloroflexota > Anaerolineae > Aggregatilineales > Phototrophicaceae > JAGWBD01. The sequence goes on from DAOUJM010000009.1 coordinate 41,519, forward strand.
CGCGCAACTGCAGCAACTGGCCGCCGGCGAACGCCCCTTCGCGCTCTTCCTCTCCTATGGCACACCGCATGACCCCTGGGGGCCGGACAACGTCCCTGACGAGTGGCTGGCGCGCTTCCGCGACGTGGACTTTGCGCTGCCGCCCAACTACCGGCCCGACAACGACCCGCACGCGGACGCCTGGGCGCGGCTGAGCGCCGCGCAGCGTGCACAGTTGCCCGAATGGATGCGCGTCTATTACGCCATGACCGCCAACCTGGACTGGAACTTCGGCCGTCTGCTGGCGGCGCTGGAGGCGAGCGGGAGGCGCGACGATACCATCGTGGTCTTCACCTCCGACCACGGTGAGATGTTCGGCGCGCAGGGGCGCCGCGCCAAAAACATCTTCTATGAGGAGTCGCTGCGCGTGCCCTTCCTGCTGCGCTGGCCGGGGACCGTCCCAGCCGGGCGCGTGAGCGACGCCCCGCTGAACACGCCCGATATCATGCCCACCCTGCTCACCCTGCTCGGCTTGCCCGTGCCGGCGGAAGTCGAGGGGACGTCGCTGGCCCACAGCGCGCTCGGCGCGGCAGGGCCGGAGCCATCAGCCGCCTTCCTGCAGGGCATGGGCGCGACCGCCATCTTTGAGGACGGACACGAGTGGCGCGCCCTGCGCAGCCGCCGGCACACCTACGCCATTTACCGCGCGGACGGGGAGGAACACCTCTACGACAACCTGGCGGATCCGTATCAGCAGCGCAACCTGGCGCAGGAACCGGCGCAGCGTGAACTGCTGCCGGACTTTCGGCAGCAACTGCGCGCGCGCATGAACGCGCTGGGAGACCGCTTTGAGACCTGTTGCTGGTACCGCGACCACTGGATTGAAGACCGCATCATCCAGCAGTCGCGGGTGCGTGCCCTGCGTTAGTCCCGGCCGCCGCCGAAGAGGCGCAGCAGGAAGATGAACAGGTTCAGGAAGTTGAGGTAGAGGCCCAGCGCGCCCATGATGGCCAGGCGCGACATGGTGGCCTCGCCCTCGCCCGCCAGACGCGGGTCCTGCGCCATACGCTGGATGCGCTGCGTGTCGTAGGCCGTCAGCCCGGAGAACAGCACCACGCCGACGAAGCTCAGCAGCAGTTCGGTGGTCGAACTGCCGATGAAGGAGTTGACGATCAGGGCGATGAAGAGCCCGATCAGGCCGATCATGAAGTAGCTGCTGTAGCGCGTCAGGTCGATGCGCGTGGTCAGGCCGAACATCGTCATCACGAAGAAGAGCACCGCCGTGGTGGCGAAGGCCGAGATGACCGTCGTGTTCTCGTAGGCCAGCAGGATCAGCGACAGGGTCACGCCCACGCTGGCCGCGTAGACGAAGAAGAGGATCTGCGCCAGTGTGACGGACATGCGCTGCAGGCCCCAGGAGAGCGCCAGCACCAGCCCGAGCTGGGCGACGATGGCCACGATGATGATGGCCGGATTGCTGACCAGCAGTTCAAGCGCGACGCTGCTGATGACCAGCGCGCTGGCGGTGGTGACCAGCATGGCCAGCGTCATCCACATGTAGACCTGGCGCAGCAGCGGCTGGATCGCCACGCCCGGTATGGAGGGCAGACCGCCGACGTCCTGAACGGCCGGAGTGGGTTGATAGCTCATTTTTCTCCTCGCTTTACCGGCACGACACCGGCACTCTGCCCTGTTGAATGCAACGCATCAGGGTGACATCAGCCTACCACGGGCGAGCCGTGCCTGACAAGCGTCCGGTCTGCCCGCGCCGGGACACAACTGCTACAATCGCGGCCCCTTTCGGCATCCAGGAGACGCCATGTCCCTCCATCACGGCTTCGACCTGCTGCGTGAGCAGGACGTCCCCGAAATCAACAGCCACGCGCGCATCTACCGTCACCGGCGCACCGGCGCGCAGCTCGTCTCGCTCGTCAACGACGACAGCAACAAGGTCTTCGGCATCACCTTCACCACAATGCCGCCCGATTCCAGCGGCCTGCCCCACATCCTCGAGCACTCGGTGCTCTGCGGTTCGCGCAAGTACCCGGTCAAGGACCCCTTCATCCAGCTGGCGCGCGGCTCGCTCAACACCTTTCTGAACGCCATGACCTACCCGGACAAGACGACCTATCCGGTCGCCAGCCAGAACCTGCAGGACTTCTATAACCTCGTCGACGTCTACCTCGACGCCGTCTTTTACCCGCGCATCACGCCGCGCGTGCTGGCCCAGGAGGGCTGGCGTTACGAGCCGGACGGGGAGGGCCGGCTGCACTTCCAGGGCGTGGTCTTCAACGAGATGAAGGGCGCCTGGTCCTCGCCGGACAGTCTGCTGGGCCGCGAGTCGGAGCAGGCGCTCTTCCCCGACACCGGCTACGGCCATGATTCCGGCGGCGACCCGCGACACATCCCGGACCTGACCTGGGAGCAGTTCCGGCAGTTTCACCAGACCTGCTATCACCCCGCCAACGCGCGCATCTGGTTCTACGGCGATGACGACCCGGACGAGCGCCTGCGCCTCGTCGACGACTTCATCCGCGACTTTGGCCCGCAGGACGTGTCGCCGGACATTCCGCTGCAGCCGCGCTGGAGCGAGCCGCGCAGCCTGCGCGTGGGCTACGCCGTCGCCGGCGACGGGGAACAGCCCAAAGGGCTGATGACGCTCAACTGGTTGCTGGATGAATTCCACGACGCCGAACTGATTTTGGGGCTCGGCATCCTCGATTACATTCTGCTGGGCACGCCGGCCTCGCCACTGCGGGTGGCGCTGATCGACTCCGGCCTCGGCGAGGACGTCACCGGCGGCATCGGCGGCCATTTGCGCCAAACGACCTTCTCCGCCGGGCTGAAGGGCATCGACGTGGCCGACGCTGACAGGGTCGAGCGCCTCATCCTGGATACCCTGGAGCGGCTGGCGGCCGATGGCATTGAGGCCGCAATGATCGAGGCCGCCATCAACACCGTCGAGTTCCGTCTGCGCGAAAACAACACCGGCGGCTTCCCGCGCGGTCTGGCGTTGATGTTGCGCGCCATGACCTCCTGGCTGTATGACCGGGACCCGCTGGCGCCGCTGGCCTTTGCAGCCCCGCTGTCGGCCATCAAAATGCGCATCGACCGCGGCGAGCCCTGGTTCAGTCAACTCATTCGTCAGCATCTGCTCGCTAACCCGCATCGCGCCACCGTCTTGCTGGAGCCGGATCCCGCGGCGGAAGAAAGACGCAGCGCTGCCGAACGCGCGCGCCTCGATGCGGCCCGCAGCGCCATGAACGAGACGGAGCTTGAGAGGCTCAGGGCGGAAGCGGAGGCGCTGCGCCGCGCCCAGGAAACGCCCGATTCGCCCGAGGCCCTGGCGACCATCCCGCTGCTGCGGCTGGAGGACCTCGAACGCAAGAGCCGCGTCATCCCCGTCGCACAGGAACAATTGCAGGACGTCCCCCTGCTGACGCACGACCTCTTCACCAACGGCATCATCTACCTCGATCTGGGATTGAATCTGCGCGCCCTGCCGCAGGAACTGCTGCCCTGGGTGCCGCTTTTCAGCGCCGCCCTGCTGGAGATGGGCACGCGCCACGAGGACTACGTCCGTCTGTCGCAGCGCATCGGCCGCAAGACCGGCGGCATCCGGGCCGGCACGCTGCTTTCGTCCGTGGTGGGCAGCGAGGAGTGCAGCGCCTGGCTGACCCTGCGCGCGAAGTGCACCCCCGGGCAGGCGCAGGACATGCTCGACATCCTGCGCGACGTGCTGCTGGACCTCGACTGCGACAACCCGGAGCGCTTCCTGCAACTGGCGCTGGAGGAGAAGGCCGGCGCCGAAAGCGGCCTCATTCCCGGCGGCCACGCCGTCGTCAATTCACGCCTCGGCGCGCACTTCACCGAGGCCGGCTGGGTCGCCGAGCAGATGGGCGGCGTCAGCAACCTCTTTTTCCTGCGCGAACGCATCCGCCGCAGTGAGGATGACAGGGCGGAGGCCGGCGCCGCCCTCACAGACATCCGCCGTCGCCTCGTCAGGCGCGGCAACCTGATCGCCAACGTCACGCTCGATGCCGCCAACATGCGCGCGTTCCGGCCGCAACTGGGCGCCTTCCTCGCGTCCCTGCCCGACGGTGCGTCGCCGCGGCACACGTGGCGCCGTGAAGCGCTGCCCGCGCGCGAGGGCCTGAGCATTCCGGCCCAGGTCAACTACGTCGGCAAGGGCGCGCGCCTCAGCGACCACGGTTACCAATGGCACGGTTCGGCCATGGTCGCGCGCGGCTGGCTGAACACCGCCTACCTGTGGGAGAAGCTGCGCGTGCAGGGCGGCGCCTACGGCGGCTTCGCCGTCCACGACCGTCTCTCGGGCGTGTTCAACTTCCTTTCCTATCGCGATCCGCACCTGCTGCGTACCCTCGATGCCGTCGACAATGCCGCGGCCGCCCTGGCGCAGTACCGGCCCGGCCGCGACGAGGTGACGCGCGCCATCATCGGCGCCATCGGTTCGCTGGACAGTTACCAGCTGCCCGATGCCCAGGGTTACACCTCCCTGATGCGCCACCTGGTCGGCCTCAACGACGAGCTGCGCCAGGAGAACCGCGAGCAGGTGCTGGCCACCAGCGGCGCTGACCTGAACCGCTTCGCGGAGGCCCTGGCCAGCGTGCGTGACCACGGTGATATCGTGGTGCTGGGCGCGGCCGGGGCGCTGCAGGCCGCCGGTGAGGAGCGCGCGGACCTGCCCGGCACGTTGACGAAGGTGCTGTAAGCGGATTCACGGCGCGGCCTGCGCCTGAGGCAGGACGTCCCGGGCAAGAGGATGCGGGCGGCTCCCTGGCGGGGTCGCCCGCCAGAATTGACCCGACTTACAGAATGCGCTAGCATCGACGCATCAAACTCGAAGGTGCATTCCCGTGGGCCTGGACACCTCTTTATCTCTGGAAGTGATTATCGCGATCCTGGCGATATTGGGCGCGGTCTGGCGTCTGGAGGGACGAATCGCCGATTCGCACAAGGAACTCAAGAACGATATCGCCGAATTGCGCCAGGAGCTAAAGGGCGACATCGCTGAATGGCGCCAGGAGCTAAAGGGCGATATCGCCGATTCGCGGACGGAACTCAAAAACGATAACCAGCGCCTGGACGCGAAAGTCGACGACGGCAGACAGCGCCTGGAGACCAGGATCGAAAACCTCGACGCGAAAGTTGACGACGTCAGACAGCACCTGGAGACCGGGATCGCCGACACGCGCAAGGAACTCAAGAACGATATCCAGCGCCTGGAGACCAGGATCGTAAACGTCGAGGCGAAAGTCGATGGTGTGCGCGACAGGGTCGAGGAAGGCAACCAGCGACTGGCGCGGCTCGAGGGTCGCTTTGAAGGCCGCGAGGAGCGGCTGACTGCCGCAGGCGAGACCAACCCCGCCACCTAAAGAGCGCGTAAAGAGCGCGGGCGCGGCGCAGGGCATGGTGCCGGCGGCGCGACCTGACGCCATTCATACGGGCGGCTCCCCGGCGGGGTCGCTCGCCCGGTCCCTTCAGCGCAGCATTTGCAGGCATGGCGTCAGGCAGATTTCACATTTTCGCCAAATTGTCTCTCACTACCTGCACTGATGGGACAATATCCTGGCTTGTTTTGCAATTTCACCAGTCAGCCATGGTCCCGGACGAGTTAACTTGACATTTTCTCCAAAACAGGAACATAATACTCATAATGATGGATTATGTATTGTATCATCTGACAAATTCAACAGTCGACCATAGTCCCGGACGAGTTTAAATCCGCCTCTTTCGTTCGCGCTCAAGTGACAGGCCTGTGTGAAACGTACTGGATCCAGGCTCACGGGAATTTCTCATTGGATGAATCATGCGTACCCTGACCATCATTGTCTTCATAACCACAATATTGCTCCTGTCAGCGGGGATCCTTTCTGCCCACGAAATGATCTCGGAAGGGATACCCGGCCAGTACTGCTTCGACGTGGTCCAGCTCGAAAACGGCGATATCGCCTGGAGCCATGCCGACTACTCCAACCTTCCCCAGGGCGCCAGGGTGATTGCCTACTGCCTGCCCTGCTCCGTGCTCCCCGACGAAACATCTCGCAACGCATGTTGGAACGCCGGCAGCCATCACACACACGACGAGCTGGAATACGGACCATGCGTGCCCCAACACCACGCGGCTCCCCTGCTACTCTGTCCCGCAGGCGACACCTGGCGCGTCATGTTTTCGCGCATCAATGACGCATTGGCAGGACCATTCACCAACAACGAGGACCAGGAGGGCATCAATCCGGTTTCAGGCAAGCTCTGGAGTATCAGCCACACTGACAACGGCATACTGGTAATGACAGCCTACACCGACGACAAACCCTACGAGTTTACAGTCATCTCCGAAAGCGAGATTGTGATTCACAGGTGGTAAGACACACAGCCGCAGCATTGACGTTGGCACAGCACGTAAATGAATGAGTGGGACGAGCGGCGCAGGAAACGCGAGGCAACCGGACTGCCGGGCGGGCGCGGCCTGGCTGACCCCAACGTGGCCGACGCCTGAGGCAGGACGTCCCAGGCAAGAGGATGCGGGCGGCTCCCTGGCGGGGCCGCCCGTTTGATTTCCCCGATCGCGCCGGCTTGCGCGCCCTGCGCGCATGGCCAGGGGATGGGGTAAACTGGCGGGGAACGACACGCAGGAGGCCAGTATGGAATCCCCGGCGCGCAGCGCAGCCGCCACTGACCACCACATCATCGCGCCTTTTGCCGATATCAGCATGGACGAGTTCGTCGCGCTGATCGCGGCCAATCCCGATACCCACTATCGCTTCAACGCCGCGGGAGACGTCATTCTTATGTCAGGCAAGTACATTCACAGCCGGGTCCAGTCGTTGATCACCACACACTTCAATATCTGGCTCTGGACAGACGCCCTGCCAGGCTACGGCTCGATCACCGAATGCCTGTACGACCTGGGAGAATGGCGTTGTTGCCCCGACGTGGCCATCAGCCCCGAGCAGGGCAACATCATCCCGCAGGAAGCACCGCTGGTCGCCGTGGAAATCCGCAGCGACAGCAACACCTGGCCGGAGCTGCGCGAGAAGGCCCGGCGCTACCTGACGCATGGCACGCAACTGGTCTGGCTGGTCGACACCGACACGCGCGAAGTCGAGATTCATCGCCCTGACGCAGCGCCGCAGACCCTCGCCGGCGACGACGTCATTGCGGGCGGCGCGCTGCTGCCCGGCTTCCGCGTGACCGTGCGCGATCTCTTCCCGGCGTAGCGCTCAAACGGGGCGCAGCCGGCAACATGAGGAAACAGTCAACATGCGGGCCGGCCCGGTGCATACGCGCTATACTGGAGGTATCGGGTGAGGGCGCAGCGATGCGCAAGGGACGGGTGCAGATCCACATGAAACGACTCACACAATCGCTGGCGCTGCTGCTGCTCGGGCTGCTGGCGGCCGCCTGCAACATGAGCATCAACGAGTTCATGGATGCCAGGCAGGGCGCGTCGCAGCCGGGTAACGTGCTGGTCGCCGGCCCACAGGCGCAGTTCATCTACTCCCACGCCGACTGGTGACCGACCTGTAGAGCGAATACGCCTGTCGTGAACAGGCTGAGAACGGACTATGCAGGTCAGGTCGAGTTTTTCGAACTGGACGTGGACAACCCCGATACCCGCGCCATGCGTGACCGCTACGGGCTCGTCGCGCAGGCGCAGTACATCCTGGCGGATGCCAGTGGCGAGCCGCTGCAGAAGTGGTTTGGCTTGCTCGGGGAAGGGGAGATGATCGCCGCGTTTGACGGCGTTCTGGGCTGATATCGAGGTTCGGTATGACAGACTATGCTTTCCGCCCGCTGCCATTCAGCGAGGTGCATCTAACGGACGGCTTCTGGCGTTCGCGTCTGGAGACCAACCGCAAGGTCACCCTGCGCGCCAATCTTGACAAGTGCGCGGAGACCGGCCGCATCGACAACTTCCGCAAGGCGGCCGGCGAAATACCTGGCGCGCACGAGGGGCTGCACTTCAACGACTCCGACGTCTTCAAGGTGATCGAGGGCGTGGCGCTGGACCTGCAGTTGCAGCCAGACCCGGCGCTGCAGGCGGAAGTCGAGACGATCATCGGCCACATTGCGGCGGCCCAGGAGCCGGATGGCTACCTCTACACCGCGCGCACGATCGACCCGGAGCAGCCGCACGAGTACGCCGGAGCGGCGCGCTGGTCCTGGCTGGTCGTCAACCACGAACTCTACAACCTCGGGCACATGTACGAGGCGGCCGTCGCCTGGGCCGAAGCCACCGGCAGCCGCAGCCTGCTCGACGTTGCGCTGCGCAGTTTCGAACTCATTGACAGCACCTTCGGTCCCGACGCCCTGCGCGAGGTGCCCGGCCACCAGGAGATCGAGCTCGCTCTGGTCAAACTCTTCCGCCTCACCGGCGAGCAACGTTTCCTCGACAAGGCCCGTTTCTTCCTCGACGAACGCGGCCATGCCAACGGGCGCGAACTGCAAAGCAACTATGGCATTCCTGGCTACATGCAGGACCATTTGCCGGTGCGCGAGCAACGCGAGGCCGTCGGCCACGCCGTGCGCGCCACCTACATGTACGCCGCCATGACCGACCTCGCCGCGCTGGACGGCGACGAGGCCATGGCCGGGGCCAGCCGCGCCCTGTGGCGCAACGTCAGCGAACGCAAGCTGGCGCTCACCGGCGGTATCGGCGCCCGCCACCACGGCGAAGCCTTCGGCGACGAGTACGAACTGCCCAACCAGAGCGCCTACAACGAGACCTGCGCCGCCATCGGCAACATCTTCTGGAACCAGCGCCTCTTCCAGCTGGATGGCGACGCGCGTTACCTCGACGTGCTGGAGCGCACCCTCTACAACGGCTTCCTTTCCGGCATCGACCTCGCCGGCGACCGCTTCTTCTACGTGAATCCCCTGGCCGCCGACGGCGTCACCGACTTCAACCGTGACGATTCGCTGGAGCGCCAGCCCTGGTTCGGCTGCTCCTGTTGCCCGACCAACGTGATCCGCCTGCTGCCCGCGCTGGGCGGCATGGTCTACGCACAGCAGGAAGACCAGCTCTACGTCAACCTCTTCATCAGCAACCAGGCCGGCGCGGCCGTCGCCGGCGTCCCCGTCGGCCTGCAACTGGAGACCGCCTGGCCCTGGGCCGGCGACCTGCGGTTGCAACTGCAGCCGGAACGTCCGCTGCGCTTCACCCTGAAGCTGCGCGTGCCGGGCCCGGTCCTGGGGCAGGCGCTGCCGGGCGACCTGTATCGCTACCTAGATGATCGCCCGGGAGAGTTCCAGTTGCGCGTTAACGGCGCCGCGCAGGAGGCAGTCGTGCAGCGGGGCTACCTCTCGCTGACGCGCGAGTGGCAGCCGGGCGACGTGGTTGAACTGGAGCTGGAATTACCGGTCCGGCGCGTCGTCGCGCATCCGCAGGTCGCTGAACTGGCGGGTCGCGTCGCGCTGGAACGCGGCCCCCTGGTCTACGCGGCGGAGGGCGTCGACAACGGCGGGCGCGCGCTGGATCTCCCGCTGCCCGACGATCTGCAACTGGCGCCGGAAGCGCGACCGGACCTGGCTGACGGTGTGACCGTGCTGCGCGGCGGAGGCGTCACGCTGGTCCCCTACTACGCCTGGGGCCACCGCGGCGTCGGCGAGATGAACGTCTGGTTCAAACGCGGCGCGGAACAAAACGGGCATCTGCAAGTTTGAGGCATGGCCCGCTCTCCCGGCGCGAGTTGCTGCGACTGGGCGCGCTTGCCGTGCCGGGCGCCGGCCTGGCTTTCAGTCCCCTGGCCGGCGCACACGACGTGGCGGATACCGGCCGGCGGCCGGCGGTCGCCCGCGGCGTCCCGATCCGGTCCGTCAAGAACGACCAACGCCGGATCGCCCTGACCTTCGACGACATGTGGTCCCAGTACCACACGCTGCGCATTGGCCGGGAGTGCGCGCAGCGTGGCATTCGCGTGACCTTCTTCCCCACCGGCATTGCGCTGCTCAATAACATTGAGCGTCCCATCGCCGGCCACGAGAATCTCTACCCGCGCCTGCGCGACATGGGGCACGAATTTGGCACTCACCTGTATACGCACGATGTCCTGCGCGAGCTCACCTTCGAGGAACTTGTCTGGCGCGAAATGAACCCCGCGCTGGACGTGATGCGGCGCGCGCTGGGCAATGATTTTGTGCCGGTCGCCATCCGCCCGCCCTACGGCATCATGTCCGACGCCATCAGGGAACTGTCACGGCAGTACGATATTCCACTGGTGCTGTGGAGCGTGGACACGGGCGACACGCTCTGCGCCGCGAACAAAAACAAGAGTCCCCTGGTCTGTTGCAGCGAGATGCTCGGCACCATGCGGAAGCATCTGGTCCCCGGCAGCATCGTCCTGATGCACACCATCGCGGCTTCCTCGCTCGCCATCGAGCCCATTGACGAGTTGCTCGAGCGCAGGAACCTGCGGGGCGTGACACTCTCGACCCTGCTGGGCTGATCCAGCTTGAAGCGAAGCGGTTATGCGAGGAAAAGGTCCTTGACTGCGACGCGGAAGCCGGGCAACACGTCGCCGCCTTCAATGACGTCGTCGCCGGCCAGCGTCTGCGGCGCCTCATTTGGCCGGTGCAGTTCGAGCGCGCGCGCTTCCGGGTCCACCAGCCAGACCATGGGCGTACCCGCCGCCAGATAGCGCGCGGCCTTGCGCCTTAACTCCGGCCAGGTGTTGCTGTCGCTGCGGATCTCCACGGCCAGCCGCGGCGCTACCCGCGGAATGGGGCCAGAGCCGACTCGCATCAGTACGACGTCCGGGCGACAGTGCCAGCCGCCAAGGTTGTGCGCGACCTCTGTCGCAGGCCTGTAGCCAGGCAGCCAGCCGCGCCTCAACCAGTCATTCAATACGATGCTGATGTCCGCCTGGCCAAGGCCATGTATCTCTGTCGGTGACACTTCAACGACTGCTCCCGTGGAGTCGAATTTGAAGTAGCGGTCGGGGCAGCTCTCAACCAGCGCGACGAACTCGTCCATGGTCATGCGGGTTGCGACGGCCATGATGGCCTCCTGCAGTACGGTGGCCTCAAGTGTAGCACGAATCAGGTAGAGCTTGACGCCGGCGACTAGCCGGGGAAAAGCTCGCTCACCGTGGCGCGGAAGCCGGGCAGCACATTGCCGCCCTTGATGACGTCGTCGCCGGTGTGCGTCTGCGGCGCTTCTCCTGGCCGGTGTCATTCGAGCGTCTGCTGTCGTGGATCGACCAGCCAGACCATCGCCGAGCCGTTTTCCAGATAGCGCGCGGCCTTGCGCCGCAATTCAGGCCAGGGTGTTCGTCAGGCGCTGCGCCGGTCTTCAGGGCGCCTTGCATCACCTCTTGTCCCGCAGTTGCGGATGCTGCCGCTAATCCCCTGTTTGAGGCGGTGTGCGAGGGGGACTATTTCATACGAAACACGTTTCTCATGGTCGCTGCACTGCAGCTATCGACAGGGTGCCACTCTCATCTGACACAGCGATACAGCGATCGTCCGGTGACCAGGCCAGGCTGGCAATCGGTGCCTTGAACGTGGCATGCGCCAGCAAGGCGGGTTTGTTCTTCTTCACTTTCCAGATCGCCAGCAGACCCTCATTGCCACCGGATGCCAGCAGCATACCCTGTCGCTGGAATTTTAGATGCTTAATGAGGTGCTGATGTCCTTCCAGCATCATCGGGCGGGTTTTTGCCGGCCCCGTGCCAGAACAGTCCCAGATCACTACCTGAGTCCCGCCGCCGGTCGCCAGATAGCGGCTATTGAAGCTCCATGCCAGTTCCAGCACCTTCGTTTCGTAGCCCCACATCTGCAAATCTTTCCCGGTATCGACGATCCAGAAATGCACTGTCGAGTCCTGGTCACCAGTGGCGATGAATTTGCCATCGGGACTCCATTCCAGGGAAAGCGACGAACCCTGCCATTCGAAACGGCGCAGCGGTTCCGCCTCTGCAGGGTCATACAGCACGACTCCGTTGTAGGCGGAGATGGCGAACTGACTGCCATCATGGCGCCACTTGATGTCCGTAATCGTGCTGTTCGCATCGGGATATTCGCGGATCAATTCCCCGCTGCTGTTCCACAGTCGCAATTTGCGCCCGGCGGCTGACACCAGCCAATCGCCCACCGGGCTGAAAGCGACGCGCTCCACCCAGCTCGCCCCGCCGGCCAATTCCGATCGCTGCGTTCCTGTCCCGGTATCCCAGAGCCGTACCTTGCCGTCTTGCCCGACGCTGGCGAGGAGGCGGCTGTCCCTGTGCCAGGAAATTGCCATCGTATCGAGGCGATGGCCGGACAGTTTGTGCTGAACCTCGCCCTGCGCGCCATTAAACAGCGTGATGGGGCCAGACACGCCTGCAACAGCCAGTCGGTTGCCATCCGGCGACCATGCCAGCCCAATCGGATGATCGTCAATGTTGCTGCGCCATATGGCCTTCAGCGCCGGCTTTGCCGGCCTGGACCTGCCCTTGCGCTGCATCATGGTGCGAGACAGTCACGGAAGCCGTTTTCCAGCGCAGCCCGATCCAGATTGCGCCCGATAAAGATCATCTTGTTATGACGCAATTCGTTCCCCCAGGGACGATCCGGGCGCCCGTCAAAGAGCATATGCACCCCCTGAAATACGAAGCGCTCGTCCCAACCGCGCACGCTCAACACGCCTTTCATACGGAAGATGTCCAGTCCGTGTACGCGCAGGAGCTGGCTGAGCCAGCCATTGAGCTTCTCCAGCTGGAGATCGCCGGGGATGGAGATTCCAACGGAAGTCACTTCTTCATCGTGTTCATGATCGGGCTTGTACTCACGGGTCTCAAGCGGGTCAAGCAGGGATTCCGCGCCGCTCAGGCGCGCGTCGAATTCATCCGGGTGATGTTCGGTGAACAGCATGTAATGGCCGGGCTCCTGGATCGCGAAATTGAAGACGGTCTCACCGTTTTCATTCAGCACGAGCTGGTTGTGCTGTCCCTTGCCAGGGCGCATCATTTCGCCTGCCTCCAGGGCCTGCTCATCTTCCGAGAAGGTCAGTACTGCGTCCATCAGTGTTGCTTCCTGCGCCGCCAGGCCCGTATTTGCCAACGGCAACAGCGCCGCTCCCATTGCCGGGTCAGGGCCTTCACCCATCAGCCATTCGTAGGTCCCGGTGTTCAGTTGATAGATACCCGACCATTCAAACGGGTATTCCGGCTCCATGAACTTCGGGTCGATTTCCATCGCCCGCTCAAGGTTGAAACCGCCCACGTTCAGGATCTTGTCCATCTCCACCACCGCGTCGCGGCTGCGGTAGATTTTCGCCATGCTGTTCATGCTCTTGATGCGGGCTTCGAGTCTCTCGAGGTCTTCCAGGGAGACCAGATCAATCTTGTTGAGCAGGATTACATCTGCAAAGGCGATCTGTTCCCTGGCTTCGTCGCTGTCGTCAATGTGATCCCGGATATGCCTGGCATCGACCAGCGTGACGATCGCATCCAGATGGAGCTTCTGCTGCATGTCATCATCGACGTAAAAGGTTTGCGCAACAGGCCCGGGATCGGCCATGCCGGTGGTTTCGACCATGATGTAATCGAACTTGTCGCGGCGTTTCATAAGATGACCGAGGATTCGAATCAAATCACCCCGCACGGTGCAGCAGATACAGCCGTTGTTCATCTCGAAGATTTCTTCTTCCGCGCCAATGACCAGATCGTTATCGATGCCGACCTCACCGAATTCATTCTCAATCACCGCGATTTTTTTGCCGTGATTTTCGGTCAGGATGCGGTTGAGCAGTGTGGTTTTGCCTGACCCCAGAAAGCCGGTCAGCACAGTAACGGGAACTCGAGTGTTAATAGTATTCATTGTGTTCCTGCCTCCTCGCTTGCACTGTCGTTATCGTATAGAGATGCAACATCCGTAACCCGCGCGCTGTGTTTTGCATGGGTCCTGGATACATCACGCATTCACCGCGACCATTTCCAACCCAGGCGTGCGCGCCGCTAATCCCTGTCCCCGGCAGACTGGCGCGGACCAGACAGACTGCCACACCGTCGGCTTCAACCAGGGAGCGCCGCTGTTGAAAGCAAGTGGCGCCTCCTCACAACGGCACTCCTGTAACAGCATGAACAGTCCGGGAGAAATCAAATGGCTCATAAACCTGAAAGTCGCTGAAAGATTTCAGTTTCTGCCGCAGATGAGGGTGACGAACCTGAGTCAGGGTATCAATGAGGGACACTGTCGTTATCTGAGTGCATTCACTCCGCAAACTTTCCAGAATCGACGCCAGCGCCTCCGGGTCTGCCAGCGCCGAGACAGGTAGAAGCGCATAATCGGCATTCAGTCGGCCCAACTGCGAGATCAGCGCCGTCGCCAGCGAACAACAGACACAACCGCCAGCCAGCCGTTGGCGCGTTACCCCATCTGTCGCCAGCGGCGCATCGCTATTGTCGATCAGCGCGAGGCGGTCAGTTTCGGCAGACAACACTTCAATGAGCGCCTGCGTGAACCTGGCTTTTGGCTGATGCAGCATCCCGGTGATGGCGATCAGCTGCATGGTGCCTCTTCCGCTGCGATGGCTCCATCCAGCGCAAACAACGGGCGGTAGGCATCATGCCCGTTGCCATAAGTTCGATCCATCAAGGCAGCGTACTCGGCAGCATGGGCTGGATTGCTGCGCCAGCGCACACCGAGATATTCGGCCGCCTTGACGACGCCCAGCACACCGTGCTTGATCTCCTCAAGGGTGTAATCTGGCCCCACCGGGACGTACAACCAGCGGGCGAGGTTCACCGCCGTTCCCCGGTGACCCGGCGCACCGTCAGCACGGAGCGCGGCATAATGCAAGGGCTGAACCTGCGGCAGCCAGCGCACGGGCGTATTTTCCTGCTCAACATAGGCGTAAAACGTGGCGGCATCGCACTCCGGCGGAATCTGTACCGCCACCGCGGTCGCCAGCGCCAGCCTGTTGGGCTCGTGCGTCGCCAGCCCGGCGGCTTCAAGCAGACCGCGCCGCGCCTCCGCCAGATTCGCGCATTGCCGCTCTGCCAGTTCTGGCAGACGTTCACACTGCGCCAATGCCTGCGCTGCGTTCGGGCAGTCAGCGGGTTGACGCAGTGCCTTTACCTCTGCATGGAGCGCCTCATCGCTGAATACCAGCATCGCGCCGGGGCGGTTATCAGCATCAGGCAGATGCAAGCCGTAGAGCGTCACCGCCGGGCGCTCTGCCGCGCCGGGAACTGGCAGGGTGTCAGCGCAGTCGAGCCAGGTAGCTTCCTGCGGCTGCCACAACCCGCGCAGCACCTGCGTCCAGGTGAATCGCGTACAGGGCGTCGCGAGCCGCAAGTGCGCGTCAAAGTCCAGAAAGCGCGGCAACGCCTTGTGATGTTTGATCGACTCCGCCAGGTCATGGCTGGCATTCGCCGGGATACCGACCCATTCGCCTGGCTGAATCCCCGCCGCCTGATGCAGCAAGCGGCGAGCGCGGTAGGCATCGCGCGCCAGCACGACCATTGCGCCGCCCAGTCGTTCCGACCATGTCTGTTCGGCGAACTCTGGTGTCACATCGGCGTGTAACGTTGTGTCAGAGGGCAAGGTGAGCAAATTGTCCAGCGGTGGATGGGCAGCATAATCCCCGTCGCGCACCGGCAAACCACCCAGCGCCCCCACGGGGCAAAAACCACCCAGCCACAATGTTCCCCAGTCGACAGGCGATTTCATCGCGTTCTTTCTCCCGAACAATCAAACCTTTTGCTGCGCATGGGACTTTCAATTTCCGCTTCTTATTGATACCACGTATCAATAAGGTCAGCAAGATGTAATTGGGAACGCGATCAACCTGAGATGAACATTGCAGCAATCAGGCTTTTTATTCGTTTACGCCCTGTGTGGAATCAAATTGAGCCTCGAAAGTTTTGCTGGTGCACAACTCCTTGACGATGCTCCCGCAGCGTCAACTCGTAGCCGCCCCGAATCGCTGCGCTGCGGGCGACGACTTCGTGCCGGTGGCCATGCGCCCGCCCTGCGGCATTGTGACCGACGCCCTGAAGGAACTGTCCCGTCAGTTCAACGTACCCATGGTGCTGTGGAATCTCGATTCGCGCGATGCGCCCTGCACCGCCAACAGGTACAAGAGCGCCCTCGTCTGTTGCAGCGAGATGTTGGCAGCCATGCGGAAGGAATTGGCGCCAGGCAGCATCGTCCTGATGCACACCATCGCGGCTTCCTCGCTCGCCATCGAGCCCATTGACGAGTTGCTTGAGTGCAGGAATCTGCAGGGCGTGTCGCTCTCGACCCTGCCGGGCTGATCCGCCTGAAGCGAAGCGGTTATGCGAGGAAAAGATCCTTGACTGCGACGCGGAAGTCGGGCAGCACGTCGCCGCCCTCAATGACGTCGTCGCCGGAGAGCGTCTGCGGCGCATCTCCTGGCCGGTGCAGTTCGAGCGTCCGCTGTCGTGGGTCGACCAGCCAGACCATCGCCGAGCCGTACTCCAGATAGCGCGCGGCCTTGGCGCGCATCTCGCGCCAGGTGTTGCGTTTGCTGCGCACCTCGACGGCGAGCAGAGGCGCCTGCTCCGGGTAAAGCTCACCTTCAGTGAGTACGACGGCCACGTCCGGTTGACTGACCCAATCTCCCAGGCGGTGCATGATTTCAGGCCCTGCGTTGTAATTCATTTGGCTGTTTCTGAGCCATAGTTTCAAATGAAACAGGATCTCACCCTGTACAAATCCGTGAATTCTGTCCGGTGACATTTCGACAGGGGCCCCCGTGGAATCCGGTTTGAACTTGCGCTCGGGGTACTCCCCTTCCAGCGCGATGTAGTCTTCGATGGTGTAGCGCGTTCTTACGGCCATGGCGGCTTCCTGCGGTGTGAC
>DAOUJM010000010.1:0-3793 GCA_034422695.1 Anaerolineae bacterium
TTCATGTGATACGGAGAAATTGATGCTCTCGCGTTACTCCAGATCCACCTGTCAAACCGCACCCCCCAAACACGCGCCGCCTCGGCGCCGCCAGGGGAAATGCCATTGTCCCACCTCACATACCAACTGTCAAGCCCGTGATTGGCGTCGTGCAAGACCGCGCGCGAAGTCTTCCGCTTGACACGCTACAGGACGCTCCCTATACTCCCCGGCAACAAGTTAAGCACTGCCCGTTCAGGTGCCCACCCAGGGAGAATAGGGAAGGCGGTGAGAAGCCGCCGCGGTAGCGCCACTGTGTGCGGGGTATGGAGCCAGGGCCCACTGTCGCAGTTCGACGGGAAGGGCCCGGCAGGAAACGCCACCCGCAAGCCAGGAGACCTGCCTGAACGACAGGTGACCACTCTCCGCTTCAGGGAGGGCCACTCGGCCGTCGGGTAGCAGTCCCGAACAGAGTGAATCCATGGCCTTCAGCGGAGAACCGCTGGAGGTCTTTTGTTGAAGCTTGCCGGTCCAACAGCGCTGAAGGCCTGGCGCCATGCCGGAGTGACTACCCGGTTGACCATCGGCACATTCATCCTCATGTCGCTGGCCCTGCCTTGCGCCCTCGTTTCGCTAAACCTCGGTCCCGTCGACATACCGCCCGGCCACGTCGCTTCCATCCTGCTTGCGCACCTGGGGCTTGAATCCCTCGCCTTCAGCCGCACCGAGCAGCTTGTCATCGAGCAGATCCGGCTTCCCAGAATCCTCGTGGGGGCTGCAGTTGGCATGGCGCTCGGGGTAGCCGGGACCACGATGCAGGGATTGTTTCGCAACCCGATGGCGGACCCCGGCATCATCGGGGTCTCGGCCGGCGGGGCTGCGGGAGCCGTCCTGGCGATAGCCACGGGGTTGACGGGCCTGTTTTATTTCGCGCTCCCGACCTTCGCCTTCGCGGGCGCCATGGCGGCCACTTTCCTGGTATACGGCATCGCCGTCGTCGGCGGACGTCTCTCCATGGCCACCTTGCTGCTGGCGGGCGTCGCCGTCAACGCCTTCCTCGGCGCCGTGGTCTCCGCCATCATCATCCTCCTGTCCGACAACGAGGCGCTGCGCGAGATTCTGTTCTGGCTATCCGGCGGCCTGGCATCGCGCTCCTGGGAACATGTTCGCAGCGCCACGCCCCTGATTCTCGCCGGCTGCGCCGTCATCATGCTGCTGGCGCGCGATCTGAACCTGCTGATGCTGGGCGATGACGAGGCGCGTTCCATGGGGGTCCGCGTGGGGCCGGCGCGCGTGACGCTGCTGGCGGCTTCCGCCCTGGTGACGGGCGCCGCTGTGGCCGTGAGCGGCACCATCGCCTTCGTCGGCCTGGTGACCCCCCACATCCTGCGCCTGGTGTTCGGGCCGGACCATCGCGTGTTGCTCCCGCTGAGCGCGGCGGGTGGCGCTGTCTTTGTCATCGCCGCCGATACCGTAGCCAGGACCATCGTTCAGCCGGCCGAATTCCGCGTCGGCATTCTGACCGCGTTCGTCGGCGCGCCCTTCTTTATTTTCCTGCTGATCCGCAACAGACGTCAGGTCCACTCCCTGTAAATGGCGACCCTCGAAAGGAGTCCTCATGTCAACCCGTCAGCTTCGTAACCTGGCCATCCCGTTTTGCATCCTCCTGCTGATGGCGGTATTGCCCCCTGGCCTGTTAATGGCGCAGGAAGCGACCGTCGTCCCCACGGCAGAGGCGCAGCAATCACCCGTTGCGCCGGAGGCCTTGTCTTTCGACGACGTCCAGGGGATTGTCGATGCGACCAACTTCGGCTGGCCGCGGGAAGTCGAGGGCCTCAACGGCATTGTCACGCTCGCGGCAAGGCCGCAGCGCATCATCACCGCTTCAGTGGGTCACGATGAAATGACCCTGGCGCTGGTGCCCCCGGAGCGGCTGGTGGCCGTGGGCGGCGCCACGAAGGATGCGACCTTCTCCAACGTTGCGCCCCTGGTCCAGGACCTCGCCGAAATCTCACGCGATCCGGAGACGATCATCGCCCAGGCGCCGGACGTGGTGGTCACCAGCCCCTGGTTCGCGGCAGAGGGCGTGGCTGCCCTGTCCAGGGTCGGCATCCCGGTCATCCAGACGGCCCTTGGGCAAGGCCGGCAGGAGCGGATCGACAGCATCCTGCTGCTGGGCTACATCTACGGGGAAGAGGAGCGCGCGCTCGAATTCGCAACGGAGTTGCGCGATCGTTACGACACCCTGGTGGCATTGACCTCCGCGGCCGAAACGCGTCCTCCCCTGGTGCTCGCGCTGACGCAGTATTCGGACGAGCTGTGGGTCGCCGGCAGCGATTCTACCGAGGGCGGCATCATTGAAGCCGCGGGGGGCATCAATGCCGCCGCCGCTGCAGGAATCGCGGGCCACCAGACCACCAGCCTTGAGGGAGTCATTGTCATGGCTCCCGAAGTCATCATCATCGCCCAGCCGCTTGAGTATGGCGCCGGCGAATTCCGGGACAGCCTGCTGGCCGACGAGGTGCTCGCTGAAGTGCCGGCGATCCGCAGCAACCAGGTTCACGTGGTCGAGAGCAAACACTTCACCACCCTGTCCTGGTGGAACATACGGGGAGTGGAGGACCTGGCCCGGCTTCTCTGGCCGGACCTGTTTCCCGAAGCAGGGACAGCCACCACAAGCCAGGCGGATGAGCAACAATGAACAGCGACCGCACCCGGGCGATATGCGCGCGCGACCTGTACGTTGAGGCCCAGGGCGAAACGCTGCTGGCCGGCGTTGATCTGGATGCCGGGCGAGGAGAATTCGTCGGCCTGACGGGCCCCAACGGCGCGGGCAAATCCACGCTCCTGCGGACCATCGCCGGCATCCTGCGCCCCCGGCGCGGCGCGGTCCGGCTGGAAGGCAGGGATCTGCAGTCCTTGTCCGCCAGGGAAATCGCCGCCTGCCTGGCGTTCGTCCCGCAGGTCTTGCCCCTGACGCATGGCTTTACCTCGATCGAAATCGTGCTCATGGGCAGGTACCCGCATTTTGGGCGCTTCCAGATCGAGGGCCGGGATGACGAGCGCATCGCCAGGGATGCCATGCGGCTGACCGGGACCCTGCACTTTGCCGACAGAACGCTGGACACCCTGTCCGGCGGTGAGCGCCAGCGCGTCTTTGTGGCTCGCGCGCTGGCGCAGCAGCCCCGCATCCTCCTGCTGGACGAACCGACCTCGAACCTGGACCTCCTGCACCAGCTCAAGGTACTCGAGCTTGTGCGTCAACTGGTTGACGGCGGCCTGACGGTCATCGCCGCCTTCCATGACCTGAACGTGGCCGCGCGCTACTGCGATCGTCTGGTCCTGCTGGGCAGTGGCCGCGTGCACGCCACGGGCGTTCCCGCAGACATATTAACACCCGCGACCATCGCAAGCGCCCTTGGCGTGAGAGCCGCCGTCTACCGCGACCCGGTCACCGCGACGCCGGCGATCAGCCTGATCGGCCCTGCCAACGGCGATCAACAGGGGAGCAGCGACTTTCCGGTTCTGTCGCCGCGAGAAGCCGAAGCGGCAGGCGTGGAGCAAAACTGACGCGGTCTTGATGCCTGCCGGGTTGCCACTGCTGTTAAAAGGGACGGACGGTCGTCAACTGACCGCCCCCGAACAATAAAAAAAGCCCGTAACTCGGGACGGGCAACGGAATAACCGGCTATGCAAATGTGGTGGGCCCGGGAAGACTCGAACTTCCGACCTCACGCTTATCAGGCGTGCGCTCTAACCAACCTGAGCTACGGGCCCCACGCCCCGACAACACGACAGCGGGAAAAACCCCTCC
>DAOUJM010000011.1:0-135558 GCA_034422695.1 Anaerolineae bacterium
TCTATCGGCAGCAGCACCTCGCGGTCGCCCTCGGGGTGCAGGGTGTAGCGGTGGTGGTAGGTGTGGCTCATGTTGTAGTCGTAGGTATCGAACCAGCCGATCAGGCTGAAGATGTGCAGGAAGACCTTGTTGAGCCATTTGCTGCGGAAGACGGTGCCATGTCCCAGTTCATGCGAGGCGATGCCGCTGAAAAAGCTGGTGACCGTGCCGTGGCAGAAAAGCGCCAGCAGGAAGGCGCCCCAGAGCTGCAGCGACCAGAAGTGAAAGACCAGCGCGCCGGTGAGGCAGAAGAGCGCCAGGTGCCCGCCGGCCTGGAACCAGCCCTGCAGGTCGCTGCGGCGGGACAGCTCGCGCAGTCTCTTTCCGGGGATGGGGCTGCGGTACCACTCCACCCGCAGCGTCTTGCGCACGTCGGCCAGCGGTGGGTAACTCATCTCTCAAACTCCTGACACAGATGCCACCTGCGCCGGAGTATAGCCAGGGAGGGGACGGTCTGCCTGGGTGGGCCCTCACCCCCCAACCCCCTCTCCCTCAGGGAGAGGGGGAGAAACAAGGGGGACGAACGTGCCGAAGAGCATCTCGTCAGAGAGAAAAACATTCAATTCCAATGAAGAGAGTCTTCCGCGGAAAGAAAAACAAGAGAAGTTTCGTAGCATGAAGTCCCTCTCCCTGAGGGAGAGGGATTTAGGGTGAGGGCGCCCCTGCGGGACACGAAATGGCGCCTCTGGCGTGCTTCGGGCTGGTGCCCTCGCTACCCCTACCGCAGGCCCGCCGGCGCCAGCTCGCCGATCGAGCTTTCCAGTTCGTCGGGGGTATCCGTGCGAACGTTTCTGGCCGTCGGCGGCAGCGGCGTATCGAACTGGTAGTCCGGGTCTTCCTTCTGTACGCGCCAGACCATGCGCATTTCTTTCCAGGCGCCGATGAGGCTGCGCGGCTCGGGCAGGTCGTCGGCGATTTCCTCGTAAAGCTTGCGCAGGTTGTAGCAGGGCACGCCGGCGTACATGTGGTGCTCAAGGTGCCATTCCATGCGCCAGTAGAGGAAGGAAAAGAGCGGGTTGAGGCGCATCGAACGCACGCTCTTGCGGAAGTCGTTGACGTTGTCGCGCAGGCCGCAGTGCTGCGGCAGGGTGACGAAGTAACGTATCAAGTTGGCGGTGAAAGACGCCGTGCTGAAGATCAGCGGCAGCACCCACAGGCCGCTGGCGATGGCGACGATCAGAATCGAGCCGTGGAAGAGGATCAGGATGCGCGACCAGCGCACCGACTTGCGAAACTCCTCCGGCTGGTCGGCGTGCAGGGCGCGGTACCACTCAAAAATCGGCACCCTGGCCGGGCCGTCGACGCCGAAAGCGCGTTGCAGTGTGACCCACAGGGTTGAGATCAGGCCGCCCTTGTCGAAGACGCGCCGGGGCTTCGTCGTTATGTTGATCGTGAAGAGTTGCAGCATGAAAAAGGAGGCCAGCGAGGGTTCCAGCGGCAGCAGCACTTCACGGTCGCCCTCGGGATGCAGGGTGTAGCGGTGGTGATAGGTGTGGCTGCTGCCGTAGTCGTAAAAATCCCACCAGCCGATCAGGCTGAAGGGATAGAGGAAGGCCTTGTTGAGCCATTTGGTGCGAAATACGGTGCCGTGCCCCAGTTCGTGCGCGGCGACGCCCCGCATGAAGCTGGTGACCGTGCCGTGGCAAAAGAGCGCGGCCAGAAAGGCGCCCCAGAGCTGCAGCGACCAGAAGTGGTAGACCAGCGCGGCGGTCAGGATGAAGAGCGCCAGGTGCCCGCCCGCCTGCAACCAGCCCTGGCGGTCGCTGCGGCGCGAGAGTTCGCGCAGCTTCGCGCCGGGGACCGGGCTGCGATACCAGTCGACGCGGAAGGTCTTGCGCACGTCGGCCAGCGGTGGGTAACTCATTTCGCAAACTCCTGACACAGTTGCCACCTGCGCCAGAGTATAGCCAGGGAGGTGAGGGGCTGCCTGGCGGCCCTCGTCTTGAGAAGAAATGTCGTAATCGAGTGGCAAGTTGCTTTGGAGGGCTCCTCAATGTGCCCTCACCCCCCAACCCCCTCTCCCTCAGGGAGAGGGGGAGATGCCATCTCTGTGCTTTTTCAGATATCTTTTGGTCCAGGGAGGACAGGTGAGTCATTGTGTGGGTTTAAAGTCCCTCTCCCTGAGGGAAGGGCTCCCGCGACTGAGCGGGAAAGGATTTAGGGTGAGGGCAGGCCATACCTGAATCCCTTACTCACCTCACGGGGCAAAGACGGTTGGGCGTAAGGGCGCGCCTACCGCAAACCCGCCGGCGCCAGCTCGCCGATCGAGCTTTCCAGTTCGTCGGGGGTATCCGTGCGAACGTTCCTGGCCGTCGGCGGCAGGGGCGTATCGAACTGATAGTCGGGGTCTTCTCTCTGTACCCGCCAGATCATGCGCATCTCGCGCCAGGCGCCGACAAGCGTGCGCGGCTCGGGCATGTCGTCGGCGATCTCCTCGTAGAGCCGGCCGAGGTTGTAGCAGGGGACGCCGGCGTACATGTGGTGCTCGGTGTGCCATTCCATGCGCCAGTAGAGGAAGGAGAAGAGCGGGTTGAGGCGCATCGAGCGCACGCTCTTGCGGAAGTCCGGCACGTTTTCCATCAGGCCACAGTGCTGCGTCATGCCGACGAAGTAATGCAGCCAGTTGGCGATGAAGGGCGCCACGCTGAAGATCAGCGGCAGCAGCCACAGGCCGCTGACGATGGCGATGACCAGAATTGAGCCGTGGAAGAGAATCAGGAGGCGCGACCAGCGCACTGACTTGCGGAACTCCTCCGGCTGGTCGACGTGCAGGGCGCGCAGCCATTCGAAGATCGGCACCTCGGCCGGGCCGACGATGCCGCAGGCGCCCTTCAGTGTGACCCATACGGTGGAGACCAGGCCGCCCTTGCTGAAGACGCGCCGCGGCTGTGTGACGAGGTTGACGGTGAAGAGCTGCAGCATGAAGAAGGAGGCCAGCGAGGGTTCCAGCGGCAGCAGGTTCTCGCGGTCGCCCTCGGGGTGCAGGGTGTAGCGATGGTGATAGGTGTGGCTGCTGCCGTAATCGTAAAGGTCCCACCAGCCGATCAGGCTGAAGAGATAGAGAAAGACCCTGTTGAGCGTTTTTGTGCGGAAGACGGTGCCGTGGCCCAGCTCGTGCGGCGCGACGCCGGTGAAGAAGCTGGTGACCGTGCCGTGGCAGAAGAGCGCGATGAGAAAGGCGCCCCAGAGCTGCAGCGACCAGAAGTGGTAGACCAGCGCGGCGGTGAGGATGAAGAGCGCCAGGTGCCCGCCCGCCTGCAACCAGCCCTGACGGTCGCTGCGGCGCGAGAGTTCGCGCAGTTTCGCGCCGGGGACCGGGCTGCGATACCAGTCGACGCGGAAGGTCTTGCGTACCTCGGCCAGCGGCTGGTAGCCCATCGCTCCGCCTCCATCACACCTCGCCGGAGTTGGCGGGTAGTATAGCCAGGGGAGCGGGGGGTTGCCGCCGTTGGCCCTCACCCTAAATCCCTCTCCCTCAGGGAGAGGGACTTTAGTGCAAGTAATGTATTGCTGTATTCTCCCCCTCTCCCTGAGGGAGAGGGGGCCGGGGGGTGAGGGCGTCCAACCAGGATTCCTGCCTGTCAGTGAAACGGAAAGCGGACACTGTGATGCAGCGACGCAACCGGCCAGGTCCGGCCCTTTGATGCCCGCGCGACGCCTGCGCCATGGCTTCATGCGTCTGCTGCTTTACGCGCTGCTGGCACTGGTGCTCGTCGCGCTGGGCCTCCCTGTGCTCCTGATGCTGCTGAACTCCCTGAAGTCGGGCGACGAATTCGCGCGCGTGCCGCCGACGTTCTTTCCGCGGCAGCCGACCCTGAACATCTATGCCTGGGTGTTCAGCCGCATGGACTATTTCACGGCGCTGCGCAACACCGTCATCGTGGCCGGCCTCTCGGCGCTGGGCGCGACGCTGCTGGGCGGCATGGCGGCTTACGGCTTCAGCCGCGCGACCTTTGCCGGCAAGGCGCTGATGTACGGCCTGCTGGTGGCCAGCATCGCCGTGCCGGCCATGGTGACGCTCGGGCCGCTCTTCATCGCCTACAGCGAAATCGGCCTGCTGGACACCCTGTCGGGCCTCGTGCTGATCAACCTGGCGACGGGCCTGCCGCTGGCCGTGCTGGTACTCTTCAGCTACTACAACGCTGTCCCGCGCGAACTGGATGACGCGGCGGCGCTGGACGGCTGCGGCTGGTTCAGCACGCTTTTTCGCGTGATTCTGCCGGTGGCCATGCCCGGCGTGGTGGTCACGTACCTGCTGCTGTTGATCGCCGGCTGGAACGAGTTCCCTTTCGCCTTCGTGCTGACGGTGGGGCCGGAAACGCGGGTGTTGAGCGTGCGGCTGCTGGAGGCCGCCGGGCGTTCCGCCCTGCCGGGCTCGGCCGGCGGCGTGTTGATGCTGCTGCCGCTGCTGTGGTTGTTGTTGCGCGTGCAACGACGTCTGACGGAGGCTTTCAGCCTGGGTCTGTTGGGGGACGGGTAGGGCGCCCTCAGCGCTCCCCCCAAACCCTTTTTCCGGTCGGTCGCAGGAGCCCTTCCCTGAGGGAGAAGCGCCATTCAGAGAGTGCACGACGCAACAAGGGCACTTAAAGTCCCTCTCCCTGAGGGAGAGGGATTTAGGGTGAGGGCCGGCCTGGACCCACATTTTGCCCTCACCCCCCAACCCCCTCTCCCTCAGGGAGAGGGGGGAGACGTCATGTTTGCTCTTTCTTGCGGTTTGGAATACCAAATTGCGCTTTCGAAGTGTCACAGGAACTGAGGCCTCTCCCCCTCAGTCGCGGGAGCCCTTCTGAGAGAGAAGGCACGACGCAACAAGGGCACTTAAAGTCCCTCTCCCCAAGGGAGAGGGATTTAGGGTGAGGGCCCCCTCGTCCTCCAGGCCCCTTTTCCACGCGCAGGAGTAGCAAGGGCCCCGTCCCGAAGCATCCCGCAGGGGCGCCATGGTATGGGTATGCGGGCGACATGATATGTCGCCCCTACGGCACAGGTCGGACGCGGGAGACCTTTTCGGGGAAAGGAACCGGGTTGAGGGCGCCCCGCGTCAACCACGCCCGGCAGGCCCGTCCTTCGCCGGAAAGGCGAGGCCCAACCGGACTCACCAACGCTTTGCATCCCTGCCTGGCGCGTGTTACATTCCCTGCTGTGCAATTTCGCAAATTTTTTTTGTTGGAAGAGTAGGGAGCGAAGCAGTATGAGCAATTCGCAGAAACTTTCGCGCAGGGACTTTCTCAGAACGGCGGCCGCGGCCGGCGCCGGCCTCGGCCTGACGGCCACGACCACCATTGGCGTGGCGCAGGAGGACAAGGTCGTCAACATGGTCGGCTGGGGCGGCGACGTCCCGCCCGCGTTCATGGAGGCCGTCACGGAGGAGACCGGCATCCAGATCAACTACGACGCGCTGCCGCCGGTGTGGAACGACGTGATGGCCAAGATCACGCTCTGGGGCCAGACGCAATTTGACGGTATCGACGTGCTCTGGGCCGACGACCTGATCGGCGGACTGTGGGGCATGAACGGCTGGGCCGAAGACATGACCAACACCAACGCCTGGCAGGACAACATGGATGACGTGGTCGACAACGTGCACGTGCTGAACGAGGCCGTCGGCGGCGTCTTCCGCATCTTCTACTTCCTGGGCCTGGAACCCTTCTTCTACAACAAGGACCTGGTGCCCGAGCCGCCCACGACCTGGGAGGAGCTCTTCGGCATCGGCGAGGCCGTCACCGACCAGGAGAACGGCGTCTGGGGCTGGCACCCGCGCACGGAAGGCGGCCACGCCTTCAACACGGTGCTGCTCGCGCTCAACCACGCGGGGGGCGACCTTGAGACCCTGGCGGACGAGAACAGCCTGGTGGCCTTCCAGTTCATGCAGGACTGGATCAAGCGCGGCATCAGCTCACCCACCATCATCTCCGAGAACAACTTTGGCCTCGCTGCCGCCGGCAAGGTCGGCATGTGGTGGAACTACGAGGGCAGCTACAACAGTTTACTGACCGTCGAGGACTCCGTGCTCAACGAGGAAAATCTGGGCCTGGCGCGCTTCCCGATGGGCCCGGGCAGCGACGTCGGTCTGGTGCATGGCTGGGGCTATTCGGTGCCGGCGGCCGGCCAGAACAAGGCCACCGCACTGGAACTGATGGACCTGCTGGCCTCGCGCGAGAAGATGAAAGACATCAGCGTCCGTTTCAACGGCCTGGTACCGGCCATGAAGTCGCTCATCGAGGACGAGGAAATCATTGCGCTGGCCAAGGTGCTGAGCGCCGGCCCCGGCTGGGCCGAGTTGCTGCGCGGCGCGAAGTTCCGCGAGCCGATTGTCAACAGCCCGCAGACGACCCAGCTGTGGCAGATGTTCGAGCAGCTGGGCCAGCAGGTGCTCGCGCTCGAGCTGACTCCGGAAGAGGTGCAGGAGTGGGCCGTGGCCGAATACGACATCATCAAGATGGGCATCTAGCCCACAGCGACGGGTGACCGGGTCCACACCCGGACTCACCGGCAAGGCGGGTCCCCGACTGTCGACGCATTGTCGGGGGCCCGTCCACGCGAAGCGGGACGGAAGCCCATGACCACAAGCACTGCCGCGTCAGGCGCCAGGGAGCACGGGCGTCCGCGCCTGCTCACCGGCAGGTACGCCATCATCTATCTCTTCGTGCTGCCGGCCTTCGTGCTGCGCATGCTCTACAGCTTCATCCCCCTGGTGCAGACCGTCTGGCTCAGCCTGACCAACCGCTCGCTCGTCAACCCGGGCGCCTTCGTCGGCCTGCAGAACTACCAGTTCGCCCTGACGCGCGACAAGACGCTCATCAACTCCCTGGGCTACACCGTCGCCTACACCGCGGCCAGCACGATACTGGAGACGGTGCTGGGCCTGGGCATCGCCATTCTGATGATGCAGCGGCTGCGCGGGCGCAGCTTCAGCAACTTCGTCATGCTCTTGCCCTGGGTCATGGCGCCGCTGCTGGCCGGCGTCGTCTGGCGCGTGATCTACTGGGAGCAATCCGGCCTGCTGAACTTCATGCTGCTGGAGGCCGGCCTGGTTGACGAACTGGTGCGCTGGCTCAGCGACCCCGCCATGGCGCGCGTCTCCGTGATCGTGCTGACCGTCTGGAAGAACGTGTCCTGGGTCGCGCTGATCTTCATGGCGGCGCTCGGCTCGCTGTCGAAGGAAGTGCTGGAGGCCGCCGCCGTCGATGGCGCCAACGCCCTGCAGCGCTTCTGGTTCGTGACGCTGCCGCTGCTGCGGCCCAGCATCTACCTCGTGCTGATGCTGCGCGGCATGGCCGAGGTGCAGACCTTCGAGCAAATTCTGGGCCTGACGCAGGGCGGCCCGGGCAACGCCACCCGCACCCTCGCGCTCTACTCCTACCAGCGTTTCTTCGTCGAGTTGCGCTACGGCTACGGCTCGGCCATCAACGTCCTGCTGCTGCTGCTGACGGTGGCCATCGGCGGCGTCTTCGCCTGGCTGCTGTATCGCTCCGGCACCCGCGTGGCCCGCTGATGTCCGCCCAGGCTGCGCAGCGCACGCATCCTGTCCCCTTCCTGACGGGAGAACGCCTGCTGCGCCTGGTGCAGTACACCCTGCTGCTCGTCACGCTGGTGCTGCTGCTCTTTCCGATTTACTACATGTTCGCCACCTCGGTCATGACCCTGGACGAGTTTCTGCGCGTCCCGCCGCGGCTCGTGCCGGGGAACATCAACTTCGACAACTATCCCTTCATGGTCCGCCGCTGGAATTACCTGCCGGGGCTGTTCAACACCATTTTGATCGCGGGCCTGTCGGCGCTGGGCGCGACGCTGCTGGGCGGCATGGCGGCCTACAGCTTCAGCCGCGCGACCTTCGTCGGCAAGGCGCTGATGTACAGCCTGCTGGTGGCCAGCATCGCCGTGCCGGCCATGGTGACGCTCGGGCCGATCTTCATCACCTACTTCGATATCGGCCTGCTGGATACCCGCCACGGCATCATCCTCGTGTACCTCGCCGGGGGGTTGCCGCTGGCCGTGCTGGTGCTCTTCACCTACTACAACTCGATCCCGCGCGAACTGGATGACGCGGCGGCCATCGACGGCTGCGGCTGGTTCGGCACGCTCTTTCGCGTCATCCTGCCAATCGCCCTGCCCGGCGCATTCGTCACCTTCCTGCTGCTGCTGATCGCCGGCTGGAACGAGTTTCTCTTCGCCTTCGTGCTGACGGTGCGGCCGGAGATTCGGGTGCTGACCCTGCGCCTGCTCGAGGTGCCCAGCGGCACCAACATCATGCAGGTGCCCTATGACCTCTACGCGGTGGGCGGCGTGCTGGTGCTGCTGCCGCTGGTGCCGCTGCTCTTCCGCGTGCAGCGGCAACTGGTGACGGGCATCACTTTCGGCGCCGTCAAGGAATAGCGGGGTGGCGACACATTCCCGGTCTGCGGATGGAGCAACCGGCGGATTACTGTTTGGACTGGTAGCCCTCACCCCCGGCCCCTGTCCCCACGTAGGGGCGATTTATCAAATCGCCCGTCAATCCCGGGCATTGCGGCGCGCAGGGGGGACAGGGTTGGCGGTCGACATGATATGTCGCCCCTACGGGATGCTTCGGGCCGGGGCCCTCGCTACCCCTACCCTGCAGATTGATCGCGGGAAAGGGACCGGGGGGTGAGGGCGGCCCAACCGATCAACTTTCATCCAGATTCTTCAAACGGCGTTTCGAGCGAAAGGTGCAGGTGACCATGGACCGTAACATCCGGGTAGGGCTGGCCGGGCTGGGCTTTGGCGCGGAATTCGTGCCCATCTACCTGCATCATCCGCGTGTGGAGCATCTGGTCATCTGCGATTCGGACCCGGCGGTACTGCAGAAGATCGGCGACCGCTTCGAGGTTGTACACCGCACGACCGATCTCGACGACCTGATCAACGACGAGTCGCTCGACGCCATCCACCTGGTGTCGCCCATCCCGCTGCACGCCGAACAGACCCTCGCGGTGCTGAACGCCGGCAAGCACTGCTCCTGCACCGTGCCCATGGCCACGCGCCTGGAGGACCTGCAGGCCATCATCGACGCGCAGCAGGCCAGCGGCAAAATCTACATGGGCATGGAGACGGCCGTCTACACCAAACGCTTCATCTACGCCCGCGAGATGCAGGCAAGGGGCGAGCTGGGCCGCATCCAGTTCCTGCGCGGCGCCCATTACCAGGACATGGAGCACTGGCCGCCCTACTGGCTGGGCCTGCCGCCCATGCACTACGCCACCCACGCCGTCTCGCCGGTGCTGGCCCTGGCCGGCATGCAGGCGAAGGCCGTGCACTGCTTCGGCTCCGGCGTCATGCGCCCCGAACTGCACGAACAGTATGGCAATCCCTTCCCGATCGAGACCGCCATCTACGAACTGCAGGACGACCCGCCGCTGGCCGCCGAGGTCACGCGCAGCCTCTTCCACACCGCGCACGGCTACGTCGAGAGCTTCAACGTCTACGGCGAGGAGGCCAGCTTCGAGTGGGAGCAGGTGGAGGGCGAGCAGCCGGTCATCTTCCGCATGCGCCCGGTCGTCGAGGTCTGGGGGCGCGGCAACGAGATTCGCCACGAGAAGCTGGATGTGCCCGATCGCCAGGACCTGCTGCCGCCGGAGATCGCGCGCTTCACGCAGCGCGGCGTCTACGACGAGAGCCATGAGCATCTCTCCTTCGTCCAGGGCGGCGGCCACGATGGCTCGCACCCGCACATGGTGCACGAGTTCGTCAGCAGCATCGTGGAGGAGCGCCTGCCCTGGCCGGACGCGGTGCTGACGGCCGGCTGGACGGCGGCCGGCATCTGCGCGCACGAGTCGGCGATGCAGGGCGGCGTCCGCGTGGAAATCCCGCAGTACCGCCACGAGAAAGAGTTCAAATTCCAGGTCTGACTGGGGAGAGGATTCGAGGGGACTGAACGATTTGATGCCAGCGGCGCATTCCGATCTCGAAATCGTTAAAGGGTGTTTCAGTGGCACGATTTGATATATTTGCGTTGTTTTCGAGTTCGTGATCCGAAAGAGACAACGTCATTGAAGTTTGTTGATCTTTTTGCTGGTATGGGCGGTTTCCGACTCGCTCTCGAGAGTCTTGGGCATGAGTGTGTATTTGCCTGTGAGAAAGACCCCCAGCTTCAAGAGGTTTATGATCGCAATTTCCCGGACGGCCCCCAAATTCACGGGGATATACGCCAGTCCAAAATGCAGGTACCTTCACACGACATACTGTGCGCAGGTTTTCCTTGCCAACCCTTCTCAAAATCAGGTGCACAAGCTGGTTTAAAGGATGAAACTTCCGGGACACTTTTTCATGAGATTGTGGAGATCCTTAGAGAACACGAACCTCGTTATGTGATTTTGGAGAACGTGGGCAATTTCGTCCGCCACGATGGCGGAAAAACATGGGAGATCGTTCAATCCAGCTTGGAGGACCTTGGCTATAAAGTACAAGGAACTGAGCATGTAACCCATGGTGGGGTGGGATTGATTTCTCCGCACCATTTCGGATTTCCACATCATCGTGAACGTTTTTTTGCAGTAGCCTCACAAGATGACCTACCGGAAAATGTCTTTCCACCAAGGAATCGCAGGGCCGTTACCACCATGTCTGACATAGTTCAGCAAATGGATGAGATGACAGTGCGTGACCTCTATGAGACCCAAATCGTGGATCAGCATCGTCGCTGTATAGATCACTGGAATGTGTTCCTGAATGCTCTCCCCGCCGAAGAGGTCTCTCTTCCTTCCTTTCCAATCTGGGGAGATGAGTTTGACGCGGACTATGATTATGAAGACTCTACTCCTTGGGCTACGGTGTACGAAACCAGCAACTCTTTTGCTAACGGCAGCAATAGCAAAAAAATCGCGTTGGAGGAACTGAATGCCCTTCCCAGTTATGCACGTACAGAAGTAGCAGAATTTCCGAAATGGAAAGTCAGATTCATCAGGAATAATCGCGAATGGCTCTCCTCGATCCGTGGGCAATTGCCATCAGGATGGATTGAAGAGCTTCGCGTCTTCCCACCATCACTTCGGAAGCTGGAGTGGAATTGCCAAGGTGAGGAAAGGGATCTTTGGAAGCACATACTTCAGTTTCGGCCATCTGGCCTTCGTGCAAAGAGATACACGAACAGCCCATCGCTCGTTGCAATGACAAGTACGCAGATCCCAATCCTCGGCCCGGAAGAACGGCACTTGACACGAGTGGAAGGGCTACGTCTGCAAGGTTTCAAAGATGACTTTTGCGTTCCAGAGTCCAGGACGGCGACTTTCAAGGCATTGGGAAATGCAGTTCATGTTAATGTGGTCTTCGAAATTGCAATCAGACTCTTGAACAACGGAGCCTCTGAATTGGAGAACGCAGATGAACCTGTCGAAGCCCGCACGAAGTGAAGGGCTGCACTCTGGAACTCAGTTGGCGTCCACCCCGGCTGTCAAGTCTGTAACCATTCGACCAGAAGTAAGTGTTCTGGGGGTGTTCCGCCACCTGAATTACAGGCCGTGGTTTGCAGCGGCTGAGTTTGTAGACAATGCGATTCAAAGCTTTCAGGATCACCAAGAAGAACTTACCCGTATCGATGGACCAACGGGCAAGCTCAAGGTAAAGGTAAAGATCGACACATCCGACGAAGGGTTCATTCAAGTCTCGGACAACGCGGCGGGGATTTATAGCGATGAATGGGCACGTGCACTTCGTCCGGCAGAGCCTCCTCCTGACAGATCGGGACTAGCCGAATTCGGGATGGGAATGAAGACAGCTGCTGCCTGGTTTGGTCGCCGACTCACTGTGCGATCCAAAGCACTCGGCGAACCCGTCGTGCGCCAAGTCACACTTGATTTTAACGAGATTATCGAAAAGAGACTCGAGACGGTACCACTGGAGACTTTTCCCGCCGAACTGCAGGAGCATGGCACAGAAATAATCGTCACTGGACTCCATCGCCCACCCTATGGGAGGACAATCGGCAAGATCCGTGATCATCTCACCAGTATCTATCGCCTTTTCATCCGCGACGGCTCAATGGAACTGGTTTTTCAACACGGCACGAATCCAGAGCAACGACTCGTGCCCGAGGATGTAGATATCCTTGTGGGACCACGTTTTGATGATCCGGAGGGCGTTCATGAAACATGGTCAAAGCCTATCGACTTCGACTTTGGAGGAGGGCTACGTGCGCACGGGTTCTTGGCAATACGTGCAGTTGGCAGCACGGCGAACGCGGGCCTGGCCCTGTTTCGCCGGAAGCGCCTAATCGAAGGTAGTGGCGATGAAACGTACCGTCCCCGGGCGATATTTGGCGCTTCAAATTCGTATGAGTACCAGCGCCTGTTTGGCGAACTCACACTTGAAGGATTTGAGATTTCCCACACCAAAGACGGGTTTCGCTGGGAAGAACATGAAGAACCATTCGTCGACCTTCTTCGTGAGTATGTTGACGCTGAGCCGCTTCCACTCATAAAGCATGCGCGGCGTCACCGAGCCGGAATAAGCCGCTCAACCGAGGACAAACTGAGTGACGATGCTCAAAGTGTTGCAACGGAAACAGCCACCGTACTTAGTAGAGAACTCGGCCATTCTTCGGTCGACAAATTTGTCCCTGTTGACAGTGCACTTCCCAATGACCTTTCTCCAAGTACCGAATTGTTTCCAGCAACAATTGAGTTGGATTATCGCTCCAGGAAGTGGCGAGTCACCATAGAAATTTCCAATGACCAATCGCACATGCGGGATTGGTTTGAGGTTGCTGAACACGTGACAACAAACCACAAAAACGATCCAATTGACGTCATCCGACTTCGCATGTCGCTAAGGCATCCATTCTCAGAGCGCTACGTAGGCGTAGACTATGAGAACCTAGAGTTGTTAACTCGGTTTGCAACTGGCTTGGCTATTGCAGAGATCACGGCCCGCGATGCAGGTGCCAAGCAAGCAGGTGAGGTCAGGCGTCGGTTCAATGACCTCCTTGGCACAGTCTTTTCCAAGCCGTAGAGTTCAGCGAAAGATGGAGCAAGCAGTGAAAAAAGGCACGAGAGCCGAACTCGCAGGTGAGTTACCCCTTGGATGGCGCTGGTGGCCCCAGTTGGTGGAAAGTGGGGAAGCTCAAAGATTGTTACAGCGATCGGATCTGCCCGAAAAGGCTCGTGCCGAAATCGTAGACTCCGGCTTGGAGATTTTGGCTCGATGTGCCTCTCCGAACGAAGAAAACGACCGTCAGGATACCGGACTTGTTGTCGGCTACGTACAAAGTGGCAAGACCTTGTCGTTCACTACTGTGGCAGCGCTTGCGTGCGACAACAACTTCCCGTTGATTGTAATTCTGTCGGGTACCAAAAAGAATCTTTACGACCAAACCGTACGGCGTCTACGACGGGATCTGAAACTTGAATTTCCTGATGGAAAATGGGTCATCTTTGAAGCGCAGACCAAGAACCCGGATCTCTCTCGGCAACTCAGGCACCTTTTAGAGAAATGGGACAAGCCCGAGTTGCCAGGTTACCCAAGACAGACCGCGCTTATAACTGTACTAAAAAACCGAAAGCGTTTGGCGAGCATTATCGTTGCCTTGCGGCAATTGGACCTCAGAGGCCGTCCCTGTCTGATCATTGACGATGAGGCTGATCAACACGGCCTCAACAACAAGGTGCGAAAGAGCGAGAAAAGTGCAGTCTATGAGGCTTTACTCTCCTTACGTGACTCTCTTCCAAGCCACACTTACATTCAATACACAGCAACGCCACAGGCCCTTTTGCTGATCAGCGTTCTGGACAGTCTTTCTCCCCGGTTCGGGTGGACCCTCTCTGCCGGCTCAGGATACTGTGGAGGACAATCGTTTTTTGAAAGTTCCAAACTGGTGAACACAATCCCTGACCAAGACTTGCATGCCATTGACGACGAAAACGACGGTGGGCCGCCAGAGAGCCTACTCCATGCACTGCGTCTTTTCTATGTTGGGGTAGCGGTGCAGGCGTACCATCGAGGCCGTAGCGAGCCAACTCAGCCACATCGCTCGATGCTCATTCACCCGTCAATGCACAAGATTGATCACTTTCGGTTCAAGAAGTGGGTTGAGAATGTAAAAGACTCGTGGATCGAGATACTCGAACTTTCTACCGGAGATCTGGATCGCAACGAACTTGTGCAGGACCTTCGCATTGCGTACGACGAACTGGCCGCCTCGGTTGAGAGTTACCGTCAACTGAATGAAGGTCATGAGGCGGTCCCGACATTTGAAAAAGTTCTAGAGTATTTGCCTCGATCCATGGGAAGCACTTGGATATGGGAAGTGAACTCCCGTGTGTTGGAGGCATGGAAACAGGAGAACTGGAACTCAGCATCTTCGCACATACTTGTGGGCGGAGAAAACCTTGGAAGAGGATTCACGGTAAATGGCCTGACAGTCACTTACATGCCGAGGGGTCGAGGGACGGGCGTTGCTGACACAATCCAACAGCGTGGAAGATTCTTCGGTTACAAGCGGGACTACTTGGGCCTATGTCGAGTATTCCTTGACGGCGATGTCAGAAATGACTACGAGAATTACATTGATCACGAGTCCTACGTGATGCATGAACTCAGGGAACTTTCACAGTCAGGGAGTTCGATGTCGAAGTGGCGAAGAAGGATGTTGCTCGCTCAGTCGCTCCATCCCACTCGTCGCTCTGTAATGCCCGACATATACCGGCATCTCAAGGTGTCAGAGTGGACACAGCAGACTCAGCCTTGGACACCGGACGATGATGCAATGGTGGTCACGAATTGGGACGTTATTGAGAACTTTCTCGATGCCCTAGAGTTTCAGGAGGATCCAGGGAACAACAAAAGGACGGAGGAACAAAAGAACGCTTTGGCAGAACACGTTCCCCTTCGGAGTGTCCTCGAAGACCTCCTGATGCGCATCAATTTCTCTAGAGGTGATGCCCCAAACTTCTTGGCAACGGAAATGGCAATTCAATGGCATCTCCAGAAAGATCCCGATGCAACTGCCGCCGTCTATCAAATGGCTGCCCAGCGCTCTCCATTGCAAGGTGGGGGAAAACGGCGCCGGCGGATCGACGGCAACGGACGGATCGCGAATTTGTTCCAAGGTGCTGCTCCAGTTCAACCTGTGAAGCTTCGCGGTAGTGTTTACCCTGGAGACCGGCGAATCCATGCAGAAGCAGTAGTTTCTGTTCAAATTCACGACTTGGACTTAACTGATTCGAGACATCCGCCGAACCTATTGCGGGGGCATGTACCAGCCATCTCTGTCTGGGTACCTAGCTTCATGCGCGTGGAAGTTTTCGACGAGATGGACGAGAAGGCAACCTAACGACATAAGAGGCGCGAGAGCAAGGGATCTCAAGAGACTATTCGAAAACCTTAACCCTTCAGCGTATCGAAGCCGTCCCAGCCGGGCAGGGCAGCGGCCTGGCGGACCCACTCCACCAGTTGCGCCTCGTCGAATTCGTCCTCATGGATGTCGTACCAGCGTGCGTCGGGGTCCTTGCCGCCGCCGGGCGGCACGGGTTGCAGTGACGCACCATTCAGGAAGGTCACCTTTACGTAACGGGTGAAGACATGGGTGCTCAGGAACCAGCCCTGGCCCTGGATGCCATACCATGGCGAATTCCAGCGCACGGCCTTGCGCACGTCGGGCACGTTGTCCACGATGAGTTCGTCAATACGACGCCCGAGCGCGCTCTTCCAGCCTGGCATGGCGGCGATGTAGGCCTGCACGGGCCCGTCGCCGTCCCCCTTGGGGATTTGCGGGTTGCCGCCGGAGAGCAGGACGACCGGCTTTTCGCCGGCCTGACTGGTGCTTGCCTTCGCTGACTTCCTGCGTGCCTTGCCGGCCATTGTGGTCACTCCAGTTCGCGGGTCGTGCAACAGCGCCGGTCGAAAAATTACCGATTCCGGTGGGCCAACGCATCCTCTATTGTAAACTTGTCGCCGGGACGTCTCCATTTCACTGGCCGGGCAGCGCGAAGGCGACGAGCGTCGCGTCCGCGCCACGGCCCGTGGCGATGACGACGAACTGCCTCCCGGACTCCGTCATGTAGGTCATCGGGTTCGCGTTGGTCGGATACGGCGTTGCGCTACGCCAGAGTTCGGCGCCCGTCGCCTTGTCGAAGGCGTACAGGTACGGATCGCCCCCGCCGAGGAATACCAGTCCTCCCCTGGTCACCAGCGAGCCGGAGTTGCCAGGCGTGCCCAACCGCTCCGGCAAGTCGACGCCCTGCAGCAGCGGATGCTTGCGGATCTCGTCGCGCCCTTGCCCGAAGGGCACTTTCCACGCGATCTCGCCCGCGTTGAGGTCGATTGCCACCAGGTGCGCCCAGGGCGGCCTGGTGAGCGGGATGGGGCCGAGCTCGCTCTCCGGGGACTCTACGGCGCCCGGTCCGCCGGCCTCCCGAAACATGACGCGTGTCGCGCCATAAGGGCAGTTGTTGCTGTACTCGACGTCAACACGCGGATCGTCGCCCGCATTCGCGCAGACCTGGTTTGTATCGGCTACGTCCGTGGTCCGCACGTAGAGGAGCCCGGTTTCGGGGTCGAACGCCGCTCCGCCCCAGTTGGCGCCGCCGCTCGCGCCCGGGCGCTGGAGCGTCCCCTGAAGGCTCGGCGGGGTGAAGAGCGGCCCCAGCCGGAAGCGCTTCATCTCCGCCAGCGCGAGCGCATGTATCTCCGGCGTCAGATCGTTCGCGTCTGCGAGCGATATGCCCTGGCGGGCAAAGGGCGGGGGCCTGGACGGGAAGGGCTGGGTTGGAAAGACTTCCTCCCCCGGGACGTCCGTCACCGTGTCCACCGCGCGCTCCCCGATCGGCCACACCGGTTCGCCCGTCACCCGGTCGAACACGTAGGTGAAGCCATGCTTCGTGACCTGCGCCACCGCGTCGATCTCACGCCCGTCCACCGTGATCGTCACCAGGTTTGGCGCCGCGGAAAGGTCGTAGTCCCACAAGCCGTGGTGTACTGTCTGGAAGTGCCAGCGCCGCTCGCCCGTGCGCGCATCGAGGCACACCAGCGATTCGGCGAACAGGTTCGCCCCCTTGCGGCGCCCGCCCCAGTAGTCGCTGCTCGGCGTGCTGGTCGGTACGTAGAGTAGCCCCCGCTCGACGTCCAGCGACATCAACCCCCACACGTTGGCGTGGCCGGTGTAGCGCCAGGACTCGTCCTCCCAGGTGTCCGCCCCGAAGTCGTCGCCGGCTTGCGGGATGGTGAAGAACACCCAGCGCCGCCGCCCGGTCCGGGCGTCGAAGGCCTGAACCGTACCGGGCGGGTCGAACTCACGCTGCACGCCGTCGGGGACGCGGCTGCCGACGATCACCAGATCTTCGAACACTACCGGAGGGGAGGTCTGGTCGAATTCGTGGCGGCTGACTTCGCGGCCGTGCCCGTCGGTCAGCAGGACACTTCCGCCTTCGCCGAAGTCCGCGTCCAGTCCACCGGTCGCGGCGTCGAGCGAATACAGCCGGTCGCGGCTGTTGAGGAAGATGCGCGCGTCGTCACCGTCGCTCCACCAGGCGACGCCCCGGTGCTTGAAGCCGGTCGGCCCCGCACCGATCGGTCCGCCCTCCCAGGCTCGCGGATCGAAGGTCCAGCGTTCCGCGCCGGTTTCGGCGTCGAGCGCCGCCACCCGCGTGTACATCGTGGACAGGTAGAGGGTGTCGCCGACCATGATGGGTGTGGACTGGAAGGGGCCCGGCCGGGTGCCGTACTCTTCGAGAGCTGTCTCGTTCGGCTCCCAGCTCCAGACGATCTCCAGTTCGCCGACGTTGGCGGCCGTGATTTCCCCGGCTGCCGAGTATTTGGTATGCGCCTGGTCGGAACCGACGAAGGGCCAGCCGGTTGTGGTGCCCGGCTCCTGGGCCCATGCGGTTGTGGCCGCTGCCAATGCAATCGAGACGAGAAGGGCCTTCATGAACCGGACTCCGATTCCAGCAGCACGTATAGCCAGCTGCTCCATAGTCCTCAGGGGGTCTGCCGCTAACGGCAAATCACAACCCCTCCCACTTTTTCGATGACGATATGGTAACAGATTGGCGATGCTATCGTTGTCGCTCCGATGTCCAACAGGAATCAGGCTCAATTCCCCTTGCCGCGTCCACAGGGCGGCAAAGGATTTCCGCCTTCACGTATAGAACGATGTTCAAGGTGAAAGTTTCAGATTTCGTCAAACGAGGTGGACCTGAGGGGACTCGAACCCCTGGCCTCCACAGTGCGATTGTGGCGCTCTCCCAACTGAGCTACAGGCCCGCTGGCGCCGCATTCTACAGGACGCGGCGCCGCAGCGTCAAGCCGGGCGGCGTTGCGATGGCCTGTCCGCGCCACCTGGTCTGGATTCCTGGCTCCCTGGCTGTCGGTTATACTGAAGGCGGAGGGCAAAAGGAGCGCGGCATGGCTGTCACCGTTCGCAACCCGGTCGAACTTGTCCTGGAGCGGTATTTCGAGCTGGTCAGGCAAAATCCCGGCAAGAAGTACAGGTTCGACTCCAAAGGAGAAATCGTCGAGATGGCACCTGCACGCGCGCACAGCTTTCTTCAGCTGGAAATTGGCTCGCTGCTAAGGAACTGGTTGCGGGTCGGCGCGCTGCCCGGCTATCGGGCCGGCGTCGAACTCCTGCACAACCTCGATGGCTGGATCTGTCAACCGGACGTGGTCATTTGTCGCGCGGAAGGCCCGCCCATTGCCCAGGAAGCCCCCACGCTGGCGGTGGAGGTGCACAGCCGCAGCAACACCCGCAGCGAACTGGAAGCGAAGGCAGCGCGCTACCTGGAGCGGGGCACAGAGATGGTCTGGCTCATCTACCCGCGGACGGAATCGCTGGTGCTGTACCTGGCGGACAGCCCGCCGCAAACCCTGCGCGGCGACGATGTCATTGAGGGCGGCGCTGCGCTGCCGGGGTTCCGCCTCCGCGTGAGCGAAATCTTCTCCGAAGCGACCTGAACCGCCACAGCGCAACAGCAGTCAAACGATCTATTCCCGGGCCCGAACAGGCCATCTCCGCAAGGCCGGGCGGCATGGCGGGGCAATGCCCGGCTGCCTTGCCAGTGATCCTGGCTGCGCGGGGGTCGGGTATACTGGAGCCAGGCGAGTACCTGGAGGGCTTCATGGCCGTTACAGTCCGCAGCCCTGCCGACCATATGCTGGAGCGGTATTTTGAACTGATCAGGCGGCACCCCGACAAGAAATTCACATTCAACTCGAAGGGGGAGATTGTAGAAATGCCGCCGAGCTGGATGCACTCCAGGAAGCAGGCACGTGTCGCCGTGTTGCTGGCTGCGTGGCTGGATGCCGGCGGATTGCCCGGCTACGACGTGGGTACCGAGCCCCTGCACAATCTCGATGGCTGGTACTGCCAGCCGGACGTCGCCATCCAGCGCACGGGCGCTGACCCGAACGTGCCGACCGAAGCCCCCTTGCTGGCGGTGGAGGTGCACAGCCGCAGCAACACCCGCAGCGAACTGGAAGCGAAGGCAGCGCGTTACCTGGAGCGGGGCACACAGATGGTCTGGCTCATCTACCCGCGGACGGAATCGCTGGTGCTGCACCTGGCGGGCAGCCCGCCACGGACCCTGCGCGGCGACGATGTCATTGAGGGCGCCGCGGTATTGCCGGGGTTCCGCCTGCGCGTGAGCGAAATCTTCTCCGAAGCGACCTGAACCGCCATCGCCGCAAGGCGGTCAATCAGCCTCGCCCCGAGCCTCAATAGCCCGCGTCCGCCGGCCGGGCGACGTTGCGGGGCCCCGCCCGCGCTGCTATACTGCGCCCCTGCGTCCGCAGCCCGGAAGGACAGTCCTTGACGTCACTGGTCATCACGGTCACCGAGACCCTGCGCTACCGGGGCGCCATCGGCCAGTGGAGCTGGGTGTTGCATCGTCTGAGCGGGATGGGCGTGGTGCTTTTCCTCGTGCTGCACGTCGTCGATACCTCCTGGGCCGTCTTCTGGCCGGAGCTCTACGAAGAAGCGATCGCCACCTACCAGTCGCCGCTCTTCACGATCGGCGAGTTCGGCCTGGTGGCGGCGGTGGTCTACCATGCCTTCAACGGCCTGCGCATCGTCTTCTTCGATTACAAGCCCCATCTCTGGCGGCATCAGCAACGCGCGGCAATTGTCGTGTTGATCGTGACGCTGATCGTCCTGGCACCGGTCTTCCTGCTGATGTTTGGCCACGTGCTGGATTTCTACAACTCGGCGCCGCAGGTGCTGCCGCTGCCGGAGGTGCTGCGCGCGCAGCTGGTCTTCCTGCCCGGCTTCATCGCGGCCATCGTCGCCGCGCTGATTCTGTCCGGCCTGCACGGCCTCATCGCCGGCGAAGGCGGCGGCGCGACGGGGGCCGTTGACCCGCAGGGCAGTCGCAGTGAGCGCTTCTGGTGGTCCTTCATGCGCGTCAGCTCGCTGCTGATCCTGCCGCTGGTCTTCGGTCATCTGGGCGTGATGCACGTGGTGCAGGGCGTCTTCGACATCACCGCCCAGGGCCACGACGTGGTCGGCACGGGCGGCGTCATCAACGAGAGCGGCACGGCGGTCGAATTCGTCGCCCGGCGCTGGAACCTGCTGGTGGGCGGCGTGGCGGTCTGGCGCGTCTACGATTTCGCGCTGCTGGCGCTGGTGGTGGCGCACGGCTTCAATGGCCTGCGCTACGTGCTCACCGACTACACCTCTCACAGCCCTTTCCTGCGTCGCGCCAGCGTTTATCTGTGCATGCTGGGGGCGCTGGTGTTGCTGGTGCTGGGCGTGGGCGCGCTGCTGGGCACCATCGACGAGACCGCCATTGAAATGGGCGTGGAGGCCATGGAGCGCCTGCACGCCTCGTCCTGAACGGTGGAAGGGCTCCCGCGATGGAGCGGGAAAAGGGAGACCATGCAGACCCACCAGTTTGACGCGCTGATCGTGGGCGCCGGCGGCGCCGGGCTGATGGCGGCGCTCTACGCCAGCCAGGGCGGCGCGCAGGTCGCCGTGGTCAGCAAGCTCTACCCGACGCGCAGCCACACCGGCGCGGCCCTCGGCGGCATCGGCGCGGCCCTCGGCAACCACGAGGAAGACAGGCCCGAGTGGCACATGTACGATACCGTCAAGGGCGGCGACTGGCTCGCCGACCAGGACGCCGTGCGGGTGCTGGGCGAGGAAGCCGTCGACGCGGTCATCGAGCTGGAGCACATGGGTCTGCCTTTCGACCGCAGTTCCGAGGGGCGCATCAGTCAGCGCCGCTTCGGCGGACACACCAGCAACTTCGGCGAAAAGGCCGTGCGGCGCGCCTGTCACTCGGCGGACCGCACCGGCCACATGATCCTGCAGACGCTTTACCAGCAGTGCCTGCGCAACGAGGTGCGCTTCTTCGACGAGTACCAGGTGGTCGATCTGCTGCTCAACCGGAACGTGGCCTGCGGCGCGGTGGCCATCAAACTGGGCAGCGGCGAATTCCACTGTTTCAACGCGAAGGCGACGCTCTTCGCCACCGGCGGCTGGGGCCGCGTCTGGCAGGTCACCAGCAACGCGCACAGCCTCACCGGCGACGGCACGGCCATTTTCCTGCGCCGCGGTCTGCCGCTGGAGGACATGGAGTTCTACCAGTTCCATCCCACCGGGCTTTACGGCCTCGGCGTCCTGCTGACCGAGGGCATTCGCGGCGAGGGCGGCGTCCTGCTCAACCGCCACGGCGAGCGCTTCATGGAGCGCTACGCGCCCACGATCAAGGACCTCGCCAGTCGCGACGTGGTCAGCCGTTCGATGTACCTCGAACTGCGCGACGGCAAGGGCATTCGCGGCGCTGACTATTTGCACCTCGATATCCGCCCGGAGACGGTCAACCGCTATCTGGCCGAGGCCGGCGAGACGCGGCGCATCGACGAGGACTTCATCGCGCGCAACCTGGCCGAGACGCTGGAAGTCTGCCGCGTTTACGCCGGCGTGGACCCGCTGCGGGAACCGATGCCGGTGCAGCCGACGGCCCACTACGCCATGGGCGGCATCCCCACCAACGTCGACGCCGAGGTGATCGTCGACGCGGCGGGCCGGGTGCTGCCGGGCCTGTATGCGGCGGGCGAGGTGGCCTGCGTCAGCTGCCACGGCGCCAACCGCCTGGGCACCAACTCGCTGGTGGACCTGGTCGTCTTCGGCCGCCGCGGCGGCAAACGCATCGCGGAATTCGTGCGCGGGGCGGACCTGGTGCCGCCGCCGATGGACGCCGGCGAGGAAGTGAAGGCGGAATTCGAGCGCATCCGCAACAGCGCGGGCGGCAGTCGGCCGGGCCAGTTGCGCAGTGCGCTGCAGGACGAGATGATGACCCACGTCGGCGTCTTCCGCACGGAAGAAGGCATGAGCGTGGGGCGTGACGCGGTGCTGGACTTGCGTCAGCGCTTTCTGCAGGACCTGGGCATTGACGACCGCGGCCATGTCTTCAACACAGACCTGATGGAGGCCTGGGAGCTGGGCTGCCTGCTGGATACGGCCCTGGTGACCGCCGAGAGCGCGCTGGCGCGCAAGGAAAGCCGCGGCGCCCACAGCCGCGAGGACTTCCGCGAGCGGGACGACGACAACTGGATGGTGCACACGCTAGTCAGCAGCCAGGCCGGCGGCCTCGTGACGGAGCAGCTGGAACTGTCGTTGAACCACGACAAGCCGGTCGACCGCTCGCTGGAGGCGGAAGACGAGCGTTTCGCGCCGAAAGAACGCGTCTACTAGCAGGGGACGGTGAGCCGCATGGACATCAGGTTTCGCATCCGGCGCTACAACCCGGAGGCCGGGCGCCACAAGCCATACTGGCAGGAGTTCACCCTGGGAGACGTGGAGCCCACGCAGCGCGTGCTGGAACTGCTGCACCGCGTCAAGTGGGAACAGGACGGCACCCTGGCCTTCCGCCGCTCCTGCTCCAGCGGCATCTGCGGCTCGGACG
This sequence comes from Anaerolineae bacterium, assembly GCA_034422695.1. Taxonomy (GTDB): domain Bacteria; phylum Chloroflexota; class Anaerolineae; order Aggregatilineales; family Phototrophicaceae; genus JAGWBD01. The sequence goes on from DAOUJM010000011.1 coordinate 22,890, forward strand.
CCATGCGCATCAACGGGCGCAACGCCCTGGCCTGCAAGCTGCTGGCGCGCGACGTGGGGCCGAAAATACAGGTGGAGCCGATCCTCGGCCTGCGCGTGATCAAGGACCTCATCGTCGACATGGAGCCCTTCCTCGCGCACTATCGCCAGGTGCTGCCCTGGTTCGTCAACGACGGTCCGCTGCCGGCCGACGGGCGCGAGCGCCTGCAGGCGCAGGAGGACAAGGACCTCATCACCGACAGCACCAACTGCATCCTCTGCGCGGCCTGCACCACCTCCTGCCCCAGCTTCTGGGCCAATGGCGAGTACGTCGGCCCGGCCGCCATCGTGCAGGCGCACCGCTTCCTCTTCGACACGCGCGATACGGGCGATGAGGCGCGCCTGGAGGCCCTCGGCGCGCCGGACGGCGTCTGGCGCTGCCGCACGATCTTCAACTGCACGCCGGCCTGTCCGCGCGGCATCGAGGTCACGCGCGCCATCGGTGAAGTCAAACTGGCCGTACGCAAGGGCAGCACCGCGGGCATCATCGACCCCGCGACCATCAAACAGCAGCACTGAGGCCGGCGTTCAGCCGGCCGGCCCGACGCCTTCGCCCTCGTCCCCGCCCGGGTTCCAGGGGTTGGTGAAACGCGTGGCGCGCATGGCCTTCTCGCGTTCCTCGTTGAGGAACTGCTCCAGTTGCGCCGGCGGGCGCACGGACTGGCCCCACTGCGCCGATTCGTCGCTCATCACCTGCAGCGTGTTTTCGACGTAGGCGCGCAGGGCGGCGCGGTAGGTCAGCGTGTCCATGTCGTCCAGCGGCGATTGCGAATCGGCCACCTCAAGGCTCTCCAGCGCGCTTTCGTAGAGGTTGGCCGAGCGGTCCCACTGGTAGAGGCCGGCGAGGGTGGTAAAGGCGCCGCCGACGGCGGGCGCGACCACGGCGACCAGCATCAGGACATGCGCCAGCGACTGAATCGTGGCGCACTGGACGCTGTCGATGCCGGCCATGTCGCTCAGGGTGGCCACGAATTCCGCCCCGTCCACGCGCGCCTGGGCGATGGGTGAGGCGGAGAGCAGGGCGCCAAACTCCTGCAGCGCGCCGGCTTCCTCCTGGTCCTGCGTGACGAGGCCCAGTTGCTGCATGCTGCGCACCAGGCCCTGGCTGTCCGTCAGTTCGGCGCAGGCGCCGTTGTTGACGAAGGAGCCGGGCACCAGCCAGCCGGTGGCCAGCAGCCCGGCCGCCGCGGCGGCGAGGCCGGCGATGAAGGCGAAGACGGCCACGATGAAGTTGACCTGGTTGCCGGCGCGACGATACTGGACGGACGCGCGCTGCCAGTAATTGCGCTGGTCTTCCAGCGAAAACCACTGGAAGATGCGGTAGGCGGCGCGCATGCGCATGCGTTCGAGCTGTTCCGGCGGCATCAGGTCGTCGCCCCCGTGGCCATTTCATGCGGCTGCAGGCCGCGGTTGATCTCGGCCGCGCGTTGCGCCAGCAGCATGCGGCGCTGATAGCCGCCCACCTCGTCATAGGGCGGCACGCGCGTCAGGTAGCGGAAGTATTCGCGGCGCAGTTCCTCGGCGCGGCGCCGGTTGAGCAGCCACTGCTCCTGCGGCGGCTCGCGCCCGCTGACGGCCGCCAGAAAGGCCGTCAGCAGGGAGATCACCGTCTCCAGAAAGGCGAACAGGGGCATGCGTTCCGGCTGGTTGGCGAGCGAGACCAGTTGCAGCGAGCCGACCAGGGTGGAGATGATGGACAGCAGCAGAAAGTTGATTTGCTGGCGGCGATAGCGGTTCTGCTGCGCCTTGGCGCGGTGATCGCGCTCGCGGAAGAGCCGCATCACCTCGTACTCAAGGAAATCAATGTCCTCCTGGATCTCCTCGCGCACGATGGCGGGCACGCCCTGCAGCACGACTTCCAGCTGGTCGTGGTCCAGCAATCTGAAGCCGGCGTCAGGTTCGGCCGGGCGGAAGGGGCCGTAACGCGGCATTTCGCGCAGCCAGACGGGCAGATGACGGCGGAAGATGCCCCCGCCCTGGCTGACAGGAGGGCGTCCCGCCACAGCCGGTCTCATGGTGATGTTCGCTCCAGGGTGGCCATTCGTTGCTCCATGATTATAGCCCTGCCCAGGCGCCGTGTTAGAATGTATGTCATGTTTCGACGCTGCCTGCTGCTCGCGGCGCTGCTCATCTGGCCCGCTGCGTTGCAGGCCCAGGACCCCGGCGCGGACCTGGCGCGGCGCGTCAACAGCCTGCGCGCGTCGCAGGGTCTGCCGGCCATGCGCCTCAACAACGCCCTGGGCGTCGCGGCGCGCAGTCAGGCGCGCTGGATGGCCGAGACGGGGCTGGTGCGGCATACCCGCCCCGATGGCAGCAACCTGCGCTCGCGCACCCGCAATGCCGGCTATCCCACGACCTGGGTGGCGGAAATCATCTACCTCGGCCGCAGCGTCGCCAACGCCTGGAACTTCTGGCTGGGATCACAAATTCACTACGACACGCTCACCGGCCCCTACCTGCAGGAGATGGGGATCGGCTACGCCCGGACCGGCAACCGTTGGGCCTACGTCATCGTGTTTGGCAACCCGGGTGGGGCGCCGGTCGCCGCCGGCAGCGGCGGCAGTCGCGCCGCGCCGCCCTCCTTCGTGGTCGGCCGGGACCCGCGCGGCTTCATCATGCACCGCGTCCAGCCCGACGACACGCTGGGCCTGATCGCGCTGATCTACGGCTACTCCTGGGATGACCTGCCCTACATGCGTGAAGTCAATGACATGGAGGAGAACGACAACCTGCTGCAGCCAGGCGAGATCTTCCTCGTGCCGCCGGCCGACGGCACCTACACGCCCACGCCGGGCACGCCGGCCACGCCGACGCCGACGGCAACGGCCAGCGCGACGGTCACCGCGACGCCGCGCCCCGTCGCCACCAGCGCCAACCTGCCGCCCGCCCTCGCCACGGCGGCCCGGGCGCAGTCCGGCAGAGACACAACGCCGGCGCCGGCAGCGACGACGTCGGTTGGGAGCAACGTCCCGTTGTGGGTGATTCTGGCGCTGGCCGCACAGGCCGCCCTGCTGGGTCTGGCCGCCATCCTCTTCCTGCTGTGGCGGCGCCGACGATGAGGGCCCGGCGCGTCCTGCGCGCCTTCGCCCTGGCGCTGTGGCGCACGGCTCGCGGTGAGTTGCCGCCCGAAGATCCCTTCGAGCGCTGGCGTCAAACGGCCGGCGGGCAACTGACTGCGATTGAGGACCTGGCCGCGCGCGAGGGGATTGCGCCGGACGAACTGAAAGTGCGCGTCGACCGGCGCGACGTGAGCATGCAGCTCATTCTGGCGGCGCTGCGCTTCCATCTTGATGACGAGTTCCCGCAACTGCGGCGGCGTTTCGGCGATGAATGCCTGACCGTGCTGCGCGCCATCTGCCTCGACGACAGCCATCGCCTGCAAAAGCTGGCCGACTGCCCGCAACTCCCGCCCGAACTGCGAGAGCGGGTGCAGGCCCTGGCGCAGCATCTGCTGCAGTTGCCGCCGCCGGTGGAGCCGCACTGACAGTCGTGACGCCCGCCGCTATACTGGACGCCATGAGCCAGTTGCGCAGGTCCCGCGTCCCGCCCGATCACGTCGGCGCCCTGATCGCCGCCCTGCTGATGGTTGTGGTCGGCTGGGGCGGGCTTTACCTGCTGGTCATCAGCACGACGCCGCGGGTGGGGCCGCGCTGGGTCTTCTTCGTGCTGCTGCAGGTCGCCGTCACCGGCACGGTGCTGCCGCTGGTGCGCTGGCTCAACGTGCGCCTGACGCCGCGCGCGATTCCCCTGCCGCCGGCCGTGGTGGTGGTGCGGCAGAGCGTGTGGATCGGGCTCCTCGTGGTCATCTGCGCCTGGCTGCAGATTCCGCGCGCGTTGCAACTCCACATCGTGGTGCTGCTGGCGCTGGTCTTCACCGTCCTGGAAATCATTCTGCGCGGCCGGGAACTGGCCAGTGAGCGCCGCTGAAGCGCTGCGCGACCTGCCGGCGGTGGACGCGCTGCTGGGGGCGGCGGCGGGTCAGGCGCTCTGCGCGCAGTATGGCCGCGCGGCGACGCTGCAGGCCCTGCGCGCGACTCTCGAAGGGGCGCGCGCCGACATCCGCGCCGGTGACGGGCCGGCGCCCACGCGGGCCTGTCTGCTGGAGCGCGCGAACACGAAGCTGGCGCGCCGCTTCCGGCCGGGTCTGCGCCCGGTCATCAACGCCAGTGGCGTGATTCTGCACACCAACCTGGGGCGCGCGCCGCTGGCGCCGGCGGCGCTTGAGGCCATGGCGGCCGTCGGCGGGCACTACAGCACGCTGGAATACGATCTTGAGCGCGGCGCGCGCGGCAGCCGCCTGAAGCATTGCGAGCAGGCCCTCTGCGCGCTGACCGGGGCGGAGGCGGCGCTGGTGGTCAACAACAACGCCGCCGCCCTGGTGCTGACGCTGGCGAGCCTGGCACCGGGGCGCGAGGTGATCATCAGCCGCGGCCAGTTGATCGAGATCGGCGGCGGCTTCCGCGTGCCGGAGGTGATGGCCAGCGCCGGTTCGCGTCTGGTCGAGGTCGGCACCACCAACCGCACGCGCCTGGCCGACTACGAGCGCGCCATCCGCCCGGAGACGGCCCTGCTCATGCGGGCCCACGCCTCCAACTTCCGCATGACCGGTTTCACCGAGGAGGTAGCGCTGGCGCATCTGGCGCAACTGGCCCATGATCGTGGTCTGCTGCTGGTCGATGACCTCGGCAGCGGCGCCCTGCTGGATACGGCGGCCTTCGGCCTGCTGCACGAGCCGACCGTGCAGGAAAGCGTGGCGGCGGGCGCGGACCTGGTGGCCTTCAGCGGCGACAAGCTGACCGGCGGGCCGCAGGCCGGCATCATCGTGGGGCGGGCGGGACCCCTGGCGCTGCTTAAACGGCATCCCCTGGCGCGCGCGCTGCGCGCCGACAAACTTTGTCTGGCGGGCCTTGCCGCCACGCTTGAGCTCTGGTTGCGCGGACAGGCGCTGACGCAGGTCCCCGTCTGGCGCATGATCGCGCGCGAATTGCAGGAACTGCGCGAAGTCGCCGACGCCTGGGCGCAGCGTCTGGGCGGTGCGGTCGTGGCCGGCGAGTCCGCCGTGGGCGGCGGGTCATTGCCCGGCGCGACGCTGCCGACCTGGTTGCTGGCGCTGGAGGTGGCGCAGCCCGACGATACCCTGGCGCGGCTGCGCGCGGCGGAGCCGCCGGTGATCGCGCGCATCGCCGACGGTCGCGTCCTGCTGGACCCGCGCACGGTGCTGCCGGGCGAGGAGGACTCCCTGCTGGCCGCGCTGGAGGACGCGCTGCGCCGGCCCGGCCCGGCTCAGGCGCGGGCGTAGGCCGCCGCCATGCGCTCCAGCATCTCCGTCAGGGTGGCGCGCGGGCAGCCGTAGTTCAGGCGCGCCAGATTGGGATAGCCCTGCGGGCCGAAGTTGCCGCTGAGCGCCACCCGCGCCTCGTCAAGGAAGAACTGCACGGGGTCATTGGCGAAGGGCGTCGCCGCGCAGTCCAGCAGCAGCAGGTAGGTCGCCTCGGGGCAGGTGGGGCGCAGCGCCGGCATTTCGCGCAGCACGAAGTCGATGGCGTAATCGCGGTTGTCCCGCAGGTAGGCCAGCAGGCCGTCCAGCCAGGGCTGACCGTGGCGGAAGGCCGCCTCGGCAGCGACCAGGCCCAGCGCCGACACGGAATACACGCCCACTTTCCGGTAGTAGCTGCCCAGCCAGTCCAGCAACTCACGGTTGGTGGCGATGGCCACGCCCAGCTTGAAGCCCGCCAGGTTGTAGGACTTGGTGGCGGCGTTCAGCGTGACGGTACTGGCGGCGACCTCCGGGTCGATGCCGGCGATGGCGAGGTGGCGGTGCTGCGGGTAGGTCAGGCCGGCGTGGATTTCGTCGGAACAGATGAGCAGGCGGTGGCGCAGACAGAAGTCGGCAAGCCGCTCCAGTTCGTCACGACGGTAGGCGCGGCCGACGGGGTTGTGCGGGTTGCAGAAGAGCAGCATGCGCGTCTGCGGCTGGATGGCCGCCTCAAGGGTGTCGAAGTCGATCTCGTAGCGGTCCAGCACGCCGTCCTGACACGCCACCAGCGGCGCGCTCACCGTCTGGCGCGGCGCGTTGTCGGCGGCGCTGAAGAAGGGCCAGTAGTTGGGCGTCTGGATGAGGATGCTCTCGTCCGCGGCGATGTAGTGGCAGATGGCGTAAAGGCCGCTGACCACGCCGGGCACGACCAGCACGTCCTCCGCCGAGCAGTCCAGGTCATGGAGCCGGCGGTAGCGCGCGCTGACCGCATCCTGCAGCCCGTCACCGGTGGCGAAACCGCCGGCCATGCTGTAGCCGAAAACGCCGTGCGCGACCCGTCGTTGCAGCGCCGCGGTCACCGGCGGCGGTGACAAAAAGTCCATGTCCGCCGTCCAGGCCGGAATGACGTCAGCGTCATAGCGGTTCCACTTGGCGCTGTCGCTGTTGCGACGGTCGATGATCTCGTCGAAATCTACGAGGGCTTCTTCAAACTCCACGATGGTCATGTCACTCTCCATAGCGCACCCTGCTGTCATTGTAGTCCTCAACCCCCGCCGCGGGAAGTCCGCTGCCGGGCGTCCAGCAGCAGTTCGCGCGCGGTCTGGCTGCCGCTGTCGCCGACGGCGCCCAGCATGGCCGCCAGTTCCTGGACGCGCGCCTCCTCGTGCTGCAGGAGCTGCACCGTGGCGCGGGCGTGGCGCGCGGCCGGGTCCTTGTCGACGCGGTAGTGATGGTCGGCGCAGGCGGCCAGCTGGGCCAGATGGGTGACGGCCAGCACCTGGTGCTGCGCGGCGAGCGAATGCAGCTTGTGGCCCACCACCGCGCCCACGCGGCCGCCGATGCCCTGGTCGATTTCGTCGAAGATCAGCGCCGGCGTGCGGTCGGCGCGCGCCAGCACGTGCTTGAGCGCCAGCATGAGCCGCGCCGCCTCGCCGCCGGAGGCGACCTTCGCCAGTGGCTGCAGCGGCTGGCCGGGATTGGCGCTCATCAGGAATTGCACCTGGTCGACGCCGTCCCTGCCGAAGCGCAGACGCCGCCCGTCGACCGGGCAGCCGTCATCGCTTTCCAGCTGGACGATGCTGACCTCGAAGCGCGTGGCGCCCATGCGCAGGTCAGCCAGTTCTGCCATCACCTGCTGCGCCAGACGCCGGCCGGCCGTCTGGCGCGCTGCGCTGAGGGCCGCCGCCGCCGCGCCCAGTTCGTCCAGCAGTCGCGTCAACTCCGCCTGACAGGCCTGCAACTGCTCCTCGTTGCGCTCCAGCGAGTCCAGTTGCGCGCGGGCCTTGTCGGCGTGTTCCAGCACGGCCTGGATATCCGGCCCGTAGCGCCGCCGCAGCGTGTTGATGGCCTCAAGGCGTTGCTCGACCTCCGCCAGGCGCTGCGGATTGTGCTCCACCTGTGCGCCGTAGTCCTGCAACACGCCGGCCAGTTCCTGCACCTGCTGCGCCAGGGCGTCGGCCTGGGCCTGGCCCTCCTGCAGTTGCGGATCGATGCGCGCCAGCCTGGCCAGCAGTTGTTCGGCCTGCATCAGGAGTTCGAGCGCGCCGGAGGTTCCGGGGCCGCCGTCATCGCCGGCCAGCGCCAGCAGCGCCTCCGCGCCGAGCTGCGTCAATTGTTCGCTGTTGCCCAGACGCCTCCGTTCCTGGCGCAGGCGTTCGTCCTCGTCCGGCTGCGGCGCCACGGCTTCGATTTCCGCGATTTCACGGCGCAGTTGTTCGGCCTGACGTTCGCGCTGACCCTCGTCCTGTTGCAGAAGTCGCCACTGCATTTGCACCGCCTGTATGCGCTGTACGCGCGCGGCGATGGCATGGCGCTGTGGCAGCAGGCCGGCGTGACGGTCCAGCAGGTCGATATGGGTGGCGGGTCGCAGCAGGGAGAGGTGGTCGGACTGGCCGTGGACGTCCACCAGCGCCTCGGCGAGGGCCTTCAGCAGGCCGCTGCGCACGGCGATGCCGTTGACGCGCGCCGTGGAACGCCCGTTGCGCCGCAACTCACGCGCCAGCAGCAGCGAGTTGCCGACCTCGTCCTCCAGTTCCTCGCGCTGCAGCAGGGGCTCCAGCCCATCGCGCGTATTGTCATCCAGCGTGAAAAAGGCCTCGACGGCGGCCCGCTCCGCGCCGGCGCGGACGAGGACGGGATCGGCCCGCCGGCCCAGCGCCAGCCCGAGGGCGTCAATCAGCAGCGACTTGCCGGCGCCGGTCTCGCCGGTGATGACGTTGAAACCGGGCCCGAAGGTCAGCGCCAGGTCCTCAATGACGGCCAGGTTGCGGATCTGCAGTTCCTCAAGCATGCGCGCGTTCCGCTTCAGATCCTCATGCGGTAGCGGCCGTAGACCGTGGCCGCCAGGACCCCGGCGATTATCAATGCGTAAACACTGATGCCGAATACCAGACTGCCGGCCACGGCGCCGGCGGCCGCTACCCTGCCGGACCAGCGGCCACGGCGGCGCCCGCTCAGTTGCAACGCCAGGGTGCCGATGGCGCCGCCGGCCGGCACCGCCAGAATGATCAGGAAGAGCAGGGGCAGGAACCCGCTCACCAGCCTGACGAGCGCCCCGCCGGCCGCGCAGACGAGGAAGACCACCACGTAGTCCACGTTGCTGCCGCTGAAGAAGCGTTCCTCCTGGGCGCGGACGCACTCGCGGCAGCGGTAACCCACCGGCGTCTGCACGGCGCAGGCGGGACACATGTAGCGATCGCAGCGGTTGCACCGCAGGCTGGTCTCGCGCTCCGGGTGCTGCGCGCAAAAGGTGGCCTCGCCCGCGGCGCTCATTGCGGCTCCAGCCCGTGACGGGGCAGGGCCGGCGGCTGCGGCGCGTCGATGCGCGGCTCCAGGCGGTCCAGCAGCGAGCGGTAGAAGTAGTTGCGGTCGCGCATGCGCACGAAGCGGCTGGTCTGTGCGCTGGCCTGCAGCCGCAGCTGTTCGCCGGGCTCCAGCGAGCGCACGATACGCCCGTCGACGCTCAGCAGGGCGGGACTGCGATCGACCGGCGCCGGGATGACGTCGACCACAGTGCCTTGCGGCAGGACGATGGGACGGGCCAGGCTCAGATGCGGCGCGACCGGGATGACGAGGATGTTGAGCAGTTCGGGCGGCAGCACCGGCCCGCCGGCGGCGAGGGCGTAGGCGGTGGAGCCGGTGGCGCTGGCGATGACCAGGGCGTCAGCGGTGTAGGTCGTGGCCCAGTCGCCGTCGATGTACATGGCCATGCGCACCGTCGTCGTGACGCGGTTGCTGCTGATGACCACGTCGTTCAGCCCGTCCTCGTTGACCAGCATCCGGCCCTCGCGCAGGACCTGGGCGCGGATGAGCATGCGCTGCTCGATCCAGTAGTCGCCGCGCAGCAGGCGGTCTATGTAGGCGGCGCAATCGGCCGGGTCGTCGATCTCGGTCAGGAAGCCGAGGTTGCCCATGTTCACGCCCAGCACCGGCACCTGGGGCACGGCGCAGACGCGCGCCGCGTGCAGCATGGCGCCGTCGCCGCCGATGGCGATCACGAGGTCCGAGCCGGTCACGTCGGCGCTCACGTCCTCTTCCGTCCAGACCTCGCGCACCCAGGTCTGCAGGCCGCGCGCGCACAACAGGGCGGCGATGTCCCTGGCGACGGGCGCGGTCTGCGGGCGACGCGGGTGCGCCAGAATGCCGGTCCTGCGAAAGCTCATCGACTCTCCGCTCCAGTCATCCGGTCATTATAGTGCGGGCGGGCGCGCCGGCGCATCCCGGGCCGGCCATGTTATGTTAATCGCGGCAGGGACCATGTGAAATCACGCTTTCGCAGTGATCCCGGTCGCTACCCGGCCACGCGCCTCCGCTGTGGCGCCGGCAGGGTTGGACGCCGTGAGAACAGGAACATGCGGAAAGCCGCTCGCCTCCTCTTGCTGCTGGTCGTGCTGGGCCTGCCTCTGACAAGCCTGCAGGCCGGTGAGCAGGACCTGGCCGACCTTGTCGCCGCTGACGGGCGCTTTTCAACCTTCTGGCATTTGCTCCGCGCCGCCGGCATGCCGGACGCGCTCACTGGTGAAGGGCCCGTGACCCTGTTCGCGCCGGTGAACGGGGCCTTCGCGGAGTTGCCGGACTTCGTGCCGGCCTGGCTGCTGGAGCATCCCGACGTCCTGGACGAGTTGCTGCGGCTGCATGTTGTGGACGGCGCGAATGGCGCCGGGCAGGGCACGCACGAGGCCTTCCTGAAGAGTCATGGCACGCGGGTCATCGCCGCCGACCTGCCGGCCGGCAACGGCATGCTGCGCCCCATCAATCGTGTGTTGCTGCCGCCGCAGGAACTGGAGCTTGTCGTCCCCGCCTTCGTTGAGGGCAGCATCATCAGCGCCGGCAGCTCGACCGTTTTTCTGCTCAGCGACGTGATTGCCGCGCGCTTTCGCCGGGAAGGCTATCGCGGCGGCAACGTCAGCGTCTACAGCATTGGCACCGGCGCCGGCTTCGAGCGCTTCTGTACCGAGGGCATCACCGACGTCGCCAACGCCAGCCGGCCAATCCGGGATACCGAGCGGGAAAAGTGCCAGGCCATTGGCCGTGAGGTCTTCCCGCTGCACGTGGGCACGGACCTGCTGGTCGTGGTCGTCAACAGCGGCAACGACTTCGCCGACGACCTGAGCCTGGCGCAGCTGGCGCGTCTGTTCAGCACGGCGGACACCTGGCAGGACGTCGATCCGGCCTGGCCGGCGCAGCCGGTTGAGCGTTTCATCCCCGGCACGGACAGCGGCAGCTTCGATTACTTCGTGGAACTGCTCTTCGGCAAGGACCGCGCGCCCGTCCTGAACGCAACGCGCACCAGCGTGAGCGGGGACGTCAACGTGCTGGCGCGCGGCGTGGCGGGCAACCTGCATGCCGTCGGCCTTCTCGGCTATGCGGCCTGGAATGCCAACCGCCACCGCCTGAACGCCGTCCGTATCGGGGGCGTGGCGCCGCAGGGCCGCAACGCAAACGACGGCAGCTATCCCCTGGCGCGTTCCCTGCTGCTCTATTCGGCGCCCGCGATCATCGCGGCGCGGCCACAGGTGGGCGAATTCCTGAGTTACTACCTCACAGTGGTCAATGACGAGATTGAAAAGGCCGGCTACTTCGGGGCGGAGGCGCAGACGCTCAATCGCTCGCGCCTGCTGCTGAAGGCGGCCATCGGCGACTGACCTGACGGGCGCCGCCGCCATCGACTTATCCTGCCATTAAGCAACGCCGCGACGTCCCTTAACCTTTGGCCGGCCTGCGCTTAAAGCCCCTGGGCCAGCATCTGCAGCGGACGAAAAGTATCTATCCAGGGAGCCATGAACATGATGAAAGTCCGCTGCATCCTCTTCCTGATCGCCGCCCTGGTCCTGCCGTTGGCAGCCGTCCAGGCCGACGGCCACAGTCTGGCCGAACTGGTCGCCGGCGAGGAACAGTTGAGCACGCTGCAGTCGCTGGTCGAGGCGGCCGGCATGGGCGCTGCCCTGGCCGGGGAAGGGCCCCTGACCCTGTATGCGCCGGTCAACGAGGCTTTCGCGGCCATGCCGGACTTCGCGCTGGCCTGGCTGCTGGACAACCCCGAGCAACTGGCGGCGGTACTCGCGGCGCACCTGGCCGGTGACGACGTGCCGGTCGCCGGCGCCGTCGGCGACGCCATGGAAGCCGGCAACGGCACACTGCAACTGATCGACCGCGTGCTGCTGCCCGAGATCGAGGTGCTGGAAATCATCCCCGCCTTCGTGGACGGCGACATCATCGCCGCCGGCAGTTCGACCGTCTTCCCGCTCAGCGATGCCGTCGCCACGCGCTTCCGCGACGAGGGCTACGCGGGCAACATCACGGTCGACAGCATCGGCTCCGGCGCCGGCTTCGAGCGTTTCTGCGCCGAGGGCGTGACCGATGTCGCCAACGCCAGCCGCCCGATCAGGGACGCCGAGATGGAGAACTGTCACAGTATCGGCCGCAGCGTCTTCCCGATCCGCGTCGGCACGGACGCCCTGGCGGTGGTCATCAACAGCGAGAACGACTTCGCGGACAGCCTGACCCTGGGTGAACTGGCGCGTCTCTTCAGCACCGCCGACACCTGGCAGGACGTCAACCCGGACTGGCCGGCGGAACCGGTCGAGCGCTTCATTCCCGGCACGGACAGCGGCACCTTCGACTACTTCGTGGAAGAGGTGTTCGACAAGGACCAGGCGCCGATTCTGGACGCCGCGCGCACCAGCCTGAGCGAGGATGACAACGTGCTGGTGAACGGCGTGTCGGGCAATCCCTGGGCCGTGGGCTTCTTCGGCTACGCCTACTACGAGGCCAACCGCGACGTCCTGAACGCCGTGCCGATCGAGGGTGTGGTCCCGGCGGGCAGCAGCGTCGACGATGGCAGCTATCCACTGGCGCGCCCGCTCTTCATGTACGCCGCGCCGGAGATCATCGCGAAAAAGCCGCAGGTCGGCGACTTCCTGAACTATTACCTGGCGGTGGTCAACGAGGAGGTTGAGGCGGCCGGCTACTTCCCGGCGGACGCGGCCGGGCTGAACCTGGCGAAGCTGCTGGTGACGGCGGCCACGGGCGGCTGACCCCGCGGGTCAACACCGGTGACAACGAAGGCGGCGGGCACAGTCCGCCGTCTTTTTGTTGAATCCGGGCACTTTTTACTTGCGTCAGAGGCAGGTTTCGGGTGGGTTTCGTACCAGCCACTCAATATCCTGTCTCTGGTTGTTCTTGTCGCCCAGCAGGACAACAACCTTGTCGCCGAGCAAACTGCTTTCCTTGCAAAAATAGGCCCGCCACTCTTCATCGAACCTGTCTTCACGCCACTTTGTGTGGCGTTTACCGCCGCGAATTGCATTGCGGCCGTTGAACTTCCGGTCGTTCACGATCCGGTGAAGCAACGCCATCACGGAGCGTTTGTTTTGTATCTCACGATGAAGCGTTTCCATTGAACCTCGTACAAGCCTTAGACCGGGGAAGGCGCCATCAAGGATTTCCTCAAGTTCGTCGCTGGAAACACGATCATCGGCAGGCGCGAATTCAGTCTTCTGATCGTCACTGCCATCTACAGTTTCCTTCAGCTTTTGCAGCGCTTCTGCCACGTCTTCATGCTGCTGCTTCCAGTAATTCAGGTTTTCCGCAGCCTTTCGGCCTTCCTGTTTCTGCTGGTGCAGTTGTTTACGCAAGTCCGACACAGTGGCCTTTTGTTCTTCCCGACTCTTTCGCAGGGCCTTCTTCAAATCCCTGTTCTCTTCATTGAGCCCTTCAATGGCCGATGGCTGTTTGCTTTCGATAATTTCACGCAGGCTGTCATTTTCAGCGTTTGCTGCTGCCCTTGCTGCCTGTGATTCCTGCAATGCCTCACGCATATCCTCCAGTTCCGCTTGAGACGCCGTACCGACAGCTACTGCTTCGGACATTTTGTTGATGCGCTCACCCAGACGTTGTTCCAGGTCATCAAAGCGCGTCAACAAACTCGCCTGACTGTCCATGTCGCTGTCCAGACTGTCCCGCTCGGCAAGGCGCTGCACGTCCTGCTGCAGACGCGCCAGATCCTCGCTGATGTGCCTGTCATGTTCCTTCAACCTCTCCAGCACCTGGGCCAGTTCGCCCTGCGCGCGCAGGGTGTCGGCGTGCGCGCTGGTTATATCGTTGTAATCGCGTTGCAACCGGGTGAGGTCCTCGGTCAGCCGCAGGTTGACCTCGTCAAGGGCGCGAATGATCGAGCCCAGATTCAGGTTACTCCACTGGTCGGCGCGCCAGGTATCCGCGATATCCTGCAGGTCGCGTCGCAAATTCTCAAGGTCTTCGCTGAAGCGGATGTCGATCCTGCCCAGTTTGCCCAGCAAGGCATCCAGACGCTGGTGGGCGCCGAAAGCCTCCTGGTGCGCCGCGGTTTCGCGGGCGATGTCCGTCTGCAGTCGCTGGAGGTCCTCGCTGAGTTGCGCCTGCGTCGATGTCCGGTCTTCCGGTCGCGCTGCGGGCTGCGCCGGCTTGAGAAAACGTTTCAGGAAAGCAGCGACGGCCTTCGCAGCGGGCTTCTCGTTGCCGCCACTGTGCAGGCGGATGTACCAGTCGTACATCCTGCCGTCGTTGGCGGGGCGAAAGCTCTTGCCATAGCGATACCAGCCCAGGCCGTGCGTCTGCCGGCCCTGGCCGAGGGCGTTGCGCAATCCGTTCAGCGCCCTTTCGTCGCCGTTGAACACGACGTAGCCGTAGTAGCCGCTGTTGTCGTAGTGATAATCGTCGGATGAAGCAAACAGGTGATCCGGCATGATCCACCTTGCGAAACGTGGACGATGCACAGAAGTATAACGTTGTGTTGGCAAACAGGTAACGATTTTAAATGCCGCAATGTAAACAGCATTCCGGACCTGTCCTGCGTCAAAGCGCGCTGACGTCGGCAACTTAAACGGGACTTAATACAATCCGGCGGTTCCTTAACCTGTGCGCGACTATACTCCCGCGCTGACGCGGACCATCAGTTTCCACAGGCAGGTGTATGGCGCAATTGCAGGCGACGCAAGGGCTGGGGACGGCGAAGGCCGCCACGCTGGAGAAGGCGCTGCGCTCACGCAGCCTGAAGCGTCGCGCCCGGCCCGTCGAAGCCTTCATTCGCCTGCTCCTGCTGCTCTGCGGGCTGGTCTCCATCCTCTCCACCATCGGCATCCTCGTCACCCTGGGCGAGAACTCGCTGCTTTTCTTCAGCCAGCGTTCCTGGCAGCAGGTGAAGTACGACGTCGTGGAGCGCGCCGAGGTGACCAACCTGGGGCAGGATGTCGCGCTGGCCGCTGACATGTCGGCCGCGGACCGGCGCCTGGTCCTCAATCTCGATGAGCGCGCCTCGCTGCCCTTCAGTGAGGGCCAGGTCATCGAACTGGGTGTCGAACAGATGCAGGTGCTGGCCGCCGGCCGCGCGGGCCTGGACGTCGAACGCGGCATCAACGGCACGCAGGCCGTGACCCACCGGGCCGCCACGCCGGTGTTCATTCACAACGAACGCACGGTGCTGTTGGGCACGGACCTGAAGGCCGATGACAGTGTGATCCAGTTGACGCCGGGCGCTGCCGCCGCCTTCCAGGTCGATGACCTGATCCAGGCGGACGAGGAGATCATGCGCGTCCTGCTGGTCGAACCCGTATCCGACGTGCTGGCGGTGCGGCGCGGCATGGACGGTACCAACCCGGCCCGTCATACGGCCGGGCTGCCGCTCTCCAGCCCGGCGGCCGTCACCCTGGGCGAATTTCTGAGCGGCACGCGCTGGAACCCGCAACTGGGGCAGCTGGGCATCTGGCCGCTGCTGAACGCCACCCTGATGACGACCTTCTTCGCCCTGCTGACGGCGCTGCCCGTCGGCCTGGGCGTGGCCATTTACCTCAGTGAATATGCCAGCCCGCGGGTGCGCTCGCTGGTCAAGCCCGTGCTGGAGTTGCTGGTGGGCGTGCCGACCGTGGTCTTCGGTTACTTCGCGCTCACCTGGATGACGCCGCTGCTGCAACAAATCATCGGGCCGGAAGTGAAGCAGTTCAACACCTTGTCCGCCGGGCTGGTGATGGGCATCATGATCGTGCCCACCATCGCCTCGATCAGCGAGGACGCGCTGGGCGCCGTGCCACGGGCCCTGCGCGAGGCCTCCTACGCCCTGGGCGCCACGCGCCAGGAGACCATCCGCCGCGCGGTGTTGCCGGCGGCCATCTCCGGCATCATGGCGGCCTTCCTGCTGGGCATCTCGCGCGCCGTCGGCGAGACCATGATCGTGGCGCTGGCGGCCGGCGCCGGCCCCAACTTCACCTTCAACCCGCTGGAAGGCGCGGAGACCATGACCGGCCATATCGTGCGTATCTCCGGCGGCGACATCAGCTACAACACCATTGATTACAACAGCCTCTTCGCCATCGGTCTGCTGCTCTTCCTGTTGACGCTGGCCTTCAACGTCGTCAGCGGCGCCATCACGCGCCGTTACCGCGAGGCGACCTGAGATGGCCGACGCGACTCACGGGGACGGGCAAGGCAACCTGACGCTGCGTCAGCGCATCAGCCGCAACTGGTCCCTGGTGTACCAGGCCTGCGTCGGCCTGGCCGCCCTGGCGCTCGTCATCCTGCTGCTCAAGATCGTGGATGACGCCTTCGGCACCGTGGCCGTCGTCAACGTCGTCGCTCCGGCCAGCCTGGTCAGCGACGACGGGCGCGGCATCGAGGCGCAGAATGCCGACGAACTGGCCGCGCTCGCCCGCGACTATCAGGATGAAGACGGGCGCCACTACGTCAGCACCGACAGACTCTTCACGCTCTTTCTGGATGAGGTCGCCCGGACGGCGCTGCCGCCCGCGGCGCTGCGCAACCTGACCGTGGGCCAGGCGCTGATCAGCGGGCAGGAGTTCCCGCCGGAATGGGCGGAGCGCAGTCTGTTTGACCTGCGCCTGCCCGACGTGGCGCGCGTCGAACGGGACGCGCAGGCCAGGGCGGATATCGCGCTGTTGCTGGCCGCCAACGTCGCCCGGCCACGCCTGCTGGAGCTGGTCTACAGCGACATCGTGCAGGTCGAATTGCTGGAAAGCTGGAACCTGATCGACTCACTGCGGCGCCAGGAGGAGATCCGGGCCCGCGCGGCGCAGGACTTCCCGCAGGCGACGCTAGAGTTCCGCTCCTGGCTGAATGTCGACTTTTTGCGCTCGCCCGGCTCCAGCCAGGCGCTGACCAGCGGCATCCGCGTGGCGCTGCTGGGCACGCTCTGGATGCTGCTGATCGCCATCGGCGTGTCGCTGCCGCTGGGCCTGGGCGCGGCCATCTATCTGGAAGAGTACGCCCGCGACGCCAACAGCCACCGGCTGCTGCGCTGGCTCAACGGCTTCATCGAGACCAACATCCGCAACCTGGCCGGCGTGCCCTCCATCATCTACGGCATCCTGGGCCTGGCGGTATTCGTGCGGGCGCTGGAGCCGCTGACCAGCGGACGGGTGGCCGGCGTGGAAGGGGCGGACGGGCGCACCATCCTCTCCGCCGGGCTGACGATGGCGCTGCTGATCCTGCCCATCATCATCATCAATTCGCAGGAGGCCATTCGCGCCGTGCCCCAGACGCTGCGCGAAGGCAGTTACGCCCTCGGCGCCACGCGGCTGCAGACCCTCGCGCGCCAGGTGCTGCCGGTGGCCCTGCCCGGCATGCTGACCGGCGTCATCCTCTCCGTCTCGCGCGCCATCGGTGAAACGGCGCCGCTGGTCGTGGTCGGCGCGGCCACCACCATCTTCATCGATCCCGAAAGCCCCTTCTCGCGCTTCACCGTGC
The DNA here is from genome assembly GCA_034422695.1 of Anaerolineae bacterium. Taxonomy (GTDB): domain Bacteria; phylum Chloroflexota; class Anaerolineae; order Aggregatilineales; family Phototrophicaceae; genus JAGWBD01. The sequence goes on from DAOUJM010000011.1 coordinate 40,140, forward strand.
TGCCGATCCAGATCTATCGCTGGACGGCCGACCCGCGCGAAGGCTTTCAGGACGTGGCGGCTGCGACTATCATCGTGTTGCTGGCGTTGCTGCTGTCGCTCAACGCCACTGCCATCATTTTGCGCAACCGTTACAGCGCCAGGGCGCGCAGGACCCTGTGAGCGAGATGGCAACCCGGGTCATCCAGGAAAGGCTTGATATTGAGCAGATGAGCGTCTGGTACGGCGAGACCTGCGCCGTGCGCGGCGTGACGCTGCCCGTCAATCCACGCCGCATCACGGCCTTTATCGGCCCCTCGGGCTGTGGCAAGAGCAGTGTACTGCGCGCCATCAATCGCATGAACGACCTGGTGCCGGGCGCGCGGGTGCAGGGCAGCATCAACTACCAGGGGCAGAACCTCTACGACGGGGACGTCGACCCGGTCGAGCTGCGACGGCGCATCGGCATGGTCTTCCAGAAGCCCAACCCCTTCCCCAAGTCCATCTTCGACAACATCGCCTACGGCCCGCGCCTGCTGGGCATCCGCGACCGCAAGTCACTGACGACGATCGTCGAGCACAGTTTGCAGCAGGCCGCGCTGTGGGACGAGGTCAAAAACGACCTCAACAGCAAGTCCGGCCTCGAACTGTCGGGCGGGCAGCAGCAGCGCCTGTGCATCGCGCGCGCCCTCGCCGTCGAGCCCGAGGTGATTCTGATGGACGAACCCTGCTCGGCGCTGGACCCGATCGCCACGCAGAGCATAGAGGAACTGATGCGCGACCTCGTGCATGACTACACCATCGTCATCGTCACGCACAACATGCAGCAGGCGATCCGCGTGTCGGATTTCACGGCCTTCTTCAACATCCGCAAGCGCGAACAGGACGGGGTCGAACTGCGCTGGGGTGAACTGGTGGAGTTTGGCCCGACGCAGCAACTCTTCCAGCAGCCGCAGCACCAGGAGACGGCGGACTACATCTCCGGCCGCTTCGGCTGAGCCGCCGCCGTCGCCAGGCCGGCGGGCTGCAGCAGGGACCGGCCATTGCCGTTGCCGTTGCGCACTTCCTCGCTGATGTCGCCTTCCCAGAGGCGACGCATCTCGCTGCAATGCTGCAACAGGTCTTCCAGACGGCCCTGGGCGTGGATGCGCCCGTCCTTCATCACGATGATCTGGTCGGCGCGCCGCAGGGCGGCCTTGCGGTGCGAAACGGCGAGGCAGGTGGCGCCGTCGCGCGCGAAGACGCGGTTCCACAGCTTCTGCTCGGTCACGACGTCCAGCGCGCTGGACAGGTCATCGAAGATCAGCAGTTCCGGCTCGCGCACGAACATGCGCGAGGCCGCCGTGCGCTGCATCTGACCGCCGCTGAGGCGCACGCCGCGCGGCCCGACGAGCGTGTCGAGGCCGTCGTCGAGTTCCTTCAAATCGCGCTCCATCACCGCCGAACGGATGGCCTCGGGGATGTCGGCGTCCTTTTCCGGGATGCCCATCAGAATGTTGTCGCGCAGGGGATCGCTGAAGAGGCGCGGCACCTGGGGCGTGTAAGCGGTGTGCGGCGGCACGAAGAATTCCGCCAGATGCTCGACCCGCCGCCCGTTCCAGCGGATCTCGCCGCTGTCCGGCGGCAACAGGCCCTGCAGCGTGCGCAGCAGCGTGGTCTTGCCGGCGCCGATGCGGCCGGTGACGACGGTGAAGCTGCCGCGCTCCAGGCGCAGGTTGATGTTGTCGATGCCGTTGCGGCTGCCCGGGTGCTGGTAGCCGAGGCCCTCGATTTCCAGCGCGTGCAGGCGGTCCTCCTCGTCGACGGACAGCGGCGGGATGCCGGGCAGCTTGCCATCCAGCCAGACCGGGTTGTGTTCGACCATGATGCGACGCGGCGCCCCGCCCAGCAGCCACTCCACGCGGTCGATGGAGATACCGATCTGCTTGTAGCGGGACAGGGTGAAGCCGAACATGCGCATGAACTGCGTCATGCGCTCCAGATAGAAGACGAAGAGCGCGAAGTCGCCGAGGGTGAAGCTGCCATCGCGCATGGCGCCGGCGGCGAGGATCAGGACGATGCCGGTGCCAATGTTGACGGCGTTGTAATAGGTGGAGCGCTGGACTTCCTCGAAGACGCGGTCCTTGAGCGCGGCTTTCCGCCGCGTTTCGTTCAGCCGCTCGAATTCACGGATGACCGGCGCTTCCCGGCCGGCCACCTTGACGCTCTGGGCGGCGCCGAAAGTCTCGGCCACGAAGCCGACGACGCGCGCGGCGGCGCGGCGGCGCAGCCGGCGGTAATGCTGGACGCGCTGGTGCGTCAGGTTGGCGATGAGGGCGACCAGCAGCAGCGGCGTGAAGGCCACCAGGGCGATGAGCGGGTTGATGCTGACCATGATGAACACGGCCACCACCGAGGCGATGCTGTGCCCTATCAGCATTTCCAGCAGGCGGAAGAACATGCCGATTTCGTCCAGGTCGCCGCCGAAGCGGCTGATCGACTCGCCCGGGGAGGTGGGCATGGGCCGCGCGCCCGGCTGCCGCAGCACGTGGCGGAAGATGTTCAGCCGCATCAGCGCCATCGCCGTGAACTGGAAGGTCGCGCGCGTCCAGCTGACGCCGAAGCGCACGACGATCTCGGCCAGGCCGGACATGGCCAGCAGGGCGACCAGCGCCCACAGGTCAAAGCGGACGGGGGCGTTGTTCGTCAGGACGTTGAAGAATTCGCGGGTGACCAGCGCCGGGGCCTGTTGCGCCAGTTGGCCCAGCGCGGCGAACAGGATCGTGATGCCAAAGAGGCCGGGCCGAAAGCGGATCAGCTCGAGGACGATCTGCCAGTCCTTCATGCCAGCGCTTCCTCCAGCCCGGTGTGCAGCAGTTGCGAGAAGCGCGAGTCCGGGTCGGCGGCGAGGCGGGCGCGGCTGTCGTGCTCGACGATACGGCCCTTGTCGATGACCATGATCTCGTCGCTGCGCTGTACGGTGGCGAGACGGTGGGCCACGATGATGCCGCTGCGCCGGTGCAGCAGCTTGTCGATGGCGCGCTCAATGCGGTGCTCGGTCACCGGGTCCAGGCGCGAGGAGGCCTCGTCGAGGATGACCAGGCCGGGGTCCTTGAGGAAGACGCGCGTGAAGGCCAGCAACTGCGCCTCGCCGGCGGAAAGGCCGCGCCCGCCGGACTCTATGCGCGTGTCGAGCCCCTCCGGCAGTTGCGCCAGCCAGGGGCCGAGGCCCAGATCATGGATGGCCTCGAGGATGCGCTCGTCGGGGATGCTCTCGTCGAAGAAGGTCAGGTTATCGCGCACGGAGGCGCGGAAGAGTTGCACGTCCTGGGTGACGATGCCGATGCGCTGGCGCAATTGCCGCAGCGAGGCCTCGCGCAGGTCGGTGCCGCCCAGGCGCACACTGCCCGCGACGGGGTCGTAAAGCCGAAAGAGCAGGCGGCTGATGGTGGTCTTGCCGCTGCCGGTGCGCCCCAGCAGACCCAGCACCTTGCCGGGCTCGAGCCGGAAGTCCAGGTCTTGCAGCACGACCTCCCTGTCGTTGTAGGCGAAGGTGACGTCGTCAAACTCGACGTCGAGCGGCCCTGACGGCACCGGCACGCCCGGGCCGTCCTCGATTTTTGTTTTGATGTTGAGCAGTTCGATGACGCGGCCGATGCCGGCGCCGGCCTTCTGCAGTTCCTGAATCTGCATGGTCAGTTCGCGCATCGGCCGAATGAGGATGTGCGTGTAGGTCACGAAGAGGAAGATCGTGCCCAGCGTGATGAGTCCCTCGTTATAGAGCAGGTAGCCCGTCACCAGGGAAATGCCGAGGCCCAGAATGGCGCAGAAGGCCACCACGCCGAAGATGGCCGCGTTCATGATGCTGGCCTTTTGTTCGCTCCTGAGGCGGAGGTACATCAGCCGCGCGAAGTTGCGCACCGTCCAGGGCACGGCGCCGCTGGAGCGCGTGTCCTCGGTGCCGGAGAGTTGTTCCTCAAGAAAGCCGTAGAAACTGGCGCTGGCCTCCCGCGCCGACCCCCAGGCCGGGATCGCCAGGCTGCGCACGGCGTTCAGCGCCCAGAGTGTGAAGAGCGCGTAGCCGGCCATGATCAGGCCCACCAGTTCGTGCACAAGGAAGACCATGAAGACGACGCCGGCCAGCAGCAGAATGTTGGCGAGCACCGTGACGACGAACTGCGAGAAGAAGTTGGCGATCTGCGTCACGTCGCTGTCGACGCGTTCGATCATCTCGCCGGGGGTGCGCTGGTGATGGAAGCTCATGTCCAGGCGCAGGCAGTGGTCGGCCAGGTCGGAGCGCAGCTTGTTGGTGGCCTTCCAGCCGACGTCCTCGCCGAAGTAGACGGCGCCCACGGCCACCACTTGCTGCGCCAGGGCCACCAGCATGAAGACCAGCGCGATCAGCAGCAGTTGGCCCTGCACGGGGTCGGCCCCCAACCAGGGCGGCGCCGTCAGTGGCAGGCCCGCGCGGTCGCCGCGCACCGTGTCGATGAAGAGGCCCAGCAACTGCGGCGTGACCAGTTGCAGGCCGATGCTGGTGAAGAGCATCAGGGCCAGCAGCAACACGCGGTTGCGCCAGGGAAACATGTATTCTCTGAGAACGTGGCGGTACTGTTCGAGGCGGGGGACGATCATCGAAGCTGACCGTTCCCTGTGTTCAACTGTTGTGGGCTACAGGCTGGATCTTCGGACATGGGCGGTCAGCCGGCACGTGTGGCTGACGCTGTTTCTCCTTCCGCGTGGAGGTCTTGCCTACTGTTGGGCGAAATTCATTCTACAGGCCGGCAGGGCGAGTCAAGCGAAATTGGCCTGCAATGGTTATGACCTCAGCCGCCGGCCAGATGACTGCTGTGGATGAAGGCGCGCGTCGGCCCCGCGGGGATGAGGGTCAGGTCCCAGACCAGCGCTGCCGGTTGTATCTCGCGCATCATCCCGGCCGGATCGAACCCGCTGGCCGCGACGCGCCGGCCGTCCGGTGACCAGCTTGCATTGTTCAGCACGAAGCGGCCCGCGGGCCATTGACCATGGTTCGGGATGGACTCCGGCGCCAGACTGGCGACGCGGCGGCCGTCGCCCGCGTCCAGCACGTGAATGCCGCCTTGCAGCGGAAACACGAGGAAGCGGCCGTCGGGCGACCAGTCAAAATTGAGAATCCAGTCCGTTGTCGTGAGCAGGGTCTGCGGAGGATTATCCCCGAAGGCGTCCCGGACGTGCAGCGCGCTGCCGGTGACGAGGTCGCTGTCGCCTTCCCGCTCGACCGTGGTGTAAGTCGTGTAGGCGAAGCGCTCGCCGTCCCGTGCCCAGACCAGTCCGCCGAAATGCGTCGCGACATCTTCATCAATGGACGCGAGCAGGGCGCCGCTGGTCGCGTCCCGCAGGCGCAGGGCGTTGACTTCGTGATCGTCGCTGTGCTCAATGAGGGCGACGTAGCGGTCGTCGGGCGACCAGGCCAGGTGCATGCCCTGCGCCTCGACGCTGAGCAGGGTATCGCCCTGTTGCGCGTCGAGGATGCGCAGCGTCTCGCCGACCGTGGCGATGCGCGTCCCGTCATGTGACCAGGCCAGGCCCCACACGCCACCGGCCTGACCGCTCAGTGGTTGCGGTGAGCTGCCGTCGGCATTGATGAGCAGCAGGCTGCGTTCCGGCTCAACGTGGGTGACGTTTTCGCCTCCCTGGTAGTCGAGACTGAAGCCGCCACCCGCCACGACGCGCGCGCCGTCGGGCGACCAGGCCATGCTGGACGGGCGGAAGAGGTCCAGCGGCTCATGCAGCAGACGCTCGCCACTGACGGCATCCCAGACATGGAAGCCGTCACGGGTGACGGTGGCGATGCGTTGGCTGTCCGGCGAGAACCAGGGATGCCACACATGCCACCGGTCCCGTTCCGGATCCCTGATGTCCGGCATGTCGTTCAGTCGGCTCCGCTCGTAGTCGAAGCAGGGGCAGTCCAGCAGCACCTCGTACCACAGCGCGCTGCCTTCAAGCTCGGGGCCTTCCACCTGGCCGGTAACATTGACGCCGGCGCCGTCCGGCAGCCAGGCGAGGCGTTCGCAGCCTTCCCCGGCGCAGGCGAAGGCCGCCACCGACTCATCCGACGTAACGACCATCGTCTCCTGCGCAGCGAGCGGCAGCCCGGTCAACAACACCATGAACAACAACAATCTGGAGTACATAATCCACTCTTTCCAAATTCTTTACCTTGTATTCAGTCTACAGCAGAACTTCCGCTGCCGGCGCCGCGCGAATCGTCAGCCGTCAGCGAGCAGGGCGCCCTGGAGCCGGCTGCTGTGGATGAAGGCGCGCGTTGGCCCCGCAGGGATGAGCGTCAGGTCCCAGATCCAGGCCGCGTATGCCTTCGTTGGCTTTTCACGCTGGTTCCCTTCAGGTGGGATACTGACGAAGCCGGCGATTGCAATTTGATCGCCGGCCGGCGACCAGTCGGACAGACCAGGGAAGAACCCGTTGCTGAACTCTGCCAGCGTGGCGTAAACCTGGCCGTCAGCCGGGTCCAGAATCTGAACCCTGTAACCGGTGTTGGCCAGGATGAACCTGCCATCTGGAGACCAGGTTACAGTGACAACGTGGCCGGAATCCGTGAGGGAATCGCTGACGTTCCCACTGACCACATCAAGGATATGAAGGCCGCCACAGCCCTCACCAATGCTGGCCCAGGCGATGCGTGAGCCATCCGGCGACCAGTTGACACTGACGATGTGACAACCTGTGTCCATGAAATCAATCAGGTCGCCACTGGCCGAATCCCATATTGCCAATTCCCCCGTCTGCTCCACGTAGCCGCCTGTAACGATATGTGTGTCGTCCGGTGACCAGGCAGCCGTTGTAAATGATGCATCGATCGTGACGAGAATCGCTTCCTGCTGCGCATCGCGAATGCGCATTGCATCCCCAAGGGTCAGGAAGCTCGCCCCGCCGTTTGACCAGGCCACTCCCAGGACAATGCCGTCCTGCAGATCCAGAGTTCGGCGGGACTGGCCGTCGGCGTCCAGCAGCATGAGGATGCTTCTGCTCACAACATACTCTTCATGCTCATCGTCAAGGGAAGCACCACCCACGAGGATACGCTTGCCATCTGGTGACCACGACATGTCCATATGTTGCAACGGGTATGCGTCCAGCCTTTCCTTGACCAGTAGTTCCCCACTTTGTGCGTTCCAAAGATACAGGTAAGACCTGTGGACGGCGGCGATGTGTTCGCCTCCGGGGGCAAAATCAGGATGCCACAGGGCAAAACTTTCTGCCTTCGGGTCCAACCAGGGAGGGTCTGACAGAGCAATCTTTTCATAATCGAAGCAGGGACACTCCAGCAGCACCTCGTACCACAGCGCGCTGCCCTCCAGTTCGCGGCCCTCTACCCCGGCAACGATGGTCACCTTGCCTGTGTCGGGCAGCCAGGCCAGGCGCTCGCAGCCTTCCTGCGCGCAGGCCCAGGCGGGCACTGCCTCGCCCGATTTCAGCAGTAGCGTCTCCTGCGCAGCGAGTGGAAACGCCGACAGCAGCGCGGTCAACAGCAGCAGGGACAACGCTCTGGAGCGCATGGATGACTCCGCCACACCCCTTGTCGCCGGTTTCAGTTTACTGCGGATTCGCCGGGGGACGCGTCCCGGCCGCTTCAGAACAGGCTGAGCTGGGTGGGGGCCTCGTCCGCCGCCTCCTGGCGCGCGCGGCGTTGCTGCACCTCGGCGACCAGATCGGGCAGGCGGCGGATGTCGGCCTCCATGTCACGGCGCAGACCGGGGTTGCGCAGCGCGGCCGCCGGGTGGAAGAGGGGATAGTAGGCCGTGATGGGGGAACCGCCGTAACGCGGCTTGCCGTGGATGCGGCTGATGCGCGCGTCCGGGAAGTAGCGCGCCATGCTGAAGCGGCCGAGGGTGGCGATGACGGCCGGCCGGATGATCGCCAGTTGCTCGTCGAGCCAGGCCTTGCAGGCGAAGATCTCGTCGGCGCGCGGGTCGCGGTTGTCGGGCGCGCGGTGCTTGACGACGTTGGTGATGTAGACCTGGTCACGATGCATGCCAATCAGGCCCAGCAGGTACTCAAGGTAATCGCCGGAGCGACCGACGAAGGGCAGGCCGCGCCGGTCTTCGTGAAAGCCCGGCCCCTCGCCGATGAAAACGATATCGGCGTCGGCGCTGCCGCTGCCAGGGACGGCGTTGGTCGTGCCCTGGTAGAGGCTGCATTCGCGGCAAAGACGGACCTGTTCGGCGATGCTTTGTAGCCTGGACGCGGCGTTTTCGCTCATGGCGCCTGCCTCCCTGAAGCGACAGGGCAATCTTACCGGTTTGCTGCACAGATCCAAAGCAGCGTAACTGACCGGGAATGGCGAGTTTGGTGGATATCAGAAATTGTTTCAAAGTCGGGGTGGGCGATTTGGTAAATCGCCCCTACATCATCCGCTGTAGGGGCGACATATCATGTCGCCCGCGGGCACACCATATCCAGTTCCTCTATCCAGTAAACCAGGCACTCCCACTGACCGCGCAACTTGTTCCCGATCAGGCGCTGTGCTATAGTGCGCGCGGCGCCAGGGTAGCTCAGTTGGTAGAGTACCTCACTGAAAATGAGGGTGTCCCCGGTTCGAGTCCGGGCCCTGGCACAGAGGCCTGACGGCGCGGTCAGGCCTTTGTCTTACCGTGCTGAAGGTTGAGGTGATCATGAGCGTCGGCGAGCGTTTCTCCCTGGCAGGCCAGACCGCCCTGGTGACCGGCGGCGGCAGTGGCATCGGCGCTTCCCTGGCGAGGGCCCTGGCGGAGGCCGGCGCCCGCGTCGCCCTGGCGGACCGCTATCTGAACACGGCGCAGGAGGTCGCGCGGCAACTGGCGGCGGCCGGCACGGACACGCTGGCCATCGAGGTCGACGTCACGCGGGCCGACCAGGTGCAGCGCATGGTCGACCAGGTGCTGGACGCCTGGGGGCAGCTGGACGTGGCCGTCAACAGCGCCGGCATCGCCACCCGCGCCCGCGCCGAGGACCTCGAAGAGGACGACTGGGACGACGTGGTGGGCATCGACCTCAAGGGCATCTACCTCAGCACGCGCGCCGAGGGCCGGGCGATGCTGGCGCGCGGCAGCGGCTCGATCATCAACATCGCCTCCATGTCCGGCCAGATCGTCAACCGGCCGCAACTGCATTCGCACTACAACGCGGCCAAGGCCGGCGTCATCCAGTATTCGCGCTCCTGCGCGGCGGAATGGGCGGCCCGCGGCGTGCGCGTCAACTGCATCAGCCCGGGCCACACCGCCACACCCATGACGGTGGAAGCTATCCCGGTCATGGGCGATGAGTGGGTCTCCAACACCCCCATGGGGCGCGTGGGCACGCCGGAAGACCTGCAGGGCGCTGTCCTCTACCTGGCGTCGGCGGCCTCGGCCTACGTCACCGGCCACGACCTGGTGGTGGACGGCGGCTACACGCTCTGGTAGCGAGCGCTGCGCCTCACAGCAGAATCCGCAACACGTTGACCGAGGCGGGCGCGAAAGCCTGCGCCCAGGCGCCGCCGCTGACGTCCAGCGTCTGCGTTTGCGGCTGCACCAGACGGGGCGCCTCGAAGCGGTTGTGCGCGTGAATGCCAGGCCCCGCCAGCGTGGTCAACTCAACCTCGCGCGCGGACGCGCCGATCAGGCCGATTTCCGCCTCGATCTCGTCCGCCGCGCTGCAGTTCGCCACGCTGAGCGTGAGTTCGCGCCCCTTCAGTGAGGCGGAGCCGGCCAGGGCCGGCATTTCCTGCGCCTCGTCACCGAAGTTGAAGGACAGGTTCTCGCAGTCGAAGCGGGTGTGCAGACTCTGGCCGCCCTGGTGGGCGCGGTACATGGCGTAGACGTGGCCGGTGGGCGTGACCAGCATGCGGTCGCCGGCGGTGAGAATCATGGCCTGCAGCACGTTGATGGTCTGGGCGATGTTGGCCATCACCACCTTGTCCGCGTGGCGGTTGAAGATATCCAGCGTGGTGGCCGCGACGACGGCGTCGCGCATGGTGTTCTGCTGCCACAAATGACGCGGATGGCGGCCCGGCGTCGGCGGGTGCCAGGTGCCCCATTCGTCGACGATCAGGCCGATGCGCCGCCCGGGGTCGAAGCTGTCCATGGCGGCGCGCTGCTGCAAGACCAGCGGCTCCATCTGCAGGCCCAGATGGAGTTGCGCATACCATTGCGTCTCGTCGTATTCCGTGGCTGTGCCCGTCCGGGCCGACCAGCTATCCTGCACGCCCTGGCTGCGGGCGTAGTAGTGGGGCGCGAAGGCGTCGATCCGTCGCGTGCGGGCGCTGCCCAGCTTGTCAAAAAAGCGCAGCGTCCAGTCGACGTCGTTGCCGCGGGGGCCGCAGGCGATGAGAAAGGGATCGGGGCCGCCGAATCCGCCCAGGTAGGTGCTGAAGCGGCGGTAGGCGGCGGCGTAATCTTCGGGGTCCATATCGCCGCCGCAGCCCCAGTTCTCGTTGCCCACGCCCCAGTAGCGCACCTCGAAGGGCTCGGCCGCGCCGTTGGCGGCCCTTTCGCGACTGAGCGTGCTGTCCCCGCCGAAGTTGCAGTATTCAATCCAGTCGCGCATTTCGGCCGGCGTGCCGCTGCCGACGTTGCCGACGATGTAGGGCTGCGCGCCGGTCTGGCGGCAAAGCTCGATGAACTCGTGCGTGCCGAAATGGTTGGTCTCGATGTCCCCGCCCCACCAGATGTTGATGCGACGCGGACGCGTCTCACGGGGGCCGATGCCGTCGCGCCAGTGGTAGTCATCGGCGAAGCAGCCGCCAGGCCAGCGAATGACTGGCGGCGCCAGCGCGCGCAGGGCGGCGATCACGTCGTCGCGCAGGCCGTTGGTGTTGGGGATGGGGGAGTCCTCGCCGACCCACAGGCCCTCGTAGATGCAGGCGCCGAGGTGTTCGGCGAAGTGGCCGTAAATGTTCGGGTTAATGCGGCCTAAAGTCTGCTCCGGCGTGACGCGAATGCTGGCCATCCTTCTCACCTCGCACTGTCTCGCTGTTGACCATGTAATACCATACAAGCACAAACCGCGCCGTCCGTCCGCGTGGTTTGTTCCGGAGTTCTGTCGATCGCCCTGGCGGCCCGAAAATGCAAGCGCCTCACGCGACACGGCAATGGCTGCAAGATGTTGTAATCTTGCAGTATGAACAACAGGGAAACGCCCGATATTCGCTCCGGTTATTTCATTCATCGCTCGAACAGGATGCCGCTCTGGAAAAGTCACCTGCCGGCACCGACACATCGCCAACCAGCCATTTCCCTGCCTCCATGCGCCTGTGAATGACCTGGGCTGCTTATACACAGGCGGACAACCTGTCATTTTGTCCTGAAACCCCGTTTGTATCGTCTTGCGATCAAAGGTCGCTGTCAGCCCCATGCAGATGCCAAATGCAGTTCAGTCCCCGGTCAGACGAGAGTCATTACGCTGGTGATCGCAAAATCTCTCTTCAGTTCCAGGCGGGAGCGGCGGCTCTGGTTTGCGCTTGTCATCGTCCTGGTGGGGATTTACGCCACGCTGGGCCAGGCGCCGGCGATGGTGGCCGCGCTTGGCGAAGAAATTCTTGCGAGCGCCGGCACCAACCTCGTTTTCATACTTCTCGTGCTGCTGGTCGTGATCCCGGTCTTTTTTGTGGACAAGCGCCTCGGCCGTGCCGAAGTCGCGGTCGGGGCCGCTATCCTCGCGGTCTATCTGCTGGCATGGCTGAGAACCGGGTCATGGGAGGCGCGCACCCACCTCGTCGAGTACGCCCTGGTGGCTGCGCTCGTTCATGAAGCGCTGCTGGAGCGGCGAGACAACGGTCGCCGGGTTCCCGCGCCCGCCATCCTCGCCCTGATCATATCTGTCCTGCTGGGCTGGCTCGATGAGGGTATTCAGTCCCTGCTGCCCAACCGCGTCCATGACATGCTCGACGTGGCCTTTAATTCACTGGCTGCCATCATGATCATCGGGGCGAGATGTCTGGTGCGGTGGGTACGACATTGGGCGGCAAGTCGGCGCCGCCGGTAAGGGGTTGTGGCTGTGTCCGTCCGGCAATCCGCGGGGATGCAGCACAAATGCGGAATTGTTGTACGCCGACTGGCGACAGCTATTGTGGCGGGTTAGCGCAGCACAAACATCAGTACGCCCAGGACAACGCCCATGAGTGACACGGACAAGGCTATTGACCAGCGCAGGGTCTTGACCTCACCGCTAATTTCGCTAATCTTGCCATTCATCTTGCCCATCTCATCGCGCATTTCGCCCATCTCGCCGCGCAAAGCGCCAATCTCGCCCTGCAGTTCATTGCCTTGCGCGTCGATCTTGCCGACCAGTTCGCTGCGCAAAGCGCCGATTTCACCACGCAATTCACTGCCTTGCGCGCTGATCTTGCCGACCAACTCGCTGCGCAGCGCGCCGATCTCGCCCTGAAAATCGCTGCGCAGCGCGCCGTTTTCGCTCCGCATCTCGCTGCGCAACGCACCGATCTCGCTCTGCATCTCACCGCGAAGGTCGCTGATGTCCTCCTTCGTGGCAAGGTAGGGCAAGGCCCCTTCAATTTTTGCCAGTCGAACGTCGAGGGATTCGAGTACGGTTGTTTCGGCTGCCATGGCGGGTTGCTCCGGTGTCAGGCTGCGATGTTGAATAGAGGATACCGCGGCTTTGCGCCGGGGTCAAACGACCGCGCGCCGGAGCTTCGCGCTCAGCTGTCGCGGTACGGCGACCAGTAGTTGCGCGGGTCGGACTTGAATTGATAGCGGCGGCGCGGATGCGGCAGCGGGTCCTGGGCGCGCAGGGTCCAGGCCAGCAACTCGGCCAGCAACTCGCTCCTGATGGCCGCGCAGGCCGGGTCGCCGTAGAGGTCGTTTAGCTCGACTGGGTCCTGCGCCAGGTTGTAGAGCTGGCCGCGGCCCTGCATGTCGAAGAGCAGCTTCCAGTCGCCGCGGCGCAGCATGCGCATGTTGCCGCTTTGCGTCCAGCCGTTGAGTTCGTCGAAGCTGATGGCGGGGTGAAAGCCGTCCTGCTGCGGGTCGAAGTCGTCGTCTTCGGTGTAGTGCAGGCCGCCGAAACCCTGCTCGGCGTAGGCGCTGGCGAACTCCGCGCGCGGCCAGTCCTGGCCGGTCAGCAGCGGCCAGAGGCTGCGACCCTGCACGCCGTCGGGGACGGGGATGCCGACGGCCTCGCAGAGGGTGGGCAGGATATCGACGATGCTGACGTGCGCAGGGTGCGGGTCGGCGCCGGCCTGAATGCCTGGCCCGCAGACCTGGAAGGGGATGCGCACCAGCACCTCCGGCAGTTCCGCGCCCTTGCGCACCAGGCCGTATTCGCCGACGTAGTCGCCGTGGTCGGAGAGGAAGAAGAGGATCGTGTTGTCGCGCAGGCCGCGACCCTCCAGATGTTCGACGAAACGGCGCACCTGGTCGTCGATCAGGCGCAGCATGGCGAAGTAGTTGCTGCGCGCCCGCGGCAGCTGGTCGGCGTAATCGGGGAAGGCGGTCTCGCCGATCTGCCGCAGCCAGCGGTACTTGAAGCTTTTGCCCTCCAGCGCGGAGACGTCGGAGAGGGTGGGCGGCAGCGCGTCGGGCGGGAAGAGCGAGAAGTACGGCTCCGGCGCCTGGTAGGGGTTGTGCGGCTCCGGGAAGGAGAGCCACAGGAAGAAGGGTTCGTCATCCACAGTGTCGACGAAATCGATGGCGCTGGAGACGGCGCGATACTGGCATTGCACCTTGACGCCGCCGGGTGCGGGGTTGAAGTCGGCGCGGTGACGCAGGCTTGCGAGATAGTTGTCGAAGGCCACCTCTTCCGGCGTGCGGTCAGGGCCGAAACCGCCGTGGTGGCCCAGCGGGAAATAGTGGTCCACGTCGTCTGCCGTGACGTGGCTGTGGTTCTTGCCGCAGAGCGCCGTGCGGTAGCCGGCGTCGCGCAGCAACTGGTAGAGGTCGCGTTCGTAGGTGGCGTCCTCCTCGTTGTGGTTGGTGCGGGCGCGCGTGGCGCCGGGGTAGCGCCCGGTCAACATGCTGACGCGGGCGGGCAGGCAGGCGGGCATGGAGGTATAGGCGCGATTGAACCAGACGCCCTCCGTCGCCAGATTGTCGAGGAAGGGCGTGGTGTCGAGTTCGAAGCCCTCACGCGCGGAGACGTCGGCGCGCTGCTGGTCGCTCATGATGATGACGATGTTGGGTCGCTCGTTCATGGCTGCCTCCATGCCGCAGGTGGGGTGAAATGACCTCGATGCGCTGATTCAGTGGATGTCAGGAAAGGGAGGCCCGATGGCGGGCCTCCCTGGATGACGAGGCCTAAAGCAGGTCGTTGATCTGTGCGACGAGGCTGTCGGCCACTTCCTGGGCGCCGGCCTGACCGATCCACAGCCGGTCCAGTTCGCTGACGGCGATCGAAGACGCCTGGGCGAAGGTCGCGTGGCGCGGGTCCGGGCGCAGGTAGGGCGCGCCGTCGGTGAAGACCGAGATGTGCTCCGGCGGCTCGCCGGGCTTGAGGAAGACGTCGCTGGCGGCCACCGACTGCAGCGGCGGCACGATGCCCATGATGTCCGTCCAGACCTCGACGCCGTCGGTGCTGGCCATGAACTTGAGGAACTCCCAGGCACTGTCCTTCTGCTCCGAAAAGGCCGAGATGGCCTGGCCGGAGCCGCCGCCGGCGGTGGACTTGCCGGCTGCGCCCGCCGGATGCGGCGCGACGTCCCAGGCGAACTTGTCGCCGATGTTGTTACGCATGCGGCCCATGGCCGGCCAGAAGGTGTCCATCGCGACCACACCGGCCTCGAAGATGTTCCAGGCGCCCATTTCGGAGGCCACGTCGATGGGCGGCGCCACCTGATGTTCGTGAATCAGGCCGGCGAGGAACTCGAAGGCTTCCACCGCGGGCGGCTCGTTGAGTATGCAGGCCGTGTAGTCCTCGTTGTAGAAGCCGCCGCCGTTGGCCGTCACCCAGATCCACCAGGGACGGAAGCCGTTCTTGACCTGGAAGCCCCAGCGGTTGTTGTCGCGGTCGGTGAGGGCCAGGGCCGCCTCGAGGAAGGTGTCCCAGTTCCAGCTATCGTCCTCCCAGTCCGACGAGGGGCGCGGCACGCCCATCTCCTCAAACCAGGAGACGTTGTAGAAGATCTGCTGGTTGGGCGCGTCCAGCGGGAAGCCATACTGCACGCCATCCACCTGATAGAGCTTCAGGTTGGCCTCAAAGATGTCCCCGGTATCGAACATGTCGCGTTCGATGTAGTCATCGAGCGACTCCAGTTGCCCGCGGGATACGAAAGGCACGGTCCAGCCGTTGCCGATGTACATCACGTCCGGGTAGTCGCCGCCGGCCAGCATGGTCTGCAGCTTGGTGCTGTAACTGTCAGGAATGTGGATAAATTCGATCTTGATCGCGTCCTGCGCTTCTTCGAAGAGCGCGTTGGTCGCCTCGCGCGCATTAAACTCGGTGGGGTTGCCCCAGGCGGTCAGGCGAATGGTGACCGGCTCCTGGGCATAAACGACCGTCGTCGCGACCTGTCCCAGCGCGGGCACTGCCGAAGCCGCCGCCGTGGCGCGCAGAAAATCGCGTCTGGAAAGTCCTTTCGTGTCTGCTGACATGCTTGTCTCCCTGTAAGTCATAGTGGATTTGCGACTGTTGCTCTGCTTGGTCCCTGGGCAACTCCTTTCGCATTGCCGGCGGGCGCGCCTGGCCCCTGACGCCGGGCCGCCTGGCCCCTGACACCGGGCCGCCTATCCTTTCACACCGGTGATGACCACGCCCTGGATGAAGTACTTCTGCGCGAAAAAGAAAATCAGGATGAGCGGGATCATGAAGATGATGTTGGCGGCCATCATCAAATGCCACTCCGTGCCCCAACTCTCGCCGATGAAGGTGCGCAGGCCCAGCGAGACGGTGAACATCTCCTGCTTGTTGAGGTAGATCAGCGGCGCGAGGAACTCCTTCCACTTGAACTGGGAGAACATGATGGCGGCCACCGCCAGCGCCGGCTTGCTCATGGGCAGGATGATGCGCAGGTAGATCTGGAAGAAGCTGGCGCCGTCCATGCGCGCCGCGTCGTCCAGGTCCAGCGGAATCGTCATGAAGAACTGACGCAGCAGAAAGACGAAGAAGGCGTTGCGCGCGAAGAAGGGCGGCGCGATCAGCGGCAGATAGGTGTTGACCCAGCCCAGGTGGCGGAAGAGCACGAAGGTGGGGATCAGCGTCACCTGGTCGGGCAGCATCATGGTGGCCAGCAGCACCAGGAAGAGCACGTTGCGCCCCGGCCAGCGCAGGCGCGCGAAGGAAAAGGCCACCAGGCTGGCGGACATGATCGTGCCGGTGGTGGCCACGCCGACCACGAAGAGCGTGTTGAGAAACCAGCGACCGAAGGGCTTGATGGTCACGGCCTCCGGGAAATTGCCCCAGACGACCGGGTCCGGAATCCAGCGCGGCGGGAACTCGGCCAGGCGGTCCGGCGCCTTGAGCGCGGTGGAGAGCGTCCAGGCGAAGGGGATGAAGACGATGACCGCGCCGGCCAGCAACACGACGTAGATTGACAGGCGCTTCGCCAGTTCCAGCCACTGCGTATCGCCGCCCTGCGCCGGCAGCCGCGCTGCGCGTTCCGCCATCTCAGCGCCCCTTCAGCGAGCCTTCGTAATAGACCCACATGCTGGAGGAGCGGATGATGAAGATGGTCAGCACCATGATGTAGATGAAAATGATCCAGGCGATGGCCGAGGCGTAGCCCATCTTGAAGATCTCGAAGGCATTGCGGTAGAGGTAGAGCACGAGGAAGGTGCTCGAATTGGCGGGGCCGCCGCGCGTCATGATGAAGGGCAGCACGAATTCCTGCAGGGCGGTGATGATGCCCATCACCATGTTGAAGAAAATGACCGGCGTCATCATCGGCACGGTCACGCGGAAGAATTTGGCCAGCGTGCCCGCGCCGTCGACGTCGGCGGCCTCGTAGAGTTCGGTCGGGATGCCCTGCAGCGCGCCCAGGTAGATGAGCATCGAGGCGCCGGCGCCCCACATGCTCATCAGGACGAAGGAGACCAGCACCAGATCGGGGTCGCCCAGCCAGGAAGGGCCCTGAATGCCAATCGTGGCCAGCATGCTGTTGATCAGGCCGAACTGGGTGCCGAAGATCCAGCGGAACATGACCGCCACGGCGATGCCGCCGATGACCGAGGGCAGGTAATAGACCGTACGAAAGAAGCCCAGCAGGCGAATCTTCTGGTTGAGCATGGTGGCCAGCACCAGGCCCAGGCTGACCTGCAACGGCACGCTGACGAAGGCGTAGATGGTGGTCACTTTCAGCGAGAGCAGGAATTTGGCGTCGCGGAAGATCAGCTGGTCGTAGTTGCGCAGGCCGATCCAGCGCGGCGCGGTGAAAAGGTCCCAGCGCGTGAAGGAGAGGTAGAGGCTGATGATCATCGGGCCGACGATGAAGATGAGAAAGCCCAGGATCCAGGGGGAGGCCATCAGGATGCCGGTGAGCGCCTCACCTCGCCGTGAACTCATGGACAGGCGCAGGAGCGGGCGGCCCGTCCCGATGCGAACGCCTGCGATACTCATGAAATGGCGCCCCGCCTTCCACCTCGCGCAATGGGTCAAGCATAGCGCGCGCCAGGGGGCGCGCAACCGGCAGGGCGCGCCTTTGGCCGGCCGCGGGCGTTGACAGGGTCGCCCTCTCTGCGCCAGAATGGCCGCTGTTCCTGCGATGAGGGGAGACGCACTCCATGGCCCTGCAACTCTTCAACGTGCTCGGACGCAAGAAGCAGCCCTTTGAGCCGTTGACGGAGGGCCAGGTGAGCATGTACGTCTGTGGCCCCACCGTCTACGACGACGCGCACATCGGCCACGCCCGCACCTACGTCTCCTTCGACGTGATGGTCCGCTGGCTGCGTCACAGCGGCCATGACGTGCTCTACGTGCAGAACCTGACCGACGTCGGCCATCTGCTGGACAGCGGCGAGGACCGCATCCTGCGCAAGGCGCGTCAGGTGCAGGCAGGGCCGATGCAGGTCGTCGAGACCTACACCCGCAGCTACTTCGCCGACATGGACGCGCTGAATGTGCTGCGGCCCGATATCTCGCCGCGCGCCAGCGCCCACGTGCCCGAACAGATCGACATGATCGGGGAGCTCATCAGCGGCGGTCACGCCTACGCCGTGGAAGGCAACGTCTACTTCGACGTCACCTCGCACGAAGGTTACGGCAAGCTCTCCAACCGCGTGCTGGAGGAGCAGGAGGCCGGCAGCCGCGAGGCCGTGCGCGACGAGAAGCGTCACCCGGCGGATTTCGCCCTGTGGAAGCGGGCGGAGCCGGAGCACATCCTGCGCTGGAACAGCCCCTGGGGCGTCGGCTTCCCGGGCTGGCACATCGAGTGCTCGGCGATGGCGCGCAAGTACCTCGGCCCGACCTTCGATATCCACGGCGGCGGCATCGACAACATCTACCCGCACAACGAAAACGAGATCGCGCAGAGCGAATGCGCCAATGACGCCGCCTTCGCCAACTACTGGCTGCTGGTGGGCAGCCTGATGGTGCTCGACGAGGAGGGCATCCCGGTCAAGATGTCCAAGAGCCTGGGCAACTTCATCACCGTGCGCGACATGCTGACGCGCGCCCGGCCGGAAGCCCTGCGCGCCTTCATCCTCGGCGCCCACTACAGCAACCCGGTCACCTGGAGCGAGGACGCGCTGACGGCGGCCAGCGCCGGCCAGGAACGGCTGCACAGCGCGCTGCGCCTGACGCGCCGGCGCATGAACACCGCGCCGGAGAGCGACGGGGGCGCCGGCTTTCTGCCGCGTCTGGCGCAGGCGCGGGCGGACTTCGCCACGGCGATGGACGATGACTTCAACGCGCCGCGGGCCCTGGCCGTGCTGCATGAACTGACGCGCGAGGTCAACACGCTGCTGAACAGCCCGGCGCAGCCCGGCCTGTCGGTGCTGGCGGCCATCGAAATGCTCTACAGCGATCTGGGCGGCGCCGTGCTGGGAGTCATCCCGGCGAGGGAGCAGGGTGGCGGCGACGGCCGGCGCGAGGGCGACCTGGTCGAGTTGCTCATCGCCCTGCGCGCCGAGGCCCGCGCCAAGCGCGACTATGCCACCAGCGATCGCATCCGTGATGAACTCGCCGGCCTCGGCTTCCTGCTGGAGGACGGCCCCGGCGGCACGGTCTGGCGTCGGGAGGGGGCATGAGCGACTTCCTCTATGGCCACTGGGCCGTGATGGAAGCCCTGCGCGCCAACCGGCGTCACAGTGAGCAATTGCTCCTGACCGAGGGCGCTGACGAACGCGGCCGCAGTGGTGAGATCATCGCCCTGATGGAGGAGCGCAACCTGCCCCTGCGCCGCGTCCCGCGCCGCATCATGGACGATCTCTCCGGCGGCGCCAACCACCAGAACGTCATCCTGCGCTCGAGTCCCTACCCCTATGCCCGGACGGAAGACGCCTTCGCCCTCGCCCGCGAGCGTGACGAACGGCCCTTCTTCCTCCTGCTGGACCTGCTGCAGGACCCGCAAAACGTGGGCAGCCTGCTGCGCGTGGCGGACGCGGTCGGCGTGCATGGCGTCTTTCTGCCGCAGCGCAACGCCGTCACCATCACGCCGGCGGTGGTCAACGCCTCGGCCGGCGCCATTGAGCACCTGAACATCATTCGCGTTTCGAATCTGGTGCAGGTGATGAAGACGCTGAAGGCGCAGGACGTCTGGCTGGTGGGCATGGAAATCGGCGAGGACATCCCGCCCCTGGGCCACCGGGACCTGAATCTGGCGCTGGGCCTGGTGCTGGGCAGCGAGGGCCAGGGGATGCGTCGGCTGGTGCGCGACAACTGTGATATGCTGTTATCATTGCCGATGCGCGGCCAGGTGGCCAGCCTGAACGTGGCGACCGTCGGGTCCATCGCGCTCTACAGCGCCTGGCAGGCACGGGGCTGGGAAGGGCAGACGCAGGTGATGGCCGGTCGCTGAACGGGGGGACGGGCATGATCGACGACATCATGGGCGAAGCCAGGGAAAAGATGCGCGCGACGCTCTCATTCCTCAGCGAGGACCTGGCGGGTCTCCGCAGCGGGCGCGCCAGCACGGCGCTGGTGGACCGGCTGAAGGTTGAATACTATGGCCAGGAATCGGAATTGCGTCAGCTGGCCAACATTTCGACGCCCGAAGCCCTGCAAATCCTCATCCGTCCCTATGACAAGACGGCCATCAAGGGCATAGAGCGTGCCATCCTGCAGGCCAACGTGGGCGCCACGCCCGGCACCGATGGCGACGTCATCCGGCTTAACATGCCGCCCCTGACGCGGGAGCGGCGCCAGGAGCTGGTGAAAGTGCTCAACCGGCGCATTGAGGAGGCGCGCGTCTCGGCGCGCAATATCCGCCGCTCGGCCAATGACGACCTGAAGGAATTCGAGCGCGAGAAACTGATCTCCGAGGACGAAATGAAGCGCGGCCAGGCGGACGTGCAACAACTCACCGACGACACCATCGCCAAAATCGATGCGATGGGCGCGGCCAAGGAAACGGAAATCCTGGAGGTCTGAGACCCTCCGGGCGCGATGATGAGCGAAGCCATGGGCGCTTTTGGCAACGGCAGGTCCCCGGAGCACGTGCCGCGGCACGTCGCCATCATCATGGATGGCAACGGGCGCTGGGCCCGGGAGCGGGGGCTGCCGCGGGCGGCCGGGCACCGTCAGGGCACCGAAAACCTGCGCGAGATTCTGCGCGCCGCCGTCGAATACGGCATTGAGGTGCTGACGCTCTTCGCCTTTTCCACCGAAAACTGGAAACGGCCGCGGACCGAGATCCGCGTCCTGATGGACACCCTGGAACTGGTCATCGACCGCGAACTGCGCGAGCTGGACGAGCAGGGCGTGCAGATCCGCCACGTCGGCGAGCTGGAAGGCATTCCGCCAAAGCTGCAGCGCAAGATTCGCAAGGCCGTCGCCATGACGCGCCACAATCGCTGTCTCATCCTCAACGTGGCGCTTAACTACGGCGGTCGCGACGAGATCGTGCGCGCCCTGCGCCGCATCGTCGCCGAGGGTGTGCCGCCGGAGGCCATCGATGAAACGCTCATCGAGCGCTACCTGTACACTGCCTCCCTGCCGGACCCGGACCTCATCATTCGCACCAGTGGCGAGCAGCGCCTGAGCAACTTCCTCGTCTGGCAGGGCAGTTACTCCGAATATCACTTCACACCGGTCTACTGGCCGGACTTCGGGCGCGCGGACCTGCGTGACGCGCTTGAGGAATACAGTCGCCGCACGCGG
Source organism: Anaerolineae bacterium (assembly GCA_034422695.1). Taxonomy (GTDB): domain Bacteria; phylum Chloroflexota; class Anaerolineae; order Aggregatilineales; family Phototrophicaceae; genus JAGWBD01. Next base: position 61,316 of record DAOUJM010000011.1, read on the forward strand.
CGTTTCGGCAGGACCGACGAGCAAGTGCGGCTCAGGCTCCCCGATTCGCATGTCTGACGCCCCCGCCGCCCTGGGTCAGGCCCTGGGCGCGCAGGGCTACATCGCCGGCGACGACCTGACGACGGTGCTCTTTCTGGCGCAACAACTGGAACGCCCGCTGCTGACCGAGGGGCCGGCCGGCGTCGGCAAGACCGCGCTGGCCGCCGCCTGGGCCGGAGCCAGCGGTCGCCGCCTGATCCGCCTGCAATGCTACGAGGGCCTGGACGAGAGCCGCGCGCTCTACGAATGGGAGTACGCGCGCCAGATGCTCTACACGCAGCTGCTGCGCGACAAGCTGGGCGAGATGCTGGCCGGCGCCGCCAGCCTGACGGACGCCGCCGACCGGTTGGCGGCGGAAGAGGAAGTCTTCTTCTCGGAACGCTTTCTGCTGGCGCGGCCCCTGCTGCAGGCCATCACCAGCGAGGAGCCGGCGCTGCTGTTGATCGACGAGATCGACCGCGCCGACGCCGAGTTCGAGGCCTTCCTGCTGGAAGTACTGAGCGAGTTCCAGGTCAGCGTGCCGGAACTGGGCACCATCCGCGCCCGCCACCGGCCCGCCGTGGTGCTCACCAGCAACCACACGCGCGAACTCTCCGAGGCGCTGCGGCGGCGCTGCCTTTACGTCTTCATCGATTATCCCACGCAGGAAGCCGAGCTTGAGATTCTGCGCCTGCACGTGCCGCAACTGAACGAGCGTCTGGCGGCCAGGGTGGTGACGCTGGTGCAGGGTCTGCGCGAACTGGACCTGCGCAAGAACCCCGGCATATCCGAGACCATCGACTGGGCGAAGGCGCTGGTGGCGCTGCAGGCCGACACGCTCGACCGGCGTACCCTGGAGCGCACGCTGTCGGTGCTGCTCAAGCACGAGCAGGACCTGCAGCGCGCCCGCCGCCGCCTGGCCGCGCGCGCGGAGCGGGATGCGTCGCCGGACTGAGCAGGTCGCGGACTGCGACAGGGCCATTTTGCCCTGTGCTACAATCAGGACGCCGGATAGTCGGGGAACAGAATCATGGAACGCGTTGGTGACATGACGCGCGAGGAATTGAAGCAACTGGTTGACGAAATGGTCGGGGAACGCGTTGGACAGTTCCTGGGCAGGAATGGTGGCAGGCGATGGATTGGCAAGAGCGTCAATACCGGCCCGAAACGACGCTGGAAGGAAACCAGTGAGGAGATTGACCGGATAGGCTGGACACCACCATCAAGCTCACAGACACCGCATGAAATGTTGCGCGCAGACCGTGACCGATAATGGCCGGATTTGTCGTTGATGCCAGCGTTCTCGTCGAATATCTGATCACCGGGCCTCAGGCGGAGGTCTCAAGAAACTTTCTGCAGCGATTAACAGAAGGCGACTTCGTAACAGTCACTGACTTCTGTCTGACAGAGTGCACCAATGCAATCTGGAAGCAACATCGCTTCCATGGCATGCCGGAGGACCTGGCATTTCGATTGTTCGATATCTTGCATGAGATGGACCTTCGCATCGTTCCGGCAGAACCTTACCTGCGCGAATCTCTGGCTATCGGCATGAGAAACAGGCTCGCAATTTATGACGCCTGTTACATTGCTCTCGCCGCCGATTTCGGTTACCCGCTCGTCAGCCTGGACCGCGCACAACTGCGCGCAGCCGGTGCGGAAGGCCTCAGCCTGATCAACATCGCCTCGCATCCACCTTGATTGCCGTCGTTTGCCCTTTGGTCACGATATTGGTTCCCTGGCCATGACTGGTATGCCAGCAAGGAGGGAGGAGGACGACCAATGATGCGCAACAGTTTGCAATTTCTTGTCGGAAGTCTTGTGCTTTGCCTGGTACTTGTCACCGTAACCCCGCTGGCCGCCGACGAGGGCGTGCTGGTGGTCGCGCCGGACGAGCCCGTGGCGCTGGGCGTGATGACGCGCTCCACGCTGGAGGGGGACGACAACCACGTCAGCAAGCTGGGCGTGCTGCTGGCCCAGGCGGAGCGCCCGACGCTGTCCATCGCGGGGCGCGACGTTCCCGTCGAAGTGATTCATGGCGATTCAGGCTGCGACGCCGACCAGGCCGCGACACTGGCGGCGGACTACATCGCAGAGGGACGGGTGGCGGCCATCATCGGCCCCAACTGTTCCAGCGCCTGCATGGCGGTCGCGCCGCTACTGGACGCGGCCGGCTACACCAGCTTCAGCCCCAGTTGCACGCTGCCGGCGCTGAGCGAGCAGGGTTTCAGCAGCTTCCATCGCCTGACAGGGCCCGATACAGCCGTGACGGAAGGGGCCGCCCACTACCTCTACGAAGAGGTGGAGGCGCGGCGCATCGCCATACTGTACAGTGAGAGCAACATTTTCTATCAGGGCCTGGCCGGTGAACTGGACGCGCGTTTCACCAGGCTGGGCGGCGAGATAGCGTTGCAGTCCCTGCTGCCGACCGACCTGGAGGAGACGCAGCTGGCGGCGCTGCTGGGTGAAATTGCGGCGGCTGACGTGGACTGGCTCTACTGCGCCTGCGATACGCCCCACTCGCTCGCGGTGCTGGCCGGACGCGAGGCGGCGGGGCTCGGCGACACGCCCTTCCTCGGCAACGAATCGGGCTGGGCACATGCCATGATCGACGCGCTGGGGTCAGCGGCAGACGGGCTCTACGGAGCCACACCGCTGGAGCCCGATACGGAACTCGCTGCCGCGCTGACACGACGCTTCGAGGAGGTGTACGGTGAGTCACCCTCCGCGCCCTATCATCTCGCCGGCCATGACGCCTGGAACATCCTGCTGGACGCCATTGAGGCCATCGCGGAGGTGGCGGAGGACGGCTCGCTGCGCATCGACCGGGCCGCGCTGCTGGACTACGTGGACTCGCTGGAGGGCTACGAAGGCGCCTCAGGCACCATCACCTGCCAACCGGGCGGGGAATGCGTGACCGCGCCGACCGGCATTTACGTCATTGAGGACGGCGCGGTGCGCCTGCTCAAACGCTACGGGAGTTCCTACGGCATCGACTGGGCCAAAGCCTGCCCTCAGAAGTCCTGCGGCTGACGCTCGCGCAGCCAGGCCAGCAATTCCGCGTCCGGCTCGCCGGGCAGCAACTCCAGCGCGGCGAGGAAATTCTTGCAGCGTCGCGGCGGACTGAGCCGCGCCAGCGCCGACAGGCGACGTTCCAGTTCCGCATCGCGGGCGCCGGCCAGCAGCACCAGGATGTAATGGTGCAGGTCGTCGTGGCGCGTCTGCGTCAGGATCGCTTCCAGCGCGTCGTAAAGCGGCTGCGCGCGGCTCTCAATGATATGCGTCGCCAGGCCCATGCTGACCAGCGCACGGTCGCGTTTGGCCAGCTGTTCCAGCAGCGGCTGGTAGAGGTCGGTTGGAAAATCACTGCCCAGCGATTCCAGCGCCCGCCCCACCAGTTCGTCGAGCGTCAGTTCGAGCGCCTCGTCCGCGCCGGCCAGCAGCCAGGCGTAGACCAGTTGCGGCTGCTCCTGCTGCGTCAGCAGGTTGAGCGCGGTCAGCGCCGGTTCGCCGTTGAAGCGGGAGGCGGCGCCCAACTCGTGCAGCAGGCGGACGGCGTGCAACTGCGCCAGGTCGGGGGCGTGGGCCGCCAGACCGACGAGGCCGATGGCGCGCAGGTTCTGCGTGACCTCGCCCATCATCGGCTCGATTTCGTAACAGTGCAGCGCCCGCAGCCAGAGGTCGCGCTCGTCGGGATGAGCGATCTGCAGCAGCAGTTTCAGCAACTGCTCGCGAATCAGGGCGCCGTTGTCGCGCTGCGTGTTTTCGAAGTAGTACAGCGTGCGTTCACGCAGCAGGGGCCGCGCCGCGTCACCGGGGTCGCTGCCCTCCAGCGCGCGCAGGGCCGCGTCGACGTGGTCCCGGCGGCGGCTGCGCGCCAGCAATTCCAGCGCCAGTTCGCGCCGTCCGACCTCGTCCTGTGCCTGTCCCAGTTGTCGTGCGAGTTCGGCCAGGGTCATGCGTTACCTGTCGGGCGTCTGCGCAAGAGCTTGCCATGCCGCGCGGCAGCGCGCTATAGCTGCGACTGACAGGGGGCGGCAGCATGGACGTGGACTTCTGGAACGAGACATGGCGCAGCGACGCTGACCAGGTGATGGTGCCGGACCGCGTGCTGCAGCTCGAGACGGAGGACCTGCGGCCGGGCCATGCGCTCGACCTGGGCTGCGGCAATGGCACCAATGCGCTGGCTCTGGCCGCGGCCGGCTGGCAGGTGACCGGCATCGATTGCTCCGCGCATGCCATCGCCCTGGCCAGGCAGGCCGCGCGCGCCCGCGGGCTCGCTGCGCGCTTCATTTGCAGGGAATTCGACGGCTGGCGACCGGACCCGTGTTTCGATCTGGTCATCAGCACCTACGCCCTGCCGGCCGGCGCAGCAGGTCGGGCTGTGTTGCGCGTGGCGGCGCAGGCCCTGCGTCCGGGTGGCATTCTGCTGGTTGCGGAATGGGACCGGTCGATGAGCAGCGAGTGGGGCGTTTCGCCGGAGGAGTTCGTCACGGTGGCCGAGCTCTCGTCAGCAGTGCCGGAGCTGGATATCGAGAAAGCTGAGGTGCGCGACATCCCCGACATGTTTGCTGACCCGGCTGACCCGCGCGCCCGCTACGCCCCAGGCGCGCGCGTGGCCTTCCTGCGCGCCCGCAAGCCGGACGGCGCTTGACACGCGCCGGGCGCGCGGCGATAGTCCCTGCCCATGCCCACCGACCCCCTGAGCGTGCTGCTGGCGGCGGCCCCGCCCCTGACCGTGCTGGTGCTGATGACCGGCCTGCGCATGGGCGGCGCGAAGGCCGGCCCGGCCGGCTGGCTGGTCGCGCTGCTGGTCGCCATATTGCGCTTCGGTGCGGGCGGCGAACTGCTGCTCCATGCGCACTTGCGCGCCGTGATACTCACGCTCGACGTGGTGCTGATCGTCTGGACGGCGCTGGCGCTCTACCAGGTGGTGCGGGCGGCCGGCGCGCTGGACGTCATCGCCCGCTGGTTCAGCGGCCTGACCGGCGACATGGTGCTGCGCGTGCTCCTGCCCGGTTGGGTCTTCGCCTCCTTCCTGCAGGGCGTGGGCGGCTTCGGCGTGCCCGTCGCGGTGACCGCGCCGCTGCTGGTGGGCATCGGCCTGGCGCCACTGCCGGCCGTCATCGTGCCCTTCATCGGCCACGCCTGGGCGGTGACCTTCGGCTCGCTGGGCTCCTCCTTCATTGCGCTGATCGGCGTCACCGGTCAACCGGCCGCCCTGCTGGCGCCGCCGACGGCGATTCTGCTGGGGCTGGCCGCGCCCGGCTGCGGCGCGCTGGCGGCCCACGCGGCGGGCGGTCTGCGCGGCCTGTGGCGGGCGCTGCCGGCCGTGCTGGTCATTGGCGCCGTGATGGCCGCCGTGCAGTACCTGGTGGCCGTGGCCGGCCTGTGGAACATCGCCTCGGCCTGCGCCGGTCTGGCAGGCCTGGTGACCGGGCTGTGGGTGACGCGCTGGCACCGCTGGCGCGGCCAGGTTGCCGACGACGCGCCTGACCGGGCGGCGGGGCCACCACTGCGCCTGGCGATAGCGCCCTACGTCATCCTGATCGTCCTCGCCGTCGTCCTGATCGGCGTGCAGCCGGTGAAGGCGGCGCTCGGCCAGTGGCGCCTGGCCCTGCAGGTCCCGCAACTGGAGACTTCGCTGGGCTGGGTGACGCCGGCCGGCGCAGTGGGCATTCCGCTGCTGGTGCACGGCGCGTCGGTGCTGCTCTACAGCACGCTGCTGGCATACTGGCTTTATCGTCGCCGCGGCTGGCTGGAACGGGGCGCGGCGCGTCAGGTGCTGCAGGGCGTGCGCCGCCAGGGGCTGCGACCGGCGATCGGCATCCTGGCGATGGTGGCCATGGCGACGGTGATGCAGTACGCCGGCATGACGCGGGCACTGGCCGAGTGGCTCAGTCAGGCCGTCGCGCCGGACTGGTACGCGCTGGTCGGCACGCTGATCGGCGCGCTGGGCGCCTTCATGACCGGCAGCAACACCAACTCCAACGCGGTCTTCGCCGGCCTGCAACTGGACAGCGCGCAACTGATGGGACTGAGCGTCTCGCTGGTGCTGGCGCTGCAGACCTCGGCGGGCGCCATCGGCAGCATGATGGCGCCCGCCAGGATCATGGTGGGCGTCAGCACGGTCGGCATCGGCCAGGGCGACGAGGGCCGCGTGCTGCGCAGCCTGCTGCTCTACGGGTCGCTGATTCTGGTGGTGATGGCGCTGGTCGCCTGGCTGCTGCTGCGCGCGGGCTACTGAGGCGGTCAGGCGCCTGAGGTCTCTGCGGCGCCGCCGGCCCGGCTGACGCCCAACGCGGCCTGCGCCTGAGGCGCAATCTCTCGCCATCCACGCGGGCGGCTCCCGACGATTTGTCTTGTCGTGACACTGCCCACTGTCCCGTGCCGGCGCGACCGGACCTGGCCAGGCAGCCGGCCATGGACCGCTCCCGCGCGAACCCGGAAATTGCCAGACTGGCCGGCATGCGCTAGTCTGAGTGTATGGATGAGGGTGGCGCAAACCGATGAACCTGGACGCATCGCTGTCGCTGGAAGTCGTTATTGCGATATTGGCGATATTTGGCGCGGTCTGGCGTCTGGATGGCAGGATCGGAGAATTGCGCAAGGAACTCAAGGGCGACAACCAGCGCCTGGAGACGAGAATCGATGATGTCCAGCAGCGTCTGGAGACGAGAATTGATCGCCTGGAGACGAGAATCGATCGCCTGGAGATAAAAATCGACGATGTCGACCGCCGCCTGGGAGAAAAGATTGACGATGTCGATCGCCGCCTGGGAGAAAAGATCGACGATGTCGATCGCCGCCTGGGAGAAAAGATTGACGAAGGTAACCAGCGCCTGGCGCGGCTTGAAGGCCGCTTTGAAGGCCGCGAGGAGCGGCTGACCGCTGAGGGCGAGGCCGATTCCCCCGCCTGATGGCGAAGACAGGACGATAACAGCACAGGGTATGTGACGATGGGTCCGGCCGGCGTCCTCAGGCGTGTGGCCTGGCTGACATCCAGCGCGGCCTGCGCCTGAGCCGCCGCTCTACTGCCGATCTCCCAAACGCATCTGTAGCTGTCATCAGCCAGAGTGAGGGTGTAGCCCGGGATTGGCCCTGGCGTCGCCGATTGAATATAATGTATTTGATGATCGTGTGAGCCCTGCGCCGATGCCCCTGGATTCTGCCCTGTCGCTGGAAGTTGTCATCACGATTCTGGCCATCCTTGGCGCTGTGTGGCGTTTGGAAACAAGGATCGCCGACACGCGCAGGGAGCTCAAGAGCGACATCCAGCGCCTGGACGCGAAAATCGATGAAACGCGCGGGGAGCTTAAGAGCGACATCCAGCGCCTGGACGCGAAGATCGAGAGTGTCAGGCATCATCTTGAGACGCGAATCGATCGCCTGGAGATAAAAATCGACGACGTCGACCGCCGCCTGGGAGAAAAGATTGACGAAGGCAACCAGCGCCTGGCGCGGCTCGAAGGCCGCTTTGAAGGCCGCGCGGAGCGGCTTGAGGCCGAGGGTGAGGCCGATCCCGCCGCATAAGACCGCGCGGCGCCGTGAGCGGGTTGGCAGGGACGCCCCCGCGCCCTCGCCTCAGGCGTCCAGGCGCTGCTGCAGGGCCTGGCGCACGGCGGCCGGGTTGCCCTGGCCGCGCAGGGCCTTCATCGCCTGGCCCATCAGCGCGCCCAGCAGTTTGGTCTCGCCGGCGCGGTAGCGTTCCACCAGTTGCGGCTGCTGCGCCAGCACCTGGTCGACGGTCTCGTCGATGACGCTGCTGTCGGAGATCTGCGCCAGACCCCGCTCGCGCACGATCTGCGCCGGCGCCGCGCCACTGTCCCACATGGCCTCCAGCACCGTCGTGGCCGTGCCGCGGTTAAGCGCACCCTCACTGACCAGGCGCAGCAGTTCGGCAAACTGCGCGGCGCTGAAACGCAACTCGCCGATGGCCTCGCGCGGAGTCTCATGCGCGTTCATCAGCGCGAAGAGCGCGCCACAGATCCAGTTGGCGCTGCTGCGGGGCTCGCTGCCGCCCGCCAGGGTCTCCTCGTAGAAGTCCGCGACGGCCCGTTCACTCACCAGTTGCTGCGCGTCGGCGGCGGACAGTCCGTGTTCCGTCATGAAGCGCCGGCAGCGCGCTTCAGGCAACTCCGGGATGCGCGCGCGCACCTCCCCGACCCAGGCCTCGCTGACCTCGACGACGGGCAGGTCCGGCTCCGGGAAATAGCGGTACTCGTCGGCGCGCTCCTTGTAGCGCTGCACCACGATGCGTTGCGCGTCCTCGTCCCAGCCCAGCGTGGCCTGCCGCAGGTCCTCGCCGCTTTCGTAAATGCGTCGCTGACGCCGCAACTCACTCTCGATGGCGCGCGTCATGTGGCGGATGCTGTTGAGGTTCTTGATCTCGGTGCGCGTGCGCAGGTCGGCATCGTCGGGCCGGCGCAGGCTGACGTTGGCCTCGAAGCGCAGCACGCCCCTTGACATGTCGCCGCTGTTGACGCCCAGCCAGCGCAGGATGGCGCGCAACTGGCGAGCGAAGGCTTCGGCCTCGGCGGCGCCGGCCAGGTCCGGCTCGGTCACGATCTCCAGCAGGGGCACGCCGGCGCGGTTGTAATCGACCAGGCTGAAACCGCCGGCGACGTGGGTCAGCTTGCCGGTGTCCTCTTCCATGTGGGCGCGGCGCACGCGGATGCGCTTGCTGCCGCCCTCCGCCAACTCGATGTCAACGTGGCCGTTGACGGCCAGGGGGTGTTCGTACTGGCTGATCTGGTAGCCCTTGGGCAGGTCGGGGTAGAAGTAGCTCTTGCGGTCGAAGCGGTTGAGCGGCGGAATCTCGCAGTTGAGCGCCAGGCCGACCATCATGCCGTATTCCATGGCGCGCCGGTTGATGACCGGCAGGGTGCCCGGCAGGCCCAGCGAGACGACGTCGACGGCGCTGTTGGGCGCGGCCTCGACGCTGTCGACCACCGGGCAGGGGCTGAACATCTTGCTCTCGGTTTCCAGCTCGGCGTGGACTTCCAGGCCGATGACGGGGGCCCATTCGCTCATGGCGCGGCAGTGTACCACAGGGGTCGCCGGCGTTGGCGGGGCGTGTCATACTCCCGCCCAGGGGAAGGAGTTGCCCATGGATGATGAAAAGAAATTCCTGACGGAAGACCAGGTCGTCGAATTGATGGCGCTGTTCTTCAGTTGCTCGCTGCTGCTGCTGCGCGAACCGGCGCTTTACGGGCCGCTGCGCCAGTTGACCGCCGCCGAGCGCCTCGCGGCGATGGTCATCGACGACGTCTCGCCCGAAGTGCGAACGCTGCTGGAGGTGGCGCTGGAGCGCATCCCGGTCTCGCACACGGTCACCGGCCGGCGCGACCAGTACAAGGCGATCGTGGTCGAACTCAACGAGGCGCTGGGCGATTGCCTGGCCGCGCGCGCCGGCCTGACAGAGGGAGTTGTGGCATGAACAACCCTGTGCTGGAAAATATAAAAACCCGCCGCGTCGTGCGCGAAATGACCGACGAACAGGTCTCGCAGGAGCAGCTGGAGATCATCCTGGAGGCCGGCCGCTGGTCGCCGACCGGCAGCAACCACTTGCCCAACCGCTTCCTGGTGGTGCAGGACCCCGAACTGATCGAGTTGATTCGCCGCGTCTCGCCGGGCATCTATTCGAACGCGCCGACCTACATTTTCGTCTGCGTGGACCGGCGCAACTTCCCCACCTACATCGACGAGGAGGCCGACGACCCCGTCTTCCTGATGGACGTGGGCCAGGCGGCGCAGACCATGGCGCTGGCGGCGCATTCCCTGGGCCTGGCGAGCGGGCCGGTGACCTCCTTCAACGTGCCCGCGCTGCGCAAGATCCTCAACCTGCCAGACCGCTTCACGCCCTGGATCGTGCTCTGCCTGGGTCACCCGCAGCCGAATCCGCAGTTCGTGATGAAGCCGGGCAAGCGCCGTTACTGGCAGGACCTCGTCTATCGCGAGCGTTTCATCCCCTGGCGCGAATTCGAGGCCGACAAGGACTGAGGCCAAAGAGTCCCTTGCAACACGGCGCGTTTCCCGTTGACGCGCCAGTCGGCGTCGGCGTCGTCCAGTCGCTGCGCCTGGCCCGGCGCCAGGCCGACGACCGGGTCGCTCTTCATGGTGCGCAGGGCCAGCAGGGGACAGGGGAAGTGGCCGGCGACGGCCCGCAGCGGCATATCGGCCGGCCAGAGCGTATCGAAGACCATGCGGCGGTAGTTGGCGTCGCCCTTGTTGATGGCCAGGCGCGCCGGCGCGAACTGGTGCTGCAGGCGCGGCGGCAGGGCGTAAAGGAAATTGCTGCTGTTCCACCAGGCGTCCGGCGCCAGACGCAGCCGCCCCTGCTCCAGCAGCGCTTCCAGTTGCGTCCCCAGGCGTTGGGCGTCCCTGTCACCACTCCGCGCGCGCAGCAACTTGAGGAAGTTCAGCACGTCGGCCACGGTGGCGTCGCTGACGAAGGTCGGATGCAGCTTGAGGTGCAGCACGACCCGCGACGCGATGTTCTCCCCCAGCAACAGGGCCGCCAGCGCCAGGTCCATGGTCAGTTCGCTGCCGGCGTTGTCGGCGATGACGTGCACCTCGCCGGGCGCCCGCAGCAGGTGCTCAACGTATGCAGCGCGCTCGTCGACCAGCAGGTCTTCGGCGGCGATTTCGCTGCCGTGCGCCGAAGCGACCGCGTAGCTGAGGTCGATGCGGTTGCCCCATAGCGCCAGTTCCAGCATGGTCGCCAGGCGCTGCTCCTGCGAGCCCGCCACCGACAGGGCGCGCGCCAGCAGACCCCAGTGCGCGTCGCCGGCGTATTCTTCCGCCTTCTTCGGCGCGAAGGGGTCGCGCCCCGTCTCCCACCAGCGCACGGCCTCCATGAGCAGGCGATAGGTGTAGACCTCGGCGAAGAACCACTGGCAATGCTGCCAGGTGGTCGCGCGGAAGGGCAGCCAGGCATTGTGCCAGTCGTCGTAATCCGGCGCCGGCGTCTCGATCAGGCGGATGGGCGCGTCGCCGGCAAGCTCGTCGTGCAGGCGCTGGATATTGTCGTGAATGGATGGCGCGTAGTCGGGGTTGAGCGCGCGCGTCTCGCGCAGGATGGCGGGCAGACGCTCGCGAATGGTGCGCTGGGCGAAGGGGTTGCTGCAGTCCGTGCGGATGGGGTCGGGTCGACGGTTCATGGCCGCCAGCCTACGCGCGGCCGGCTGCAGGGGCAAGTCCTGGAATCCCGCAAGAACGCCAGGTTCATGCAAAAAATGGCCAAAGTGGACTGCATGGCCTCTTGAACCGGCCTTCGACCTGTCGCGTAATGAATACTGGACACAGGAGAAATGGAGGCACAAACGATGGCAACGGTCAGTCTGCTGCGCGGACTATCGATTCCGCACCGGACGCGCGCGCAGGGTCTGGTCCGACGGGCGGCGCATTTGCGGAATGCGTCGCACGGTGAGGCCCCAGCCGCGACCTGGGACGACGGGCTGCGCGCGCGCAACGCCCTGGGCGGCCGTGCGCGGCGGCAACGGCAACTGGACTCCATCTGGACCCGGCTGCTTCAGTGAATTGCTGCGCGCGCCGGCGTTGTTGAAACGCCCGGCGCCGGGCAGCTTGTGGATAAGGGACGGCTGAAAAGGGGGAGACGCTGCAGATGACGACGAGTGTCCTGATCAGGCCGGGACTGCCGCTGGTGGGGCAGAAACGCAAACATGAGCGGCGCAGGGAAGAGGAAGCGCCTGCGCCGGCAGTGGAAGTTCGTGAAGCTGAAGTGCGGGACTGCGACCGTGAAGGTGGCAGTGAGTGGCGGCAACAGCAGGTCATGAACGCCTCGCTGACCTGGCTGAACATGTAGTTGACAGGCGCGCGGGACCGCACTCCCGCGCGCCCTGCTGTGAGCAATACGGCCACCGGGTTGCTGGTCAGCCCGGTGGCGCTGTGTTAAACTGCTGCCTTATGATGCAAATCACCCCCCCCATTTAGCACGCATGTTCCATCCCCTGAGCCTGATTCTGCGCTTTACTATGGCGACTGTCTGCGCGTCCTGACGCAGGAGATCGCGCCGGCCAGCGTCGACCTCATCTATCTCGATCCCCCTTTCAACTCCAAACGCGACTACAACATCCCGCTGGGTGGCAAGGCACAGGCCAGCGTCTTTCAGGACACCTGGGTCTGGTCGCAGACGCAGGACGAGGCGATGGAGTATCTGGCGCGCGAGCCGGCGCTGTTTCAGCAGGTGCAATTGCTGTTGAAGTTTGCCGGTGGTGGACACATCGCCGGCGGGGGCGGCCTGGAGGCCTATCTGGCCTACATGGCGGCGCGGCTCTTCGCCTGTCGCCTGGTATTGAAGGAGACAGGCAGCCTCTACCTGCATTGCGACCCGACAGCCGGCCATTACTTGAAATTGCTGCTGGATGCGGTGTTCGGCAGCAAGAATTTCCGCAATGAAATTGTGTGGTGCTACCATGCGGGAGGAGCAAGCAAGCGTTATTTTCCTCGAAAGCACGACACCTTGTTTCTCTATGGTGCAAATGCCAAGAAGTCGGTTCACAACATAATCCGATTGGAGCCATATCGGGATATTTATGCTTACGATAAGTCCGGGAATGTCAACCCGGGCTATCACCCGGAAGGGAAAATGCTTCAGGACTGGTGGGAAGTTCCACAAATCTCCTCAGTTGCCAAAGAGCGCTTCGGCTATCCCACACAGAAACCGCTGGCGTTACTTGAGCGCATCATCAAGGCCAGCAGCAACCTGGGCGACCTGGTGTTGGATCCCTTCTGCGGCTGCGGCACGGCGGTCGAGGCAGCCCACCAACTGGGGCGACGCTGGATCGGCATCGACGTCGAGCCCCTGGCCGTCGACCTGATGGCGCGGCGCCTGCGCGAGCGTTGCGGCGTCAATCCGCGCATTCGTGGCATTCCCTACGACTTCGACCAGGCGCAACGACTCGCTGAAAATGCGCCCTATGAGTTTGAACGCTGGGCGCTGCGTCTGGTGCCGGGCGCGCAGCCCAATTTCAAGCAATCGGGCGACGGGGGCCTTGACGGACGCGCGGTCGTCAACGTGGAGAAGCGGCCCCGGCCGCTCTACGGCTTTCAGGTAAAAGGCGGCCGGAACGTCGGCCGGCCGGCGGCGGACGCCTTCAGGGGCGCGCTCACCCAGCACGGCTGCGACGCCGGCCTGCTCATCGTGCTCAATGAACGCAATGCAACGCGTATTCGGCACGCCATCGGTTCACAGGAGCGCGTGGAGCTCAATGGCTGGCAGGGCCCGCGCATCTCGGTCTGGAGCGTGGAGGACTGGTTCGCCAGCGGCCACCAGTGCAGGGCGTCCCGGCCAGCGCTGATGGGTGAGGCCGAGACGCTCGAATTGTTGCGTCCGCAGGACTGGCAGCGGCGCCTGGGGATTTAGAGGGTGCCGGATGGTCTGTGCTACAATCGTCCCGGGAGACGGAGCAAGACGATGGCTGCCACACTTGACAAGGAGACCTTTCAGCGGCTGACGCTGCTGTATCTCATCGGCCAGTTCCCGCAGGGCGTATCCAGCAGCATGCGCCTGCAGAAGGTGCTGTACTTCGCCACGCGTGACGTCGAGCCGAAGCCCTTCACCTTTCGCCACACGCGCTACGGCCAGTACAGTCACGGCCTTGCCGCCCAGCTGACGCTGCTGCTGGAAGCGGAGATGCTGCTGCACAAGCAGTTGCCGGGGCAGCGCGAAGGCTCGCACTGGCAGACGAGCGACGTCGTGGACCACAAGACCGTGCACCGCCACATGAACCGGGGCTTCCCGCAACTGGCGCGGGCCATCCGCTGCGCCATGCGCGACCATGCCTTCCTCGACCTGGCCGAACTGGACGCGCGCGCGGATGCCGACCCGGCGCTGAAAGCGACGCCGCCCGAAGCGGTCCTGCTGCGGGCGCCGGCCGGCCTGTCCGTCCCGACCCTGCTGGACGAGGACGATGCCGAGGATCTGGCGCTGGTGCTCTACCCCGGCTTTCAGCGCGCCCTGAAGCTGATGGGCATGGCCCTTGCCCGGCGGGCCCTGCTTGAAAATGAGGAGTCCGCCATTGGCGCCGGCGATGCTGTGTCCGGTCTACGTACCGCTGCCCTGTTCAGTTAGTCCGCGGGCATCGTTTCAGGCGCAGGACGGACCTGGTCCTGCTCGACGAAGATTACATCAATGGTGTCCCCGTCGGGTGTAAAGAACTCCACGATGTAAGCCCCACCGTCAGAGCTGAAATCCACGACAATGCCCCGGTCGCCGGCGCGCAGATCGTACTGAGGCAGGTCTGTGGTGAGGATGCAAGGTTTGTACTGTTCGATCATCGGCTCCTCTTGCGGCCAGGCTGGGCATACTACACATACCCGCGCATGATGCCCAGCAGTTGGCGCGCGCGGTGACGCATACTGTGTTCGGCCAGCACGCGTTGCCGCGCCGCCGCGCCCATGCGCTGCCGCTCGCCGTCGTGCGCCAGCAGCCAGCGATAGCGCTCCAGCGCCTCCTCGTGCGAATGCACCACGATGATCTCCCGCTCCGGCTCGAACCACAGCTCAAGGCCTTCGTACGGGCTGGCCACGATGCAGGCGCCCATGCCGGCCAGTTCGAAGGGGCGTGAACTGGAGGAGCCGTGGACGCTGGCGTGCGCGCGCCGCGTGATGCAGAGGTTGACGCGGCTGCGCCCCACGTACTCGCGCAGCTTGCTGAAACTGAGGTAGGGCAGCGACTCCGTCGGGCCCAGGTCGCCGAGGCTGGTGCCGCGCACGGCGAAGCGCGCCATGGGCATGGCCGCCGCCGGCCGCGCGATCATGTCGTCGATCCAGCGCGCGCGGTACTCGCGGCCATGGCCGTAGAAGAAGAAGTCGATGTCCTGCGTCGCCACGCGCGCCGGGCTGAAGACTGTCTCGTCCACGCCGTAATAGACGGTATGGGCCGCCTGCGCGCCCATCTTGCGCAGTTCGGCGGCGCCGGCCAGGCTGTTGCAGATGAAGGCCGTGTATTCCTCCGGCTGCGCGCCCTGGTAGATGCGGAAGCCGGTGGCGAAGCCGGCCATCTGCGGCAGGCTGGCCGGCACGTCGCCATCGTAGAAGAAGACCGGCACGTCGAATTCCTGCGACAGGGCGCGCGGCACGCCGGTCAACTGGTTGAGCGGCAGGGTCAGGAAGAGCAGGGCGTCGATGTCCGGCTGCCGGCGCAACGTGTCTTTCAAATGCGCGTGCCAGAGCGGCGCGATCGTCGCGCGCGAGACCTGGCGCAGCAGCCTTTCGGACCAGGTCTCGCGCAGCAGCCCGGCGGGCGGCGCGTCATCTTCGTCGAGCTGGACGGGCGGCGGTGCCCCGGCCACGCGGCGCCAGAGCCGGCGCAATGCCAGCCAGGCGTCGCCCTGCCATTTGGCGGGGTTGCGCGCGGCGCGCCACCAGAGCGTCTCGATGGGCGGCCCCTGCCAGGGGCTGGCGATGACTTCAGCGCCCTCTTCGTGCAGCGCCTTGAGCAACTGCCACCAGGCCGGCGTCGCGCTGAAGGGCTGACGCAGGTCCAGCGAGGCCGGGACGACGAGGAGTTTCAAGCGGGATTTCCGACGGGGGTTGGCATGCCGGGCATTGTAGCATGGGGTCGATGGCGCAGGCCGGCGGGCTGCTGAATTGCCTTCGCCCTCGTCCCGGCGCAGCGCTTTCTTCCCGCAAATTCCGGCAGGTAAGGGGAGTGTCCGGTTTGCTGGATACAGGAACTGGATGCGGTGAGCGTCAGCGTGCGATTATTGGCGTCGCTACCGTTGTGGCTGGTTTCAGGCGTGGGCAATTTCTGAAATCCGCTGTACTCGCCACGTCCGGCGCCATGGCGTGCCGGCGGGCGACATTACATTATGGTGTGCCGGCGGGCGACATGATATGTCGCTCCTACCATCATCCGCCGCAGGGGTAGCGAGGGCGTAAGCCCGATGCATCCCTGGAAAGGGGTAGCGAGGGCGTAAGCCCGATGCACACCAACGGTGCCATGCCGTGTCCCGCAGGGGCGATTTACCAAATCGCCCGCACCGACTTTCAAACAATTTCTGAAATCCGCTGTACGCGCCACGCCCCAGGTATGTGCTTCGTTTTGCGCGCACGGGTTCACGGGTTACAATCGTGCGGGTTATCCCGCGTGGGTATCTTCATAAAGACCGCTTGTGGAGGAAAGATGATGAGAAGTCGCACTTGTTTCGTGTTGTTGATGAGCCTGTTGCTGCTCCTCTTCGTGGGGCTGGTCGGCGCCCAGGAGCCGATGTCCGGTGGCTCCCTGTCGGTGGTGTTCTCCTCGGAATGGGGCGTTCTGGATCCGGCCGCCAACACCAACACCTTCGGCCGCAACATCATGCAGTTCATCTATGATCCGCTGCTGCGGAAACACCCGACGTCGGGCGCTATCGTGCCGGGCCTGGCGGAGTCCTTCTCCTTCAGCGACGACGGCACGGTCATCACACTGAACCTGCGCCAGGGCGTCACCTTCCATGATGGCACGCCTTTCAACGCGGAGGCGGTGCGCTTTTCCTTCGAGCGCATCAGTGATCCGGAACTGGCTTCACCCTGGGCGGCCGCGATTGTCGGCCCGGTGGAGTCCATCGAGACGCCGGATGAAAACACCGTCGTGATGACCCTCAAGGAGCCCTTCGCGCCCTATCTCGACTCGCTGACGCAGATCGGCCTCGCGCCGGTGTCGCCGGCGGCGGTGGCGGAGCATGGCGCCGATTACGGCCTGAACCCCGTCGGCACCGGCCCCTTCCGCTTCGTCAGCACCATGCCGGATGAAGAGGTGGTGATGGCGCGCAACGAGGACTACAACTGGGCGCCGGACTACTACGAGCATCAGGGCCCCGCCTACCTGGAAGAGTTGATCGCCCTGCACGTCGGGGAAGACAGCACGCGCATGGCGCTGGTGGAGACCTTCGAGGTAGACGTCGTCTACAGTCCGCTGGCCAGCCAGTTGCCCTTCTTCCAGGACGATCCGGACTTCTACGTGCCGACGGCCGCGCGCACCGGTGTGCCGCGCATCCTGGTGCTCAATACGGAACGCTTCCCCTTCGATGACGCGGCCACCCGCCGCGCCGTCGCCTGGGCGGTGGACCGCCAGCGCATCCTGGACGAGGTCTTCGGTGGCATCGGCGCGGTGCCGCAAGCCATTCTGACGCCCGGTCTCTTCGGTTACTGGACCGAGGGCATGGACCAGTGGCCCGGCTATGACCTCGAGATGGCCTCGTCCCTGCTGGCGGAAGCCGGCTGGGCCGATGCCGATGGCGACGGCATTCTGGACAAGGACGGCCAGGCCTTCAGCATCACCTACGGCATCAGCCCGGGCTTCCCCTTCGACCAGTACGGCCAGATCGTCGTCAACGACTTTACGTCTCTGGGCATGGAAATCACCGTGGAGACGGAAGAAATCGGCGCCTACCTGGCGGACATGCGCGCCGGCAAGTGGGAACTCTCCGGCATGCTCTTCCCCGCCACCGACCCTGACGTGTTCAACATCATCGCCCACTCTTCCTCAATCGATGCCGCCTGGAACACCGCGCGCTTCAACAACGCGGAGGTGGACGGGCTCATCGAGGAAGGACGGCGCACGCTGGACCTGGAGGCGCGGGCGGCGATCTACCACCGGATTCAGGAGATCATGCTGAACGAGATGCCCTACGTCCCCTTCTACGTGATCGAGAACGCCTTCGTCGTCAACACGCGCGTGCAGAACTTCCGCACCAACGCGCAGGGCTTCTTCGACTTCTATGACACCTGGCTCTCTGACGGCTAAAGGAGCCCCGCTTTCACCCTGACCTGAGCCCGGCCCGGACGTCCGGGTCGGGCCTGTTTCCCTAAACTCTCCGCCGGGCGAAACAGGAGCCTTGTGGCGTGACCGCCTACCTCATTCGCCGCTTGCTGGCTTCCGTTCTGATCCTGCTCGGCGTCAGCGTGTTGATCTTCGCCATGATTCACCTGGTGCCGGGCGATCCGGTGGCGATCATGCTGCACGAGGTGAAGTCCGGCCCCGGCGCCATTGAGGAGATGCGCCGCAACCTGGGGCTGGACCGCCCGCTGCCGGAGCAATATCTCTTCTGGCTGCTCGGCAATGACTACGTGCGCGTGGATACCGACGGCGATGACGTCGCCGATTCCTACGGCACGCGCCACGGCATACTGCGCGGCGACTTCGGCCGTTCCATTTTCAAGCGCGCCCAGGTGATCGACATCATCGCGGACCGCTTCCCCGCCACCCTCAAGTTGACGGTGGCGGCGATGATGCTCGCGCTGCCGGTCGGCATCCTCGCCGGTACTATCGCGGCGATTCAACGCGAGACGATCCACGATTACCTGACGATGCTGGGCGCGCTGGTGGGCGTGTCGATCCCGCCCTTCTGGCTCGGCCTGATGCTGATGTACGTCTTCGGCGTCGAGTTGCGCTGGATTCGGCCCTTCGTCGGCGACCGTGGCCTGATCACGCTGATTTTGCCCACCGTGACGCTGGCCGCGCCGACGGTGGCCATCATCGCGCGGCTGACGCGCTCCAGCATGTTGAACGTGCTGGGGGAGGACTTCGTGCGTACGGCGCGCGCCAAGGGCGTGCGCGAGGGACGCGTGCTGACGGCCCACGTGCTGCGCAACGCCTTCATCCCGGTACTGACCATTCTCGGCCTGCAGTTTGGTTATCTGCTGGGCGGCGCGGTGATCGTGGAGACGGTGTTCGTCTTTCCCGGGCTGGGGCGCGAGGTGGTCACGGCCATCATTAACCGCGACTTCCCGCTGGTGCAGGGCGTGACGCTCTTCTCGGCGACGATATTCGTGCTCATCAATTTCGGCGTGGACATGCTGTATACAGCGGTGGACCCGCGCATCCGCTATGCCTGAGCGCAGTCCGCCCGCAGGTCAGCCGACTGCCGGCCCTCCGGCCATCCGGACCCTGACGGACAGGGGCGAGACTTCCGGGCATTCGCAGAACCAGTGGTATTTCATCCGGCGCCAGTTGCGGCAGGACAAGGCGGCGCTCGCGGGCGGCGCCCTGTTGCTGATCATCATTGCGCTGACGATGCTGGCGGACCTGGTCGCCCCTTATGATCCGCTGGAGCAGAGCAGGGACAGTGCCGATTTGCTCGCGCCGCCCAACGCGCAACACTGGATGGGCACCGATGACTTGCGCCGCGATATTCTGTCGCGCGTCCTGCATGGCGGGCGAACGACCATCAGCGTCGGCGTCATCTCCATCAGCGCGGCGATCAGCGTCGGTCTGGTGCTGGGCCTGATGGCCGGCTACTTCGGCGGCGGAGTCGACGACCTCATCAGCCGTATTCTGGATATCATGCTGACGCTGCCGGCGATTCTGATGGCCATCGTCGTGGTGACGATACTGGGCGCGGGCCTGCAGAACGCGATGCTGGCGGTGAGTATCGCCAGCATGCCGGCTTTCGCGCGCCTGGTGCGTGGCGATACCCTGGTGGAGAAGAACAAGATTTACGTCGAGGGCTCGCGCTCGATGGGCGGTTCGCACTGGCACATCATGTGGCAGCATATTTTGCCGAACGTGATCTCGTCGGTGATCGTGGTGGGCACCCTGCGCGTCGCCAGCGCGATTCAGATCGCCGCCGGGCTGAGTTTCCTCGGCCTGGGCGCGCAGATTCCACACCCGGAATGGGGGGCGATGCTCAGCCTGGGCCGCAATTACATACGCTCGGGCGAATGGTGGATGACGGTCTTCCCCGGCCTGGCGATTTTCATCACCGTGATGTGCATCAATTTGCTCGGCGACGGCCTGCGCGATGCGCTGGACCCGCGTTTGCGAGGGACGGACTAGCCATGAAATTCATTTTTGGCGCCAAGCCGAAAGCCCCGATCACGAACTTCACGCGGCTCGTCCGGCTGGGGGAGCGCCTCGGTTACGACGCCGCCTGGATCCCCGACCAGACCTTCTTCCCGGACCCCTTTGTCACGCTGGCCGTCGTCGCGAGTCAGACGGAGCGCATCGAGCTGGTGATTGGCGTCGCCAACCCCTATACGCGCCATCCGGTGCAGGTCGCCCGCGCGGCCGCCACGCTGGATGACCATTGCCCCGGGCGGGTGGCGCTCGGTTACGGGGCGGGCAACCGGCGCGAGCTGATTCTGCCTCTGGGGGGCGAACAGGAGCGGGCGGCCGCCCACTGCCGCGAGGCGTTGGTCCTGTGCCGCCGTCTCTTGCGCGGCGAATTCCTGAACCATCGCGGCGAATGCTTCGTCGCCGATGGCGTCGAACTGGAAATGGCGCCGCACCCGGAGGTGCCGCTCTATCTGGCGGCGCGCGGCCCGCTGGTGCTGCAGGTGGCGGGCGAACTGGCCGATTGCGCGGTGATCGGCGCGTTGCTGGACGAGGGGGCGCTCGCCTGGTCGCTGGGGCAGGTGGCCAAAGGGGCGCAGCGCAGCGGCCGAAGCCTTGAAGAAATCGGGCGCATGATCTGGATCACCTGTCACATCACCGAAGACGCGCCCCGCTGGCTCGATCACTCGCGCCCCATGGCCGCCCACGTTCTGGCCGGAGCGCCGCCGGGCGTCTTCGAGGCCTTGCGCCTGGGGGACCGCTTTCGCGATGAGTTGAAAATGCGCTACGCGGAAGGCGGCAGCGCGGGCGCCGCCGCACTGGTCCCTGATGATCTGGTGAAGCGTCTGATGGCCATCGGCAGCGCGGAAGAAGTCGCCGGCCAACTGGAAAGGGCGATCGCGCAGGGGATCGACGAAATCGGCATCCTCGTCAACGCGCCGGACATCAGCGACTCCGAAGACGCCATTCGACGCTTTGCCGATGAGGTGATGCCGCGCCTGGTTTAGGGGCCTCCGCTCCGGCCGGCCTCAGTCCACGATGCACAGATCGCGCGGGTAGTGATTCAGTCGCTCGGCGCCGGTCGCCGTCACGGCGACCACGTCCTCAATGCGCACGCCATACTGGCCCGCCAGGTAGATGCCGGGTTCGATGCTGAAAACCATCCCCTCCTCAATCACGGTTGCATCCCCCTGCACGAGGTAGGGATATTCGTGCCCATCCATGCCGACGCCGTGCCCGGTGCGGTGTATAAAGGCGGGCCCGTAGCCGCGAGCGCTGATGTAATCGCGCGCGACCGTATCGATTTCCTCCGCGGTCATGCCGGGCCGGGTCGCCTCGAAGGCCAGTTGCTGCGCCTCCTGCGTGATCTGGTAAATGCGGCGGAACTCCTCGGGCGGTTCGCCGACGTGGAAGCTGCGCGTCAGGTCCGAGCGGTAGCCATTCCAGCCGCCGCCAAAGTCGATGACCAGGGCATCCCCGTCGGCCAGGATCTTCTCGCCCGTCTTGTGGTGCGGCGAGGCGCTGTGCGGCCCCGCGCCGACGATGCCGCCGCCACTCAGTTCGAGGCCGCGTTCCGTCAGGCCATTGTGCAGGAAGCGCAGCACTTCGCGCTCCGTCTTGCCCGTGACGGGTTCGGCGAAGAGGGAAGCGAGCGCGTCCTCGGTCCTGGCGGCGGCTCCCCGCAGGGCGTCGATTTCGGCAGCGGTCTTGATCATGCGGATGCGGGCCAGAATGCGGTTGCCCTCCATGTAGCGCGCGCCGCCCAGGGCGGCCTGCAGCCTCAGGGTGAAGACGGTATGCAACTGGTCGGCGATGGCGATGGTCTGCCCGGCGCCGGCGCCGACGACTTCGGCGACCTTTTCCACCGGGTCTTCGGTCTCTTCCCAGCCGATCACGTCGAAGAAGCTGGCGTAGGGCTGGAAGATCTGCACCTCGAAGCCGGGGACGACCATTTTGGCGCGCCCCTCGCGCGGCAGCAGCAGCAGGGCCAGGCGCTCGCTGGGCCGCTTGGTGAAGCCGATCAGGTAAAGCAGATCGGTGGAATGGGAGACGAAGAGCCAGTCACAATCCGCCGCGGCCATGGCGGCCTGGGCGCGTCGGGCGCGTTCTGCGTATTCTGAGTAGTCGTTCATCAGCAGTCCACGATGTAGAGGTCTTTGGGAAAGCCGCTGAGGATTTCACAGCCGTCGTCGGTGACCAGCAGGATGTCCTCAATCGCGAAGTTGCCGATGACGTGGTCCGGCCGGTCCCAGTAGATCGGTTCCACGGTGAGCACCATGCCCGGCTCGATGACGGTCTCGCTGCCCCTGGCGATTGAGGGCGGCTCGTGGACGTCAAGGCCCAGGCCGTGGCCGACGCGCTCCAGGCCGGGGACGTGCTCCTTCATACCGTGTTCCATCAGCACGTCGTAGCAGGCGGAGAAAACGTCGTTCATGGTGTTGCCCGGCCTGACGGCGGCGACGCCGGCCTTTTGCGCGGCCAGGTTGGCATCGAAGAAACGGCGCTGCTCGGCACTCGGTTCACCCATGGAGGCCATGCGCATGTAGTCCGACCAGTAGTAGTGGTAGTTGGCGCCGGCGTCGACGACGATCAGTTCGCCGGGCTGGATGGCGCGTTCAAAAGGTTCGACGTTCACCATGCCGTATTTCTCGATGCCGGAGCGCACCATGATGAAGCCCGGCATCTCGCCCGTTTGCAGCACCATCTCGGAGAGCAGCAGGCTGCCCAGTTCGCGCTCGGTCATGCCGGGGCGCAACTCGGCGAAGGCCTTTTCGTAGGCGCGCGTGGTCGCGTCGGCGGCCACCCGCAGCTTTTCGACCTCGCGCGCGGACTTGAACATGCGCAGTTCCCACATCAGGGGGCCGACGTCGACGAAGCTGGCGTTGGTGAAGCGCCCGGTGAGGTCTTCGAAGTCTGACTGCGACATGGCGATGCGCTGGCCGTAGCCGAGCTCGAGCCCGATCGTGCCATCGGCCACGCCGAGTTGCTCGCAGGCGTCATGGATGGCGGTCAGCGGGTCCGGCGCGGCGTCGGCGATGCGCCAGCCGCCCCAGGGGCGCACCTCCTCTATCCAGGAGGACTGGTAAGCGACGTCGAAGAGACTCTCGGCGATGACGCTGATGACGGGCTTGCTGTTGTCGCGCGGGACGATGATGCCCAGCGGGCGGTGTTTGGAATTCCAGCCGATGGTGCGAATACCGGAGAAGTAGATGCCATTTTCCTTGGCGGTGATGATGAGCGCGTCGATGCCGTGCGCGTCCATTCGTTCGCGCGCGCGTTCGACGCGGTCCAGGTATTCCTCCGTCGGGAACATGGCATAGTTGGGTTCACGGTGGGCCATGCAAAAGCTCCTCTCTGTTTTCCGAATACATCATAACGGGGCGAACTGCGGGTGGTAGCGTCGCCAGAAGCGCCCGCCGGTGGCCAGCGCCCGCAGCAGGATCTGCAGGAACATCGCCAGCCAGACGCCCGTCAGCCCCCACCCCAGGACGCCCGTGAACAGGGCGATCAGCGGCAGCGAGACCAGCCAGTGGCCGACGATCGTCACCCACATCGGATAGCGCGTATCCCCCGCGCCGCGCAGCGCGCCGGTCAACACCTGGTTGATGGCCTCCAGCGGCACCGCGAGCAGGATCAATTGCAGACCCGGCAGGGCGGCCGCCCGCACCGCTTCATCGCCAGAGAATAGCCGGGTTACACCGGGCCAGGCAAGGAAGAGCAGCGCCAGACCGCCCATCACCAGCCAGGCCTGGCGCTGCAACTGCCAAGCGCTGCGGTAGATCCGGTCGCTCTGGCCGGCGCCGGTCAACTGGCCGGTGACGGTGAGCGCGGCCAGCAGGAAGCCCAGCCCCGGCATCAGCAGGATGGAGAAGGTGTGGGAGGTGACGGCATACGCGGCCAGCGCGGCTGCGCCCAGCTCGGTCACCAGGCGCAACTGCATCAGGCGGGCGCCGCGTATCGCCAGTTGTTCCAGGCCGACCGGCGTGCCCAGGCGCAGCAGGTCCTGCATCTTGCGCCGGGAGGTCTGCCAGCCGCGCCAGCGCAGGCCGGCCGCGCCGCGCCAGAGCCAGCAGCCCAGCAACAGCAGGCCGGCGACCCGGCTGAGGAAATGGGCCAGCGCCAGGCCCGTCAGGCCGGCATCCAGTACGAGCACCAGGGGCAGGGCCAGCGCGACGTGCAGCCCGTTGGCCAGGCCCATCACCAGCAGCGGTCGGCGCGCATCGCCGGCGCCGCGCAGGCAGCCATTGGCGCTCAACAGCAGGAATTGCAGCGGGGTGGCGAGCGCCAGCGCGCGCAGATAGGGCGTGCCCTGCTGCGCGACCGGAGCCGGGACGTTCATCAGGGACAGGAGCTGCGGGCTGAAGGCCAGCACCAGCGCCATCACGCCGGTACCGAGGGCCAGGGAGAGCAGCGCGGCGCTGCGCAGGATGAGGCCGGCGTCCTGCCCGTCGCCGCGGCCGACCGCCTGGGCCACCAGGATCGAGCCGCCGATGGCGGTGACCTGGAAGAGCACCGCGGTCAGTTCCACCAGGCGGGCGACGACGACCTGGGCGGCGAGCGGATCGACGCCCAGTTGACCGGCCAAAGCGGCATCGAAGAGGATGACGCCATAGAGCAGCGTCTGCTCGGCGGCCATCTGCAGCGCGAGCGGCAGTGTTTTGCGCTGCACTGTGGTCTTGCGTTGGCCTGTTTTCACGTCTCCACGCCGGCGCCCGCCCGCGCGCCGGCGGGAGCGCGCCGCATTATCTGAAATGTGGCATCACGTCGCGGGCGATGCGCTCCAGCACCTGGCAATTGGCGTCGGCGTCGGCGCCCGTGAGCAGGATGCCGATCTGATCGACGCCGCGGGCCTGGAGGCGTTCGCAGGTCTCGCGCACGCGCGCGGCGCTGCCCACGATGGTGAGCATATCGATCTCGCGCCGCGTCACCAGGTGGGCGGCGCCGGCCGGCCCGGCGGCGGCGTAGGCGCGCTTCAGGGCGCTGATCGTCCCCTCCTCCATGCCGATGGCCCGCAACAGCGAGAGCGGCGCGCCGCCGATGATGTGGGCCACGCTCGGCCTGAGCTTCTCGTGGGCCGCTGCTTCATCGTCGACCACGCGGCAGGTCACCCAGCTGACGATTTCCAGGTCGCCCAGGCGGCGGCCGCCGCGGGCCGCGCCCCGTTCGAGGGCGCCGAAGGCGTAATCCAGCCCGTCTTCGGAGACGAGCGCGCCAATCGCCGCGCCCTCGGCCAGCTCGCCGGCCGCTTCCAGCATCAGCGCGCCGCGGGCGGCGACGTAGATCGGGATGTCCGCGCGCACCGGACGCCAGGAAAGCTGCAGGCCCCTGGCGGTCTTGAAGCCGGCTTCATGCTGCAGGGTCTCGCCCTGCAGCAGGGCGCGCACCAGCGTCAGCATCTCGCGCGTGCGCGCCGCGGCGGCGTCCTGCTCGTAGCCCATGGGCAGCAGGAGTTCGCGCCGGTTGCCGCTGCCGATGCCCAGGTTGGCGCGGCCGCCACTGATCTCGTCGGCGGTGGCGATGGAGCGTGCGACCTGGGCCGGGTGGCGCGTATAGGGGTTGGTGACGCCGATCATTAACTGGATGGTCGTCGTCGCCTGCGCCCATTGCGCCATCACCACGAAGGGATCGCGGTAAAAGGTCTGGTCCGGGATCCAGGCCATCTCGTAGCCGAGCCGCTCGCCCAGCTGGACGACGCGCAGGCTGTCCGCCGGTGGCAGGGAGGGTACGAAACCGAAGCCGAAACGCATCTGCTGCTCCTTTCGGGCGTGTGCCGGAGGGACTCAGTCCGGGTGGACTGCGAAAGCGTCGATCTGGTAGCGGGCGACCTGGTCGGGGTCCAGATCGCCGCCCAGGCCCGGCCCCTGCGGCACGACCATCGCGCCGTCCTCGAAGGGGACGGGCTCGGCGCCGAGGTCGGCCTCAAGCAGGAACTGGCCGCCCATCTCGCAGCCCCAGGTCACGTTGGGCGTGGAGGCGGCGAAGTGCAGACAGGCGCGCGCGGCGATCGCCCCTTCAAGGGCGCCACCGACGTAACAGCCGATGCCGGCCGGTTCGGCGACGATGGCCATCTTCTTGGCGCTGATGATGCCGCCGCCGTTGTTGATGTAGACGCTGATGAGGTCGCAGGCGCGCTTCCTGGCGTGCTCGTACACGTCGCGCGGCGAGTTGGCGCCCTCGTCCGCCATGATGTAAACGTTGGTGGCGCGGCGCACCTCGGCCATGCCGTCGAGGTCCCAGGCCTTCACCGGTTGCTCCATGAATTCCAGGCCGCACTCGTCGAGGGCGTTGATGACGTAAATCGCCGTGTTGACGTCCCAGGCCTGGTTGGCGTCGGCGCGCAGGCGGACCGCGTCACCGGCGACACTGCGGACGCGGCGCGTGCGCTCGATATCGTGGTCGGGGTCTTCGTGGCCGGTCTTCATCTTGAGGATGCGGATACCGCGCGAGAGGGCCAGTTCGGCGTCTTCCGCGGCGTGGTCGTGGTCCGTGATCGGAATCGACCAGCTGAGCGGGACGCGGTCGCGACAGAGGCCGCCGAGCAGGTTGTAGACCGGTGTATTCAATGCCTTGCCGGCGATGTCATAGAGGGCGATGTTGACGACGCTTTTGGCGCGCGGGTTCCAGGGCAGGGCGCGCTCCATGTCCAGTTGACGCGATTCGATCTCGCGCGGGTCCTTGCCGAAGACGGCGGGCAGCAAACGCTCGCGCAACTGCAGGGCGACGGTCAATTGCGTCTCGCCGGCGCCGGAAAAGCCGGCCATGTGCGGCGCCTCGCCCAGGCCGACGATGCCCTCGTCGGTGTGCAGGCGCAGGAAGACGCATTCCTGGTGGCTCGTGGTGGCGAAGGACATGCGGTGCGAACGCACGGTCGGAATTTTGGTCAGAATCACTTCGGCGTGGGTGATCTTCATGGCATCCCCTTTCCCGGGTATGGCGGATCAGTCCAGATGCGCGAGCAGGGCGCGCGCGGCCGCGCCACGTTCGCGGATACTGTGCCCGGCCGCTTCCAGAAGAATTTCCATCAGCGTGACCAGCGCCAGCAAAAAGGTCGGCTGGGCGGAATGTCCCAGCATGCCGACGCGCCAGACCGCCCCGCGCAAATCGCCCAGGCCGCCGCCGATGTCGATGCGGTAGGGGGCCAGCAGTTGCCGCCGGATGGCTTCGGCGTCCACCCCGGCCGGCGCGTTGAAGGCGGTCACCGTCGGCAGGCGGAAGGCGGGCCGCGCATGGACGGAGAGGCCCAGTTCCTCGAAAGCGACGACCAGGGCATCGCGCCGGTTCACCATGCGGCTGGCGCGGTATTCCATGCCCTGTTCGGAAATCAGTTGCAGCAGCTCGGTGAGGGCGTAGACGATCGGCGCGGGCATGGTCTGGGCGGCGCGTTCGTCCTCGCGGAAGCGGCGCAACTGCGCCAGGTCCAGCGAGGGGCTGGCGACGGGCTGCCGGCGGGCGGCGTGGACGGCGGCGGCGCGTTCGCTGAAGGTGATCAGGCCCAGGCCGGGGTAGGCGCTGATGGCCTTCTGGCTGCCGGCGACGCCGATATCGATACCCAGCTCGTCGTGAGGCACGTCGACGGCGCTGATCGTCCAGCGGGAATCGACCAGCAGCAGGGCGCCGTGCGCGTGGGCCAACTCGCCCAGGCCGGCCAGCGGCTGCTGGACGCCGGTTGAGCCGTCGCCATGCAGCGCGGCCAGCAGCCGCGTCGGCTGTCCACCGAGGGCATCCCGCAGCGCTTCCAGTGAAACGGCTGCGCCCGCCGGCGCCGCAACGCGCACCACCTGCGCGCCGCAACGTTCGGCCGCCCCGGCCAGGCGCTCGCCGAAGAAGCCGCTGACGGCGACGACGGCCGTCTCGCCGGGTTGCAACGCGTTCAGCAGGGCCGCTTCGAGGGCGGTCTCTTCCGAGCCGGGGACCAGGAAAGTGTCCCCGTTGTCCGTGCGCCAGAGCCGGCGCAGCCGCGCGATGGCTTCATCCAGCACCGCCAGGAAGCCGGGGTCGTTGGCGCCTTCGAGGACGCCGATGAGTCCCTGGCGCGCGCGCGGCGAGGCGTTGCTGAGGTCGGGGCCGAGCAGGGTGCGTTCCGGCGGGTTCAGGCGCCGGTACGGGAGGGGTGGGGGCGCCGCGCCGTCGCTCATTGCAGCTCGGGGATCAGGAACTGGCCGGCTTCCATGACCTGCAAGTCATCGAGCCAGATGCTCTTGTTGCGACAGGGGAAGTCCATGTGCGCCTTTGAGACGTTCTGGCCCTGGAAGATGGCCGTATTGGCGCCGAAGGCGATCTGCATGTTGCCGTAGAAGGCTTCTTGGTCCTGGACGGCGCCCTCCATCAGATAGGCGCCCATGCGGTTCCAGTCGGCGCGGTGCTCGCAGCCCCAGCCGATGTGGGCGATGCGGTAGGCGGTCTCGTCGTTGAAGGCCGAGAACCAGTCTTCCAGCAGCCGCGCGTCCAGGCCGCCCTCGATCTTGACGATCAGGCCATCGCGGATGGTCATCTTCACCGGCGAGGTGACGTAGCGACCCAGGCGCAGGATCACGTCATTGACGTCCAGCACCAGCGTGCCGTTGGCGCTGTATTCATCCGGGCCCACGGTGACCATGCCGCTCGGCCAGTTGTCCCAGCGGCCGGGTTCATCGGCGAGGCTGTAAAGGCCGAGGACGACGCGGTCCTTGACGTTGCAGGTCAGGTCGGTGCCCATGGCGGAGGTGACGCGCATCGTCTCCGCCCCCCGTAGCAGGTCGGCGCCGGCCAGCGCGCGGCGGCGAATGACGGGATCGGGCGCCAGGCGCATCAGCACGTCCTGCGGCTGGCCGCAACGGAGGACGCGACCGCCATTCTCCAGCGCCGCGGCGTTGAGCAGCGAATAGGCGTGGGCGACGGTGCTCACCAGGTCGATCACCATGTCGACGCCGGCCCAGATATCGGCGATGATGCCCTTGTCGTTCTCCGGCACGGTGGTTGGCACGGTGACCTGGAAGGCCTCCACGCCCAGGTCGATGGCCGCGCCGAGCGCGGCGGCCGGGTAATGCGGTGAAGTGTGCGTGTCGCTATAGATGAGCAGGGTCTCCCCTGCGTGCAGCTTGCAGAGCTCGAAGCTGCGCTTGAAGAGGGGAATCAACTCGGTGGACGCGCTGTAATCCAGAGGAAATTTTTTCACGTGTGCCCCTCCTGTGGTTTGCTCCCGGACAAAGACTATACTCAGGCACAAGCGGCGACCGCAACACGCGGCGCCGGCGGTGAAGCGGGCGAGCGCGGGGAGGACTTATGTTTCACTGGACCTATCGCGATTCCGGCGGGGCGCTGACGGACCTGATCCCGCTCTTCCGGCACACGCTCCAGCTTTGCCGGCTGCGCGCGGGCGAGCAGGTGATGGTCTACTGCGACCACCACAGCCCGATGCACTACGTCAAGGCCTCCATGGCCGCGGCCCAGGGCCTGGGCGCGGAGGTGTTTCAACTGGAAGTTCCCACGGAAGGCGGCGATATTCTCTCCGGGCCGGTCTGGGACATCTGGCACGCGGTGGATCTGGTGGTGGACCTGGAATCGATTGGCACGAGCATCTACCGGCCCCTGCGCGTCAGCGCGCTGGAGGCCGGCGTGCGCGTCCTGCGGGTGACCCAGCCGGAGGACGTGCTTTCGCGCCTGCGGCCCCTGCCCGCCCTGCGGGACCGCGTGCGGCGCTGTGAGGCGCTGCTGGCCGCGGCGGGCGAATTGCGGGCCACCTCGCCGGCCGGGACGGACCTGGTGTTGAATACTGCGGGCCGCAAGGCCTTCGGCCTCTGGGGCGCGGCCGACCGGCCGGGCAAGTGGGACCACTGGTCGGTGGCGGTGGTCGTCGGCGGCGCCAACCGCCCGAACAGCAACGGTCGGCTGGTCATCGACGTCGGCGACATCATTCTCGGGATGCGGCGCTACGCGACCACCCGCATAGACCTCATCATTGAGGAAGGCATCATCACCCGTATCGAAGGTGAGGGCCTGGACGCGCATTTGCTGCGCAACTGGTTTGCCAGTTGGGGCGACGAGCGCGCGTATCACATCTCGCACGTCGGCTGGGGCTGCGACGAACGCGCCGACTGGGGGCGGATGGCCGGGCCGACCGGCGGCATCGGCGACGCGGAATCTTACCCCGGCGTGTTTCAGATCGCCTTCGGGCGCGACACCTCCTGGTACATCGGCGACGGCACGAACGACGTCGTCGCCCACATCGATTTCAACGGGCTGACGCACAGCATTGCGCTGGATAACGTGCCGATTACGGAGAACGGGCGCTTCGTCCACCCGGACCTGGTCAGCGACGCCATCGCCTGAGGGTGAACCCGGCAGTTGACGCCGGTCACCTGGCGCAGCGTCGGCTTCGTTCGCCCGTCTCCAGGTAGTGCAGCAATTGTTCGCGCTGCATGCCGGCGATGCCCATCGCTTCAGCGTTGCGGCCCGTGACCCAGTAGTCCTCTTCTTCCGTCACGCAGAAGATGTGGTTGATGCTGTCGTTGACGGGCGTCGGCACGTCCAGCAAACGCCCCAGCGACGAATAGAGCACCGAGCCATAGGGCACGTCTTCGGTGATATAGCGGTCCCAGATGCGGTCGCGCAGGTTGAAGGGCTCGCCCTGCACGCGGTAGACGTGGGGGCCGCTGCCGGTCTCGCGGTAGAGGTCGTCGATGTAGACGACGTCCAGCCCCAGCGCGCGCTGCAGGGCCATCTTCTCCTCGTCGACGGCATCCAGCAGACGCAACACAGTGGGCGTCATCCCCTCGTTCATGATGGAGAGGTAACCGTCCTGGCGCTCGACGGCGGCGTAGTTCAGCAGCATCGGCGCCGGGTGGATCATGAAATTGGGGTTGTTGAGACCGGGGTCCAGCACGTTGGGTTTGGGGATGAGGCGCAGCGTATCGCCCAGGCGTTCCGCCAGCGCTGCGGTATTGCGGCCGGGGAAGGCGGCGAAGCGCAGGTTTGACGGCAGGCGGATGCGCAGCTTGCCCGGTTCGACCATGCGCGCCGACTGTGGCAGGGTGACCGTCTCTCCCAGCAGGACGTCGTCAAGACTGTGCCCGGCAGCGCGCAGCAGCGGCGCCAGTTCCAGCGAGCCGGCCGAACCGGTGAGCAGCAGGATGATTTGACCGCTGCGCAAGTGGGGCAGGCAGGTCTCCAGCATCGCCCTTTGCCCGTAGGCGGGCACGGCGATGAGGACCAGTTCGACGTTCTCCATGGCGGCGGCGATATCGGTGGTGATGAGCGCGAGCGGCACCAGCTCTTCGGCCTCGTCCCCGCCAACCAGGTCCCCTTCGATATTGACGCCACCCTGCTCAAGGATGGCGGCGATACGCTCGCGGCTGCGGTTGTAGAGATGGACGCGGTAGCCGCGGCGGGAGAGGGCGGCGGCCGCCGCCATCCCCCCGGGGCCGGCGCCCATGACCAGGATGCGTTCGATGGCGCTCATGTGCCCAGGACCTGCAACTCGTGCGTGCTGAGGTTGAAGCGGCGCGCGCCGTCAGCCGTCACGGTGACGATGTCCTCGATGCGCACCCCGAAGCGGCCCTTCAGGTAGATGCCCGGCTCGACGCTGAAGACCATCCCCTCCTGCAGGACGGTCTTGTCGCCCTGGACGATATAGGGCGCTTCGTGAAGGTCGAAACCGAGGCCGTGGCCGGTGCGGTGCAGGATGCCGTCAGCGTAGCCGGCGGCAATGATGTGCGCGCGGGCGACGGCATCGATCGATTCTGCGGTGACGCCGGGCCGGATGGCCTCGAAGGCCAGCTGGTTGGTTTCATTGACGACGTCGTAGACGCGGCGATATTCATCCGACGGCGGACCGACGTGGAAGCTGCGGGTCATGTCGGACCAGTAGCCATTTACCGTGCTGCCGAAATCGACGACGATGGCATCACCTGGCGCGATGCGGCGCGGGCCGACGTGGTGATGCGGCGAGGCGCCGTTTTCGCCGACGCCGACGATGGCCCCGGCGCGCCCGCCGGGGTCGTGGCCGTGCTGCGGCAGGAGCGCCACCAGTTGCTGTTTGACCTCCGCCTCGCTCATGCCGATGAGCGGCAGCTCCAGCAGGGCGAGGTAGGTGCTGTCGGCGGCGGCCCCGGCCTGGGTCAGGAATTCCAGTTCGCCCGCCTCCTTGACCATGCGGATGGGGTTGAGCACGGCGCCGCCGGGCACAAAGTCGACGTCCGGCGCGGCGGCCTGCAGTCGATACAGGAAATGTGAGAAGATCTGGTCGGCGACGCCCAGACGCAGCCGCTGCCCCGCCTTTGCAGGGGGCAGGGAGGCGGCGAAAAGCTCGAAGGGGCTGTCGGTCTCCTCCCAGGGGATGAGATCGAAGAAATGCGCCAGCGGCTCCGCCAGGGCCGTCTCGAAACCCGGGAGTATCAGACGCGGTCGCTCGTCTTCGGCAGCGGGCAGGATGAAGAGCGTCAGGCGCTCGGATTGCGGCCGGTTCAGACCGATCAGGTAGAAAAGATCGCTGGACGGGCCGACGATCAGGGCATCGCTGCCGGCATGGCGCAGGCCTTCCTGCACCCGCCGGCAGCGCGCCGCGTAATCAAAGGGCTGGTTGTGCGTGGCCATGCTTCAACCCGGTCAACCTGGACGGGAACCGTGGCCGGTCTGCGTGCCGCCGGTCTCCGTGGTGATACCCGCATCGCCCTGGTAGCGCAATTCGTCGAGCACGAATTCACCGTTCTCCATGATCTGGATGTCATCCACCCAGTAGCTGTTGTTGAGGCAGGGGAAGTCGATGTGCGAATTGGTGAGGGTGGTGGCGCCCTTGAAGATGCCGATGTTGGAGCCGAAGGCGATCTGCATGTTGGCGTACATGCACTCGTTGTCCTGGCCGGGGATCAGCCAGTTGGCGCGCCGCTCGCAACCCCAGCCGACGTGGGCGATGCGGTAGGAGTCCTCTGAATTGAACTGGGCGAACCAGCGCTTCAGCAATTCGGCCTGCATGCCGCCCTTGATACTGGTGATGCGGCCGTCCTGCATTTCCAGATAGACGTAATCGTTGATGTACTGGTTGAGCACCAGCATGTAATCGCCAGGGGACAGCACGAGCACGCCGCCGCCCTTGTGCTCTTCCGGCGCGCAGCAGACCATCCCGCTCGGCCAGATATCCCAGCGGCCGGGGACGTCGGAGACGCTGTAGATGCCCATCGGATCGCGTCCTTCCTTGTAGAAGGTGAGGTCGGTGCCGCCGGGGGAGGTGATGCGCATGGTTTTGGCGTTCATCATGAGTTCCTTGCCGGCCAGCACGCGCTCGCGCAGTTCCTGGGTGGGGAAGAGACGGCGCATGGTGTTGACGGCCACGCCGATGCGTTGCAGGCGCGTGCCGGAATCCATCGATTCGCGCATGATGTGGCCGTAGGCGTGCGGGCCGGAGGAGACGTCGATGACCAGGTCGGCGCGCTTCCAGGCGTCGATGACCGCCTTTTCCTCGCGGTTGGGGTGCACGATCTGAAAGACGTCGGCGCCCAGCTGAATGGCCGCGCCCATATAGGCGGCGGCGTAGTGGGGATAGCTGCCCGGGTCGGTGTGGATGAGGACGTGTTCGCCTGGATGCACCTTGCACAACTCCAGGTGCCGCCGGAACATGTCAACCAGTTGGGTACTTGCTGAATAGTCCAGAGCCAGTGATTCGACCATGTTTCATCTCCTGAATGAATCCGCATATGCCCCGTAAGATAGCACGAAGCGCGCACGGCCTTCAAACGGGTGGTGTGGCCACGGTCGTGGCGGCGTCGGCGAGGGGCGTGCTGATGCGGCACGTTCAGGCGCCGGATGACTGCCTGTGTGGCCCTCCGTCGCGGTGCGATATCATTGAGCTTTCGGAAATGCGGGGGAGACCTGAATGAAGGCGGATGTCATCAATGTTGGCGGGTTGTTCAGTGATGGCGGCAATGTGCACTATATCTTGCCGCGCTTTCAGCGACCCTACGCTTGGGAAAACGAGCAATGGCAAACGCTCTGGAACGACCTGCTGGAGATTCACAACCATGCCGGCGGGACGGCGGAACACTTTCTTGGTGCCGTCGTTGTCATTGAGGAACCTTCAGTCGCAGTGAATATGCCAACCTGGACACTTGTTGATGGTCAACAACGTCTTGTGACCCTTTCGCTATTGCTTAATGCACTGGCATCCGAAACGGATGATGAAGAATTGCGTGACGAGATTGGTGACTATCTCACAAATCGCCACGGGCGCGACGAATTGCGCTACAAGGTGTTGCCAACAGAGCACTATGGCGACCGCAGCGCTTGGCTGACGCTGGTCGAGAGACATGTGGCAAGGGACAGTGGCAGGACGCGTCTGAACGACGCTCACCGCTTCTTTGTCCAGCAAATCCGTCAGACAACCGGCGACGGGAAAACCGCTTGTCGTGACCTGTTTGACACCCTGCTCACGCGACTGAAGGTGGTCTTCATCAACCTGCAGCGCGAGGAACGCCCCCACCAGATATTCGAGAGTCTGAACGCCCGGGGGAGAGCGCTGGAGCAGGCGGACCTGGTGCGCAATTACTTGGCGATGCGGCTGCCAGCCAACGAACAAGACAACTCCTACAAGCGACACTGGTTGCCCATTCAGGATATGTTTGAAGAGCGTCGGTCAGCAGGTATTTCGGATTTTCTGCTGAACTATCTGGCAAGCAAGGTCGGGGATTTCTACCGGGAAGATGCAATGTACCTCCACTTCCGCAAGCGCATGGGCAGCGAATTCAGTGAGCCGGCGGCCCTGGTCGCAGAACTGGCGACGCTCCATCGTCATGCAGGATACTTCCGTCGCTTCCTGACGCCGAAGGCCGAGGCAGACGAGGAATTGCGCCAGTGGCTGAAGCGCTTCAATGCGCTGGAGCGAACGGTCGTGCGCCCGCTGCTACTGCACCTGTACGACGCGCATCATGGCGGCAGGCTGTCACGCGGAGAGTTGCTGGAAGCGCTGGAGTTGGTTGACAATTACATAACCCGTCACTTCTTGGCGAACTTTCATACTGGAGGTTTGCGACGCTTTTTGGCGTCTCTGGTCAGAGTGGAATCTCTGCAAGAACTGAAACGGAGATTACACACACGCAACTATCCTGATGACAAACGACTGCGCAATGTATTGAGCGACATGGATTTGTATCGGTCTGCTCCAAATCGCAGACGACTGGTTTACATTCTCATGCGGGTTAATCACCATTTACTGCAAGGTCGCGACGTGACGTTCACATTAAAAAGCGCACCCACCGTTGAGCACATAATGCCACGCAGCTTGAGTGAGAATTGGGAACGTCATCTCAGGAAAGAATGGGAGGATTTTGAACAGAGTTACGACTTTTACTTGAACAGTCTGGGTAACCTTACACTCGTGACACAAAGCTGGAACAGCAGCATGTCTAACAGCTCCTGGCACAAAAAGAGAGCGTTATTGCGCGAGCATGGCTTGCCACTAAACAATCAGTATTTTGGCGAGGGTCAGCCAGGAGATGTTCGAGCATGGAATGAAAAGGCCATAGTTGATCGTGAGAACTGGATTATTGATGCATTCCTGGAACTATGGCCGGATCTGAGAGCAGACAGAGACGATGAAATCTACGATCCTGATCGTCATCCCCGTCCCGGATTTGATTACCGGAACTCCAAGGTCCCTGCGCTAAACCTGTTCGGCAAACGACTGGACGTTTACAGAAACTCCTGGAACAACGCCACGCAACTGTTCACCAACGAGGTTGCTGTGTCTCGCCCGGATTTTGAAGACATCGCGAACGAACTGGAAAGCAACAGTCTCGTGCGCAGCGGAGGACACAAACAACTCGACAATGGTTGGTGGCTGCACTTCATGTGGCCCAGCGACGCCGCCAGTTATATGCTCGAACTGGCCGATCTCTGTGACCTGAACGAGACGGACTGGAGCATTTCAGTTAGATTTTTCGACTAATCCGTTCCGTCTTCCCGCGCCGGCAACGAATAGCAAAAGTCACAGTGAGTCGCGCCCTGCATGATCGTCTGCGGCGCAGAGGTGGTCGAGTTCAACGCCGTGGCGTATCAGGGCAGCGCGGTAGTCGTCCCAGTCGCGTTCGATGGCGTAGGTTATCGGCGCGGATTGGCCGGTTTCCTGTCTGAACGCACGGGCCAGCGCGACCCATTTTCTGTCGTCAGGGTCGAAATCGGCAAGGTTCGGGTCCCGTGGCCACTCCACGTACTCACCGTTTTCTTCCCGGACCAGTGGAATTCTGAGAACGCGTTCAGCGTTGCCATAGTTCTGGATGATGTGCATCAGAAAGTTGCTTGCCAGTCCGGAAGAGGGATTCGGGTCCGGGTACATATTGTTGCGGTATTCGGTATATGCAGTCCGATTATCGTCGATAACCACACAGATTTTGCCGTTGAGGACAAGTTTGACGAAAATCTCACATGCGCGTCGGCATTTTACTGTTGCCCTGTCATGTTTTTCTGCTGCGACCAATGGGACGTTGGTATCGATGATCCGGCGCTCAGCCATCGGCAAGCTGGCGGTCCAGACTGCTCTCCAGCGATGCAATCACGTCGGCGGTCATGTCGCCGAAGAAATCATCGGGCCAGTTGCTGATTTGCCCGAATACGTCAAATTCCAGCTTCGTCAGGCCCGAAACGCCATCCTGGATATCGCAAAAGTACAAGGCAACCTCATCCGGGCGGAGTTTGGCTTCCGCCGCCCGACGTTGCAACCGCCGCAGCAGATGCTCGCTGTGGCTTTCGACGATGAGTTGCAGATTCCGTTGTTTCATTACTTCAATGAGGAAATCTGCAAGGCCGGCCTGTGCGGAAGGATGCAGGTGCAGATCGGGGTGTTCCAGAATGATGGTTGAATGTTCCGGGGCGTAGAGACACTGGACCAGTACGGGCAGCACCTGTGAAACGCCGAAGCCGATGTCTGGAAGCAGTACTTCATGTCCGCTTCCGTGGCGTCTTACATGTACCCTGTACCAGGGTTCTCCTTCAGTAACAGCCCGGACATCAAAGGATGCAAGCAAGTCCAGTTCCTGTAACGACTTCTCAATACAATTTTGGAGACCCCGGCCCAGCAAGGCCTGGATGGCATGTTCGCCTCTGTGACCTGCATCTGAAGGTCGTTCACCTGCCCATGGGTATATGCGCTGGGGAAACTCGCGAAGAGGACCCAAATAGAGCGTTCTCTTGAATTGCTCTTCGATTTTCCACTCAAGATCATCCAGGAAGTATGGCGCTGAAGCGAACAGACGCCTTGCTGCTGGTGGGAAGCTGTAACACTTGCCCGTATCCAAAATGCTGGAAATGCCATCAAATCGGGGTTGCGCTATTTGATCATCTTCACCAAGTCTGACTTTCAGAATGTAACCCCGGGTTGGTTCTCGTTTAAAATACGCCTCGATCTTTTCCTGTTCACCTTGACCTTGTCGGTAAACAAAAGAGGTGGCATGTGTATATTTTGTATCAACCTGGATCTGGGTCAGGAATTCCAGAGATTTAATCTTTGAGTTTCGAGGATTGTCCAACCTTGGAAAGGACAGGGGCTGTTCGCTGTCAGGCCAGTTCCAGCCAACAGACAGAGCCATATTGCTTGTATCAAAGTGTGTAATGTCGTTAGGTGTTCCGAGCCGGACGTAATCCTTTTCTCTGTAGTCAATGCCGGTTTGTAAAACTACGTTTCGGTCCGACGACTCCGTCGTCTGCTTCAGCAGCAGCAGCATTTGTAGCAGGCCGCTCTTGCCGGCGCTGTTGCCGCCGAAGAGGACCGTCAGTGGTGCCAGACGCACGTCGCCCGTGTCTTTCCAGGATTTAAAGTTGACCATGCGCAGGTTGGTGAACATCACCACACCTCCTGACCTGTAAGCGTCATTCCAGCACGCTCAGGTGCCGGTGGAATCCTCCCGCCCGGGCAGCGAATAACGAAAATCGCAGTGAGTCGCGCCCTGCATGATGGTCTGGCTGCGCTCCAGTTGCACGTCGGGGTTGAAGCCCTCGATGAGCGCGAAATCGCGGTTGCAGGAGAGCAGCGCGCCCAGCTCCGGGATGCCCAGCGCGCGGTACAACTCGGCGTAACGACAGCGCGTCACGTTGAAGTGGAAGGCCTCGTCGTCCTGGCGCAGCGTCTCGATGCGCATCGCGTCGTCCTTTTGCCAGGCGGGCAGGGTATCGGCGAAGGCGTCGAGGTCGCTGTCGCCGGTCTGCCCGGCCATGGCCGCGCCCTGCTGACGGGCGATGTCGATGATTGTGTCGCGCAGGACCTCCAGCACGCGTTCGCGGCCGAATTCCTCGCCGAGGGCGTCGATCAGCGGCGCGAGGATGCGCGCCTCGGTCTCGCGGCGCGTCAGCACGCCGATGCGCTGGTTGAGGTCGTCGCTGGCGCTCATGGCGGGCCTCCGGTTGCCGGTTAGGTACCGGCATTGTAGCACGGCGCGCCTTGCGTGAGGCATGGCGGTCGCCAGGCGCAACCGCTCCGTTAGCCGTCAGCCCATGGCGGCGGCCAGGGTGGCGCAGGCGGGACAGTCACCGCCGGGCCGGACGATGGCGAAGCCGGCCTGGGGGTCGGTGTCGTAGCGGGTGGCGTCGACGTTCCAGACGATGAAGAGCCGCACGCGGCCGCTGTTGCGGGCGAGGGTGACGGCGCGTCCCAGCCAGGCGGCCTGGTCAGCGACGGTCACGTTGGCGGCCCAGGCGAAGCTCGCCGGCAGCGGACCGTAACCCTCGCTGGAGAGGTAGCCGATCTCCGTGAAGCAGAGCGGCTTGCCAGGGAAGGTCGCGGCGTAGACCTCGAACATGCGGGAGTAGTAGCGCGTGTAGTGGCCGCTGTTGCCGCGCGGATCGCCGCTGCGGGCGTCGGGGCCGAGGATGCCTTCGTTGTAGTGGACGCCGACGCAATCCATGTAGCTGGCGGCGCCGGCCGCGGCCATGCCACGGATGAATGGCAGGTCATCGCAGCCGGAAGCGCCGCAGCCGCCGAAGAAGCCGGTGGGGGCGGGCGCGCCGCTGATGACCATCACGTTCGTATTGGCGCCCTTGATGGCGTTCCAGGCCTGGCTGAGCATGGAGGTATAGGCCTGCGGGCTGATTTGTCCGTTGGGCCATTCGCGGTCGATATTCTGTTCGTTCCAGACCTCAATGGCATTGGGGCCGAGGGCGGCGACGCCGGCGAGGAAGTTGACGAATTCGCGGGTATAGCCGGCGGGGTCGGGGGCCATCTGGCCGGGCTCACCGACGATACTGAGCAGCACGCGGAAGCCGGCGTTTTTGGCGCCGGCGATGATGTGGTGGACGTCACCGGCGTTGGCGCCCCGGTGATAGCGCACCTGGCGCTTGACCCAGGTCATGCGGGCGGCGTGCATGTGATGCGGCGCGGTGAAGCCGAGCGCCTGGCCGCCGAGGGCGAAGCCACCGCCAATCGCCGGCGCGTTGACCCCGGCCGGTTGCCCCTGTTGCTGCGGAGCCGTTGGCGCTGTCGGCGCCGGCCGGCTGCGGGAGAGCAGGGGCGCGTGGACGAAGACCACCTGAGTGCCGCGCTTCACCGCCTGCCAGCCGGCATTGTCGTTGACCGCCTCGCCGCTGACGCGCTGCAGAACATCAACAGCGGCGCCGCGCGCGAAGCTGGTGACAATGCGGCAACTGGTTCGCGGACAACTGCGCGCGTTGGCGTGGGCGCGCGCGGCCACATACCAGGTCGTGGTCGCCTGGTTGATGTTGACAGTTGGCGCAACATCGCTGACAGCGCCTGGCCGGAGAGTGGTTGTTGCCGTTGCCGCGCCCTGCCGCGCCAGCAGGGCGTGGACGTAGACCTCGCCAACCTGATGGCGGACCTTCAGCCAGCGCGTGTCATTGCGCCAGGCGGCCCCCTGGACCTCTTCGATCACGTCCAGCGCCTGACCGCTGCGGAGGACGGTGACGACCTCGCAGGCGGTGTCGGCGCAACTGCGCGCGTTGACGGTGCCGCTGCCGGCGACCACGTAGCCCGCGTCAGCCGGCGTTTCAGTGATATCTGTGTCTGTGTCGCTGCCGCCCGGCGCGCGCTCCGATGCGTTCGCCGCGCGCCGGTCGATGCCCAGGTCGTGGACCTGGCGCGCGGCGCTGATCTGGCTGGCAGACCAGTAGCGGTCCTGCGCCTGTAGCGCGCCGGCGCCGACAAGCGCCAGCAGCAGAATTGCGAATGAGCGGACCACGGCATGCTCCCCTTGCAGTGACGAAGGCGCTGCCATTTTACGCGAAGTGGCCCATCTGTATGAGTGCGGGTTGCAGGTCAGGCGGGACGGCGCGCTCCACGTTCATCGTCCGGGACCTCAGCCGCCGGGGCAGATGCTCTCGCAGGGGACGCCGTCGTTGTCCCCGTCGCGTCGCCCGCAGCCGCAGGTGTTCAACTGGAAGCAGGCTCCCTGGTAAAAGGTTATGGCGCTGCAGTTCCTTGAGCAGTCGCAGGAGAACTGCGATGCGGACACAGCGGCTGCAGGTTGCCGACCGCAACCTGTTGTCATTGCTGCGCCTGTGGCTGCGGCTGGCTGACCGGGCGGGCAAGCGGGGCCGCTGCCGCCGCCGGCCTGTCCTGCGAGAGCAGCGAGCCGTGGACGTAGACCACCTGGCTGCCCTGTTTCAACTCCAGCCAGGTCGTGCTGCCACCAATGGATTCACCATCGACGCGCTGCAGGACGTCGACGGCAGTGCCGAGCACAAGGCTGGCGATCACCGGGCAACCGGTGCGCGGACAGCTGCGCGCATTGGCGCGGTAGGGCGCGATGACGTAGTAGCGGGTGGTCGCCTGGCCGGCGTCTTCGGCCGCAGCGTCGCTGACCGCCGGCGCGGCGGTCGTTGCCGTCGGACTCGCTGTGGGCGTTGGCCGTGGCGTTGCCGTTGAAACTGGTGTGGGCGATGGTCGCGGCGTGGGTGTTGGCCGCGGTGTCGAGGTTGGCTGCGGCGTGACCGTTGGCCAGGGCGTGGCCGATGCCCGGGTCGTCGGCCCTGAACCGGCGCCCCCGTCTCCTGCAGACAGCGGGGAATCCGGGCGCAGAGCCAATTCGTGCACGTCGGTGGCCAGCGCCGCCACAGTCGCCTCAACAGGCCGGGTCGTGTCCTGCTCCAGGCCAGCGATCTGTACCAGGGAAGCAAACAGGGATTCCAGTGACTGCCGGCCGGCGGGGGACTGCGACGCGATAACGATGTAGAGAATCAGCAGGATCAGGGCGGTGTTGACGAGCAGCAGAAAACCGCAACCGGCGGCTATCACGCCGGCAATTCCCGAGTTCTGCATCACGAGTGCCTCCTCACGCGCGCCATCTCAGCCGCCGGGGCAGATGCTCTCGCAGGGGACGCCGTCCCGATCGCTGTCGCGGCGGGAACAGCCGCATGTGTTCAACTGGAAGTAGGCTTCCTGGCATGAGGCCATGGCGCTGCAGGTCTTTGAGCAATCGCAGCTGAACTGCGGCCCAGGCACGGCGGTGGGCGGGGCGCTGACGGCGGCCGGTTGCGACTGCTGCTGTTGCTGCGGCTGTGACTGTGATGACCGCGCGGGGCGCGCCACCGGGACCGCTGTCGGACGCGGCCTGCTTTGCGAGAGCAGGGGCGCGTGGACGTAGACCACCTGGTTGCCGTGCTTCACCGCCTGCCAGGTTGAATTGCCGTTGACCGACTCGCCGCTGACGCGCTGCAGCACGTTCACCGCGGCGCCGCGCGCGAAGCTGGTGACCACCTTGCAGGTGGTACGCGGGCAACTGCGCGCGTTGGCGTGAGACGGCGCGACCACGTACCAGATCGTGGTCGCCTGGTTGGGGTTGACCGTCACCGCGCCGGCACTTGTGGCGGGCCTGCTCGTGGCCGTGGGCACAGCGCCGGGCGTGACCTGCCGCGCCAGCAGGGCGTGGACGTAGACCTCGCCATCCCCATGGCGGACCTGCAGCCAGCGCGTGTCGCCGCGCCAGGCGGCGCCTGCGACCACGTCGATTGCATCCAGCGCCTGACCGCCGCGGAAGGTGGTGACGACGTCGCAAGTGGTGGCCGCGCAGGAGCGAGCGTTCACCGTGCCGCTGCCGGCGACCACGTAGCCGGCGCCAGCCGGCGCTGCAACGGCATCCATGCCTGTGTCGCAGCCGGCCAGCACGCTGTCCAGCGCGTTCGCCTCGCGCCGGTCGATGGTCAGGTCGTAGGCCTGGCGCACTGCGATGATCTGGCTGGCGAACCAGCAGCGATTCTGCGCCGGCAGCCAGTCGGCGGCGTCCTTCGCGCGTTTCTGGTTGCGATTGAGCGCCGGCGAGGCCAGCGTCAGGTTGCGCAGGTCGGAGGCGAAAGCGCGCCTGGTGGCGGCGCCGGCGGCGCAGAGGCCGCTGTCGTGCGCTTCCGAGACGGCGATGATGTGCTCGATATCGGTGTCGAAGCGCGACTCGAAGCACTCATTGGTGTAGGGGCTGCAGATCTTGCCGCCCTCGCGCGCGATGATTTCCAGTTCGACGGACCGGGGGTAGGGATAATCGTCGCGGTCGTAGGGTGAGCAGCGGTTCTCCGGCGCGACGCGGATGCCGCGCCACCGGGTGGCGTCGCCGTCGTCCTGGGCCAGGGAGAGGCCTGACGCGACCAGGGCGAGGAACACGATGGCCGCCAGGGCGACCGGCAACACTGACTGCAGCACGCGACGCATGGGTTTTCTCCCCGTTATTCACAAACACTCCCGAAACGCAATGTGGAGGGTGAGAGGAGACAGATGTTATGACACTGTGCGCTTGCAGGTTGCCTTGACGCAGAGACAAGGCATGAGGCCAGTGTACACCAACACTGTGTTCTATGGCACGGCTGCCGGCGGCTGCGGCAGCCAGTCAGGAGGCGCGATCAGGTCAGGGGCCTGTCGCTGCGCTTTGCTTTCCCTCCTGCCTCAACGCATTGCGTTGAGGTCATGGTTGCCTGGCTGGGCAGGGACCGTAAAGCCCTGCGCGCCATTCTGCGGCGCATGCGAACAAAATCGTGACATATCGTTTGCACAAGAGACTGTCGTTAATCATAAAATAACGACATCGCGCAACAACGGGGACGAGAGTCCCGGCTTGCGTTAATGCTGTGCCTGTTGTTAGCCGAAAAGGCGCAGTTGCTTCAGTGTCAGTTGCAGGTCGAGCCGGGTGGAGGGCTCGCTGAGCGGGTTATCGCAGATTTCGCGGATGCGTTTGAGGCGATAATTCAGCGTGCTGCGGTGGATGTGCAGTTCGCGGGCCGTGCGCGCGCTGTTGCCGCCGGCGTCCAGCCAGGCTTCGAGCGTGTGGAAGAGGTCGGCCTGCTCTTCCCCCTGCAGCCGGCGCAGCGCCGGCAGATGCGGGTTGCGTTCCAGCTCCTGCGGCCCCGCCTGCCACAGGGTGAGCAGGTAGCCCAGTTGCGCGTACAAGGTCACCGGCGGCAGTTCCAGGCGCCGCGCGATCTGCAGGGCCTGCTGGCACTGTTCCCAGGCGAGCGGGACGCCGCCGGCGGCCAGCTGTGGCGCGCTGACGCAGACGCGCAGGCCGCGGGCGAGCCGTCGCAACTGCGAACTCATGTCAGCAGGCGAGCCCGCCGCCGGGGTCAGCAGCAGCAACTGGCCGGCGAACTG
Source organism: Anaerolineae bacterium (assembly GCA_034422695.1). Classification (GTDB taxonomy): domain Bacteria; phylum Chloroflexota; class Anaerolineae; order Aggregatilineales; family Phototrophicaceae; genus JAGWBD01. The sequence goes on from DAOUJM010000011.1 coordinate 104,653, forward strand.
ACCGACGACCACCGGCCAGGACTTGCCTGAGGCCAGTTGCTGGACGCGTCGGTGCAGGCGCAGCAGCCGTTGACGCTCCGGCGGCGCGACCAGCAGCAGGCGGTAGGGGACGCCGAGATCGATGCCGAAGCGCAACGCCTGGTCGGTCAGCAGGTCCTGCCGCTCCCTGTCGCCCTCGATCAATTGCGCGAAGAAGCTGCCTTTCAGCGACATCTCGGCGCTCTGTACCGCCTCCTGATGCAGCAGCATCAGGGCGGCGATGGTCGCGCCGCTTTCGATGGCCATGTGATCGATGTCGGTCAGCGGGCGACCGTCGGCGATGATCCAGACGTAGCCGTAGATGTCGCCGTGGACCACGACGGGCGCGAGGATGCGCTCCATTTCGAGGCCGACCTCCGGCAGCGCCGGCAGGGCCAGCGGGCGCAGGGTCTTGCGAATGGTGCTGAGGTCGCCGCGTTCGCGCAGGGCGCGCACCAGACGGGGGTCCGTGCGGCCCTCGCGCAGGGTATAGCGCCGCGCCTCGTCGAAGGCGCTGATGTTGGCGCCGGCGAGCGCCTCGAAGCGACTGTTCTCGATACTGACGGACTGGTCGATGAGTTTGGCAAGGGTGCCGGCCAGTTGCTGCAGATCGCCGCCGTCCAGCACCAGTTGCGTCAGCACGCGCTGGATCTTGAGCGCCCGCTGCAGCAGGCTCATGTGTTCCTGGGCGATGAGTTCGTTGGCGCTGCGGGCGATATCGACGAAACGCAGCCGTGAGGGCAGTTCGACGAGCGGGAAGCCGTGCTGCTCCGACGCTTCGCGCAGGGCTGCCGGGGCGCAATCGATGGCGTTACCGACGGCCAGACCCATGCCGGCCACGCCCTTGTCGACGAGCGCTGCCAGCCAGTTGCGCTGGCCGGCCGCATCCGGCGGCAGGTTGAGCGCGGTGGTCAGGATGAATTCACCGCCATTGAGCCAGCGGGCAACGTCCGGCACGCTGACCGGGTGGACCTGGCTGATTGGGCGTTGACAGCCGGCCGCACCGGCGATCAGCCTGGCGCCGGCGAGGGCCGGCAGTTGCAGGACGTCCGCAACTGTAAGCACAGGGGCTCAGGGACGCGGGTCAGGGGCCTGGATCAGGGTCACGGCAGTCATGCGTCGCGATCCGGCACGCGGACAGGGGGCTGGTCATCCAGCAACTGGCGCAGGGCCGCCATGCGCGGGTCGACGTCGTCGCGTTCACAGTCGCAGTCCGTCTGGTTGCGGTTGGCGCCGCAGTCCGGGCAAAGGCCGCGGCAATCCGTCCTGCACAACAGGCCATGGGCGCCGGCGATGAGCACCTCGGCGCGCAAGAGTGGCGCCAGGTCAAGCATGCCGTCCTCGGCGACGAAAAACTCCACGCCGTGAGCGACCGGATAACTGTAGAGTTCTTCCAGTTGCAATGTCAGTTCAGCCAGGGTCGGCGTGAGGCAGCGGCTGCAGTTACCCGGCATGCCGGCCAGCAGCCGCCCCTGCAGCAACACGCCCTCGCGCGTGCGGCTGAGGCGGAAGGGGCCGCGCAGGAACTCCAGCGCCAGATCGTCGGCGACCTGCAGGGCCGGGATATCCAGGCTGGCATCCTGGCTGTAGCCGGGCCCGGCGCCGGTGATGTCGCCGACGTTGAGCCGCAGCACCCGCCGGTTCAGTGGAGCTGACGTTGGGTTCATTCCGGTCGCTGTTGAAGCCTGAAGCCTGCGCTGATGAGTCGATGATAGGAGAGAGACGGGCCCGCGTCAAGCGCACTGCGCCGCCAGCGCGCGTTCCAGGGCGCGCTGGAATTTGCGGGCGTTGGCAGCGGCGCTGAAGTTCCGCAGGACGTGTTGACGGCCGGCCGCGCCCATGCGCTGCCGCAGGGCCGGGTCCCGCAGCAGTTGCAACACGCGCGCGGCCAGCGCAGCCGCGTCGCCAGGCGGGACGAGGTAGCCGGTCTCGCCGTCGATGACGGTCTCGGCCGGTCCGCCGCGCCTGGTGCTGACCACAGGTCGCGCGCAGGCCATGGCTTCCAGATTGACCATGCCAACGCTTTCGAAGTCCGAGGCGCAGACGACGACGTCGGCGGCGGCGAGGATGCGCTCCGTATCCGCGCGGAAGCCGGGGTAACGCAGGCGCTCGCGCAGCAGGGGGTCCTGGCGCGCGCGCTCCAGGATGCGCGCGCGATAGCGTCGGTCGGCAGCGCTGTGGGGGTTGTCGCCGGCGACGAGCAAGCGCGCCGACGGCATGTCCCGGGCGATCAGTCGCGCCATGGCCTGGAAGACCTGGTGCCCCTTGACCGCCTGAAAGCGCGCCAGCATGAGCACCAGCGGCGTCTCCGGCGCCAGTTCCAGCTCAGCGCGTATTTGCGCGACGTCCGCCCGTGGCCGAAAGCGCTCGCCATCCACACCCAGGGGAAGAAGTTCGATACTTTCCGGCGGCATGAAGGGCGGCCGGCCGAGGAAGCCGTCGCGGATCGCGCGGGACGAGGCGAAGGTCGCCGCCGGCTGGCGAAAGAAGGCGTATTGCCAGGGACGCGGCCGAAACCACCAGCCCGAGCAGGTCCACAGCAGCGGGATGCCGGCGCGCCGGGCGGCCGGCAACAGGCAGGGCAGGCTGTGATAGTCGCCGTGGACGGCGGCGAAGTCCCCTGAACGCAGCAGCCGCTCCATGCGCCGCGCGGCCGGCAGGCGGGCCCACAGCGCCGGCACGAAGTACACGCTGGCGTTGCGCCAGGGCGTGAAGTGCGCCGGCCAGCCCTCTTTCTCCCAGGCGGCGCTCAACTGTCCGGCGCCGGCCACCAGCAAGTGCGGGCGCCAGCGAGACTTGTCCAGCTGTTGCGCCAGCGTCAGCAGGGCGGTCTCGCCGCCGCCGAGGTCCCTGTAGCTGCTGACGAAGAGCAGATTGCGCGCCATGGTGTGCTTCACCGCATGTCCACCGGGGCGGATTATGCCGGCTGCCCGGCGGATTGCGAACGGGCGCCGGCTGTCGCGCTACAGGCGCTGTGCTATACTGGCGCCCATGACCGGGCAGGACTGGATTCGCGACTTGCAGGCGCGCGGTCTGGGCGCTCCCCTGCGTTTGCTGCTGGACGTTTTCGAACCTCTGGGCGTGCCCGGCGCGCAACTCCTGTGGGTTGTCCAGCCACTCAGCGGCCTCTTCGGCGCGGCGGAGTTGACCGGACGCCTGGCCAGTCTGCTGCAGGAACCGGACGGCATTGAGCGTCTGCGCCGTCAGCTGGAAAGCGAGGGCTGATGACCTCGCTGGACCCCTTACTCGCCTTTTTGCAGCAAAATGCGAGCCTGGTGTTGCCCCTGCTGGTGGCGCTTGGCCTGGGGCTGTCGTCCTTCGCCGTCAGTCGCCGCAGCGCGCGCAGCCTGCGGGTGATGCCCGCCTGGCAGGCCCTGCCGCGTCTGCTGGAACAGGCGGCCGCGCGGGGACAGCCGGTGCACGTCTCCACCGGCGGCGCGGGCCTGCAGGATGGCGACAGTCTGCTGGCGCTGGCCGGCGCGGAATTCGTCTTCCAGACGGCGCGGCTGGCGCAGGGGCCGGTCATCATGACCACCAGCGCCAGCAGCATGATCCCGCTGGGCTATGAGACCCTGCGCCGGGCGCAACGGGCGCGCGGCTTCGCCGGCAGCATGTTGCCGGGCACCCTGCGCTGGTTCCCGGACGGGCCGCGTTCGCTGGCCTGGGCCGGCGCGGCGACGGCGCTGATGGGCAGCGAATACGTCGGCGCCAACCTGCTGGTCGGTCGCTTCGGGCCGGAGCTGGCGCTGGTCAGTCAGGCGGCGGCGCGGCACGGGCAACCCCTGCTGGCCGCCAGCGACCAGCTGGATGGCCAGGCGGTCGCCTGGGCCAATGCCGACGAACCCCTCATTGGTGAAGAACTTTACTTCGCCGGCGCCTGGTTGCATCCGACGCCGGGCAATCAGGCGGCGGTGCTGATGCAGGACACGCTGCGCTGGCTGCTGATCGCGGCGCTGGTCACCATGGCGTTCCTCGCCTGGAGCGGGGGGACCGCCGCGGCATGATACGCCGTTCGTTTACCATGATCGCGGTGCTGGTCGCGCTGACCACCGCGTTGCTTACGCTGGCCGGATTGCTGCTGGAACGGCAGCCGGTGGTGCTCGACGGCGCGCTGGCCGCCTGGGAGCCGTTCATCCGTGAGTGGAGCGCGACGCTGTTGCAGGTCTTTTCGGTCAGCGTGGCCATGACCATCATCATCGGCATCTTCAATCTGCTGCTGGTGCATTCGCGGCGCAGCGTCCGGCGTCAGGCCGGCTGCGGTTACAGTTTCATCCTCTTTCTCAGCGCCGCGACGGTCATCGCGCTGACCTGGCTGGAGCGTGAAAACCTGCTCACCGCCGGGGCGGAATGGCGCCTCCTGTTGCTGGAACAGGTGCAGGTCACGGTCGAGTCCTCACTGGCCGCCCTGCTGCTTTTCGGCCTGGTGTATGGCGCCTGGCGCGTGATGGCGCTGCGCGTCAGTGGCTGGGGCTCGCTCTTTGTGCTGACGGTGTTGCTGGTGCTGGCGGCTGCCCTGCCGCTGCCGGCACTGGCGCCGCTGGTGCCCCTGCGCGACTGGCTGCTGGCAGTGCCGGTGAACGCGGGCGCCCGCGGCATCCTGCTGGGGATCGCGCTGGCAACCCTCGTCGTCGGCGCCCGTGTCCTCATCGGCCAGGAGCGCAGCCTGCGGAGCGAACGCGATGACTGAGGTCTTCGGGCAGGGCCCTGGCGAGGACCCCTGGCCGCCGGGCGGCTACCCGCCGCCGGCCTGGGCAGGAGATCCCTCCAGCTCGTCGCCCCTGATCGCCCTGCTGGGCCAGATGCGTGACCGGCCGCTCAACCGTCTGACGCGGCGTCTGCGCCGCCTGCGCGCCCGCAGCGACCAGCTGGCCCGTCGCGATCCCTCGGCCGTCCCCAACGTCTTCGCGCCAGGGGTTGGCGCGGTGGCCAGCACTGCCCCCGGCCGGCGCCGGCGACGCCGGCCCCGCCTGCGCACGGGCGGGGGTCGCTTTCTGGTCTCGCTGGTGCTGGTGAGCGGGATGCTGCTGCCCTTCTACAATCCACTGACGCGTTTTGGCGAGGGCGCGCCGGTCGAATTCCCGGCTGACAGTCCGCAAGAGACGCTGTACCAGGCGCTGGATGACCTGTCAGCCGGCGATCTGGTACTGGTCGGCATGGAATATGGCCCGACCGCCGCCGGTGAGCTGGACACGGTGGCCGGCGTGCTGCTGCGCCATTTGTTGTTGCGCCGCGCCATACCGGTCGTCGTCAGTCGCTACCCGGTGACGCTGCTGCGCGCGGAACAACTGTTGACGCGACTGGGCGCTGCGGGGTCATCGCTGGCGCAGCAGCTGGAGCGGGGCGGCGGGCTGATGGCCAACAATGACTGGTTCGTGACCCGTTATCTGGCCGGTGACATGACGGGCTTGCGTTCGCTGACCATGAACCTGGAGCAGCAACTGGCCAGGGATCTGCGCGGCGCGGCGACCGGCCTGACGGTGGACGGGCTGGAGGACTTCGAGCGCGTGCTGGTCGTCGCCGACCGGCCCGAGGACCTGCGGCAGTGGGCGGAACAGATCGGGCCCCTGGCGGACAGCGAGTTGCTGGCTGCGACGGGCCAGGCCGCCGTCCCGCTGGCCCGTCCCTGGCTGCGGGTGGCGTTGGGCGGCACCCTGGCCGGCTTCCGCGACGCGCTCACCTACGATTCATTGCTGGCGCAGGTGGAGGTCACTACCGGGCCGCCGTCAGCGCCCGGCAAGCTCAGGGCCATCAGCCGCGATTCCAGCATCGAACTGGAGTGGGACCCACCCCTTTCCGACGGTGGCTCGCCCCTTACCGGCTACACCATCCGTCACCTGTCCACGCTTGATCAGAATTGGGTGAATGTCCCTCTCACGGGAACGGGCACGACCCACACGCTGACGGGCCTGGAAAATGGCACAGGCTACTACATTGAACTGCGCGCCGTCAACGCTGACGGCGCCGGCCCCTGGAGCGAGGGGATCACCGAAGTGCCCTTCACCACGCCCGCGCAACCGCAGTCACTGACGCTGACCGCCGGTGACGCCGGCGCGGAAGCCCGCTGGAGCGCGCCGGATGATGACGGCGGCTCCAGCCTGAGAGGCTATCGACTGCGCTGGCGTACCGGCACGGATGCCTGGCGCATGGCATCGCTGGCTGCCGACGAGACCCGTTTCACGGTGACCGGGCTCACGAACGACGATGTCTGGGAGTTTCAGGTACTGGCCTTCAACCTGGCCGGCGATGGTGACTGGAGCGCGGTGGCGACGGTAACTCCCACGGCCGCCTCCGGGCCCCTGGGCGTCGTGGACGAGAACCTGCAGCAACCAGGGGCCACGCCGGCGACCCCCGGCATTGTCCGCGCCACGGTCCGGCAGAACGCCGCTGACCTGACCCTGCGCAATGCCGCGGATGCAACGTCGCCGGCGCCTGGCGCGGTCAATCCCGGTGACTCGCTGCTGGTGCTGCTGCGCAACCCGGCGGGCAGCTGGCTCTTCGTGCAGACCAACGGCGGCCTGCGGGGCTGGTTGCCGGCAGCGAGCCTGGACCTGGGGACGGCCAGCGTCACGGACCTGCCGCAGCAGGACGCGCCCGCCCCGACGCCGACGCCGCTGTCGACCCCCTTGCCGGCGCCGACGAGTGAAGCGCCACAAGTCGGAGCGTCCCGGGTACAGCAGGGGCCGGCGCCGGCCCTTCGCCGCGGGACGATCCCCCAGGCGGCGGAGCGGGAAGCCTCCATTCACATCGGCCTGGCGCTGAGCATCGCATTGATCGCGCTGGGCGCGCTGGGCAACATGGGCGGCGCCGTGTTGCGCCGCGGGAGAAGCCGCTGACATGGCCAACATGGAACTGACCGGCCTGTGGGCGTCCTTCCTCCTTACCCTGATGATCTTCAGTTACCTGCTGGGCGACAACCTGCTGTATCGCCTGGCGGTGTATGTCTTCGCCGGCCTCGCCGCCGGCTACAGCGCCATCGTGATCTGGGATGGCATCCTGATCCCCTGGATACAGGACAACCTGCTGGTGCCGAACGCGACTGCCGACCAGCTCACGTTGGGTTTTGCGCCCCTGCTCATCGGCGTGCTCCTGCTGTTGCGTTCCTGGTCGCCGCGCGGCGACGGGCTGAGCCGCCTGGCGCTGGCCTTTCTCATCGGCGTGGGCACGGCGGTGGCGCTGGACGGCGCCATCAACGGCACCCTGCTGCCGCTGCTCTTCGATACCGGCGAGGGGGTCGTGGCCGGCAACCTGGACAGTATCCTGCTGCCGGCGGGCGTGATCTGCACGCTGGTGTATTTTCAGTATCAGGCGCGACGGCTGCCGCAGGGGCCGGGAAGACGCCGGCGGCACGTCCAGCTGCTGGCTGTGCTGGGGCAGGGCCTCATCGTCGTCACCCTTGGCGCGATCTATGCGGCGGCCATTCTCACCAGCCTCACCATCTTCAGCGAGCGGCTTGGCTTCCTGGTGCAGCAGGCGCAGACTCTCCTGCCGACTGCAACGCCCGCTCCCCCTCCCGCGAGTTAGGGTCGCTGCGTCCGTGCTGCTGACCCTGCTGCAGGAGTTCTCCTGAGATGGACACGCTGTCTTCCGCAGCCGCGCCGGACCAGCGGCTGTACCTGTGCACCCTGATGCTGGTGTTCGCCGTCGGCCACATCGTCATCGGCATGATTCGCGGCGTGCGCAGCTGGCGCTCGGTCGGCCTGATCCTGCTGGCGCTGCTGGTGCTGGGGTTGTTGCTGGCCGCGCTGGGTCAGGGCGCGACAGCGACGATTTGATTAACTGAACCGGGCGCCCCCTGTGGAGCGCCCGGTGTATTGACGGCCGGGACGACAGGCCCGGGCCGGCGGGGCTCAGGCCATGGCTGCTGCCAGGTGGCCGCAGGCGGGGCAATTCCCGTCGGGGCGCACGATGGCGAAGCCGGCCTGCGGGTCCGAGTCATAGCGGGTGGCATCGACGTTCCAGACGATGAAGAGACGCACGCGCCCGCTGTTGCGCGCCAGTGTGACTGCGCGTCCCAGCCAGGCGGCCTGGTTGGCGACGGTGACGTTTGCCGCCCAGGCGAAACCGGCCGGCAGGGGCCCGTAGCCTTCACCGGAGAGATAACCGATTTCGGTAAAGCAGAGCGGCTTGCCAGGGAAGGTCGCGGCGTAGACCTCAAACATCCGGGAGTAGTAGCGCGTGTAGTGGCCGCTGTTGCCGCGCGGATCGCCGCTGCGGGCGTCCGGGCCGAGGATGCCTTCGTTGTAGTGCACGCCGACGCAGTCCATGTAGTTGGCGGCGCCGGCGGCGGCCATGCCCTGGATGAAGGGCAGGTCGTCGCAGCCTCCGCCGTGGCAACCGCTGAAGAAGCCGGTGGGCGCCGGCGCGCCGCTGATCACCATGACGTTGGGATTGGTGCCCTTGATGGCGTTCCAGGCGGCGCTGAGCATGGAGGTATAGGCCTGCGGGCTGATTTGTCCGTTGGGCCATTCACGGTCGATGTTCTGCTCATTCCAGACTTCGATGGCATCCGGCCCCAGGGAAGCAACGCCACCGAGGAAACTGGCAAATCCCTGGGTGTAGCCGGCGGGGTCGGGCGCCATCTGGCCCGGCTCGCCGACGATACTGAGCAGCACGCGGAAGCCCGCGCCGTGCGCCTGGTCAATGACACCGCGCACGTTGGCCGCGTTGTCTCCCTGGTGATAACGCACCTGGCGCTTGACCCAGGTCATGCGCGCGGCGTGCATGTGGTGCGGCCAGGCGAAGCTGAGCGCCTGACCGCCCAGCGCGAAGCCACCACCAACGGCGGGTACCGTCACCGGCGGGGGTACTGCCGGCGGCTGTGGCTCTGGCGCGGGAGGGGGCTCCGCGGGAGGCGGAGGCTCTGGCGCCACACCGGGGATGATGAGCACGGTGCCGGGGTAGACGAGGTTGGGGTTGGGGATGTTGTTGCGACGGAGGATATCCGCAACCAGTACGCCATAACGCTCGGCGATCACGCCCAGATACTCGCCACGGGCGACAGTGTGCCGCACTTCGCTGACCGGTTGGGGCGCCGGTTGATCGCCCGGCGCCGTCGCCGGCGGGGGTTCAACGGTGGCGCCAGGAATGATGAGCACGGTGCCGGGGTAGACGAGGTTGGGGTCGCTGATGCTGTTGCGGCGCAGGATGTCGGCCACCAGCACGTCGTAGCGTTCGGCGATCAGGCCCAGATATTCACCGGGCGCCACCGTGTGTTGAACATCTCTGGTGCCCTGGTCGGGTTGCGTTGCCGGCGGCGGCGGCTGCGCCGGCTGGCCGGGCAGGGGGATGACCAGCCGGTTGCCGGCATGGATAATCCCGCCGCCGCCGATGGTGGGGTTGGCTGCGAGAATGTCTGCCACCGACACGCCGTAGCGCTGGCTGATGGAATACAGCGTCTGGCCGCGCTGGACGATATGAGTGGTCTGCGCGGTTACGGCTGCAACCGGCAGGAACAGGGCCAGTGTCATGGCAAAAAAGATCAATCGACGCATACAACCTCCCGCTTCACCTGCAAGGCCCGCAGCGGCTGACGTGCCGTGCAGGGGGCCTGACCGACAGAAAACAAGGCCGACAGAGTTTACCACGAATTGCGCCACGCAAATTTTGGTCACAGGGCGCGGGTTCCTGGCCATAGTTAACAGTGTTGCCCTGCGCAAATTGTAAATATTGTGGCTAAACGCTTCCTGACCCTTGTCTATAATGGCTGCGACCCGTAAAGTCTATGCACATTTGCCAAAGGGGAGCAGAGCATGATGGATTATACAGTGCCCGCTGAAGCCAGAGAGTCGGCAGACGCCCTGCTGGCCTGGGCCAACGCGAACGACGTGGAGTCGCTGGACATCCGCTTCACCGACATCCGGGGCATGACCCAGCATTTCAGTACGCCCATCGGTGGCGCGGACGCGGCCCTGTTCGCCGAAGGCTTTGGCTTTGACGGTTCTTCCGTGCGCGGGTTCCAGAGTATTGACCAGTCCGATCTTATCCTGCGGGCGGACCTGAGCACCGCCTACCTGGACCCATTCTTCAAGCGCAAGACCCTGGCTTTCGTCTGTGACGTCTATGACCCGGTGCAGGGCGAGCCCTATGGCCGCGACCCGCGCGGCGTGGCCCACCGCGCCGAAGCGTATCTGGCGACCTCGGATATCGCCGACACCGCCTACTTCGGCCCGGAGCTGGAATTCTTCATGTTCAGCAACGTGCGCTACCAGATCGACCAGCACAGCAGCTACTACGAGGTCGACTCGCACGAGGGCTTCTGGAACACCGCCGATCCCGACCCGCGCATGAGTTATCTGAACCCGATCAAGCAGGGTTACTTCCCCCTGCCGCCGCTGGACAAGACCCAGGACGTGCGCGCCGACATGGTCGCGACGCTGCTGGGGCTGGGCATCGACGTCGAGGTCCATCACCATGAGGTCGGTGGCGGCGCCCAGGCGGAGATCGACCTGCGCTACCAGCCGCTGCTGCAGATGTGCGATACGGTCAGCCAGTACAAGTACGTGGTCAAGAACGTCGCGCAGCAGCACGACCTGATCGCCACCTTCATGGCCAAGCCGCTCTTTGAGGAGAACGGCTCCGGCATGCACGTGCACCAGAGCCTGTGGAAAGACGGCCAGCCGCTCTTCTTCGGCGATGGTTACGCCAATCTCAGCCAGACGGCCATGTGGTACATGGGCGGCATCCTGAAGCATGCGGCCTCCCTGCTGGCCTTCACCAACCCCACCACCAACAGCTACCGCCGCCTGGTGCCGGGCTACGAGGCCCCGGTCAACCTCGTCTACTCCAACCGCAACCGCTCGGCCGCGATCCGCATCCCGGTCTACAGCAACAACCCGAAGACCAAGCGCGTCGAGGTGCGCTTCCCGGACCCGGCCGCCAACTGCTACTATGCCCTGCCGGCGATGATGCTGGCCGGCCTGGACGGCATCGAGAACCAGATCGACCCGGGCGACCCCGGCGACGTGGACCTCTACGAGGAGGACATCGGCACGCCGGTGGTGCCGGGCAACCTCGGCGCCGTGCTGGACGCGCTGCAGGACGACCACGACTATCTGCTGAAGGGCGGCGTCTTCACCGAGGACATCATCCAGTCCTACATCGAGTACAAGCGCGTGGAAGAGGCCGACGCCGTCGCCATGCGGCCGCATCCCTACGAGTTCCAGCTTTACCTCGGCTGCTAGATTTCCCAGGCAGACCGACACACAGGGGGCGTCCATTGCGGGCGCTCCCTTTTTGTTGTTGCATCTCCTGCAATTCGCACTTCCGCCTGCCGGGCAGGGATGCTAGACTCTTCAGGCAGGCTTCGACTTCCCTGCCGGTGCGTGCGCGACGCAACACACGGGGCCTGGCTCCCCTGTCGACCATAATCCGGTGGCGTGTCGCTGCGCACGGACGTTTTCAGGACTCCGGCGTGTGCAGGCCCTGTCAAGCGACGTGTAACAAGAGAAGAGTTTCGAGGAGAGAGTGTATGTCCCGCAGAAGCCTTACCTTTGGTCTCGCCCTGATGCTGGTCGCCGGCCTGCTGGGCGGCAGCCTGGCCAGCGCCCAGGACGAGTTGCTCTACCCGGTTGGGGAGGGCATGTTCAACTGGTCCGATCTTGAGGCCTTCGAGATGATGGACCTGAGTGGTGAAGAGGTCCGCGTTTTCGGCCCGTGGCTGGGAAGCGAACGTGACGTTTTCGATGCCATTTCCGCCTACTTTGAGCTCGCGACCGGCGCCGACGTGGTCTACGCCGGCTCGGACAGCTTTGAGCAGCAGATCATCATCGACATCGAGGCCGGCAGTCCGCCCAACCTCGCGGTCTTCCCGCAGCCCGGCCTTGCGTCCAACGTGGCCGGCCAGGGCGGCCTGGTGCCGCTCGGTGACGGCCTGCGCGACAATGTGCTGGAGAACTACGCCGCCGGGCAGTCCTGGGTGGACCTGGGCACCTATGCCGATGCGATGGGCGAGTCACAGTTCTACGGCCTGTTCTACAACGTCAACGTGAAGAGCCTGGTATGGTACTCGCCGGACGCCTTTGACGAGGCCGGTTACGACATTCCCGCCACCATGGAAGAGCTGATCGCCCTGAGCGAGCAGATCGTTGCCGACGGCGGCACCCCCTGGTGCATCGGCCTCGGCAGCGGCGACGCCACCGGCTGGCCGGCCACCGACTGGATGGAAGACATCATGCTGCGCACGCAGCCGCCGGAGGTCTACGACGGCTGGGTGAGCAACGAGATCCCCTTCACCGACGAGCGCATCATCAACGCCTTCAACACCTTCGGCATGTTCGCCAAGAACGACGCCTGGGTGGCCGGCGGCGCCTCCGCCGTGGCCGGCACGGACTTCCGCGACAGCCCGCAGGGGCTCTTCACCGTGCCGCCGGGTTGCTACATGCACCGTCAGGCCAGTTTCATCCCGGTCTTCTTCCCGGAGGGCACGGAGTTGGGCCTGGACGCGGACTTCTTCTACTTCCCGGCCTTCGCCGGCGAGGACCTCGGCAATCCGGTGCTGGGCGCCGGCACGCTCTTCGCCATCACAGCCGACAGCGAGGCCACGCGCGCGCTGCTGGACTTCCTGACGACTCCGCTGGCCAACGAGATCTGGATGGCGCAGGGTGGCTTCCTGACGCCGCACAAGGGCGTGAACCTCGACGCCTACGCCAATGACGTCTTGCGCGGCCAGGGTGAAATTCTGCTGGCGGCCACCACCTTCCGCTTCGACGGCTCCGACCTGATGCCAGGCGCCATTGGCGCCGGCGCCTTCTGGACGGGCATGGTGGACTTCGTCAGCGGCGCCTCCGCCGAGGACGTCGCGGCCGAGATCCAGGCGGCCTGGGACGCCATCAAGTAAGGCGCGACCCGCAACGGCGGTCGCATACATGGGCCGGGATGGCAGCGCGCCATCCCGGTCGCCATATCTGTAAACCTCCAGTTCCCGGAGGAAATCCCGTGGAAAGACTGCTCAATGCACTTGCAGCCATCGTCTTCGGCGTTGGCGTCATGGCCCTCTATTTTTACGGCTCCAACTGGCTGCTGGACCGCCTGCTGCCGGACAGGGGCCTGGTCGACGGGGTCTTCATGAGCCGCGAAAAGCAGCGCGAACGCATCCGACCCTGGCTCTTCGTGGGTCCCGCCCTGGTGATCCTTGGCATATATCTGGTTTATCCCGCGGTGCAGACCCTGTTTCTGAGTTTTTTCGACAGCAATGGCGACATTTTTGTCGGCCTGAAGAACTATGAACGCGCGTTTGGCGACAGCCGTTTTCTGGAATCCATCCGCAACAACATCCTGTGGCTCATCGTCGTCCCGACCTGCAGCGTGGTCTTCGGCCTGCTGATCGCCGTGCTGGCGGACCGCGTGAGCTGGGGCAACATCGCCAAGTCGCTGATCTTCATGCCGATGGCCATCTCCTTCGTCGGCGCCAGCGTGATCTGGAAGTTCGTCTACGCCATCAACCCGGACATCGGCCTGCTCAACGCGGTCTATACCGGCGGCGGCAATGAAGCGGTCGACGTCATGCAGATTCCCTTCTGGAACAGCTTTTTCCTGATGGTCATCCTCGTCTGGATCCAGACCGGCTTCGCCATGGTGCTGCTCTCGGCGGCCTTGCGCGGCGTGCCGGAAGAGACGCTGGAGGCGGCGCGCATCGACGGCGCCAACGAGGTGCAGACCTTCTTCCGCATCATGGTGCCGCAAATCATGGGCACCATCTTCGTCGTGTGGACGACGATCGTCATCACCGTGCTCAAGGTCTTCGACATCGTGCTGGCGATGACCAACGGCAACTGGAACACGCAGGTGATGGCCAACCTGATGTTCGACCAGATGTTCCGCGCCTTCGATACCGGCTACGCCAGCTTTCTGGCGCTGGTGATTATGGTGGCTGTCATCCCCATCATGGTCGTCAACATCCGGCGCATGAACCGCGAGGAGGCCATGCGATGAGCGTCCGAATGGAGAAAGTCGGCGATACCGGGTTGCAGCTGCCGCTGGTCAACATGACGCCGGGCGCCCTGCTGGCGCGTCTGGCCCTGTTGCTGATCGTGATTCTCTGGACGGTGCCGACCTTCGGCCTGTTCATCAGTTCCTTCCGCGACAAGGACCTGCTGTCGTTCTCCGGCTGGTGGACGGCGCTGAGCGTCACCGAGCGGGGCGAGGCGGCGCGCACCGGCACGGACGAGGACCAGGTGGAAGAGGACGGCGCCTGGTTCATCCGCGGGGAGGTGTTCCCGGCGGGCGCGAAGGAGGTGCAGGCCTTCGGCATCCGCTCCACCGAGCCGGAAGCCTTCGCGCCGGGCGCCGGCGCCGACCTGGGCGACGGCGTCACGCTCACGGTGCAGGCGGACGGCCGCTACGAGTTGCGCTCCCCGGTCGAGTTCGACATGCGTCGCGGACGGCGCATCTACTTCCGGGCCGCCGTGCCGCCGAAATTCACCCTGGCGAACTACGGCGAGATCGTGGCCTCCGAGGGCGTCGACCAGGCCTTCATCAACACCTTCACGGTGACCATCCCCTCAACCATTATCCCGATCGCGATTGCGGCCTTCGCCGCCTACGCCTTCTCCTGGACCGAATTCCCGGGCCGTCAGTTGCTGTTTGCGATCGTGGTGGGCTTGCTGGTGGTGCCGCTGCAGATGTCGCTGATTCCCCTGCTGCGCATGTACAACCAGGTGTCGACTATCCTGCCCTTCTTCGAGGCCAAGTCCTACGCCGGCATCTGGCTGGCGCATACCGGCTTCGGCCTGCCGCTGGCGATCTTTTTGCTGCGCAACTACATCGCCGGCCTGCCGAAGGAGATCATCGAATCGGCCCGCATCGACGGCGCCTCGCACTTCCAGACCTTCACGCGCCTGATCCTGCCGCTCTCCATGCCGGCGCTGGCGTCCTTCGCCATCTTCCAGTTCCTGTGGGTGTGGAACGACCTGCTGGTGGCGCTGGTGTTTCTCAGCAAGGACCCGGACCAGATCGTGATGACCTCGCAACTACGCGAGTTGCTGGGCTCGCGCGGCGACAACTGGGAGATTCTGACCAGCAGCGCCTTCGTCTCGATCGTGGTGCCGCTGGTGGTGTTTTTCGCGCTGCAGCGTTACTTCGTGCGCGGCCTGCTGGCGGGCTCGGTGAAGGGCGGTTGAGCGGACGTTAATCGCTGAAAATATCGCGCAGGCGGAACTGAAAACCGGGCAGCAGGGATGGCACCTGCAGCACGTCGTCCGGGCCGAGTGTGAGTGGCGGCTGCGACGCGTCCGTATCCGGAGCGTGTATTTCTGCGCGTCGCGCCCTGGGCAGCACGACCCAGACCGTGACGCCGGCAGCGCGGTAGTGGGGCAATTTGGCCGCCAGGTCAGACAGTTCCTGGCGGTTGTCTTCATTGGAAACGACCTCGACGGCGAGATCGGGCGGGTCGGGGTTGTAGCCCTGGTCTGCCAGGCGTTTGCCAGGGCTGACAACAGCGACATCCGGCGCGAAGCGCTGGCCGTTGACCATGTAGCCGCCATCGGCGCCTGAAACGATGTTGTCAGGCAATCCATTTTGCCTCAGATGCAACCAGATGAAAGAGAAGATGATTCCGGCGATGTTGCTGACCCAGGGGTTACTCGGCACCTGTACCACCTCTCCGTCGACGAACTCATAGATTTCGTCGCCCACGTGGTCTGCGATGAAGTTGTCGAAGTCGGCTGCGGTTAACAGCCCTGGATGCCTGACAACCATGCGTCGGTTCTCCACCTTTATCAGACAAGTATAACGCTTGAAAGCAGGCAAATGTTGGGAGTGGCGAGTTTGGTGGATTTCAGTAATTGCCCGCGCCTGGAACCAGCCACAACTGTAGCGACGCAAACAAGCGCGCGCTGACGCTCACCGCATCCAGTTCCTGTATCCAGTAAACCAGACACTCCCAACCGGCGCAATGCGTGCCAAAGCTTTCCGGGGCAGGTAACATACTTGCCCTGTGGGCTCGGGAAAGCGAGGGGTGTTATGAGCGCGAAAAACGGAAGGCCGGTGGCTGCCGTGCCGATGACGGATGAGCAGAAGTTTTTCTTCGACCTGCGCGGCTGGATCCTGCTGCCGGCGGTGCTCAATGAAGCCGAGATCGAGGAAATGAAGGCCGAGGCCTACGGCGGCGCGCAAAACAACTTTGAAGGCAAGCTGCAGGAAACGCTCGATCACCCGGCCATTGCCGGTATTCTGGCTGAAATCCTGTCCGAGGACCCCTTCCAGTCCGAAGACAGCTACAGCTTCCGCTGCGAAAGTTCCTTCATCACGATCCGGCCGCCGGGCTGGAGCAAGATGGAACGCACGGACGGCGGCCTGCCGCACGTGGTGCGTCCGCCGCAGCAGGCCAATGCCATGCGCTATCAGGTGGCGGGCAGGAAGATCTTCGCCGGTCTGACCCGCGTCGTCTGGGAGCTGGAGGAAGTCGTCGCCGGGCAGGGCGGCACCACCTTCCTGAGCGGCTCGCACAAGGCGCATTTCAACTATGGCGGGCCGGACCCCTGGCGCCCCAATGTTGAGGGCTCCCCTTGGGAAGACAGCATTCGCGCTGCCATGGACGACTACAGCTGTCCGGCCGGTTCGGCGGTCATCTTCACCGAAAGCCTCGTCCACGCCGCCAACGACTGGACGAACCCCGACAACCCGCGCTGCGCGATATTCAACTGCTACAATTCGCTCTGGGCACAATGGCATCGTCTCGACCTGCCGCACGAAATTATCGAGACCATGCCGCCCAAACGTCAGTCGCTCTTTCGCGGCACCTGGCAACTGGGTCCGGGCGGCAACCGGACCTATTCCATCGACAACCGCTCCCTGTGATTGCGGCGCTCGGGTGCAGCGGATGACGCAAGGTATTTAAGCGCGGCCGGCGACGAAAGCCGCAGGGCCGGGAACATGAAGACGGGAAGTGCAAATGTCCACTGACTTCGCCGGGAAGAGACGGCAACTGGACGAGGATGGCTACTGCCTGCTGGAGGGCATCATCGACGCCCCGATGCTGGACCGTATGCGCGCGGTCACGGACGAGGTGCTGGCCTGGACGGACGAGGCGCACTTCGAGGCCAAACGATCCCAGGGCAGCGTGATTCCGGTTTTCGAGCATCCCGGCATGGCCGGGCTCATCGCCCATCCTCCGGTGCTGGCGGCGCTGGCCGGCCTGGGCTTCGCGGACCCCAAATGGGGCTCCGGCTTCATCATCAGCAAGCCGCCCCACAGTCCGCCGCTCTTCTGGCACCAGGACGGGCGCTTCTGGGATGAGCCCGTCTGTTACACCATGCAGGCCATCCAGTGCTTTCTGATGATCTACCTGGTGGACACGACGCCGCACAACGGCTGCCTGCGGGTGATCCCCGGTTCACACATCAGGCGCCATCCGCTGCACGACAGGCTGACGGAGGCGCACGCGGAAGAACTGGGCCGGGTGGAAGACAGGGAGAATCCGGCCTTCCAGCGGGCCCAGGGTGAGGTCGACGTGCCCGTCAGGGCGGGGGACGTGGTCATGGGCAGCGCCCAGTTGTTGCATGCCGCCCACGGCAACCAAAGCGACCAGCGCCGCACCAACATCACGCTCTGGTACTATCCGGCCTTCGCGCAGCTGCCCGAAAGCATCCAGGCCTTCGTCGCGCAGGAAAGCTGGCCGGAGGACTGGGTTGAGCGTACGAAAACCCTGACGACGCCCCTGCGGCCGGTCTATCAGGGCAGCGTGGAAGCGATCCGGCACAACCGGAATCCCGCGTGGACCTGAAGTGACGGCGGGCCCGCTGCAACGTCAGATCGGCAGATGGGAGGATGAGAATGGCGCTGACCCCCGAAGTGGCCCTGGCGAAGCGGGAATTCATGCTGCGCGAGGGTTACGTGCTCCTTGAAAATATACTGCCGGAAGCCTTGCTGGCGGAACTGCGCGCGGAGACGGAACGCCTCATTGCGGAGCACGTCGAGCCGCACGACGTCCGCTATCAGGGCCAGCTTATCGACGTGCACGCAGCGGACAATGCCATCATCGACAAACTGCTGACCTGGAAAGCAACCGGTGACGCGCTCGCCGCCCTGGGTTTTGGCGATTTCAAAACCGAGGGCAAGGTCATCATTCTCACCAAGGAAGTGGGCGGGCCGCCGCTCTACTGGCACCAGGACTGGATCTTCTGGGACGATCCGCTCAGCCTGTCGCCCTGGCCGCAGGTGATCGCCCTGAATTACTATCTGAGCGACACCAGCGTGGAAAACGGCTGCCTGAAGGTCATTCCCGGCAGTCACCGCAAACGCTTTCCCATTCACGACCGGATGGTGCCCGCCCATGAACAGGGCGGGCGCTACGTCAGCGAAGACGACCCGGTCATGTTCAGCGCGGACCCGGACCAGGTGCACGTGCCGGTGAAAGCCGGCGACCTGGTGCTGCTGGATGCCCGCGTTCTGCACGCTGCCGACAGGAACCGCACCGACCAGCGCCGCACCCTGGTGCTGGCCTGGCATTTGCGCCCCTTTGACACGGTGCCGGACTTCTGGCAGGGTGAGATCCCGGAGGCGCTTGCCAACCGGGACCCGGCGGCTGAATACGAGGGCTCGCGCGTTCCCCCGCGGGAATTCCTGAAGCCATAGTCCGGTATCCCGGTTGCGGCCCTGCGCCGCTCCGGCCCAGGTGGAGATCGGGGCGGTATATTTTGTGATGCCCGCGGCGGCGGTGACGGGTTGTCAGGCAGTCCGGCAGATGCGAGGAGAGAGACATGTTGACGCCTGAAATGGCCGTGAAGAAGCGGGAGTTCATGCTGCGCGAGGGTTACGTCCTCATCGAGAACGTGCTGCCGGACGACTTTCTCGCAGAGTTGCGCGAAGAGACGGAACGCCTCATCGCCGGGCACGTCGAGCCGCACGAACTGCGCTACCAGGGCCAGCACATTAACGTCAGGGCGGCGGACAACGCCGTCATCGACAAATTGCTGACCTGGAAACCTGCGTATGACGCGCTCGCCGACCTGGGTTTCGGCGATTTCAAAGCTCACGGCACGATCATCGTTCTCACCAAGGAAGCGGGCGGCCCGCCGCTCTACTGGCACCAGGACTGGATGGAATGGAACGATCCCCTCAGCCTTTCGCCCTGGCCGCAGAAATTCGCCCTCAATTACTATCTGGGCGACACTTCCAGGGAAAACGGCTGTCTCAAGGTCATCCCCGGCAGCCATTTGAAGCGCCATCCCCTGCACGACCGGCTGGTGCCCGCCCACGAACAGGGCGCCCGCTACATCGACGAAGACCACCCGGTCATGTTCGGCGATGACCCGCACCAGGTGTACGTGCCCGTGAAAGCCGGCGACCTGGTGCTGCTGGATGGCCGCATCCTGCACGCGGCCGAAAGGAACCGCAGCGACCAGCGCCGCACCCTGGTGCTGGCCTGGCACTCGCGCCCGAGGGATAGCGTCCCCGCCTACTGGCAGGGCGAGATCCCCGCGGCAATCGCCAGGCGCGTCCCGGGGGCGGACTACGAAGGCTCGCGCATTCCCGGCGCGTATCTGGCGCCGTAGACCGGGCTACACTGATGCAGGACGTGGACCGGCCAACCTGGCACTATCTGCCGACCGAGGGTCTGCTCTGGGACCCCTGCGCGGCCATCAAATGGCGGGGACGCCATCATCTGTTCTTCCTGCACAGTTCCTGGGCGAAAGCGGGCCCGCCGCGCCGCGGCGATGGCTACGTTTACAAGGCCTGGGCGCACATTTCCTCGCCCGATCTGGTCCACTGGGAGCGACATCCCGACGCGCTCAAACGGGGACAGACGGGAGGCCTCTTCGTTTTCAACGGCGTTCCGACCATCATCTACCCGCATCCCGACGGCGGCGGGGCCAGTTGCATCGCCGGCAATCCCGCCGGCGACCTCATGTCCTGGCACTTTGACCCCAAGGACCCCGTCCTGCGTCACCCGGTGCAGGGGCGGGGACTGTACGCCGGCAGCAACGACGTCACCGCCTGGCAGGAGGGCGACTGGTGTTACGCCCTGACCGGTACGCGGGATGCCAGAGACGGTGGCGACACGCTTCATCTCTTCCGCTCGCGAGACCTGGCTGACTGGGAGTACATGCACCGCTTCTTCAGGTCGCAGCGGCGCTGGACCGATGCGCGCGACGACTGCTCCTGTCCCCAGCTGTTCAGGTTTGGCGAGCGCTGGATGCTGCTGCATTTCTGCCACCGCCGGCCGTCGGGCTATGTGACGGCGTCGGGCAGCCGCTACTACCTCGGGCGCTATCAGGACCGGCGCTTCCAGCCGGAAGCCTTTGATTTCATCAACTGGCCGGGCGGCAACTTCCACGCGCCGCGCGTCCTGCTGGACGAGGACGGGCGGCGCATCCTGTTTGCCAATCTCAACGAGGGGCGCAGTCAGGCCGAATGCGAGCGCTCGGGCTGGTCCGGCGCCCTGAGTATGCCGGTGGTCATCGCGCCCGCCGCGCAGGGGGACGCCATCGAGTATGCGCCGGCGGCGGAACTGGCGGCGCTGCGCCACGAGCCGCGCGAACGGCGCGCCGTGTTCGTGGCGGCGGATACCGAGCTCGAGTTGCCGGAGATCAGCGGCGACAGTCTTGAGCTCGACGTCGGGTTCGGCGAGTCGGCTGCCGCTGAGTTCGGGCTGGTCCTGCGCCGCGCGCCGGACGGGAGCGAGCAGACCCGCGTCTCCTTCACGCGTGACCCGGCCAGGGTCCGCATTGACTTCGGCAGGTCCAGCCGACGCGGCCTGCACTACCTGCGGGGGCGCACCGTGCAGGAGGCGCCGCTACGGCTGGACGGGGCGGCGCCGCTGCGGCTGCGGATATTCCTCGACCGCTCCGTGCTGGAAGTGTTCGCCGGCCGCCAGCGCTATCTGGCGCAGCGGATCTACCCCGGCCCGGACGCGACGGGCCTGCGACTCTTCAGCCGGGGCGGCAGCACGACGGTCACCCGTATTCGGGCGTGGCAACTGGGAGCGCAGGGCGCCACGACGTCGCCCTGAGTCCTGTGTCGGGAAGTTGACCGGCAGGGTCAGCCGCCGGCGAGCGGCCGCTGCGGGTCAGGCCCTGGCGCCGGGGCTGAGGTCCACGTAGACCTGGCCGTCTTCCACGCTGGTGGGGAAGCGCCGCAAGCGTCGCCGGTCGGTCAGGCACTCGCCTGTGAGCAGGTCAAACTCCCAGCCATGCCAGGGACAGCGCAGAATCTCGTTTTCCCGCCCCCAGTTGAACTGACCGGGCGGGGAAGGCGCGGTGGTGCCGCTCCAGCGTCCCAGGCAGACGGGCGCCAACTCATGCGGGCAGACGTTCAGCACGGCGATGAAGCGGCCATGCACGTTGAACAGGCCGACGGAGCGGCCGTCGACGGTGACGATCTTGCGCGCGCCGGGCGGCAGGTCGCTGACGGCTGCCACGGCGTGGCGGCGGCGTTCAGGCATGTTCGGGCACTGGCAGCCGGTACAGCCGGCAGGCTGTTTCCCACATCACCGCGTCGCGCAGTGCCGCCGGCAGCAGGCGCAGGGCGAAATCCGGCGTGTCGCCATCCCAGTGCGGGAAGTCGGTGGAGAACATCAGCATCCTGTCCGCCGGGAACATGGCGAGCATTTCGTGCAAATGGGCGATGTTGTCCGGCTCCTCAATGGGCTGGGTGGTGAGCAGAATGTGCTCGCAGGCGATTTCGCTCGGTGGACGGTCCAGCCAGGGCGCGGTCATGCGCAAGGACTTCCAGTTCTTGTCGAAGCGCCACAGCACCGGCGGCAGCCAGGAGACGCCGCCCTCGATGAGGACGAACTTCAGGCCGGGGAACTTGATGAAAACGCCTTCCGCGACCAGGCTGATGAGGTGGGCGATGTAGCTGCCGACGAGGTTGGTGTGCCATTCGAAGTAGCTGCCCGGGTAGCCGGCCGACGATGGCGCGCCGGACACGCCGCGCCCCTCGGAGCCGGGGTGAATGGCCACCGGCAGCCCATGGGCTGCCGCCGCTTCATAGATCGGGTGATAGAAGCGGTGGCCGTAGCCGTACTGCGCGCCGCTGGGCATGAGCACCTGCGCCACGCCGGGATGATCGCCGAGGCGGTGGATCTCCTCCGCGGCCAGCACGGGGTCCGCCGGCGAGACGATCATGGAATAGCGGAAGCGCTCGTCCGCCGTCAGCCAGTCGTGGACGTAGACGTCGTTCATCGCGCTGCAGTAGGCGGCGGCGAAATCCGGCTCCGGCGACAGCCCGACGTGCACGCCGCCGGCGTTCAGGATGCCGTAATCGATGTTGTAGTGATCGAAATGGTAGGTGCCCAGGGTGTGCGGGTCGCCTTCGATGCGGCGCCCGTCCGGGGTGACGGCGTCGCGGCGGTTGACGCCGTTGGGGTTCCAGTAGCCGAGATGACCCGGTCCGTCGCTGCCATCGGCCACCCGCGTGCGCCAGGGTTCGGGCAGAAAGTCCAGCAGGCGCTGCCTGCTGATGCCACAGTGAACGTCGGTATCGACAATCATGCTCATCAGCGCGACCCCTGCTACCGGTCAACGCCTGCCTGGTCGTGTCCCGCTGGAGGGAGTACAATTTCCGGCAGGCATGTACCCAAACAGTGTAACCAACCCCGAGAGGGCAGGCCAGATGGCGCCGGTACCGGTCCGCGCCGGCGACCAGGGTCCTCATCCGTCGCCATCCCTGACCGCGCACAGCGGAAAGCGGGGCACATGAGCGGGAGACAGCCCAATATCCTGCTGGTGCTGAGCGACCAGCAGGGCGCGTCCATGATGAGTGGCGCCGGCAACCGCTGGCTGCATACGCCGGCCATGGACCGGATTGCCGGGCAGGGCGTCCGCTTCACCGGCGCCTGGTGCAGCAACCCGATGTGTCTGCCCTCGCGCTTCAGTCTGTTCACCGGCCGCCTGGGGAGCGAATACGGGATTCGGCACAACGACGACGGGCCGGATGCCGTCGTACCGGATGAGGTCCGGCGGGCGGCCCTGGGCTGGCAGTTGCGCGAGGCCGGTTACCGGACGCTGTGGGGCGGCAAGGTGCATCTGCCGGCGGGCTGGACGCCGGAAGCGCTGGGCTTTGAGACCATCTGTGAGGACGAGCGCGACGAACTGGCCGCCGTCTGCGCGGACTTCCTGGGCCGCCGCCACGAGCGTCCCTTCTTTCTGGTCGCTTCCTTCATCAACCCCCACGACATTTGCTACATGGCCATCCGCGACTTTGCCGACGACGCACAAATTCAGCGCCTGGCGCGACACTCCGGCGACGCACTGCGCGAACTGGACGCGGCCCTGGCCATGCCGCCGGGCGTGGCGCGGGAGGAGTTTTTCGCCAGGCACTGCCCGCCATTGCCTGACAATTTCGCCATTCCGCCGGAAGAGGCGGAAGCCATCGGCCGGATGCAGGCCCGCAGTCCCTTCAAGCGCCTGGCGCGGGAACGCTATGACGAGCAACGCTGGCGCCGACATCGCTGGGCCTACGCCCGGCTGACGGAGCAGGTGGACGGTCAACTGGGTCGCTTGCTGGACGCGCTGGAGGCGAGCGGCGCGGCGCAGGACACTCTGGTCATCTTTACCAGCGACCATGGCGACATGGATGCCAGTCACCGCATGGAGCACAAGACCGCCTTTTACAACGAGGCCGCCAGGGTCCCGCTGCTGATCGCGGGTCCCGGCGTGAGTCGACGCGGCGCCGTCGAAAGCCGGCCCGTCTCCAACGGCCTGGACCTGCTGCCCACGCTTTGCGACGTGGCCGGCGCAGCGCCGCCGGCAGGGCTGCGCGGACGGAGCCTGCGGCCCTTGCTGGAAGGGCAGGCCGGGCCCTGGCGGGACCTGCTGCCGGTGGAGAGCGAAATCGGACGCATGGTGACCGACGGGCGTTACAAGTACATGCTCTACGACGAGGGCAGGCAGCGCGAGCAACTGGTGGACCTGGCGGTCGATCCCGGCGAAATGCGCAACGCGGCCCGCGATCCACAGAATCAGGACGTATTGATCAGCCTGCGTCACCGGCTGGAGGAGGAATTGCCGACACAGGAAGTGGCCTGAAACACCTGGCAAACACAACGCTTTTCTTCTATTGGACAAATGGATGGAGCAGGAGAAACACAATGAACAAGTCCAGAATACTGGTTACCGCGTTGACGTCGCTGTTGGTCCTGACGGCCTTTGGCGCTGCCGCTCTGGCGCAGGACGCCGGCCTGGACCCCTTCCAGGCCCAGGTGGACGCCGGCGAACTGCCGCCGCTGGCCGAGCGCCTGCCGACCAACCCGCTGGTGGTCGGGCCCGGTCTGCTCGTCTCGCTGGAGGACCAGCCGGAATGGGAGCCGGGCGCGCACGGCGGCACCCTGCGCACGGCCTTCACCAGCGCCTTCGGCTTTTCCGGCGAAATGTACGTCATGAACCTGGAGCCGATCATCGCCGCGCCCGGCATCGACGTGGAAGGCTTCTACGGCAACGTGGCCGAGACCTTCACGGTCAACGAGGACGCCACCGTCTTCAGCTTCACCCTGCGCGAGGGCCTGCGCTGGTCGGATGGCGAGCCGGTGACGACGGAAGACGTGGCCTTCGTCTTCAACGACCTCTACAACAACGAGGAATACGGCTCTTTCCCCAACAAGTTCAGGTCAGCAACCGGCACGCCGGCGCAGCTGGACGTCATGGATGACCACAGCTTCAGCCTGACCTTTGACTCGCCCTCGGGCGGCATCCTGCGCGACCTGGCGATCACGGCCTGGACCTCTTACAACGACATGATCAAGCCGCTGCACTATCTGGCGGACTATCATCCGGCCCATGCCGACGGCGACGAACTGGCCGCCAAACTGGCCGCCGAAGGCCTGGAGGCCGGCGACTGGCCGGTGCTGTTCAACAACGTGGACTGCCCGCGCAACCACATGATGCGCGAGAAGTGCATCGGCTTCCCGCAGTTGACGCCCTGGCTGGTCTCGGAACTGTCCGAATCCGGCACCATCATGTCGCGCAATCCCTACTACTGGAAGGTGGACACGGAAGGCAAGCAACTGCCCTATCTGGACCGCCTGGTGGCGCAGGTCTTCGGGGATGGCGAGATGGTCAATCTCGGCGCCATCGCCGGCGACATCGACTTCCTCTACGGCACGCAGTACAGCAACTTCCCGCTCTACAAGGAGAACGAGGAAGCGGGCAACTACGTGACCATCCCGCTGATCCTGCATGCCGACCCGACCGCGCTCTACATCCAGACCTGCAACAGGGACCCGGCCTGGCATTCGGTCGCCAGTGACGTGCGCTTCCGGCGGGCCCTGAGCCACGCCATCGACCGCGAGGAAATCATCGACGTCGTCTATCTGGGTCTGGGCAGCGTGCCCACCTGGGTGCCGGCGGCGTTTGACCCCGATACGGCCAACGCCCTGCTGGACGAGATGGGCATGGACGGACGCGACGGCGCCGGCATGCGCATGGCGCCCGATGGCAGCGAATTCAGCTTCATCATCGAGGTGTCGCCGGTACGGCCGGACATGATCCCGGTGGGCGAACTGATGATCGACCATCTGGCCACCTATGCGGACCTGCGCGTCGAGTTGCGTCAGGAAGACCCCAACGTCAAGAACGAGCGCATCCGCAACAACGAGACCCAGACCTCCATTTTCTGGATCCAGACCTACCAGTGGCGGCCGGGCATGAACCAGGAGTACGCGGGCAGCAGCCAGTGGTGCGCCTCCTGGCGCGAGTGGCTGAATACCGGCGGCGCCTCCGGCGACGAGCCGCCGGCAGAAGTCAAGCGGCTCTACGAGATTCTGGTGGCGCGCAAGGCGACCATTCCCTATTCGGAGGCGGACCTGGCGCTGGTCGACGAGCTCTTCCAGCTGCACTACGACAACGTCTGGATTCTGCCGATGATCGAGAACGTGCTGCGGCCGACGATCTTCAACGCCGACTTTGGCAATATCGCCAGCGGCGGCACCCAGATGGGCGCCTCGCGGGCGGGTGAGCAGTTCTTCTACCGCCAGCCGCAGTAAGCGCGCAAGCCTGTGGCGGGTCGCTGTGCTTCACCAGGGCAACGACCCGCCCGCACCGGGCGCCAGGGGCCCTGACGTGGCGCCCGGGTGCCGGAGAATGACCTTTGGAAGTTTTCATCATCAAGCGGCTGCTGACGATGGTACCGCTCTGGCTGCTGCTTTCCATCATCACCTTTTTTCTGATTGAACTGCCGCCTGGCGACATCGTGACCAACGAGGTCATCGCCCTGCGGGCCCAGAACATCGAGGTGGACGAGGCGGCGATCGCCCGCATGCGCGCCCGCTGGCAACTGGATGCCCCCTTCCTGTCGCGCTATTCACGCTGGCTGGGGAACGTCGCGCTGCGCGGCGACCTGGGCAGCACGGTCGATGGCCGCAAGAACCTGGACGTTTTGCTGGAGACCATGCCCTACACGCTGATCATCGGCGTGTCCTCGCTGGTCATCTCCCTCGGGATCGCCATCCCGCTGGGGATTTACTCGGCGACGCACCAGTATTCCACCATCGACTACCTGACGACCTTTCTGGCCTTCGTCGGGCTGGGCGCGCCAGGCTGGCTGCTGGCAATCGTCGTCGCCTGGGCCAGCCTGTACTTTCTTGACTTTGTGCCGCTGGGGATCAATTCACTGGAATATCTGGACGCGCCCTGGAGCC
Source organism: Anaerolineae bacterium (assembly GCA_034422695.1). Taxonomy (GTDB): domain Bacteria; phylum Chloroflexota; class Anaerolineae; order Aggregatilineales; family Phototrophicaceae; genus JAGWBD01. Next base: position 131,243 of record DAOUJM010000011.1, read on the forward strand.
AGGCGAAAATCATCGATACCGCCAAACATCTGTGGGCGCCAATTATGCTCACCGCGCTGCCGGCCATCGGCGGCACCATTCGCGTCGTGCGCAACAACCTGCTGGACCAGCTGGGGCAGCAATACGTCGTGACGGCGCGCGCCAAGGGCCTCCCGGAGCGCCGCCTGGTGCGCAAGTATCCGGTGCGCATCGCGCTGAATCCGCTGGTCAGCGACCTGGGTCAGCTGGTCTACGGCATCGTGGCCGGGCAGGGGCTGATCGGCATCGTGCTGGGCCTGCCGACGCTCGGGCCGCTGCTGCTCAACTCCCTGGTGGCGCAGGACATGATCCTGGCGGGCACGATCCTGTTGATTTATGCCTCCATCATCTGGCTCAGCACGCTGCTTTCCGACGTCGTGCTGGCCTGGTACGACCCGCGCATTCGCTTTGAGGCGCGTTCCTGATGGCCAGCCAGGCGGACCTGCTGGCCCGGCGCGAACGCGTCCGCATTCGCCACGGCCTCGGCGGGCCGGAAGCCTTCCCCGATCTGTCCCGTGAGGCGCTGCCGGGGGACGGCGCGGACCAGCGTCAATACTACGCCGGACAGTGGCGCCTGATGTGGTGGCGCTTCCGCCGTCACCGCATGGCCCTGATTTCGGCCGGGCTGCTGCTGCTGCTTTATCTGATCGCCGCCCTGGCGGAATTCATCGCGCCCTACGGGGCGACGCAGCGCTTCCGGCGTTTTCAGCAGGCGCCGCCCAGCACCATTCACTGGGTCGACGAAGACGGCTTTCGCGGCCCCTTTGTCTACGGGCTGGAGCAGAATCGCGACCCCGTGACGCTGCGCCTGAGCTTCGTGGAGGACCCCGCAGTGATTCTGCCGCTGCGCTTCTTCGTCGAGACGGAGCCCTATCGCCTGGCGGGCCTGGTGGAGGTGCGGCACCGGCTCTTCGGCCTGGGCGAGGCCGGCGACCGGGCGCGCATCGGCATCTGGCTTTTCGGCCTCGATTCACTGGCGCGGGACGTCTTTTCGCGCACGGTATACGGCGCCCGCATCTCGCTCACCATCGGCCTGGTGAGCGTCGCCCTGACTTTCTTCCTGGGGGCCCTGCTGGGGGGCATGTCCGGCTATTTTGGCGGCGCGGTGGACTACGTCATCCAGCGCGTGATCGAGTTTCTGCGGGCGATTCCGCAGTTGCCGCTGTGGATGACGCTGGCGGCCGTGGTGCCCAAGGAATGGCCGCCCCTGAACGTGTACTTCGCCATCACGCTGATTCTGGCGCTGCTCAACTGGGTGGGGCTGGCGCGGGTGGTGCGCGGCCGCCTGCTTTCCCTGCGCGAGGAAGACTATGCCCTGGCGGCGCGGGCCTCCGGCGCCGGCGATCTGCGCATCATCTTCTCCCATTTGCTGCCGGGCTTCACGAGTCATTTGATCCTGTCCGTGACGCTGATGATCCCGCAGATGGTGCTGTATGAGACCGCGCTCAGTTTCCTCGGCCTGGGGATGCAGCCGCCGGCCGTCAGCTGGGGGGTGCTGCTGCAGGACTTCCGCGACATTCTGGCGATTTTCCACATCCCCTGGCTGCTGTGGCCCGCCATTTGCGTGCTGGTGACGGTATTGTTGTTCAATTTTGTCGGCGACGGCCTGCGGGACGCCGCCGACCCCTATTCCAGTGTCTGAAGACGGGGAAGGCAGGCGGATGTCGCCTCGGGACCAGCGTGGACAACCTGCTGTCCCTCCGGCAGACCTGCTGCTGGAGATTCGGGATCTGGCGATCAACTTTCCGCTGCGGGAAGGGATCGTGCGGGCGGTGGACGGCGTCAGCCTGGAGGTGCAGCGGGGCAGGACCCTGGGCGTCATTGGCGAGAGCGGCAGCGGCAAGTCGGTGATGGCCCAGGCGATCCTGCGCCTGACTCCGGCGCCCGGCGTCATTACGAAGGGCGAAATCCTGCTGCACAACCCGTCCGGCATGCGGCAGCCGACGCTTGATCTGGCCGCCGTCCCGCCTTCCGGCCCGGAGGTCCGCGCCGTTCGCTGGAACGACATCAGCATGGTCTTCCAGGAACCGATGACCTCCTTCAGCCCGGTGCATACCATCGGCGACCAGATCACGGAAGCCATCCTGCTGCATGATGAGGGCTGCAGCCGGGAAGCGGCGCGCGAACAGGCCGTGGAACTGCTGAACCGGGTGGGCCTGCCCAACGCCGCGAACCTGATTGACAGTTGGCCCTTCCAGCTCAGCGGCGGCATGCGGCAACGGGCGATGATCGCCATGGCGCTGGCCTGCAGACCCAGGCTGTTGATCGCCGACGAACCGACGACGGCGCTCGACGTCACCATCGAGGCGCAAATTCTCACGCTGATCAAGGCCCTGCAGGCCGACTACCACATGGCGGTCATGTTCATCACCCACGACCTGGCGGTGATCGGTGAAATGTCGGACGAGGTGGTCGTGATGTATCTCGGCCAGGTGATGGAACGCGGGCCGGTGGAGCGCATCTTTGAGGAACCGCTGCACCCCTATACCCACGCCCTGTGGAATTCCATCCCCACCGTGGATGGTGAACTCAAGCGTCTGGAGTCGATTGTTGGCGTGTTGCCTGGGCCCTATGAAGTGCGGCGCGGCTGTCCCTTCTTCTCGCGCTGCGGTCTGCGCATCGAAGGGCTGTGCGACCAGGCGTTGCCGCCTTTGGTTGAAGTGGAGCCCGGACACAGTGCGCGCTGTGTCCTTTACGAAGACGGGTAGACACAGGGTAGCAACGATGGACGAACCCATACTTGAGGTTCGCAACCTGAAAAAACATTTTCCCCTGCGCAGCAAGGGCCTGCTGCGTCGCATCATCGGCCACATCCGGGCGGTTGATGACGTCAGCTTCAGTATGCAACGCGGCGAAACCCTGGGGGTCATCGGGGAAAGCGGCTGTGGCAAGACGACCCTCGGGCGTTGCATTTCCTGGCTCTACGAGGCCGACGGGGGTGAAATTGTGGTACGCGGCGGCGGCCGCGAGTTCCGTCCCGGCCAGATGGAACGGGAAGACAACAGCGAATTCCGCAAAATCGTCCAGGTGATCTTCCAGGACCCCTTTTCGTCGCTGAACCCGCGCATGAGCGTGTTGCGCAGTGTGGGCGAGCCCCTGCGCGTCAACGGTATCGCCGGCGGGCGCGAACTGGAGGAAAGGGTGGTCTCCATCCTGCAGCGGGTGGGCCTGGAAGTGGGGCACTTGCAGCGCTTTCCGCACAGTTTCAGCGGCGGCCAGCGCCAACGCATCTGCATCGCGCGCGCGCTGGTGATCAACCCGCAACTGGTCGTCGCTGACGAACCGGTGTCGGCGCTGGACGTCTCGATTCAGGCGCAAACGCTTAACCTGCTCAAGGACCTGCAGCAGGAATTCGGTCTGTCCTACCTCTTCATCTCACACAGCATGAGCGTGATCCGCTACATGAGCGACCGCATCCTGGTGATGTACGCGGGCAAGATCGTCGAATCCGGCGCGCGCGATGCCTTGCTGCGCCGACCGCTGCATCCCTACACCGAGATGCTGCTGAAGGCCGTGCCGCGCGTCACCCGACGCCATGGCGCCCGTCTGCAGACGGTGACCATCGGCGAGCCCCCCGATCTGCTCAAATTGCCCTCCGGCTGTGTCTTCCACCCCCGTTGTCCCTTTGCGCAGGACCGTTGTCGGGAGGAAGTCCCGTCATTGCGCGTGCTGGAAGACGGTCGTCAGGTGAGCTGTCACCTGGCGGAAGAACTTGAGCTGGACGGCGTGTTTGACTGATCCCGGCCTGACTCGCTGAAGAGTTCGCGCAGGAGCAGTGAGAAGCCGGGCAGCAGGGCCGGCGCTGCCAGGGCCTCGTCGCGGCCGAGCGTGCGCGGCGGCTGCGCCGGGTCACTGTCGGGCTCGTGTACTTCGGCGCGTTGCGCCCGCGGCAGTACCACCCAGACGGTGACTCCCGCGGCGCGATAATGGGGCAGTTTGGCCGCCAGGTGCCTGAGTTCACTGCGGTTGCTTTCGTCGGAGACAACCTCGACAGCGAGGTCGGGTGGGTCGGGGTTGTAACCGCGGTCGACGAAGCGCTTGTCAGGGCCGACAAAGGCCACGTCCGGTGCAAAACGCTGGCCGTTGACCATGAAGCCGCCGTCGGCACCTGCCAGTCTGCCTCCCACGCCACGCCGGCGAAGGTAGAGTTCGATATAAAAGGCAATGGTCAGGGCTATTCCACTGACCCAGGGGTTGCTCGGCACCTGTACCACCTTTCCGTCGACGAATTCGTAGATTTCGTCGCCCATGTGGTCTGCGATGAAGTTGTCGAAGTCGGCTGCCGTGAGCAGCGGCCG
>DAOUJM010000012.1:0-135611 GCA_034422695.1 Anaerolineae bacterium
AGTTTGACGCCTTGCACGGGAACCGTGGGCAATGGCCATACCATCGAAACGCGGACGGCGACCCCGCGGCCTTGCGGCTACCCCACGGGCGGCGAAGTGCGAGGGACCACCACGTTTACGCTCAGGGCAAACTGCGCGACAACCGACTGGCTCTTCGTCACGGAGGGCGTTACGCTCACCATCGATGGCGAGGGGCATGCGATCACCGGCGACCCGCCCCAGGTCACCATCGTCATCGGGGAGGGCAGTCGGGTGAATCTCAACGATGTCGCCCTGCATGGCATTCGTTTCCTCAACCTCGGGCATATCGAGGGGGAGTTAGTGGCTTTTTACCCGCCGCTGACACATCGAGCCATCACATCCCTTGGCACGGTCAATATCAACAAGCTGCTGATGGAAGACCTCGATTTCACCAACCTGGGCGCCTTTGGCATGGCGATTTACACGCAATCCCCGCCGGCCACGAACCCGTCTCCCGGCGATGTCACGATTAGTAACGCCATCTTCAGGGATATCATCAACGGCGCTTCGGCCGCCACGCTCTTCTCCTGGTACAGCGGCGCCACGATCACCCTGAACGGCTGCATCACCGACGAAAACAACGTGCCCGCCTTGTCGTCCGCCGGCGGCGGCAGCACCTTCACCGACAACAGAGACGGACCCTGCGCCGACGATTTTATCTACGAATTTCCCGGGAAGAGGACGATCCCAACGACGGATGGCGATGGCGATTCAGGCGCGAGCCGGACTTCGGACACCGCCCTGTCCTTCACCACCTGCGAAGACCTGGCGCCCGGCATCGTCGTCCGCAAGCGCCGCGAAGGCACGTTCTGCCAGCGGGTTGGCGGGCCCGGCATCGGGGTCGCCTCCATCGTCGCGGCCGGCTTCATCGACGCCGTCGACGTCTGGGGTCAGGTCCAGGCGGGCACAGAAGTCTGCTTTGCCGGCGCCGCCGGCAGTTTCTACTTCCTCAACGCCGCCTACGCGCCGCGCGCGGTTTCCAGCCTGCCGGCCTGGGGCGCGCCGGGCCTGGTCTGCGCGACGATCAACGGGGCCGGCACGGTGGTGCTGATGCCCGGCCCGCCGGTGGCGCAACGCCAGGCGCAGCCGGCGCAAGTTCAGCCACAGCCGGCGCAGGACCAGGACCTGGCCGGCTGCATGGTGACCACGACCGCCATCCTCAACTTCCGCCAGAGTCCCGCCGGTGACCTGCTGCATTTCACGGACCCCTGGGGCGCACGCATCGCGGGCTGGCTGCCGGCCGACGTGACGCTGACGGCGCTGGAGCGGAGGGAGGGCTGGTTCAGGGTCGATTATCACGGGACGCGGGGCTGGATCAGCGCGGGTTACGTCAACGCGCAGGGGACTTGCGGCTAGCGATGCGACAACCGCAGGGGCGACCGGACTGGTCGCCCCTGCAAATAACCTTGTATTTGCGAAAATCGCCGCTCGCCCCTGTGCTATACTGCCGGCGCACAAGTCCGCCTGAGGCAGGGAGCTGATTATGCTGCTGCTCGGCAACCTCTCGCCGGAAGGGATTCTGGGTGTACTGCTGGCCGTCGGCCTGGGCATGACCCTGCACGAATTTGCCCACAATTTCGTCGCGCATCTGATGGGCGACCCCGTGCCGGCGCAGCAGGGCCGCCTGACGCTGAACCCGCTGGTGCACATCAACTGGTTCGGCTGGTTGATGTTCGCCCTGCTGGGCTTCGGTATCCTGGGTTCCGCGCCGATCGCCGCGCAGCGCATGCGCAACCCGCGTTACGGCTTTCTGGCGGCGGTGGCGGCCGGGCCGCTGGCCAACCTCTTGCTGGCCATTCTCTTCGCCCTGCTCTTCCAGATGATGGAGCCGCTCCTGCGCTCCGGCGTGCTGCCGCTGGCGCTGGTGCGGCCGCTGGCCACGATGATCCAGGCCATCGTCTTCATCAACGTGCTGCTCTGCTTCTTCAACCTGCTGCCGCTGTATCCGCTGGACGGCTGGCACGTGATCTACGCCCTTTTGCCGGCGCAACAGGCCTGGACCTGGGGCAGCCCGCAATGGCGTCAGTACAGCCAGTACGCCTTCTTCGCGTTGATCCTGCTCAGCTTCAGCGGCATTTTCAACCTCTTCGGCATGCTCGTCAGCGGCCCCGCCTTCCGCATCACGCGCCTGTTGCTGGGCTGAAGTGGGCGCGCTGCGTCGTCTGCGCCAGGGGCTGAACGCGCTGCTGGCCTTCGCGCAGCCGGTGGACCATGTCCTGGTCGCCCAAACCCTCTCACCGGAACTTCAGGCCTGCTTCGTCCGCCTGCGGCGCAGCGAACAGTTGCACAGCCTGCGCGTGCTGCGCGCCCTGCAGGCCGATGGCGACGTGACGCCGGAACTGGCGGTGGCCGCCCTGCTGCACGACGTCGGCAAGACGCGCTGGCCCTTCCCGCTCTGGCAACGCGTGCTGGTGGTGCTCCTGCCCAGGCTGGCGCCGGGTCTGGCCCGGCGTCTGGCGCGCGCCGGGGTCTCCAACGCACTGGCGCGGCCCTTCATTCTTTGCGAACGTCATCCCGCCTGGGGCGCGCAACTGGCGCGCGCGGCCGGCGCCAGCGAGCGCAGCGTCTGGCTGATCGCGCAGCACGCCCAGGCGCCGGGCGACGACGACGACCTGGCGCGGCTGCGCGCAGCGGACGAACGCAGCTAGCCAGGCGCGGGCGGACTTTCGCTATACTGTGAGGCAGTGGGCAGGAGCAGGGACATGGCGAAAACCATCACGGTGACGATCATCGGCCTGGACCGCACGGGCAGTTCGGTGGCGCTGGCGCTGCGGCGCTGCAACCGCAATGACAGGGCCGCCCAGCACTTTGAGGTCAACGGCGCCGACCCGCGGCCCGGCATCCTGGAGATTGCGAAACGCGCCAAAATCTGCGACCGGCTCGAGCGCAATCCCGCTGCAGCGGCCGGCGGCCGCGATATTGTCGTGCTGGCCCTGCCGCTGCCGGAGCAGCGCCGCGCCTGGCAGGGCCTGGCGGAGACCCTGCAACCTGGCGCGGTGGTGCTCGACATGGCGCAACTGAAGGCGCCCGCCGCCCGTCTGGCGCAGGACTACCTGCCGGCCGAAGCGCATCTGGTGCAGGTCACGCCGATCGTCAACGCGCGTTACCTCTTCGATGGCCTCGACGATGCCGAACACGCCGCGGAAGACCTCTTCGACGACAGCAACATGTTGCTGATGCCGACGGCCAATTGCTCGCGCGCGGCCATCGAACTGGCCGGCGACTTCAGCACCCTGCTGGGCGCCACACCGCATTTCATGGACCCGCTGGAGCACGACAGCCTGATCGCCGCCACCGTCGACCTGCCCGCCCTGCTGGGCGTGGCCAGCTTCCACAGCCTGTCGCTCAGCCCGGGCTGGAACGATCTGCAGCGCATGACCAACCCGCCTTTCGGTCGCCTGACGCATCAACTCTACGATCGCCACCCGGACGACCTGCGCGACCAGTGGCTGCACAACCGCGAGCCCCTGCTGCGCTGGCTGGATACCCTGCTGGCGACCCTGCAGCAGGCGCGTACGGCGCTGGCTGACGAGGACCGGGACGCGCTGGAAGCCCTGCTCACGCGCGCCGAGGAGGAGTACAGCGCCTGGATCAACCGGCGCAGCAGCAACCGCTGGGACGCAGACGAGCGCCAATCGAGCCTGCCCTCGCCCTCTTCCATGCTGATGTCCGGCCTGATGGGCGATTTCCTTTCAAAACGGATGCGCGGCGACAACCACAGCGAGGACGAGCGCTGACTCTCACCGGAAATTAAGCCTGTATTTACGTTATCCCTGGATTCCATAGCCAGACTTTGCAGCGACGTGCAATAGCGCATCAGGAGGCAATCATGCGCATTCTTCCTGTCCTGCTGGCCCTGTCGCTCATGCTGGGCGGCGCGGCCATGGCCCAGGACGCGGGCGAGCGCCCGTTCCTTGGTATTACCTTTTCTGCAGCGGACGATGGCGCCCTCGTGCGCGCCGTCGTGGCGGGATCGCCGGCGGCAACCGCCGGCCTGCAGGTCGATGACCTCATCCTCGCGGTCGACGGCGCGGCCGTGGCGCCGCAAGACCTGGCCGCGACCATCCAGGCGCTGGACGCCGGCGCCGACATCACCCTGACAATTCAGCGCGACGGCGAGGAGCTGACGCTGGACGTCACGCTCGGCAGCGCGCCGGCGGCGATCATGCAGTGGCAGGCCTTTCGTGACCGCGCCTTCCTCGGCGTCAGCCTGGTGAGCGCCGAAGCCGGCGTGCTGGTGGAGGACGTGGTGCCGGAGTCGCCGGCGGCGGCAGCCGGGCTGCAGGCGGGCGATCTGCTGCTCAGCATTGATGATGAGGCGGTCGGCACGCCGCTGGCAGCGGCCAGGGCGATCCGCGCGCTGGAACCGGGCGCTGAAATCACGCTGGGCATCGAGCGCGACGGCGAGGCCCTGTCGCTGGCGGCCACCATCGGCTCGCGCGGGGCCATCATCACACCCGGTGAGGGCACGCCGCAACTGCCGGAGGGCTTCAGCTTCCGCATGGACGGGGGTCAGCCCCTGCTGGGCGTGGCATACCTGGACCTGAACAGCGACGTCGCCGCGGAGCGCGAGCTTGCGCTGGACGAGGGCGCGCTCATTCTGGACGTGATGCCGGACTCACCGGCGGAGGCCGCCGGCCTGCTGGTCGACGACGTTGTCATCGCCGTGGAGGGCGACCCGGTCGACGCGCGGCGCACCCTGCGCGAGCGCCTGCTGGCCTATGACCCCGGCGAGACGCTGCAACTGGAGTTGCTGCGCGCCGGCGAGGCCCATCAGCTTGAGGTGACGCTGGGCGCGGGAACGACCATGACGCCCTTCGGCTTCCGCGGCTTCCGCGGGGGTCAGATGCCGCCCGGCGCCATGCCGGAGCTTGAAGAACTGCAGGAACGCTTCGGCGAGGACGTCGACGTCGAGGCCCTGCTGAAAGCCATGATGGAGCGCTTCAACCGCGACTTCGACCTGGAAGCCTGGCTGGAGCAGTTTGAACTGCAACAGGCGCAGCAGGGTGCGTTGGTCCCGGCCCCTGACGTTTAGGTCGCCTTTGCGCCGGGGTCTGGACTGACCCGGTCCTGGCCGCCGCGTTTCGGGTATACTGCCCGCGCGGCGGCCAGGGAACAATTGCAGTGAACTATCGCGCAAACCTGCTTGACCAATTCCAGGCCCGCAGCGCCCGCATCGGCATTGTGGGCCTGGGCTACGTCGGGTTGCCGCTGGCGCTCGAATTCGCGCGTTCCGGCTTTCAGGTCACGGGCCTGGACCTCGACGCAACCAAGGTCGAGAGTTTGAACGACGGCCGCAGCTACATTCCCGGCGTATGCGATGCGGAAATCGCGCCGCTGGTCGCCGACGGCCGGCTGTGGGCCACGGACGATTACGCCGCGCTGGCCGCCACCGACGCCATCAGCATCTGCGTGCCCACCCCGTTGCGCAAGACGCGCGATCCCGACATGTCCTTCATCCTGCACGCGCTGGACGCGCTGGTCGAGGTCTGTCGCAGCGGTCAACTCATTGTGCTGGAGAGCACCACCTGGCCCGGCACCACCAGCGAGATCGTCCTGCCGCGTTTGCAGGAACGCGGCTTTGCGGCCGGCGACAACATCTTCGTGGCCTTCTCCCCGGAACGCATCGACCCCGCCAACACGCAGTTCGGCGTGCGCAACACGCCGCGCATCGTCGGCGGCGTGACGCCGGCCTGCACCGAAGTCGCCGCCGCGCTGTATTCAACGGCGGTCGACCAGGTCGTGCCGGTCAGTTCGCCCACCGTGGCTGAAATGACCAAGCTGCTGGAGAACACCTTTCGCGCGGTCAACATCGGCCTCGTCAACGAGATGGCGCTGATGTGCAACCGGCTCGACATCGACGTGTGGGAGGTCATCGAGGCGGCGGCCAGCAAGCCCTTCGGCTTCATGCCCTTCTTTCCCGGGCCGGGTCTGGGCGGACACTGCATCCCGGTCGACCCCCATTACCTCAGCTGGAAGCTGAAGACGCTGAACTACAACGCCCGCTTCATCGAGGTGGCCAGTGAAATCAACACGGCCATGCCGCTGCACGTCACCCAGCGCATTACCGATGCGCTCAACGACGCGGGCCTGGCGGTGCGCGGCGCGCGCATCCTGGTGCTGGGCGTGGCCTTCAAGCGCGACGTGGACGACGTCCGCGAGAGCCCGGCGCTGGATATACTGGCGCTGCTGCTGGAAAAGGGCGCCATTGTGCGTTACCACGACCCGCACGTGCCCCGGCTGCAACTGCCGGAAGGCCGCTCGCTGGACAGCCAGGCGCTGGACCCGGCGGAACTGGCCGCGGCGGACTGCGTGGTCGTCATCACCGACCACAGCAACATCGACTGGCAACAGGTGGCCGACCACAGCGCGCTGGTGGTGGATACGCGCCACGTGGTCGTCAACCTCTCAGGCGCAGCGCGCGTGCTGTCCCTGTAAGACCTGAGGGGGACGCGCGGGCGGCGGCGACGCCTGGTCACGACGGGGGCCATGAAACAGGGCGAACGATACGCCATTCGCTATCCGCGACGGGTGCTGCTGCGTGGGGTGTTGCGGCAGCTGGGGCGCGTCGCCCTGCGTCTGCTGACGCGCACCAGCGTGCGCGGGCGCGATCATCTGCCGGCGCGCGGCCCCCTGATCCTGGTGGGCAACCACGTGGCCCTGATGGAAGTGGTGCTGATGACGCTGCTGGTGCCCTGGGAGATCGAGATCATCGGCACCGGCGACATTCCCATGGACCGGCGCTACGCCTGGATCGTGAACCTCTGGGGCTTCCTGCCGGTGAACCGCGGCAACGTGCGGCGCGACGAAATGAAGCTGCCGCTGGACGTCATCAGCCAGAATGGCGTGGTCGGCATCTTCCCCGAAGGCGGCATCTGGTCGCCCGCGCTGAAGCGCGCCCACACCGGGGTCGCCTGGCTGAGTTACCGCAGCGGGGCGCCGGTGCTGCCCATCGGCTTCGGCGGCATGGAGGGCGCGCTGGGCGCCGTTCTGGCCCTGAAGCGGCCGCGTCTGGCCGTGAACATCGGCGAGCCGGTGCCGCCGGTCGATCTGGCAACACCCGGTCTCGCGCGCAAGCCGGCCCTGGCGGCGGCGGCCAACCGCATTATGGGCCAGGTGGCCGCCCTCATCCCGCAGGAAGAAATGAGCGCCAGACGGCAGGTGTATGACGAGCGCTTTGATTGCGCGCTGGAAACGGGCGCCGACGAAGCCTCGCTGCGGGCTGTCCCGCTGGAGCACGCCGCCGGCCTGGGGCGCTTCTTTCACACGCCGGTGTTGCTGGACGTGATGGCGCGCAACATGCGCCTGCCGGTACAGGCCCTGCAAGCGGTCGGGCAGCCGCAAGAGGCGGCGGCCCTGTGTGCGGCGCTGCAGGCCGCCCTGACCTTTCTGGACGATCATCCGCATTTCCTGTCCTATCGCTTTGGCTACGCCGAGGCGGCGGCAATGAACGCCGGCCTGCGCCATTTGCACGCGCTGGGCGTGGCGGCGGCGGCGCGCGGCCAGCTGATGCGGCTGCGTCCCCTGCGCCATTTTCGCCACGCCCCGGGCGGCGAACTGCAGGTCGAGGAGCCGGGCGACAAACACCGGCTGTAGCGCTTCGCAATCAGCCGGAGGGGGGCAGCCAGCCAAAGGGGACTTCCTCATCCTCGGGCGGGGGCGTCACCTGGGACGGGAGAGTCGGCGGCGTGTAGTGTCGGGCTTCCCGGTTGCTGTTGCGCCGGCGCAGGTCCCGGCGCCAGTAGATTTGCCGGCCGGGCGTGGGACTGAGCGCGATGCGGGCCACGCCGCGCGCGAAAATATCGAACTGCAGCGGCGCAGCGCGGCCAAACCCGAGCCACGTCACGGGCGGCACGCTGCCCAGCAGGGTCATCAGCCAGAAGAAGGGATGGCGGCGCCGGCCGCGCATCCAGGTCAGCGGCGCGCGAATGACGAGCGTCTCCAGACCGACGCGCAGACAGTAATCTTCGGCGGCGCGTTTGGCCTGTACGTAGCCGCGGTTGATCCAGGGCGCGCGGGCACAGCTGAGCAGCACCAGCCGCGGACAGCCGTCGCTGATGCACATGTTGGCCACGTTGCGCGCGCTGACAAAATTGAGCCAGTGGTGATTCAGGCCGCGGGACGGGTCGGCCGTCATGCTGCCGACCGTGTGAATGGTCAGCTGGTGGCCGCGGGCCCGGCCGATGAGGCTGGCGGGATTCCAGACGTCGGCGACCAGACTGGTGACGTTGCTCGCCAGGGGCTCGGGCAGGGGCGCCTCGTCAGCCCGTTGCAGCAGGGAGACGCCGGCGCCCTCGGCCAGCAGGGCGGCGACGATGCCGGCGCCGGGGAAACTGCTGCCGGTGACCAGTACCCGCGCCCCCTGTTGTTGCCGGACCATATCGTCATCGTCCCCGCTGTCCGCGCGCCCCGCATGCCGGGCCGGACTGTCCATTCAATACCAATCGGAAAGTGCAGTATGACGAAGTGTGTTAGGTTCTTAAAAGTAACATAACATCACGGTATGTGGCGCGAACGAAACGCAAGCCGACGGGCGGGCGTGCTGGCAATGCTGTTGTTTGTCCGGGAAACTGGCAACTTCGACGGGGACTGGTCCGCTGCCAATCCCTGATCTGCCTGGAAAATCCATCAGTCAGGAACGTCCGGCGCAAAACGCGCAACACATGGTCATGAGTTGGGTCGTCGCCACTCCCGTGATCCTTCCGGTCACGGCCCCTTCTGTTTCCGGACGTGGACGAAATGGCGACGATTACCGCCTTGCAGGTCAACAAACGCAGACGTAAACGGGTTGACGTAGCGCTGGACGGCGCGCGCGCCTTCAGCCTGGCGCCCACCCTGGCCGCCCCCCTGCGCGTTGGGCAGCGTCTGGATGCGGCGGAGATCGCCCGTCTGCAGGCGGAAGACGAGGTCGCGCGCGCCGTCGATCAGGCGGCCCGCTACCTCGGCCAGCGACCGCGCAGCGTGGCGGAGGTCCGTCGCAACCTGCGGCAAAAGGGCTACGGCGACGACGCCATCGTCCAGGCGCTGGAGCGCATGACGGCGCAAGACTGGCTGGATGACCTGGCCTTCGCCCGCTTCTGGGTGGAAGACCGGCTGCGCTTTCGTCCCATGGGGCGACGCGCCCTGGCCCATGGTCTGCGCCAGAAAGGCGTGGCACCGGAACTCGTGGAGGCTGCCCTGGCCGAAGTGGACGAGCCGGCCGCGGCGCGGCGGGCCGCAGCCAGCCAGTGGCGTCGCTGGCGCGGGCGCCCGCGCGAGGAACTGCGCCCGAAACTTTGGGGCTTTCTGCAACGGCGCGGCTTTCCCGGTGACCTGTGCCACGAGGTCGTGACGGAGATCCTGACGGAAAACGGGGCAGGTGAAACCGTTTCGCCTGTCAACACAATATGAGGAGTACCCATAATGGAGCACATCTTACCCCTGGTGGCGCTGCTCGCCGGCGCTGCCCTGGGTGCCATCATCTCCCTGCTGCTGCTGCGCCGGCACCAGAACATGCAGGTGGAAAACTGGCGCAGCCTGGCCGAGGCGCAGAACCAGGCCTCGCGGGAGAAGGCGGAGCGTGAAGCCGCCAGCACCATTGCCGCGGCCACCGAAAGGTCCCGCGTCCTGCTGGAGGAGACCGAACAGACGGCCAGCCGGCGGCGGCGGGAACTGGACCGCGAGGCCGACCGCCTGCAGCAGCGCCGCGCGCAGATGGACGCGCGCATGGACCGGCTGGAACAGCGGGACCAGAACCTGAACAAGCGTCAGAGCCGGATGGACAAGCGCCATAACCAGTTGCAACAGGCGGAGGACGAACGCAAGGCCGAGCTGGAGCGCATCGCGCGCATGACGCAGGACGAGGCCCGCGAGGAATTGCTGGCGACGGTCCAGGAGGATACACGCAATGACATGGCGCGCATCATCCGTCAGGTGGAGGCCAATGCGCGCGAGGAAGCCGACACGCGCGCCCGCAACATCATTTCACTGGCGGTGCAGCGCCTCGCCAGCGAACACGTGAGCGAGATTTCGGTCAGCGTGGTGCCCCTGCCCTCGGATGACATGAAGGGCCGCATCATCGGCCGCAACGGGCGCAACATCCGCGCCTTCGAACTGGCCACCGGCGTCGACGTGGTCGTCGACGACACGCCCGAGGCCGTCACCATCAGCAGCTTCAACCCGGTGCGGCGCGAGGTGGCGCGCCACGCGATGGGCAAGCTGGTGACGGACGGCCGCATCCACCCGGCCCGCATCGAGAAACTGGTCGCGGATGCCACCGAGGAGGTCAACCAGACCATCCGCGAGGAGGGCGAACGCGCCGCCTTCGAGGCCGGCGTGCCGGGCCTGCATCCGGAGATCGTCAAGCTGCTGGGGCGCCTGAAGTTCCGCACCAGCTACGGCCAGAACATGCACGCCCATGCCATCGAAACGGCGCACATCGCCGGCATGATCGCCGCGGAACTGGGCGCGGACGTGGATATCGCGCGCGCCGGCGGCCTCCTGCACGACCTCGGCAAGGCCATCGACCACGAGGTGGAGGGCACGCACGCGCTGCTGGGCGCGGAATTCATCAAGCGTCACGGCGTGCGCGACAGCGTGGTCAACTGCGTTGCCAGCCACCATCACGAGGTGGAGCCGGAATGTGTGGAGGCCTACATCGTTGAGGCCGCCGACGCCATTTCCGGCGCCCGCCCCGGCGCCCGGCGCGAGAGCCTGGAGTCCTATATCAAGCGCGTGAAGACGCTGGAGGAAATCGCTGCCAGCTTCGATGGCGTGGACCAGAGTTACGCGCTGCAGGCCGGGCGCGAGGTGCGCATCATCATCCGCCCGGACGACGTCGACGACCTGCAGGCGCTGCAACTCTCGCGCGACGTGGCGCGCAAGATTGAGGAAAACATGCAGTATCCCGGCCAGATCAAGGTGCAGGTCATCCGCGAGACGCGCGCGGTCGATTACGCGCGCTGAGGGCCGCCGGCTTCAGGTTACCGAGCGGTGGTCGGGCCCCTCACGGTGACGGCGCCAGTGGCCCCCCGCCAGGATGTCGTCGATGGCCTGCATGACGCCGCGCACTTCACCATCGGTCGTGTAGAAATGGGGCGCGATGCGGATCCCGGCGCCCTCGCGGAAATCGATCACGTAGCCGCGCGCCACCAACTCGCGCGAGACCGCCCAGGCGTGGTCGGGATTGACCGTTACCGTGCCCGCGCGCCGCTCGGGCTCCAGGGGTGTGCGCAGCTCATGCCCGCTGCGCTGCGCCAGTTCGATCAGCAGCGCGGTCTGGCGCCGCGACTTGCGGCGGATGGCCGCCACCCCCACCTGGCGGATAATGTCGATCCCCGGCCGGATGGCATGATACGAGGCGATGCCCGGCGTGCCATTCTGCAGGCGGCCGATATCCCCGCGCAGGGGGAAGTGCTCGTTATCGAAGGCGAAGGGCAGTTGCAGCGCCAGCCAGCCGCTGACTTTCGGTCGCAACGCCGGCAACAGGTCCGGCCGCACGTAGAGGAAGACCCCGCCCGGCCCGCCGCACAGCCATTTCAGCGTGCCGCCGATGTAAAAGTCCACTTCAAGCGCCTGCACGTCTACCGGCATGACGCCCACGCTGTGATAGCCGTTGAGCAGCACCTGCGCGCCAACCTCCTGCGCCCTGGCGACGATCCGGCGCGCCGGCAGGATGCAGCCGGAGCGAAAGAGCACGTGCGACAGGCTGACGAGGCGGGTGCGTTCGTCGATGGCGGCCAGCAATTCATCGACGTCGAGGCCGACGCCATCGGGCGAGCGCAGCATGCAAACCTCGCTGCCCGGCGGCAGCCACTGGCGCAGGACGTAGCTGTCCGAGGGGAAGTCCATGTCGCTGATGACGAAGCGCTGGCGGCGCGGGTCGCTGAAGTCCAGCGCGGAGAAGAGCATGCTGTTGGCGATGCTGGCGTTCTGTTGCAGGATGACGCTGCCGGCCGGCGCGTTCAGCAGCGGCGCGATGCTGTCGGCGATCTCGCGGCCCAGTTCCCACCAGGTTTCGTTCCAGGCGCGTACGCCATGCAGCGCCCAGCTGTCGGCGTAGGCCGCCAGGCTGTCGCGCACACTGCGCGGCATGGCGCCCAGCGAATGACTGACGAGATAGCGGCAGCGTTCAAGGATGGGGAATTCGGGCCGCCAGGCCAGCAGCGGGTCGTACGCCGGCGTTTCAGTGGCCACGGCCAGGCCTCAGTCGCCGGTCTCGCGCCGCACGAAGGCGAGGGCCTCGCCGAACAGCGCGCGGGACGCCTCGAAGTTTTCAGTCAGCAGCACCCACTCGCGCCAGGCCCTGCCGGGCATGGGCTCGAAGGACTGCGCCGCGCCGGCATCGATCAGGGCGCGGCTGCGGGCCTCGCCCAGCTTGAGCACGATGCCATCGCCGAAAACGCCGAGCGCCATCTTGCCGTTCACCTTGTAGCAGGGCGAGCCGAACATCTTGCCGGGCTGTGCCTCGTGGCCGGCCATCATGTCGTGCATGCCGGCCGCGACCTCGGGATTGGGGCGAACCATGTTCGCTGCCATGTAAGGCTGTTCCTTTCCGTGAATCGCCGTTGCGCAAGCCTGCACCGGAACGCCGCGACTGTCAACCGGCCACCAGGTCGGGGCGTGGCGAGTTTGGCTGTAGGGGCGACCTGTCATGTCGCCCGCGGCCACACCAGGTCGGGGCGTGGCGAGTTTGGCTGTAGGGGCGACCTGTCATGTCGCCCGCGGCCACACCCTGTCGCCGGGCGTGGCGAGTTTGGCTGTAGGGGCGACCTGTCATGTCGCCCGCGCCTGGAACCAGCCACTCCCCAGGGTCGCGTCCCTGTGCGCCCACCATGTTGACCCCTCGCGTCGCCTTTTTCGCGCTGCTGGCCGTTTACCTGGCGCTGGCAGCGCTCTTCGCTGCGCTGACGCCCGCCTGGCAGGCGCCCGACGAGCCGGCGCACTACAACGTCCTGCGCCAGCTGCATGCGGCCGCGCCACCGCGCTGCTGCCCGGTCATCGAGCCGGGTGACTGGGACCAGGCCTTGCTGTCCCGTCTGACCGGGGAGCGCTTCGCCGGCGCGACGGCGGAGACGCTGGCCGCGCTGCAGTACGAAGACCACCAGCCGCCGCTCTATTACCTGCTGGCCGCTCTGGTCTACGGCTGGAGCGATGGCAGTCTGGTGGCCCTGCGCCTGTTTTCGGCCCTGCTGGGCGCCGTCGTGGTCTGCTGCGCCTGGCTACTGGCGCAGGCGGCCCTGCCCGACCGCCCCTGGCTGGCGCTGGCGGCCGCGGCTTTCGTCGCCTTTCTGCCGCAGCACCTGGCGATGATGAGCGCGGTCAACAACGACAGCCTGACGGAGGCGCTGATCGGCCTGGCGCTGGTGGCGCTGGCGCGCTGGCTGCTTGATGACCAGGCGGGGTTGCAACGCCTGGCGCGTACGTTGCTGCTGCTGTCCCTGCCGGCCGGCGCCCTGCTGCTGCTACACGGGCTCATCCCCGTCGCGGCGGCGCTGGTCTTCCTGGCGCTGGCGGGCGCCGGTTACGGGCTGTGGCGCGCCGGACGGCATGACCTGTGGCCCTTGTGGTTCATGGGGATGCTGGCCGGTCTGCTGCTGGTCACCAAGGCGAATGGCTATGTCGTCGCCGGTCTGCTGCCGCTGGTCTGTCTCTTGCGCCTGCGGGGCAACCCCGGGGCGCGGCGCAGGCTGCCGGCCGGGCTGTTTTGTCTGCTCTTGCCGGCGCTGCTGACCGGCGCGCTGTGGTGGGCGCGCAACCTCGGCGTCTACGGCTGGCCGGACCTGCTGGGGCTGGCGGCGCATGACCGCGTGGTGCTGGGCCAGTTACGCACGGCGCAGTTGATCGCCGACGTCGGCCCCCTGGCATGGCTGGAACGCATTCTGCGCGTCACCTTCGTTAGTTTCTGGGGCCAGTTCGGCTGGATGGCGCTGCCGCTGCAGGGGAGCCTGCTGCTGCCGCCGCTGGCCCTGAGCCTGGCCGGCCTCAGCGGCGCGCTATTGGCCCGACGGCAGTCGCCGCACCCCGGGCTGCGCCGGTTATGGCCGGCCCTGTGGCTGGTCATCGTCCTGACCGCCCTGGCCTACCTCTATTACAATCTGGAATTCGTGCAGTGGCAGGGACGCTACCTGTATCCGGCGCTGCTGCCGCTGGCGCTGCTGCTGGCGCGCGGCCTCGACGCCTGGCGCGCACGCCTGCTGCCCGGCCGGCTGCCCTGGCTGGCGGCCGCGGCGGTCTGCGCCCTGGCGCCTTTCGACCTCTACCTGCTACTGCGGGTCATACGCCCCCTCTTGACCGCCTGATCACGGGCTGCAGATCGGCCACGCTTTCCACCCGCCGGATGGAACCGGGCGGCCCGATACAGATGAGCGTCTCACCGCTGCGCAGCACTCGCAACGGGCTGGGAATGAGCGTGATTTCGCCATCCGTATGGCGAATGCCAATGACGGTGACGGCGCTGGACTGGTAGAGGCCGGCCTCGGCGATGCTGTGGCCCGCCAGCTGCGAGTTCTGTTCGACCGAGACCTCGCCCAGTTCCCAGCCCCGCCGGACGTCGGGTTCGAGCAGCAGGTCCATAAATTCGTGCACGACCGGCTTCAGCAGGGCCATGGTGATGCGATGGCCGCCGGTCTGCGAGGGGCTGATGACGTGGTCCGCGCCGGCCCGCTGCAGCTTGTTTTCGGCATCCGGGCTGGTGGCGCGCGTCACGATGTGCAGGTCGGGGTTCAGGCCGCGGGCGGTCAGCACGGCCATCATGTTGTCGGGGTCGTTGTCCAGCGTCGCCACCAGCCCCAGCGCCCGCTCAATGCTGACGCTGCGCAGCACGTCATCATCGGTGGCGTCGCCGATGACGTGCAGGATGTTCGCCTCCAGAAAATGATGACGCTGTTCCGCATCCAGGTCGACCACGACGTAGGGTTGCCCGCGTTCCACCAGTTCGCGGACGACCTGGTCGCCCATGCGGCCGTAGCCGCAGATGATGTAATGATCGCGCAGTTCAGAGATTTCCGTATTCATGCGACGCTCCCGTAAGGATTGCCAGAGGTGCTGGCCCAGCAGGATGCTGGCGGCATTGCCGAGGGCGTTGGTGGCGGTGACGATGCCGGTCAGGATGAGCAACGAGGTGAAGGCGCGGCCCGAAACGCTCAGCGGCGTGACCTCGCCGAAGCCCACCGTCGTGATGGTAATGATGGTCATGTAGAACGCGTCGACCGGGGTCATGCGCTCGATGAACATGTAGCCGATGGAGCCGAAGACCACCAGCAACGCCAGCATCAGCAGCGAGATCTGCAGACCCCGCACCGGGTCGTTCAGCATGTTGCCCAGGTAGCGATTAACGCCCATGAAGCAGAATACACGCGGCCATCGGTGAACGGTCCCGGCCAGGCGCTTCAGGCGGGCATGGATGTCTCAGGGCGCCCGCCGGACAGGGAAACAGCGGCCGGTATCAGGCGGGAGGTTGTGCCGCCTGCCAGGCTTCCCAGTCCTCGCGCTCGACGAAGCTGCCACCGTTGGCCTCACGCCTTTCCACGCGCCGGCGGCGATCGAAAATGATTTCCAGTTCGACCTGGTTACAGCGGTAATTGGCGCTGCTGACCAGCTTGCGCACCCGGTAGCCGTCGCCGTCATCGACCTGGCTCAGGTCATTCATCATGTCGATCCGCACGCGCAGCACGTCATCGCAGCGATGCGGCCGCACGTAGAGCCACAGGGCGCGGCCGTCGCGTTCCATGCCGGGCTGCCGGCCGCCGCCGCCGCCGAAGAGCGCGCGCAGGGAGTCGCCGATCATGCGAATGACTGCGTTCATGGCAGGGGCTCCGTCGCCGGTACGTGGCGCGATTATGCCCGTTGGCGCGGGTCGCCCGCAAGTGGAGTGGCGAGTTTGGTGGACTTCAGAAATTGTTTTACAGCCGGGGCGGGCGATTTGGTAAATCGCCCCTACGACGGATGCTGTAGGGGTAGCGCGGACGTAAGGACAAGCATCCCGCAGGGGTAGCGCGGACGTAAGGACAAGCATCCCCTCGGGATAGCGAGGGCGTAAGCCCGCAGCACACCAGAGGTGCCATTACGTGTCCCGTAGGGGTAGCAAGGACGCAAGTCCGAAGCATCCCGCAGGGGTAGCGAGGGCGTAAGCCCGCAGCACACCAGAGGTGCCATTTAGCAAGGGCGCAAGCCCGAAGCATCCCGTAGGGGCGACATATCATGTCGCCCGCAGGCACACCACAATGCAATGTCGCCCGCGGGCACACCATGTCGCCGCTCCTCCCGCAAGTTATGGCTTGCCGCCTGCCCTGCGGCGCGTTATCCTGCGCGCCAGCGACACAGGAGTGTACAGATGAAGCAGCTGGAGTCCCTGCTGGCCCGCCTGGAGGCCCTGCCGGTTGTACAACTGGCCCTGCGTCATCCGCGTATCTCGGCCTGGATCGTGCTGGCCGGCGGCATGGACGCCATGCTCGCCTGGGAGGCGCGCGACGTCGGCCTGCTGCCCGGGCAATGGATCGCCCTGATGACGGCCTCCACCCTGGTGGCCGCCGCCTGCATCTGGATCATCAGCTGGGAAGACCGGGACGAGCCGGACGACAACGCCGGAGATGCCGCTGCGGCCGGCGACCAGGGCAGCTGACGGGAAGCCCTCCCGTGAACGGCGCCGGCAACGATATCTTCGAAATCCGTGAATACATGGTCGTCCTGCGCCAGCTGGAGTTGATGGACTTCGGCGGCCAGGAAATCCAGTTGCGCGGCATCGTGCGCTGCCTCGGTGACGGGGCCATGCTGGACGTCTACCTGCTTGAGGAAGGCTCGCCCTTCCCGCAGCCGGTCGTCGACCTGGAGGAACGCAAGGGCACGCTCTTCCTGCCCTTCCGCGATATCTCCGTGCTGGTCGACCTGCTGCGCAACGAAAAACCGCTTTACGCCCACTTGCGCGCCGACCGCCTCGCCTGGACGAGTATCACGACCAACCGCGAACCGGTCGGCGAAGGCGAATAAGGCGCTCAGCCTGGCCGCAGCAGCCGCAGCAACCTGCCAAAACGCCCTTCCTGCAACATGCCGCGCGCGCGGTACCACGCCGCCGTATCCTGCAGACTCTGCAACATGTCGATCTGCGGCGGCCCCAGTTCGCGCTGCGCCTTGTCATAGATGAAGTGCAGCCGGCGCCCGCCCATGCGGATCTGCGAGGGATCGGCGGGCGGCTGCAGGCCGAGGCCCCGCGCCAGGCCGACCAGCAGCGCGAGGGGCGGCAGGGCCACGTCCGGCAACTGCAGCAGCGGCGGCGCCACCCCGACCGCGCGCGCGCAGAGCGCGTACCACTCGCGCAGGCTGTAGTTGGCGCTGCCCAGCAGGTAGCGCTCACCGCGGCGACCGCGCGCCGCCGCCGCCAGCTGCCAGCGCGCCACGTCGCGCACGTCCACCACGCCCACGCCGCCCGAACTGACCGGTATCGTCCACTGCAACCGCTGCATCTCGGTGACGAAGCGGCCGGAGATGAGGTTGAGGTCGCCGGGACCCAGCACGACGACCGGATTGACGATGACGACGTCCTGGCCGTGCTGCCGGACGGCGTGTTGCGCGCAGCGCTCCGCCAGATACTTGCTGTGGCCGTAGGGAAAGCGATGCGGCCACAGGTTGAAGCGCGCGGACTCGTCGGCCGGCCGGCCGTCGCGGCGCAGGCCGAGAGAGGCGGCGCTGCTGGTGAAGACCACGCGCCGCACGCCGGCAGCCCGCGCGGCCGCCAGCACGCGGCGCGTGCCCTCCACGTTGATGGCGTACATCCGCGCCCGTTCCGTGCGCCAGTAGGCCGCCACCGCCGCCACGTGAAAGACCAGTTCGCAGCCCGCGCAGGCTTCCGCCAGGGCCTCGCGCTCAAGCACGTCGCCGATGACCGCTTCGTACTCAAGGCCCTGCAGGGCCTCCAGGCGCGAACGGCGGCGATGCAGCACGCGGACGTCGTGGCCGGCGGCCCTCAACGCGCGCGCCACGTGCGAGCCGACGAAGCCCGTGCCGCCGGTGACGAGGGCCTTCACCGTGGTAGGCGCAACATGACGGTAAGCGGGCCGCGGCACTGAAGCATCGCGCCAGTATAACGCGGACGCAAGGACAAGTATCCCGCAGGGGTAGCGCGGACGTAAGGACAAGTATCCCGCAGGGGTAGCGAGGGCGTAAGCCCGAAGCATCCCGCAGGGGTAGCGAGGGCGCAAGCCCGCAGCACACCAGCGGTGCCATAACGTGTCCCGTAGGGGCGACATATCATGTCGCCCGCGGGCACACCATGTCGCCAGGACGCGCCGGCAGCGGCCGGGCTTCTGGTAGAATGGCGCCGCGCCTGGAACAGAGCGGAACCCCGTATGTACAAGAGCCTGATCCTCATGCTCGCCCTGCTGGCGGCCTGCACCACCGGCCTGCCGAAGACGCCCACGCCGCCGGTGACGCCCGACCCCTGCGACCAGCAGAAGGTCATTCAGCAATACGACGCCCCGCCGGCCATGCAAATCGACGAGGGCAAAAGCTACACGGCCATCTTCGACACGGCCCGCGGCTCCTTCGAGATCGAGCTCTTCGCCGCGGCGGCGCCGGTCACGGTCAACAACTTCGTCTTCCTGGCGCGCGCGGGCTTTTACGACTGCACGGTCTTCCACCGCGTGATCACTGAATTCATGGCCCAGGGCGGCGACCCCACCGGCACGAGTGGCGGCGGGCCCGGCTACCGCTTCAACGACGAGGCCGCCGCGCTGGCGCTGCCGCACGACCGCGCCGGCATCCTCAGCATGGCCAACGCCGGCGCGAACACGAACGGCTCGCAGTTCTTCATCACCCACCTGCCGACGCCGCATCTGGACGGGCGCCACGCGGTCTTCGGCGCGGTGACGGGCGACGGCCAGCGGGTGGTGGACGCCATCGTGCAGGGCGACCGCCTGCGCTCGGTCACCATCCGCGAAGGCTGAACGCGCGGCGGCTTTCAGCCCGTCGTCGCGATGCCGAGCGCGCCCAGGCCGCCCAGCAACGCGCAGAGAACCAGGGCCCAGATGACGTTCCAGATCAGCAGCCAGCGCAGACAGCCGACGCCCGGCAGAGAGTGACCGGCGATGCGCTCGTTCGCGCGCGCCTCGCGCAACCAGACGACGTTCAGGACCAGCCCGGGCAACCACGCCAGCCAGTAGGCGACCAGGGTGATAAAGGCCGAGGTCGTGTAGCTCTTGTCGCGCGCCAGCGCAACGCGCAACTCGTCCTGGTCGTATTTCGGTTTTTCGTCGTCGTACATTGACACCTTCCCCGGTCCGCTGAAAACAGTGCAGTGTTTCTCAGCCGTTGCCGAAGACCTCCTGTATGAGTTCGCGGATGGCTGCAATATCCGGATACAGCACACGGTCCCCGCCGGGCGTGGTGCCGAAGCGCACCACCTGGTTGTCGATCACGCCCTGACGCAGGTTGTCGGGCGGCAGGCTGCGCAGCAGCAGACCCAGCTGCAGGATTTCATCCAGGCTGAGGTCGGTGCGAAAGCTGTCGCCCAGTTCCTGCCACAGGACCGGCGCCTGGCTGAGCAGGCGGCTGACGCCCTCCAGGCTGGCCACGTGGCGCAGCATGGCGACCAGCACCTGCTGCTGGCGCCGCGCCCGGTCGAAGTCCGCGCCGCGGGTGGCGCGCGTGCGGGCATACTGCAGCAGCCGTTCCGCGTCCAGTTGCTGGCAGCCGCGCTTAAAGGTCACCTGCATCGTGCCGTAGTTGCCGTCCGGGTAGGCCGGGTCGTCGATGCGCTGCGGGATGCAGACTTCCACACCGTCCGGCGCCAGCAGGTCGACGGCCCTGAGGAAGACGTCGAAGTTGACCAGCAGGTAGTTGTCGATGCGCAGCCCCAGGGTGGTCTGCAGGGTGTCCGCGGCGAGGCCCGGCCCGCCGGTGGGATAGCCCTGACTGTCGCCGCGGCTGTTGGCGGTGTTGATGCGTGCCGGCGGGCCGCCGTCGGCGAAGGGCAGCCAGAGGTCGCGCGGGATGGAGAGCATGGCGAGGCTTTCGCGCAGGGGCTCGACGCGAATGACCATCATGGTATCCGTGCGGAAAAAGCGTCCGTCGTCGATGATGCCGGAACGCTGGTCGACGCCCAGCAGCAGGATATTGCGGGCGCGGGGGTCTGCCAGCGGCGGGGGCACGACGGCCGGCAGCGCCGTGGCGACCGGCGCCTCCCCGGCACGGTCCACCAGGGGCGCCAGGGTAGGCACCGGGGTGGTCCGCAGGCGCAGGCCGTCGGCGGATGACGCCAGGTCGAGACCGGTGAGGCCGGCCTGCAGGGACAGTTGCCGCACGCCGAGGAAGGCCAGCGTGGCCACCAGGGCCGTCGCGACCATGGTGGTCAGGACGCCCGCAATGAACAACCACGCAGGCAGGCGCATACCCGCTCCCTGTTTCCATGACAGACGATTGCGCAGTATACGGGAAAAAAGGGGGATTACATACTTGTGTACGTCAAAAAGCCCCGCGCTTGTGCTGCGCGGGGCTTCCGGTGATCTGTCAATGGCCTGTGCTTACGGCCAGCCGCGCAGCAGGACGACGGCGAACCGGACGCTCAACTGAACAAAATGCCCGGCATAATGAAGCGTATCCAGTCGTGTTGACGCATCACAAGACGCGCCATTTGTCCATGTATTCACGGCAGAAACCGCAATATCAGAAAGGCGACAACCTGAACAGCAACCACAATTGCCGTTTGCAAACGGGTGTCTCCGCGCAAGCGTTCCATATCTGCTTTCGTGGCCAGGTGCTCATATGCACCCTCCATTCGGGCCAGGCGTTCCTGTGTGCTCGCTTCTGCTGTCACGGATATATCTCCTGACGCTGATGCGCCGTCTCGTCAACGACGACGGCGGCGGCGTCAGTTCCCGCTCTTCGTGAAGCCAAGCACCGAGTTGCCGGAGAGCACGTAAATCAGGTTGCGCGTCTCGTCAACGACGACGCCTGACAGACTGGCAAAGAGCGTTTCGTCGTAGGTGCGGTAGCTGTTGATGAAGGTGCCGGCCAGCGAGGTCTCGAAGATGGTGCGGCTTTCGCGGTCGGCGATGTAGATGGCGGGCGCCACGGGGTCGGTATTGAGGAACATCGCGTCAGCGTGGCGCATTTCCTGCCCCGGCGGGAAGCCGGCGTAGCCAAAGCGAATCTCCTCGCCGGCGCGGAAGAGGGCGATCACGCCGTCCTCAAAGAGGACGTAGACGCGCCCGGAGTCGTCGATGGCGAAATCGACGGCCTGGGAGAGCAACGGGCGGTTGGCGCCGGCGAAATAGCCGATCGGCGCGCCGGCGAAGGCGCCGCTGAGCGGATCGTAGCGCCAGATCTGTTCGGCGCCGGGATCGAGAATGTACAGCCGGCCGCGCCAGGAGACCAGGCGGCGCGGCGTGCGCCACTGCTCGGTGCCCAGCAGGGGCTGGACGCCGCGCGCGAGGAAGGTGGGCGAGTATTCGACCAGCACGCCGGCCTCGTCCAGCGCCAGCAGCACGTTGTTCTGGCTGAGGCCGCTGCCGTCTTCGGACCAGGTGAGGCCGACCAGGGTATCCAGCGTGAAGAGATCGACGTTGGCGCCGCGACGCATGGTGGCGATGGGCTGTCGCGAGCCGGGGACGATGCCCAGCCCGCTTTCGTTGAGCGTGATGCGGTAGACCTGCTGGTTGCCGGAATCGAGCACGTAGATGTCGTCGCCGCGCAGGACGACGTCGGTCAGGATGGCGTTGGGGAACGCCTCGATGACAAAGATTTCGCGGCGCTCGATGTCGTTGATGCGGTCGACGATCGTCTGGCCCTCACGGCGCAATTCGACCAGGGCGACGTCGATTTCCTCCGGGCGCATGGCGGTGCAGCGCTCGACGGTCGCCTGCACGGCGCCCCAGGCGGAGAGCGTGCCGCTGACGTCGGCGGAGGATATGTCGCGCGCCAGCCGGGCGCCCTGCCAGGCCTCCTCGACGCAGCGCTCGTATTCACTGCTGCCGGTGCCCCCCAGCCACATCACCAGCGCCAGCAACACCACCGCTATCGGAATGAGCACGATGCTGCCGGTATTGGCGAGGCGCGCCAGTTGGCTGGCCTCCGGGTCGCCGTCATGACCGGCGATGCGTTCGACGACGTTGCCCAGCCGGTCCATGCCGTCCGCCAGGCGCAGGGCAGCGCTGCCGGCGCGGCGGCGCATTTCCTCGCCGCCGATCCCGGCCTGCGCGGCCCCCGGCGCCGCCTCCCCCACGCCGGCCGCCTCGCGCCGCGAGGAGAGCGCCTCACGCGCCGCGATACTGGCCGGGGCATCGGGCGGCACGAACTCGACGGCCATGAGACTGAGGCTGTCACGGGTCAGGCGGCGAAAGCCGAGGATGACCTGCGCCAGATCGGCGCCGTCCAGCGCATCCATGGCGCCGTTTTCCTCAACGTGCACCAGTTCGGCGAAGTTGCCGTCGCCCATGACGAGGCGGGCGCCACTGCTGAGGCTGTAGTGCGTCATGCGGACGTCGGGCTCGGCCTGGGCGCCCAGCGGCAGGCCCGGGCCGGCAAAGCCGCCCTCCGGCAAGGCGGGGAAGGGACTGATGTGCTCGTCCACCTGCAGCATGGCGGCGCCGCCACCGACGCGCGCGAGGAAGACGTCGCTGCCGTGCAGGACGGCGCAAAGCATCCAGGCCTCGAAGCGGCTTTCGTTCTGCAGGTTGTGACGATACAGGTTGTCGTTCAGGTTGTTCAGCAGCGTGCGCATGCCGGCGGTCACGCTGCCGCTGCTCGCGAAATAATCTTCAGCGGCGACCTGCACCATGCGTTCGTAAAAGGCGGCGGGGGCCGCCCGTCCGCCACCGGGCAGGACAAGGCCGAAGAAGGTGTCCAGTTCACGGCCGCGCGCCGCCTGTTGCGGCGCAGATTCGACCAGGTAGCCGGGCGGACCGGCGTTGATCACGCGCCCGCCTGCAACGTGAAGGTGCCCTGCCAACGCCTCGAAATCGAATGCCATGGCCTGTCCCGCATCCCTGACCCGTCCATAGTACTGCATTCTGCACGGCAGTCAAAATCTGCATGTGGAGGAGGGGAGTGTCCAGTTTACTGGATACAGGAACTGGATTCGGTGAGCGTCATCGTGCGGTTATTTGCGTCGCTACAGCTGTCACTGGTTCCAGGCGCGGGCAATTTCTGAAATCTGCCAAACGCGCCACTCCCGGCGACATAATGTGCCTGCGGGCGGTCGCCCCTGCAGCATCCGCCGCAGGTGTAGCGAGGGCGTCAGCCCGAAGCACGCCTGTGGTGTAGCGAGGGCGTCAGCCCGAAGCACACCAACGGTGCCATTCCGTGCGCCAACGGCACCATACTAGCGAGGGCGTAAGCCCGAAGCACGCCTGTGGTGTAGCGAGGGCGTAAGCCCGAAGCACGCCAGTGGCGCCATTTCGTGTCCCGCAGGGACGATTTACCAAAATGCAGCGCCAGTGTAGGGGCGATTTATCAAATCGCCCGCACCCCAACAAAACGCGGCAGGAGAGATTAAGGCGGCCATCCAGCCCTGTGTGCATTTGCTGAAAATGACGCCCGGGACGCAGAAAGTTCGCGCAACTTGCGGTACACTGGGATGGGGTGACGAAGTGGACAAGGGGGCGTGATGGCGCTCATCCTGCTGTTGATCGGGATCGTCCTGATTGCGCGGCAAAGGGTCGACGTCGGGTCGTTGAAAACCGGTGGCCGGCACGTGCGGGCGGCCGGCGTCCTGCTGACCCTGCCGGCGATTTTGTCACTCCTGCTGGCGAGCGTCTTTGTGCCGCTGGCCTTTGGCCGCAACACCGCCGCCATTTCCTTTGCCTACGGCGTGGTGGGGCTGATCGAGTTGCTGGGTATGGTGCTGGTCGTCGCCCTGGCGTGGGTCCTGCTCAGCGACGCGCCGGGCCTGCCCCGTTTGCCCGGCCTGCTGGGCGAGTTGCAGGATGAGGCGCGCGCGCAGGGGTCAGTCCGCAGTACCGCGGAAAGCCGTCCGCGCGGGATTAACCTGCCGGGCCTGTCCCTGCGCCCCGGCAGCCGCCGCGAGACCTTCCCCAGCGTCATGTCGCTGAGCGAGGCGGCGCTTTACATGGAAGTCTCGGAGGACGTCATCCTGCAGTGGATCGAGGAGGGTCGCCTGACCGCATCGCGCGAGAACTACCACTACCGCATCGCGCGCTCGCAACTGGATGAACTGCAGTAGGCGCCGGCCTCAGCAGGTGATGTAGAAGCCCAGGGCCCGCAGCAGGCCGGAGAGCACGGGAATCTGGTCCCACAGGCACAGGGTGTCAATGGCGACCACCAGGGCGATGGTGGAACAGCAGCAAAGCAGCAGCAGGACGATGCAGCCGATGCCCAGCCAGCGCAGGTTGTTGCCGCGCGGCTCCTCTTCTTCCGGCTCCTCCCAGGGATCGTAGTCGTAACCGGCCACGGCCGGGTCCACCACCTCGGCGGCCACGGCCGGCGGCTCGGCGGCCGGCGGCGCGGCCTGGGGCGCTTCCGGCACCGGCGCCGCCTCCGCTGCCGGCGCGGGCGCGGGTCTGCCGGCCCCGCGGGACCAGGGGCCGCCGGCCGCCGGGATGCCCTCCGTGCCGGGGACACGCTCATAGGCCAGGGTGACCGTTTCACCGATGCCGACCATGTCGCCATTGTGCAGGGAACGCGCGCCGCTCAGTCGCTGGCCGTTGACGAAGGTGCCGTTGGTGGAACCGAGATCTTCCAGCACGTAACCGCCGCCGCGCCGCCGCCGCAGGCGCAGGTGCTGACGACTGGCTTCGGGGTCGTTGACGACAATATCGTTGCTGACGTCGCGCCCGACCGTGACCAGTTCGCCTTCGAGATCCCAACTCTGGCTGGGTGTGGGACCCCTGCGAACAACCAGCCGAAAACGGTCGCTGCCCTGCTGCATGGCGCTGATCCCCTGTACGTCCATGATGCTGCGATTGGCGCCCATGGTACCATGCGCCCGATGCCGGCGCTACAGACGCATATGGCCACGCTGCCCGGCGGCGCTGTGCTATACTGACCCTCGGCGGCAGGATCAACAGGGACCGGCGCGCATGGCAGGGGACACAGGCGACGAAGGCGCGACAAGTCTGCTGTGGCCGCAGCGCGACCGGCAGCCGGCCCCCGCCCGCGCCGGGCGCTGGCACGTGGCCGATCTCGATCTGGAACCCCTGTTGACTCTGCTGGTGGACGACTCCCGCTGGCGTCGCTCCACCCACAACCTGCTGCTGCAACCCCTGACGGACCCGACGCAAATCAACTGGCGCCTGGACGTCATCGACGATCTGCTGCGACACCCGCCCCTCGCCGACCAACTGGCAGCCGCGCTCGGCATCCTGCAGACGCTGCAGGAATACATGACGCGCCCGCAATGGAACCAGGACGAACTGCAAAAAACGAGCTGGCGCCTCGGCGAACTGGAAAGCCTCGTCGACTGCGTGGCCCTGCTGGGCGCCGCGCTGGAGGGCGCCGCCGCGACGCTGCGTTCGGAGGCCCTGTCCGCGCTGCGCCGGCAGGTCGCCGCCATCGCCGGCGACCCGCTCTTTCGCGAGTTGCAGGCGGAGTTGCCCGGGCTGCTGGACCAGATCCGCAGCCTGCGCGCCATCACCATCGGCATCAACCTGGACGGTCAGTTGCGCCCGGTCGAGGCCACCCTGCTGGCGATTCACGAGCGTCCCTTCCGTGGCGACACGCTGTCCTTCTTCGAACGACTCGGCGGCGCGCGTCCGGCGCTGGACGGGATCGGCCCGCTGCACCGGGCGGAGGACGGCGACGGTAGCGGCGGCGCGCGCCTGAAACAGGGCGACAGCCCCCTGCTGGTGCCGCTCTTCCGCGACCTGAACGACGTGCTCAACGAGACCTGCCGCCCGCTGGCCGCTGCGCTGCGCCGCTACACGCGCCTGAACGGGCGCGCCCTGCTGCTGCTGCAGGAGGAAATCGCCTTCTACCTGGGCGCGCTGCGCCTGATCGGACATCTGCGCGCCTGCGGTCTGCCGGCCTGCCGGCCGCAACTGGCCCCGGTGGAGGCGCGGCTTTGCGAACTGCGCGGCCTGGTCAATCTCAACCTGGCGCTGCAACTGGCGCCCAGGGGTCAGCCGCAGCCACTGCAGGACGAAATCGTCGGCAACGACGCCGACTTCAACGACGCCGGACGCATCTTCGTTCTGACGGGCCCCAATCGCGGCGGCAAGACCACCTGGACGCAGGCGCTGGGCCTGGCGCAGGTGCTGCTGCAGGCCGGCTTGTACCTGCCGGCGGCGTGCGCGCGCATGAGTCCCGTCGACGGGCTTTTCACGCACTTCGCCACCGCCGAACAACCGCTGCAGGCCAGCGGCCGCCTGGGTGAGGAGGCGCAGCGCCTGGCGGCCATCTTCGGCCATGCCACGCGTCACAGCTTGCTACTCTTCAACGAATCGCTGGCGAGCACCAGCGCCGGCGAGAGCTTCTGGCTGGCGCGTGACGTGCTGCGCGCGCTGCGTTTGCTGGGCGCGCGGGCCCTGTTCGCCACCCATTTGCATGAACTGGCGGCGGACAGCGCGGCCATCAACGCCGAAACCGCCGGCGACAGCGAGGTGGTCAGCCTGGTGGCGGAGGTGCTGCCGCCGGCCAACGGCGACGGCCGCATTGCCCGGCGCACCTTCCGCATCGCGCCCGGCCCGCCCCTGGGGCACAGCCACGCGCGCGAAATTGCGGCGCAGTACGGCATCAGCTTTGAGCAATTGCGCGAGCAGGTGCTGGCGCAAAATGGCCGGGCGGCGGCGGAGCGGGGTGGCCCGCCAGGTCCGTGAGCGGGACGCTGCCGCGGGTAGGCTTCCTCACGGGCGATATCGGAGTACGCCACGGCTGGGCGCGCTACAGTCAGGACTTGCTGCTGGCCCTGCAGCGCGCCGGCCTGCCCATGGTCGTGGTCAGCGCGCGCAACAGCCCGCCCAACGACGTACTGGAACAGCAACGACTGTTGCCCGACGTTTCGCCGGCGCCGCGCCGGCAACTGGCCCGCAGTCTGCTGGCAGCGCCGGCCGCGGCGCGCGCGCTGCGCCAATGCGACCTGCTGCACAGCCTGGTCGAACCCTGCGCGGCCGCCGGCCATCGGGTGGCGGGCCGCCGCCCGCACCTGGTCACGGCGCACGGCAGTTACGTCCGGCTGCTGACGCAGCGCCCCTGGCCGGCGGGCGCCCTGTGGCGGCGGGCGCTGACGCGGGCGCAGCTGGTCTGCGTCAGCAGTTACACGGCGCGGGTTGCGCAGCAGGTGATCCCTGGCGCGCAGCCCGCGGTGATCCCCAACGGCATTGACGCGCAACGTTTCCTGCGTCCGGCAGCGGCCATGACCGCCCGCGGGCCCACGCTGCTCTCGGTCGGCGCGCCCAAACCGCGCAAGGGGACGCTGGAACTGGTGCAGGCGATGGCGCAGGTGGTGGCCGCCCTGCCGCCGGCGCAGTGCGTGATCATCGGCGACCTGCAGGCTGCGCCGCAGTACGTCGCGCGCGTGCGCGGCGAAATCCGGCGCCTGGGACTGGAGCAGCATGTCCGGCTGACGGGCCAGGTGGACGAGCCGACCCTGCTCGGCTGGTACGCCGCGGCGCAGGCCTTTGCCCTGCCCTCGCTTAACGTCGGCTTGCGTTTCGAGGGCTTTGGTCTGGTGCATCTGGAGGCCGCCGCCGCCGGTCTGCCGGTCATCGGCACGCGCGACTGCGGCGCGGAGGACGCCATCGTGGACGGCGAGACCGGCCTGCTGCTGCCACAGGAAAATGTCGTGGATGCCCTGGCGACGGCCATCGTGGCGCTGCTGCGTGATCCGCAGCGGGCGCGGCGCATGGGCGAGGCCGGGCGGGCCCGCGCGCAAGGGCAGACCTGGGAGCGGGTTGCCGCAGAATTGATCGCGCTCTACCGGCGCCTGGCAAGGCGATGAAACAGGTCACCGCCGCCCTGCGCGACCTGCTGCGGCGCAAGTTCGTGCGCGATACGCTCACGCTGCAACTGGGGCGCCTGGCCGTGGTGGGCCTGGGCATGATCGCCTGGGTCTACGTCCCGCTGCGTCTGGGCCCGGCCAGTTATGGTCTCTTCGCCCTGTCGCTGTCCTTCCTGAACGTGTGGCGCACCCTGAACCTGAGCGGGATGGGGGTCAGCATCGACGCGCTGCTGCCGGCGGCGGTGGCCACGAATGATCGCGAGCAGATCCTCGACCTGCTGGCGATCGCCATCAAGGTGACGCTGGTCTGGGCGCTGTTCAGCCTGCTGGTGCTCTCGCTCGTCGGGCCGCTGCTGGCGACGCTGCTGTATCGCGACGCAATCGTGCCCACGCCCGCCCATGGGCTGGACTACGCCGTGCTGGCCGGCTACAAGACCGTCGGCAACGCCGAGGTCGGCATTTATGCCGCCTGGCTGGCCCTGATTCTGCTCTTTGACCCACTGTATACGCTGGCGCAATCCTGTTTTCGGGCGCGTCGCGCCATGCGCCAGGCGGCGCTGCTGATGACCCTTAACCAGGTGGTGCTGACCTCATTGCAGGTCATCGCGGCGCTGCTGTGGCCGACGGCAAGCGCCCAGGTGGCCGCGCGCATCCTCTTTTCGGTGGTGGCCACTGTCCTCGGACTCGGCCTGTACCTGCGGCAGCGGCAGGACGACGGGCAACTCTGGCCCGCCCCATTGGCTGTTCTGCGTCGCAGCGTCGGGGTCTCCCTGAGAGGCTACTGGCGCTTCGGGCTGGCCAACGCCCTGGACAAGAATCTGTCGCTGCTCTTCCTGCAAATGCCGATGCAGCTGGTCGGCGCGCTGGCCGGGCCGGCGGCCGCGGGTTACATGCACCTGGGGCTGCGCCTCATCGACCGCAGCAGCATCCTGACCCAGGGGGTGCAGGACAGCATGCAGGCGGTGGTGCCGCAGGCCGTGGAGCGCGGCAACTACGTTCAACTCTGGCGCAACTTCCGCCGCGTGTTGCTGGCGCTGCTGGCCGGCGGGATACTGGTCTTTGGCGCCCTGCTGCTGATCGCCCCGCTGGTGATGGTGCCGCTTTTCGGCGAGAAATGGACGCCGGTGCTGCCACTGATTCCGGCGCTGGCGGTCTTTGGCCTGGCGACCACCCTGGGCGGTATCTTCGGCCCCCTCTATCGCGCGCTGAATCTGGTGATGCGCATGGTGTGGATGCGCGCCCTGCTGCTGCTGGTCGTCCTGCCGCCGGGCGCCTGGCTGGTCAGCGTGTGGGGAGCGGGCGGCGGCGTGTGGATCATCAACGCCCTGTATCTGGTCTCCATCGGCCTGACAGTGCTGTTGACCATGCCA
Source organism: Anaerolineae bacterium (assembly GCA_034422695.1). GTDB lineage: Bacteria > Chloroflexota > Anaerolineae > Aggregatilineales > Phototrophicaceae > JAGWBD01. Next base: position 29,254 of record DAOUJM010000012.1, read on the forward strand.
ACCCTGCGCCGGCGTATGCGCGCCGAACAGGGCTCTCCCACGCCTTTGGTCTGATATCGCCCTGGAGAGGATTTGCCTCGCATGAAGGTCCTCATCATCGGCGGCACGCGCAACGTGGGTCACCTGCCGGCCCTCGCCCGCCGCCGATGAGCCCGGATGCCGTCGTGGTCGGCGCCGGCCCCAACGGTCTGGCCGCCGCCGTCGCGCTGGCGCAGGCGGGGCTGCAGGTGCGCGTCCATGAAGCGCAGGCGGAGATCGGCGGCGGCCTGCGCAGCGCCGAACTGACCCTGCCCGGCTTCACCCATGACCTCTGCTCGGCCGTCCACCCCCTGGCGCTGGCCTCGCCCTTCTTTCGCGCCCTGCCGCTGGCAGCGCACGGACTGGAATGGGTGCAGCCGCCCCTGCCGCTGGCGCACCCGCTGGAGCATGGCCGCGCGCTGACGCTGCAACGCTCGCCGGCGACGCAGTTGGGACAGGACGAAAAGGTGTGGCGCCGTCTGTTTGGCCCGCTGGTGGCGCAGCAGAATGCGCTCTTCGCCGAGGTGCTGGCGCCGCTGCACTGGCCGCGGCGACCGCTGCTGCTCGCCCGCTTCGGGCTGCCGGGCCTGCTGCCGGCCGCTGCACTGGCGAAGCGCTTCCTGCGGACGGAGGCTGCCCGCGCCCTGCTGGCCGGCAATGCCGCCCACGGCGTCCTGCCGCTGGAGCGCGCGCCATCCGGCGCCTTCGGCCTGGTGCTGGTCACCCTCGCGCACAGCGTCGGTTGGCCCTCGCCGCGCGGCGGCGCGCAGGCCCTGGCCAGGGCGCTGGGTTCCCTGTTGCGCTCACTGGGCGGCGAGATCTGTACGGACCAGACAGTGACGAACGTCGCTGACCTGCCACCGGCGCGCGCGCTGCTCTTCGACGTCACGCCGCGCCAGCTGTTGCGCATCGCCGGTCAGCGCTTCCCGCCGCGTTACCGCCGGGCGCTGGAGCGCTACCGTTATGGCCCGGGCGTCTTCAAACTGGACTACGCGCTGGACGCGCCGATTCCCTGGGCCGCCCCTGAGTGCCGCCAGGCGGGCACGCTGCACCTCGGCGGCTCCCTGGCGGAGATCGCGGCGGCGCTGCGCGCGGTCTGGCGCGGTCAGGTCAGCGAACGGCCCTTCGTGATCCTGGGCCAGCAAAGCCTCTTCGACGCGACGCGCGCGCCGGCCGGCCGCCACACGGCCTGGGCCTACTGTCACGTACCCCATGGCAGCCCGGTCGACGTGACCATGCGCATCGAGGCGCAGATCGAACGCTTCGCGCCCGGTTTCCGTGAGCGCGTGCTGGCCCGCCACAGCATGAACGCCCGGCAACTGGAAGCGCACAACCCCAATCTGGTCGGCGGCGACCTCGGCGGCGGCGTGCAGGACCTGGCGCAGCACTTCGCGCGCCCGGTCAACGCGCTGCGTCCCTACGCCACGCCGGCGCCGGATATCTGGCTCTGTTCCTCGGCCACGCCGCCCGGCGGCGGCGTCCACGGCATGTGCGGCTGGCACGCGGCGCAGGCGGTGTTGCGCAGTTTGCGCTGAAGGTGAGGGCCGGGCTTTCCAGCAAGGCGCCCTCACCCCCCAACCCCCTCTCCCGTCTTGGGGGACGGGAGCCTTTCCCTCAGGGAGAGGGGGAGAAAAGAAATCTCTTGCAAGAGTTTTGTACTCATCGAAACAGCAATTGTCCCCGTTTCCGCTTCAGCAAGAATGGGTGACCCTCATCCTTTCGCCCGAACCACTACACATTTAAAGTCCCTCTCCCTGAGGGAGAGGGATTTAGGGTGAGGGCGCACCCGCCAGGAGAAATGATTGCAATCCAGTTACCTCTCCCTGAAGGGTTCCCGCGACCGACCCGTGCCGTAGGGGTAGCGAGGGCTCCGGCCCGAAGCATCCCGTAGGGGCGACATATCATGTCGCCCGCCGCGTCGCCGGCGACACGTGGTTCGCGCGTGACGGGCTTTCCAGCAAGGCGCCCTCACCCCCCAACCCCCTCTCCCTCAGGGAGAGGGGGAGGAAACATGCGTATCCATGGATACCAGGGAACAGGCAGAGGACAATGCCAGAAATTGGCATGGCAGCATCACGCCTTTTTTGCGCAGCGCCAGCAGACGGCAGTTCCGAACCCTCTTCCCAAATGACAGGACTCCCCCTCTCCCTGAGGGAAGGGCTCCCGTCCCCCAAGACGGGAAAGGGGTTGGGGGGTGAGGGCCCACATTGATGGCATCAACCGGTCCTTGGCCCCGCCCCGTCTGGACTCCGCCAGCGCCCGTCGCTACACTGGCGCGACGTCTTCGATTTTGAAAGGCGGAGAGATACGAAGTGACAGTCTTTCAGGAAACCAATTGTCTACTAATTGTGATAGCCATTCTTCTGCTTGTGATTCTTGTAATTCTATTGAGGTTACCGCGCAGAATTTCAGGTGACAGAGAACAAATGTACTCGCAAGATCCTCGCGTCTCCAGCGGCAGGAGGCGTAAACACGCACCACTTCCTTCCGCTCGTTACGGGAACAACATCAAGAAGTCGAAGTCTGAAGATTCTCCGACCACTTACGGAGACAACATCAGACGCCAGTACGGAGATAACCTCAGACGCAGGTCTGAAGAAACGGTTGAGCCTCAAGACCAGAACTGATTTTATTACAGAGGACAGGAACGGAAATGGTGCGAGGAACAGCCATGCAGATCGAGCCAGTGGGCATCGTGCGCTCGCCGGTCACCGAAGCCCTGGATGAAAGCTGGGGCGACGTCGTCGCCGGGATTCACCTGCGGCCGGAACTGGCGCCCGGCCTGAAGGGCATCGAGCAATGGTCGCACGTCATGGTGGTCTATTTCATGCACGAGGCCAGCTTCAATCTGGCAACGGACCTCATCCACCGTCCCCGCGGCCGCGCAGACATGCCCGAACTGGGCGTCTTCGCCCAGCGCGACCGCGTCCGTCCCAACGGCATCGGTGTCTCGGCGGCCGAGATCATCTCTGTGCAAGACAACGTCCTGACGGTGCGCCGCCTCGACGCCATCGACGGCACGCCGGTGCTGGATATCAAGCCCTGGGCCGAGGTCTACGACAACGTCTCCGGCGCCCTCACGCCCTTCTGGTTCCTGCGCCTGATGCAGGGTTACTTCTAGTTCCCGGCAGCGGCGCATGGTGAACGACCTGGCCGACGTCACCCGCCTGGGGATCGCTGACGCACTGCAGTTGCTGCGGGAACGCCGGCTCTCCGCCGTGGAGTTGACGCAGGCGTATCTGGCGCGCATTGAAATGCTGGAGCCGCAGTTGCGCGCCTGGCTGACCCTCACGCCGGATGCCGCGCTGGCCGCCGCCGCTCGCGCCGACGAGGCCTGGCGCGACGGCAGCGCCGGGCCGCTGGCCGGCATCCCCCTCGGCCTCAAGGACGTCTTCTCGACGCGGGACGTGGAGACCACCTGTGGCTCGCGCATCCTGCGCGGCTACCTGCCGGTCTATTCGGCCACGGTCGTGGAGCGCCTGGAGGCCGCCGGGGCGGTCTTTCCCGGCAAGCTCAACATGGACGAGTTCGCCATGGGCTCGTCCACCGAAAACTCGGGCTACTTCCCCGCGCGCAACCCCTGGGACCCCGAACGCGTGCCCGGCGGCAGCAGCGGCGGCAGCGCCGCGGCGGTCGCGGCGGGCATGGTGGCCGGCGCCCTCGGCACCGACACCGGCGGCAGCATCCGTCAGCCGGGGGCCTTCTGCGGCATCCCGGCGCTGAAGCCCTCTTACGGCCGCTGCTCGCGCCACGGCCTGATCGCCTTTGGCTCCTCGCTGGACTGCCCGGGGCCGATGGCGCGCAACGTTGAGGGCCTGGCGCGTCTGCTGCAGGTCATCGCCGGCCACGACCCGCGCGACGCCACCAGTTTGCCGGCAGCGGTGCCGGACTATCTGGCGGCCCTGACCGACGACGTGCGCGGCCTGAAAATCGGGGTCCCCGAGGACTACTTCGGCGCCGGGCTGCAGCCGGAGGTGGAGCGCGCCGTGCGCGCGGCCATCGCGCAACTGGGCGAACTCGGCGCGGAACTGCGCCCGGTGCAGCTGCCGCACAGCGAGCACAGTGTGGCCACCTACTACATCATCGCGCCGGCGGAAGCCAGCGCCAACCTCGCGCGCTACGACGGCGTGCGCTACGGCGAACGCGTCGAGCGCAACGGCATGTGGCCGACCTGGCGCGCCACCCGTGGCGAGGGCTTCGGCGCGGAGGTCAAGCGGCGCATCATGATCGGCACCTACGTGCTCTCGGCGGGCTACTACGACGCCTGGTACGGCAAGGCCCAGGCGGTGCGCACCCTGATCAAACGCGACTTCGACGAGGCCTTCCGCGAGGTGGACCTCATCGCCGCGCCGACCACGCCGACCACGGCCTTCCGCCTCGGTGAAAACCGCGACGATCCCCTGCAACTGTACCTGCAGGACATCTTCACCCTGCCGCCCAGTCTGGCGGGCATCGTCGGCCTGAACCTGCCCTGCGGCTTTGATGACGACGGCCTGCCCATCGGCTTCCAGTTGATCGCCCCTTCACTCGGCGAGGCGCTGGCCCTGCGCGTCGGCCATGCCTTCGAACAGGCCACCGACTGGCAGCGGCACAGTCCACTACTGCCCGCCTGAGGGACGATGGACAGTGACGCGGCCCGGGACTTCTATCTGGCGGAGGTCTGGCCGCGCCTGGAGGACGACCTGCGCGCCCGCGCGCGGCAACGCTGGCCGCGGGTGCGGCTGCAGCCGACGGCGGGCTTCACGCCCCTGGGCGATTTGCCGCTGCGCATGGTCTGCGGCCTGACCGGCAGCGGCAAGACCACTACTCTCGCCGCCCTGCGCCGCAGCGCGCGCCGGCAGTACCGTGACGATCTGCCCGCGCGCCGTGACCTGGCCGACCTGGTCGTCATCCCGACGGCGCAACTGCACGTCGGCCAGGCCATCACCGCCCTGCGCGACCGCGGCGAACGTTTTCACTGGACGCAGGTCTTCGCCGAACAGGTCTGCCGCGGCGGCTCGGCGGCGGCCTTCAGCTGGCTGCACTATCAACATGACGGATCGTCACCCCTGCTCAGCGAAGGCCTGCGCGGCGCGCGCGAGATCGACGCCGCCCTGCGTAACTTCCCGCGCTGGCGCATCGTGGAACTGTGGCTGGAGCCGCTGACCCGCCTGCAACGCCTGAGCGGACGCGACGACCCCTTCGACGCCGGCGCCGGCGACAGCGTCGACCTGTCGTATCTGCCCGCCGCGCAACGCGAACGCGCCCGCGAGTTGCTGGCCGCCGGCGCGATCAGCGCGCGCGCCCTGGGCATCGCCGCCGCCGAGGCGCGCAACTATGGCGCGGCTCCCTGGCAGGGCGCGCACCCCGGCTATCGCTGCCTGCGCACGGACGACCTGACGCCAGAGAGGGCGGCCCGCGCCGTCGGCGAGTTCCTGCTCGCCGCAGATCTGCCATGACGACGATCCGGCGCGTACAGGTCCAGCCCTTGCCCCTGCGCCTGAAGCGCGCCCTGCGCTGGGGCCGCGGCCAACAACTGGCGCAGCCGGTGCACGCGCTGGTCTGCGTCGAACTGGCGGACGGCGCGCGCGGCATCGCCGAGGCCCCGCCGCGGCCGGGCATCTACGGCGAGACGCTCGCCTCGATCCGCGCCATCATTGAGCAGGAGCTGGCGCCGCGCCTGGTCGGCCAGACCCTGCGTGGACGCAACGACCTCGCGCGGCTGCAACTGCAGCTGACGGCCATCCGCAACAACCATACGGCCCGCGGCGCGCTGGACCTGGCGCTGCACAGCGCCCTGGCGCGCTCGCGCGGCATTCCCCTGGCACAACTGATTGACGCGACGCGACCCACTGTCCGGGTCAGCAGCATCGTCAGCAGCGGCGAGCGGGATGCGGTGCTGCAGGAAGCGCAAGAGGCGGTCGCGGCCGGCCTGCGCGTGCTGAAGGTCAAGGTGGGCACGGCCTTCGCGCGCGACCTGGAGACCCTGCGCGCGCTGCGCCGCCTGGTCGGCGACATGGTGACGCTCTACGCCGACGTCAACGAGTGCTTCAGCGCGCAGAACGCCCGGGCGCGGCTGGAGCAACTGGCGGCGCTGGACCTGCGCTGGTGCGAGGAGCCGCTGCCGGTCACGCAGCTGCAGGAACGGGCGGCCCTGCGCGCGGACAGCCCCCTGCCGCTGATCGCCGACGACTCGGCCTTCACCTTGCCGGAACTGGAGCGCGAACTGGCGCATGACAGCTTCGACGTCCTCAACCTGAAGACGGCGCGCAACGGCTTCAGCGAGGCGCTGGCGATGGAGGCGGCGGCGCTGGCGCAGGGCAAGGGCGTCATGGTCGGCTCGCAGGCCGGTTCCATGATCGGCTGTCTGCACGCCCTGCTCTACGGCGCGCGCGAGCACGTCGCCTACCCGGTCGAGGGCAGCTTCTACCTGCGCGTTGAGGACCACTACGCGGGACTGTTGCCGCTTGTGGACGGCGACGTGCAGCTGGCGCAGGTCGAGGCGGCGCTGGCGCAGGTCGAGGACGACCTGCTGCGACGCTTTGATTGATACCCTGGGAGTGTCTAACTTACTGGATACAGGAACTGGATGCGGTGAGCGTCATCGTGCGCTTGTTTGCGTCACTACAGTAGGGGCGATTTATCAAATCGCCCGCCCCCACAAAACGCGGTTGCCCGCGGGCGACATGATATGTCGCCCCTACATCATCCGCCACATGGCGATTTACCAAATCGCCCGCACCCCTTTCCCGTTGCGCAGCGGCAGAACTTGTGTAATATAGAACAATCCGCTCGCCCCGTCGCGCGCGGGCAGGGAGCACTGCCCCGGAGAGACCGCAGCGCATGAACCAGTCCGACAACTCCAACAGCCTCATGACGGTGGTCTGGATCGTGGTGGCCTTCGTCCTGCTGGTCGTCGGCGGCCTGATCATCGCCGAGGCGACGCCGCTGGTGTTGCCGCCGCAGGCCTCGGCCGAAGCCGCCCAGGTGGACGAACTCTTCAAGATCATGATGGCGCTGGGCGGCTCCATCTGGCTGCTGGTGCAGGGCGCCATCGTCTACTCCGTGATCCGCTTTCGCGCCCGCCCGGGTGACGACAGCGACGGCCCCCTGATACACGGCAACAGCACGCTGGAATTCATCTGGACGCTGATCCCTTCCATCACCGTGGTCATCCTGAGCATCATCAGCTTCCAGGTGTGGGTCGACATCACTGCGGCGCGGGACAATGCACAGCACGTGCAGGCGCGCGGCGCGCGTTTCCTGTGGTCCTTCTCCTACGAGATCCCGGGCGAGACGCAGACGGTCAATTCGCCCGTGTTGCACACCTGGGTCGGGCAGCCGGTGGTGCTCAGTCTTGAGACGACCGACGTCAACCACGCCTTCTGGGTGCCCGCCATGCGCATCAAGCAGGACCTGCTGGCCGGGCGCCGCGCCGAGGCGCGTTTCACGCCCGTGCTGGCCGGCGAGTTCCCGGTGGTCTGCGCCGAGCTCTGCGGCAGCGGCCACGGCGGCATGCAGGCCAGTATCGTGGTGCACGAGGACGAGGAGAGTTTCCTCGCCTGGTTCGACGATGAGGCCTTCATCATCCTGAATCCGCCGGATGACCCCGCCGAGGGCGGCGAGTTGCTGATGACTGCCGGCGGCGTCGCCGGACTCTACGCCTGCGCCGGCTGTCACACGCTGGAAGCCCTGGGCTGGGACGCCATCGTCGCGCCCGCCCTGGACGGCGTGGCCGACCGCGCCGCCACGCGCGTGCCGGGCATGGAGGTCGAGCGCTATCTGCTGCGCTCGCTCTATTTCCCCGGCGAGTTCCTCGTGCCGGGCTACGACAACCTCATGCCGCAGCACCAGTACCAGGACCCCGAACAAGCCAACTACATGCCGCTGGAGGAAGGCGTGAACATCGTGGCCTACCTCTGCACGCTGACGGCCGGCGGCGAGTCCGCCTGCAACGTCGACATGATCCCCGACATGATGTCAGAAATGGGAATGGGATAAGGGGGGACGCCATGGCCACCATCACGACCACTCCCGGCCTCGGCATTCGCAGCGACGGTGGCGCGGCCATTCGCGCCTCGGACCTGCTGCGCTGGACGCTCGATCACAAGCTCATCGGCCTGCAGTACATGGCCTCGTCGCTCTTCTTCTTCATCGTGGGCGGCGCCATGGCCATGCTCATCCGCTGGGAGTTGCTGACCCCGGCGCTGGACCTGATGGCCGACGGCACGCAGTACAACGCGCTGATGACGATGCACGGCTCGGTGATGATCTTCCTGTGGATCATCCCGATGATGGCCGGTTTCGGCAACTACCTGGTGCCGCTGATGCTGGGCGCGAAGGACATGGCCTTCCCCTGGCTGAACGCCTTCGCCTTCTGGCTGATTCCGCCCGCCGGCGTGCTGATGATCGCCGGCTGGCTGGTGGGCCCGCCGGAGGCCGGCTGGACCTCCTACCCGCCGCTGAGCACGATCTTCAGCCCGGACGGGCAGACGATGTGGGCCATGTCGCTGCATTTGCTGGGCATCTCCTCGATTCTGGGCGCCATCAACTTCGTGGTCACCATCCGCAACATGCGCCCGGAAGGCATGACGTACTGGAAGATGCCGCTCTTCGTCTGGGCGGTGCTGGCCACGGCCATCATCCAGGTGCTGGCCACGCCCTTCCTCACCGGCGGCCTGACCCTGCTGATCCTCGACCGCGTGGCGGGCACCAGTTTCTTCGACCCTGGCAGCGGCGGCGACGTGCTGTTGTGGCAGAACGTCTTCTGGTTCTACAGCCATCCGGCCGTCTACATCATGATCCTGCCGGGCTTCGGCATGGTCTCCGAGGTGCTCTCGGTGCACGCGCGCAAGTCGGTCTTCGGCTACCGCGCCATCGGCCTCTCCAGCATGTCGATCGCGCTGGTGGGCTTCACGGTCTGGGCGCATCACATGTTCACCAGCCTGCAGCCGGCGCTGCGCATCCCCTTCATGATCACCTCGATGATCATCGCCGTGCCGACGGGTATCAAGATTTTCAGCTGGCTGGGCACCATCTGGGGCGGCAAGATCCGCTTCACCACGGCCATGCTCTTCGCGCTGGGCTTCATCTCGCTCTTCGTCTTCGGCGGCATCGGCGGCGTGATGCTGGCCTCGGTGCCGGTGGACATCCACCTGCACGACACCTACTTCGTGGTCGGCCACTTCCACTTCACGCTCTTCGGCGGCAGCGTCTTCCTGATTTTCGCCGGCATCTATCACTGGTTCCCCAAGATGACCGGGCGCAGGATGGACGAGCGCCTCGGCCAGATTCACTTCTGGGCGGCCTACGTCGGCTTCTTCTTCACCTTCGTGCCGCAGCACATCGCCGGCGCCCTGGGCCTGCCGCGGCGCGTGGCCATGTACGATCCCCAGTTCACCAATATCAACACCGTCATCAGCCTGGCGGCCTTCCTGCTGGGCATCTCCTCACTGGTGCTGGTCTACAACATCCTGCGCAGCCTGCGCCATGGCGAGCCCGTCGGCGGCAACCCCTGGCGCGCCCTGACCCTGGAATGGGCCACCACCTCGCCGCCGCCGCCCTGGAACTTCCGCGGCGACCCCGTGCCCTACGACGACCCCTACGGCTATGGCAGCGACGAGGCCACGGCCTACCTGGACGCGGTCGACCGGCGCTTCCCGGCGCCGGAGGAAGCCGCCGGGGCCTGACGGGTCAGGCATGTCGCAGGAGTCGCTGACGCGCGCGGAGCTGTTGCAGCAGCGCAACCGGCGCACCGGGCTGACCGTCTTCCAGATCTCCTGGATCCTGGTCTTCGTCTGTCTCGTCTTCGTCAACTGGCAACTGCGCGGCAACCACCCCAGTTGGCCGCCGCCGGGCGTCAGCGCGCCCTCCATCGTTCTGCCCGGCCTTGCAACCCTGGGCCTGCTGGCCAGCGCCTGGCTGGCGCGCGCGGCGACGCGCGGGCTGGCGGGGGGAAAGCGCGCTGCCTTCCGGCGCCGCTGGCGCGCGGCGCTGGGCCTGGGCGGGCTGTTTGTGCTGGTGATGGGCCACGAGTGGCTGGTCATCCCGGCCAGCGGCATTTACAGCGACGTGTTCCGCATGATGACGGCCTTTCATCTGCTGCACGCGCTGGCAATCGGCCTGTTTATGAGTATGATTGCGCGCAGCGTGAGCGCCGGTCGCGTCTCCGCGCAGAACCTGTGGCCGGCGGAGGGCGCTGCCAGCCTGTGGTATTTCGTCGTCATCGCGTGGCTGCTGTTCTTCCCGGTCCTGTACCTGATATGAGCAGCCGGGCCGCGGCGCCGCTGAAGGAGGACTGAATGCAACCTGGACCGGGCCGCGCGTTGCCGATGGGCATCCTCGGCTTTCTGGCCGGCATGGGCCTCCTGGTGGTCATCCGCTACCTGCAGAGCCTGCAACCCTACATGGAACCGCAACTGGGCATCGTGCTCGGCACGGCGCTGGCGGCCGCCGGCTTCGTCTACGGCATGGGCGCCTTCGACCCGCAGATGAACACGCACGCGCACGAACCCGAAGAGGGCGAGGACGCGCACGCCCACGCCCACGAGGAGGAGGAAGAAGAGGCGGACGGGGAGCCGGGCAAGGTGCTCGGTGGCTGGCTGTGGCTGCTCAGTTCGCTGATGATCCTGCTGCTGATCGCCATCGCCTTCTTCGCACTGTTGCCGGATGGCCCCGGCCTGCGCATCTCCGGCGACCCGCTGGCGGACTTCGCCTCGATCGGCGTGGTGCAGCTGCATCTGGGCGGCGCGACCTTCGAGATGACGCAGCTGACCCTGCTGGTGGCCTTCAGCATCTTCATGTTCGTCTCGCTGGCCGTGGCGGCCGGCGCCATCGGCCTGCTGATGCACACCCTGCACAACGGCGTCAAGACCGTCGCTGAAGTCGGGCACACGCCCTTCCAGACGGAAATGCCCGCCGCCGCGGCCGGCGACACGCCCGTCCTGCTGCGGCTGGGCATCGTGGTCGCCGTCGTGGTGGCCGTCTTCGCGGCGCTGGACCGCCTGGTGGGCACGCCGGTCACCAACGAGTTCGTCACGCTGTCCTTCTTCATGGGCGCGGCGGCGGTCTTCACCTGGAGCCTGATCATACTGGGCCTTGTTATTCAGGTGGTGGCGCGGCAACTGCACTGGGCCTGGGTGCTGCGCGCGCTGGTCATCCTGCTGGCCGTGGGCGTGACGCTGAACGTCATCGACTTCGTCGTCATCTGGCTGATCGTCAGCCAGTTCAACCCGACGACGGCGGTCGTGTTCAACCTCGTCCTGTTGCTGGCGCTGGCGGCGACGGGCATGCGCAGCGGCCTGTGGTTCAGCATCATCGCCGGCATCCTGCTGCCGCTCTTCTATTTCGTACTGATCGGGCTGGTGGTGCCTTTTCCGCCGCCGCTGCTCTTCGGCATCTCGGCCGGCAACGCCCTGCTGATCACGGCGTTGCTGCTGCGGCCGAAATTCCTGAAGGACTGGCTGGGCCGGGGCGCCGGCTGGGCGGCGATCCAGTTGCGGCGCCTGCCCAACGCGCTGCAGTAAGCGAGGACCCTGATGAGCGAAGCGACCCTCGAGCACGGGCCGGCCGTCCCCTCGGCGGAGACCATCAACAACTACAAGCTGGCCATGTGGCTTTACCTGGCCTCGGAAGTGGTCATCTTCGGCACCCTGATCGCCGTTTACGCCGTCTTCCGCCTCAACAACGCCGACTCGGTGCAGCACGTGCAGGAAGAGCTGGGCCTGACCCTGGTGAGCATCAACACTTTCCTGCTGCTGGCCAGCAGCTGGGCCATGGTGCTGGGCCTGCGCGAGGCGCAGAAGAACAACCCGCAGGGCATCGTGCGCTGGATCGGGTTGACGGCCCTGCTGGGCGCCATCTTCGTCGGCCTGCAGGGCGTGGAGTACACGGAACTGGGCCACGCCGGCATCCACCTCGGCAACGAATACGGCATGCGCTTCTACGCCCCGACGGCCTTCCACGGCGCGCACGTCATCGTGGGCGTGCTCTGGGCGCTGTTCATCGTTTACAAGGCGCGCAAGGGCGTCTACCACGCGAAGAACTATCTCGGCATCGAGCTCTTCGGCCTCTACTGGCACTTCGTCGATGTCGTCTGGATCTTCCTCTTCACCCTGATCTACCTGGTCTGAGGGCGGCTGATGACTGACGAACACGGGGCACAGGACGCGCACGAGGCCTTCCTCAGCGACACCACCACCTTTCTGGGGCGCGAGTTCACGGTAAAGGGCGGCATCTACACGGTCGTCTTCGGCATGCTGGCCGTGGCCACGGTGCTGGAGATCATCATCGGCGGCCTGCCGGAAGGCGTGCTGCTGATCCCGCTGCTGCTGGCCTTCGCCGTCATCAAGGCCACGCTGGTGGTGATGTACTACATGCACCTGAAGACGGACAGTCGCCTCTTCACCTGGGTGCTGATCGTGCCGCTGCTGATCGCGCTGGCGGCCATGCTCTACCTGCTGGCGGCGCCGCCCACCGGTTACTGATGGGCCCGGCGCTGGCCGGCCAGGTCGCGCTGGTCACCGGCGGCGCGCAGCGCGTCGGCCAGGCCATCGCGCTGGAACTGGCGGCCGCCGGCGCCGACGTCCTCGTCCACTACCATAGTTCAGACCCGGCCAGCGTCGCTGACACGCTGACAGCCATCCGCGCGCGCGGCGTGCGGGCCGAAGCGCTGCCGGCCGACCTGGGCGCAGCGGCCGGCGTCGAGCGTCTCTTCGCCGGCCTGAGGCAACACTTCGGGCGCCTCGACATCCTGGTCAACAGCGCCGCCCTCTTCCAGCAGCGCCGTCTGCAACAGGTCAGCCTGGCGGACTGGGATAGCACCATGGCCGTCAACCTGCGCGCGCCCTTCCTCTGCACCCAGGCCGCGGCGCGGCTGATGCAGGCGCAGCAACCGCCGGGCGGCGTCATCATCAACATACTGGACCGCGGCGTGGACGGGCCCTGGCAGGCCTACGCGCATCACGGCGTGAGCAAGGCCGCGCTATGGGCGCTGACCCAGGTGAGCGCGCTGGAACTGGCGCCGGCCATTCGCGTCAACGCGGTGGTGCCGGGGCCGGTGTTGCCCTCGGCGGGCATGAGCGCGGAACGCTGGCGGGCGGTCACGCAGGCCACGCCCCTGGGGCGCGCGGGCTCGGCGCAGGACGTGGCGCGGGCGGTCAGTTTTCTGGCGGGGGCGGACTACGTCACCGGCGAGGCGCTACGCGTCAACGGCGGCGAACATCTGGGCGTCAGACGCGCGTGACGTAGCTGCCGTCCGTGGTCTTGACGCGGATGGTATCGCCCACGTCGACGAAGAGCGGCACGCGCACCTCAAGGCCCGTCTCCACGGTGACCAGCTTGGTGGGGTTGTTGGCGGTGTCGCCGGCGATGGCGACCTCGCTGTCAACGACCTCGTAGTCCACGCTGCCGGGCAGTTCGTAGTCGATGACTTCCTCGTCGTAACGCAACAGCTTGACCGGCAGATTGGCCTTGAGATAGCGAACGTCGTCGCCGAAGATGCTGCGGTTCATCTGCGGCTGGTCCCAGGTCTGCGTATCCATGAAGGTCAGGAACTCGCCGTCGTCGTAAAGATACTCGACCTCGAAGGCCTCCAGGCGTACGTCATCGACGCGCAGGCCGGAGTGGTAGCTGCGCTCGATCCGGGCGCCATTGCGCAGGTTGCGCACCAGCACGCGGATGGTGGCGCCGCCGCGGCCGGTCTTGTTGTGCGAATAATTGATGACCCGGTAAAGCTCGCCGTCCTCGCTGTAGGTGGTGCCGCGGCGTAGCTGGTTGACGTCAATCGCCATGCGCTTCCCTGCTCTGTGCTGATTATCGTGGCGCAGTATAGCAGAGAGGCCGGCCGCGTTGCAGGGGGCAAGGGTTCCACAGCTCTTGCCGACTCAACTCGCCCCCAAGGCACGGGATCGTGCGCCGGGTGTGGTCAGGCCAGCGCTCGCAATGTCTGAACGAGCGCGCGCATTTCCCGAAGGAGTTCGCGAAGTTCAGGGGGAGCGGGGTTTGCGCGACTGGGGATTATTTCCAGTCGCACCAGCGGCTGTTCCAGATCGCGCAACAGCTTGTCGGCACGTTCCAGGCTGGCGGGCTGGTCGTCGGCAGAGGTGCCGAGGTCAGGCAGGGGCCAGATAGAGTGCCAGCAATCAATGGCGACAGCGAACGCCTCGTTTGCGTTCTCGGTCCAATCACGATGACGGTCACGCGGCACGCTCACCGGTGGGTTGTCGGCCAGCGTCAAAAACTGCCAGCGCAGCCGCTGCAGTATGTCCCTGACGCTGATCTTTGGCGTGCTGGTGGTCACGGTCTGGTTTCCCGCGGTCCTGTCTCGCTCCGTCTTTCCCTGTCCCAAGCTCAGGGCAATCTCCTGCCCTCACCCCCCAACCCCCTCTCCCTCAGGGAGAGGGGGAGAACGAAGATTCTAGCAACCATAGAGACAGTTTTGCCATACAGTTCCTTTTCACCTGCCGAGGCGTGCTTGTAGCCAAGTGATACAACAGAAAGCCCCCTCTCCCTGAGGGAGAGGGGGTTGGGGGGTGAGGGCCGGCACAAATGCCTGTCCATCCTCCGGCCAGGGAACAGGGCACTCCTTGTGAGCGACAGGAGCAGGGACAGACAGGGTGAGGGCGGGCAATCCCGCTGCCAGTGCGCAATAATCCACGAACGTATCAGACTTTACGGGGAGTTGCATGGGCATCGACGTCGCCGCCTACAGCGCGCGCATCGGCGTCAGCGGACCCTTGCCGCCGACCTTGCCGACGCTGCGCCGCCTGCACCACGCCCATTTGCTGGCCGTGCCCTTTGAAAACCTCGACATTCACTGGGGTCGCCCGATCCTGCTGGAGGAGGCGCACCTGTTCGACAAGATCGTGACCGGACGCCGGGGCGGCTTCTGCTACGAGCAGAACGGCCTCTTCGCAGCGGTGTTGCGTACCCTGGGGTTCCACGTCGACCTGCTGGAAGCGCGCGTGGCCGCGAGGACCTGGGAACAGGGGCGCCCCTGGGACCACCTGGTCCTGCTGGTCACGCTGGAGGAGCGCTGGCTGGTGGACGTGGGCTTCGGCGAGTGCTTCCGCGAACCGCTGCTGCTGGATGAGCCGGGAGCGCAGGAGCGACCGGAGGGCGTCTGGCGCGTGCAGCACGATGGCTGCGAGGGGGAGTTTTCCAGCCGCACGGCAGCCGGCGACTGGCAACTCGAGCATCGCTTCCGGCTGAAGCCGCGGCGACTGCAGGACTTCACGCCGGGCTGCGAGTATCACCAGCGTTCGCCGGATTCCCACTTTACGCAGCAGCGGGTCTGCTCGCTGGCGACGCCGGCGGGGCGCGTCACCCTGGGTGACCGGCGCCTGATTGTGACGGAAAACGGCGAGCGCCAGGAACGGGACCTGGCGGACGAGGCCGGGTTTCAGCGACTGTTGCAGGAACGCTTCGACATCCGCCCCTAAGCCGCAGGGGCGCCATGCCGACCGGGCGGGCGATTTGATAAATCGCCCCTACCCTGTGCCCTGTGCCGTAGGGGCGCCATATTATGGCGCCCGCCGCCCCTGCCCTGTCTGGCCTTTCAGTCGAAGCGGCGGTTGCGGTGGTTGCCCACGACGGCGCCGGCGCCGGAGCCCGGCAATGAATCGAGGAATTCCTCGTTGCTGTCGCTGCGACGGAACTGGGTGAGCAACTGTTCGTAGGCGCTGACGTAGCTGACGTTGTCGTCGTCGGCGAGGTGCGAGAGCATCCGGCGCAGGGTGTAGACGCGCTGGATCAGGTCCGGCCCCAGCAGCAGTTCCTCGCGGCGCGTGGAAGACTGCTCGATATCGAAGGCGGGGAAGATGCGGCGCTCCTGCAGCTTGCGGCTGAGGTGCAGCTCCATGTTGCCCGTGCCCTTGAACTCCTCGTAGATGACGTCGTCCATCTTGCTGCCGGTGTTGACCAGGCAGGTCGCGACGATGGTCAGGCTGCCGCCTTCCTCGACGTTGCGCGCGGCGCCGAAGATGCGTTTGGGCGGGTGCACCGCCGAGGGGTCAAGGCCGCCGGAGAGCGTTCGCCCGCTGGTCGGGACGACGAGATTGTAGGCGCGCGCCAGGCGGGTGATGCTGTCCAGCAATATCACCACGTGGCGCTTGCTCTCGACCAGGCGGCGGGCGCGGGCCAGGGCCATCTCGGCCACCTTGACGTGATGCTGCACGGGATCGTCAAAGGTGGAGGCGATGACCTCGGCGTCCACCGAGCGGTCCATGTCGGTGACCTCTTCCGGGCGCTCGCCGATGAGCACCGTCATCAGATGCACGTCCGGGTAGTTGTGGCTGATGGCGTTGGCCACTTCCTTGAGCACGGTGGTCTTGCCGGCCTTGGGCGGCGAGACGATCAGGCCGCGCTGGCCGCGACCGATGGGCGCGATGAGGTTGAGCAGGCGCGTGGAGAGGATGCGCGGGTTGGTCTCCAGGTTGAAACGCACTTCCGGGAATATGGGAGTCAAGTGCTCGAAGTGGGGCCGGTGGCGCGCCTTCTCGGGGTTCATGCCGTTGACGG
The DNA here is from genome assembly GCA_034422695.1 of Anaerolineae bacterium. GTDB lineage: Bacteria > Chloroflexota > Anaerolineae > Aggregatilineales > Phototrophicaceae > JAGWBD01. Next base: position 45,769 of record DAOUJM010000012.1, read on the forward strand.
CCTCGACGCGCAACAGACTGTGATACTTCTCGTTGTCGCGCGGGGAACGCACCTGGCCGATGACCATGTCGCCGGAACGCAGGCCAAAGCGACGGATCTGCGTCTGGCTGACGTAGACGTCGTTGGGGCCGGGCAGATACTTCTCGGCGCGCAGGAAGTTGATGCCGTCGCCGACGCTGTCCAGCACGCCGCCGCGCAGACGGTGACCGCGCTTTTCGGCCTCGTGCCGCAGGAGCGAGAGGATCAACTCCGGCTTCTTGAGGCGACTGAAGCCGTTGATTTCGGCCTTGCGCGCGATGGTGCGCAATTCGCCGAGGTTTTTCTTGTCAAGCTGTGCAATATCCATGAGTCAACCTGTTCTGGCCCGCTCGTCGGCGGGAGCCATGACGTGGCAGTTAATTCGGTTCGCGGGTACGGGTAAAGGCCCGTAAAGCGGGGACATATGCTGCGTTCTGGCCTGATGAATTCGGTACGTGGCGGGGAACAAGGCAGGGTCAACTGCCTGCCAACTATCATACACAAGCCAGGCGTGGCGTCAAGCGGCAATTTTTTGGGCCTGCCAGGCGGCCATCATCCCCGCGGCGGGCGCCCGGTCGTCATGTCGCACACGGGCGCCATGATGTGCCCGCGGGCGCCATGGTATGGCGCCCCTACCTGTAGGGACGATTTATCAAATCGCCCGTTGAAGGCGTTGTATAGCCGTCGGGTATTGAAGGGCGGGTCAAGGTAGACCAGGTCCGCCAATTCGTCGGGGATGTATGCCGCTGAATGTTCGGACAATCCCCGAAGTACAGCCGCTTGATCTGCCTGTCAGGCGCCTACCCGTTCCAGGACGAGGCTGATCATCGCCAATGAGGCCTGAACAAAAATGCCGAGCAGGATATAGCGCATCCAGCGCAACTCGCCTTTAATCTCGCTTATATCCGCGACCAGACTGGCGAATACTGTTTCCAGTCGGTGCAGGCGTTCCTCTGTGCTCATCCTGCGCTCCTGGTCCTTGCGCCATCGCGCCGGCGCAAAATGCGCCATTCGTCCACACGCCCATTATTGCACCGTGTCAGACGACTGTCAAAGGAAGGTGTTCGTGGCGCTTCCGTATGTAATTCCCTGACAACCCGCGTTGCTCCGACCAGTCTGCCCTCTCTCCGGTGGCGTGAGGCCGGGGGTGAGGGCCGGCCCTGTGCTACAATGCCGGCGCGCGCGCAGCGGGCGTCGGGACGATGCGGGCGATTTGATAAATCGTCCCTGCGGGATGCTGCGGGCTTGCGCCCTTGCTAAATGGCACCGCTGGTGCACGCAATGGCACCGCTGGTGCACGCAATGGCACCGTTGGTGTGCTTCGGGCTTACGCCCTCGCTACCCCTGCGGATGTCCACACCATAACGTAGGGGCGACATATCATGGCGCCCGCCGCCATACGGATGTCCATACCATGACGCAGGGGCGACGTACCATGTCGCCCGCCACCACAGGGAGGGTTTGATGTCTGGCCGGACCTGGCTGATCACGGGCGGGGCGGGCTTCCTGGGCATCAACCTCGTGCGCCTGCTGCTGGCGCGCCACGAGCGGGTTGTGACGCTCGATCTGCTGGACTTTGACTATCCCGAACGCGACCGCGTGCAGCACCTCCGGGGCGATATCCGCGAGCGCGCCACCCTGGATACCGCCATGCGCGGCGTGGACCTCGTCGTGCACAGCGCGGCGGCCCTGCCGCTCTACAGTCGGGCGGATATCTTCTCGACCGAGGTGGACGGCACGCGCAACGTGATCGCGGCGGCGCGCGCCGCGGCCGTGCAGCGGCTCATCCACATCTCCTCAACCGCGGTCTACGGCGTGCCGGAGCATCACCCGCTGGCGGAAGATGACGCGCTAATCGGCGTGGGGCCCTATGGCGAGGCCAAGATCGCCGCCGAACGGCTTTGCGCGCGGGCGCGGGACGCGGGCCTTTGTCTGCCCCTGCTGCGGCCCAAGTCCTTCATCGGCCCGGAGCGCCTGGGCGTCTTCGCCCTGCTCTACGACTGGGCGCGCGACGGGCGCAACTTCCCCATCCCCGGCCGCGGCGACAACCGCTACCAGTATCTGGACGTGGAAGACCTGTGCGAGGCCATCTGGCTCTGCGCGGTGCTGCCGCCGGCGCGCGTCAACACGACCTTCAACGTCGGCGCGGAGCGCTTCGGCACCTTCCGCGAGGACTTCCAGGCGGTGCTGGACCACGCCGGTTTCGGCAAACGGGTCATCCCCCTGCCGGTGGCGCCGGCCCTGTGGGCCCTGCGCGCGCTGGACCGCCTGGGCCTGTCGCCGCTTTACCCCTGGGTCTACGAGACGGCGGTGCGCGATTCCTTCGTCTCCATTGAAAAGGCGCAGAAAACGCTGGGCTGGCAGCCGCGCTGGTCCAACCGCGAGTCGCTGGTCCGCAACTACGACTGGTACGTCGCCAACCGGGAGCGCTTCGCGGCGGCCTCGGGCGTGACGCATCGCGTCCCCTGGAAGCAGGGCGCCCTCGGCCTGGCGAAGCGTTTCTTCTGATTTTGGGCCCTGCGTCAATGTGTGGTGGCGGGCGGCATGCCGACCGGGCGGGCGATTTGATAAATCGTCCCTACGGGACACGCAATGGCACCGCTGGCGTGCTGCGGGCTTGCGCCCTTGCTACCCCTCCCTGAGGGATGCTTCGGGCTTGCGCCCTCGCTACCCCTACCCGTGCTGTAGGGGCGCCATACCATGGCGCCCGTGTGCGAACATGCCGACCGGTCGGGCGACATGCTATGTCGCCCCTGCGTCATGGCGTGAACATCCCGCAGGGACGATTTGTCAAATCGCCCGCATCATCCCGACGCCCGCTGCGTGCGCGCCGGGTCTGGCGCAACATTTCTTTTGATTTTGGATTGTTTTGGACAATAATAGTGAAAATATCTTACATCATCCCGGAACGAATTGAAGGAACTGGTGTTCTGTCGCGCTGTCGCACGATGTGTTTTGCCATGTCTCCTCCCCCTCCCCGCGCGCGAGGGCGCCACACGCTGCGTTCCATCGACCCTGGCCCTGCTGATCGGCGTCATACTGCTGGGCGCCGGCCCGGCCGCCGCCCAGCAACAGAATCCGACGCCTGCCGACTGCGGCCTGCCGGCCGCGGGTGCGATTGTCGCCGACGCGACCTGGACGCTGAACGACGACTGTGACCAGACGGGCGAACTTGTTCTTGCCAATCCCACTGTCGGGGACCCCGGCCTCACGATCACCATTAACGGCGAAGGGCACACGATCCGGCTCGGCGCTGGCGCCTGGAACTTCCTGACCAGCACGGACAACCGCAACGTGGTCAACCTGAACAAGGTCACCATCGACGGACAATTCAACCAGCGCATCCATATCGTGCGTCTGAGCGGCGCGCTGAACGCGCGCGAGGTGACCTTTACGCGCGGCCACGCCGGCGTCTTTGTCTCGGGCTTAACGGTGACCCTGAACGACGTCCTGTTTGAAAACAACAGGTCCTCCGGCACGGGTTTTGGGCCGAATGGCTTGCTGAACGTGTTCGCGGGCTCCAGCGTCACCCTGAACGACGCCGTGTTTCGCCACAATCGCCTCAATGGCGTGGTCGTGCATCAGGGCGGGACCCTGACGACCACCGGCTGCCTCGGCTTCTCCGGCAACTACGCCTGGAACGTGGTGCACAGCGACGTGTGGAGCGGCGGGGGCGTCTGGAACGACAGCAGCACGGGGCCCTGCAGCGGCGAGGAGATCGGCAACAGGGGCCAGGCGCAACTGCCGCCGCCGGCGCTGATGCCCTGCGGCATGCCCGGCAGCGGGCTGATTGACAGCGACGCGACCTGGACGCTGGGAGCCGATTGCGAGGACGTCGGCGTCATAAGACTGGCGCAAGGGGTCCACGTCAGGATTGACGGCAATGGCCGTCGCATCGCCGGCCCGGCGGGCGGGAACGCCCTCATCTCGGCAGGTGGGGGCGGCTCGCTCACGCTGGACAATCTCATCCTGGAGCGGGTGCAGTTGCTGAATTACGCTGGCGAATTGACGCTGACCCGCTCGGAATACCGCGGGGCAACGCGACTCGGGCTGATTCAATATGGCCGGGCCAGCTTCAGCAACACGCTCTTCGAGAACAACAGTACGCCGGCCGACTTCGAATTCGCCACTTTGCTGTACAGTCGCCAGCTCTGGAACGCCACCGCTTCCAGCTTTCGCGACGTCATCTTTCGCAACAACACCGGCGGCGGCGCTGCCATGCTAAGGGTGCAGTTTCAGGACGCCACGCTGAACCTGGAGGGCTGCATCCTCTTCGAGAACAACCAGCAGCCGGATTTCCTGGCGGAAGCCGGCGCCACCCTGAATGACAATCGTGGCAGTTGCGGCGACCCGCCCGTCGTCGGCCCGAATCCGCCGGAAGGGGGCAACCCGGAGGCGGACGCAGCCCCGCTACGCGGCCTGCCCGACGACTGCTTCCAGCGACTGGGCGCCATCGGCCTCATCTGCCGCGTCCCGAAGGAGCCCGGCCCCACCATCGAGGTCTGGGGCGTGACGCCGGACAGTCGCGGCTTCTTCATCCTTGAAGTCAGGCAGCCGCAGGTTGACGCGGTCCAGCCGGAGGGTCTCGTCGCCTGCTCCGCTGACGGCCGCGTCGCCGCGCGCGTCCACGCCGACCGCAACATCACCATTTCCATGGGCCCGGGCCCGGAGGGCAAGACCCACCACGTCACCCTGCAGAACAATCTCAACGACCACGTCATCGGCACCGTCGATACCTTCACCGGCCGGCCCTGCGACCCCGCCTCCCTGCCGACCCCGGGCCCCACGCCCGCCACGCCCGCGCCGGCCCGCTTCGTCACGCGCCAGGCGCCGCGTTCCGACGGCTCCCTCGTACACGTCGTGCAGGAGGGCGATACGCTGTGGGGCATCGCCGCGGCCTACGGCATCATGGTTCCGCATGAGATCGTCGAGCGCAATGACCTGGCCGACAATGGCCGCTGGCTGACGCCGGGCCAGGAGTTGCTGATCCGCGACGGGAACTGAAGGAGGCCGGGCCACGGCGCGCAGGGCGATGCGAGGTCCGCGTAGCGGGCGACATGATATATCGCCCCTACAGCACGGGGAGGGGTAGCAAGGGCGCAAGCCCGCAGCATCCCTGGAAAGGGGTAGCAAGGGCGCAAGCCCGCAGCATCCCTCTGGGACGATTTATCAAATCGCCCGCCTGTACAAAACGCAGCGCCGTTGTAGGGGCGCCATACCATGGCGCCCGCCGCGCTGCCGGATTCAATGCGCATTGCGCGCGCCTGGACTATAATGACGGGCGTCGGCGCTGGCCCGCGCAGCAGGGTTCGGGCCACACGCCAAAAAGTGATGAACCAGGAGGGATTCTCATGATTCGCAAGCTTGTTTTCATGCTGTTGGCGAGCGTACTCGTCCTCGCGCCGGCAGCCCTGGCCCAGGACGCGGTCGACATTTCGATCTTGCAATGGAGCCATTTTGTGCCCCGTTACGACGAATGGTTTGACGCCTGGGCGGTGGAATGGGGTGGTGAAAACGGCGCCAACGTGACCGTCGACCACGTGTCGGTGGGCGAGTTGCCGGCCGCGCTCTCCGCGGCCATCGACGCCGGCGAGGGCCACACCCTGATCGAGATGGCTTTCCCGCCGGCGGCCTTCATGGAAGGTCTGCACCCGCTCAACGACATCAACGCGCTGGCCGCGGAGGCCCATGGCGAACGCACCTCCAACTGCCAGGCGACCAGCTACCTGCCGATCGCCGATACCTACTACGGCTTCACCCACGGCTACATCCCGGACCCCGGCGATTACCAGGCCAGCCTGTGGGAACAGGCGGGTCTGCCGGACGGTCCTTCCACCTGGCAGGAGCTCTATGACGGCGGTGTATACATCAAGGACGAACTCGGCGTGCCGCTCGGCCTGGGCCTGAGCCCGGAGCTGGACAGCCGCATGGCGACGCGCGCCGCCATCTGGTCCTGGGGCGGCAGCGTTCAGGACGAGAACGAAAACGTGGTGCTCAATTCGCCGGAGACCATCGAGGCGGTCAAGTTTTACGCCCAGCTGCAGAACGACGCCATGACCGAGGAAGTCTTCGCCTGGACGCCTTCCTCCAACAACCAGGGCCTCATCGCCGGTGAGTTGAGCTACATCCTCAACTCCATCTCGGCCTTCCGCAGCCTGCAGAAGATCGACCCCGAGGCGGCCGAGGACATCAAGTTCGTGCCGGCGCTGGCGGGGCCGGCCGGCGCCTTCGCCAGCAGTCACGTCTGGCAGATCTACGTCATCCCCGAATACGTCGCGGGCGACCAGCTGGAACTGGCCAAGAAGTTCATCCTCGACCATACGGCCGGCTACAGCGACGCCGTCTACAACTCCGAACTCTACAACTTCCCCTGCTACCCGTCGACGGTGCCGGAACTGGACGGCTGGCTGAGCGAGGACCCCTTCGGCTCCAACCCGCCCGACAAGCTGGAAGTGCTGAAGACGGTCAACGACTGGTCGGTCTACATCGGCTACCCCGGCACGGCCAACCCGGCGGTCATGCAGCTTTTCGGCGAGAACGTTATCGTCAACATGGTCGCCAGCGTGGCGCTGGGCGAGAAGACGGCCGAGGAGGCCGTGGCCGAAGCCCATGAACGCGCCGAGGCGATCTACGCCGATTGGCGCGAAAAAGGCCTGGTCGGCGGCGGCGACGGCTAGTCCGGCGCGCCGGCGTTCAGCTTTCATCCGGGGACGGGCTGCGAGGCCCGTCCCTTTTGCGCCCCGGATTCAGGCGCCAGGCGCCGGCGCGACCTGATCGTTAATGCCAAATCGTTGCGGGCGGGTCTCAAAATACATATACACTTAAGGGCGGCATGCGCCGAAAGAATTTACGGGGGGACCGATGATGAAGAAAACTGTTGCATTGCTTGCGTTTGTGGCCTGCCTGCTCATCCTCGCGCCACTGTCGCTGGCCCAGGACGAGGTGAACCTTTCCATCCTGCAGTGGAGCCACTTTGTGCCCAGCCATGACCAGTGGTTCGACGCCTGGGCGGCGGAATGGGGCGCGGCCAACAATATCGGGGTCCGCGTCGATCACGTCGACATCGAACAAATCCCGCAGACGCTGTCAGCCTCCATCAGCGCCGGCGCCGGCCACAGCATCTATGAAATGATCGTGCCGGCCTTCGCCTTCGTCGAGGGGCTGCATCCGCTGAATGACATCAACGCCGCGGCGGTGGAGGCCCATGGCGCGCCGGCGGAGACCTGCCCGGAAGGCAGTTATCTGGCCATCGCCGACTTGTACTTCGGCTTCACCCATGGCTACCTGCCCGGCCCCGGCCACTATCGCATCAGCCTGTGGCAAGAGGCGGGCTACCCCGAGGGCCCGCAGACCTGGCAGGACCTGCTGGAAGGCGGCCGGGCCATCTACGAAAGCACGGGCATCCCGGTCGGCATGGGCATCAGTCCCGAGCCGGACAGCCAGGCGGGTATCCTGGCCGCCATCTGGTCCTTTGGCGGCAGCTTTCAGGACGAGCACGAGAACGTGGTTTTCAACTCGCCGGAGACGCTCGCCGCGGTGGAGTACTACGCGCAGCTTTATCGTGAGGCGATGACCCCCGAGGTGCTGGCCTGGAACCCGGCCTCCGACAATCAGGCGCTCATCGCCGGCGAAGCCAGTTATATCCTTAACCCCATCTCGGCGTATCGCGCCCTGCAGGTCATCGATCCCGAAGCGGCGGCGGATATCGGCCTGGCGCCGGCGCTGGCGGGTCCGGCAGGTCCCATTGCCAGCACGCACGGCTGGCTGACCTACATCATTCCACGATACGTGCAGGGCGCTGAACTGGAGGCGGCCAAACAGTTCATCCTCGACCACACCGCCGGCTATCGCGACGCCGTGCTGAACTCGGCGCTCTACAATTTCCCCTGCTATCCCTCCACGGTGCCGGACCTGCAGGCCCTGCTGGAGAACGACCCCTTCGGCTCTGTGCCGCCTGACAAGCTGACCGTGCTGAACCGCGCCAGTGAGTGGTCCGTCTTTCCCGGCTATCCCGGCCCGTCGAATCCCGCCGTGCTGCAGTTTTTCAGCGAGAACTGGCTGGCCAACGTGGTGGCCGGCGTGGCCCTGGGCGAAAAGACGGCGGAAGCGGCGCTGGCAGAAGCTCACGCCCGCCTTGAGGTCATCTTTGACGAGTGGCGCGCGCTGGGCCTCGTTGGCGGCGGCGAGGGCTGAGCGGAAAGCGCCGGAACGGCGACGGGGCTGACCCGCGGCCGCGCCGCGTGGTTTGAACTGTTTGATAAATTGTCCCTGCCCTGTGTCGCAGGGGCGCCATACCATGGCGCCCGCGGCGTCGCCGGCGACGTGAGCTTCGCGCGTGACGGGCGGGCGGACAGCGCCCGGAAAGGGATGCCATGATACGCAGACTTGTGTTCCTGCTGGCGACCTGCCTCCTGCTGCCGGCGCCGGCGGCGCTGGCCCAGCAGCAGGTCGAGCTCTCCATCCTGCAATGGAGCCACTTCGTGCCGGCGCACGACCCCTGGTTTGACGCCTGGGCGGCGGACTGGGGCGCGCAGAACGACGCGCGCGTCACTGTCGACCACGTCAACTTCCAGCAACTGCCGCAACTGCTGGCGGGCGCCATCGACGCCGGCCAGGGCCACAGCCTGATCCAGTTGCTGACGCCCGGCGCCGCCTGGCTGGAGGGCCTCCAGCCGCTCAACGATCTCAACCGGCGGGCTGCCGCGCTGTTTGGCGAGCCTGTGCCGACCTGCGTCACCGCCAGCTACTTGCCAGTGGCCGATACCTGGTTCAGCTTCGCCCTCGGCTACCTGCCGGGGCCGGGCAACTACCAGCGGAGCCTGTGGGCCGCGGCGGGTCTGCCGCAGGGACCGACCACCTGGCGTGAGCTCCACGAGACCGGCGTGGCGATTTACGCCGGGACGGGCGTGCCGCTGGGCCTGGGACTGAGCCCGGAAGTGGACAGTCAGGCGGCCGTCTATTCGGCGCTCTGGTCCTTCGGCGGCAGCGTGCAGGACGAAAACGAGCGGGTGGTGCTCAACTCGCCGGAGACCATCGCCGCCCTGCGCTTCCTGGTGCAAATGCAGCGCGAGGCGATGACCGCCGAGGTCTTCGGCTGGACGCCGGCCTCCAACAACCAGGCGCTCATCGCCGGCGAGGTCAGCTACATCATCAATCCGGTCTCGGCCTATCGCAGCCTGCAGAAGATCGACCCGGAGGCGGCGGCGGACATCCACTTCGCGCCGGCGCTGGCGGGGCCGGGCGGCGCCCGGGCCGGCACGAACGGTGTCATCAGCTACGTCATCCCGCGCTACGTTGCGGGCCGCGAACTGGAACTGGCCAAACAGTTTCTGCTGGACCACGCCAGGGATTACGGCGACGCGGTCTACCACTCCGAACTGTACAGCTTCCCCTGCTACCCGACCACGGCGCCGCAACTGGACGCCTGGCTGGAGGATGACCCCTTCGGCTCGCAACCGCCGGACAAGCTGGCGGTGCTGAAGCGGGCCGGCGAGTGGACCGCCTATCTGGGTCATCCCGGCCCGGCCAACCCGGCGGTGGCCCAGTTCTTCGCGGAGAACCATCTCGTCAACATGGTGGCGCGGGTGGCGCTGGGCGAAGTAACGGCGGAGGAAGCGGTGGCCGAGGCCCACGAGCGCGCCGAAGCCATCTTCGCTGAATGGCGCGCGAAGGGCCTCGTCGGCGGCGGCGCGGGCTAACCCGCTACGGCACAGGGTAGGGGTAGCGAGGGCGCAAGCCCGAAGCATCCCTGGAAAGGGGTAGCGAGGGCGCAAGCCCGAAGCATCCCTCTGGGACGATTTATCAAATCGCCCGCAACAACCCGCACGACCCGCAAGGCGCGACGCGGCGGGCCGCGTGATGGGACGCCCCTGCTGGCGGGCGCGACGATGGCGGGACTATAATGGGGCGCACAGGGTACGGGGACGCGGAATGAGCGAAGTCAACCTGCAGGGCGTCGTCAAACGCTTTGGCGACGTGGTCGCCGTCGCCGGGGTTGACCTGGCCATCGAATCCGGCGAGTTCCTGGTCGTGCTGGGGCCTTCCGGCTGCGGCAAGACCACCCTGATGCGCACCATTGCCGGGCTGGAGAAACCGGAAGCGGGGCGCATCAGCATCGGCGCGCGCGACGTGACCCTGCTGCCGCCGCGCAAACGCGGCATCGCCATGGTCTTCCAGTCCTATGCCCTCTACCCGCACATGTCGGTGGCCGGCAACATCGGCTTCCCGCTCAAGGCCCAGGGCCGCTGCCCCAACCGCCAGGACCGCGAACAACGCGTCCATCAGGCGGCGCAAATGGTCTCGATCGAGCATCTGCTGGACCGGCGGCCACGGCAACTCAGCGGTGGCGAGCGGCAGCGCGTGGCCATCGCGCGCGCCATCGTCTCCGAGCCGGAGGTGCTGCTGCTCGACGAGCCCCTTTCGAACCTGGACGCCAGGCTGCGCGCCTACGCCCGTGACGAACTGAAGGGCTTCCAGCGCAAGCTGGGGATCACCACCGTCTTCGTCACCCACGACCAGATCGAGGCCATGGGCCTCGGCGACCGCATCGTGGTGATGCGTGACGGCCTCGTGCAGCAGGTCGGCGCGCCCCAGGCCATCTACGACCGGCCGCAAAATACCTTCGTGGCCACTTTCCTCGGCTCGCCGGGGATGAACCTGCAACTGGTATCGGACCAGGTGCAACGCGGCTTCCGGCCGGAACATTTGCTGCCCCTTGAGGAATTGCCGCCCGACGCCGCCAGGGAGCTCTTCTCCCTGCAAATTACGCGCGTGGAACACCTCGGCGCCGACCGTCTGCTGTATGGCCAGTTGCCGGATTATCGTGGCGACATGCAACTCACTGTTTCCCGTCTGCCGGGTAACGTAACCACGGAAATCTCGCCGGACAGAACCTGTGAATTTGGCGTGAGACCCGAGCACCTGCACTATTTCGATCGCGCCAGCGGCGAACGCCTGGAGGGAGAGGCGGCCTGATGAACGCGATCATGTCCCGCTGGCTGGATGACAGCCGCCTGATGGGTATCGTCTTCCTGGCGCCCGCGACGCTTTACATCGTGCTGCTGGTGGGCTTCCCCTTCATCACCGCCCTGCTTTTCAGCGTCAGCACGGCGACGGTCGGCGACGCCTCCTTCAATTACGTGGGCCTGCGCAACTTCAGCAACGTGTGGCAGACGCCCGCCTTTCGCGATGCCCTGGTCAACACCTTCGTTTTCACCGTGGTCGCCCAGATCTTCACCATCATCCTGGCCAACATCCTGGCCCAGTTGCTGTCGATGCCGCTGCCGGAGCGGCGCAGCGCGCGGCTCGGCATGTGGCTCGCGCGCATGCTGATCATCCTGCCCTGGGCGACGCCGTTGTCGCTGTCGGTGGTGGGCTGGCTATGGATGTACGATTCCAAGTACAGCCCGATCGACTACATTCTGCGCGAGATGGCCCTGCTCGGCCCGGGGACGGTCTGGGGGCCGGCCAACAACCTCATCTGGCTGGGCAAGCCGCTGCTGGCCAAGGCCTCGGTCATCTTCGTGCACGTCTGGCGCATGACGCCGCTGGCGACCGTCATCCTGATGGCCGGCCTTTCGTCCATCCCTACCGACCTGCTGGACCAGGCGCAGGTGGATGGCTCGCGCTACTTTCGCACGCTTTTCCAGGTGAAGCTGCCGCTGGTGTTGCCGATCATGCTCATCTCGTTGCTCTTCGGCTTCATCTTCACCTTCGGTGACCTGACGGTGGTCTACATCCTGACGCGCGGCGGGCCCATCACGCATACCCTGACCCTGCCAATGTATTCCTTCCTGGTCGGCATCGACGGCGGCAACCTGGCCCAGGGCGCGGCCGTGTCGCTCTTCATCTTCCCGGTACTGCTGGTGGTGGCCATCGTGTTGCTGCGCACCGCCAGCCGGGCGGAGATCCGCTGATGGCCACCGTCACGGCGTCCCCGACGCCGCGCGGCTCCCGGCTGCTGCGCGTGCTGCGCGGGACGGCCTTTACCACGGTGGTGCTGTTCTTCTGTCTGCTGGCGGCCTCGCCCTTCCTGGTGATGGGCGTCGTCACCTTCCAGACGGACCAGGACCTCTACAAACGCGGCGCCAGCCCCTTCGACTACGAGGACATGCCGACGCTGGAACACCTCGACAACCTGTTCAACGACACGCGCTACCTGTCTTTCGTGCGCAACTCGACGGTGACCGGCATCGCCGTGGTGGTCGTCACCCTGGTGCTGTCGCTGCCGGCCGCCTGGGCCCTGGCGCGCCTGACCGGGCGCTGGGGCGAGCGCGCCGGCATACTGATGTTCATCGTCTATCTGGTGCCGCCCACGCTGCTCTTCATCCCGCTCTTTCGCATCATCGTGGGGCTGGGCCTGCGCGACAATCTGCTCTCATTGATTCTGGTGTACCCCAGCATCTCGGTGCCCTTCAGCACCTGGCTGCTCATGGGCTTCTTCAAGTCCATTCCGCCCGAACTGGAGGAGGCGGCGCTGGTGGACGGCTTCACCCGTTACGAGGCCTTCTGGCGCGTGGTGCTGCCGCTGGCGCGGCCGGGCATCATCTCGGTGGTGGTCTTCACCTTCACGCTGACGCTGCACGAGTTCATCTATTCGCTGGTCTTCATCTCGGCTTCGGAAGCGCGCACGCTGAGCACCGGCGTGCCGACCGAACTGATTCGCGGCGACGTGTTTTTCTGGCAACCGCTGCTGGCCTCGGCGCTGCTGGTGGCCATCCCGGTCGGCCTGGTCTACAACCTGTTTCTGGATCGCCTGGTGCAGGGCTTCACGCTGGGGGCCGTGAAGGGCTGATTCGCGGCGCCGTGTTTTTCCGGCAAGCGCTGCCGGCCCCGACGCTGGTGGCCGTCCCGGTCGGCCTGGTCCATAACCTGTTTCCGGGCCGCCTGGTGCAGGGATTCACGTCGGGGGCCGTGAAAGGTTAATCACGGCCCCGCAGGTCTGGCGGCGCGCCCGGGTTGCGGACGCGCCGTTTTTGTGTCTGGAACTGCCCTATTCGCTCATCAGGGAGTCGCGCATGACGATGAAGGCCAGCAAGTGGCCGAAGATGATGTGGCCGTAGAAGCTGGGCCCGAGTGACAGTTGCAACACGTCACCGCCGGCGATGGCCGGCATGATGATGTTGCCGCCGATGATCCACCAGATAATGCCGTAAATCAGACCGCCGACCACGATGTTGACCAGCGGGCTGCCGATGTTCACGTTGGGCGTGAACAGGCCGGTGTAGAGCGCGCCGATGACCGCGCTGATGATGATGTGCAGGATAAAACCGATGAAGGCGTCCGCGCCGATCATGCCGCCGACCATGTCGAGCATGCCGTTGCCCATTTCCATACCGGTCATGGCGCCCTCGGCATCCATGACGGGCACCATGCCCGCCCCGACAAAGGCGAGGAAGATGTACCCGGCGATAATGCCCGGCACAACGCCCTTGCGCATTGCATCCTGATCCATTTCTACTTCCTCCCTGGAAATTTTTTCGGGCACCGTCCCGCTACATGGCGCCTGCCCCGCAATTCAGCAATTCTCCCATAATCCTTTGTTTGCATGTACCAGGACGGCAGGGAAACTATACTGCGCTTTTCCGGGATGTCAAAGAGACGGGCAGAATTCTCCAGCCCGGAAGCGCCCGCCGGCAGCCAGGCCAGCCCGGCGACGACGTGACCGTCCACGCGGAACATGGTGTAGGGTATGCCGAAAATTGTCTCCTGCGTCTCCGTCTGCCAGCCCATCAACTGACTGTAGAACTGCACGGCGTCACTGCCGCCATGTGTGCTCAGATCCGCCCGGCAAAAAGTGCCATGCGGATAACGGGTGACGGTGAACACGGGGCTCCTCCCCGCTGTATGGTTGGCGGGCGACATGATATGTCGCCCCTACGGCACAGTGTAGGGGTAGCGAGGGCGTAAGCCCGAAGCATCCCTCTGGGACGATTTATCAAATCGCCCGTCGTGTTGTCCTGTCGCACACGGGCGATGTGATATGTCGCCCATGCATCATCCGCCGCAGGGGTAGCGAGGGCGTCAGCCCGAAGCACGCCTGTGGTGTAGCAAGGACGCAAGTCCGAAGCATCCCGCAGGGGTAGCGAGGGCGTCAGCCCGAAGCACGCCAACGGCGCCATTTCGTGTCCCGCAGGGACAATTGCCGGAATCAGGACGTGTGCTCGATCCAGGCTTCCGGCTGGACCAGCTGGATCAGATAACAGTGCGCGCCCTGGGGATCGGTGAAGAGCATGAAATGGCCGACCTCGCCGGCGGGGAGCGGGCCGATGTGCACCGCGCCGCCCAGTTCCACCACCCGCGCCGCCGCAGCGTCGATATCGGCCACGGAGAAGTAGGGCATCCACATCGGCGGCATGGTCGCGGCCATGTCCTCGTCCATGGTGAAGACGCCGCCGTTCATGCGCCCGTTGTTCAGGGCCATCTGGTAACCCGGGGTGCCGGGGGCAGCTTCAAAGGTCCAGCCCAGCAGGCCGCCGTAAAAGGCCATCGAGACCTCCGGGTCCTTCGTGTAGAGCTCGTTCCAGCAGGGCGCGCCGGGCGTGTTGACCAGTTCGGCGCCGATATGGTTGCGCGGCTGCCACAGGGAAACGTGGGCGCCGTCCGGGCCCTGCAGCGTGAGCATGCGGCCGCTGTCGAAGACGTCGAAGGGGCCGGCGACGACCTTTCCGCCCAGTTCCTCGACGCGCGGCGCCATGGCGTCGACGTCGTCCACGGTGATGTAGCTGTTCCAGACGGGCGGGACGCCCTCCATGCCCGGCGGCGTGCCGCTCAGCGCGGCGACGTTGCGACCCTCCTGCTGGAACATGTGGTAACTGCCCATGCCCTCGCCCATGGGGATCTCGTTGATAGTCCAGCCCATGAGCTCGGCGTAGAACTGCGCCCCGGCGGCGGCGTCGCTGGTCATGCAGTCCGCCCAGGAAAAAGTGCCCTGCGGGTATTTGGTGACGGTGAACATGATTCTCCTCGAAGTGGTTGTCGATTGCGAAGATTTCAACACACATGTTCTATGATGGCGTGATGCCTGTCAAGGGCGTTTATTCGTCCTGCCCAAGGTGCCGCAGTTCCACCTGAATCCCGGCCTCGCCGAGGGCCGCGCGCAGTTCGGGCCACTGCTCCGGCCGCACGAGGACGGCGGTGGGGCCCAGTGGCGCGCCCAGGAAACGGCGCAACTCCGGCGTTTCGAAGATCTCCGACAGCGCTTCCGCCGATTCCGCGCGCAGCAGGACCTGACGCTCAAGCGTGACGCGGGCGACGGGGCCTTCCAGCCAGTTCTGCAGCAGGCGGGCGACGCCGGGCGGCAGCGGGCGTTCACCGGAGACGCGATGCAGAAAGGCCTGGATGTGACCGGCGTTGATGCCCTGTCCTTCGGCCCGGTCGATGCCGGCGCCATCGAGCAGATAGACGTAGGGATCGCCGGCCTGGCCCCAGGAGGTGAAGCGCGCGATCTGGAAGCGGTCCAGGCGTGAAAAGCGTCGCGGCACGCGCAGGGCGCCGTCAAGGCCGAGCTCGATCAGGTCCCGGGGCTCTACGAGATCGGGCCAGGCGCCCAGATCGAGGAAGGCCCGCCCCCAGGCGGTCAGGCGCGCGGCGCCGTCGGCGAGATCGATCATCCCCAGCCAGTGCAGCGGCCCCTGCAGCAGCCAGCGGATCAGCGCGCCCTCGACCTGGTCCCAGCTGGCGAAGCCGCGCAAATAGTCGCCGCGGGCGTCACGGATGTACCAGCTGTCATAGTCGCCGCCCGGCCGCTGGAAGTCGGGGTCAGCGGCCCGTACGGCTGCAACGAGCGCCGCCGACGCCCACCACTGGTCCATCGGGGCGAGTTCGCCGATGAAGTTAAGGATGGCGCCGCGCGCCACGGTCGGGTCATGGTCGGCCATGCTCTCTGCTTCGGGCGCCAGGCCCGGCACCTGCCAGAGGTCGCGCAGCGTCTGGCTGTCGCGCCAGGCGTGCGCCAACTGTCGCAACTGGGCAGCGCGACTTCCCGCCAGCCAGTTGCGGGCCGCGTCGCGGCTGATGGCAGCGCGCGCGCCGGACACGCTGATCAGGCCGGCGGCGATGCCGCTGCCCACCAGAAAGCGCAGACGGGCGGGGTCCGACGCCAGCAGAAAGGGCTCAAGCGCACTGCGCTCCGGCATTGCCAGCTCGCCGGCCGGCAGGGACGCGCCGTGCAACTGCAACCAGGCGAGCAGCGTGGTCATGTCATCCACGATGCTGGTATCCGCCGGCCGCTGCTCACCGACCTCCGGCAGCGCCTCCAGGCCGGGCAGGGTGAGCGGGACGGCCTCTTCCTGGCTGCCGCTGTGGCTGGGCAGAACGTCGATCAACTCATCGGGCACGTAAACGACCTGGCGCGGGCCGGTATCGGCATGCTCGAAGGCCAGGGCGACGAGGCCGCGATAGAAAAGCGCCTCGGCGGGCGTGGCGGGCCGCTGCGCAATGTCGGCCATGGCAGCGGCGCCGGCCTGGCGGATGTCGCCATGAATGCGCGTGTACATGCCGGCCGGCATCCGCCCGCCCGCGCCCAGCAGGGTCTGCAGGGCGCCGCGCTGCTCCTCGTCCAGCGCCTGGTAGACGGCCTCGACGCGCGCCGGATCGCGCATGTGGCTGTTCAGCCCGGTGACGAGTTCCGCGGGCTCAAGGTCTTCATGCGGCACGTTCCACACCTGCGCCAGCAGGGGCAGCAGGCCGCGATCGCTGTCGCCGAGGGTGCGGAACAGGTTCTTCATCGCGGCCTTCAGCCCGGCAGCAGGTCCGGCTGCCGGTAGCGTTGCAGGACCCCGGCGTTCACCTGCAGGCCGAGGCCGGGCCCCTGCGGCACGGCCAGGCAGCCATCCACCAGGCGCGGCGGCGTGACCAGCAGCTCGTCGCGCAGGGGGTTGGGGTTGCGGTCGAATTCGACCAGCGGCTCGTTCATCAATGGCTGCGGCAGCGCCGTATAGGGGAAAGGCGGCGTCGCCGCCAGGGCGTGCAGGGCCGCCGTCAGGGCGATACCGGAGCCCCAGACGTGCGGGATGGTGGCGATGCCGAAGCTGGAGGCCAGGGCATGGATCTTGACCCATTCGGAGAAGCCGCCGGCGGCGCAGAGGTCCGGCTGGGCGATATCCACGCAGCCCTGTTCGAAGAGGCGGCGGAAGCCGTAACGCATGAATTCGCATTCGCCGCCGGCGATGGCCACGTCCAGCGACTGCCGCAGCAGACGATAGCCGTCGAGGTCCTCGGGCACGACCGGCTCCTCGAACCAGAGGACGTCGTGCCGCTCCAGGATGCGCCCCATGCGCAGGGCGCTGTAGCCGTTGTAGGCGTGGTTGGCGTCGGCCAGCAGACGCGTCCGCGGTCCGATGGCCTCGCGCACGCAGGCCACGCGCGCACTGTCATCGGCGATGCCGAGCAGGCCCAGCTTCATCTTGAGCGTGTCGAAGCCGGCGTCGACATGGGAGCGGGCCTCTGCGGCCAGCGCCGGCAACTGGCCGGCGGGGTCGTGCTGGTGCTCCGGGCGATAGTAACAGCCGGTGGCGTAAGCGGGGATGCGCTCGCGAAAGGCGCCGCCCAGCAGGCGGTGTACCGGCACCCCCAGCGCCTGCCCCGTCAGGTCCCAGAGCGCGATGTCGATGGCGCTGATGGCCTCGATGTAACTGCCCTTCTGACCGAAATCGCGCGTGTGGGCGTAGAGCAGTTCCTGGATGCGCACCGGCTCGCGCGGGTCGCGGCCGAGAATCTGCGGCGCCAGCACGGCCTGGATGCAGGCGGCGACGGGCTCCGGCGGGCCGTACTGGCCGCCTTCGCCCCAGCCGACCAGGCCCTCGTCGGTCTCAATGCGCACGAGCAGGCTGTTGCGCTCCGGGAAGGCGCTTTGTGACGACAGGAAACGCGCCGCGCCGAGCGGCGCGCGCAGGATAACGGGCTCTACGCCGGTGATGCGCATGGCAGACCTCCCGCTCGCTTCAGGCAGTGAGCATAACATTGCCGGCGGCGCGGCGCAGGCCGGCATGTCGCTGTGTTGGCCCTCACCCCAAATCCCTTTTCCCGCTCAGTCGCGGGAGCCCTTCCCAAGGAGAGGGACTTTAACAACACACGTTGCCCCGGTCAGTCTCCCCCTCTCCCTGAGGGAGAGGGGGTCGGGGGGTGAGGGCTCACGTCCCCCAGGACGGGAAAGGGGCCGGGGGGTGAGGGCTCACGTGCCCCGATACGGGAAAAGGCGCCCGCCGCATCCCCGGTTTGACATAGAACAAGTGTACCTCTATACTTGGGTGGAATGTTTGTTCCGTGATGGGGTCAGGGTGGGCGCGATGAAAAAGTCAAAAGGGCTTTCCGTCCGGCAACAGGACATTCTGCGCTACATGGACCACTACATGGGCGAGCACGGCTACCCGCCCACCATCCGCGAAATCGGCGCGGCGACCCACATCAACTCCACCTCGGTGGTCAACTACAACCTGAACAAGCTGGTGCAGGCCGGCTACCTTGAGCGGCGCGACAAGGTCTCGCGCGGGATGCGGCTGACCCGGCGCAGCGGCAGCCGCGCGGCTGACAGTCTGCTGCAGGTGCCGGTGGCGGGGCGCATCGTGGCCAGCGCGCCGGTGGAGGCCTACGCCGACGGCAGCGGCGACACGCTGGAGGTGACGGCGGCCACCCTGGGCAACAACCCGCCCGACGAGATCTTCGCGCTGACGGTGCAGGGCGATTCGATGATCGACGCCATGATCGCCGACGGCGACATCGTGCTGCTGCGCCGCGCCGACACCGCCGCCAACGGCGACCTGGTGGCCGTCTGGCTGGCGGACGAGGAGGCCACCACGCTCAAGCGTTTCTACCACGAGGGCCAACGGGTGCGCCTGCAGCCCGAAAACCCGACCATGGACCCCATCTACGTCGACGCCGCCCACTGCCGCGTGCAGGGCGTGGTCGTCGCCGTCATCCGCCACAGCCACTGACCAGCCCTCACCCCAAATCCCTTTTCCCGCTCAGTCGCGGGAGCCCTTCTCGGGGAGAGGGACTTTAACAACACGCATTGCCCCGGCCAGTCTCCCCCTCTCCCTGAGGGAGAGGGGGTCGGGGGGTGAGGGCCCCCATGTCACCCGCCGCGTCGCCGGCGATGTGTGGTCCGCGTGTGCGGGCGATTTGATAAATCGCCCCTACCTGTAGGGGCGCCATACCATGGCGCCCTCTTCCTGGAAGGAAGGGGTTTGGGGCGAGGGCGCGCCACGCTGGCCTGGCGCGCCCCTTTCGTGTACACTGCCCCGCGGCAAGACACCCGGCGGAGAAACACGGCCATGGCGACCAGTTCGCGCACCTGGTTTTACAGCACGCCCGAAGCGCGCCCCTACTACATCGAGGAGCGCGTCAACCACACCCTGTGGAAGAACCGCCTGCAGACGCTCTTCATGCGCTGCGTGCAGGTCAGCGATCCGGTGCGCATGGAGGGCAACTGGCTCGGCAACCGCGTCATCTTTGAATGGCAACCGGGCGCCTGGTTCCGCCTGCGCATGCAGCAGGAAAGCCGCGAACTGACCGGCGTGCTGCGCCAGATTCTGATGATGCGCCCCACGCTCTCCTACGATGACCCGCAGGGCATGCACGTCGTCGAGTGGCATTGCGACGGTGGCGAGAGCCGCTGGCGTGAAATCCAGGGCGACCCCCACTTCCAGGGGTTGCGCCTGCTGCGCGCGGGCTGAGGCCATGGGCAGCACAGTTATTCGCCTCGGCAAAGCGGGCCTGCGCACCACCGTGGAGGCCGACGGTCACGTCTTTCACGTCGATGAACCGGTCGCCGCCGGCGGCAGCGACACGGCCGCCGACCCCGTGAAGCATTTGCTGGGGGCGCTCGGCTCCTGCATGGCCATCACCGCCCGGCTCTACGCGCAGCGCAAGGGCTGGCCGCTGGAAGGCGTCGATATTGCGCTCGACGTCGAGCGTCACCGCGGCGCGGACTATCCCGGCTACGAGGGCAGCGCCGTCTTCGTGCACGAGATCAGCCAGCAGATCACCTTGCACGGGCCGCTGGACGACTCGCAGCGGCGCCGCATCCTTGAGATCGCCGGCCGCTGTCCGGTGCACCGCATCGTCGAGAGCCCGGCCTTCTTCGTCGACGCGGACGACGGCGCCTGACGCCTTCTGCATGACGCGACAATACGACCTGGAACGCGACCTGCGTGAGGCAGCGGCGATGATCGCCGGCCTTGAAGCCTACCTGCGCGGCGACCGGCTCTACGGCAGCGTCGGCGGCGGCTTCAGCTTTCAACGCATGCCCGCGCTGACCGTGGGCGCGCTGGAACTGCGGCTGCGGCGCCTGCAACTGCTGGCCCCCGACAACCTGCGCAGCCGCGTTGCCGACCTGCAGCAGCAGCGCGACGCGATCCATGCAGCGTGGCCCCTGCACTACCGGCGCAAGCTGCTGCGCGAGGCCCATTCGCGCCTGGATACCATGGGCCGCTACCTGCAGGACATGGCCGGCAACCCGGCCCAGGCAGCGCGCAACTGGCAACCCGAACTGCTGCGACGCAGCATCGTCGAGGAGTTGCGCCGGGCGCTGGCCGACGCGGGGCGCGTTGACGAGGCGCTGGAGGCGAAGCGGCGCCAGGGTGATACCCTGCTGCTGGCCGTCGCTGACGAGCCCTGCGACTTCCTCTGGGATCCGCAGTTGCAGCCCGTTTATCCGCAGCCGGAATTCCCCTGGCTCTATCAGCGGCCCGGAATGAGGGGCTGAGAGGGAGGAGCCGGTGCCGGACGCTCTGAAACAGGCGCGCAGCGCCCTGCAGGATGCCGACGCGCAGACGCGCCTCGCAGGACTGCAACTGGTGCGCTCGCTGTCACTGACGGCGGCCCTGCCGGAGGTCGGCGAGCGCCTGCGCGCGGACGAGGACGTCGCCGTGCGTTATCAGGCGGCGCTCGCCCTGGGACAATTCGCCGACCCGGCGACCCTGCCGCCCCTGCTGGACGGCCTGCGCGACGAGGACATGTACGTGCGCGTGCAGGTCACCGCCGCCCTGATCCGCATCGGCGCGCCGGCGGTGGACGGGTTGACCGGGGCCCTGGGCGACGCCCGACCGGCGGTGCGGCGCGCGGCGGCCAAGGCGCTGGGCAAAATCCGGCACGCGGACGCGGGGGCGTTGCGGGCCCTCGGCGCGGCGCTGGGGGACGAGAATGCCGCGCAACGCCGCTTCGCCGCGCAGGCCCTGGGCCGTCTGGGCGCCACGGGGGCGGTCGAGGAGCTCGGCGCGGCCCTGCGCGACAGCGACGCCCGCGTGCGCAACGAGGCCGCGCAGGCCCTGCAACTGCTGGGCGATGCGGCGCTGCCCGTTCTGCGCGCGGCGCTGGAAGACCCCGATCCCGAGACAAGTTTCCTGGCCGCCCGCGCCATGGCCGCCAGGGACTGAAGCGCCGCCAGTCACTCAACCAGGCGGTGGCGGAGCGTACATACCGGTTGGGAGCTGCCTTTTCACGCTACAATGTATTTGCCTGCGTTGTGTACATTATGCTTGGGCGACGCAAGGGATGTCCCGTTTCTGGTCAATTTTGTGGAGACAGATTTATGAATGCCGGAAGGGCTCTGGTTCTGACCCTTGTTTTGTGTCTGTTACTGGCCGCCACAGCGACGCAAGGTCAGGCGCAGGCCGGTGAACGCGATTGCTTCCAGCGCCTGGGGGCCATTGGCATCATCTGTCGCGTCCCCGGGGCCGGGCCGACGATCGAGATCCAGGGCATCAGCCCTGACGGTGTGGGGCGCCTGCTGCTGCGGGTGAGCCAGTTCCAGGTGGACGCCGCCAGGCCGGCCGGCCTGGTCGCCAGTACGCCGGACGGGCGCGTCACCGTGCGCGTCTGGAGCAACGGGCACGTCACCGTCTCCATGGGACCCTCGCCTGAAGGCAAGCTCCATCACGTGACCCTGGAACACAATCTGTACGGGCGCGTCATTGGGACGGTGGACAGCGCCGGCCCGGCGCCCGTCGTCCCCGAAACGGTCGACTCCGGCGCCGGTCAGGGTGTGATTGTCTACCGGCAGGACGCGCAAGCGGATGGCTCCGTCATTCACGTCGTGCGCCCCGGTGAATTTCTCGGCGCCATCGCGCGCGCCTATGGCATCCGCCAGCAGGAAATCATCGATTTCAACGGCCTGACAAATCTCAATGTGCTGCATGTCGGCCAGGAACTGCTCATTCAGCCGGCGCGCCCCGCCTTGCCTGAAGCTTGCCAGGCCTGGGAGCCGGTCGTCCACGTCGTGCGCCGGGGCGAGAACGTCACCCGCATCGCCCGCCAGTTCGGCGTTCACCCGGAATCGCTGGCCATTCGCAACGGCCTGCCCCACAAGGGCCGCCTGCTCCACGCCGGACACAACCTGGTTATCCCTGACCTGTGGGCGCGGGATGGAGAAGTGGCCAGTCTGCCCGCGGACTGCACGCCCGTCGGCGCCGTTATCCACGTCGTCCGCGCCGGCCACACACTCAACGCCATCGCCCTGGCCTACGGGGTCGAGCCCGCCGCCCTCATCGAACGTAACCGGCTGGAGGGTGGCGGCCGCTGGCTCCGGCCTGGCCAGCGCCTGGTGATCCAGGACGCGCCGGCCATGGCAGCGGAGGCCGGCGACGACGCGGAGGCCGGTGCCGACGCGGACCCGCCGGAAGAAGAGAGTTCCGCCGGAGCGTGAGCATAGACCGAAAAGCCAGATCACGAACGAAGGGCCCCTGTGACTGAAGCCGGCTAACCGCCGGGCCTCCGGTCTGCGTTGCCGGGAAGCTGACCGCCACCGCCGCGTCTCAACCCGGGACGGGCGACGGGCCAACCCTGCGCATACAGCGGGCAGCGCACGCGGGCGACATGGTATGTCGCCCCTACGGCACAGGGACAGGATAGGGACGATTTACCAAATCGCCCGCCCCCACCAAACTCGCCACCCCCACAGCCGGCAGGAAGTTGCGCAGCGCAAGGTACGGAGTAGACTTTTACGGAGGGATGACAGGCGCCATCCCGTCGGACCATCATGGGTGAAAGGACGGGCCCATGAATTTGAAGCGTGGCTTGCTTGCGCTGGTCGCCGGCGCCACGTTGCTCGCCGTCGGCCCGGCGCTTGTCCAGGACAGCCAGACGACGGCCGCCTGTGGCTTGCCCCCGGCCGGGCTGCTGTCCGGGGCAATGACCTTGACGCTCGACGCCGATTGCGAACCGGGCGGGACGTTTGAGATTGCCGACGGCGCCATCGTCACCATCGAAGGCGGCGGCCACAGCATCACGGCAGCCGTGGACGGCGAGCCCGTCATCAGCGGTCACGCCGGCAGCACCCTGAACCTGAATCAATTGACTGTCGACGGCCGTAACCGGCCCCGCAGTTCACTGGTCAGCACCAGTGGCAGCCTGACAGCGGAACAGGTGACCTTTGCGCGCAGCCGGGGCGGCTCGGCCCTGTCCGCGGAAACGGGCGCGGAGCTGACCCTGAGGGACGTACTCTTTCTGGCCAATATGAGCAGTGGCGCGGACTTTGATGGCGCCGGCAGCGCCCTGACCGTCGCCAACGGCGCGGCGGTCACGCTCGACAATGCCGTGTTCCGCGACAACCTGTTCGGCGGCGCAGCCGTGGTGGTGCGGCAAGGGGCCTCGTCCCTGGCCGCCAGTGGCTGCCTGACGTTCTCGGGCAACATCCCCTGGAACGTGACGGGCCCGTGGGCGGCGGACGTCAGCGGCAGCTGCAGTGGCAACATCGGCAACAACCAGCCGGCCACAACCCCCAGGCCGGAGATCTTGCCCTGCGGTATCCCCGGTTCCGGCATTCTGGATGAATCCGCCAGCTATCGCCTCGAATCGGATTGCGAGGCCTTCGGTCAGTGGCTGCTTTCGGACGGCGTGGAGATTTCCATCACCGGTGACGGCCACAGCATCCGCAGCGCCGTGCCGGGCGTCAACGTCCTGACCGCGGCCAATGCCACCCTGTCGCTGGAGAACCTGACGCTGGATGGCGTTCGCACCGTGAACTTCGGCAAGCTGGACGCCATTGACCTCGCCGTGCGCAATGCGCCGAGCCAGGCCTTCCTGAACATGGGCGAGGCCAGCTTCGAGCGCGCGCTCTTCGAAAACAACGTCAACCGGGAACCGCGCTATTCGGCCAGCGTCCTTTTTGCCTGGTCCGAATACCGTAGCAGCGCGGCAACCTTCACCGACGCGATCTTCCGCAACAACCGTGGTGGCGACGCCGCGCTCGTCAATTACCGGGATGGCGCCGCCATCAGCCTGAACGGCTGCATCTCCTTTGAAAACAACGCGCCGGCGGACAGGTTCTGGATCGTCACCGACAACAGTTCGGGGCCCTGCGGCCTGCAGTTCGGCCCGCCCTACGTCACCCCGGACAGCGCCCGGGACGTTGACACCCGGGATGCGGTCGCCCAGGCAGGTACGGAGGGTCTTGCAGCCTTTCGCCTCATTGAATTCCCGGGTCAATCGGGTCCGTCGCCGGTACCGGCGCCAACAGCGACGGC
The DNA here is from genome assembly GCA_034422695.1 of Anaerolineae bacterium. GTDB lineage: Bacteria > Chloroflexota > Anaerolineae > Aggregatilineales > Phototrophicaceae > JAGWBD01. The sequence goes on from DAOUJM010000012.1 coordinate 70,248, forward strand.
CGCGCCGGCGCCGACCGCCACCCCCTTGCCCGATGCCTGTTTCTTCCAGAACCTGGGCGCCATCGGCCGGCTTTGCCGCGTGACCGGTACCGCAATGTCCACCATCGACGTCTATGGCATTGCGGCGGACAGCACGGGCACTTTCCTGCTGCGCGTCACGCAGGCGGAGGTGGACAACAGCGGACATGGTACCATGGTCAAGAGTACGGCGGATGGCCGCCTCGCCGTTTTCGTCGAGCCGGACGGCAACGTCACCTTCGCCATGGGCCCCAATGACGAGGGCAAGGTGCATCACGTTACGCTGCAGGACGACCTGGGCGGCGCCGTCATCAGCACGATCGATCGCATCGGCGGGCCCCCTGGCGCCGTTTCGGAATGAGGTGATATCGACAATGGCGGCGTCAACCCGCCGCGCTGGCGGGAGGCAACGGCTCAACCGGAGGAGGCAGGCGTGGGAATCCTGATCGTTATCATTCTGGTGGACATCCTCGCGATGGTGGTGGTGATGCGCCTCGTGTTGACGGAGCCGCCGCACAAGCCGCCGGCGCCGCACCCCTTTGTGCTGGCGGAGCGGGCGCAGGGCAACGGCGACCGGGACCAGGCCTGAAGCCGGAGAAAAACACAACGCCCGCTCCTGGTGGCCGGGCGTTGTGCGTCAGGGCCACGTCGGCTCAGTGGTCAGCGCCGCTGCCGGCCGTCTTCCTTTCGCTTTTGGCGGCCACGGGATTGTCTTTCTTTTCCGCAGGGGCCGCTTCCTTCTTCGCCTTGTCCGCCTTGCCCTCGCCGGAGCGTTCGGCGGCCGCATTCTTCTTGCCGTTGGCGGATTTCTTGCTGTCGTTGACGTAAAAGCCGGAGCCCTTGAAGATGATGCCGGCCGCCTGGACCAGACGGGTCACCTGCTGCCCGGTATCAGGGCAGACGGCGAGCGCCTCGTCGCTGAAAGGCTGGCGGATTTCAAAAATGCTGCCGTCCTCGCGGCGGTAGGTGTACAGGGGCATGGCCGGCTTCCCTCAGGCTCTGAATGCGCTGCCGCGATCATGATAGCCTGGCCGGGGGCATTCTGTCTACGGGCGCCCGGCCTGGGGAGTGCCCGCGGGCGACATGATATGTCGCCCCTACGTCATCCACCGCAGGACAATTTATCAAGTCGCCCACCCCAACAAACGCGGTAGGGGTAGCGAGGGCGCAAGCCCGAAGCATCCCGCAGGGACGATTTATCAAATCGCCCGTCGTGTTGTTCTGTCGCACACGGGCGACATGATATGTCGCCCCTACATCGTCCGCCGCAGGACGATTTATCAAATCGCCCGCCCGCACAACACGCAACGCCACTGTCCGGTTTGAGAATCAGGCAGGGAATCGCTAAAATGCGACGGCTACAGGTCGGGATCGGGCGCGCAGAATGAGTGACCACCAGGGGCCGGAACTTACCCCGGAAACCTACACCAACCGCGAACTGAGCTGGATTGAATTCAACCGGCGCGTGCTGGCGCTGGGTCAGGATTCCGCCATCCCCCTGCTGGAACGCGCCAAGTTCCTGGCCATCTTCAGCAACAATCTCGACGAATTCTATATGGTGCGCGTGGCCGGCTGGCACAACCGGATGCAACTCGGTCTGGGCACGCAACGCCCGGACGGCATACAGCCGCGCCCCCTGCTGCGCGAGATCCGGCGCCGGGTGACGACGCTTATGCTGCAGCAGCGCGCGGAGATGCGCGCCGTGCTGGCCGAACTGGCGCAAAACGGCGTGCGCATCCTGCAGACGAATGAACTGGACGAGGAGGAGCGGCGGGCGCTGCGCGACTGGTTCGGCGAGGAAGTCTTTCCCGTGCTGACGCCGCTGGCGGTTGATCATGCCCGGCCCTTTCCCTTCATCTCCAATCTCAGCCTCAATCTCGCCATCTGGGTCTGCCGCAGCAACGAAAACGAGCGCGAGCCGGAGTTTGTGCGGCTGAAGGTGCCGGACGTGCTGCCGCGTCTGGTGGAGCTGAAGCAGGTGCTGCGGGAACGCGGCCCGTCGCGCCGCACGGGCGACAACTTCCTGTGGCTGGAAGACATCATCTCGGACAATCTTGACCTGCTCTTCCCGGGCATGACCGTGGTGGAGCAGCACCCCTTCCGCGTCACGCGCAACACCGACGTGGACTACGAGCATGAACTGGAAGAGCGCTATCTGGACATCAGCGCGCTGATTGAGGAAACCCTGCGCGAGCGTGAATTCGGTGACGTGGTGCGCCTGAGCGTGACGCAGGGCATCGACGAACGTACCCTGCGGCGCCTCGAGCGCGAACTGCAGGTAGACCCGGAACACGACGTCTACCAGGTGGACGGGTCGCTCGGCGTGGCGGACCTGATGGGCCTGCTGCGCGTCAACCGCCCCGAGTTTCGCTATACGCCCTGGGTGCCGCGCGTCCCGGCCGGGGTGTCCGAACCGGGGATGAACATTTTCGGTGCCATCCGCCGCGGCGACATCCTGCTGCATCACCCCTACGATTCCTTCCTGCCGGTCGAGGAGTTTTTCCGCAGCGCCGCCAGCGATCCGCGCGTGCTGGCCATCAAGACCACCCTGTATCGGGTGGGGTCAAACTCGCCGGTGGTGCATGCCCTGGCCGAGGCGCGCGAGAACGACAAGCAGGTCACCGTGCTGGTGGAATTGAAGGCGCGCTTCGACGAGGAGAACAACATCGAGTGGGCGCGCATGCTGGAACACAAGGGCGTGCACGTCACCTACGGCGTGGAGGAATTGCCGCTGAAGACGCACGCCAAGGTCTCGCTGGTCGTGCGCCGCGAGGAAGGGGGCGTGCGCCGTTACGTGCACCTGGGGACGGGCAATTACAATGCCGCGACCGCGCGCCTGTACACCGACCTGGGCCTGCTGACCTGCGACCAGACCCTGGGCACGGACGCGCTCAACCTCTTCAACCGGCTGACGGGCTACGCGCCGGGCACCCGTTACCGGCGCCTGCTGGTCGCGCCGGAGTACCTGCACGCAGGGCTGCTGGCCCTGCTGGACGGGGAGATCGCGGCGGCCCGGGCCGGGCGGCCGGCGCGCGTGATCTTCAAGATGAACCAGCTGGAGGAAGACCAGGTCATCCGCAAACTCTACCAGGCCTCGCAGGCGGGCGTGGAGATCGACCTGCTGGTGCGCGGCCTGTGCTGTCTGGTGCCCGGCCTGCCGGGCGTCAGCGAAAACATCCGCGTCCACAGCATTGTCGGGCGCTTCCTGGAACACAGCCGCGTCTACTACTTCAGCAACGCGCCGGCCATGCAGCGCGTCCTGCTGGGCAGCGCGGACCTGATGCGACGCAACCTCCACAACCGGGTTGAGGTCGTGTTTCCGCTGCTGGAGGCAGCCCATCAGGAACACATATTGAGCATGCTGGAGACCTCGCTGGCCGACAACTGCAACGCCTGGCGCCTCGGCACGGACGGCCTCTACCAACGCATCCGACCCGCAGCGCCAGGGGAGAAGATCGACAGCCAGGCCATTTTCATGGACCACAGCTTCGGCGACCGGCAGCAACTGGAGCGATCAACAGCGTAGCGCGCCACAAGGAGCGTCAGGCATGACGGAACTTTGCGTGATCGAGGGCGACGGCATCGGCCAGGAGGTCATCCCGGCGGCGATTCAGGTGCTGCGGCACGTGGCGCCGGAGATTCGCGTGCGCCAGGCGCCCGCCGGCTGGGCCTGGTTCCAGCAGCATGGCACGCCCCTGCCGGACGAGACCCTGGCGCTGGCCCGGGATTGCCAGGCGGTACTCTTCGGAGCGGTCTCCTCGCCCTCCTGGCCGGTAGAGAACTACTACTCGCCGGTGGTGCGTCTGCGGCGGGAACTGCAGGCCTTCGCCAACCTGCGGCCGACGCGCTGGCTCCCGGTGCCAACCGCGCGCGAGGGCGTGGACCTCGTCATCGTGCGCGAAAACACCGAGGACCTCTACGTGGGCCACGAGACCACGGAAGACGAGGGGCAGACCGGTGTGGCGCAAAAGGTCATCACGCGCGGCGCCTCCGAGCGTGTGGCGCGCCTCGCCTACGAACTGGCCAGCAGCACCGGCCGCCGGAAGGTGACCATCGTGCACAAGTCCAACGTGCTGCCGCGCTCCGACGGCCTGTTCCGCCAGGTGGCGCTGGATATCAGCGAATACTACACCAGCATCGTGACGGACGAGTTGCTGGTGGATACGGCGGCCTACTGGATGGTGAAGGAACCCATGCGCTTCGACGTGGTGCTGGCGCCCAACCTCTACGGCGACATCCTTTCCGACATGGCGGCGGCCTGGGGCGGTGGCATCGGCATGGCGCCCTCCATCAGCCTGGGCGAGAACGTGGCCATCGCCGAGCCGGTGCATGGCACGGCGCCGGATATCGCCGGGCGCGGCATCGCCAACCCGACGGCCAGCATACTCAGCGTGGCCCTGCTGCTGCGACATCACTGGCAGCGGCCGGAAGACGCCCTGCGCGTGGAACGGGCGGTCAACGAAACGCTGCGCCAGGGCGACCACACGGGCGACATCTACATCGACGACGCGCTGTCGACCCAGGAGTTCACCGACCACGTCTGCTCGCACATCGAGTGAACCTTTCGGGCGCGTCCAACGTATATCCCTGAGTACAGGGACGACGGGCAGACCATGACCCAGGCCAGGACTGGCAAGAGAAGAACTCCCTTTCACCATCTGCTGGCGCTGGGCTGCGGCGCGCTGGCCCTGCTCTATCTGGTCTTTCCGAACCTGGGCCTGTTTGAGTTGTTGCCGGACCCCTTGCCTCTGGTGGGTCACGTGGATGAGGCCACCGCGACCTTGCTGCTGACCAACGTGCTGGTCTGGTACGGCTTTCAGCCAGGCTACCGGGGCAGCACCCTGGGCACAAGTCGCCGGACCCTGCTGGCCCATTTGCTGGTCCCGCTGGCCGGGGCACTGGCCCTGCTCTACCTGATTTACCCGTCGCTGAGCATCTTCGAGCTGATCCCGGATGCAGTTCCCCTGGTCGGCAACCTCGATGAGGCCGGCGCCATGCTGCTGCTGACCAACGCACTGGCCTGGTACGGGATCGACCTGAACCGCCTGGGCCGGCGCATGCGCGGCTGAAACGCCTGCAGGCCCGCCTTACTCCCGCCGGCGCGGGTCGCGCATGAGTTCCTCAAGGCCGGGCGGATCATCCGCGCCAGGTTCTGCGCGCCCCTCCGCAGCCGCCTGACGCCGCGCCAACTCCACGGCCCGCTGCCGCAGCGAGGGCGTCATTTCGAAGGTCAGCATGCCGACCGGCAGCGCATCAACGCTGACGCGCAGTTCCCATTCACCGCCGCTGCGCGGCAATTCCGCGTTGCCCGCCAGGGGCAACTGGTTTTCTGAAAGCACGTCACGGGCGCCATCCCGCAGCCAGACGTCCTGCTCGTGTTCGAAACAGGTCACGCCACGATGATCGCTGATCTCGAAGCGCAGCCGCGCGCTGCGCTCCGCCGCATGCTCCGGGACCTGCAGGGAAACCCAGGGACGCAGGGCATCATCGTCGCCGGAGAAGCGACGGCCCTTGCGCATGGACATCCCGTCGGGCCCGTGGCGGGCGCCGATCAGGCCGATATCCAGCAGGGTCAGGGCAACTGCCTGGCTGCCGCCGCCATGCCGGCGCGCCCGCTCGCCGGCTTCGCGCGCCGCGGCGCTGATGACGCTTTCCGGCCTGGCCCGCGGCGCCGGCGACAGACGCTGCAACAGGGAGCCGGCATCCAGCGCGCCGGGCCTGAGCGAAACGGAACTGGCGAGCGCCAGGGCGCCGCAGCCCAGCAAGGCGGCCACCAGGCCGGCGCCGGCCGTTCCGGGCAAGAGTGCCAGCCCCAGCATGACGCCGATGCCGACCAGCCAGGGCACATTCCTTTTTTGCAGGCGCATTATCATCTCCTGCCGTCCCGCGTGGGCAGAGTATACGCGAAACGCCGGCCGGCAGGTCAGCGGGTTGATCAGTTGGAAGCGGCGGGTTTGGTGGATTTCAGAAATCGCCGCCGCCGCGTTTTGTGGGGGCGGGCGATTTGGTAAATCGCCCCTACGGCAAATTATGTAGGGGCGACATATCATGTCGCCCGCGGGCACACCATGTCGCCGGGGGTGGCGGGTTTGGTGGATTTCAGAAATTGTTTGAAAGTCGGGGCGGGCGATTTGATAAATCGCCCCTACAGCGGTTTGCGGCTGTCGCCGCGAAACGCGCTAACGCTGTTGAAACTCCAGCAACTCATCAAGACTGGGCTCCTGGTCCTGGCTGTTCTCCTCGAAAGCCCGGCGCAGCTCATCGCTCATTTCGCCGTCTTCCTCCAGGTGGGCGCGCAGGCGCGCTTCCCCCGCTGCTTCCTCCGCCTCCAGCCAGCCAAAGCTGTGGGCCGCCAGCAGCTTCCCGTCCGCGTAGACGCGCAGTTGCCAGTCGCCTTCGGTGAGCAGCGCGTCATGGACGGGCATACGCGCGGCCGGGCTGATCAGGTTGTCGCCCCGCTCCAGCTGCAGGCTGCGGTCGCGCCGAAAATGCAGTCTGTCGTCCATGTCGCGGATCTCGAAGCGCAGAGTGCCGGCCGCCACCGTGGGCACGCGCAGCGCGACCCAGGGCTGAACGTAGTCCACGTCATCGCGCACGGCCTGCACGCGGTGCACCAGCGTATCCCGCCCCTCGCCCATGGCGAAAATGCCGATGTCGCTCACCCGCAGCGACATGGCGGCGGGGTCATGGCCGGCGTTGCGCACGGCGAGGTCCGCGTGTTCGGCGACCTGCCACCGGTCCCGGCGACGCGACGACGCGGCTGACGCGCCACTGCGGGAGTCGGTGGAAGCCACCTGCCGCCCTGCGCCGCGCCGCGCCCGTGAGTCGGCCAGCACCTTGATGCCCAGCCCCAGCAAAATCAGCGCGAAGAAGCCGCCGTCGCCTTCCAGCAACGCCGAGCCGCCGGCCACGATCAGGAAGAGACCGCAGAGAAAGTACGCGAGACCTCTCATGCCGGGTCAGGCCCCTGACGCAGCGTGCCGGCCCCCCTGTTCGTCACCCGCCCGTCTGTCATACAACACAGTATACGCCGGCCGGACGACGCGGTTGCGGGAGTAGGGGCGACATATCATGTCGCCCGCAGGCGCACCATGTCGCCGCCATGTTTTGTGAATGCGGGCGATTTGATAAATCGCCCTGCGTCGGATGCTTCGGGCTTACGCCCTCGCTACCCCTACGGCGTTTGCTGGGTGCGGATGATGTAGGGGCGACATATCATGTCGCCCGCGGGCACACCACCATGTCGCCGGGCGTGGCGGGTTTGGTGGATTTCAGAAATTGTCCCTGCCGCGTTTTGCCGGGGCGGGCGATTTGATAAATCGCCCCTGCGGCGCTCGCCTTCAGGCATCCCGCCAGGCGCGGGCGAGCGCGGCCCATTCGTCCAGCGTCAGGGTCTGGGCGCGGCGCCGTGGATCGACGTCGGCGGCGGTGAGCAGATCTGCGGCGGCGGCGTTGTGAATGCCAAGGCCGCCGGCCAGCGCGTTGCGCAACTGCTTGCGCCTCTGGCTGAAGCCGGCGCGCAGCACGCGGAAGAACAGCGCTTCTTCAGGCAGACCCGCCGGCGCCGGCGAATGCAGGTCGATGCGAATGACGGCGCTGTCCACCTCCGGCCGGGGCCAGAAGGCGGCCGGCCGCAGGCGACCGACGATGCGCGTGCGGCCGTAGTACTGCACGCTGACGGCCAGCAGGCTCAGGTCGCCGGGAGAGGCGACGAGCCGTTCGGCGACTTCCCATTGCACGGTGAGCACCATTCGGCGCGCCCGGTGGCGGCACTGCAGCGTGTGACGCAGGATGGCGCCGGTGATATAGTACGGCAGGTTGGCGACGCAGACCCAGGGTCGTGGCGCCAGCAGTTCAGCCAGGTCCAGCGTCAGGACGTCGGCATGCAGGAGGCGCAGCCTGGGCGTGTCCGGCAGGCTGGCGCGCAACAGGGGCAGCAGACGCGCGTCGCTTTCGACGGCGACCACGGCCGCGGCTGACGCCAGCAGGGCCTGGGTGAGCGTGCCGGTGCCGGCCCCGATCTCAAGCACGGTCTCGTCCGGCGCCAGCTCGGCCGCCGCGACGATTTTGTGCAGCGCGCCAGGGTCATGCAGGAAGTTCTGCCCCAGCGCGCGCCTGGGGTGGATGCCGTGCCGGTCAAGCAGTTCGCGGGGGTTCACCGCCCTGAGTCGGACTCTGGCAGATCCAGTCCCAACTGTTCATCTGGCAAGTCCACCTCATCAAGAAGCGTGATCTCAATGTAATTTCCCGCCGAATTCCTGAAGCGCCTGTCGTTTGTGTAAACCCTGGTCGCCCTGTGTGCAAGAGCCGTTGCCGCAATCATGGTATCCGCGATGAGTTCGTTGCGTGTTGCCGACGGGTCTGTCTTTTGAAGCTCTTTTAGCGTCTCGGCAGTCGGTCTGCCATGACGCATTCGCGCGAACTGAAGCGCAGCAAATGAATCGTAATCAACGACTATCCACTCATTGCGCAGTCGTTTCAGGACCTCACCCTGTTCTTCCAGTGGTACCGGTACCAGCAATTCACCCACAACGATCGAGGGCAAAATTACACTGTCATTATTTTTCTCGATGAGTTCGAGAAGGGCGGTTGATCTGTCAACAAGATGTTGCTGACCCTGGTCACTTGCCCGACGCAAAACACCCCACTGAACAATTTGGGTGTCCAGGCAAACCACTGTCATTCGTTGTCGGGCTCCCGGCCCCTGAGGTCAGCGACAAATGCATTGATGTCGTCGATCTTTTGATAATGTTCTTCAGCCACTTCACGCAGTGATTCAATTGCCTCCATGAGGGACGTTTGCCTGTATTCTGTGAGTTCGTCCACATGAAATTTGACCAGCTTCATTCTGACGGTTTCCCACTCGCCTTTTCCCCGCACACCAATAGTCTCGTAAAGCCTTCTGGCCAGTTCACGAGCCAAATCCCTTGACCTGACCGTGCAGGATATCGCTTCGCCATCCATAAGTCTGATGCGAGCCCTGGGGGGATCGCCACCTATGCGAAGCAATTCACCATAAAGTGTTGTCGTTCCTGAAATGCTGACCGATGCGGCAGGTGAATTTATCCTGGTGTCTGGCGTCAGGATGGCCAGACGGGTGCGCGTGCCACCGGATTCTCTTATTTCTGTGTTTGTCCTGAAATCATGGTTGAATTTGAGCAGTTTGAGAAAAGGAGCCCTTGCCTCTTCTGGCAAACGGGCAGTGTCGCCATCTTCTGCAACGCTACCAATTGAACGCAATGCTGTGCCTGTTTCCCTGTATGGCGTACTGCACGCGAGGTCAACGCTGCCTTCTGTAAGTGACGACAGCCTGATGACTCCCCGCCTTTCAATATCCAGATTGGGGTGTTTGTGGGCGACTACAGCAGCAACCATCTGCTCAAGGTTGACAAGAAAATCCGCTATTTCCTCCAGTGCCAGAGACTCGGGAGAAAAGCGTTCACCAGACACATGAACCCTGAAATGATATTTCTCTGCCATGGACCCCCGCGGGGACCAAGTCCCAGGGCTGGTTGACAGTCTGTGCTACCAACCCTATCACGATTTGCGCACAAATTCACTTCTCCAGGACAGTGGTCGCCGCTGTCAGTGTAGAATTGGCGCCTGATATCATCCAGCCGGAAGCGCCGCTTCGCGCACACTGCCATGTCGTATATCCGCCGTCACCCGCTGAAGGCCATCATGTTGCTGGCGGTCGCGCTGCGCCTGGGCGCGCTGCTCGCCATGCCGGAGGTCTTCGCCTTCGAACGCAGCGGCGTCATCCACGGCATTCAGACGCATGACGTCTATGCCCGCAACCTGCTTGAAACGGGCGTCTATGGCTACGCGCGCGGCGTCCCGGATGGCGAACTGCCGCCGCTCTACAGTCTCTTTCTGGCGCTGCTGTACGCCATGGTGGGGCGTGGCTCGTTACAACTGGTGCTGGCGCAGGCCCTGCTGGACGCGGCTGCCATCGCCCTGCTGTACCGCATCGCGCGGCGTCTGTGGCCGGATGCGCCGGGCGTGGCCCTGATCGGGATCGGCCTGCACGCCCTGTATCCCTATCTCCTCTTCCAGAGCCTGACGATGGTGGACACCTCCCTGTACATCGCGGGAATGTATCTGCTGCTGTGGCTGCTGGTGGAGTTGAATGAGGTAACGACAGCGGGACGGCGACGCGCGCTCGCGCTCCTGGTGGCGGCCGGCGCGACCCTGGCGTCGCTGCTGTTGCTGCGGCCAAACATTCTGCTGCTGCTGCCCTTCGCCGCGCTGTGGCTGGCCATCCGCCACGGCTGGCGCGGCAGCGCGCTGCGCCTGTCCCCCGTCCTGGTGCTGGCTGCCCTGCTGCTGACCCCCTGGCTGCTGCGCGGCGCCCGCCTGTATGGCGAACCGGTGTTCATCGCCCTGCACGGCGGCGGCAACTTCCTGCAAGGCAACAATCCCTGTACCGTGCCCTGGCTGCGCGCCGGCTACGACACGCAATGGATGCAGCTGGAAGGTTTCGCCCCTGTAGCGGAGGACGCCTCGCTGGCGCAACGGGACGCCGCCGCGATGCAGGCGGGGCTCAACTGGCTGCGCGAGAACCCGGAGCGGATCCCGGAGTTGCTGTGGACCAAGTTCATCACGCAGTGGAGCGTGGATATCTGGCCCGGCAACAATCCGCCCGCCGGCGCCGCGGCAAATCCTGTCGTCGCGGATTGTGCCGCCGGCATCGTCACTGTCCCGACGGTCAGCGCCGACGACCCGACGCGTGTCTATGACGACTCGGCAGCGGCGCAACTGTTTCGCGTCGTGCACCGCTGGTACTTCGGCAGCCTGCTGCTGCTGGCCCTGGCCGGTCTGGCCCTCACGCGGCGGCGCTGGCGCGAGGTCTCGCTGCTCTGGTTCGTGCAAATCTCCATGACTCTGGCGTACGTGATTTACCACCCCAACACCCGTTACCGTGCGCCGACCGACCCGCTGCTTTTCCTGTTTTCGGCCAGCGCCCTGCTGGCCCTCTGGCGCCGGTGGCAGTCCAGACGCCTGACACAGGACTCCGGCTGAAGCGAATACAGCCTGACAGACCCGCACCGATCAAACCGGATGGGTACACGCGTCACGAACATTTGTTCTATACTGTGCTAGTATCCCTTCGTATTTCGCAGGAGGCAGGCACAGAGATGTCCGATAACGAAACCAGCAACCACGTCTATGACTTCATCCAGGGTTTCTTCGCCGAACACGGCTATTCCCCCACCCTGCGCGAAATCGCCAACGCCTGTTTCATGAGCACGACCACCGTCGTGCGTTACCTTGACAAACTCTGCGCCGCCGGGCGCATCTCGCGCGAATTGCAACGACCGCGCAGCATCGCCCTGCTGGACCCGCAGCAGGACCTCTGAGCACCGGATCCGGCCTCCTCACCTGTCACTGAACCGCGCAGCGCGGTCGGCCAAGCCCACGCGACAGCCACTGCCGAACCGCTCCAGCCGGATGGCGAGCCTGCCGGTCAGGGTAGCGGGGGCGGATGTTACAACCCGCCTCCGCTTTTCGCAGGCTTGTCGCAACCTTTGGGATAATTTGGGAAATGTTGGGACAGTGCCTTGACAGGCAGACACTATCGCCCGGAAATTCGGGCCGCCGTCCTCAAATGCATTGAGGCGCTTGACGGCAGCGTGGCGCTGACCAGCGAGATCAGCGGCATCCCGACCAGGACCCTGAACCGTTGGCGCCGGGAGCAGCGAAGCCGGCGACAACTCGCCAGGGAGCAGCTGCTGCAGGAGAAAGACAGCGCCGCCGCCGCCGCCGAAAAGCGTCGCCGCCAGGCGGAAGCGCAACTTCAGCAACTCAGGCAGCAGCGGACGGCCCTCCTCGGCGACGGCAGCGCCAGGCGCGCCGGCCGGCCGGACAACCCGCACGCGCGTCTTGAAGAACTCGCCCTGGTGCAGTTGCTGGACGAGGCCACGCATCTGGCGGATTCGCTCGGCGAGGCCATCGACGACGCGCCCCTCGGGCAGCGCGCCACGGCGCTGAACCAGTTGCTCGACAAGATTCTCAGGATACTGGCGCTGTTGCCGCGGCAGGAGGAAGTGCTTGTACGCGTCGAATTCCAGGACCCGGACGGTACGGCTCACAGTACCCCACCCTGGGCAAGAGACGATTCTGGCCAGCAGGGCGCGCTTTAGGGTGGTGGCCTGTGGCCGGCGTTTCGGCAAGACCGAGCTGGGCAAGCTGGCGCTTGTCTGTCACTTCCTGACGGGCGCGCGTTGCTGGTGGCTGGCGCCTACCCTGCAGATGGCCGACCAGGTGTGGCGCGACCTGAAACGGACCCTGGCCGCCGTGCCCGAGGCGCGGGTCAGCGAAAGTGCGCGGCGCATCGACCTGCCGGGCGGCGCCGTCATGGCCATCCGCAGCACGCATCACGCCGATCATCTGCGCGGCGCCGGGCTGGACTTCGCCGTGCTGGACGAGGCGGCCTTCATGGAAGACCAGGTCTGGCCGGAAGTGCTGCGTCCCATGCTGCTGGAACGGCGCGGCGGGGCGATCTTTCTGAGCAGCCCCAACGGGCGCAACTGGTTCCATGACCTGTATAAGCTGGGTCGGGAGGCGGACCAGGAGCAGTGGCGCTCCTTCCATTTCACCTCGCGCGATAACCCGCTGGTGGACGCCAGGGAACTGGCGGAGATCCGCCGCACGACGCCGGAGCGCGTCTACCGCGAGGAATATCTGGCGGAGTTTCTGGGCAACAGGGGCGAGGTGTTCCGCGACGTCCGGGCGGCGGCGACGGCGCCAGGGGACGCGCAGCCGCTGGCCGGCGGACACTACGTCGCCGGCGTGGACTGGGGCCGCGCGCACGATTACACGGCGATCGTCATCATCGACAGCGAGCGACGGGCCGTGGTGGCGCTGGACCGCTTCCGCCGGCTGGGCTGGGAACGGCAGCGCGGTCGCCTGCAGGCCCTGCACGCGCGCTGGCAGCCGGCGCGCATCCACGCCGAGAGCAACAGCATGGGCGCGCCCAACATCGAGGCCCTGCAACAGGCGGGCCTGCCGGTGGCGGGCTTCCAGACCACGGCGCGCAGCAAGGGCGCGCTGATCGACGCCCTCGCACTGGCGATCGAGACCCGCGCGCTGGCCCTGCTGGCGGACGAGGACCTGTTGCACGAACTGGGCAACTACAGGCTGCAGCGGCGGCCGGATGGCAGCCATCGCTACGGCGCGCCGCCCGGGCTGCATGACGACCTCGTCATGGCGCTGGCCCTGGCGTGGCACGCGCGGCAGCACAGCGGGACGGCGCTGGCCTTCGCCTGAGCGCGCATCCCTGACAACGGACGCCGGCCCGTCGCGCCCGACCCACGGGGAAGGGAACGCGGGCCCGCGCCCTGCATGGCTGTCCGCGTCCGCACCATCCACGCCAGCCGCGTGCGGACGGCTGCGCGAGGCAGCCGCCACTACACTTGCCGGCCCCCTCTGCTATGCTGCTGCCCCGAAAACACAGGAGCAGCGCATGACCGACATGCAAGGCAAGACCGTACTGATCACCGGCGCGACCAACGGCATCGGGCGCGCAGCGGCGCTGGCCCTGGCCCGCATGGGCGCGACCGTCGCCGTGGCCGGCCGCAGCCGGCAGCGCCTGGACGACACGCTCGCCATGGTCCGCGCGGAAAGCGGCAACCCGGAGGTGCATGGTCTGTTGGCGGACCTCTCCACCCAGGCCGGTGTGCGCCAGCTGGCGGAACAGTTCCAACAGGGCTACACGCGTCTGGACGTGTTGCTCAACAACGCCGGCGCTGTTTTCGGCGAGCGCGCGGAGACTGCCGACGGCTTCGAGCGCACCTTCGCGCTCAACCACCTGGGGTACTACCTGCTGACGCGGCTGTTGCTGGACATGTTGCTGGAAAGCGCGCCGGCGCGCATCGTCAACGTCTCCTCGGAAGGGCATCGACGGCAGCGGTCCTACAATTTCGACAACATCGACGGCCGGTCCTGGAGCACCATGGGCTTCACCGCCTATGCCCAGTCCAAACTGGCGAATATTCTGTTCACGCGCGAGCTGGCACGCCGCCTGGCGGACAGCGACGTGACGGTCAACGCGATGCATCCCGGCGTGATCGCGACGGGTTTTGGCAGCGGCATCGGCGGGATTTGGGGTCTTTTGCTCGGCGTTTTGCGGCCCTTTCTGAAGACTCCCGAGCAGGGCGCGGACACGCTGATCTGGCTGGCGTCGACGCCGGAGGTCGCGGAGTCCAGCGGCGGCTACTATGACCGTCGCCGGCTGCGCGAGCCCTCGGCCGCCGCGCAGGACGACGACGCGGCCCGGCGCCTCTGGACCCTCAGCGCGGAGCTCTGCGGCCTGCCGCTGGAGTGACGCTTTCATGGCCAGGCGCGACAGCCAGGGGCTGGCGCCTTTAATGCTACACTGCCCAAACACGTCCGTGACAGCAACGTGAGTGATCATGCGGACCTGCGAACAGACTCATCCATGGATTAACTTCGAACTCGACCTGGGCAGGCTGGATGCGTCGATCTGGTCGCTGCTGGACACGACCCGGGCGAAGTGTTCACAAATCGAAGGCACTGCCCTGGGACCGGCGACGGCGCAGGAATTGCAACTGGTCTCTCTGGTCAGGGCCGTCCACGCCAGCGCGGCCATAGAGGGCAATCCGCTCAGCGAGGCCCAGGTGCGGGCGCAACTGACGCGCCGGCTCTTTTTGCCCCGGGACCAGGAGCATTTCGGCCAGGAAGTAGCCAACATCGCCCAGGCGTTGCAGGCCATGGACCCGTCCAGTAGACCTGACGGGGACGCCAACCTGAGCGTGTCGGATATCCTGCACTACCATGAACGGGTACTGCGGGACCTGCCGCTGGAAGGCCATGTGATTCCGGGGCAGTTGCGCATGCCGGGCCAACACGTGCGCGTGGGCGGCTACCTGGCGGCGCCACCCGAAGACCTCGCACACCTGCTGCAACGCCTCTGCGAATGGTTGAACTCCGGGTTTCAGGCCGCCAACGCCGACGATCGCCTGGCTTTTGGCATCCTGAAAGCCATCCTCGCTCACGTATACATCGCCTGGATTCATCCCTTCGCGGATGGCAACGGCCGCACGGCGCGCCTGCTGGAATCCCGCCTGCTACACCAGGCCGGCCTGCCACGGTCAGCGGCATTTCTGCCGAGCCCCCATTACCACTGCACGCGGCCGGAGTATTACAGCCGGCTGGAACGCTCCAGCCAGTGTACAGAGGGTCTAATCGACTTTCTGCGCTATGCCCTGCAGGGTCTGGTCGACGGCCTTGACGAGTGGCTCCGCGTAATCGAGCGCCTGTCCCCGAACGGGCCGCGGAAATGGGATGAAAGTGGCCTGCACCCGCAACTGATTGAATTTGAGGTAGAGCACGCCAGGCGGGTTGCCGCCGGCGCCTTTGAGAATCCCAAAAGCCTGGCGGGCGCCTTCGCCAAACCCGGCGTGAGCTACAGCGACGAGGAACTGCGGCAAACCCTGAGAGCAATCCAGACAGAATGGGAAGCGGAACTTGACGAACTCCTCGCCGACGACTGAGGTCTACTACGTCCTGGACACCGTAGCCATCGTCTCCCATCTGGAAAACCGCAAGGGATTTGGAAGTGAACTATATGCCTGTGTACATGATGGGTAGCCCCGGCGTGGTGCCGGGGCTGTTGGCTACTTCTTTTGTTGGGCATCTTCCAGTTCGAATACCTGCTGCATGAGTTGTTCAACGACCCTGTTTTGTTGACGAATCATTTCCAGAATGTCCTCCAGGAGTTCCCGATCGGAGCGGTATTTATGCATTTGGTCTTTGGTGTCTCTGTCTACTTCGTGAACCATGTTTTGCATTTGCTCCCTTGATAGCCAACTGAGTGGCCGTTCTGGTGGGAAAAGCATAGCGAGTTCTCCTCTCTCACGATTTGTTTTTGACCAGCTCGCGCCAGGGCAGGCGCCTGCCGACCGACCCTTGTGCCATGCGCGCCGGCTGGTCTGATGTGTCCAGCGACCTCACATTATGGCGTCCGGCAAACTCGCTCACGTAGCGCGGCAGGTGTTTTCTGCTCATGTGGTGACGGGTCCCGGCGTAGCCGCACTTCATCATCAGGCAGAATGACTCCAGCCCGTTTCTGTCGACGAGGAAACAACCGCAGCAGACTGCATTTGCACGATCTGGTGAAGCGCGGAGCTCTGCGGTCTGCCGGCGGACTAACGCACCTTTTCCCTTAGCGGCACGATATTCGTCGCGGCGCCGTCATCCGCCTGGGCCGCCGTGCGCGCGTACTTGGCCATCACGCCCGTCGTGAAGTGCGGCGCCGGCGCCTGCCACGCCGCCCGCCGCCGCGCCAGCTCTTCATCGTCCAATTCGACGTCGATGCTGCGCGCTTCCACGTCCACCACGATGACGTCGCCTTCCTGCAGCAGGCCCAGCGGCCCGCCCAGCATGGCCTCCGGCGCCACGTGGCCGATCATCAGGCCGCGCGTGCCGCCGCTGAAACGCCCGTCGGTGACCATCATCACTTCCTGCCCCAGGCCCTGCCCGACCAGCGCCGCCGTGGTCTGCAGCATCTCGCGCATGCCCGGCCCGCCCACCGGCCCCTCGTAGCGGATGACGACCACGTCGCCGGGTCGAATGTCCTGGTTGTCAATCGCCACGAAGGCGTCCTCCTCGCTGTCAAAGACGCGCGCCGGGCCGCGATGCCGCAGCGGCTCGATGCCCTTGAGCTTGACCGCCGCGCCGTCGGGCGCGAGGTTGCCGCGCAGCACCACCAGACCGCCGGTCGCCTTCAGCGGTTCGTCCAGCGACACGATGACGTCCTGGCCCGGCGCTTCCTGCGCCTCCGCGGCCTCCTCGCCCAGCGTCCGCCCGGTGACGGTGGGCGTGCTGCCGTCGATCAGGCCGCCCTCGATCAAACGTTGCGCCAGCAGACGCAGGCCGCCGGCGCGGTACATGTCCAGCGCTACGTAGCGGCCGGTGGGGCGCATGTCGGCGATGACCGGCGTGCGCTTGCTGATGGCCTCAATGTCGTCCAGCGTGAACTCGATGCCGGCCTCGCGGGCGAAGGCCAGGGTATGCAGGATGCTGTTGGTGCTGCCCACCGTGGAGGTCGAGGCGGCGATGGAGTTCTCAAGGCTCTTGCGCGTCACCAACTGGTCCGGCCGCAGGTCCTCGGCCACCAGGCGCAAGACGATCTCGCCCGCCTGGCGCGCCACCTCGTCCTTCTGCTCGTCCACCGCCGGGATGTCGGCGAAGCCCATGGGGCAGAGGCCGAGGATCTGCGAAATGTTGGCCATGGTGTTGGCGGTGTACTGCCCGCCGCAGGCGCCCGGCCCCGGGCAGGCCACGTCCTCGACCTGCTTGAGCCGCTCGGCCGGGATCTTGCCCGCGCTGTAGGCGCCGATGGCCTCGTAAACGCTGACGATGTCCTGCGGTTCGCCGTCGAGGTCGCCGGGCAGAATGGTCCCGCCGTAGAGCACCAGACCGGGGATGTTGAGGCGGATCAGCCCCATGATGGTGCCGGGAATGGTCTTGTCGCAGGAACACAGCGCCACGATGCCGTCGAAGTAGTTGGCGCGCGTCACCAGCTCGATCGAGTCGGCGATCATCTCGCGGCTGATGAGCGAGGCCTTCATGCCCTCGGTGCCCATCGTAATGCCGTCGTTAATGGTGACGGTGTTGAATTCCAGCGGCGTGCCGCCGGCCGCGCGGATGCCCTCCTTGACCTTCGTCGCCAGGCGGCGCAAATGGATGTTGCAGGGCCCGACCTCGGTCCAGGTGTTGGCGATGGCGATCAGCGGCTTCTCCAGGTCCTCGTCGCCGAGGCCGGTGGCCTTGAACATGGCGCGGGCGCCGGCGCGGCTGACGCCTCCGACCAGCGTGCGGCTGTTGCGGTTCAGGGCGCGACCGTTGAGAGCGGGCGAGTCGACCATGACGATTTTCCTTTGTCAGGCACATACACAGGGACGCCATTGTAGCGCAGGACGGGGTGACACTCACCAGTGGCCCCTCCTGATCCACCTGTAGGGGCGATTTATCAAATCGCCCGTCCGGTCGTCCTGTCGCATGCGGGCGACATGGTATGTCGCCCCTGTTTCCGGATTCTGCCCTCACCCCCCGGCCCCCTCTCCCTCAGGGAGAGGGGGAGACTGGTCGAGGCTACGCGTGTTTCTTAAGTCCCTCTCCCTGAGGGAAGGGCTCCCGCGGCCAAGCGGGAAAGAATTTAGGGTGGGGCCGGCCAGGGCGTTGCACGTCAGATCCTCATCCCCGGCCCCTGATCCATGTGCAGGGGCGATTTAATAAATCGCCCGTCCGATCGTCCTGTCGCATGCGGGCGACATGGTATGTCGCCCCTGCCACTGGATTCTGCTGTCGTCGCCGGACCCTTTTCCCGTCCTGGGGGAGAGGGGGGAGGACTACCTGGCTGCCAGGGGCCGGCAGATTGGTCTTCAGCCGCGGATGGCGCCGAGCGTCAGGCCGGAGATGATCTGGCGCTGCATCAGGGCGAAGATGATGAGGATGGGCACGGTGCTGAGGAAGGAGCCGGCCATGATGGCGCCGATTTCGACGTCGAAGGGGCCGTCCATGGTGGCGATGCCGATGGTCAGCAGGTACTTGCTGGAATCGTGCAGCACGATCAGCGGCCAGAGGAAGTCATTCCAGGTCTGCACGAAGGTGAGGATGGCCACCACGCCCAGCGCCGGGCGCACCAGCGGCAGCACGATGCGGTGAAAGATGCCCAGTTCCGAGGCGCCGTCGATGCGCGCCGCATCCAGCAGTTCGCCGGGCACGGACTCGCTGTACTGGCGCATGAAGAAGATGTTAAAGCCGCTCACGAGGCCGGGCATGATGATGGCCAGGTAGTTGTCGGTCCAGCCCAGGTTGACGATAAGGATGAAGAGCGAGATGAGCAGCACGTGGAAGGGCAGGATCAGCGTGGCCAGCACGGCGAAGAACAGGACGCGCTTGAAGCGAAAGTTGAATTTGGCGAAGGCGTAACCGGCGGCGGCGGCGAAGTAGACGCCCAGCAGCGTGCGCACTCCGGCGGTAACGACGGTGTTGCCATACCAGGTGACGAACTCGGTGGCCTCGAAAAGCGTGACGTAGTTGTGACCACTCACCTCGGCGCGCGGGAAGATGGTCACCGGTATGGAGTAGAGCTCGCCCTGGTGCCGGACGCTGGCGGTCACCATGTAAATGTAGGGGATGGCCGTCGCCAGCACGCCAAGGATGACCAGCAGGTTGACCCCCAACACGCTGCGGCGCGAGGGCCGGTAGCCGCCGCTGTAAATGCGGGGGCCGGCGCGCAGTCGCTCGACGAGGGGGGTCATGGCAGCGTCGTCAGGTCTTCCACAGCCGGAACAGCAACAACTGGACGCCGGTGATGATGAGCACGATGAGCGTAAAGAGATAACCGACGGCGGAGGCGTAACCCATGCGCGTGTTGTCGCGGAAACTCATGAAGAAGAGATACATGAGTGGGAAGAGACCGGCGTCCTGGGGACCGGCGCCACTGTCGAAGAGCAAATAGGGTTGCGCGAAAAGGCTGAAGGAGCCGATGGTGCCGGTCAGGGTGACGAAAATGAAGACCGGCTTGAGGAAGGGCATCGTCATGTTTACAAACAGTTGACGACTGTTGGCGCCGTCGATGCGCGCGGCTTCCATGAGCTCCACGGGCACGTTTTGCAGGCCGGCGAGGAAGAAGAGCGAGTTGGAGCCGACCCAGGTCCACAGGCCAAGGATGATCAGCGCCGGCATAATGAGGCCGGTATCACGCAACCATGCCTGGGCCTCAATGCTGAATATGGAAAGAAAGGCGTTGAGCAGGCCGTAGCGTTGGTCGAACACCAGGGAGAAAATCCAGCCGACGACGATGGCCGAGGTGATGTAGGGCGCGAAGAAGGCCAGGCGCGCCAGGGTGCGGAAGCGCACGACGGGCGAGTTGAGCGCCATGGCCACGCCCAGCGCGAGGGGCATCTGAATCAGCAGGGTGCCGGCGGTGAACTCGGCGCCATTGACGATGGCGATGGCGAAACGCTTGTCTCTCGTCAGCAGGCGCTCATAGTTCGCCAGACCGAAGTATTCGCGCTCGTGCAAATTGCGCTGGCGGTGAAAGCTGAGAATGAAGGAGTCGGCCACCGGGTAAACTGTGAAGACGAGCAGCGTGACCAGGAAGGGAATCAGCAGGACGTAGGGAATGGCGCGGCGTTCGTTGCGCGCCCACCATTCGCGCGGCGACGAACGTTCCGACAGCGCCCGGGTCTGCTGTTCGACGGTCATGGTCTGCCCGGCCCGCCACTGCCGGGGAAGGGCGCGCCCTCCCCCGACAAATGCGGCAGCCCTACTTGCTGAACTCGAACTCGTCGACGGCCTCGGCCAGGACGGTCGCCGGGTCGGCATCATCCAGGAAGACCGGCGTGTAGGCGATACGGCTGAGCGCGTCCGTGAAGAGCGCCCAGTAGGGATCGTAGGTGATGCCGGCCATACCCGCCGCGGCCTCGGCGATGTAGGTCGCCGGCTGCTGACCGGAGAAGTAGTCATCGGTGCGGTAGAGTTCCTCGGCATCCCAGGCGGGGATGTAGGAGGGGAAGAGGTTCATCTCGCGGAAGGCCAGCAGCGAGCCGTCCTCGGTCAGATTGGCGCGGTGGATGAAACTCCAGCAGGCATCGGGGTTGGCGCTTTCGGCGGTGATGCACATGCCCGTGCCGCCCCAGGGAGCGCTCAGGAAGCCGCCCTCCTGCCACACCGGCATCTGGCGCATCATCCACTTGCCGGAGAGGTCCGGCAGGTTGGACTTCATGAAGCCCTGGAACCAGGGGGCGCCCTTCGTGGCGATGACGTCGCTGTTGTTCATGATGGCGTATTGCCCGTCCCAGGTGCCGCGATCGATGAACACGCCCGCGTCGTAGTTCTCCTTCATCCAGGTCAGCACCTCGACGGCGAGGTCGTCGTCGAGAATGGTCACGTTCTCGTTGTCATCGAAGAACTGGCCGCCGGCCTGGTAGTAGAAGAGCTGGAAGTCGGTGGCATCGTCAACGGCGATGTAATGCAGCGCCCGGCCGTTTTCCTGCGCGACCGCGCCATAGGTTTCGGTGTAGTCCTGCCAGGTCGTGATGCCGTCGGGGTCGAGGCCCAGCTCCTCAAAGAGATCGGTGCGGTAATAGAGCAGCAGCGGGTTGACCTCGTTGCCGACGCCGTAGATGTTGCCGCGAATGGTCCAGTTCTTGGTCGCGGAGGGAATCGAGAGGTCGTCGATCTCGTCGCCGATGTAGTCATCGATGCGCAGGAAGTTTTCGTCACCGCCGCGCAGGAACTGCCCCAGTTCGCCCACGGCGACGTCGACCATGTCGGGCACGCCGGAACCGGCGACGAAGACCGCCTGCACCTTGGGCCAGAGGTCTGAGTAGGGGACGTGCTCGATCTCGACGGTGACGTTGGGGTTTTCGGGGCCCCAGATTTCCTCGAAGAAGCTCTCCATCCAGGTGACGCGATTGTCGGCGAACATCCAGAAGGAAAGGGTGATGTCGTCCTGTCGCGGCGCGCTGGCGGAAAGCGTCCCGGCGACGGGCGCCAGGGCCGCGGCGGTCGTGGCGCCGGCAGCGCTGCGGAGGAAATCACGACGACTCAGTTTTGCGGACATATTGTGCTCCTTTCTTGCAAGATTCGAACCTTTACTGTCATTTGCGTCCGGCGACGAATGTAGCACAGTCGCCTGTTTCACCATAAACCGGGTGTCGTTCCCGCGCATGCAGACGCTCAGCCGCTCACGGCGCTCGGCTGCGGCGCCGCCTGCCGTTCCCCGTTGAGCAGCAGCGGAATGGCCTGGTTCCAGTAGTCGTCGCCGGACTTGTTCATGACCGGCTCGGCCGAGTACTGCGCCAGGTAGACGCGGCGCATGCGGTCGGTCGTGTTGGGGCCGCTGCGATGGAAGGTGCGGCTGCTGAAGGCCACGATGCTGCCCGCCGGCACCAGCGCCGCGACGCCCGGATCATCGCCATGGTAGCCGACCTTGTCGTTGGAGCTGTCCTCGACGCGGTGAGCGAAGAGATCGTCCGGCTGCATGCCGGCGCGCTCGTAGGGCAAAACGTACACCGTGCCGTTCTCGACCGTCATGTCGTCCAGCGAGCACCAGCAGGAGAGGTAGGGCCGGTGATAGTGGCCGATGTAGCCGGAGTCCTGGTGCCAGGCGAACTTCATGCCGCGCTCCGCCGCCTTGACGACGTATTGCTCGTGAAAGAGATAGACGTCCTCGCCCAGCGTGGCCCGCGCGACTTCGGCCATCAGGTCGCCGAAGAGAAAGTCGCTGATGGCGGCGCTGCTGCGCCATTCGTTGCTGATGAAGTAACGCTGGCGGTAGTGGCTGATGCCGTCCGTCGTGATGCCTTTGGCTTCCATCTGCGCGTCCCGTTCGGCCACAAGGCGGCTGCATTCCTCGCGCAGACCATCCAGCACGGCCTCCGGGATCACCCCTTCGAGAATAAAGTAACCCTCGCGCCGGTATTGTTCGCGCTGTGCATCCGTGACCAACATGAACGCAACACCTCCGTCCCTCATCATGACTGCCATGCAAGTACAAAAATAGCAAATTTTGCCAGAGGCGCAACAGGCCGAAGAGCGAGCCGGAAGAAGTGAGGAACGGTGCGCGCGAAATTAAAAGCCCCTCTCCCTGAGAAGGGCTCCCGTCCCCCGGGACGGGAAAAGGGGTTTGGGGTGAGGGCCATAACTTCAGGCCGCCTCCGCAACGCGCATGTGCCGCAGCGGCGCGCGCGTGCCCCGGCCAGATGTGCAACAGACTGAAGAGCGAGCCGGAAGAAGTGAGGAACGATGCGCGCGAAACATTAAAAGCCCCTCTCCCTGAGAAGGGCTCCCGTCCCCCGGGACGGGAAAAGGGGTTTGGGGGTGAGGGCCGTAACTTCAGACCGGCTCCGGCACGCGCATGTGGCGCAGCGGCGCGCGCGCGTGCCCCGGCCAGATGCGCAACAGGCCGAAGAGCGTCCGCAGCACCAGCCACAGCAGCAGCGCCAGCCAGACCAGCAGGAAGGCCGGCGGCGCCGTGGTATCCGTGGCGAGCAGCAGCAGCGCGCCGGCGACGGTGGACACGATCATGCCGTTGCGCAGCCAGGCGTAGTCACCCGAGCCCCAGTGGATGCCGTCGGTGATGAAGGCCAGCGCGGCCAGGGGCTGCGTCAGCGCGGCGATCAGCCAGGCGGAGTTGAAGGCCGCCGCGGCTGCCGGCGGGACGAAGACCTCCCGCACCAGGGAGGTGGCGAGCAGACACAGCAGGCAAATGGCGACGCCGGTCGACCCGCCCTGCAACAGGGTGACGGCGGCCGCCCGGCGCGCCTGGCGCAGATTGTCGGCGCCGAGGAAGTAGCCGATCAGGCTCTGGGCGCAGGTGCCGAAACCGTCCATCAGCAGGCCGCCGAAGAGCCACAGCGTGCGCATGGCCTGGTGGGCGGCGCCGGCCTCGGGCCCGATCTGGTTGGCGACGCGCGTGGAGAACATCAGGAAGAAGGTCAACAGGCCGCTGCGAATCATGAGGTCGCGCCCGGCCCGCAGCAATTTCAGGATGTCGTCGCGGTCGAAATACCAGCGCAGACCGGGCCGCCGCCGCAGATGCAGCAGCAGGAAGGCCAGGCCCAGATACTGCGCGATGACGCTGGCCAGGGCGGCGCCGGCCACGCCCATGGCCGGCAGCGGCCCGAGGCCGAAAATGAACGGCACGTCCAGCAGGATGTTGACCGCGTTGACCAGCACGGCGATGCGCAGCGGCGTGCGCATGTCCTGCAGGCCGCGCAGCGCGCCGAAGCCCACCATGGTCAGCAGGACGGCCGGCGCGCCCAGCAGCCGCAGCTGGATGTAGGCCACGGCCAGGTCGTGCACCTCGGGGGCCGCGCCCATGAAGCGCGCCAGCGTCTCCACGCCGGTCACGCCGACCAGCAGCATCAGCGACCCGGCGGCGCCGGCCAGCAGCAGCCCCAGACTGGTGATCCGGCGGACGCGTTCCAGCTGGCCGCGCCCCAGCGCCTGCGCCACCTCGGTCATCGTGCTGATGCCGAGGAAGTAGAACACCCATATCAGCAGCGACACGGACGATCCGCCCACGCCCAGCGCGGCCAGCGGCGGCGCCCCCAGGCGCGCCACGAAGGCCGTATCCACCAGGCCGGTCAGCGGCTCGGCGATCTGCGAGATGATCACCGGCAGGGTGAGCGAGAGCACCGTGCGGTGCGGCCGGGTCACAAAGGGATGTTGCGCTACCGGGGTCACGGGCGGGCCGACTGTTGACAGTGGCGCGAGTTTTCAGCACTATCGCCTCCTTGTCAACTGCAGCAATGATGCCAATGAGGGAGAACGCGCATGGCCCTGCCGCCCAGAAGTGAAGTCGCCAGCGAGGAAACCTGGAACGCGGAGAGCGTCTACGAGACGGCCCAGGCCTGGGACGGGGAGCGCACGGCCCTCGCCGGCGAACTGGAGCGCATGGCGCCCTACCCCGGCACGCTGGCGCAGGGCGCCGCGCAACTGGCCGCCTGGCTGCAACTGAAGAGCGAACTGGGGCAGCGCATCGAGAAGCTGGCCTTTTACGCCTTCATGTCGCAGTCGGTGGATACCGCCGACCAGGCGGCCGCGGCCATGGTCGGCCAGGTGGAAAGCCTCTACAGCCGTTTCCTGGCGGCCTCCTCCTTCGCCGAACCGGAGATCCTCGCCCTCGGTAAGGACCGCGTGCAGGACATGGTCGCCGCAGAGCCGGCGCTGCAGCCTTACGCCCACTGGTTCGACAACCTCTTTCGCAAGGCCGACCACGTGCGCTCGGCCGAGGTCGAGGAAGTGCTGGCGCTGACCAGCGAGCCCTTCGCCGCGATCGACACCACCGGCGAGGTGCTGTCCGGCGCCGACCTGCGTTTTGCCCCGGCGCGCAACAGTCAGGGCGAGGAAGTAGAAGTGGCCCAGGGCACGCTGCAGACCATCCTCGGCGAGGGCGACCGCGAGGCGCGGCGCACGGCCTGGGAAAGCTACGCCGACGGCTACCTCTCGCTGAAGCACACCTTCGCCAGCAACTACAACGCCATCGTGCGGCGCGACGTCTTCAACGCCCGCGTCCGGCGTTACGACTCCTCGCTGCAAGCCGCGCTCTTCCCCGACAACATCGCGCCCGCGGTCTTCCACAACCTGATCGACACCTGCCGCCGCCACATCCCCACCTGGCACCGCTACTGGGCCGTGCGGCGCCGCGCCCTCGGCGTGGAGACGCTGCACCCCTACGACATCTGGGCGCCGATCGCAACGGACCTGCCGACCATTCCCTGGGAGACGGCGGTGGACTGGATCGCCGACGGCATGGCGCCGCTGGGTGACGATTACGTGCGCGAGATGCGCCAGGGCTGCCTGGAGCAGCGCTGGGTGGACCGCGCGCTCAACCAGGGCAAGACCCAGGGCGCCTTCTCCTACGGCGCCTACGACACCCACCCCTTCATCCTGATGAGCTACGACGACAGCCTCGGCGCGCTGAGCACGCTGGCGCACGAACTGGGCCACTCGATGCATTCGCTGCTGTCCCGCCGCCACCAGCCCTTCCACGACAGCGGCTACACCATCTTCGCCGCCGAGGTGGCCTCCAACCTCAACCAGGCGCTGGTGCGCGACCATCTCTTCCGCGCCAACGACGACCCGCAGTTCCAGA
This sequence comes from Anaerolineae bacterium, assembly GCA_034422695.1. Lineage (GTDB taxonomy): Bacteria > Chloroflexota > Anaerolineae > Aggregatilineales > Phototrophicaceae > JAGWBD01. Next base: position 95,902 of record DAOUJM010000012.1, read on the forward strand.
TCGGCATCATCGAGGAGGCGATGGACAACCTGCATCGCTACTTCTTCATCATGCCGACCCTGGCGCGCTTCGAACTGGAGGCCCACGAGCGCGCCGAGCGCGGCCAGGCGTTGACCGCCGACGACCTCAACGAGTTGATGGCCGACCTCTTCAGCGAGGGCTACGGCGCGGAAATGCACGTCGACCGCGCGCGCGTCGGCAGCACCTGGTCGCAGTTCCGCCACCTCTACATGAACTTCTACGTCTTCCAGTACGCGACCGGCATCTCGGCGGCGCACGCGCTCTCGCGCAAGCTGCTGGATGGCGAGCCCGGCGCGGCGGCGGCCTGTCTGGAGTTTCTCAAAACGGGCGGCTCGCAGTATCCGGTGCCGGCGCTGCGCGCGGCCGGCGTGGACATGGCCGGCCCGGAGGCGGTCGAGACCACCTTCGGCATCCTGGCCGACTACGTCGATCGCCTGGACGCGCTGACGCAATAGCCAGATGCGAAGATCAGACTACGGGCTCGCCCACGCGGCGGGCCTGTTTTCATTTGAGGGCGTTTTCCTTCTCGGCACCGCTCATTTGTGCTATGCTTTCAACCACAGTGGTCTCGCATCGCAGAAGGAATCCCCCGTGAACGACAACTTGCTCAAGCCCGTCGATGACGGGCTGCCCATGCGCCCAAACAAAGAGCACGCCACGGATAAGCTTCGTGTGCTGGGTGGTTACATCCACCGATTCATCACTTCAATGCGTGAAAGGCCGTGGAGAGCTTTCTTCTATATCGATCTGCTGGCAGGACCTGGCAAAAACCGGTTTCCAGATGGAACTGTCATGTTTGGCTCACCGCTCATCGCCTTGAACTCTACGTATCCCTTCACAAACTATCGCTTCGTCGATTTTGACCCTCAGAACTGTGAGGCTCTGAGAAAGCGTGTAAGCGCAAGTGAGTACGAGAATCGCGTGCGGATCATGCACGGAGACTGCAACAAGAAAGTGGATGAAATCGTAAGCGAAATCGCTTGGATGGACGGAGTGTATAAGAAGGGGAGGTGGTCTTGTCTGAGCTTGGCTTTTCTAGATCCAGAAGGTCTGGAACTGCGATGGGAAACAGTGGAAAAACTAGGTCAAATGAAACATATGGACCTGATCATAAACTTTTCTACAAGTGGAATCACGCGTAACGCTCAACAGTTGATTGACTCAGGCAATACTGAGTCGATTGACTTGTTTTTTGGGACTGAAGAATGGAAAAAGGCTTACAAAGAAGCTGGCGGTGACAATACTCGCGTTCGTCGGGCTCTACTTGATCTTTACAAGAAACGATTGGGGACTCTTGATTACCAAGTGGTTGAACCAAGCTCATCCGATGAATTGGTCTTCAAGAACAGTAAGAATGTGCAACTGTACACTCTGATAGGCGTTAGCAAACACGAACGAGGTGTCGAGTTTTGGCAGGACACAATTGCTGGAAAAAGCTCTTCAAGCCAACTCAGAATGTTTTAGTTCCTTCTTCTCGTTTCGGGAAACTCATCCCGCCATTCGTCCCACTCAAGATTGCCCTTAAAGAACACCGGGATGCCCTGCGCGTCCAGCAGTTCCAGCAGCGACTCCGTCCAGGTGGGTTCCGGCTGAAAGAGTTTGCGGCCGTTCGACGCCGCGCCAATGATGGCCCACTCGAAGGGCAATTGCTCCCGCTCCTCAAGCCAGCGCGCAAGCACAGGTGCCGCATCAAACCACAGCGGCTCAATGCTCAGGAAGCGGACGCTGGCCTGAATGTCCACCATGTGGCGCAGGTAGGCAGACAGCGCGCGCGCCGCGCCTGTCGCGCTCATCGTATGCCCCGCCGGCAGGCTGACCCCCACCCACACGTTGGCCGGGAAGTCGAAGTCCGGCAGGCGCAGCGGATACTTGCTGAGGGTCTGGAAAGTATGCCAGTGGGCCTCGTCCATCACCTCCAGCACCTGGTCGATCTGCTCGCGCGGCACCCAGTGACCGAAGAGGTCGGCCATGCTGCCGACGAAGATGCCGGCCGGTTCGCGCAGGCGCAGCGGTTCGCGCAGCGCGTTGGGGCGCCAGTAGTGGTGCTCGAAGCCATGTACGTAGGAGTTGCGGGCGATGCGTTCGGCGACGGTCTTCGCGTAGCATTCGGTGACCGAGCCGTCCGGCATCTCCCAGGTGCAGCCATGGTAACAACCGCCGGTCGGGTTCCAGGTGTAGCCGGGCAACACGCTGCCGTCGCTACGGCGGATGCGCGTCCACTCAATGCCCTTCGGCGACTTCTGTTTGTTCATTCTTGTACCATTTTGGTGAATAGCACAATAGTTCTATATTGTCAAGTTTTAGTCAAGTCCTTTTTTGCTCACTTCTGAAATGTCGTCACCCGCCGCGGGCCCAGGCTTTGGCCAGCGCCCTGAAGTCCTGCATCAGCTGGCGCGTGTGGGGGCCGGGCGGCCCGAAGCGCGTCTCGTCCACCTGGCGCACCGGGCAGACCTCCTTGCTTGATGACGTTATGAAAACTTCATCCGCCCGCAACAACTCCTCCAGCGGCAGCGCGCGCTGCTCGACCGGCATGCGCGCTGCCGCCAGTTCCAGCACCGCCTGGCGCGTGACGCCGTAGAGGATCCCGTCGACGGGCGCGACCAGCCGACCATCGAGGACCGCGAAGAGGTTGGTGGTGGTGCCTTCCAGGGCGTGGCCCTGGCCGTTGACGTAGATCGCCTCCACGGCGCCGGCCTGTCTGGCGCGGCGCTGGGCCATGATGGCCGACACATATTCGATGGTCTTGGCTTCCGGCAGCGCGCGCTCCAGGCGATTGGTGATGAGCTTGACGCCGTCGCGGTAGCGTTCGGCGGGCTGCGCGGCGAAGGGCGTCACCAGCGCCAGCAGGCGCGACACGCCGGCGGGCGTGATGTCGTCGGGGCTGTCGCCGCCCGTGACCACCAGGCGCAGGCGGGCCTCGCCCCGACCCGGATAGCCGTTGCGCGCCAGGGTCTCCAGCGCGACGTCGCGCATCTCCGCCAGGGACAGCGGCAGCTCCAGCAGGATCAGTTCCGCCGAGCGTTGCAATCGCTGCAGATGGGCGTCAAGGCGGAAGGGACGGCCGCCGTAGGTGCGGGTGAAGTCGAAGATGCCATAGCCGCGCAGCACGGCGAGGTCGTCGGCCGGCAACTGCGCCGCGTCGCTGTCCACGTACTCGCCATCGACGTACCAGATCATGCCCATCCGCATTCCCTCCGGCCGCAGCGTCATGGTGTGCCCGCGGGCGACATTATATGTCGCCCCTGCACAATCTACCGCAGGGACGACATGCTGTGCCCGCGGGCGACATGATATGTCGCCCCTACAGAATCCGCCGTAGGGGTAGCGAGGGCGCAAGCCCGAAGCACCCCGTAGGGGCGATTTATCAAATCGCCCGTCCCGTCGGTATATCCCGCACGGGTAGCGAGGGCGTAAGCCCGAAGCATCCCTGGAAAGGGGTAGCGAGGGCGCAAGCCCGAAGCATCCCTGGAAAGGGGTAGCGAGGGCGTCAGCCCGAAGCACACCAACGGTGCCATTGCGTGTCCCGCAGGGGCGACACACTGTGCCCGCGGGCGACATGATATGTCGCCCCTACATCGTTGTTGGTAGGGGCGATTTATCAAATCGCCCGCAGCTCCCAGCGCAACTCTGGCGTCAGTGACTTCAGCGCCGCCCGCACCCGCGCCAGTGCCGCGGCGTCCGCGCGGTCGGCGATGAGCACGCGCAGTTCGCGGCGCTGCATGGCCGCCTCACGCGCGGCCGTGGCGACCTTCGCCTTGTAGCCCAGCCGGCCGGCCTGCGTCGCCGCCCGCAACAAGGCCCACACGGCATCGACCTCCGCCACGTCGCAATCGGCGCGCAGGGCGGCGGCGCGGACGGTCGGGCCGGCTGCGGCGCCGGGCGGGGCCTTCGCCTCCAGCCAGTAGGCGCCGCTGATCTGCGAGGGACGCGCCTGGTCGTCGTGCGCCATACGCGCCCGCTGCACCAGCTGAATGAGATCAAGATCGGGGCGTTCGTTCATGCGCAGCCCCTCTTCCCCCTCGCTGTTACCGGCCACGGTGGGCCGGGCAGCACACAGTCATTGGTCTTCAGGAGAAAGGATGCACCATGCTGGACAGTCTTCGCAAGCGATTCGCGGGCCGCAGACGGCGGCGCCATTCCGTGCACCAGCGGCGCCATTCCGTGCACCAGCGGCGCCATTCCGTACTGCAGCCGCAGCCCTTAACGCCACTCAACGCCGGCCTCTGGCCCGAGCGGGGCGACGAGGCGGCGCGCGCCCGCGTCTACCAGCAGTCGCCCTGGGTCTATATCGCCATCAACCGCATCGCCGAGGCCGCCGCGCTGGTGCCGCTGCAGGTGCTGCGGCTTGAGGGGGAACGGCGTCTGGCGGTGGAACGGCACCCGCTGGAGCGCCTGCTGGACGCGCCCAACCCGCAACTCAGCCGCTTCGCCCTGCTGGAACAGACGGTGGGCATGCTGGAACTGACCGGCAACGCCTACTGGCTGCTGGCGGGCGCCGGCGCTACGCCCGACGAGATCTGGCCCTTGCGACCGGACCGCGTGCGCGTCGTGCCGGACAGCGCCGGCCTGCTGCGCGGTTACGTCTACGAAATCGACGGGCAGCGCCTGCCGCTGGAGGCGGCGGAAGTCATTCACTTTCGGCGCTGGCACCCCGCCAACGACTACTACGGTCTCTCCGCGCTGGAGGCCGGGCGCCTCGCCATCCGCAGCGACCGCGCCATGGCCGAGTGGAACCACAGCGCTTTCGGCCAGGACAGCGGCGTCCCGGCCGGCATCGTCAGCATCCGCGACTTCGTCACCGACGCGGACTTCGAGCGCATCAAGCGCGAATGGCGTCAAAGCCATGGCGGGCCGCAGCGACGCACGGCCTTCCTGCGCGGCGGCGGCATCAGCTGGCAGAACATCGGCCTGAGCCACAACGAACTCGACTTCCTCAAGGGGCGTGAGGCGCACCGCAACGAGATCCTCAACCTCTTCGGCATCCCGGTGGGCCTGGTCAGCGAAAACGCCACCGAGGCCAACGCGCGCGTGGCCGAGCGGCTCTTCATCGAGCGCACCCTGTGGCCGCGCCTGGTGCGCATCGCCAGCGTGATCACGCGGGACCTGTTGCCCTTCTGGCCGGGCGAGCACGTGGCCCAGTTCGAGGACATCCGCCCCACGGATACCCGCGCGCGCCTTGAGGAGATCCGCACGGCCGCGCCCCTGCTCAGCATCAACGAGCTGCGCGAGCGCTATTACCAGTTGCCGCCCGTGCCCTGGGGAGCGCTGCCCTCCGGCATGAACACATCTGAAGCCGGGGAATCAGGAGAAGCCACGGCGGCGCGGGCGGCCCTGCGGGAGCTGGGGCGTTGGGAGCGCTTCACCCTGCGCCGCCAGGGATCGAAGGCGGAGCGCCCCTTCGAGGTCCGCTATCTGCCGGCGGAGTTGGCCTTCGAGGTCGCGGCGCAGTTGCAGGCGGTGGATGACGCTGACGGGGTGCAGGGCATCTTCCGCGAGGCGCGCGCCCTGCTGGGGGACGGGCGGTAGTTGGCCGACCAGGCGACGGGCAGGATAGGGCGCGCGGGTCGGCTGACGTCCGTCAGGCTGCGAACGCCGGCGATGCGATGCCCGTTGCCGGGGATTTCGTTTGTTCGTCCGGAAATGCGACCGCCCCGCCGGCCTGCAGGTGCCGGCGGGGCGGCGTGAACAGGAGATTTACCGGTCCGACGGTTCCGGCACGACCTGGCCGGCCAGGATATGGAGCGTCGGGACGGCAAACAGCAGGGTGGCTGCGCCGGCGATCAGGATAATGATGCCGGTACCGATCGCCATTTCAGCCAGGGAAAATCCCATCACCGCCATGTTGAGCGCGCTGCGGAGCGCGACGCCATCGATGAAGGAGGCGCGTCTGGGGTCATCCCGCTCCAGCGATGAATAAGGCCCCCACCTGCCAAGCGTGTGGTCCTTGATGACGTCCGCCTGCGCCCGCGCCGTGGCGGCGTCCACGACGGGCACGCCCGGAATCGCCGCGTCGCCGCTGGTCATCACTTCCTCGGCCCGGAGTTCGCGTTCGATGTCGGCCCAGGCTTCCGAGCCGCGCACAATCATGAAGAGGCCGGCGGCGACCAGCAAAATCCCCACGACTGCGATGGAAAGCCAGGGTCCGTGACGCCTTGCGTTGTAGTGCATCGTTCTCCTCTTTCCTCCCTGTTCCCTGCCCGGTCTTCCGGGCAATCTGTGCCGGAGACGACTGCTCCCGTTTCCAGTCTCCTGCAGTCCCGGTTCCCGAATACTGCCGGAGCCGAAAGGCCCGAAACACGGTCCGCAGCGCCCCCTTGACTTCAGCCTATGCGAAGCCGGATAAGTATTTCGTTAGAACCTGGGGGCAACGGTTTAACGGGATTTCAGGTGACGGTTTCGTCGGCCAGGTGCGCGCCATCCGGGAGGCTTGTCGCTTGTGCCGGTCAGGCAAGACAAGGCTTCCCCTGGCCAGGCCGGATGGGATCAGGGCATATCTGCGGGGTCGGGCCGGAGTTCCTGCAGCAGCGCGTCATGCAGGCGGCCGTTGCTGGAAAGGAGTTCCGCGCCCGTCAGACCCGCTTCGCCGCCGCGGTAGTCGCTCACCCGGCCGCCGGCCTCGCGCACCAGCAGCATCCCCGCCAGACAGTCCCAGGGATTCAGCTGGCGCTCAAAATAGCCGTCCAGCCGGCCGCAGGCCACCCACGCCAGCTCCAGCGCCGAGGAGCCCAGCCAGCGCAGGCCCCGCGTCCGCGGCAGCAAACGGTAAACCGGGGCGTTGCGCGCCGCCGCGTGGACGGGATGCCGCGAATAGCCGCAGGACAGTATCGCGTTTTGCAGCGAGTCAACCGTCGATACGCGCACGGGCGCGTTGTTCAGCATCGTCCCGCCGCCGCGCCGCGCGCTGAACAACTCGCCCCTGACCGGGTCGAGCACCAGTCCCGCCACGGGGGTCAGTTCCCGGTCGCAGAGCGCCATGCTGACCGAGAAGAAGGGGAAGGCGCTGGCGTAGTTGCTGGTGCCGTCGATGGGATCGACGTACCAGTGCCAGTCGGCGCCGGCGGGCGCGCCGGCGTCGCCGCCCTCCTCGCCGACGACGTGATGCTGCGGGAAGGCCTCCCCCAGGGCCGCGACGAGGTACGCCTCCACCTCGCGGTCGGTCTCTGTGGCGAAGTCAAACACGGAGGACTTGCTCGTCTCCCGGTGCGGCTGCCCGTAGCGGCGCAGCGCCATGGCGCCGGCCTGCCGGATGATGGCGCCGGCGACGTTCAGTACGTTTTCAGGGTCCACAGCGCCTCCCCCCTTGCAGCGGACGCCATTGTAGGTCTGCCCTGTCGGATGCGCCATGCACTGGCATCGCTGCCGGCCCGGTGGAGCGGGCAACGTTCGCGTCGGGGCGACCGCCGCGCTAGAGTCTCCGTATCAAGGATTGATGTTTATTGGAGATCACCATGCTTGCCATGAGGTTTTTGAAATGTAGCGCCAGCCCCACGCTGCTGCTCGGCCTGCTGCTGACCCTTGCCCTGGTCGCATTGCCGGCGACGGCGCAGGACAGCCTCGCCGACGCGGCGGCCGCGCTGGCCGATTCCATGGCGGAATTCGGCGTCAGCGAGAGCGACGTCAGCATCGACAACATGGGGCAGAACATCGTCGGCACCCTGGCCATGCCGGAGGGCGAGGGACCCTTCCCGGTCGCCCTGCTGCTGCACGGTTTCACCGGCACGCGCCACGAACTGCCGGTGCTCGGCACCGAAGACACCATGTTCAGCCGCAGCGCGCGCTGGCTGGGTGAGCGCGGCGTCGCCAGCCTGCGCATCGACTTCCGCGGCTCCGGCGAGAGCGACGGCGCCTGGGAGGACACCACCTTCAGCGGCCAGATAGCGGACGCCATCGCGGCCATCGACTGGCTGGAGATGCAGGAGGGCGTCGACGGCGGGAACATCAGCGTCATCGGTCTGAGCCAGGGCGGTCTGGTGGCCGCCTCCGCGGCCGGCCAGGACGCGCGCGTCAGCAACCTCGTACTCTGGTCGGCGGTGTCGAATCCCGTGATGAGCTACGGCATTCTGCTGGGCTTCGATACCCTGCCGGCCGGCGCGGCGGCGGGCGACGAGGTGACGACCATCGAACTGCCCTGGGGCGCGGAGACCTCGCTGAAGGGCCCCTTCTTCGAGGAGATCTTCCTGGTGGACCCGGTGGCCGGGATCGTTGGCTACGACGGCCCGCTGCTGGTCGTCGTCGGCGAGCGCGACACGACCGTGACGCCGCAACCCCACGCCGGTCAGGTCTTCCTCGACTACCACGACGGCGCCGAAGCGCTGGTCGTGATGGACGGCGACCACATCTTCGACGTGCTGGCCGAGCGGCCGGAGATCTTCGACGAGGTGCTGGCCTACAGCCTTGCCTGGTTACAGGGCAACTAGCGAACACGCACAAGGCGCCTGCCTGCCGCGTGCCGGCGCCGACCTGATCGACTGCAGTTCAAGGTAAGCCTTCAGGCCCTGTTCCCGACCGGGAGCGGGGCCTGTTTCATGAATCGCCGGATTGACGTACACCAGTCACCCACAGACTGCGCAAAGCCTGCCACACTGGCCCGGTAGCAGCGCCCCAGGGCCGGGCGGCATGCGCCCTCTACACGGACAACGGTGACGGCGAGGCGCGCCCGCGCCAGGGAGCGTTGGGGCGCGCCGACCCCTCACCCGCATGACCCCCGCCCCTGCACCATCGCAGCCAGCCGCGTGTGGACGGACCGAGGGGAAGGCAGCCGCGTTGGACGGCCCCGGTTCACGCCGGCTGCTGCAAATCCGGGGCCACAGGGAGAACCCGATGCAGACATCACTGAAGACGCTCGCTGCCGCCGGACGCGTTGGCGGCTACCTCGTCGTGTGGGGCGGCCCGGAAGCGCGCGACCTGCAGGGCGAATACTTCACGCAGGAGACTGAACTGGGCCTGGGCTGGTATCCGCAGCGCCCGCTGCTCTATCAGCACGGGCTGGACGGCGCGCTGAAGGCCGCGGTGATCGGCGCCATAGACACGCTGGTGCAGGACGAGACCGGCGTGTGGGCCGAGGCGCAACTGGACCTGCGCCAACGCTGGGCGCGCGCGGTGCAGCGCCTGATCGAGAAGGGCGTGCTGGGCTGGTCCTCGGGCAGCCTGGCGCATCTGGTCGAGGTCAGTGACGACGGCCACATTCGTCGCTGGCCCATCGTCGAGGGCAGCCTGACGCCCACGCCGGCCCAGCCCCGTCGCAGCGAGGCCCGCACCGTCAAGAGCGCCTGGCAGGCGCTGGGGCTGGATGTTTCGCTGCTCACCCCGCCCGACACAGAGACAGACAGGGAAGCACAGGGAGAGGACATGACAGAAACCACCACCGCAGCGGCGCGCAAGCGCCTGCCGCTGGCCAGCGCCGACGAAGCCATCAAGACGGCCCGGGTCAGCAGCCCCTACGACGCGCTGAACGCCACCGACATGCTGCACGGTTACATGCTGCTGAGCGCGACGCGCCAGTTCCGCGGCGTCAGCGAGCGCTTCGGCAACGCCCTGGCGCACAAGGTGAAGCGCGAGGGGCTGAGCGCCGTCAAGGCCGACGAACTCAGCCACAGCACCCAGGCCGGCTTCGGCGACGAGTGGGTGCCGGAGCTGTGGAGCGGGCAGATCTGGCAGCGGGCGCGCCAGGAGAACGCTATCCTGCCGCTCTTCCAGTCGATCGAGATGCCCTCCAACCCCTTCGAACTGCCGCTCGAGGGCGCCGACCCGACGGTCCATTTCGTGCCGGAGACCAGCGACGAGGCCCATTTGACCCTGGGCAGCGGCAACCCCATCCCGGCGAGCAGGATCGGCAGCGGCAAGGTGCAACTGAACGCGAAGAAGCTGGCCCTGCGCGTCGGCTTCAGCTCGGAGCTGGTGGAGGACAGTATCGTGCCGGTGCTGGCCATCTACCGCGAGCAGGCCATGCGCAGTATCACCGACAGCATCGATCACGTACTGCTCAACGGCGACGCGGCCGGCAGCGGCAACATCAACAGCGTTGGCAACACGCCGGACGCCAACAGCCGCTACAGGGCCTTCGACGGCCTGCGCAAGCTGGCGCTGGTGAGCCACAGCAATGGCCGCGTCAACGCCAACGGCGGGCCGACGCTGGCGCTGCTGCGTTCGGCGCGCTTCAAACTGGCCGCGCGCCACGCCGCCCGCCCCGCGGACCTGGCCTGGATCGTCGATGGCGGCAGCTACGCCAAACTGCTGGGCCTCGAGGAGTTCCTGACGATGGAGAAGGCCGGGCCCCACGCCACCGCGCGCAGCGGCCAGATTGGCTTCATGGACGGCGCGCCGGTCATCGTCAGCGCGGAGATGCCGCTGAGCGAGGGCGCCGCGGGGGTGGTGAACGGGACGACGCCGGCCAACAACACGAAGGGCACCGCGCTCTGTGTGGCGCGGCCGGGCTGGTTCGTCGGTTACCGCCGCCGCGTCGCGGTCAGCCTGGACTACCTGCCTTACTACGACAGCTACCAGCTGACGGCCACCGTGCGGCTGGCCTTTGTCAACTTCGACGACGAGGTGGCGACCGCGTTGACCAACATCACGGTCTGAGCCGGCTGGTTGAGTAGAATCGCGCGCCGGGGACGTGGCGTATACGTCCCCGGCGCGGCTGTGTCTGCTCAGGCCTCCGGCGCGTACTGTGCGATGAGTTGCCTGGCCAGGGCGCGCAGGTCCTCGTCGTCGGGCATGTCCGTGCCGAAGCGCCGTGGAATATGTTCCACCATGAATCCGACGACGCGATCATTTTCCTGCGGGTCGCGGCGCACAATGACGTCGGGATCGCCGTCGGCAGTGACGTAATCGGTGTAACCGATCTCTTGCCTCAGGTTGACGTAGAGAATCTCGCCAAAGGCATAATATCTCCAGGTGATGGCCGGATCGTCATTGAGCACCCGTCGCGACATCAGGCCGCTGGCGCTGCGGCAGACCGGCGCGTGCTGCGCGACAAGCCGGTCAGCAAGCTGGCGCAGGGCTTCAGCCCTGGGGGCTTGTGCATCCAGGTGACGCGAGACGTACTTCAACGAAATGCCGACACAGCGCTTGTCCCAGTCGCTGTGACGCAGAAAAACGTCGGGGACGCCTTCGAGGCTGAGAAAGTACGTGCTGTCGCTGTATGGCTCCAGCATCAGGTGCAGGACATCCTGCCCGGCATCGTACTCGAAAGAAAGTGTCAGGTCAGGATTGGGTTGTGTATGGGAATGCATCAGCGTTTTTCTCCCAGAGGTGGCGAGTAGGCAGTGGAGACAAATCCTGTCCGCTGCCCGCCGGCCTCAGGTGGATACAGGTACTTTACCACAACCAGGAGTTCATGCTCCCGAACAGAAAATACAGCAGATAGTCCAGGCGGAATCACCTTGAAATAGTGAAGAAATTTTCCGGCGGGGTCTTCCTGTTTCACGAAGTCGGGATCGCTGATGGCCCGGGGGACAAGGTCTCGCAACAAGTCCATCTCCGGATGTCCGTCAAGGACGTGTGCCCATTCCCGGCGCGCGAGAAGCACCGTGTAACCGTCCGGGTCCACGGCCAGCGCTTGAGGAACTTTGAGCGGAGCGGCGGCGAGGCGTTGCCAGAAGTCGGTCATACGGGCGGCGATGCACTGGCTACCGAATAACGACGAGGGGCGCTACTTTAGCGCATCAGCGCTCCGTGTCGCCATCGGCAAGAATGCCGCCACTGTATGGATTCGGCGCGGGCTTGCTCAGGCGTCCGGCGCGTACTGCGCGATGAGTTGCCTGGCCAGGGCGCGCAACTGCGCGTGAGTGGGCATGTCGGTGCCCAGGTAGCTACCAACGAGAATCATGAACAGGCCGACGATGCGACCATCGTCGCGAGCGTGACGAAGATAGAGATGCGGATACCCCTCAACCTCGACGTCGTCCGGGTCAGTGACGCCTTGCTCAAGATTGACGTACAACGATTCCGAGAAGGGTTCGTAACTCCAGGTGACGTTGGGATCGTCGTCGAGTACGTGTACAGCCTTGTACTGATGACGCGAGATTTCTTCATGTTCCATCTGCCCGTACTGCGCGACAAGTTCGTCAGCGAGCCGGCGCATGGCGTCGCGCGTCGGTGTCCCCGTGCCCAGGCGCAGGGAGGCGGGCTTCACGGAAATGCCATGAATTCGACTGTTCCACTGATTGACACGCAAGAAAACATCGGCCTGATCGCAGAGACTTACGAACGTGATGAAGCCGGAATGGTCTTCATTGCCATCCATGAAGATGTGCAGCACGTCCTCGCCGGTGTCGTATTCGAAAGTCAATGGAACGTCGCGGAGGATTGGTTGCGATGGCATCAGCGTCTCCTCGTTCTTCGATCCGGAAAGGCAGTACTGACCAGACCGGTCCGCCTGAATCCAGTGTCTGACGAACTACGGTATTTTACCACGACACGCAGCCAGTGATTGGGAAAGAGCTCGTGTCTGCCCGCAGGTATCTTGAGAAAGTAGAGGATGACCTGACCGGCCGGGTCCTCGTATTCGCGCTCGTCCGGGCTTGTTATGGCAGGAATCAAGAGATCCTGAACAAGACGTATGTTCCTGTGACCGGCGAGGATGTGTCCTTCCCACCACCCGCGTGACATGCAGACAGTGTAACCGTCCGGATCCACAGCCAGCGCTTGAGGAACTTTGGGCGGGGCGGCGGCGAGGCGTTGCCAGAAGTCGGTCATGCGGGCGGCGATGCACTGGCTACTGGATAACGACGGTGGACGCTACTTTAGCGCGTCAGCGCTCGCTGTCGCCATCTGCGAATACGCCGGCACTGTACGGATTCGGCGCGGGCTTGCTCAGGCGCCTGGCGCATGGCGCGCGACGAGTTCCCTGGCCAGGGCGCGCAGGTCCTCGTCGTCGGGCATGTCCGTGCCGAAGCGACGCGGGATGCGCTCAACCATGAATCCGACGACGCGGTCATTTTCCTGCGGGTCGCGGCGCACAATGACGTCGGGATCGTCGTCGGCAGTGACGTAATCGGTGTAGCCGATGGGGCGCCTCAGGTCAACGTAAAGGATTTCCGAGAAGGGTTCGTAGCTCCAGGTGACGTTGGGGTCGTCGTCGAATACGTGTACAGCCTTGTACTGATGACGTGAGATTTCATCAGGTTCCATCTGCCCGTACTGTGCGACAAGTTCGTCAGCGAGCTGACGCATGGCGTCCGGCGCCGGCGACTTCGTGCCGAGGTGGGGCGAGGCCGGTTTTCGGGAAATGCCGACGAATTTTGATCCCCAGCAGCGGAGTCGCAGAAAAATGTCAGGCTGGTGCTGCAGGCTGACGAAGAAGGTCTCGTCGACGACCGGCTCCAGGAAAATGTGGAGCACATCTTCGCCGGCGTCGTATTCGATGGTGATTTCAGGGTTGTCAGCGACGGTCCGGGGTTGCATCAACGTCTCCTCATCCCCCGCCTTGACCAGGCGGTCCTGACAATTCCCGTTCGCGCGTAGCGAAATTCGGGCGGGTACACGTATCTTACTATAACCATGATGCACTTCACTGTGGGATCGGTGATGGCTTTGGCTTCCTCGCGCGGGTCCCTTTTGAAAAAATAGAGCGTGTTTCTGCCCGGATCTTCGCTTTCGACCTTGTCCGGAGCGGAGACTGCGGGAAGCAGCAGTTGTCGATAGCTGTCCACATCGGAATGATCTTCGAGGATGTGTTCCCAGGTTTGGAGACTCAGGTAGACCGGACATCCATCAGGGTCGCTGGTGAACTCCAGCAGATCCCTGAATGGGGCGGCGGCGAGGCGTTGCCAGAAGTCGGTCATGCGGGCGGCGATGCACTGGCTACTGGATAACGACGGTGGACGCTACTTTAGCGCATCAGCGCTCCGTGTCGCCATCGGCAAGAATGCCGCCACTGTATGGATTCGGCGCGGGCTTGCTCAGGCGTCCGGCGCGTACTGCGCGATGAGTTCGTTTGCCAGCGCGTGGAGAGCCGGAATGTCCGGTTCGATCCCGTTCAGGCGACGGGTGATTTGCTCGACAGTGATGCCAACGAAGCGCTGTTCGTCATCAAGCGTATAACGCAGAAACACGCCAGGGGCTTCATGGAGTTCGTCGTAGAAAGAAGCGTCGAAGTCCTGACGCAGCCTGATATAGAGCGTATCCTGGAGATCGCTGTAGTCCCAGGTGACGTTCGGGTCGCCATTGAGGATTTGGGGTTGCATCAGCGCTCCGTGTCGCCATCATCGAACACGCCACTCGGGTGGCAGCCACGCCCGGCTGCCTGGGCCTCCGCCTCCAGCGCGCGGAAGCGGTCTGCGAAGCGCGTGTTCGGCTCCCAGACGAAATTTTCGGCGAAGCCGTCGCGCACCAGCGCCTCGTTGACGAGGGTATCGTCCACGTAAATGTAGCGCAGCAGACGACCGTAGCGGTCGACGTCTTCGGTATCGCGCACCAGCGTCACCGTGCGCCCCCCGACCAGGCGTCGGTTGGCGGCCGTCGCGGTATTCGAGCAGGGTTCGTCACGCTCCGGCGTGTTGATGCCGACGTAGCGCACGCGGCGATTGCGTCGGTTGAGCGCCACCTCGATGGTGTCGCCATCGATGACGCGCAGGACGCGCGCCTCCTCGCCGACGACGGCGGGCGGCGGCGGCGCGGGCTGTTCCTCCACACCGGCGAAGAGCAGCGCAAACAGCAGCAGCAGGATCACAATCACGCCAGGTTACATCCCCTCAAAACTCTCTTGCCGCAAAAGATTCAACTCGACACGATCATGCCAGGTTAGCCATCGGCCTGTGGTGGCGTGGGTGCCCCCAGCAGGGAACTGTGCACAAAGGCCTCTTCGGTCCCGTCCTGCCAGGCGATACGATACCATAGCGTGGAACCCTCGTGCTGTTCGCCCTGGACTATGTTCAGGACGGTCACTTGGTCCTTGCTGGTCAACCGTGCCAAGCTGGGGCATTCCTTGTTGTCCTTGTGCGGGCAGGCACGCATCACGACTCCAGCAAAAATGACTTCACGCATATGCGGCGTGGGCGAAGGTTGTGGTGTCTGCGTGGGTGTCGAACGTGGGCGCGACTCGGGACTCAACGTGATCGACGCGGGCAAATCCAACGAGAGATAGGACAGCAAATCCCGGTCTTGTTCCACAACGCCAGGAGTAAGGATCGCAAAGAACACAATTGTCGTAACGATCACCGCGCCAAGGATAAGAATGCTGAACAAGCAGGTACGTCGACGAAGTGCACGTTTCAGGTGTCTTTCAGTTTCAGAAAGTTGACTGGTCAGTTTGTCACGTTCATTGCGCAATTCTGTGAGATTTAGCTCAGTGCGCGCGACACGACCTAACAAAGCACCGTGTCGCTGCTCCCAGTTCTGTGCTGCATCCTCTGTTTCAGAAAGTTGACTGGTCAGTTTGTCACGTTCACTGCGTAATCTGACAATCTCTCCCTCGGTAAGATCCAAACGACCTGCTGTCGCATTGAAGCGCTCTTTCCAGTTCTGTGCTTCATCTTCCAATCCTCGCTGGACATTAACAAACCGCTTCTGCAAGAGGCGAATGTTTTGATCAATTTTTCCACGTGGCTCGGTGCGTTCTATCAAAACCTTGGTTGCAATTGATTCGAAATCGTCTGTGTCTATATCATGCGATCTCTTGTTGAGTGGTTGAGGTTTGTCTCTGTTAAATTGGAAATCGAAGAATGCTGCCTTGATATACTCGGATTCCTTTTCCTCAGCGCGTTTGTATCCACTGGCTGTGTCGATTTCCTCGAAGAATCGTCGTGCCTGCGCCGGATTGTATCCAGCGAGATGGCCAGACAATGGGCCTTTTTTGCAATGGGCAGCGATGCGCTTGCCGAGATTTGCGGTTACGCCTATGTAACAGAAGTTGCCATCTG
This sequence comes from Anaerolineae bacterium, assembly GCA_034422695.1. Lineage (GTDB taxonomy): Bacteria > Chloroflexota > Anaerolineae > Aggregatilineales > Phototrophicaceae > JAGWBD01. The sequence continues at coordinate 111,786 of DAOUJM010000012.1, forward strand.
ATGAAACGAAGCGATAGATCGTATGCGGCCGCCCGTCCTGAAGTCTGCGAGCGTGCAGCTTCTCCTCATAATCTTCAATTTGCGACCAGTGCCTTGTAATTTCCGCTCTTCCTCACATTGCGAATCGCAATTCAAGCGCAATGTTCGGGGAGTATAGCAACGCCGTTCAGTACCTTTGCCACGTATCCGCTTACGTCCCCTGCAGACTCTCATGGCGCAGGAAGTCGAAGTCGACGCCGAAGGGGCGGGTGGCAGTGCAGGTACAGGCTGATCGCCGTGGTCAGCCTGGAGTTTGGCCCGGCGTTTGGTCCGGGGGCGCAAACTGTGCGACGAGGCGTTCGGCAAGGGCGGCCAACTGCGCGTCAGTGGGCCTGTCGGCATTCAGGCGACGGGTAACGCACTCGGCGCTGATGCCGGCCAGGCGCGTGTCAGGGACGTCGAAGGCCCGCGAGATGCCCTGCTGCCCTTCAATTTCCTCGTAAACGAGGTTGCGCGCGTCAGGTTCAAGGTAGATGTCCAGAATGTCCTGGAAATCGCTGTATTCCCAGGTGGCATCCCGCCTGCCGTTGAGCGTTCCCCGTGTGGTATTGATTTTGGGGTACATCACGCTCCCTGCAAACTCTCATGGCGCAGGAAGTCGAAGTCCACGCCGAGCTGCGCCTGCTGCACCGACTCGCGGTAGAGCCGTTCGTAGCCGCGGAGGGCGACCGGTGGTTGCGGACGCGCCTGCTCACCCCGCCGCAGCAGTTCGCGCTCGTCGACCAGCAGGTCAAGGCGACGCCGCTGCGCGTCCAGGCGCACCCGGTCGCCGCTGCGCGCCAGGCCCAGCGGCCCGCCGAGCGCCGCCTCCGGCGCCACGTGCAGCACGATGGTGCCGAAGGCCGTGCCGCTCATGCGCGCGTCGGAGATGCGCAGCATGTCTTTCTGGCCGCTCAGCTGGCGCGGAATCGGCAGGTAGCCGGCCTCCGGCATGCCGGGGCCGCCCAGGGGCCCGGCGTTCTGCAAAATCAGACAGTCGTCCGGGCGCACGTCCAGCGCCGGATCGTCGATGCGCGCGGCGAGATCTGACAGTGAGGAGAAGACGACGGCGCGGGCCTCGCTCTGCAACAGCGCCGGACTGGCCGCCGAGCGCTTGAGCACGCTGCCGTCGGGCGCCAGACTGCCGCGCAGGGCGATCAGCGCGCCCTGCTCCTGCAGGGGGTCGTCCAGGGGACGGATGACGTCCTGCCAGGCGGGCCAGGTGAAGGGCCGCGCCAGTTGCTCGCCGAGCGTGTCGCCGGTCACCGTCAGCGTCTCCTGGTGCAGTTGCCCGCGCAGGGCCTGCAACACGACCGGCATGCCGCCGGCGCGGTGAAAGTCCTCCATGTAGGCCGCGCCCGAGGGCTTGAGGCCGACCAGCACCGGCGTGCTCTCCGCCAGTTCGTCGAGCCGCTCCAGTTCCAGCTTGATGCCCAGGCGCCCGGCGATGGCCGTCAAATGAATCACGGCGTTGGTCGAGCCGCCGATGGCCTGCAGGACGCGCAGCGCGTTGTCGAAGGCCGCCTCCGTCATGACGCGCGCGGGAGTCAGACGCCTGTGGGCGAGGGCCACCGCCTGCACGCCGCTGCGCTCGCCGTGACGCAGGCGGTCGGCGTGCACGGCGGGGACGGCCGCGCCGCCCGGCAGCATCATGCCCAGCGCCTCGCTCAGGCAGGCCATGGTGCTGGCCGTGCCCATCACGCCGCAGGTGCCGGCGGTCGGCGCCAGTTGCCCCTCGATGCCTGCGATGGTCGCGCGCTCCAGCTCGCCGCGGCGATACGCCGCCCAGAAGCGGCGGCAATCGGTGCAGGCGCCGATGCGCTCGCCCTCGTGGCTGCCGGTGAGCATGGGGCCGGCGGCCAGCACGATGGCCGGCACGTCCGCGCTGGCGGCGCCCATCAGCAGGGCCGGCAGGGTCTTGTCGCAGCCGCCCATGAGCACCACGGCGTCCAGCGGCTGGGCGCGCAGCATGGCCTCCACGTCCAGCGCCATCAGGTTGCGCAGGAACATGCTGGTCGGGCTGAGAAAGATCTCGCCAAGGGAGATGACCGGGAACTCGAGCGGCAGCCCGCCGGCCTGCCACACGCCGCGTTTGACCGCCTCCGCCAGCTCGCGCAGACCGCGATGGCAGTTGTTCAGTTCGCTCCAGGTGTTGAGCACCCCGACGACCGGCTTGCCCAGGCTCTGTGGCGTATAGCCCATCGCGCTGGCGAAGGAACGCCGCAGGTACCGCGCGAACTCGCGGTCGCCGTATTCGGTCAGCCCGCCGGCCAGACCCGGCGGACGCTGGTCGCCCATGGCCGCCTCAGAACGCCAGCGAGACGAAGCGCGTTTCCAGGTACTCCTGCAGGCCTTCCTGGCCGCCCTCGCGACCGAAACCGCTTTGCTTCATGCCGCCGAAGGGCGCCTGCGCCACCGCCGGCACCAGGTCGTTGACGCCGACGATGCCGAACTCCAGCTCCTCGGCCACGCGCACCGCGTTGCCGACGTCGCGCGTGATGGCGTAACCCGCCAGGCCGTAGGGGGTGCCGTTGGCCTGCGCCAGCGCGTCGTCCAGCGAACGGTAGGAGGACACCGCCATCACCGGGCCGAAGACCTCCTCGCAACTCAGGCGCATGTCATCCGTGACGTCGGTCAGGATGGTGGGCTTGTAAAACCAGCCCTCGTCCATACCCTCCGGCCGGCCGGCGCCGGTGACCACCTTCGCGCCCCGCTGCAGGGCATCCCCGACAAAGTCCTCGACCTTGTCGCGGCCGACCTCCGTGACCATCGGGCCGACGGTGACGCCCTCGTCCAGGCCGTTGCCGATCACCAGGCGCTCGGCGGCTGCCCTGCTGGCCTCCAGGAAGTCCTCGTAGGCCGGCTGCTCCACGTAGAAGCGCGAGGGCGAGATACAGACCTGGCCGTTGTTGCGGAACTTGGCCGTGACCGAACTCTCGGCGGCGGCCTCAATGTCGCTGTCGGCGAAGACGATCACCGGCGCGCTGCCGCCCAGTTCCAGCGACAGGCGCTTGAAGTGCGGCGCGGCGTTGCGCATCAGGATGCGCCCCACGCGCTGCGAGCCGGTGAAGCTGATCTTGTCGACGTCCTCGCTGCCGGTGAAGGCCTCGCCCATGCCGGCCGGGTCGCCGTTGACGAGGTTGAGCACGCCCGGCGGCACACCGGCCTCGACCAGCAGGCCGGCCAGCAGCATCGAACTGAGCGGCGTCAACTCGCTGGGGCGGCCCACCACGGTGCAGCCGGCGGCCAGACCGGCGGCCCACTTGCGCGACGGCAGGATGCCGGGGAAGTTCCACGCCGTAATGGCGGCCGCCACGCCGACGGGCCGCACGATGGTCATCAAGCGCTTGTTGGCCACGTGCGAGGGGATCAGCCGGCCGTAGGCGCGCTTGCCCTCCTCGGCGAACCAGTCGAAAACGTCGGCGGCCGAGCCCCATTCGCCTTTGGCTTCCACCAGGGGCTTGCCGCACTCCTGGGTCATGGCGCGCGCCAGTTCGTCGACGCGTTCGCGGATGAGCTCGCCGGTGCGGCGCAGCACCGCGCCGCGCTCCCAGGCGCCGGCATCGCGCCAGGCGGGCAGGGCGCGGCGCGCGGCGGCGATGGCCGGTTCCACGTCAGCGGCGCTGCCGAAGGGCACCTCTGCCACGACCTCGCCAGTGGCGGGATTGTCGACCGGGAAGGTACGGCCATCAAGGGCATCGACCCAGTCGCCGTCAATCAGCATTTTGCAGGGCATGCCATTATCTCCACTTGTTAAACGACCTTCGTTGCGCCGGATTGTAGCACGTGCGACAGCGCGTTGTCGCTGCGCTGACGACGGGAGCCCTTCAGGAAGAGGGGGAGACCGGCAGGAGTCAAACCGTTACCGGGAAAAGAAACCTGTCCAAACATTGTAGTTAAAGTCCCTCTCCCTGAGGGAAGGGCTCCCGCGACTGAGCGGGAAAGGGTTTGGGGTGAGGGCCGTAATGCAGCGCACGTTCAGGAAGAGGGAGAGACTGGCAGAAGTGAAACTGCTACCGGGAAAGGAAAACCTGTCCAAACATTGTAGTTAAAGTCCCTCTCCCTAAGGGAGAGGGATTTAGGGTGAGGGCCGTAATGCAGCGCACGTTGGGCCGCCCTCACCCCCCGGCCCCCTCTCCCTGAGGGAGAGGGGGAGCCTGAAAGAGTTCATATTCTTCCAGGGATGAGAAGTTGCCCGTCTGCACACTTCCAAATGGCCTTCTTTCGGACAGGAGGACATGCGGAAGTGAAGTCTCGCATTCCGCAACAGGATAACTACCGTCTTACACCCTGAATTTAAAGTCCCTCTCCCTGAGAAGGGAAGACCGGCAGGAGCGAAACTGTTACCGGGAAAAGAATTCCTTGTCCAAACATTGTAGTTAAAGTCCCTCTCCCTGAGGGAGAGGGATTTAGGGTGAGGGCCCTGGCCCGGCCTCACCCCCGGCCCCTTTTCCCGTCTTGGGGGACGGGCAAGGATTTGGGGTGAGGGCCGTAATGCTGCGCGCGTTGGGCCATGTTCAGCCCGACGGGGACAGTTCGACGGTCCGACCCTCGCGCGCGGACTGCTGCGCGGCGAGGGCGAAGCGCAACACCTCGCTGCCCTCGGCGCCGGTCAGCACCGGCGGCTCGCCGGCGTGCAGCGCGTCGATGAAGTGCCGCGTGGACAGGATGAAGCTGTGCTCCCAGCCGACGGGCACGTCGTCAAACCCGCGCGTCTGCCGGTCGCGGTAGAGGATGACCGGCGGCCGGTCGTAAAGCTTGCCGTGGCCGCGCGTGACCTCGATGACGCCGCGCGTGCCAGTGATCTCGACGCGGTCGTCCTGGGCGTAGAAGGGCGACCAGATCTCCATGTCGCGCGAATAGACGACCTCCAGCGAGCCGTAGCGGCCGCCGGGGAACTTCCAGGAGATGATGGCCGGCGCGTCCAGCATGAAGCCCGGCTCGCGCTCGGTCTCGTCGATCCAGGCGTGCACCGCCTCCGCCTGGCCCATGAAGTGCCAGCCCAGCGCGAACTTGTGGTGGCCGTCGTCGAAGACCAGCGGGCCGCCGCCGCACTGTTCGGGCGTGAAGCGCCAGGCCTCCGCCGCGCGCGGGATGGGCCAGGCATCCGGGCTGGCGGCCGAGTTGCTCTTGATGCGGATGGTGAGCGGATCGCCGATTTCGCCGGCGTCGATCAGCGCTTTCGCGCGCATCACCGGCGGATAAAAGATGAAGTTCTCGAAGACCTTGAAGACGATGCCCGCCGCGTCCGCCGCCCGCAGCATGGCAGCCGCGTCGTCCATGTTGAGCGCCATCGGCTTCTGCAGCGAGACGTTCACCCCGGCCGCGGCGACATCCAGCATGACCGGGCAGTGTAAATGATGCGGCACCAGGATCTCGACCAGATCGAGTTCGGCGCCGGCCAGCATGTCATGGTGATCGCTGTAAATCTGCGCCGGCGCCACCCCCCAGGCGGCGCCGCGCTGCTGCGCCAGTTCCGGCGCGGTATCGCAGACGGCCACGATGCGCGCGCGGGGGTTCTGCAGGTATTCGATGGCATGCAGGTCCGAGATGCGTCCGGTGCCGATGAAGCCGACCCGCAACTCGCTCATGCCTCCTCCCCGCTGGCCGCATACTCCTCGTGGCGGTAGGCCAGGCGGTCGCTGAGGGCCTGGCCGATGCGCTGCACCACCTGCGCCAGGTCGTGGATGCGCGCCAAAGTCAGCCGCGCGCCAGGGCCGGAAATGCCGATGGCGCCGACCAGTTCGCCATCCAGGCCGTAGATCGGCACGGCGACGCAGCGCACGTCATGGTTGAATTCCTCGTCATCGATGGCGTAGCCCTGGCGCCGCGCCTGCTCCAGGTGCATGCGCAGGGCAGCGACGTCGGTGATGGTGCGCGGGGTATGGCGCTCCATGTCCTGCGGGATGTCCTTGTCGCCAAAGGCCAGCAGCACCTTGCCGAGCGCCGTGCAATGCAGCGGCGCCAGCGTGCCCACGCCGGTGGAGACGCGCAGCGTGGCCGCCGCCTCCACCTGGTCGAGATAGAGCACCTGGTCGCTGGCGCGCACCGCGATGTGCGCGCACTCCTGGGTCTGCGTCACCAGTTCGCGCAGGAAGGGCCGCGCCTGATCGCGCAGCGGCGTGCGCGTCAGCAGGCTCTGGCCGAGGCGCACCAGGCGCGGGCCGAGCGTATAGCGCCGCGTCTCGCTGCTTTGCTCGGCATAGCCATAGGTGGCCAGGGTCTTCATGATGCGCGAGGCCGTGCTCTTGTCGATGTTGATGCGGCGCGCGATCCCGGTGATGCCGATGCCGTCGGACTCGGTCTCGAGAATATCCAGGGCGCGCAGGCCGCGCGCCAGGGACTGGATTTCGGACATGGAAACTGTCCTCCGGGATGACGTTTGTTGGGAATTGTACAATCAGGGAGCGAATACGTCAACAAAATGCCGGATTATTGCGATTTTCTTGACAATTGATAAACCGGGTTGTATCCTGTACAACAAGACGGGCCGCCGGCCATCTCTGGCAGGGGCGCGCGCCGTCGGCCTTTTAACAGTTGGTTGCGAAAGGAAAATGGACATGACCCGCTTGCACCGTGTTCTTGTAGTGCTGCTGGTGCCGCTGCTGACGCTTGGCGCGGCCGCGGCCGTCGTCGCCCAGGAGGAGGTCAACATCTCGCACTACTTCTCCGGCGAACTGAACCAGGAAAACCTCAACACCGTGATGGCCAACTTCACCGAAGCCACCGGCATCGGGGTGGTGGACAGCCCCATCGGCCACGAGGACTTCAAGGCCGGCATCCTCGCCGGCGTGGCCAGTGGCGTGCTGCCGGACGTCTTCTCCTACTGGGCCGGTGCGCGCGTCCAGTTCGTGGTGGACGCCGGCGCCCTGCAGACCATCGGCGACGTGTGGGACGCGGCCGGCCTTGACGACGTGGTCCCGGCCGGTGTGGCCGATGCCGCCACGCTCTACAACGGCGAGCGCTACTTCGTGCCCTTCAACATTCACTACGCCGCCTTCTTCTACAACCCCAAGGTCTGGGCCGAGGCCGGTATCGAGGTGCCCGACAGCTGGGACGGCCTGATGGAGGCCTTCGCCGAATTCGAGATGCAGGGCATCGACCCCATCGCCCTCGGCTCGAAGTTCCGCTGGCCGGGCCAGTTCTGGTTTGACTATTTGCTGCTGCGCACCGCCGGGCCGGAATACCGCGCGGCGCTGATGGCCGGCGACGCCTCCTACGAGGATGAGGAAGTCGTGCGCGCCATGGAGATGTGGCAGGAACTGATCGACGCCGGTTACTTCGTCGAGGGCGCCAACGCCTACGACTGGGTTGACGCCGCTGACCAGGTCGCCAACGGCCAGGCCGCCGTCACCCTGATGGGCACCTGGATCGGCGGCTACTGGAAGGGCCAGGAGCTCGTCCCCGGTGAGGACTACGACTTCTTCGACTTCCCCGAAATCGACATGGTGCCGCAGGCCGGCGTGGGCCCGATTGACGGCTGGGTCATGACCACCGGCGCGGACGCGGAGAGCGCCGGCGCGCTGCTGGAATACCTCGTCAGCGACGTCGATACGCAGACCCTGTGGAACACCAGTTACGGCTCCATTTCGCCCAACGTCAACGTCGACCCGATGGCCTATGACGTGGTCGCCGCCAGGGCCGGCGCCAGCATCGCCAACGCCGCCGTCTACGCCTTCAACTACGACCTGGCCACCACGCCGCCGGTGGCGGAGTGCGGCCTCGACATGTTCTCGGCCTTCATGGACGACTCCAGCGACATCGCCGGCACCCTGGCGACGACCCAGGCCTGCGCCGAGGAAGGCTTCATGCAGTAGCGGCGGGCGGCTCTGACAGCGTTCTGCCATAGAACGATCCACCAGGCGGGGCACGCACTACGGTGCCCCGCCAACGCTTTAATCCAATGGCCGGGCCGGGTCGCGCCACCTGCGTTACCATAGCCGCATGAACTTCTCGCTGAAGACCTCCCAACGCCTCTGGACCTTCGCCTTCCTCGTCGTCCCGCTCAGCGTCTACTTCGTGGTGGTCATCGGCCCGCTGCTGGCCACCGCCTGGCTCAGCCTGACGACCTACACCTTCAGCGCCTTCGCCTCCCCCGAATACGCCGGCCTCGTCAACTACGAGCGTCTGCTCGGCGACGACTACTTCCACATTTCGCTGAAAAACACCCTGATCTGGATGGTGGCGGCGCTGATCCTGCCCACCGGCGGCGGCCTGATTCTGGCCCTGCTGCTGCACGGCCAGGTGCGCGGCGCCAACGTCTTCAAGTCGCTCTTCTACCTGCCCATCACCATCTCGATGATCGTCATCGCCCAGACCTGGCAGTGGATGTACCAGCCGGACTGGGGCCTGCTCAATACCCTGATCAAGCTGATCGGCGTGGAGAAGTGGAAGGTCTTCTGGCTCAGCACGCGCGGCCTGGCGCTGGGCGCCATCATCTTCGCCTGGTCCTGGCAACAGGTGGGCCTGTCGATGGTCATCTTCCTCGCCGGCCTCACCTCCCTGCCGCAGGAGATGCTGGAGTCGGCGCAGATCGACGGCGCCGGCTACCTGCAGTCGCTGCGGCGCATCGTCATTCCGCTGCTGCTGCCCTCCAGCGTGGTGGTCGTCGCGCTGGCGGTCATTAATTCCCTGCGCAGCTTCGACCTCGTCTGGGTGCTGAACGAGGGCGGCTCGGGCTCCTCGACGCTGGCCGTGCAGATGTACCGCGAGACCTTCAAGTCCCTGCGCGCCGGTTACGGCAGCGCGGTCTCGATGGTGCTCTTCGCCATCGCCGCCGTCATCATCGTCTTCTACTTCCGCCGCGTGCGCCGTCTGGAACACCTCTATGACTGAGCGGGCGCTGGTCGACGTCACCGTGAGCGAGCGCGACCGCGCCCGCAACTGGAGCCGCGTTGCGCTCTACGCCGCGCTCATCGCGCTGGTCGTCGTCTACTCCGTGCCGACCTTCGGCGTGCTGCTCAGCTCCGTCCAGCAGGACCGCGAGATCTCGCGCCACGGCCTGTGGCGCATCCCCGAAACGGTCACGCTGGAGAACTATGAACGCGCCCTCGGCGGCACCAACGTGCCCAACTACCTGCTCAACTCGGTGATCGTCACCGTCAGCGCCACGGCCGTCTCGATCGCCTTCGGCGTCCTCACCGGCTACGTCTTCAGCCGCCTCGCCTTCCGCGGCAGCGAAATCCTCTACCTGATCGTGGTGGCCGGCCTCTTCTTCCCGCCGCAGATCGTGATCATCCCGCTGCAACAGCTCTTCAGCCGCACCATCATCAACGACACCATTCTGGTGCTCATCGTGGTGCACGTGGCCTTCGGCCTGCCCATCACCACCATGCTGCTGCGCAACTTCTTCTCCACCATCCCCGGCGCGCTGCGCGAGGCGGCCATCATCGACGGCGCCAACGAGGGCCAGATCCTGCTGCGCGTGATGGTGCCGCTGATGCTGCCGGCGCTGGCCGTGCTGGCCACGCTGCAATTTACGTGGATCTGGAATGACTTCCTCTGGCCCTTCATCCTCATCAAGAATGACAACGCCCGTACCATCATGGCCGGCATCGTGCTGCTCAAGGGCCCCTACGACAAGGCCTGGGGCCTGCAGGGCGCGCTCTCGGTGATCGCCAGCCTGCCGACCCTGCTGATCTTCCTCTTCTTCCAGCGCTACTTCATCCGCGGCCTGACCTTCGGCGCGGTGAAGGGCTAGAGACAAGCGAGACGACCATGAACGGACAGAGAATCAACGCTCCAGCAATTGGGTGGGCTGGCTTCCGGCATGGTGTAGCCTGTGCATTTGGTCTGTATTGGCGAAAAAACAGGTTTCGCCCACTGTACGAACGGACAGAACGATCCACATGGGAAGTCGTCGGCGAAACAATTGCGGACGCCATGAACGATTACGGAGCGTGCATTCGCAAGCAAAACCCACATGCGATACTCCCGCCGCGGGCGGAGCCGGTCGCAGGGTCACTACCTGACCCTGACATTCTTGCCCACTACGAGCGCATGCGACCCGGTAGTGCCGACCAGATCCTTACGATGGCCGAGAATCATCTGCGTCAGCGAACCAGGGAAGTGGCCGCAGGGCACCAGACTTTCCTGCGGCCGTACACACTGGGTTTTCTTGCCGGCACGGCCATTGTGGTCACCATTCTGATTGCCTGCTTCTGGCTCGTCAGTGTGGGACACTGGTTCCCGGGTATGGTTGGCTTCCTCCTGGTTGCGGCGATTACTGCTGTGCAGTTCCGGGTCGCCAGGGTAATGTAGCCACCTCTCCTTGTTTCCAAACAAGACTGCGAAACCGGCGCCGGCACACCCCAAACTGATGCAAACGCCTCCCCCCGCTGCCGTTGACTGTTCAGCAGAGAGGCGTCGGCCGCGGGTTTTGTGCTAGTATCGCATTGCACCATACTGTCAGGAGCGCCACAGGATGGCTTCCCCGCCAAAGCTGGTCGAATCTCCTTCGCTCGAAAAGGTGCCGGAGTCGCTTGTTGAGGAACTCCGGCAAATAACTTTGGCAGCCGAGGGTGAAGTATTCGAACATGGTATGGAGTCCGTCTTCTCCCTTTGCCTGGAAAGTTTCATTGAGGCGTATCAGGGGCTGGCCATCCGAACCATTGCTAATGCTTTGGCCAGCGGTAGCGTTGACAAAGTAGTTGCAATGGAAACCCTGCGCCAGATGGGTCTTAGCGAACATGAGCCAACTTACAACATTCGACTGAATTTACTGTTGCATTATCTAAGCAGCGACTTGGCAATGATTCGATATGGGGCAATGTATGGCTTGTCCTACATGGATGACCCGAACGTGATTCCAGAAATTGAACAGGCATACAAGCAAGAGACCGACCTCTATCTCCAAAAATATATGAGTGCTGCGTTGGAACAACTGCGTGCGACCCTATCCGGGGCCTGATGCCCGGTGGCGTATGTCCTGCGCAAAGTTATGTTGTCCAATTGGGGCCATGATCCAGAGATTGGCCAACTATCTGATAGCGAACTTCAAGTAGCACTCAGAGATTTGCAACTGAGCAATGACCGTCTGTCAGTGTTTGTTGTAGACGGTGACAAATCCAATTTGGAAAGAATAGTTGCCGGGCTTGCAACAACTAACACTCGAAGCCCAGGTGACGTGGAATTCTTTTTGCTGGATGTCCAGGAAATTGAGACCTTGGGAATCACCTTGGAAGAGACAGAAGCGAATACTGCCGACAAGACTGTGAATTCGGCACATAGGCATCTGGTAATTTCCGGGAAGGATCAACTGGAACAATTAGCTCAAGCATTAGTGTCAAAAGGAGAAAATGACGTGATTCTTGAGAAAGAGATAATTCAATTGATTTGTCAAGGAATTAAATCGGGTGAAATTGATCGTAACGAAATTAAAATTGTTCCTAAATCGAGATTCTGGAAAAAGTTGCGGGATCTCGGTTGCTAGTCAATCCGTTCTGCGCTTCCATAATCCCAACCTGATGTAAACTCTCCCCACCGACCCACGACCACCCACCCGGAGACTCCGCCCATGAAGCTGCTGGTGACCGGCGGCGCAGGCTACATCGGCAGCCACGTGACCGACCTGCTGGTCGCGCGCGGCGACGAGGTCGTCGTCTGCGACAACCTGGTCAACGGTCACCGCCAGGCCGTGCACCCGGGGGCGCGCTTCGTCCACGGCGACCTGCTGTGCAGCGATACCCTGCGCGCGCTCTTCGATGGCCGGCGCTACGACGGCATCCTGCACTTCGCCGCCTACACCCTCGTCGGCGAGAGCGTGCAGCAGCCCTGGCGCTATCTGCGCGACAACGTGCTGGCCGGCGGCAACCTGCTGCAGGCCGCCGCTGAACATGACGTTCCGCGCTTCATCCTCTCCTCCACCGCCAACCTCTACGAAGAACCGCAGCGCCTGCCCATCACCGAGGACGAGCCGGTCATGCCCGGCAGCCCCTACGGCGAGGGCAAGCACATGATCGAGCGCATGCTCTACTGGATGAACCGCATCCATGGCATGGCCGGCTGCAGCCTGCGCTACTTCAACGCCGCCGGCGCCCACCCGGAGGGCCACATCGGCGAGGACCACCGCCCCGAGACGCACCTCGTCCCGCTGGTGCTGCAGGTCGCCCTCGGTCAGCGTGACGAGATCACCGTCTACGGCGACGACTACCCCACGCCCGACGGCAGCTGCATCCGCGATTACATCCACGTGATGGACCTCGCCGCGGCCCACATCCTCGCGCTGGACGCCCTGGAGGACGGCGAACTGCGCGCCTGCAACCTCGGCAGCGGCCATGGCTACTCCGTCTTCGAGGTGCTGGCAACCGCCCGTAAGGTCACGGGTCACGCGATCCCGGCCGGCGTCGGAGCGCGCCGCGCCGGCGACCCCGCCGTGCTGGTGGCGGATAACAAGACCCTGCGCGACTGGCTGGGCTGGTCGCCGCGTCACACGTCGCTGGAGACAATCATCGCCGGCGCCTGGAACTGGCATCGCCGCCATCCGCAGGGATACCCGGAGCGCGCGCCATGACCTTTTGCCGGCACGACGCTATCAGCACGCTGCCATACAAATCGTGTCTGTCTGCTTTCGCAGGACCTGCTGAATACAGATAATTGGATATGCCCGGACGACAACCTCGCAAACTGAACGTGTTCACCGGGGCCTGAAGCTGTCCATGGAAAACACGACGTCCTTCGCTGCCCCTCAACCTGGTTTGCGCAACGCCCTGAAGTACGCGCTGCAACCGGCGGTCCTTGCGCGCAGTGCAGCCGCGAGCGTCATCATGTGGTTGATCATGGCGAGCGTGAGCCCGTCCTATCCCAGCCTGATTTTTCAGGATGAACTGGCCGCCTACTTTGCGGCGGGACTGGGGATCGCACTGACAAGCAACATCGTCGTCGTCGTGGTCACCTCGCTCTTCAGTTCGGACCACACGACCATATCGCAGCCGCAGAGCACGGCGGCCATCTTCCACGGCCTGATTGTCGGCGCCGTGATTGCCGCCGCGCCGGCCGATACGCCGCTGGAGACCCTGTTCGCGCTGGCGGTATGGAGCGTTGTGCTTTCCTCCGTCCTTGCCGGTGGCGTCGTGCTGCTGCTGGGAATGGTGCATGCCGGCAGTCTGATTCGCTACGTCCCCTTTCCCATCATCGGCGGCTACATGGCCGGCCTGGGATGGATCTTGCTGCAGGCCGGTTTCAAGGTCGCCGTTGATCTCCGGGTCAGCGTCGACGCCTTGCCGGTCCTCACAACAGGCGCTGTCTTCGTACGCTGGCTGCCGGCTCTTGTCTTTGGCGCCGTCGTACTGGGGCTGCAGACCCGCAGCAGAAGCGTGTTCATCGTGCCCGGCGCCGTGGTTGTCTCACTGGTCCTGTTCAATCTGGCGGCTCTCCACGCCGGCGGCAATGTGGATAGTCTGATCGAAGCGGGATGGCTCCTGCCCCGGGTGCCGGACACCATCCACTGGCAGTTGCCGGACATCAGCGCCCTTGGCCACCTAAACCCGGAGATGATCCTCGCGAGCCTCGGCGGCATCGCGACCCTGGTCGTCGTCTGTACGCTTGAACTCTTTTTCAGGGTCAGCGGGCAGGAACTGATCATCAGGCGGGAGATGAATTTCAACCGCGAATTCACCGTCAACGGAGCGGCCAATATCGCCTCCAGCGCGGTGGGTGGCGGTATCGCGGGTTATCCGATCCCCTCCTATCCCTTGCTGATAGAAAATCTGCGCGCCTGGGGTCGGCTGGCCGGCATCATCCTGGCGCTGATGTACGCGCTGACCATGCTCTTCGGCGGCAGTGTTTACACGCTTGTGCCACGTTTTCTGCCGGCCGGCCTGTTGATGTACTTCGGCTTGCGTTACATGAAGGAATGGCTGATTGACAGCCGCCTCTTTTTGCCGCTGAAGGATTACCTCATTGTCGGCATCATTGCGCTGGTCACTGTGCTGTTGGGTTTCCTGCCCGGAATCGCCATCGGACTCCTGATGGCAATGATGTTCTTTGTGCTGGAATACAGCCGGCTGGATGTCATCAAACAGGAGTTTTCGGCCAGCAGCCACCGCAGCAATCTCGAACGCTCGTTCGCGCAAAACCGCCTGCTGCAGGAAGAGGGCAGCAAGGTGCTGGTCCTGCGCCTGCAGGGATTCGTCTTTTTTGGCACCACCTACCGCTTCCATGAACACGTCAAGTCGCACATTCTGGATGAAGCTGCAGAGCCGCTGCGCTTCCTCATCCTCGACTTCAGGGATGTGAGCGGGTTTGATGTTTCAACCGTCCATGACTTCAGGAAGCTGAAGGGGCTGACAGACATACACAACATTGAATTGCTGGTATGCAATCCGCTACCTCAATTGCGTCCCCTGCTGGCAGAAATCGCCGGCACGGCACATCGCCCTGGTGAGTCCCTGCTCTTCAACGATCTGGACCACGCGCTGGAACGGTGTGAGAATATTTTGCTGGAAGAAGGCGGTTTGCTGGCCACTGCCCTGGTCACGGTAGAGGAGCAACTTGCGCATCACACGACGATTGACAGCGACGACGTACAGGCGCTGCACAGCTATTTCGAACGCCTGGAGACGCAGGCTGGCGACAGGATCTTCCAGCCCGGAGACGAGCCGGATGCCTTTTACTTCATCGAATCCGGTCGCGTCGATATCCTGCTACAGGTGGAGGATGGTCAGGAACTGCGACTGCGCAGCATGATGGCCGGCACCATCGTCGGCGAAGTTGGCTTCTACCTGAACAGGGTCCGCTCCGTTTCAGTCGTCGTCACCGAGGCCGGCGTGCTGCACCGACTGAACCAGGCGGCGCTGCGGCGGATGGAAGAGACGCACCCGCACGTCGCCGCGGCGATCCAGGTGCTGATTACCCGTGTGCTGTCGGACCGGCTTTCAAACACCAACCGCCTGATAGAGGAACTGCTGGGCTGACTGCGCCTCCCCGGCGCCACAGCCCCGTTCCTCCTTAAGGTCACGGCGGGCGGGGTAAGGCCTGTTGTTTCAATGGTCTCAGGCGGCGGGGTTGGTCTCGCCTTCGGAAGCCAGCCGCTCGTCGCGGCCTTCAAAGCGGCCCTCAAGCCGCGCCAGGCGCTGGTTGCCGTCGTCGATCTTTTCTCCCAGGCGGCGGTCGACCTCGTCGATCTTTTCTCCCAGGCGGCGGTCGACCTCGTCGATCTTTACCTCAAGCCGATCGACTCGTGTCTCCAGACGCTGGATGTCGCCCTTAAGTTCGGTCCGCAATTCAGCGATGTCGCCCTTGAGTTCGGTCCGCGATTCAGCGATATCGCCCTTGAGTTCCCTGCGTGTGTCGGCGATCCTGGATTCCAGACGCCAGACAGCGCCAGGAATGGCCAGAATTGTGATGACAACTTCCAGAGACAAAGAGGTGTCCAGGCTCACGGGAGTGCACCTTCACGCTCAATATCTCGATGCTGGCGCGTTCCGCAAGGCGGGTCAAATCCGCCTCGCAGCCGCCCGTATGACCCTGCGTCAGCTTGCGCTTCAGGCGCTCGACCTCGCCAGGGCCTGCGGGAAACCCCTGCTGGTCAGCGAAGCGGACTGTATCGCGCGCGGCAACCCCTGCGACACGACAAATCCGCTCCACACCCTTGCCTTACGCGGCTTCGTCCAGCGCGGCCTGCTCTTCGGCGATGCGTTCCGGGCTGCAATGGAGTCCCTCAAGGAATGCCTGGTCCGCCTCCCGGCGTTCTTCCGCGGACAGGACAATCCCTGCGCTGTCCCGGTTGGCAGCCAGCCTTTCCGAAAGATGGGTAATTCTGCCGGACGACAGGACCATTTCCGCCATTTCCCTCAACTCGGGCACGATCTCGATGTCCTGCAGGGCTGCCGAATCGAGGTTGAGGCCCACAGCCGTATCACGGGAAACATTGATGCCGGTGATGGCGATATCCAGTTCGCCCAGCAAATAGTGCGCCAGCATCACCCCGACGTTGATCCCCTGTTGGTAATAGGCGAAATCTCCGCTGGAAACGGTCGCGCCAAAATAGATGGCGGCGGCACTGGGATAGAAGACGGGCACGCCATGCTCGTTGGCGATCACCAGCACGATCGGCAGTCCGCGCAAGGTGAGCAGGTCGAGCGGGACGACGGCTTCGGCGCCGCGTTCCAGCAGGCCTTGTGTAGCGGGACGCAGATCGTCGAGGGTGACAATCGCAACCTCCTCGACGCCCACGCCATGTCCCGCGGCGGCTTCAGTGAGATCTTCGGCGGCGAGGACTCCCATGACTTCGGAGCTGTGATAGATGGCGCCGACGGTCTGCAGTTCCGGGTCCTGCAGCAGCATCAGGGCCAGCACGTCCTCCATGGAAGCCCGCGTTTCCGAGCCGGTGACGTGCGCGGGTTTGATGCAGGCGGATTCCGCGATGCCGGCCTTGTAGGGATTGTAGACCGAAGTGAAAAACACGGGCGTTGGCTCGTCCATTTGCGCGGTCAGGCCGACGGCGATTTGTGTCACCGGCGTCGTCAGCGACACGATGACGTCCACCTCCTGGTCGATTGCGTGTTCGACCATCAGGTTGGCGCTGCCCAGGTCAAAGCCGGCCTCGCCCCAGATGATGTTGAGCTTTTCGCCCTGAATGTCCTCACGCGGGTGCGTGATTCCCACGGCCCTGCGTACGCTGTTGTTCTCTTCCTCAGTGAGCAGCCCGTAGGATTGCAGCACGTCCAGAACGGCGGCTTCGGTGGCATCGTAGGTCAACCCGTCGCCAAAGCGCAGAATGGCGACAGTTGGCCTGTCCGCATCCTGCGCCATTCCCGGCAGCGCCGACAGCAGCGTCAGCGCCACCGTCACCAGTACAAGCAAAACGGACCTCATCGTTCCCTCCTCCCCCTGGGCGCTAAAACCCGGCTCATATGCGGGCCTCGCCATTGCCTCAGGCCGACTCGTCCAGCGCGGCCTGCTCTTCGGCGATGCGCTCCGGGCTGCAATGGAGTCCCTCAAGGAAGGCCTGGTCCGCCTCCCGGCGTTCTTCCGCGGTCAGGATAACTCCTGCGCCGGCCATGGCGGTCACAAGCCTTTCCGACAAATGGGAAAGTCTGCCGGATACAACAATGGCTTCCGCCATCTCCCTCAGTTCGGGCACGATCTCAACGTCCTGCATGGCCGCCGAATCCAGGTTGAGGCCCACAGCCGTTTCACGGGCAACATTGATACCGGTGGTGGCGACGTCCAGTTCGCCCAGCAAATAGTGCGCCAGCATCACCCCGACGTTGACACCCTGTTGATAGTAGGCGAAGTTTCCGCTGGAAACGGTCGCGCCCAGATAGATGGCGGCGGTGCTGGGATAGAAGACGGGCACGCCATACGAGTTGGCGAGCACCAGCACAATCGGCAGACCGCGCGCGGTGAGCAGGTCGAGCGGGACAAGGGCTCTGGCGCCGCGTTCCAGCAGGCTCACCGTGGCGGCGCGCATGTCGGCCAGGTTGGTAATCGCCACCGCCTCGACACCCAGGCCGAGTCCCGCGGCGGCTTCAGCGAGCTCTTCGGCGGCCAGGACTCCCATGACTTCGGAGCTGTGATAGATGGCGCCGACGGTCTGCAGTTCCGGGTCCTGCATCATCATCAGGGCCAGCACGTCCTCCATGGAAGCCCGCGATTCCGAGCCGGTGACGTGCGCGGGCTTGACGCAGGCGGATTCCGCGATGCCGGCCTTGTAGGGATTGTAGACCGAGGTGAAAAACACAGGCGTTGGCTCGTCCATTTGCGCGGTCGCGTTGACGGCGATTTGTGTCACCGCCGTCGTCAGCGAGACGATGACGTCCACTTCCTGGTCGAGGGCGTGTTCGACCATCAGGCTGGCGTTGGCCAGGTCAAAGCCGGCTTCGCCCCAGACGATGTTGAGCTTTTCGCCCTGAATGTCCTCACGCGGGTGCGTGATTCTTATGCGCAGGCGCTCGCTCCTGTTTTCTTCATCACTGAGCAGCCCGTAGGATTGGAGCACGTCCAGAATGGCGGCTTCGGTGGCATCGTAGCTCATCCCGTCGCCAAAGCGCAGAATGGCGACTGTTGGCCTGTCCTCATCCTGCGCCATTCCTGGCAACGCTGACAGCAGCGTCAGGGCCACCAACACCGGCAAAAGCACCAGGTTCCTCATCATTCTTTCCTCCCTTTTGGCTTTGAAGCCCCGTTCATGTGCGAGCAGAGCCAGGCGGAGCGCGCTCCGGGAGTTCGGCGTCGCCTTCAAGGGTATGGAAACGCTCGACCAAATCGGCCGGGTTGAGATTTTGCCGCTCTTCGCCGGCGATATCAAATTCGATCCTGCCCTGGTGCATCATGATGATGCGGTCGCCCAGCATACAGGCCTGCTGCATGCTGTGGGTGATCATGATCACGCTGAGCTCATGGCTCTCCGCCAGTTCCCTGGTGAGGGCGATGACCTGCCCCGCGGCATGCGGATCGAGGGCCGCGGTGTGCTCGTCCAGCAGGAGCAGCCTGGGCTTGATCAGGGTCGCCATGATCAGGGTGATGGCCTGGCGCTGTCCGCCGCTGAGCAGACCGACGTCGGTATCCAGGCGGTATTCCAGGCCCAGTTGCTCGTGCGCCAGGCGCTCGATGAACCAGGCTTCCTGCGCCCTTTTCACGTCCCGCCGCAGGCCGGCGCTCCGCCCGTGAATCGCCGCCAGCGACAAATTCTCGCGGATGGTCAGCCCGGGGCAGGTGCCCATGGCCGGGTCCTGAAAGACGCGCCCGATATCTTGCGAACGGCGGTATTCGGGCCACCAGGTGATATCCACGTCATCCAGCACGATGCGGCCCGAATCCACTGGCGCCGTGCCCGCGATGACGTTGAACAGGGAGCTCTTGCCGGCGCCGTTGGCGCCAATCACGGTCACGAACTCGCCATCGGCGACGGACAGCGACACCTGTTGCAGGGCGCGCACCTCGTTCGCCGTGCCGGCGTTGAAGGCCACCGAGACGTCATCCAGGGTAAGCATTATCCCGTCCCCGCCCTGTGTCGATTGCGGTAGACCTGCCAGCGATCGTGGAGCCGCGGCAGGCCCAGCGCCGCCAGCACGACCAGGGCGCTGACCAACTGAATGTCGGTCGGCGGCAGGTCCAGCGCGCTGAAGATCCAGGCGCGCGAAATGTCGAAGACCAGCATGCCGGCTACGGCGGCGATCAGCATCTGTCCGATGCCCCGCGGGCGCAGCAGCACCTCGCCGATCATCACCGCCGCCAGGCCGCGCACAATCAGGCCAAAACCCAGCCTGACGTCGGCGAAGCCGAACTGCTGCACGATCACCGCGCCGGCCAGACCCGCCAGGCCGTTGGCGACCATCAGGCCAGTCACTATCATCAGTCGATGATTGAGGCCCGTGGCGCGCACCATCTGCGCATTTTGCCCCGTCGCCCGAATCGCCAGACCGATCTCGCTGCGCATGAACCAGTAGAGAATGCCCAGCACGACGCACACCAGGATGCTGAAGAGGATGATCTCCAGCAGGTTGGTGGAATGGCGCCGGAACTCCGCGCCAAACTGCTCGATCACCCAGACGCGGAAGTCACCGGAATAGCGGCTGAGCAGGGTGTCCTTGCCCAGTAGCGGAATGTTGCTTTGGCCCTGCATGATGTGCAGGTTCACCGTATACGCGCCGGTAACCACGACGATGCTCGCCAGCAAGCCTTCAATTTTGAAGATGATGTCAATCAGCGCCGTCGCCAGCCCGGCCAGCATGCCCAGCATGAAAGCCGCCAGCATGGCGACTTCGGGGCTGACGCCGGCGAAGAGCAGCACGGCGCATATCGCCCCGCCCATGGGGAAAGCGCCGTCCACGGTCAGATCGACAAAGCCCAGCACCCGGAAGGTAAGGAAGACGGTAACGCCGGCCAGGGCATAACCCAGGCCCTGTCCCACCGCGCCGATGGTGACGTTGCCCAGCGACATAAAGAGCGCAGCCACAAGCGCCAAAAGAACAAGGCGTAACACAAAATGTGCGCCCGCGTGCCTCATGTGCCGGCGGACATCCCGCCCGGCGCCGGTCCCTGTTCCCGTGAGCAGTTTCTCTTCCGCCATTTTCGTGAGACGCAACAGAGTGACAATTCAAAAGGTACAATCCAGACAATATTACCCGCAGTTTGCCCGGATGCGAGGACTCCCGGGCCATGCCATTGGCCCAACGCAAGCAGAGAGACGTCCCGGATGACGCTTCACGAAACGTGACCACGTCCGCCTGGCTGGAGGGACGACGAGATCCGCGCCAGGGTCGCAGCCCTCATGCCCACTTGCGCGGGCGGCGCCGAAGCGCAGGGGCGACAGCTTTACCGCCCGAAAATGCGTAAACCTGCCGGCCTCAATGCGCAGGCAGGACTTGCCGGTGGGGCGCATCAGCCTCTTAAGCCGCGACCAGCCCGCTGACCGCGCCCTGCCGCAGGCGCAGGCCGCGTTGGGGGTCAGCCGGGCGCGCTGCTGCCGTTGACGCTGCTGTTGTTGATGGTGACACTCAGGTTATTGATGTTGTTGCGGGCGTCGTGGTGAGTTATCAGCCCGCCGCCACACTATTTTAGCTGGCGGGATCGGCCTCGCCTGCTTCCGCCAGCCGCTCCGCGCGGCCTTCGAAGCGGCCCTCAAGCCGCGCCAGCCGCTGGTTGCCGTCATCGACCTTGGTCTCGACACGCTCGATCCGCGTCTCAAGGTGATGCCTGACGTCATCGATCTTCGTCTCGACCTGGCCGATATCGTGTTTGAGTTCGCTGCGCAGCCCGACGATTTCGCCCCTGAGTCCGTCGCGCAGCCCGACGATTTCGCCCCTGAGTCCGTCGCGCAGCCCGGCGATTTCGCCCCTGAGTTCACTGTGCAACTCAGCGTTGTCTCGCTTGAGTTCGTCGCGCGTCTCGACGTTTTCGCGCCTGAGTTCAACAATCTCGCCCCTGAGTTCACTGCGCAACTCAGCGTTGTCTCGCTTGAGTTCGTCGCGCAAGGCGGCGATTTTGCCGTCCAGACGCCACACAGCGCCAAATATCGCCAAAATTGCAATGATGACGTCCAGCGACAGCGACGCGTCCAGGGTCATGGGATTCCGCCTTCACGCCTGTTGGCAAAGACTAACACAGAATGTCCCGCCTGCAAGTACTGGCGGAAGTGGCGAATTTCCGGGCATGGCCCTCGCCCGAACGCAGCGCAGGCTGTTTCAGCGCCACAGCCATACGCCACCTCGACGCGGTCGTCACCCGCGACCCCGCCTCCGGCGCCCTGGGCATCGTCCTGGTCAACCTGCATCCCGCCGACGCCATCACCTGCCGCATTCGCGGCCTGGCGCCTGGTGACAATGCGCCCGCCATAATGCGCACGCTCGCCGGCCCTTCCGTCGATGCCTTCAACGATATCGACCGGCCCGACGCCGTGGCCATCGAAACGCGACAACTGACCGTCGCGGAGCGCAGCGATTTCAGCGTCGAGTGTCCGGCCCATTCGGTATCGGTGTTGAACCTGGAGTGAGGCGCGCCATGACGCAGGATGTCCGGGACTTCGGCCGGCAGCCCGGCCTGAGCATCTGAATGCGCCACAGTCACGGCGCACCCTGGTTCAGAAAAGATTAATTTTCCGGGGCCAGGGCGGCTACGCGCGCTGTCGGCCGGCACCATGGGCTATTTACAAGACATTAAATCCATTCCTGTTGCATAAATTGCAAGCTCAAGATAACTTTCCCGCAGGCGCATTACATCGTGCTTGTATCTTTCGAAGGCAGTAGAGGAGTATGACGTGGTTATCAGATCGCGCTGGAGTATTGTGGTTGTGGTAATACTTGCGGTAATGTTGGGGGGGGGGGTTAGCTCAGGTGACGGGCTCATTCGATGATGATGACCCGGACAATGATCCCAATGCCTGCCATGCCGTTTCGGCGCCGGAGGACTGTGACTGGGAGCGCGGCTGGTTTCAGGCAGCTGTGAATATGGGGCATGTCTCGCTGGAGGCCGCCCGGACGCGCTATCCTGACATGCAGAGTACTGACTGGCTGCCCGAAGAAGAAAGGGCCAGGCGGGAAGACAAGGCCAGGGAGGATGCAGAGCTCTTCACTGACGATGACCCGACCAATGACCCCAACACCTGCTTTGAGTCAGACGAACCGAACTGTGACTGGGTTAGAGGCTGGTACAACGCCATATACGACACCTCGACGAACTTACCTGAAGATGAGGAAGATGAGGAAGATGAGGCCTCGAAAGCCTTGAGGGAAAATTTCCTGGCCTTTCTGGAAGCCAGAAGGCTGGCTGATTTGGCAGACCCGCTTGGTCCTGGTAACCGCCCTGGCTCTGACAGCACTGGCACGACAACTAGCGCTACCTGGTTATGCCCTCCTGGCATTGAGGGATGCCCACGACCGGCAAATGTGTGCGGCCCTGGCGACAACTACTTGCTTGGCGAATGCTATCTCACGTAACTAACGGTAAAAGGGCCCGCATGGCGCCAGGTATTGTGGCTGGTTGAAAGGCAGCCCGCCGCTGATTTGCAAGGGAGTGGAAGCTCCCGTTGCGCAACGAAAGCAACTCCGCCAGGCTGCGATTGGCTGTCGCCTTCGCGGCCTGGCCGCCGGTTACAATAGTGTTCGACTGCGCGCCGACACGCCCGCCGCCTACTGCCGCCAGTCCCACAGCACCTGTCCCGCGGGACGATTGCGATTTCAAGGTAAACTGTCCGCTCCATTCGGTCAGCGTCCTGAACCTGGAGGGACCGCACCATGACGCAGGACGTGCGCGACTTCGGCCTGCAGGCCCATCTCGATCACGTTTACGCGACGCAGCCGCGACGCCTGGCCCTGCGCGCGGGTACGGCGGAGGAGTTGAGTCGCTGGCAGGGCGAACTGCGCGCGGAGGTCGTCCGGCTGCTGGGTCTGGCGGGCCGCGCGCCGCTGCCGCCGCCCGCCGCGCGGCAACTGGCTGCGCGCGACCGCGGCGACTACGTCGAGGAACTGCATTCGCTCGACGTCGGTGAGCAGGCGCGCCTGCCCGTCTACCTGCTGCGGCCCAAAACGAAGCCGCCCTGGAAGCCGGTCATCGTCTTTCACGGCCACGACCCCTCCGTGCAGTACGTCCTGGGGAATTACCCGGACGCGGCGACGGCGCGGGATCAGGTCGCGCGCGACAACAACTACGCCCAGGCGCTGGCGCGGCAGGGTTATCTGGTCTGCGCGCCGGAGCAGCGCGGCTTCGGCGCGCGCATCAGCGATCAGCACACGACGAAGAGTTGTCGCCACCTGGCCTTCTCGTATTTGATGGAGGGACGCACCCTGCTGGGCGAGCGTTGCCGCGACGGCATGCAGGCCATCGACTGGCTGCTGGCGCGCGACGACGTCCTGCCAGGCGCGCTGGGGGCGACGGGCAATTCCGGCGGCGGCACCACGACCCTGTGGCTGGCGGCCATCGAGCCGCGCATCACGGTCGCTGTGCCCTCCTGCTACTTCTGTTCCTTCAAGGCCTCGCTCATCGACATCGTCCACTGCGAATGCAACTACGTGCCGGGCATCCTCGAACTGGCCGAGATGGGCGAACTGGCCGCGCTGCTGGCGCCGCGCCCCATGCGCGTCATCGCCGGTGAGCGCGACCCCATCTTCCCCATCGCCGGCGTGCGCGAGCAGTACCGCACGGCCGAACGCGCCTGGGCGCTGGCCGGCGCAGGAGCGCATTTGTCACTGGCCGTCCACCCCGGCGAACACGCCTACCACCACGATTCCAGCCACGACTGGTTCCGCCGCTGGCTGTAGCGAGGGCGCAAGCCCGAAGCATCCCTGGAAAGGGGTAGCGAGGGCGCAAGCCCGAAGCATCCCTGGAAAGGGGTAGCGAGGGCGTAAGCCCGAAGCATCCCGTAGGGGC